>NZ_JBHSDR010000012.1:0-667 GCF_042652045.1 Novosphingobium tardum | reverse complement strand
TGAAGTGTTGGGGTCGCGTCGGGTCACGAGCCACGGCTCCCGTTTCACCCGATGGGCACCGTTGTATGAGCGGAGCGCTCTTGTGAGCGTTGGCCGGTCACACCTTATGGACGAGCTTCGCTGAGTGGGAACTCGATGCGCACCGGCATTGATGTTTTTACTAAACTAGGCAGACACTGTTGGCCGGACCGCCCACATTAGTAGACTCCAAGCCGATGCAAGGAGTAAACAATCAGTCCGACCAGCGCCCATGACGCCACGGTTAGTCCCACTGCAATAAGGAGCTTGGCGCGCGGTGAAAGGGGCTCTTCCTCCCCGTCCGCCCTTGAGTCCCGCCGCGTGGCGTATGGTGCATTTGCTATGGCTTCGAGGACAGGCCCCACGGGGGGCGCGGGAACAGCGTCCACGGGTCCTGATCTCAGCAGCGCCGCACTAACCAGGCCTTTTGACAGCTTGGCGCCGAATTTGCAGCCATGGAGGTGGCCGCTGTTCCAGACGACTTCGGCGGCTAGGTCGCCGATAGACGGCAGGTTGATTGTGATGGCCTCTCCCAGAGCAATTGGAGCCTCGGTTTCCAGGAGAAGGCCGTCCTCTGACAGGTCGTGGACCACGGCGCTCGTCCCACCGTCCCGCGTCATGCTCCAGCGAACCCCTAGCTTGAGCTTTC
>NZ_JBHSDR010000011.1:0-1779 GCF_042652045.1 Novosphingobium tardum | reverse complement strand
GCAGCTTGCGGCAAAGCCTGTCACATCCACATCAAGGCAGCGCCTGCAAACTCTTTTGCAGAAGTATGCATTATTGATGATGGCCCAGGAATACCCGAAGAGATCATTGCGGAAGTGTTTGAGGCTTTCGTATCGTCCAAGTCGGATGGCTTGGGCATAGGGCTGTCGATCTCACGAACAATTATCGAGGCACACGGCGGCCAGATTAAGGCCAGCAACTTGCCCGACGGCGGCGCTTCGGTGTGCTTCACTCTCCCCCGCACATCCCTTCGAAGTGCTGGGCATGAACATTCCGCAGCTCGCGACTACTCGGCCTCCCGCTGAGGGATGTGAGTTCAATCCGTCCTTTCAGACACCTGCCACCAAGTGTGGCTACCCGCATGATCAGCGTTCGGTACCGGTTGCTTGATGCCTCAGTGCCAGCTCAGCATGTGCGGCCTAGCGTGGACAGATGTCCGTGATGCGGCTACCCCGAGGTCGAGGTCGCCCTATGGATATTGTTAGCTCCCATCTCGATACACAGGCCCGCGCCTTGGACTGCCAGCGCCCGGTCTATGTGGTAGACGACGACAGCATGGTGCGTCGTGCCCTGTTCTTGGCCCTTCGCACCGCTGGCTTCCAACCGCGCTCCTTTTCTTCGGGACGGGATTTCCTCGACGAAGTGGAAACACTGGCATCGGGATGCGTCCTGCTTGACCTAAGGTTGCCTGAAATGGACGGGATTGCGATCCTTAGAGAGATGGGAGCACAGACCCAAAGGCTCCCGGTTGTCATGATCACCGGTCACGGCGAGGTTGAAGTTGCCGTGCGGGCGATGAAGCAGGGGGCTTCGGACTTCCTTGAAAAGCCGCTCAAGGACGACGAGCTTTTGAATCTTCTCGAGGAGCTCTTCGGAGGACTTACAGTTCAAGCAGAGCTGGCGGCCCAGCAAGAGCTCGCGGTGCAGAGCCTGAAGGAGCTCACCCCCCGGGAACGAGAGATTCTGCAAGGAATGATCGATGGGCTGACTAACAAGCTGGTTGCCCAAAGATTGGATATTAGCGCTCGCACTGTTGAGGTGCATCGCGCGAACATGATGAAGAAACTTGAGACCGGATCCGTGAGCGAGGCAACCCGGCTCGCTTTACTCGCGGGCATGAAGCCAAGCGGCTCATTCGCTCAACGCCGCAAGCGCTCGGATAAGTCTGTAACAATTTCCAGTATCTGAGCTGAAGCATGGAAGTGAGAGCCGGGCTTCGAATCGCGGCGAACATTCCCCTTCCCACAGCCTGCCTCGCGATCGAGGATGAATCGGATTTATCAAATCTGCGTCAGCATCAGCGGCGCAAACGCTAGACCCAACGGGCGAGAACGTCCCAGAGGTTCGCGAACGTGGCCCAGGCCATAAGCAGGCCGATGGCAAGGAGTACGCCGAACTCGAGCTTGAGCCGGGTCCCCGGGGTCATTGTTGGCTTCCTTCACGAAGCTGCTCGCAAACGGAGGCGATCTGCTGGCAGCGCGCCACGCCATCAGGATCGCTGGCCAGTCGGGCTATCTGGTCGGCGATGAACCGGGGCGCGTCGGGGCCCTTGTTGTTCTCGACCCACAGCGCCTTGGCCCAGATCTCCTGGTGCCGCTCCATCAGCGCACGATCGCGCGGCGGTAACCGGCAGCGCGCGCGTCGGCTTCGCTGCAGAACAGCTCTTCGGCGCGCGTCTCTTCGTAATACGGCATGCCCGGCAGGTGATAGATCCCCTGGCCCTTGCGGTTGCGATTGCCCTTGATCGTGCAGCCTGCTGC
>NZ_JBHSDR010000010.1:0-1690 GCF_042652045.1 Novosphingobium tardum | reverse complement strand
CCTTCAGGACTGGCTCTAGTTCCAATTCTTCCCTTCTGCCATCTCGCCTAGTGCTCATGGCACGAACCGATCGGATTATATTACCTGCGCGATGCGTGGCCTCCAGAGCCCCATCGATGCATTCCGCTAGCTCCGAACTTTTGCTCTCGTCCGGAGCTAAACGGCGGGCTGCCGAGAGATACGATGAGACCGCCGCAAGTGGCTGATTCAGTTCGTGTGCTATCGTGGACGCCATGGCTCCCATCGCGCTTCCGCGAGAGAGGTGTATGAGTTCAGTCTGAAGCGATTGCAGTTTGTTCTGGGCTGCTTTTTCGCTCGTAATATCCTGCTTGGTTCCGAAGATCCGGACTGCTCTGCCAGCCTCTTTCTCAATCACGGCAGTCAGGCGGACCCAGCGGACTTCACTAGCCTTGGGACGGATCTGGATATCTAACGTGAACCCTGTCCCAGATTCGATCGCTGCGCTGCGCAGGCGCTCCATTTGGCGCCGAGACTCGGGTTCGTAGAGATCGAGTGCGCGATGACGATCAATCGGTGTCCCTCGCGGAATGCCAAAGATGTCGTAAACCGTATCTGTCCATGTCAACTCCTCTGTAGCAAGGTCGCATTCCCACACCCCGATTCCAGCGAGGAATGAGATCCGGTCGAACATCTTCTTGATGTGCGCGGTTGACGCTTCTTGGCCCACCTTGGGTCCCCTAATGGAGCTGGCGGAAGTCTGACGTGAAGCTCAGGGCAGCTATAAGCGGAAAGGCTTCGTGCGTAGGTGACAGCCCACCTCTGGCATGCCTGGCCTTTAGTGGGAAGCGTGCATCCAGGACGACGCGCTCGGCTCGCCTCGGGTAACCTATGGGAAAGTGGGACCTTGGAAGCTAGGAATCGGGCCGCGCGATTGGCGGCAGATCACTAGACGCGGCCGCTGCTGATGAGCGGCAATCGGCCGTCCTTGCCTCCGGTTGCCGCGAAACCCGCTCGGTGGAAGGCCCGGCGCCCACTTTGCGGTGTGCCCCCCAGAGCACCGGGCCCACCGGGAGGGTAGCGCACGGACCTGTAATTCCAAAGCAATTCTGGCCAGTTAGCCAGGTTTAACCGGGTGGATACGTGTTGGCGAAGCGACCAATTGCCAAAGCCAAACTGGTAATGGGGACCCATCGTGGCAGTGGGTCGTCGCGACGGAGCGATCGCCAGACTGGCTTGACTTGATCAAACGTAAGCGAAATGCCGCGCGTTTGGAGGCTGAAGACGGCCCGCATTGACGATTTCGCGAAAAACCGCAGCGTCCAACGGACGGAGAAAGCGGCAACCTGAATCGAAATCGCATTCCCAGATGACTTCACATTCCTGAGCTTCAAGGCCGGCAAGCTTGATCCAAAACCTCTTGCCAACCGGTAGACGGTCGTAGGTTCGTAGCCTCACACCAGTGGCCGACAGATCGACAACTTGCACCCTCATGCGCGAAAAACCGGCGCGCGCATCGGCCGGGGCATGCACAAGCTTGCGTTCCGATTGTCTCGAGCCAATCCGATGTTGATTGGTCATCTGCGACCTCCTGCGACCCTATCCAAGGTACGCGAAGAGGTTTCAAACGGGGTGAATATGTAAGGTAAGAATTGAAAGACCTTTCCTTAGGGGAGACTACCTAGCCGCCGCGGATTGATTGCAACAATCTCAGGTCAGCGAGGGGGAGAAG
>NZ_JBHSDR010000009.1:0-1129 GCF_042652045.1 Novosphingobium tardum | reverse complement strand
CGACTGAGGTTCACGGAAGAGCAGATCATTGGCGTGCTGAAGGAGGCCGAGGCGGGAGCGAAGACTGCTGACCTGGCCCGGCGGCACGGGGTGTCGGAAGCGACGATCTACAACTGGAAGTCGAAGTATGGCGGTCTGGAGGTATCCGAGGCCCGGCGGCTGAGGGAACTCGAGAGCGAGAACGCGAAGCTCAAGCGGCTGCTGGCCGACACGATGCTGGACAACGTGGCATTGAAGGATCTTCTGGCAAAAAAGTTCTGACGCCCGCCGCCATGCGGGAAGCTGTCGCTCATCTCCAGGCCTGCCACGGGATGAGCGAACGGCGGGCGTGCCGTGTCATCGATGCCGATCGCAAGAGCGTGCGTTACCGTTCCACCCGGGACGATGATGCCGATCTGCGTGAGAAGCTGCGCGAGCTGGCCAACCAGCGTCGCCGGTTCGGCTATCGCCGTCTGCACATCCTGCTGCGCCGGGAGGGCGTGATGATCAACCGCAAGAAGACCCAACGTATCTACCAGGAGGAAGGGCTGGCGGTCAGGCGACGACGCAGCCGCAGGCGTGCTGTCGGCACGAGGGCACCGGCTCCGGTGCTGGCACTGCCGAACCAGCGCTGGAGCCTGGACTTCGTTCACGACCAAATGGCCTCAGGCCGACGGTTCCGGGTGCTGAACGTGGTCGATGATGTGACCAGGGAGTGCTTGGCAGCGGTGCCGAACACGTCGATCTCGGGCCGCCGTGTCGTGCGCGAGTTGACCGAGCTGATCGCCCGGCGCGGCAAGCCTGGCATGATCGTCAGCGACAACGGCACCGAGCTGACCTCCAACGCCGTGCTCGCATGGTGCGGCGAGACCGGCGTCGAGTGGCATTACATCGCGCCGGGACGGCCAATGCAGAATGGCTACGTCGAGAGCTTCAACGGCCGCATGCGCGACGAACTGCTGAACGAGACGCTGTTCATGAGCCTGGCCCATGCCCGTGTCGAGATCGCCGCCTGGGTGGATGACTACAATCGGGAGAGACCGCACTCATCCCTTGGATACGTAACCCCGGCGGCGTTCGCCGCTGAACTGGATAAGCAATGGCCTGCTTCGCTACGCCCTACGGGCTCCGCTACACAGCCCATTGCTTC
>NZ_JBHSDR010000008.1:0-287285 GCF_042652045.1 Novosphingobium tardum | reverse complement strand
CGGTCAACATCACCGGGACGAATGACAACGCGACGATCAGCGGCACGGCGACGGGCAGCGTTATCGAGGACTCATCTGTTTCGAGTGCGTCAGGCGATCTGAATTCGACTGATGTTGATGGGACAGCCGACAACTGGGTTGCGACTGCCGCACCAACTGCATCCATCCAAGGATATGGCACCTTTACGGTCGATGCGACCGGCCATTGGACGTATAACTTAAACAATGCACACAGTATGGTGAATGCATTGAACGACGGTCAGTCACTCATCGACACCTTCAACATCTCGACGACCGACGGCACATCCAGAACGGTGTCCGTCACAATCGCCGGCCACACAGACATAGTGAGCGTGATTCTACCAAGTACCTACACCGGTGCTGGCGATCCCAATGACTTCGACAATTTCACTAATGGTGGAACTCCTTACGCACAAGTTACCGGCGGACAGCTGAATAATGACAACGTCGTCTATGGAACATCCGGAGCTGACGTTATCGACATGAAGGGAGGAGCCGACAGCATCTATGGGTGGGGCGGTACAGATACCCTCACAGGCGGTCAGGGGAACGACACAGTTTATGGCGGGACAGGCAATGATACTCTCATTGGCGGATCGGGCATGGACAATCTTTATGGTGGATCCGGCAACGACACGATCACGGGCGATCAAGATGCCGATCTAATTATTGGGGGATATGGCGCAGATTTCCTCACCGGCAACCAAGGCGCTGACATCTTCAAATTTTTGTCATCATTTGACACAAACGATACGATTAGTGATTTCTCTCATGCCGATGACAGTTTTGACTTTTCTGCTTTCGACGCTGACTCCTCGGCTTCTGGGACACAGCAGTTCGTATACGGTGGAACAGCGGCAACCGCCCATGGGCTTTGGTATCAGAATGATGGTGGGACTACAGTCGTATATGGAGACACCGACGGTAACGTCTCGACAGCGGAGTTCATGTTGACATTGAACGGTGCGCCGTCGGTGGACTTCACAGACTTCTTGGGAGTTATCAATCCAAGCGGCTTGCCATGAAGAGCGAAGCTAGCGACCGGTAGTGATTTCGACGTAAGTCACCCCGCCCTGCCGATTTGGCGTATCGCTTAGCCAATTGAACTGTGGCGCATCTATGAGGGACATCATTAGCCCGCCGGGAAGGGGCAGGCGCGGCTAACTGCCATCGTCATCACGTCCCTGGGTTGATGGCATGCTGGCATTAGAGCGGGATACGATCAGCCAACGCTACGGCAAAGCGGCAGCTATGAAGGATCTCAATCGCTGTCGGGCGACTCACCCTGTCGGAATCCGGACGAAGGAGCCGAGTTTGTCCTAGTCCTCGCTTGCCTTAGGGGTTTCGCCGACCCTCAAGGTCTTCAGCGCGCGCGAACTGCGCAAGCGCTCCGCCAACGACGGGCCCGCCTGTCCCGCAATCCGCGGAGGTTGGGGCCTGGCAAAGAATGCGCGTTCGGCCTCAAGCGACCTCCTGACAGCTCGTTGGAGAGGATCGCTCGGATCTAGCACGCCGATCAACCTGTCCCAGGCGGCCAGATCGAGCGGGTCAGGAGGGGGATCGACTAACATCACATCAGCTCCTTATGGCTAGTTGCAGGATGCGGACTGGTGACACGAAGTCCAGCCCTGAGTCCCGATGCTTCCTGTCAGGCTGGCGCGGCTTCATCAGGGCGCTCGAACACGATGGTTACGGGGCGCTCGCCTGCATCTGCCGTCGTGGGTTCGTCAGCAAAGACCAATGCCAGCAGGAGCGTCCGCAATGTGGCGCTGCCCTTGTTTGCGAGTTGAAATGCCCGCTCGATGACGAGCTGCGCGTTGGAAATCCAACGGACCTTGCGACCGATCACAGTCCGGCGCTCCTTGTCCAAAATACGCATCAGGCATTCACCCGGTGTCTCCGGCATCGTCACTGGCTTTGGCTTGCGCGGCTTCGGCCGGTGCCCCTTCTTGAACTGGTGCTGGCGCGGCGGCCGCTTGTAGCCAACGCGCAGCTCGACGTTGGCAGCGTCAGAGCTGCGCGGCTGGACTGGGCTATCAGACATTAGCGAGGGCTCCGCGGATGGTGATAATCACGCGCTCCGTGGTGGTCCGTGTCATCGCAGGGTACTTCTGCATCAACCTGACCACTTCCTTGACGGCCTGTGGCTTGCCGTTGACCGCTTCCTCGACCAGCCGGCGCAAGGTCGCTTCCTGGAGACTCATCTCGACCTCGATCCCGTCCTTCCTGACCTTGCGCCGCTCATTGCCAACGACCTGGATCAGTTCGGACAACGAGTTGGTCAGGGGCTCGGAGATCTTGTTGTGCGGGCGCCGTCCCTTCCTGAACTGGCCGAGGTTGGGCTTGCCTGCCGCCTTGGCGGTGGACTTGCGGGTCATACCTGGCGCTCCTTCTCGACTTGCGCGAACGTGAGCCCGATTTTCGCGAGGACTGCTTTCTTGCCAGTGTCAGCTTCCCAGCGGCGGATCGCGACGTCGACATAAAGCGGGTCTAGCTCCATTGCAGCTGCCCGCCGCCCGGTCCGTTCGGCCGCCAGTAGAATGGTGCCCGAGCCGGCAAAGCAGTCGAGTACGAGCCCGCCCTTTCTCGAGCAATCGTGAAGCGCATCAACTATGAGCGCGAGCGGCTTCACCGTCGGGTGCAGTGCGAGCAGCTCGGCGCGGCCGGCGGACGCCCCGCTCATCCCCTGGTACGACCACACGTTGGTGCGGTGGCGGCCGCGCTCGCCCAGGCCAAAGTTATTGATGTGCCGGGCGGTGCCGCTCTTCATCACCCAGACGAGCTCGTGCTGCGAGCGGTAACACGAGCCCATGCCGGCCGCGATCTTGTCCCAAGCGATGAGGTTCTTCTGCTCGGCGTACTGGCTCGTCGCGAGAACCATCTCGGCCATGTGGCGCCAGTCCATGAAGAGGAAGTGCATCGAGCCGTCGGCACTGTGAGCAACGAGGTGCCCGAATGCTGTCGTGAGGAACGTGGCGAACTCGGTGCGGGACAACTCGCCCGCGGCCATGACGAACTCGCGGTGCTTGCCCTTGCCAACGCAGTGCCCGCCAATCTTCACGTTGTAGGGCGGATCTGTGATCACCATCTGGGCCTTCTCGCCGCCGAGCAGCGCCTCGTAGCTCTTCGCTTCCAGCGCGTTGCCGCAGTAGAACCGGTGCTCGCCGAGCAGCCACAGGTCGCCAAGGCGCGACACGGCCGGCTGCGACCGGTCGACCTCGACGACCGTGTCTGGCCCCGCGCCTGCCAGGCCATCAAACATGATCTCGATGTCCTCCATCTCGAACCCCGTGGTGGTGAGGTCGAACTCCGGATCGAGGAGGCGGATCGCCTCGTGCTCGCGCGCGAGCAGCTTGCGATCCCAGGTCCCGCCGACTTCTGACAGGCGGTTGTCGGCGATGATATAGGCGCGCTTCTGCGCAGGGGTCATGTGCGCGAGCGTGATCGTCGGAACCTCGGCGATGCCGAGCTTGGCCGCCGCGCGCAGGCGGCCGTGCCCGGCCAGGACGAGGCCGGTCTCGTCGACGATGATCGGGTTGGTCCAGCCGAAGCTCTCGATGCTGCGCGCAATCAGCCCGATCTGCTTGGCGCTGTGAGTATTGGCGTTTTGGGGGTGCGGCGTCAGCGACGCGGCGGGCAGGTAGCGGACTTCGATGCCGTTGATCTGGACATGGTCGGGAACTGACATGGTGGCCTCCGGGTAGACGGTTAACGTGCTCGTCCTCACCGGGTGGGCAGTGCCTTCGGCGCCGGACCCCCAGCTTATCCACCCGACCTGGGTTCCCCATAGTTGCAGGAATGAAAATATCGCAGCGACGGAGGGCCAAGGGCTGGCGAACATTTTGCAGATCCGCGCGGCGCACGGGGCTTGGCTCGGTGCAACCCCATGGCGGCCCCCGAATTGCGCGGGGTGATGGTTCCCTCCAGCGCGAAAGCGGTCGTGCCAGCGATTCATTGTCCCGCCGCCCGCGCGACCTCAAGATCTTGCTGGCTGCGCGCGCGCGGCGTTGGGCGATCGACCGGGCTGGCATTGTGGGATTGCCCAGCCGCGTCGGGTTGGCACGGGGTAGAGGGGGCCTCGTGCCATGCTTCTTCGCAAATTCGAATTCCCGCAACGCGAAGAGCCAATTCCCACAAGCGTTAACGCAGGCGCGCTGAGCCTCGCACGGCAGAACAGGCGGGGTTTGCAAGGCCCTGACGGCGCTCGACGGCTGAGTATGCGGAAAATTCCCGTAAAAATCGCGTTTAATGGGAATTTCGAGTCAGAGACTAGTTCGCTGAGGACTACATGGCGCACCAGATATCAATGGCTTAGGCGCTACGCGGACTTTGATATGGGGACGCATTAGTCCCTCGCGGATCGAACGCTGGATAGGCGTTTTCGCATAATCCGCGTTTGTCGGCACGGAATGGCAATTCGGGCGTTATGCGCGAAAGCAAATCCGAAAGCTCTCTATGTCGTCCGTCCTGAACTTCGTCCTGCTCTTCGCCTGCCTCGGGCTGCTCGGGCTTTGCATCTTCAAGCTTCGTTCCGAATGGCTGGAGCGCAACCCCGACCGGATCTACCGCTCGCGGCGCAACAAGCGCAGCCGCTAGGCGGGTCACGCGCTGGAGCACCCGTGAAGCGGCGAACTAGAGTTCCGCGAGAGCGGGGATCAGCCCGGCAAAGCTGTCGATCACCCGGTCGGCACCAAGTTCGTCGGCGGGACGGTCGGCGAAGCCGAAGCTGACCGCCACGCTGTGCACGCCGGCCGCAATCGCGGTTCGTATGTCGATAATCGAATCCCCGACCATTGCCGCCGGGCCGCCACCCGCGCGTTCGATCGCGAGGTGGAGCGGCGCGGGATCGGGCTTGGCGACTGGCAGTGAATCGCCGCCGATCACGGCAGCGAAACGCTTTGCCCAGCCCAGTGCGCCGATCAGCTGCACTGCCAGGCCGCGGGGCTTGTTGGTGCAGACGGCCAGCGCGATGCCCTGGTCCGCCAGTGCGGTCAGCGCATCGTCCACCCCGGCATAGGGCTGCGTCGCATCGCAGATGTGGGCGGTGTAATGGTCGATCAGCACCCGAAAGCCCGCTGCCATCAGCGCATCGTCCGCGCCGCCGGTCACCTCGAGCCCGCGTCGCAACATCGCGCGCGCGCCGTAACCGATCATCGTGCGCACTTCGGCAAGCGGCTGCGGGGCGCGGCCGAGCCTGGCCAGCGCCACGTTCAGCGCGGCGGCGAGATCGGGCGAAGAGTCCGCCAGCGTGCCGTCGAGGTCGAAGACCACGGTGCGAAAGCGCAGACGCTCCTCGCGCACGGTCAGCCGCGATAGCCGGGAAGCGCGATGCCGCGGGCCAGCGCCGCGCCGCGCAGGGCGAAGCCGGCGAAGGCGGCGAGCGGCCAGACGAGGGCGCCGGGCAATCCCGCGACAGTCCCGCCAATGCAGACCGCCGCGGAAAGCGCGGCGGCGGTCACGTAGAGTTCGGGCCGCATCAGGATCGAAGGGCGGCCCGCCAGCACGTCGCGGATGATCCCGCCGACGCAGCCCGTTATCACCCCCATCATCCATGCCGGGACAGGCTCGACCCCCCAGGCCAGCGCCTTGGCGCTGCCGATGACGGCATAGGCGGCAAGGCCGACCGCGTCCGCCCACTCCAGAAAGCGGCCTTCCCACCAGCGGGTCGGTGTGAACCAAGCGACGAGCGCCGTGGTCAGGCAGACCGGCGCGACCCAGGGATCGCGGACCCAGAACACCGGAGCGCCGATCAGTAGATCGCGCACCGTGCCGCCGCCAACCCCGGTGACGAGCGCGAAGAACACCATCGTCACGAACGTCTGGCGCAATTGCGCGGCGAGCAGTGCCCCTGAAAGCGCGAAGACCGCGATGCCGGCAAGGTCGGCCGCCGGGGGAAGCGTGGGAAGGGCGTGCGCGGAAATCATCTCGCAGCTCTGACGGGGGAGCGGCGACGGCGAAACAGAAGGACCGTGCCGATCACGCTACCCGCCAGCGCGAGCGCCGCGAACAGGATCAGGATCGGGTGATGCGGGTCCTCGCGCGTCTGCAGGTCCATGATGTGCAGGCCCCACATGAGATCGTAGGCGCGCCAGAACCGGGTGCGAAACGCCAGCACTTCGCCCGTTCCCGCGTCGACATAGACGTGAGTGCCGTCCGAGAACTTGGCCTGCCAGCTTGGCCGTGCCTTGCGCAGGTCGAGCGGGGACGTGTCCGCCGTGAACCGGCGCAATGCCTCGATCCGGCCCGGGCCGGCGTAGGCTGCCGCCGCGATTGTCCGCGCCTCGGCCGCGCTGACCGTGCCCAGATCCCGCCCGTCGCGGGCCGAATAGCGGTGTGGCTCGGCCGTTCCGCTGCGCACGATCCAGGTTGGTCCGGCGGGTTCGCTGACCAGCGCGACCGCATCGACCGGTCCGGACAGGCGCGGCAGGACGAGACCGGTCGCCTCCATCGATGCGGCGCGGGCACGGACGTTTTCGCCGCGAACCTCGTCGATCGGCTTGATGACCATGAACAGGCCGCTGGCCACCCACAGGAGCATCGGTACGGCAACCAGCCAGCCGAGCCAGATGTGCCACCGCGCAAAGCGCTGCATCCACAGGCGGCGTGCCATGGGGCGCTAGTCCCTTGCGAAGAGCCGGGCGGGGTCGGCCATCGCCTTCATCTCGATGGCGTTGCCCGACTGATCGCGAAAGAACATCGTCGCCTGCTCGCCCACTTCGCCGGGAAAGCGAACGTGGGGCTCGATTACGAACGCGGTTTCGGCGGCGGTCAGGCGGTCGGCAAGCGCCCGCCATTCATCCATCGCCAGGACGATCCCGAAATGCGGAACCGGTACTTCGTGGCCATCGACCGGATTCGAGGCCTCGGCGGCGCGCTCAGGCGCGAGATGGGCAACGATCTGATGGCCGTAGAAGTCGAAATCCACCCAGTCGTCCGCGCTGCGCCCTTCGGGGCAGCCGATCGTTCCGCCCCAGAATGCACGGGCGGCGGCGATGTCGTGAACCGGAAAGGCGAGGTGGAAGGGGCGCAAGGGCCGCTCGTCCGCCGCCCCGCTCGCTTGGCCCCCGCCCGCCATCAGATGTGGATCGGCTTGCCGGTCACCGCCATCGCCGCTTCCTTGAGCGCTTCGGGGTGCGTGGGGTGAGCGTGGCAGGTATAGGCGATGTCCTCGCTCGTCGCGCCGAACTCCATGGCCAGCGCGGCTTCGGCGATCATCGTCCCGGCAACGCTGGCGACGATCCAGACGCCCACCACCCGGTCGGTCATTGCGTCGGCGATCACCTTCACGAAACCGTCGGTGTCGCGGTTGGTCTTGGCCCGGCTGTTGGCGAGCATCGGGAACTTGCCGACCTTGATCTCGCCTGCCGCCTTGGCGTCTTCCTCGGTCAGGCCGACGCCGGCGATTTCGGGCATCGTGTAGACGACCGAAGGAATCACAGCGTGGTTCACGATACCCGTTTGCCCGGCGATGTTCTCGGCGACGGCGATGCCTTCGTCCTCGGCCTTGTGCGCCAGCATCGGGCCGGGAATCACGTCGCCGATGGCCCACACGCCGTCGACGCTGGTGCGGAATTCGTGGTCGGTGTCGATCTGTCCGCGCTTGTTCAGCTCCAGCCCGATGGTTTCGATGGCGAGACCATCGACATTGGGCCGCCGCCCGATCGAGACGAGCACGCAATCGGCCTCGAGCGTGGTGGCCTCGCCGCCCGCTGCGGGTTCGAGTGTCAGCGTGGCCTTTCCGCCGTTTACGCTCGCGCCGGTGACCTTGGTCGAGAGCATCAGGTCCATGCCCTGCTTCTTGAACAGCTTGGCGGCTTCCTTGCGGACCTCGCCGTCCATGCCGGGCAGGAGCTGGTCGAGGAATTCCACGACGGTGACCTTTGCGCCAAGCCGGCGCCAGACGGAGCCGAGCTCGAGGCCGATCACGCCGCCGCCGATCACCACCATGTGTTCGGGTACGCGTTCCAGCGCGAGACCGCCGGTGGAATCGACGATCACGCCGCCGGCATTGTCCACGTCCACGCCCTTGAGCGGGGTGACCGACGAGCCGGTGGCGATGACGATGTCCTTCGCCGTTACCGCCTGCCCGCCGACGTCCACCGTGTGTGCCCCGGTGAACTTTGCGGTTCCCTTCAGCCAGGTGACCTTGTTCTTCTTGAACAGGAACTCGATCCCGCCGGTCAGTTCCTTGACCGCCTTCGCCTTTTCGGCCTGGAGCTGCGGCAGGTCTAGCTCGACCGAGCCGAGCTTCACCCCGAACTTGGCGAGCGCGCCGCCGTGGGCTTCCTCGAACAGTTCGGAGCCGTGGAGCAGCGCCTTGGACGGGATGCAGCCGACATTGAGGCAGGTCCCACCCAGCGTCTCGCGGCTTTCGACGCAGGCGGTGCGCAGGCCAAGCTGCGCGGCGCGGATCGCGGCGACGTAGCCGCCCGGGCCGGCGCCGATGATCAGGACGTCGTAGTCGTAGGTGTCAGCCATTATCGCCTCACAAATCGATCAGGATCCGGGTCGGATCCTCGATCGCGTCCTTGATGATCTTGAGCGCGGTCACCGCCTCGCGCCCGTCGATCAGGCGGTGGTCGTAGGACAGCGCGATATACATCATCGGGCGGATCACGATCTGCCCGTCGACGACGACCGGGCGGTCCTCGATCCGGTGGAGGCCGAGCACCGCGGACTGCGGCGGGTTGATGATCGGGGTCGACATCAGGCTGCCGAACACGCCGCCGTTCGAAATGGTGAAGGTGCCGCCCTTCATGTCGTCCATCGTCAGCGTGCCGTCCTTGGCCTTCTTGCCGAAGGCGCCGATGGCCTTTTCGATACCCGCGAAGCCCAGCTTGTCGGCATCGCGGACAACCGGCACGACGAGGCCGTTGGGGGCCGAGACCGCCACCGAGATGTCGACGTAATCGTGATAGACGATCTCCTCGCCATCGATCTGCGCGTTGACCGAGGGCACGTCCTTCAGCGCCAGGCACGCGGCCTTGGCGAAGAAGCCCATGAAGCCGAGGCGCACGCCGTGCTTCTTCTCGAAGCTGTCGCGGTACTTCTCGCGCGCCGCGATCACCGCGCTCATGTCGACGTCGTTGAAGGTGGTGAGGAGGGCGGCGGTGTCCTGCGCCGACTTCAGCCGCTTGGCGATGGTCTGGCGCAGGCGGGTCATGCGCACGCGTTCCTCTGCGCGGCCGGGAGCGGGGGCAGCCGCCGGGGCGGGTGCGGCTTCCTCGGGAGCGGCGGCGGGCGCGGCGGGCTTGGCCTGCGCCGCGCTCAGCACGTCTTCCTTGGTCAGGCGGCCGTCCTTGCCGGTGCCCTTGACCGTGGCGGGGTCGATCCCGTGTTCGAGAACCGCGCGGCGCACGGCGGGCGAAAGCGCGGCGGCGTCGAAGGCGGCGGCCGGAGCGGGCGCGGCTGCCGGAGCTTGCGCGGGGGTAGGTGCCGGTGCTGGCGCGGGCGCGGCTTCGGGCGCAGCGGCGGGCACGGTCTTGGGGGCGATGCTGTCGGACGCGGGCGGCTGGGCAGCCTCTTCGCGCGGAGTGACGGGAGTGTTGCCCGCCGCGGCGACGCCATCCTCGATCGTCGCGAGGACCGCGCCGACCGACACGGTGTCGCCCTCCTTGACGAGCTGCTGGCCCATCACGCCGTTGACCGGCGAAGGCACCTCGACCGCGACCTTGTCGGTCTCGAGGCTGGCGATGGGCTCGTCGAGCTTGACCGGATCGCCGGGCTGCTTGAGCCACTGGCCGACGGTTGCCTCGGTAACGCTTTCACCCAGCGTGGGAACTTTGACTTCGGCTGACATGGTTCTTCCTCAGGCCTGCTTGCGGCGGCGGATTTCGTTGCGGACCGACAGGCCCAGCGCATCTGCGATGAGCGCGCCCTGTTCGCTCTGGTGGCGGCTGGCGAAGCCGGTCGCGGGCGAAGCGGAAGCCGCGCGGCCGGCGTAGCGGGGCCGTGCGACCTTGCTGGCGGCATGCGCCAGCGACTGTTCGATGCAGCCTTCGACGAAGAACCAGGCGCCGTTGTTGCGCGGCTCTTCCTGGCACCAGACGACATCCTCGAGCGCGGTCATCCGGCCGATGCGCTTGGCCAGCGCTTCCTCGGGGAAGGGATAGATCTGCTCGATCCGCACGATCGCCGTGTCGGAAAGCTTGGCCGCGTCGCGTGCCTCGATCAGGTCGTAGGCGACCTTGCCCGAACACAGCACCAGCCGCTTGACCGCCTCGTCGGCGGGCGGGTTCGGATCGGACAGGATCCGCATGAAGTGGCCTTCGCCGACGAAGTCCGCCGCCGCGCTCTTGGCCATCGGATGGCGGAGCAGCGACTTGGGGCTCATGATGACGAGCGGCTTGCGGAACGACCGCAACATCTGCCGGCGCAGGACATGGAAATAGTTGGCCGGGGTGGTGATGTTGCAGACCTGCAGGTTGTCCTGCGCGCAGAGCTGGAGGAACCGCTCGAGCCGGGCCGAGCTGTGCTCCGGCCCCTGGCCTTCGTAGCCGTGGGGCAGCAGCAGCACGAGGCCGTTGGCGCGAAGCCACTTGGCCTCGCCCGCGGCGATGAACTGGTCGATGATGGTCTGCGCGCCGTTGGCGAAATCGCCGAACTGCGCTTCCCACAGCACCAGCGTCTTGGGGTCGGTCAGGGCATAGCCGTATTCGAAGCCAAGCACGCCGAATTCGGACAGCGGGCTGTCGAGCACCTCGAACCGCCCGTGGGGGACGGACCACAGCGGCACGTACTTGTGCTCGTCGGTCTGGTCCACCCACACCGCGTGGCGCTGGCTGAAGGTGCCGCGGCCCGAATCCTGGCCCGAGAGGCGAACGCCGAAGCCTTCGGACAGGAGCGAACCGAACGCCAGCGCCTCGCCCGTGGCCCAGTCGAAGCCGGTGCCGCTGGCGAACATCTCGCGCTTGGCGTCGAGCACGCGGGCCAAGGTCTTGTGGATCTGGATCGTGTCGGGAACCGTGGTCAGGGTGCGGCCGAGGCTGTCGAACAGCTTGCGGTCGATACCGGTGTCGATGTTCCGGCGCGCGCCCACGGGGTCGGCCGGCTTGTTCAGCCCGCTCCACCGCCCGGCGAACCAGTCGGCCTCGTTCGGCTTGTAGGTCTTGGCGCCCTCGAACTCGGTTTCCAGGTGCCCGACGAAGGCGTCGGCGGTGCCCTGCGCCCAGCCGGTGTCGATCACGCCCTCTGCGGCCAGCCGCTCGGCATAAAGCGCGCTGATCGGCGGGTGGGCGCGGATGCGGTCATACATCAGCGGCTGGGTGAAGCTGGGCTCGTCGCCTTCGTTGTGGCCGAAGCGGCGGTAGCACCACATGTCGATCACCACGTCGCGCTTGAACTTCTGGCGGAAGTCGATCGCCAGCTTGCAGGCAAAGGTCACCGCTTCGGGATCGTCGCCGTTGACGTGAAGGATGGGCGCCTGGACGCCCTTCGCCACGTCGGACGGATAGGGCGACGAGCGCGCGTACTGCGGGCTGGTGGTGAACCCGATCTGGTTGTTGACGATGAAGTGGATCGTGCCGCCGGTGTTGTAGCCGCGTACGCCCGAAAAGCCGAAGCACTCCCACACGATGCCCTGCCCGGCGAAGGCGGCGTCGCCGTGGATGAGAACGGGAAGGACCTGCTCGTGCTTCGTCACGTCGTCGCGCAGGACCTGCGTCGCGCGGACCTTGCCTAGGACGACCGGGTCCACCGCCTCGAGGTGGCTGGGGTTGGGGACCAGGCTCATGTGGACCTTGATCCCGTCGAACTCGCGGTCGGTCGAGGTGCCGAGGTGGTACTTCACGTCGCCCGAACCGCCGACGTCGTCGGGATTGGCCGAGCCGCCTGAGAATTCGTGGAAGATCACGCGATAGGGCTTGGCCATCACGTTCGCGAGCACGTTCAGCCGGCCGCGGTGCGACATGCCGTAGACGATTTCCTTCACGCCGAGCTGGCCGCCGTACTTGATGATCGCCTCGAGCGCGGGGATCATCGATTCCCCGCCGTCGAGGCCGAAGCGCTTGGTGCCGACATACTTGCGGCCAAGGAACTTCTCGTACTGCTCGCCCCGGATCACCGCGGCCAGGATCGCCTTCTTGCCCTCGGGCGTGAAGTCGATCGACTTGTCCGCGCCTTCCATCCGCTCCTGGAGGAAGCGGCGCTCCTCCACGTCGGCGATGTGCATGTATTCCATGCCGACATGGCCGCAGTAATTGGCGCGCAGCGTCTCGACCAGCGCGCGCACTGTCGACCATTGCAGGCCCAGCGCGCCGCCGAGATAGACCTTCTTGTCCAGCGCCGCGCCGGTGAAGCCGTGGTATTCGGGCGTCAGGTCGGCGGGCAGTTCACGCTGGGTCAGGCCCAGCGGGTCGAGGTTGGCGGCAAGGTGGCCGCGCACCCGATAGGTGCGGATGAGCATCATCGCGCGGATGCTGTCGCTGGCCGCCTGCTCGACCTCGGCCTCGGATATGGCGCCGCCGGCCTTGGCCGCCGCGGCCTTGATCGCAACGCTCATCGCCAGGGGATCGAGCGCGGCGGTCAGGTCGTCGTCTGCCGCCGGATCGGTCGCGGGCCAGCTCGCGCGCTGCCATGACGGGCCCTGCTGGGGCTCGTCCATTCCAAGACCCGGCAAGGCTTCAAATTCGTGCGGTTGCGGCTCTTGGCCCATGTCCATACCCGTGTGTCGCCGCCGGGGCGGAGACCTTTCTCGTCAAGGCACGACGCAGCGTGCGGTCAATCGTTCAATTTCTTCATTCGCATTCGAACGCCCGGGCGCCGCGAATGTTCTCGAAACTTTCGAACCCGGACACTCCACCCCGCTGTCGCTCGACGCACCGGGTCAGGTCGTCTGCAAACGCCAGTCCCCGCCTGCGCGGGGACTGGCGCTGCTTATGCCATTTCCTTCAGCATCGCCGCGAGTGTCGTGCCCAGTTCGCTGGGCGAGGGCGAAACGCGGATGCCGGCGGCTTCCATCGCCGCGATCTTGTCCTCGGCGCCGCCCTGGCCGCCCGAGACGATCGCCCCGGCGTGGCCCATGCGGCGGCCCGGAGGCGCGGTGCGTCCGGCGATGAAGCCGACCATCGGCTTGCGGCGGCCGCGACGGGCCTCGTCCTTCAGGAACTGCGCCGCCTCTTCCTCGGCCGAGCCGCCGATTTCGCCGATCATGATGATCGACTGGGTCGCGTCGTCGGCCAGGAACAGCTCGAGCACGTCGATGAAGTTGGTGCCGTTGACCGGGTCGCCGCCGATCCCGACCGCAGTGGTCTGGCCCAGGCCCGCCATCGTGGTCTGGTGAACGGCCTCGTAGGTCAGCGTGCCCGAGCGGCTGACGACGCCGACGTTGCCCTTGGAGAAGATCGAGCCCGGCATGATGCCGATCTTGCATTCGCCCGGGGTCAGTACGCCGGGGCAGTTGGGGCCGATCAGGCGGCTCTTGCTGCCCGAAAGCGCGCGCTTGACGCGCACCATGTCGAGCACGGGAATGCCTTCGGTGATCGTCACGATCAGCTCGATCCCGGCGTCGATCGCTTCGAGGATCGAATCCGCGGCGAACGGCGGCGGCACGTAGATGCAGCTCGCGGTCGCGCCGGTCTTGGCCTTCGCTTCGGCCACGGTGTCATAGACCGGCAGGCCGATGTGCGTCTCGCCGCCCTTGCCCGGGGTCACGCCGGCGACCATCTGGGTGCCATAGGCCAGCGCCTGCTCGGTGTGGAAGGTGCCGGTCGCGCCGGTCATCCCCTGGGTAATGACCTTGGTGTTCTTGTCGACGAGAATGGACATTCGGTTCTCCATGCGTGTCCCCGCGTGGACGGGAACCTCGGGCCGCTTGCCGCCAGCCCATTGGGGGAAGAGAAGTCCCCGCCGAAGCGGGGACGCATGCGCTTAGTTGAGGCTGGGCTCGATGCCCTTGCAGGCGACGAGAAGTTCCTTGACCGCGTCGACGCTGACCTGGAGGCCCGCCTTGTCGGCGTCGTCCAGCTCGATCTCGACGATCTTCTCGACCCCGCCGGCGCCGATCATCACCGGCACCCCGACATAGAGGTCGTCGACGCCGTACTGGCCGTTGACGTAAGCGGCGCAGGGCAGGATCCGCTTCTGGTCGCCGAGATAGGCTTCGGCCATTGCGATGCCGCTGGCCGCGGGCGCATAGAACGCCGAGCCGGTGCCGAGCAGGGCGACGATCTCGCCGCCGCCGCCGCGCGTGCGCTTGACGATCGCGTCGATCTTGTCCTGGCTCGACAGGCCCATCTTGACGAGGTCGGGAACGGGGATGCCGTTGACGGTGGAGTAGCGCACCACCGGGACCATCGTATCGCCGTGGCCGCCGAGGACGAACGTGTTCACGTCACGCACCGACACGTCGAACTCGTCGGCGATGAAGTGGCTGAAGCGCGCGCTGTCGAGCACGCCGGCCATGCCGACGACCATGTTGTGCGGCAGGCCCGAGAATTCGCGCAGCGCCCAGACCATCGCGTCGAGCGGGTTGGTGATGCAGATGACGAAGGCGCCGGGCGCGTTGGCCTTGATGCCTTCGCCCACGGCCTTCATCACCTTGAGGTTGATGCCGAGCAGGTCGTCGCGGCTCATCCCCGGCTTGCGGGCGACACCGGCGGTGACGATGATGACGTCGGCCCCAGCGATGTCGGCGTAATCGTTCGAGCCGGTGATCCTGGCGTCGAAACCCTCGACCGGGCCGCACTGCGACAGGTCCAGCGCCTTGCCCTGGGGCACGCCCTCGACCACGTCGAACAGGACGATGTCGCCCAGTTCCTTCTGCGCGGCGAGATGGGCGAGCGTGCCGCCGATGTTGCCGGCGCCGATCAGCGCGATCTTCTTGCGTGCCATTGAGCCTGGGCCTTCCCGTGACGGCGGGTCTGCATCCCGGGAAATTCCGGGGCTGTTTGGGCCATGCCATGCCTACCCGCGAGAGGGATGACGCCCGGCGAACCGGGCTGCCCTAGGCTTGGGGCAAGGGCATTGCAACCCCCGAAAAGTGGGGGCTGCAATGCGCCTGTGATAATGGTTCGCAGTAGCGAAAAGCCGCGCGCGGGCTAGCGGCGTGCCTCGCGCCGGCCGTCGATGCCGTAACGGGCGACGAGCGTCGCCGCGAGACGGCGATCGAGCGTCCTGCATATGCCGAGCCATTCGACGAAACCGTTGCGGTCGCCTTCGGCGATGGCGTGCATCGCGCACTCGGCGGCGTGGCGCGCGGCCCCAAGTCCGCGCGCGGCGAATAGGCGCAGGGCGTCGCCCAGGAACATGTCGCCGGCAAGGGCGTCGTTGGCGGGCGATTGGGTGTGCCTGAGAGTGGGGCGGTTGTCATTGGCCGGCGGCGGCTTGTCGCGTAGGCTGGCAATTGCGCAGAGCGACAGCGAGGGACGCCGCCCGACGGGGGCGGGAGCGGAATTATGCGACATTGTTAGACTCCGGGGGCTGGGGTCTTGAGGGGTCCGTATCCTTGCCTCCGAAGTGCTGAATTTTCGGTAGGCCGATATGGTTGCGGTGCGTTAACCATGCCCCGAAGCGACGGGTCGTGGCCTGTCAGCGATGGTTGGACTTGAGCCTTGCTCAACCGCCCGGCTGGGCGATCCACTTGCCGCTGTCGCGGTATTCCTCGCGGATCGCGGACGCTGCCGGAAGCCTGTCGGGAGCGGCCGGGGCGGCTGTTGCGGCGGCACTCGCCGCGGCCGGTGCGGGAGCGAACGCACTAGCCTGCCGCACAGCCTCGACGCGCGCTGCCTCGAACGCCGCGGCGAGCGCGAGCGGGTCGCTGGCGGCAGGATCGGCCGGGGTCCACACGCGCGGATGCGGGCCGGGGACGGGCTCGCCGCCCAGGTAGGCGCCGCTGAAAGCCGCGCGCTGCCCGGCGGCGCCCGACCAGCGATAGAACCGGTGCGCGCCGATCGTGCCGATGAAAGCGAGCCGGTCGGCCCAGACGGGGTGGACCGCGCTGGTGTGATAGTTGAGCGCGAGGCCGACCGGGGCATAGACCGCGCCCGACAGCGCGTCCTCGGCCACGGACCGGGCACGCAGCCACCATGCCCGCGCCGGGAGCCGCGCCATCGAGCCGTCGCAGGCGAAAGTGAACTGACACCCCGGCCGCTCCGACCCTTGATAGACCACCCCGCACACGCTCTTGGGATAAGCCGGGTGGGCGACGCGGTTGAGGACGACCTGCGCCACCGCGCGCTGCCCGGCATCGGGTTCGGTCGCCGCCTCGTAATAGACCGCGGCGGTCAGGCACTGAAGCGCGCGCAAACGGTCGGTGGCGGTGCCCGCCAGCGTGACCGGCCGCGCCACCGCGTCGCCCAGAGCCGCGTCGAGCGGCTGCGCCCCGGCCGGCGGAGCGACCAGCGCGGCCGAGGCAGGCGTGGCGGACACCACGCCGCTATCGGGCGCGAGATAGTAGAACGCCGAGCCGGGAAAGCTCTGGCCCGGCTGCTCGAACGGCAGGAGCCTCGAACCCGCGGCGCGCGCGGTCGCAGGCTCGACCACCGCGCCTGCCAGGCCCAGCGGCCCCCAGGCGAGTATCGCGACGAGTAGCGCCAGCAGCCCCGCCACGCGGGCGCGGCGCGGAGCCTCGCGGCGGCGCAGCCGGGCCCGCAGGCTCGGACCCCCGCGCGCCAGGCGCAGCGCGAAATCCGCGGGCGGCGGATCGGCAGCGGGGCAGGCGGCGGCGGTCATAGTCAGGCGGTCAAGTCCTTGAATTGCGGGGCGTCGCTAGCGCGCCGGCGGCGGCGGCGCACCCGGAGCGTGGCCGCCGTCCCGCAGCGGCACAGCGCGCGATCCTATCGTGCACCGGTTAAGGAGCGCTTGCGCGAGCGGTGCGCGCGCCATAGGGGGACGCCGACGTTACAGGTTGTCCGACCGCGTGCCGCTTCGGCGGGGCAAGGCCGGACCTAAGAGGGAAGCAGGATGAAAGCCTGCGCTGCCCCCGCAACTGTGACCGGCGAGTGTCCTGTCCACTAGGCCACTGCCCGCGCGGGCCAACCGCGCAGGTGGGAAGGCGGACGGGGGATGACGACCCGG
This sequence comes from Novosphingobium tardum, assembly GCF_042652045.1. Taxonomy (NCBI): domain Bacteria; kingdom Pseudomonadati; phylum Pseudomonadota; class Alphaproteobacteria; order Sphingomonadales; family Sphingomonadaceae; genus Novosphingobium; species Novosphingobium tardum. Next base: position 270,251 of record NZ_JBHSDR010000008.1, on the reverse strand, counting down.
GAGCCAGGAGACCTGCCCGTAACGGTCGTTCAGCCGCCGGGCGGGGTGCACCGGAGGCAGCAGGGCGGCCGCAATTCCGCGCGCCATCCGCCACGAACGACTTCGTTCGAGGCTGGAGGTCTGCCCATGAAGTACTTGTCCCGTTACCAAAAATCCGTGAGTTCTGGCGAATGTCGCAGCCTCGCGCGCCACCGCGCGATCCTGCGCGGCGCTGCGCCATTGCCGGCGTTCGGACTGACCATCGCCCTCGCCGCCGCAATGCCGGCGCAGGCGCAGGCCTCTGCCGACGCTACCATCGCCGGTCCGTCGCGCGACGATCTCATCACCGTCACCGCCACCGGCACCGCGCTGCCGAACGATGAAAGCGGCCAGCCGGTAACCGTGATCGGGGCGGACGAGATCGCCGCCATCCAGGGTCCGGACCTTGCCCGCGTGCTCGAACGCGCACCCGGCGTCACGATCACCCGCAATGGCGGGGCCGGCGGCTTCACCGGCGTGCGCGTGCGCGGCGCCGATGCGGAACAGCTCCTCGTCCTCGTCGACGGGGTGCGCGTTGCCGAAGTCGCCGCGCCGGGCGGCGGGTTCGACTTCGGCAACCTGACCGCAGGAAGCATCGGCAAGATCGAGCTTTTGCGCGGGTCCAACAGCGTCGTCTGGGGAAGCCAGGCGATCGGCGGGGTCATGGCGATCACGACCGCCGCGCCCGAGGGCGTGACGGCCTCTGCCGAGTATGGCGCGAACGACAGCCGCTACGCGACCGCCAGCGCAGGAGGCAGCGCGGGCGCGCTGTCGGGCGCGCTGGCCGGCAGCTATTTCCGCACCGACGGCTTTTCCGCCGCCACGATCGGCACCGAGCCCGACGGCTTCCGCCAGTATCAGGGAACCGGGCGGCTCCGCGCCGAGCTTGCCCCCGGTTTCGCGTTGACTGCAACCGGCCGCTATGCGCGCGGCCGGCTCGAGATCGACGGCTATCCCCCGCCGACCTATTTCGTTTTCGACGATACCGCCGAGTACCAGAAGACGCGCGAGGCTTCGGGCCGGGTCGGCGCGCTTTACGATGCGGGCGGGCTGTCGCTCAACGCCGGGCTCGCCCGCTCGGATACCCGCCGCCAACTGTTCGATCCTGCCATCGGGCCCGACAGCTACTACACCACGCGCGGGCGGAGCACGCGCGCCGAATTGTTCGGCAGGGCCGCGCTTCCTTCCGCGTTCGCGCTCGATTTCGGGGCGGACAGCGAGTGGACGCGCTTCTCCACGACCTACGATGCCCGGGCCCGTGCCCGGCTGTCGAGCGGGCATGCGCTGCTCGGCTGGTACGGTTCGCGCCTGACGGTGGCGGCGGGCGCGCGGATCGACGATCACAGCCGTTTCGGCAGCGCGGTAACGCTGGGCGCCAACGCCAATCTTGCCTTGAACGAAGCATGGCGGGTGCGGGCCAGCTACGGCGAAGGATTCAAGGCGCCGACACTGTTTCAGCTTCTCTCCGACTACGGCAACGCCGCGCTCGATCCCGAACGCAGCCGCAGCTTTGACCTGGGGGTGGAGCGCGGGGAGCGCGGCGGTCCGCTGCATTTCAGCCTCACCGCGTTTCGGCGCGACAGCCGCGATCTGATCGATTTCGTGTCGTGCTTCGGCAGCAGCGCGCCGCTTTGCGCCAATCGGCCGTTCGGCACGTACGACAACGTCAGCCGCGCCCGCGCTGAAGGGATCGAGGCTGAACTGGGCGCGCGGCTGGGCGAGCATTTCTCCGCCAGCGCCGCCTACAGCTATGTCCACGCAACCAACCGCGCCACCGGCAACGACCTTGCCCGCCGCCCCCGCCACGCTTTGACATTGGCCGGAGACTGGGCAACGCCGCTCGGCGGGCTGGCGCTGGGCGCGGACCTGCGTCTGGTGAGCGACAGTTACGACGATGCGGGCAATTTTACCCGGCTCGACGGCTATGCACTGACCACGGTGCGCGCTGCACTGCCGCTGGGGCAGCGGTTCGAACTGTTCGGGCGGGTAGAGAACCTGTTCGACGTCACCTACCAGACCGCCGCAGGATACGGCACCGCGGGGCGCAGCGCGTTCGGCGGGGTAAGGGCGCGGTTCTGAACGCGCGGCGCCTCGTCCCCGTGCGGGTGGTAGCCTCGCTGGCGCTGGCCGCGTGCCTCGCCGGCTGCGCCCAGCCTCGGAACGAGGCGCCGCGCGCGTCGCATGGCAATAGGCCGACGATAGTCAGCCTCAATCCGTGCAGCGATGCGATCCTGGCCGAAGTGGCGGACCCCGGCCAGATCCTTGCCATCTCGGCCTATAGTCACGACCCGCGCGCCAGTTCGATGGACCCGGCGGTCGCGCGCCGCTTCGCCGCGACCGGCGGCACGGTGGAGGAAGTCGTCGCGCTCGATCCCGATCTCGTGGTCGCCAGCAGCTTCCTCCCGCCCGCCAGCGCTGCCTCGTTCGCGCGGCTCGGCCTGCACGTTGCGCGGCTGCCCATCGCGACCGACGTGGCGACAAGCGAGGCGCAGGTCCGCGTCCTCGCCCGCCTGGCCGGGCATCCCGAGCGGGGTGAGGCCCTGGTCGGGCGGATCGAGACGGCGCTTGCCGCTGCCGCGCCGCCGCCCGGAACGCGCCCCGTTTCCGCCGTTGTCTGGCAGGCCGGTGGGCTTGTCGCGGGCGACGACAGCCTGATCGCGGCGCTGCTAGCCCACGCGGGTTTCGTCAACGCCGCGCCGGCGCGCGGGCTGGGGCAGGGCCAGCGCCTTGCCTTGGAAGATCTGCTTGCCGGACCGCCGGCGGTGCTGCTGGTCGCCGGCGATACCGCGGCGCGCGAGGAGCGGATGCTGGCCCATCCCGCGCTCGCCACGCTTGGCGCGGCGCGGCGCAACCTCGACCCGGTCCTGCTTTATTGCGGCGGGCCGACCATCGTTCGGGCAGCGGCGCGGCTGGCTGCCATCCGGCGGGAACTGCCGCGATGAACCGGTCGGTCGCCTTCCTGTGCGCCGCGCTGGCAGTCGCGTTTCCGTTGACGCTGCTCGCCGGGCGCGTGTGGATCGACCCGTTCCACCCGAACGTGGCGAACGCGGTGCCGATCCTTGCGCAGCTTCGCCTGCCGCGCGCGCTGCTGGCACTGGCGATCGGCGCGGGGCTGGGCGGGTCGGGCGCGGCGATGCAGGGCTACCTGCGCAATCCGCTCGCCGACCCCGGCCTGTTCGGGATTGCGCCTGGCGCCGCGCTGGGCGCGGTGCTCGCGCTGTTCTTCGGGCTTGGCGCGGTGCCGTTCCTGCTCCCCGCCTTCGCCTTTGCCGGCGCCGCGGCGGCGATGGCTGCGCTGGCGCTGATCGCCGGGCGCAGCGGCGGCGTGGCGCTGTTTACCCTCGCCGGGATGATGATCGCCAGTCTTGCTGGATCGCTCACCAGCCTGGCGATCAGCCTCGCTCCCAACCCCTGGGCGCTGGGTGAGATCGTGAGCTGGCTGATGGGCGCGCTGACCGACCGGTCGTGGAGCGACCTGTGGCTCGCCGCGCCGCCGACCCTTGTGGGACTCGCCCTTCTGTCGCGCGCAGGACGCGGGCTCGACGCGCTAAGCCTGGGCGATGACGCGGCCCGCTCGCTCGGCCTCGACCCGGCGCGGCTGCAGTGGACGATCGTCGCCGGGGTGGGTCTCGCGGTGGGGGCGGGCGTAGCGGTTGCCGGGATCATCGGCTTCGTCGGGCTGATCGTGCCGCACCTCGTCCGTCCGTTCACCGACCGCCGCCCGTCCTCGCTGCTGCTGCCGAGCGCGCTGGCGGGGGCGCTGCTCGTCCTCGTCGCCGATGCACTGTGCCGGGTCGCGCCGCTGGACAGCGAGTTGCGGCTAGGCATCGCGCTGTCGCTGCTCGGCGCCCCGTTCTTCCTCGCTTTGCTACTGCGCCTGCGCCGGGGGCTGGCATGACCGCGCTCGCCAGCGTGGGGCTCGCCGTCTCGCTCAGCGGGCGCTCAGTCCTGGCGGGCGTCGACGCGGTCCTGCGCGCGCGGGAGGTCACCGCGATCTGCGGCCCGAACGGCGCGGGCAAGTCGACCCTGCTCGCCGCGCTGGCGGGTCTACGGACGCCCGACAGCGGCACGGTCACCCTAAACGATCAGCCGCTGGCCTCGCTCGACCGCGACCTTCGGGCACGAACGCTCGGCTACCTGCCGCAAGCCGGCGAGATCGCGTGGGATATCGACGTGGCGACGCTGGCCGGGCTGGGTCGCCTGCCGTGGCGGGCTTCCCCGGCCGAGAACGAGGCGGCCGTCGCGGCGGCGCTCGCCGCGCTCGATCTCGAAGCCTTTGCCGCGCGCCGGGTCAGCCGCCTGTCGGGCGGGGAACGGGCGCGCGCGCTGCTGGCGCGGGTGCTGGCAGGCACCCCGGCGTGGATCCTGGCCGACGAGCCGCTCGCCAGCCTCGACCTTGCCCATGCCGCGACGCTGGTCGCGCACTTTCGCCACGCCGCGCGCAGCGACGGGATCGGCGTGATCCTGGTACTGCACGACCTGGCGCAGGCGATGAACCATGCCGACCGGGTGCTCGTGCTCGACGCCGGGCGGATCGTCGCCGACGGCGCGCCGGAGGTTGCGCTGGACGAGGGCGTGCTGAAGCGGGTCTGGGGCGTGTCGGCCCGCTGGCTGGGCGAACCCGGCGCCCGGGCGCTGGCGGTCGGCTAGCCTCGCCCTCAGGCGTGGCGGCGCGGACCGGTGACGAGGAACAGTTCGCTGAAGCTTGCCGCGCGGCTGGCGAGCGGGGCGGCCTTCGCCTCGCCGGCCTTGCCCTCTGCACCCGCGGCATCGGCGGGGGGAACCTCGGCAGGGTAGCCACCGAACAGTCCCGCGGCGGGGGGCCGGTGGTCGTTGGTGGTGGACACGCTCATCGCAGGAAACCTTCGGATACGGACTTGGCCGGGTCCGGCGATGCGCGATCTTCTGACAGGTCGGCACCGCCGCGGCGTTGCCCATCTTATGCCACAGGCGCGGTGCCCTAAATTGTAGGAATCCGACAAAATGGCCTGCCGCGTACAGGCGCGGGGCCGCGGCGCGCCGGGGGCGCACCAACGTCGGAACGGTCGCAATCTAGCGGGCGCGGGCGATACGCGCTGTGATCGAGCGCACAGCCAGGGCTCTAAGTTGGCGCGTTCAGGCGGTGCGTTCAGGCCGCGATGGCGCTTGTGGCGCAGGCTTCGGCGGCAAGCCGCGCGATCGCCTCCTCGCTTTCGCGCAAGGGGCGGCGGCCGGCGAGCAGCGTGGCGACCCGCGGTTCCGCGACGAGCGCGGCGATCGCCGCTTCGCGCGCCCCCGTGCGGCGCGGCAGCAGCGGCCCGAACACCGCCTCGACCCACAGGCGCAGGGCCCGGCGTTCGTCGTGGGCGGGCGGGAGGGGCAGGCGGCGCAACGGGGGTCTCCAACGTTCGGTCGGAGACCCCTTTAGCGTTTTCGTGAGACGCTTTTGTGGCACGCCGCACAGCGCGCCATGTTGTCGGCTCAGTCGGTCGTGGGGGCGGTGAGGCCGCGCGCCTTCAGCATCGGCGCGACCGAGGGATCGCGCCCGGTGAAGTTGCGGTACATCACGGCGTAGTCCTGGCTGTGGCCCTGCGAGAGGACCATGTCGCGGAAGCGCTGGCCGTTGGCGCGGGTCAGGCCGCCGTGGTCGGTGAACCACTGGAACGCGTCGTGATCGAGCATCTCGGTCCACAGGTAGGCATAGTACGCGGCGGAATAGCCGTTGGCCCAGATGTGGCGGAAGTAGCTCGTGCGATAGCGCGGCGGAACGTCGTCGACCTTCAGTCCGGTCGCCGCCAGGGCGGCCTTCTCGAAGGCATCGACGTCCTGCTTGGGCGCATCGGCGGGCAGCGCGTGCCACTTCATGTCGAGCAGCGCGGCGGTGACCGTCTCGCCCAGCGCATAGCCCTGGTTGAAGGTCCGCGCCTTCTCGATCTTGGCCATCAGCGCCGCGGGCATCACCTTGCCGGTCTGGTAGTGCTTGGCATAACTGGCGAAAACCTTGGGATCGGTCGCCCAATTCTCGTTGAACTGACTCGGGAACTCCACGAAGTCGCGCGCGGTGTTGGTCCCCGCGATAGACGGGTAGGTCTGGTTCGACAGCATGCCGTGCAGCGCGTGGCCGAACTCGTGGAACATCGTCGTCACGTCGTCGAAGCTGACCAGAGCGGGCTGGCCGGCGGCGGGCTTGGTGAAGTTCTCGACATTGTAGATGACCGGCTTCATGCCGAGCAGCTTGGACTGCTCGACGAAGTTAGACATCCATGCGCCGCCCTGCTTGTTGTCGCGCTTCCAAGGATCGAAGTAGAACAGCGCCAGCTCCGAACCATCCTGGTCGTAGACGGTATAGACCGACACGTCGGGGTGGTAGGTCGGGATGTCGGTGCGCTTCTTGAAGGTCAGGCCGTAAAGCTGGTTGGCGGCATAGAACACGCCGTCCTCCAGCACGCGGGTGATCTCGAAGTACGGCTTGATCTGGCTTTCATCGAGGTCGTACTTGGCCTTGCGGACCTTCTCGGAATAGAAATCCCAGTCATAGGGCTCGACGTCGAACTTGCCGCCGCTCGCGCGGATGGCCTTGTTCAACTCGGCTGCCTCGCGGGTTTGCGCGGCGGCGAGCGCGGGGACCATGCCGTTCATGAACGACAGCGCGGTGGCCGGGTCCTTCGCCATCTGGTCGTACATCGTATAGCTGGCATAGTCGGGGTAGCCGAGGAGCCTGGCCTTCTGCGCGCGCAGCTGCGCCATTTCCTGGATCAGGGCGCGGGTGTCGTTTGCGTCGCCGCGCTCGGAGCGGTTCCAGCTCTTCTCGAACAGCGCCTGGCGGGTGGCCCGGTTCGAAAGGCTCGCCAGCGCGGGCTGCTGCGTGGTGTTCTGCAGCGGCAGAACATACTGGCCGGCAAGCCCGCGGTCGGTGCCGCCCTTGGCCGCGGCGGCGATCTCGGCGGCGGAAAGGCCCGCCAGCGCCGCCTTGTCCTTGACCACCAGCGCGCCGTCCTTGGTCCCCGCGGTCAGCTTCTGCGAGAACTCTGTCGAGAGCGAGGAAAGGCGGGTGTTGATCGCCTTCACCTGCTCCTTGGCGGCAGGATCGAGGTTCGCGCCCGAATGGACGAAACGGTCATAGGCGTTGCCCAGGACCATAGCCTGATCGGGGGTCAGGCCCAGCGTCGCCTGGGCATCGTGCAGCGCCTTCACGCGGGCGAACAGCTTATCGTTGAGATAGATCGAATCGTTGAGCGCGGCGAGCTGCGGCGAGGTGGCCGTATCGATCGCGTCGAGCGAGTCGTTGGTATTGGCGCCCACGACGGCGCTGAACACCGCGTTGGCGCGGTCGAGCATCTGGCCCGACTTTTCCATCGCCACGATCGTGTTCTCGAACGTCGGCGCGGCGGGGTCGTTGGCGATGGCCTCGATCTCGGCGCGCTTGATCGCGATGCCCTGCTCGATCGCGGGCTGGAAGTCGCTGTCCTTGATCTTGGTGAAATCGGGCGCGTGGAACGGCAGCGTGGATTCCTGCGCGAATACGCCGGTGCCGACGGGGATCACGGGATTATATGCGGCAGGGGCCGCATCGGCGGGAGCAGTGGCCATGGCTCCCTTTTCGGCCATCCCGGCACATCCGGCAAGCGCGCCGGCAGCCATCGCGGCAAGCGCCGCGTTCACGAGAAACTTCGCCTGCATTAATGATCTCCTGCAACCCGGCGCTTGCGGACGTTGCCGGCGCCTTATCGATGCTCCGCAATCCCGCGACGGGGGGAGCCTGAAATGCGGTTACTGGAGAAACCAAGTTGAACGCAAGGTGACAAACCGGCCTTCGCGCAGGTTTTTGATCGGGGCCGACAAAACCTATTTCGTGCAGGGCTTGCCCGCATACTGGAAGCCGTGCGGCACCCAGGTCGTGCCGTCCCACCGCCGCACCGGGAAGCAGAAATAGGGGCCGCCGATGGAAATGTCGGGCCAGTTGCCCACCCCGTGACTGGGCAGGAACGTGGGCACGCCCGGGCTGCTGAAGATCAGCTTCCACCCGCCGCCCGGCTGGCGGCTGACAAGCGCGAACCCCGTGGCGACGTTGCCATAACAGTAGTTGCTGCCCTCGGTGATCACCGCCTCGGGCAGCCCGTCGCCGTTACGGTCGGCCACGCTCTCGATCACGCCGGGTTCGTAGCCCGGCCGGCCGGGGTCGCCGCATGCCTTCCACTGCGATCCCACCTTGCGGAACCCAGCGGCGCGAAACGCCGCGGCCTGCTCGGCCGCCGAAAGCGGTCCGGACGGTCCGGGCGGAGGCGGCGGGGCCGGCCGCGCGGCGCCGAGCGCCAGGGCAAGCGCGCCGCCAGCCGCCACCGCGCCGAAGCGTGATGCAAATCCCCTGTTACCCAACCAGCGCATCGCCGATCCCTTCCACAAGGAAGCCCCTGCCATCGACCCGCCGCGCCCTCATCCCGAGACGGCGCCGCAACGCAGGTTCGCGCGAAACGCGGGCGAAGGCAAGCAAGGTGGATCGGCACCGGCGCATGGCGACGTCCGTCAGGTTCCGTCGCTGCGCAGGGTCAGGACCTCGACCCCGCTCCGCGTCACCGCCACCGTATGTTCGAACTGGGCGGAAAGCTTGCGGTCGCGGGTGACGACGGTCCAGCCGTCGGCCTCGGTCGCGACCATCCGGGTGCCCTGGTTGATCATCGGCTCGATGGTGAAGACCATCCCTTCACGCAGGCGCATGCCCGTGCCGCTGCGGCCGAAATTGAGGACCTGCGGCTCCTCGTGCATCTCGCGCCCGATGCCGTGGCCGCAATATTCACGCACGACGGAGTAGCCGTGCTTCTTCGCGTGGCGCTCGATGGCAAAGCCCACGTCGCCCAGCGTCGCGCCGGGGCGGACCTGGCGGATTCCCTGCCACATCGCTTCCTGGGCCACGCGGACCAGCCGCCGCGCCGCGGGCGGGGCGTTGCCGACCACGTAGGTCTTGCTCGAATCCGCGATGAAGCCGTTCTTCTCCAGCGTGATGTCAAGGTTGATGATGTCGCCGTCGCGGATGATTTCCTCCGCGTCGGGCACGCCGTGGCAGACGACATGATTTATCGAGCAGTTGAGCACGTACTTGAAGCCGTACTGCCCCTTGCTGGCGGGGCGGGCGGCGAGATCGACGGTGATGAACCGGTCGACGAGGTCGTTGACCTCCATCGTCGACATGCCGGCCAAATCCTGCGTGTCAAGCATCTCGAACACCCGGGCAAGCAGCTTGCCCGATGCCCGCATCAGGGAGAGTTCGTCAGGAGTCTTGACCATTTCAGGCTGCCGCGACGCGGTTCGTGCAGACCTGTGCGGCGCCGAACTGCTGCCGGACGATCTCGTTGAACGACAGCGTCGGGTTGGCCTCGGCCAGCATCCCGATCTTCATCCAGAATTCGGCCTGGGCATTGATCGAGCGGCACATGACCGAACTCGCCCGACGGGCCTCCTCATGAAGCTCTCCGTCGATCTTCACGATGCCCATGCTTGTCCTCGAAACAGGTGATCCATATACGGTCGATAGACGATCCGTATATCCCGTTCAAGGGGGCGCCCGGCGCGGCGGTTCGCTACCGCGCGCAATACTCGTAGTGACCGGCGTTGCACGCCGCGACCGCGCGGCGCCATTCGGCCATCTGGCGCTGGTAGCGGGCCTCGTCGGCCTCGGCCACCTGCGCGCGCCCGCCGTTTTTGCGATATTCTGCCCAGCCCTGGGCATAGCGGGCGTCGCGGGCGCGGACGCGGGCGAGCTCCTGCTGGTTGAGGCGCTTGATGATCGCCTTGTCGCGCGCCCGCGCCTCGGCGCTGCGCATCGTCGGGTCGCGCGGATCGTCGGCCATGGCGGTGCCCGATACGGTGATGGCGCCCAGCGCGAACGCGCAGGCAAACATTGACCTGATCATGATGGCGTGACCCCCCTTTTTCCTCGCCGCAATCTCGGGCTCGGCTGGTTAAGGCGGGATAAACAGGAGGGTCGCCAGCCATGCGGCTCGTCGCGGGCCGGCCTCGTCCGGGCGCTCGCGCGCGGGGCAGGGGGCCTTGTGGATCGGGCATCGGCACCCATCTGTGGGGCGCGCTTCCCGCGTCCCTTGTCTTCCGCGAACAAATCTGGAACAAACGCGCTTATGCTGAGCCAAATCTCCGTGCGCGGCGCGCGCGAGCACAATCTCAAGGGGATCGACATCGATCTCCCCCGCGACAGCCTGATCGTGATTACCGGCCTGTCCGGCAGCGGCAAGTCGAGCCTCGCGTTCGACACGATCTATGCCGAGGGGCAGCGTCGCTATGTCGAGAGCCTGTCGGCCTATGCCCGCCAGTTCCTCGAGATGATGCAGAAGCCCGACGTCGAGCATATCGACGGGCTCTCTCCCGCGATCTCGATCGAGCAGAAGACCACCAGCCGCAACCCGCGCTCGACCGTCGCCACGGTGACCGAGATCTACGACTACATGCGCCTGCTGTGGGCGCGGGTGGGGGTGCCCTATTCCCCCGCCACCGGCCTGCCGATCGAGGCGCAGACCGTGTCCAACATGGTCGACCGGGTGATGGCCCTGCCCGAGGGCACGCGCGCCTACCTGCTCGCCCCGGTGGTGCGCGGGCGCAAGGGCGAATACCGCAAGGAGCTGGCCGAATGGCAGAAGGCCGGCTTCACCCGGGTGCGCATCGACGGAGAATTCTACGCGATCGAGGACGCCCCCGCGCTCGACAAGAAGTACAAGCACGACATCGAGGTGGTGGTCGACCGGATCGCGGTGCGCGAAGGGATCGAGACCCGCCTTGCCGACAGTTTCGAGCAGGCGCTCAAGCTGGCCGAGGGGCTGGCCTACATCGACCTTGCCGACGGCAACGTGCCGGGGCGCGACGAGGGGGAGAGCGGCCCGAACGCGGCCGGCGGGGCGATGAAGGGCACCGGGCTGCCCGCCAACCGCATCGTCTTCTCCGAAAAGTTCGCCTGCCCCGTCTCGGGCTTCACGCTCGAGGCGATCGAGCCCCGGCTGTTCTCGTTCAACGCGCCGCAGGGCGCCTGCCCGGCGTGCGACGGGCTGGGCGAGAAGCTGCTGTTCGATCCCCAGCTCGTCGTGCCCAACGAGGCGCTGTCGCTGAAGAAGGGCGCGGTCGTGCCCTGGGCCAAGTCCAACCCGCCGTCGCCCTACTACATGCAGGTCCTCGCCAGCCTGGGCGCGGAGTTCGGCTTCAGCCTCGACACCCCGTGGCAGGATCTGCCCGAAAGCGTGCACGAGGCGATCTTGTTCGGGACCAAGGGCCGCGCCATCCCGCTCACCTTCAAGGACGGGCGCAAGTCCTACACCGTCCGCAAGAGCTTCGAAGGGGTGATCGGCAACCTCAACCGCCGCATGCTTCAGACCGAGAGCGCGTGGATGCGCGAGGAGCTGGGCAAGTACCAGACCGCGCAGCCGTGCGAGACCTGCCACGGCGCCCGGCTCAAGCCCGAGGCGTTGAGCGTGAAGGTCGCTGGCGCCGACATCTCGGTGCCGGTGCGCTACTCGGTCAGCGACGCGAAGGCCTGGTTCGCCGGGCTCGAGGCCCAGCTCGGCCCGCAGCAGCAGCAGATCGCCCACGCCATCCTCAAGGAAATCAACGCGCGGCTGGGGTTTCTCGACAATGTCGGGCTCGATTACCTGAACCTCGACCGCACTTCAGGTACGCTCTCGGGGGGCGAAAGCCAGCGCATCCGCCTCGCCAGCCAGATCGGCAGCGGGCTGTCGGGCGTGCTCTACGTCCTCGACGAGCCGAGCATCGGCCTCCACCAGCGCGACAACGACATGCTGCTCGCCACGCTGCGCCGGCTGCGCGACCTCGGCAACACGGTGATCGTGGTCGAGCATGACGAGGACGCGATCCGCACCGCCGACCACATCGTCGATCTCGGCCCCGGCGCCGGGGTCCACGGGGGCGAGATCGTGGCGCAAGGGGCGCTCGCCGACATCCTCGGCGCCGAACACTCGCTCACCGGCCAGTACCTGTCCGGCCGCCGCACGATCGCGGTGCCGGCCAGGCGCCGCAAGGGCAACGGCCACAAGCTGACGATCCACGGCGCACGCGCCAACAACCTGCGCAACGTGACGACGAGCATCCCGCTCGGCACCTTCACCTGCATCACCGGGGTATCGGGCAGCGGCAAGTCCTCGCTTACCATCGACACGCTCCACGCCGGGGCGGCGCGCGCATTGAACGGCGCGCGAGTGATCGCCGGCGCGCACGACAGGATCACCGGCCTCGAATACTGCGACAAGGTGATCGAGATCGACCAGTCGCCGATCGGCCGCACCCCGCGCTCCAACCCGGCGACCTACACCGGCGCCTTCACCCAGATCCGCGACTGGTTCGCCGGCCTGCCCGAAAGCGCGGAGCGCGGGTACAAGCCGGGCCGGTTCAGCTTCAACGTGAAGGGCGGCCGCTGCGAGGTGTGCCAGGGCGACGGGCTGATCAAGATCGAGATGCACTTCCTCCCCGACGTTTACGTCACCTGCGAGGAATGCGGCGGCAAGCGCTACAACCGCGAGACGCTGGAGGTGAAGTTCAAGGGCCACTCGATCGCCGACGTGCTCGACATGACGATCGAGGATGCCGAAGTCTTCTTCAAGGCCGTCCCCTCGATCCGCGACAAGATGCACATGCTCAACGAAGTGGGGCTGGGATACGTCAAGGTGGGCCAGCAGGCGACCACGCTTTCAGGCGGCGAGGCGCAGCGGGTGAAGCTGGCCAAGGAACTCAGCCGCCGCTCCACCGGGCAGACGCTGTACATCCTCGACGAGCCGACGACCGGCCTCCACTTCGAGGACGTGCGCAAGCTCCTCGAAGTGCTCCACCGCCTGGTCAACCAGGGCAACTCGGTCGTGGTGATCGAGCATAACCTGGACGTGATCAAGACCGCCGACTGGATCATTGACCTCGGCCCCGGCGGCGGCGTGCGCGGCGGCGAGGTGGTTGCCGAAGGCACCCCCGAACAGGTGGTGAAGGAACCGCGCAGCGTGACCGGCGAATACCTCGGCCCACTCCTCGCCCGCCAACCCGCGCCGGTGGTGGAGGAAGCCCCGGTCAAGACGCGGCGGAAGCGGGCGGCGGCTTAGGGGTGACGGAAGTTGACCTTAGTCGGTCCGTCCAATCCCCCCACTATCGCTACGGTGCATAACAGGATGAAGCACTTGAAATTGCGCAGGAACTCCTGAAAGATGCCGTTCAAATCGGGAGGTGCCCAAGATGACGGCAGAAGTGGCAATATTAAATAAAGCTGCTGTAGCTCTAGCCGCTGATAGCGCAGTGACAATCTCTTCGGGCAGTAGTCAACAGAAGATTTTCGACTCCGCAGATAAGTTGTTTGAATTATCGACGTCGGTGCCCGTGGCTGTCATGGTTAACGGCGATATGAACTTTTCACAAGCCCCTCTGCCGGTTCTAATTAAGGATTTTAGAGGTAAGATCGCAGGTGATTTTCGGACAGTTGTAGAAGCCTCAAAGGAATTTCTGTCATTCTTAACAAAATTTGGGGTGAGCTCACCTCAGTAAGTTAAGGCAGATTATCTGGAGCGCCTGCTTCGCCCACTTTTCGTTCGACTCCAAGAGCGTGTCCGTGATGCGGTCTTGGAAAGGATAATGGACCCGGACAGAAATAAAGAAGAGCCTTTACCAAAATGGGAGGACGAGAAGGAGGCTGCAACTAATCTTCAGTTGAGGGTTATGGAGTATGCTCTTGGTAGGCTCGCGGATGCTGAAGTGATTGAAATAGGTGATGACCTCGATCAACAGATTTTTGACGCAGTATTTGATGATTTGAAAGAAGAGGTTCTGCCAGATCTTGATGGGGAGCAAGTTTCTGTCTTAAGTTCGATTGCTAATTTGGCATTGGTGAAGCAGTTCGGGCCATCAGAAACGGGGGTAGTGGTTGCTGGATTTGGGTCGGAAGAAATATTTCCTACTCTTGTCCATTATACCATTTTCGGAATAGTTGGAAATAAGCTCAAATATGCTACTCACGATGTAATTGATATTGATCGAGTTGGTGTAAGGGCAAAAGTGTTGCCGTTTGCACAGAAAGAAATGGTTGAGCGTTTTCTTTACGGGCTTGATCAAGGAATTCGCAGCGATATTGCTCGTTTTTGCGAGAAATCTCTCCCCTCGATTAGAGAGAATCTTTTGGACCAGTTGGTGATTGATCCGATCGATAAGGACGCCCTTGAGGGCCAGGCAAAGGCTGCTGAGAAGGCGTTCTTGGATGGGCTTGTCTCGGAGAGTTTCGACTCAATTCGTCGAGAATCCGAGGCGGAGATCGATGAGATGGTGGAATTCATGCCGAAGCCAGAGTTGGCTAGAATGGCGGAGGCGCTGGTTGACTTAACATCGATAAAGCGTCGCGTAACCCGTGGATTTGAAACGGTAGGTGGGCCAATCGACGTTGCGGTTCTTTCGAAGGCGGAAGGATTCGTGTGGGTCAAGAGAAAGCATTATTTTCCTCCAGAGTTGAATCGTCGATTCCTAGAGCGTACGTCCGGCCAAGATCGGCCAGAAGGAGGTGCGGATGTACGATAAGCCGCTGACCCTAGATTCGATATTGGATGATCAGCATCCCAATCGACCAAAACTTTGGCCTCGCCGAGAGGGCAGTGAAGGCTCTTTGGGAGTCGCGGTCGCTATTGATGTTACGCGGCGCAGGATAAATGCTGCATTTGATGGGGAGAGGCGCGTCAAGGCCCAGCGGAAGCCGGCTGTGTAAATGCTCTGAGATTTTTCTGCGATCTCATCACAGGTAGAGAATGTCGTTCGCAACCTCGTAGATCCTAAAGGGCGAATCATTTCCCCCTGTCCTACAGCCCCGCACCAAGCATAAGGAACCCGGTTCTCCCTCCCGCAGCCACGTGAGCCAGAACCGATGGTCCAGACCCTTCCTTCCCCCCGCCGCAAGCCGCGCCATGACGAGTGGACGCGCCCCAAGATGGTAGCCTTCCTGCGCGAGCTGGCCGCGTGCCAGTCGGTGTCGCAGGCGGCGCGCTCGGTGGGGATGAGCCGGCAGTCGGCCTATCGCCTGCGCAACCGCCTTGCCAACACGCCCTTTTCGCTCGGCTGGGAGGTCGCGCTGGAGGCGGGGCTGCAGCAGCTTGCCCACGCCGTGCTCGACCGCGCGGTCAACGGGGTGGAGGTGCCGCACTTCTACCACGGCGAGCAGGTCGGCACCTCGCGCCACTATGACGAGCGGCTTTCCACCTGGATCCTCGACAACCCGTGGAAGATCGGCCGCCACCCGATCGCGCGCGAGTACAGCGGCGAGCATTTCGACCGCCTGCTCGAACGGATCGAGTGCGCCAGCCTCGACTGGGAGGACGACGAGACGCTGCCCGGCGCGAACTTCGCCCTGGGCAGCGATGTGGGCGAGGGGATCCGCGACCAGGACCGCTTCGTCGCCCAGCGAAGCTGGTACGCCGCCAACGCCGCCGAGGCGCTGCCCGCGGACGAGCGGCGCTGAAGGCCATGCCTCGCCCGGGTCTCGCCGCCGCGCGCCCGCTCGCGCAAGATCGTGTCGCACCCGCGCAACGGGATTTCTTTTTCTCCCCGCGCGCGAACCGTCACCCGCGGGGCGATTTACCACACGGTTCCGCGGGCTCGCGCGCGGTGACGGCGAGGGTGACAGGTGTAACTTCTGTCACCCTGGCCGGGGTGCGGGCCAAGGTGTTGGCAGCGCGCGGCGGGGAAGGGGGCGCGACGCGGGCGGCGAACGCAAATGGGGCCCGGAATTGCTTCCGGGCCCCACTCTCGCCTGCTGGCCTTGCACCGATTTTCGGCTGCCACTCTGGTTGGGAGGAAACGGATCGCCTTTGGAGTACGAAACTCCTTGGCCGCTGCGGTTCGTGCCAAGGCATTCCCCGCTGCTATCCGTCGCAACCGTTCCAGCAACCCAAAAGGGTCGGCAACCATCGATCCGCTGGCATGGCCGGCGTCGATCGTTTCCGTGGACACGCCGGATCGTTGAAGAGCCGGTATCCCCGCGGGAAGGATCGGGACCCCTGCCGCAGGTGCATCCGCTTTCGATTTCGGCATGGCCCGAAAGCCGTGCTTCGTCGTCTGCATTTTCACCCGCCGGCAGCGGTCCTTACCCGGTCTTTCGCGTTCGGCGCGTTGAACGTTTTCGTTTGCCCGAAGGCTTGGAATTCGTCCCGCAGCTTCCTGCTCAGACCAGTAACCGTCGCGTTGGAAAGTTCCTGTTTTTCAGCGGCTTGCGCCGTGATCTGCAGTGGCTTTCTTCCGTCTCGATGAATGGATGCTGCGCCTCGTCTCCGAGTCGCGCAAGCAGAAAAATGCGCACTTATCCACAGGCCGCGACTTGGCGGTGGAAAACTGCGGCGAAGGGTTCAGCGATCCCTTTGGGCAAGGAGGCGCAACCGGAGCGCGTTGAGCTTGATGAAGCCCGCCGCGTCCTTCTGGTCGTAGGCCCCGGCGTCGTCCTCGAACGTGACGTGCGCTTCCGAATAGAGGCTGTCGGGCGATCTGCGGCCGACGACCTGGGCCAGGCCCTTGTAGAGCTTGAGCCGGACGGTGCCGTTGACCTTGGCCTGGCTGTGATCGATCGCCGCCTGGAGCATCTCGCGCTCCGGCGAGAACCAGAAGCCGTTGTAGATGAGCTCGGCGTACTTGGGCATCAGCTCGTCCTTGAGGTGGGCCGCGCCGCGATCGAGCGTGATCTGTTCGATCCCGCGGTGCGCCACGGCGTAGATCTCGCCGCCCGGGGTCTCGTACATGCCGCGGCTCTTCATCCCGACGAAGCGGTTCTCGACCAGGTCGAGCCGGCCGATGCCGTGCTTGCGGCCAAGCTCGTTCAGCGCGGCGAGCAGGGTGGCGGGGCTCATCGCCTCGCCGTTCAGCGCCACGCCGTCGCCCGCGGCGAAGTCGATCGTGATGTATTCAGGGGTGTCCGGCGCATCCTCGGGGTTCGCGGTGCGTGAATAGACGTAGTCGGGCACTTCCTCCCACGGGTCTTCCAGCACCTTGCCCTCGCTGCTGGTGTGGAGGAGGTTGGCGTCGGTCGAGAACGGGCTTTCGCCGCGCTTGTCCTTGGGCACCGGGATCTGGTGCGCCTCGGCCCAGGCGATCAGCGCGGTGCGGCTGGTGAGGTCCCATTCGCGCCACGGAGCGATGACCTTGATGCCCGGATCGAGCGCGTATGCCGACAGCTCGAAGCGGACCTGGTCGTTGCCCTTGCCGGTGGCGCCATGGGCGACCGCGTCGGCCCCGGTTTCGTGCGCGATCTCGACCAGCCGCTTCGAAATGAGCGGGCGGGCGATGGAGGTGCCGAGCAGGTAGTCGCCCTCGTACCGCGCATTGGCGCGCATCATCGGGAACACGAAGTCGCGGACGAACTCCTCGCGCAGGTCGTCGATGTAGATGTGTTCCGGGCGCACGCCCATGAGCTCGGCCTTGGCCCGGGCGGGGGCCAGCTCCTCGCCCTGGCCGAGATCGGCGGTGAAGGTCACCACCTCGCAGTTGTAGGTGACCTGCAGCCACTTGAGGATGACGCTGGTGTCGAGCCCGCCCGAATAGGCAAGAACGACGCGCTTGATGTCGGGATGCGAGGCCACGGGGCAGTCTCCGCGAAAGGGCTGGGAAAGGCGCGCCGCCTAACAGCCGCGGCAGCCCATCGCAACGGATTCGGCGGCGGGGCGGGCGGTCAGTCGGCCAGCAGGCGCTGCTCGCCGGCGGCGATGTAGTCTCGCGCCAAGGGTAGGGCGTGGCGATCCCGGGCGTACTGGATCTGGTAGTTGCACATTCCCCCGCTCTCGAAAGCGGCGGTCGCCCCGGCGAGGTAGAAGGTCCACATCCGGAAGAAGCGGGCATCGTACATCGCCTCGATCGCCGCCCGGTTGGCCATGCAGCGGTCGTACCAGGCCCTGAGGGTGAGGGCGTAGTGGAGGCGCAGTGTCTCGACGTCGGTTGCGATCAGGCGGACCTTCTCGCTCGCCGCGACGGTCTCGGACAGCGCGGGGATGTAGCCGCCAGGGAAGATGTACTTGCGGGTAAAGGCGTCTGTGCTTCCGGGGCTTCCCATCCGCCCGATCGTGTGGAGCAGCATCACCCCGTCGTCGGTCAGCAGCCGGGCAGCGGTGCGGAAGAATTCCCCGAACTGCGGACGCCCGACATGCTCGAACATCCCGACCGAGACGATCCTGTCGAAGCGGGCGCCGGTGGCGGGCAGGGCGCGGTAGTCGGTCAGTTCGAAGCGAACGCGGTCGGCCACTCCCGCCTCGGCGGCGCGGGTGCGGGCCAGCGCAAGTTGCTCTTGGCTTAGGGTCACGCCGAGCACGCGGACATCGGCATGGCGGGCAAGGTAGATCGCCATGCCTCCCCAGCCGCAGCCGATGTCGAGAACCTGCTGGCCTGGCTCAAGCGCGAGCTTGGCGGCGATGTGGGCAAGCTTGGCCTCCTGCGCCTCGTCCAGGGTCATTCCGTCGTGCGGCCAGTAGGCGCAGGAGTACTGCATGTACCCGGCATCGAGCATCAGCCGGTAAAGGTCGTTGCCGATGTCATAGTGATGCGCGACGTTGTCCTTCGATCGCCGCGCTTCGTTGAAGCCATCGGCAAAGGCCTTCGCGCGCCGGATCGCGCCACGCACTGGACCTGGCTTGTGCAGCTTGGCCCCGACCTCCCATGGCCGATTGGCGCGCAGGAGTTGCACCAGCGCCATCACGTCGCCCTGCTCGATGACGAGGCGCCCATCCATGAAAGCCTCGCCGGCGCCGAGCCGCGGGTCGAGCAGGATGTCCCGCGCGACCTTCGCGTCGGTCAGCCGGATGCGCACCTCGGGAAAGCCGGGCTCGGGAACGCCGAAGGCATGGAGTGCGCCGGCCGCATCGACCACCTCGAGACGGCCGCGCGTGACCACCCGGCCGAGCAGCCGGTCGAACAGGCTCTTGCTCATCGCGATTTATTCCGCCGCGTCGCGCATTTCAGCAGCCAAGTGCCAGGCTGGCGCCACGTCGCTCGCGCGAAGGCGGGCGCTTTCCTCGACCATGTAGTCGCGCGTCATCGGGATCGCATCCCGCTGCTTCACGTACTGGATCTGCCAGTTGACCATGTTGCCGTGGCGGAAAGACTGTTCGGCGCCGACGAGATAGAACTCCCACATGCGGAAGAACTTCTCGTCATAAAGCGATACGATCTCGTCCTTGTGCTGCACCGTACGCCGGTACCATTCCTCCAGCGTATGCGAGTAGTGGAAGCGCATCGCTTCCACGTCCATTACCTGCCACCCGGCCTTTTCGCTTTCCGTGACGAGTTCGGACAACGCGGGGATGTAGCCGCCGGGGAATATGTACTTGCGCGTCCAGGCATCCGTCGTGCCGGGCGGGCCCGTGCGCCCGCAGCAGTGACTGAACATGACGCCATCGTTGGCAAGCAGCCGATGGGTATGCTCGAAGAAGCCGGGATATTGCGGCGTGCCCACGTGCTCCAGCAGCCCGACGCTGGTGATCCGGTCGAATGTGCCGGTGACGTCGCGATAATCCATCAGCTCGAACTTCACGCGGTTTGATACGCCCAGTTCGGCGGCGCGCTCGCGGCAGAATTCGATCTGGTCCGGCGCCAACGCCACTCCCAGCACATCGACGTCGTAGTGCTTGTGCAGATAGAGCGCTAGGCCGCCCCAGCCGCAGCCGATGTCGAGCACTCGCTTGCCTGAACTTGTCGCCGGGTCGAGCGCCAGCTTCGCCGCGATATGCGCCTTCTTGTCGAGCTGCGCCTGTTCCAGGCTGACTGCCGGATCGCGGTAGTAGGCCATCGTGTATTGCCGGTCCTCGTCGAGGAACAGTTCGTAGAGCCGGCGAGTGAGATTGTAGGTATGCTCCGCGTTTCGGCGCGCCTTGCCCTTCGGATTGAAGCTGTCCGCCCGCGCGGCAAGGTAGGCCGCCGCCTTGCGCAGTGCGCCTTGCGGTTTGAAGGTCGGGTCGTCGCCCCTTCCGTTCGAAGTGACGAAAAGGACCATGTCGCGGATGTCGTGCGGCGGCTCGATCACCAGCCAGCCATTCATATAGGCTTCGCCCGCGCCGACCTGGGGATATCTTGCGATGTGATTGGCGGCACGCTTGTCGGTCAGCGCGATCCGGATCGGCTCGCCATCACCCCCGGGGCCGTATGTGTAAACCTTTCCGTCGTGATCGGTGACGATGAGCTGGCCCTTGCGGATCAGTCGGCTGAGCATCTTGTCGAGGAGCCACATGGGCCGGAAGTCTATGGGCGGCGTCATCTCAGGCAAGCAGAATATTGCGCTCGGCGACGGGATCGGCAAAGGCGCGCGCATGACCAACCGCACCACAGCCGCTTGGGCGGCAGAAACCGATAACGCCCGCATCTGGTTCGAGAGCCTTCGCGACCGCATCTGCACCGCGTTCGAGGCGATCGAGCGTGAAGCCGGAAGCGACGCCGCATTCGAATACACTCCCTGGCGCCGGGATTCGGAAGTACCGGGCGAAGATGGCGGCGGCGGGGTGCGCGGCGTGATGAAAGGCCAGGTGTTCGAGAAAGTGGGGGTAAACGTCTCCACCGTCGGAGGAGCCTTCGCTCCCGATTTCGCAAAAACCATTCATGGCGCGGGCGAAGACAACACATCGTTCACCGCCACGGGCATCAGCCTTGTCGCGCACATGGCCAACCCGCACGTGCCGGCAGTGCACATGAACACGCGGTTCCTCACTACGAGCAAGGCCTGGTTCGGCGGCGGCGCCGACCTCAATCCGCCGCTACCGTATGAAGAAGACACGGCCGAATTCCATGCTGCGTTCAAGGCGGCCTGCGACCGGCACGGGAGCGATTATTACGATCGGTTTAAGGCCTGGGCCGACGAGTATTTTTACATCCCCCATCGCAAGGTGCACCGCGGGGTCGGAGGAATATTCTACGATCATCTGGAATGTGACAGCGCGGGGGCCTTCGAACAGAACTTCGCGTTCACCCGCGACGTTGGCGAGGCCTTCCTCGAGGTGTTTCCACGGATCGTGCGCCGCCGGATGGGGCTCGGTTTCACGCCGGAAGAGAAGCGCCAGCAGCTTGAGTGGCGCGGTCGCTACGCCGAGTTCAACCTTGTTTACGACCGCGGCACCCTGTTCGGCCTCAAGACCGGCGGGAATGTCGATGCAATCCTTATGAGCCTGCCGCCTCAGGCTGAATGGAACTAGGCCGAGCCCAGCATCGCCCCGGCCACAACGCCCGCGACACCGCATAGCGCCAGGGTCATTGCCACCCCGCGCTTGCTCGCGAACAGCAGGACGAAGGCGAGGACGGTGAGACTGGCGGCCACGGGATCGAGGCTGGACAAGACGGGCGCGTCGATGATCCTGAAGCCAAGGTCGACGGTGCGATGCTCGACGAACAGGACGTGCAGCCCGAACCAGGCAGCCAGGCTGGCGATGACGCCAACCACCGCTGCGGTCAGCGCCGACAGCCCGCCCTGAAGACGGCGGGCGTGCTCGAGCCGCTCCATCCACGGTGCGGCGGCGAGGATCCACAGGAAGCACGGCGCAAATGTCATCCAGGTCGTCAGTGCTGCGCCGATCAGGCCCGCACCTAGTGGGGTGAACGGCGCTGGTGACCGCCACGCCCCTATAAAGCCGACGAACTGAGTGACCATGATGAGCGGGCCGGGAGTCGATTCAGCGAGGCCGAGGCCGTCGGCCATCTCGCCGGTCGTCAGCCAATGGTGCGTGTTGACTGCCTCCTGCGCCATGTAGGCAAGAACCGCATAGGCGCCGCCGAAGGTGACGACCGCCAGCTTGGCGAAGAACGTGCCGATCGAGACCAGGACGTGTTGCGGCCCAAGGGCTACGGCAATTGCTGCCAGTGGGGCGAGCCAGATCGCCAGCCAGATCGCGACGACCCCAACCGTGCGGACGGCGAGTGCATGGATGCCCGGTTGCTCCGCCGAAGGGGAAACAGGCTTCAATGCTAGAAGGGCAGGGTTGCGCCCGGCCACCACGATGCCAACGACCCCTGCACCCAGCACGACCAGCGGGAAGGGCAGGTCGAGCGCAAACAGCGCAACGAATGCGGCCACTGCAAGCCAGCGCTTGAAACCGGTGTTGAGCGCCCGGCCCGCGACACGCAGCAGCGCCTGCACGACGAGCGCCAAGACTGCCGCCTTGATCCCTACGAACAGGGCACCGAACCACGAAAGCCCAGCGGCCTGCACGTAGAGAAGCGAAAGGGCCAGGATGACCAGCGCGCCGGGGACCACGAACAGCAGACCTGCAGCAAGTCCCCCGCGCAGCCCGTGCAACTTCCAACCGATCCAGGTCGCCAGTTGCTGTGCTTCCGGCCCGGGCAGAAGGTGACAGAAATTGAGTGCGCGAAGGAACTGGTCTTCCTCGACCCAGCAGTGGCGGTCGACGATATCCTGGTGCATGAGCGCGATCTGGCCAGCCGGCCCGCCGAAGCTGAGACAACCGATCCGCGCGAAGGCGCGAACCATTTCCGTAAAAGTTGGTGTCGTATTCATACCGTCCCCATGCCCGCACGGCACCAAGACGCCGGCCGGGTTGCAATGCGGCAATGCTTGGGCGGGGACGCCTGACCGGGAGACTGCCTTGCCCCGGAATGCCATGAGTTGCGCACCGCCAGCCCCTGCGTCAAGCGCCGGCCATCCAATCGCCGAAATTCTTCGCAGCCGCGGCAATTGTCCGACGAAGCAGCTTGCCCTTTCACCCCCGTTCACTCCATCTAGGACTAGATGCTGCGCCAGTACGAACTCGTCGAACGCGTCAAAGCGTATGATCCAGACGCCGACGAGGCGATGCTGAACCGCGCGTACGTTTACACTGTCCAGAAGCATGGCACCCAGAAGCGGGCGAGCGGGGACCCGTATTTCAGCCATCCCGTCGAGGTTGCGGGCCTGATGACCGAGCTCAAGCTCGATCAGGAAACGATTATTACTGCGCTGCTGCACGACACAGTTGAAGATACTCTAGCCACGATCGACGAGGTCGAACGTCTTTTCGGCCCCGAAGTTGCGCGCCTCGTCGATGGGGTCACCAAGCTCTCGAAGATCGAGACACTGACGGAAAACGAGCGGGCAGCCGAGAACCTGCGCAAATTCCTCCTGGCGATGAGCGAGGATTTGCGCGTCCTCCTCGTGAAGCTGGCCGATCGACTTCACAACATGCGCACCTTGCACTTCATCAAGAGCGCCGAGAAGCGCCAGCGCATCGCGCGCGAGACGATGGATATCTATGCCCCGCTGGCCGAGCGGGTGGGCATGTACGAATACATGCGCGAGATGCAACTCCTCGCGTTCGAGCAGCTCGAGCCGGAGGCCTACGCCACGATAACGGGCCGGTTGGCCCAGATCCGCAGCCAGGAAGGCGGCCAGGTCGACGCCATCGCGCTTTCACTCAAGCAAGCGCTGGCCGAGGCGGGGCTCAAGGTCGAAGTGACCGGCCGCGAAAAGCATCCCTATTCGATCTGGAGAAAGATGGCGGAACGCCACGTCAGCTTCGAGCAGATTACCGATATCATGGCGTTTCGCGTCATCACCGAAACTGCGGCGGACTGTTACACGGCCCTTGGGGTGATCCATCAGGCGTGGCAAATGATCCCGGGTCGCTTCAAGGACTACCTCTCGACCCCCAAGATCAACGGCTATCGCAGCCTGCATACGTCGCTGATCTACCGCAACTCGATGCGCGTCGAAGTGCAGATCAAGACCGCCGAGATGCATCGCACCAACGAATTCGGCTTGGCTGCGCACTGGGCCTACAAACAGGGTGGGGACCAGCCAGACGGGCAGGTCGGCTGGCTGCGCGACCTCATCGAGATCCTCGACACGAGCCACGATGCCGAGGAGCTTCTCGAGCATACGAAACTCGCCATCTACCAAGACCGGATCTTCGCATTCACGCCCAAAGGGGCGCTGCACCAGTTGCCCAAGGGGGCAACTCCCATCGATTTTGCCTTTGGCGTGCATACCGACCTCGGCAGCGCGGCCGTGGGGGCCAAGATCAACGGTCGGCACGTGCCTCTGCGCACGCAGCTTGTGAATGGGGACGTCGTCGAGATCATCAAGAGCCGGAATGCGGAGCCGCAATTGTCTTGGCTCGGCTTCGTCGTCACGGGCAAGGCGCGTGCCGCGATCCGCCGGTTCGTGCGTCAGAAGGAGCGGCAGGAAGTCGCCGCGATCGGGCAGAAGCTGTTCGATGAGATCGTGGAACGGCTGCCCGCAAAAATTGGCAAGAAGGCGCTTGCGGCTGCGATCAAGCGCCTCGACCTGCGGACCGAGGAGGAACTGATGTTTGCCATCGGTTCGGCCAAGGTCGACGACCGCGCCGTAATGGAGGCGCTCGTTCCCGGCAGCGCGGCAGATCTGCCGGACCCGGATCGCTGGCCGCAACAGCAGCGGGCCATAGCGATACGCGGGCTGACGCCGGGGGTCGCATTCGGTCTGGCCGATTGCTGCCACCCCGTGCCCGGCGATCGGATTGTCGGCCTGCGCCAACCCGGCAAGGGCGTCGAAGTCCACGCGATCGACTGTCTCGCCCTGGCCAACGGGATCGACGCCGATTGGCTCGACCTGTCGTGGGATGCGCGCACCGACGGCGCGACCGGGCGCCTGCGCGCCGTGCTTTACAATCGCCCCGGCACGCTGGCCGAGATGGCGGCGATCTTCGCCACGAACAAGGCAAACGTCGTCAACCTGCAGATGACTCAGCGCGACGACCCGTTTCACACATATGAAGTGGACCTTGAGGTGCGCGATCTTGCCCATCTGACGCGCATCGTCAGTGCGCTGCGCGCCAGCGACGCGGTTGCTCAGGCCGAGCGGATCTGACCGCTCAGCGCCGGTCCATTTCGGCATCGAGCGTGACGTCGCCATCGAGCGGCACACCGGCGCTGTTCAGGAACGTCGAGACCATCGCATACTGGCCGACAGTCAGGATCGCATCGATGCATTGATGCTCCGAGAAGTGCCGTGACAGCGCTTGCCACGCGCTCTCGTCGATAAAGTGTTCGGCCACCATCGAATCTGCCGCCCGCAGAAGTGAATTGTCCGCATCCGACCATGGATCGCCCGGGCCGCGCTTTATCGCGTCGATCTCGGCGTCGGTCAGACCAGCGTGTTGGCCGATCCGTACGTGGCGCGACCATTCGTAGCCAGACCCACACGTGAATCCCGTCCTCAGGATCAGTATCTCGCGTTCACGCGCCGCAAGCGAGTTCTCATGGGACAAGATGTAGGAAGCGAAGCCCATGAACGCCTTCATCGCGGCGGGATGGCGGGCAAGCGTGCGGAATACGTTGTAGTCGCGTCCCTGCGCACGCATCGGCGCCACCAGCGCTTCCGCCTCGGTATCCAGTTCGGCATCCGTCAGCGGTGCAAGTCGCGGGCTGTTAAGGCGCATGTCAGTCTCCCATTGTGCAGGACTGCGATCAGTTCGCGGCCGGAACGCGGCGCACCGGGACCGGAATATTGCAGATGTCGGCCCCACCGGCAGGCCGCACGAAGAACGCGTCGCGGCGGTTGGCGCGTGCTTGCGCGTAGCGCAGGAACGAGGCGCTGTCGGTGGACAGGTATTCGTAGGCGGACGGTGCGGTCAGCTCGTTGCCGAGGCGAACGGACAGGATTTGCGCCCTCTCGCCTGGCGTCTCGTAGAACCCCAACGCTCCCGTCCCGCGCGGCAGCGACGACAGGTTCTCGATCCCCTCGATCACTCGCCCGACCAAGGCGATATTGCGATCCAGATGGCGCGGTGCGTGCCCGATCACTGCATAAAGCTCGGCGCCCGTGCCGGTGTCGGGTGCGAGATTGCGGCCCACGCCCACCATGCCATAGCAGTGGACGGGCCAGCGCTGCACTCGATCAGGCGTACCTTCCGCGGCGACCGGCCATCCGCGATCGAAAGCGACGTAGCTCGATATCGTGCCGCGCGGCCAGGTCAGGTCCTTGAACCGCTGCCAGCCCGGCGCATCTCCACCAACCGTGTACTGATCTTCTGTCATCACCGCGAGGCCCCTCGGCAGGGCACGGGCCTTTGCCTTGTCCTCGCCATCCGCGTCGCCCCACTGGGCAACGTAATTATCCTGCACGCGGTTCACGCTGAGTCCGTCCCACCAATGGGCCCGCGCAAGCTTGCGTATGTTGCCGATCCAGCCCTGACTGAACGGCGCTGGCATTAGCTGAATGACGACGCGGCGCGGTTTGCCGGCGGCATCGGCCGCAAGTTCCATGACGAGAAGGTCCTCGGGCGCGATCCTCGTCCATTCGGATTGCGACGCGGCTGAGACGATCTCGCCGGGTGCTAGCTGCGGGGCCGGCTCGGTCGCGAAGGCGCAAATCGGAACAAGCGCACATAGCGCGGCGACAGTCGCGAGGGCTCTGATCATTCTCCCAACCTTACAGAGCCACGCGCCTTGCGGAACCCCCGCCGTACGGCTAGGGCGCGGCTCCTGTCAGGCATGCGGAGCGGTGGCCGAGTGGTCGAAGGCGCTCGCCTGGAAAGTGAGTATACGCCAAAAGCGTATCGAGGGTTCGAATCCCTCCCGCTCCGCCACTGGCCACGGAAAACCGCGGGTTTGGGCAGCCTAAATGGCGGAAATCTGGGGAGACGCTGATTGTTGTGCCCGGCAGGGTACGGCTGCGTTCGTGGCAATCAAGCGAAGGCAGTAGGGTTGGGAGTAGGGTCAGCAGATCGCTGATCGACCCATCCGCTCGCGCAGAAAGACGCCCACGCAGTCATGAGCTCGCGACGCTTGTCGAACGCGCTCGAGCCAATCGCCTAACTACCCGCTGCACGAGACGTCTCAGTGGACCGGAAGGATCTGCGGTTGGTGGTTTGACACCCGAAGGCGCGTTCTTCATTAGGGCTGCGTGACCCTCGCGTTCGCACCCAAAGGGTCCTCGCCGTCCCTGCCCGATTTCGAGGCATTATTTTCCGCCTCGCCCAACCCCTATGTGCTTCTGGATTCGAACCTGGCCATCGTATGGATGAACGATGCCTACCTCCGGGCGACGTCACGAGAGCGGGACGACCTGCTCGGCCGAGGCATTTTCGAGGCTTTTCCAAGCCCGCCGGAATCCGACAGCTACAAGTTGCTGCAAAAGTCCTTGAACAGAGTCCTGAGCACAGGGAAACGGGACGAAATCGCGCTCATCCGGTACGATATCGCGATGCCCGGTGGGCGCATGGACGAGCGGTACTGGAGCGCGACGCATACTCCCTTCCATCAAGAGGGCGGCGCGGCGTCGCATATCCTGCAACATACGGTCGACGTAACCGAACTGCACAATTTGCGCCGGTTGCGTGATGAAATGGGCGTGGTCGAGCGGGCCAACGCCATCCAGGCGCGCAATCGCGACCTCGCGGAAGAATCGGACCGGCTGAAAACCCTGTTCGAGCAAGCGCCTGGGTTCGTGGCTATTCTGACCGGCTCTGAGCATCGTTTCGTGATCGCCAACGAGGCGTACCGGACGCTCGTCGGCAAGCGGGACCTAATCGGCAAGAGTGTCGCTGAGGCACTGCCGGAAATCGTCGAACAAGGGTTCATCGATCTGCTCGACGAGGTGCGGGCGAGCGGCAAGCCTTACGTCGGCCGCCGTGCGTTGGTCTATCTCCACAGCGGCAAGATGGAGGCAACCGGCGAACCCTATTATCTCGACTTCATTTACCAGCCCATCGTCTCGAGCGATGGCGTGGTCAGTGGTGTCTTTGTCCAGGGGCAAGACGTCACTGAGCAAGTTCGCGCGGAAGATCGGCAAAAGCTGCTCATCAACGAGCTCAATCACAGGGTAAAGAACACCCTCTCGATCGTGCAGGGTCTCGCGATGCAGACCTTTCGGCGGGTCCCGGAATCCGAAGCTGCGCAGGCGGTGTTTGATTCCCGGCTGATTGCGCTTGCGGCGGCGCATACGTTGCTCACCGAACATGAGTGGGATCAAGCCGAGTTGAGCGATGTCCTGCGGCGCTCGGTCGATGCGACGGCCGGGGTGGATGCGGATCGGGTCGACATCCGTGGGCCCACCCTCATGCTGCAGCCGCAGACTGCCGTCTCCTTGGCCATGATGACTCACGAGCTGAGCACAAACGCCATCAAGTACGGCGCGCTGTCCGTCTCCGAGGGCCGAGTGACGGTCAGCTGGACCGTTGCTGACACGCCCGAGCACAGGCTTTTGAGCCTGACCTGGGTGGAAAGCGACGGGCCCCATGTCGAAGCGCCGTCACGGCGCGGCTTTGGAACGCGCTTGATCGAGCGCGGCATGTCGAGCGAGCTCCGGGGCGATGTGCGCATGGAGTTCCAGCCAGACGGCCTGCGGTGCACCGTCACCGCTCGGGTTCCGCGGACGGACACATGAGCATCACCGGCCTCGACATCCTTGTGGTGGAGGACGAGCCGGTCATTGCGCTCGCGCTAGAAGACCTGCTGATCGACGGCGGAGCTCTACCCACTTACGCGTCGACACTTGGTCAAGCCGCAGACCTTCTCGAAACGCACACGCCCGACGCCGCTATTCTGGACGTCAACGTGCACGGCCAGACAAGCTACGAATTGGCCGCGAACTTGCGTGAGCGCGCAGTCCCTTTCGTGTTCGCGACCGGGTATGGCGCGGCCACTCACCCTGCGGAATTCGCTGAGGTGCCAACGATTGCCAAGCCTTATAACCTTGGCGAGATCGAGCGAGCGATCGCCCAAGCCCGGGTCGCGGGCCACTCAGTCAAGGGCTGCCATTAGCCGATTAGCTAGATGAATCTGCGATCACGGGCTTATCAGGTGCCCCTCGGCACAGTCGAAAATGAGCGCTGATCGGACGGAGCCGTAGTGTCCGCAATGAGTCGATTACCGTCTACCAGCTCTTAGAGGCTGGGCGGCAAGATGAAAGAGCGGACCTTCGTTCAGCAAGCCGCCGAAGCCGCAAACCCAAAGCCGGCGTCCGAACGACCAGCCGGGCCGCTATCTGACGCGATCGCTAGCATGCTAGATAAGTCAATCGGCCCCTCACCCGCTCAACGGTCGCGATCTTTCCGTCGGGATCCCTGGTCGTCCATACGCCCTTTTCGTCGACCCGCTCGACGTTGCACTTCTGCTTCGCCTCGGGCTCGTCGGACGTATAGCAATACTGCTCAGGCGCCTTCTGCTCCCACTTCCCCGTTTCCAATAGTGATCGGGTCTGGGCTGAAGGAGCTTCCGCAGTGGGCGAAAGTTCGGGTGCCGGCTTGGAAGGCGGAGATGGTCACCAGTGTGGCAATGGCTGTCACCCATTCATCGACCAAGCGGGCATACTGGCGAGTGGTAATATGACCATGATGATCGACGCTGCTCGGGAATAGATATTCAGTTGCCGAGCCGCCACGCCGCTCCAGCCAGGCGACCAGAGTCCCGCGGACATCGGCTGTCAGCTCGAATTGGACGGGCCGGTTGGTCTTTTGATGGATAACGATTGCGCGGTTGCGAATGTTCGGGCCAGCGACGACATCGCCGATCTTGATCTTGACTAGATCACAGCCACGCAGCTTGCTGTCGATCGCGTGATCCAAAAGCGCCATGTCCCGCAGACGCCCCTCGCGATCGAGGTGGAAGCGGATCGCCCAAATCCGCTTCTGGGTGAGCGGTCGATTGGTGCCGACGTCGTTTGGCTAAGTACCAGGCACACGGCCAAGCAACGATGCTATCAAGAATCGATTAAAATGACCACCTCTCGTTGCCTCTGGCGCCATGCTGCAAAGCAGCATAGATCGTCGGTCCATGCGGATCGCGATCATCGATACCAGCACCTCGCGTGCGGCAATCATTTCGGAAGGACTGCGTGACGCAGGTCTAACCGACATCGCGGTGATCGATGCGGCGGGGCCACTGCTGGAACAGCTTGAACAGGCCCGGCCGGAAGTGGTGCTGGTCAATCTCGAAAATCCGAGCCGAGACGTGCTCGAGGACTTCTTCGCCATGAGCCGGGCGCTCTCGCGCCCCATCGCGATGTTCGTCGACCAGAGCGACGCCGATTCGACGGCCGCGGCGGTCGATGCGGGCGTGTCCGCCTACATCGTCGATGGGCTGGCCAAGGGCAGGATAAAGCCGGTGCTGGATCTGGCCGTTCGGCGGTTTCAGGCATTCGCACGACTGCAGGACGAACTGCGCGAGGCGCGCAGCGCGCTGGCTGAACGCACGACGGTTGACAGGGCCAAGGCGATCTTGATGAAACGCCGCGGCCTCGACGAACCGGGAGCGTACGCCCTGCTCCGCAACCATGCCATGCAGTCAAACCGGCGGATCGCCGAGATCGCGGAGGCCATTATCACGAGCGATGCCCTGATGGGGGACCTGCCATGACCCGCCTGCGCATCGGTTTCCTGCCGCTGGTCGATGCCGCGCTCCCGATCCTCGCGCACGAGCAGGGTTTTGCAGCCGCACAGGGGCTGACGCTTGATCTGGTGCGCGACATGACTTGGGCGACCGTGCTCGACCGGCTGCTTTACGGCCATACCGACGCCGCGCACATGATCGCGCCTTTGGCGATTGCCACGACTCTGGGGCGGGGCCGGCCGGCCGCGCCCCTAGCAGTACCTTTCGTGCTCGGCCTCAACGGCAATGCAGTGACTTTTTCCATCGCGCTGGCCCAAGCGACGGCACTGGACAAAAGGCTCGCCGACCCTGCCGAGCTGGGCGAGCGGCTGCGGCGCGTTGCGGCGGACCGTGCAGCGGCGGGCAAACCGCTTCGGTTCGGGGTGGTGCACCGCTATTCGAGCCACAACTACATGCTGCGCTACTGGCTGGCCGCGGTAGGCATCCGTCCGGATCGGGACGTGGAGATTGTCGTCACCAGTCCCCCCTTTGCGGCCGATGCCCTGGCGGCGGGCGATGTCGACGGCATATGCGTCGGCGAGCCGTGGAACAGTATCGCGGTTGATCGCGGGGTGGGCCGAATTGCGCTGGCCACCGCGCAGATCTGGCGTCGCGGTGTCGAGAAAGTTCTCGCGATGCGCCAACCCGCGCTCGAAGAGCGAACGGACGAAGTATTCGCGCTGGTTCGCGCGCTGCACGACGCTGCGGCGCACTTCGTCGAGCCCGGCGCCGCTGAAGAGAACGCAGCGATCCTCGCGCGGCCGGAGTACCTCCACGCGCCGGCGGCGACGATCCTGCGCGCAATCACTGATCGCATTCGGGTCGCGCAGGGCGCCGGGCCGCTGGTTTATCCCGATTTCATGTTCCAGTACCGCGAGGCGGCGAATTTCCCTTGGCGAAGCCAGGCGGCCTGGCTCTATTCCCAGATGACGCGGTGGGACGGAACGCCTTTTTCGGCGCAGGATGCCGAACGGGCTGAAAGCGTCTTTCGGCCCGACATCTACCGCTCGGCACTTGCCGGTTCGTCTGCCACCCTGCCCGGCGCAAGCTCGAAGCTCGAGGGGACGATCTCGGGCCAGGTCGGCGTGGGCGCTGCGCAGGGCAGGCTGATCCTGGGCGCTGATCGCTTTTTCGACGGTCGCCAGTTCGATCCGGGCGACATTCCGGGATACCTCGCGGCGCTTCCGTAAAATTTGCTGCATCTGCGAAATGATGGGTTGCGCAGATGCAGCGAATCATGCAAGTTTGATTCGTCTGGCAAGGATGCCGGACACGAAATAGTCGCGAACTGCCTCCAGCGTGGGGGGCATCCGCGAGTGCGGCAGCGGTCATGGCCTTTGCCGTCAACAGGCAACGAAGCCGCCAGGATGCAGCCGAAGGGCCGCCATCCTGGCGGCTTTTTCTTTGTCCATTTCCCGTGGAGGGCAACATGGCGACGGCATTCTGGAATGAAGAGAAAACCGAGGCGCGGAGCAGTTTCTGGGCAAGCGGCCATACGCCGACCCTGATCGCCGCGTTTCTCTATTTCGACTTGGCATTCATGGTCTGGGTCATTTTGGGTCCGCTGGCGCCAGAGATCGCGAAGACGCTCGCGCTCAGCCCCGCCGAAAAGGGGCTGATGGTCGCGACGCCGACCCTGGCAGGCGCGATCCTGCGGGTCGTGAACGGGCTGTTGGTGGACCGCATCGGACCCAAGCGGTCGGGCGCGATCAGCCAGCTCATCGTAATCGGCGGCTTGCTCTCAGCGTGGACACTGGGCGTGAACACCTTCGGCGGCACGCTGGTCCTTGGCGTGATCCTTGGTTTTGCGGGGGCCAGCTTTGCCATCGCGCTGCCGCTTGCCAGCCGGTGGTACCCGCCCGAGCATCAGGGCAAGGCGATGGGACTGGCCGGGATGGGCAATTCGGGAACCGTACTTGCCGCGCTCTTTGCGCCCGCCCTGGCCCGAATGTTCGGCTGGAACGCGGTACTCGGCCTTGCCTGCGTTCCGCTGACGCTGGTCTTCATAACCTACATGGCGATGGCCAAGGATCCCCCCGGCGCGCCGGCGGCAAAATCGCTCGCCCAATATTTCGAGCCGCTGAAGGTTGCTGACGCGTGGTGGCTGATGGGTTTCTACGCGGTCACGTTCGGCGGTTTCGTCGGCCTGGCTGCGTCGCTGCCGATCTACTTCACCGACCGTTTCGGCCTGACCACCATCCAGGCGGGCTATTGCACCGCCGCCTGCGTTTTCGCCGGATCGCTGGTGCGCCCCATGGGCGGGGCGCTGGCCGACCGGATCGGTGGAGTGAAGACGTTGACCGGCGTCTTCGCGGTCGCCGCAATCGTCTTGGCGGGTGTCAGCATGGCCGGGTCCGTCGGCGCAGCGCTCATGTTCTTTATGCTCGCGATGTTGGCGCTCGGAGTCGGTAACGGTGCGGTTTTCCAGCTCGTTCCTCAGCGTTTTGCGGCGGAGATCGGGGTGATGACCGGGCTCGTAGGGATGGCCGGCGGGGTCGGCGGATTCTACCTCGCCTTTTCGCTCGGCCTGGCAAAGCAGGTGACAGGCAGCTTCGCTCCCGGCTTCCTGATCTTCGCGGCGCTCACTGTCGTGGCCTTGGGCGGCCTCACGCTCGTCAAGGGCAAGTGGCGCTCCCTCTGGGCGGCTGCCGCCACGGTTCGGATCTGACCGTGCGCCTTGCCCTTGCATCGTTCGTCGGGCTCGCGGCGGTCAGTCCCGCCGCGGCCCAGACGATTACCCTGAAACCTCTCGCCGAAGCCCGGATGCGTTACGAATTCGTAGATCAGGACGGCGTGGCCGCCAATGCCGACGCGGCGACGGTCAGGGTCCGCGCGGGGGTCTCCGCCACGTCCGGCAAGTGGTCGATGCTGGTCGAGGGACAGGGGAATTTGGCGCTCTCCGACGACTATTTCGACGGTCTCAACTATAAGGCCGGTTATCCTCTGGTCGCCGATCCACAAAACGCGGCGCTTTACCGGGCGCAGATCCAGTACCGCACCGAGGCGATAGTGGTTACCGCCGGGCGGCAACGGATAGCGCTCGACGATGAACGCTTCGTCGGCGGCGTCGGCTTTCGCCAGAACGGCCAGACGTTCGATGCGGTCCGCGCCGAGATTAGTCCAGTCGCCAAACTGAAGATCGACGCGGCCTACGCCCGCAGCGTCCGCACGATCTGGGGCGTCGACGGGACCGGCGCGCGCCCCCAGGCGATCGATGGGGACGACCTGTTCGGCAATGTCGCCTATGCGACCCCGCTCGGCACGATCACGACCTTCGGGTACCTGGTCGACGAAGACGAAGCGCAAGTGCAGGGCTTCCGGCTCTCCAGCCAGACCTACGGCCTGCGCCTGGCAGGCGCCCATCCCGCGGGCAAGGCACGATTGTCATACGCCCTGAGCTTCGCTCGCCAGTCGGACTTTCACCGCAACCCCAACCGCTACTCTGCCGACTATTATCTCGTTGATCTGGGGATCGAACTGCGCCGGGCGAAGGTCGGCGCGGGATACGAAGTTCTCGGCGCCGATGGCGGCACCGCCCTCACGTCATTCCAGACCCCTTTCGCTACCGGCTTCAAGTTTCAGGGCTGGGCGGACAAGTTCCTGACGACGCCCCCCGATGGCGTCCGCGATCTGTATGGCAGCGCGGGCTACTCGCTGAAGACGCTCGGCCCCTTGTCGGCCGTGAATGTCCAGGCCGCCTACCACCGCTTCGACAGCGACCGGGTCGTGCGCCGATATGGCGACGAGATCGACCTGTTGGCGAGTGCGAAGGTGCGCCGCACCCTCGTTTCCCTTCGCTACGCCGATTACCGCGCGAAGGCATTCGGCGCCGACACCCAGAAACTGTGGCTTCAACTGGATTGGGCGATCTGATGGAACACCAGCCTATTGTGCCTGGGCGCGACGACACGCGCGAACACCTCGTCGTGATCGGCAACGGCATGGCCGGATGCCGCGCGGTCGAGGAACTACTCGCCCGCGATCCCGCGCGCTACCGCATCACCATCTTCGGCGCCGAGCCGCGGGTGAACTACAACCGGATCATGCTTTCGCCGGTTCTGGCGGGCGAAAAGAGCTTTGCTGAAATCATCATCAACGACGAGGACTGGTATGCCGCCAACGGCATTTCACTGGTGAGCGGCGATCCCGCAATTTCCATCGACCGCGCGGCCCGAACTGTGACCGCGCGCAGCGGACTGGTGACGCAATACGATCGCTTGCTGATCGCAACCGGCTCGGACCCCTTCATAATTCCGGTACCCGGTAGGGACCTGCCGGGTGTCATCGGCTTTCGAGACATGAACGACGTCGAACAGATGCTCGACGCGGCGCAACGCGGGGGTTCCGCCGTCGTTATCGGCGGCGGACTGCTCGGCCTGGAGGCCGCGCATGGGCTGAGCCTTCGCGGAATGAAGGTGACCGTGCTCCACATCATGCCGACATTGATGGAGCGGCAGCTCGACGAAGCGGCCGCATGGCTGCTGCGTCAGGCGCTCGAGGCGCGGGGCCAGACCATCCTCACCGGGGCGGACACGTCAGAGATCGTCGGCGGCGAGCGGGTAGAGGCGGTCAGGCTGAAGGATGGAACAGAAATCCCCGCCGACCTCGTTGTCATGGCCGCCGGCATCCGGCCCTCGGTCGCGCTCGCTCGCGATGCCGGGCTCGATGTCGGGCGCGGGATCAGGGTCGACGATCACCTGGTCACGTCCGATCCGGCAATTCTTGCCGTTGGCGAATGCGTGGAGCACGACGGCAACGTCTACGGCCTTGTCGCGCCGCTCTGGGAAATGTGCCGCGCGCTTGCCGATGGTCTCGTCGACCGGCCATCCGCTTACCGCGGCTCCGTCACCTCGACCAAGCTAAAGGTCTCGGGCATCGACGTCTTCTCGGCCGGCGACTTCTCGGGCGGCGAGGGGGCCGAGGATATCATCCTGCGCGACGCAAGCCGCGGCATATACAAGCGGGTGGTCATCCGCGACGACCGGGTAGTGGGCGCCGTGCTCTATGGCGATACGGCGGACGGCAGCTGGTATTACGACCTGCTGAGGAAAGGGGGCAGCATCGCCGAGGTCCGCGATTCCCTGATCTTCGGCAAGGCCTATGCCTCGGGAGGGGGGCAGCCGGACCCTAAGGCGGCCGTTGCGGCGCTCTCGGACGATGCCGAGATCTGCGGTTGCAACGGCGTTTCCAAGGGCCAGGTCGTCTCGTGCATCGCCAAAGGCGCGCACAGCCTCGATGCAGTCCGGTCAGGGTGCAAGGCTTCGGCAAGCTGCGGGTCGTGCACCGGGCTGGTCGAGAACCTGCTCACGCTGACGCTCGGCGACGAGGTGCAGGCTGGCCCCCGCGCGATCTGCAAGTGCACCACCTTCGGCCACGACGACGTGCGCCGCGAGATCGTGGCCCAGGAGATGAAGTCCATCCCCGAGGTGATGCAGAAGCTTCACTGGTCCACGCCCGACGGTTGTTCAAGCTGCAGGCCGGCACTCAACTATTACCTGCTGTGCGCGCTGCCCGGCGAATACGTCGACGACCAGCAGAGCCGCTTTGTCAACGAACGCATGCACGCAAACATTCAGAAGGACGGGACCTATTCGGTCGTCCCGCGGATGTGGGGCGGCCTGACCAACCCGCGCGAACTGAGGGCGATTGCGGATGTGGTGGAGAAATTCAACGCGCCGATGGTCAAGGTAACCGGGGGCCAGCGTCTCGATATCTTCGGTATCAGAAAGGAGGACCTGCCGGCGGTGTGGGCCGACCTCAGTGCCGCGGGCATGGTTTCCGGCCATGCCTACGGCAAGTCGCTACGGACGGTGAAGACCTGCGTGGGATCTGAATGGTGTCGCTTCGGCACCCAGGATTCGACCGGGCTCGGCGTGAAGATCGAACAAATGACCTGGGGAAGCTGGATGCCGCACAAGTTCAAGATCGCCGTCTCCGGATGCCCGCGAAACTGCGCGGAAGCGACGATCAAGGACTTCGGCATCGTCTGCGTGGACAGCGGCTACGAACTGCACGTGGGCGGCAACGGAGGGATAAAGGTTCGCGCTACCGACCTGCTGTGCAAAGTCGCTACCGAGGACGAGGCTCTGGACGCCTGCGCCGCCTTCATCCAGCTCTACCGCGAGGAAGCCCGCTACCTCGAGCGGACCGCGCCGTGGATCGAGCGCGTCGGGCTTGAACACATCAAGGCCAGGCTGCTCGACGATCCCGAAGCAATGCGCCGGTATGCCGCTTCATTCCGCTTTTCACAGCAATTCATGCAGGACGATCCCTGGGCGAAACGCGCGGCGGGCGAGGAGCGCGAGTTGCACCAGCACCTGGGCGAAGTCCGTCCCCTTGGACTGGAGCTTGTGTCGTGATCGGCGATTGGCTCGATATCGGCCCGGTGGGTCAGATTCCGCCGGGAAATGCCCGCACTTTGCCGGTGCGGGGCGGCGAGGAGATCGCGATCTTCCGGACGCTCGACAACCGTTTCTACGCGCTGGTCAACGCCTGCCCGCACAAGAGCGGTCCGCTTAGCCAAGGGATAGTCCACGGCAACGTCGTGACCTGCCCGCTGCACAACTGGAATATCTCGCTCAAAACTGGCGAGGCGTTGGGTGAGGACAAGGGCTGCGTGCCCACCATTCCACTGAAGGTCGATGCGGGGCGCATCTACCTGCAGCGGTCGGCCGCCATCGCACCGCGCGGAGGGTCCGGTCCCGAAGCGAAAGCGGCCTAGTGGCGCAAGCAGTCCGCACGACCTGTGCCTATTGCGGCGTGGGCTGCGGCATCCTGGCAACGCGCGAGGGTGAGCGCGGCCTGGCGATCGCTGGCGATCCCGAGCATCCGGCCAACGCGGGCCGTCTTTGCTCGAAAGGCACGCACCTCGGCGAGACGGTTGGACTTGAGGGTCGGCTGTTACTCCCGATGATCGGCAACCGGCAGGCCAGCTGGAACAAGGCGCTCGACCTCGTCGCGCGCCGGTTCCGCGACGCCGTGGCGAACCATGGTCCGGAAAGCGTGGCGTTCTATGTCTCGGGCCAATTGCTGACCGAAGACTACTATGTCGCCAACAAGCTGATGAAGGGCTTTATCGGCTCTGCCAACATCGACACCAATTCGCGGCTATGCATGTCAAGCGCGGTATCTGGACACTTGCGCGCATTCGGCGAGGATGTCGTCCCGGCGAACTATGCCGATCTCGACGCCGCCGACCTGATTGTCCTTGTCGGCTCCAACACCGCCTGGTGTCATCCCGTCCTCTACCAGCGGATGCTGGCGGCTCGCGCTGCGCGCGGGACGAAAATCGTGGTGATCGATCCGCGCCGCACCGAAACTTGCGCGCAAGCCGACCTCCATCTTGCCTTGCGTCCTGGCAGCGATGTGGCGCTGATGAACGGTCTGCTGGCGCACTGTCGGCGCCAAGGCGCTCTCGACGAAGGGTTCCTGCGGGATCGCGTGAGTGTTCCCGATGACTTCTGGACATCGCTCGAACACGATCAGGACCTGTGGAGCGTAGCGCGGGCCTGCGACCTCGCACCCGCCGATCTGGCCCGCTTCTACGATATGTTCGTCGCGCATCCCCGCACGGTCACGATGTTCAGCCAAGGGGTGAACCAGTCGATCCGGGGCACTGACCAGGTCAACGCGATCATCAACGTCCATCTTGCCTCGGGGCGGATCGGCAAGCCCGGTGCGGCGCCGTTCTCGATCACGGGACAACCCAACGCGATGGGCGGACGCGAAGTCGGCGGGCTGGCCTCGACGCTGGCTTCGCACATGGACTTTTCGCCGGAAAACGTCGCCCGGGTCAGCCGGTTCTGGGCTGCAGAGCGGATTGCGACGAAGCCGGGCCTCAAGGCGGTCGATCTGTTTCGCGCTGTCGGCGAAGGCCGGATCAAGGCGCTGTGGATCATGGCCACCAACCCGGCAGTGTCCTTGCCGGACGCAGGCCGCGTCCGGGAAGCGCTCGCCGCCTGTCCGTTCGTCGTCGTCTCCGACGTCATGGAAACAACCGACACCAGCGTCCATGCCCACGTCCGCCTGCCCGCTGCCGCCTGGGGCGAAAAAGACGGCACCGTCACCAATTCGGAACGTCGCGTAAGCCGCCAGCGCGCGGTCCTGCCGCTCCCCGGCCAGGTTCGCCCGGACTGGTGGATTGTCACCGAAGTGGCGCGGCGGATGGGTTGGCGCCAAGCCTTTGCCTACGAACGCCCAGCGGACATCTGGCGCGAGCATGTCCGTCTCTCGACTTACCAGAACGAAGGCGCGCGGCGGTTCGATTTGCGAGCGCACGCGGCGATGAGTGATGCTGCTTACGATGCAATGGAGCCATTCCAGTGGGACCCGGCGCCATTCGTCGACCTTTGCTTTTCGACGCCCGACGGTAGGGCGCGGATCGTCGCTGTCGCGCAGATGGAGTTGGGGGAGAAGCTGCGCGATTGGCCAATGAACCTCAATACTGGGCGCTACCGTGACCAGTGGCACACGATGACGAGATCCGGGATCAGCCCTAAGCTGGCTCGGCACCGCGAGGAACCGTTGGTTGAGATGAACCCGCGCGACGCTATGAATCTTGAACTGATTGACGGCGACATTGCCGAGGTGGTCACGCCGCAAGGCGCCAGCATGTTCCGCGTGGCGATCAGCGACAACCAGCGCGTCGGTGACCTGTTCACCCCGATCCACTGGACGGACCAGCAATCGACCGGCGGGCGCACCGGTCTGCTGGCGAGAGCACTGACCGATCCCTATTCGGGCCAGCCAGGCTTCAAGTCGACACCCGCGCGGATCAAGCGGGTTGCCCTCGAGTGGCGTGGCTTCTTGATCACTCAAGGCGAGCCTGCCGCCCGACCGCGGTGCGAATGGTCAACGCGGATCGCGGTGCCGAATGGGGCCCTATGGGAGCTAGCGGGATCGGGGGACTTCGCCCGTCTCGAACGCTGCCTGCCCAAGGGCGAGCGTATAGAGGCTAGCGACGACGCGCGGGGAACGCGCCGCATCGCAGTGCTTCGCGATGGCCGTCTGGTCGCTGCGCTGTTCCTCTCGAAGTCTGTAGCGCTGCCCACCCGCGACTGGCTGATCGAACAGCTTGGCCTAGATACTGGCGCCGCCGTGCTCGCCGGCCGTCCCTCGGGCCATCAGGTCGATCGCGGGGCAATTGTCTGTGCCTGCTTCAACATCGGGATCAACACCATCGTCTCGGCAATCGCCGATCACGGACTTGTGGACGTCGCCTCCATCGGTGCGGTGCTGGGCGCCGGTACTAATTGCGGCTCATGCCGACCCGCGCTGGCTGGGTTGCTGGCAAGCGCGGCCAAGGAGGTGACACATGCCTGAATCACGCACGGCTGCGCCGGTCTGGCTGGTCGGAGCAGGACCCGGAGATCCCGATCTCCTCACCCGCAAAGCCGAGCGGCTGCTAACCAGCGCTGATATCGTGTTTTACGATGCGTTGGTTGGTCCCAGGATTCTTGACCTCGCCCCCCAGGCCGAGTTGGTCTGCGTTGGCAAACGCGCGGGTCGCCATTCCATGAACCAGCAGCAGATCAACGTTCTGATCGTTGAAGCGGCCCGCGCGGGCCGCAATGTCGTTCGGCTGAAGGGCGGCGACCCGGCAATGTTTGGCCGGGCGATGGAAGAGATGGAAGCTCTGCACGAGGCCGGCATTGCCGCCTGCATCTGCCCCGGGATCACTGCTGCGAGCGCGGCAGCGGCATCAGCGGGTATCTCACTGTCGCTGCGCTGCGTTGCCCGGCGTGTTCAATTCGTCACCGCTCAAAGCCGTCAGGGTGACCCTCTTGATCTCGACTGGAAGGCACTCGCCGATGGGCGTTCGACGCTGGCGTTCTACATGGGGCGCGAAGCCGCAGGCGAAATCGGCGCGCGGCTTTGTGAAGCAGGACTGTCAGGTGCTACACCGGTATTGATCGCGTGCAACGTCAGCCTTGCCGACGAACAATTCCTCCACACGCGGCTCGATCTCCTGTCGCTGGCCACGGCTGTATTCGCGCGCGGACTGCCCACGCTCATCTTGGTCGGCGATGCGGTGGCACTGCGGAACCATTCTGTCACGGAATTCCCGAATGGCTCCTTGCTCGACAGAACGACGCCGACCTGATCTTGTCCGTGCAGCGGCAATTTGATGTTTGAGCCTATGTCGAACTATTGATCAGGGTTCGGATTGTGTGACCTTAATTGCGGTGCAATGCCCTTCCTCACAGCGCGGCCGCTGTGCCCCAAGAATTCACGTTCCCGCTCAAACACTCATACTCGAGCTCTAACCTCTCGATCGTTGATCGACCGATGTCTGCATTGAACATCTCGACGACCAGAAGCCGACATTCTTCACACGGCCCAAAACGGCCGAAAGGTCCGTTTCCGTCTAGGCCATTCCGGCCAGGCAGAAATGTTACGTGCTACTCACAACATGATCCGTCGATGCAAGGGCGGGCACCTTGGGAGGCAGGCTGTGGTGGCGGAGCAATCCGAACCACCGACACGCGGATCGTGTTATGATGCGCTCGTTAGTGCGAGAGGAGAAACAACCCTTGCCCATTGACGATAGCGAAGCATGCTGGGCGATGGTCTGCGATCTGCCTGGCGGTGATCTGCGCCGCGAACAGCAACGCATTCCTCGACCAGGCCGGGGCGAAGTGCTCGTTAAGGTGCGCGCCTGCGGCGTATGCCGAACCGACCTTCACGTGGTCGATGGCGAGATCCCTGCCAGATACCCAATCGTGCCAGGCCACGAGATCGTTGGGGAAGTCATCGACGTCGGCAAGGGGGTTCAAGAGCTTTCCGTTGGTGAGCGGATCGGCGTGCCCTGGCTGGGCCGCACGTGCGGGACGTGTCCCTACTGCCGGGCCGGGCGCGAGAACCTATGCGATACGCCGATCTTTACCGGCGCGACCCGTGACGGCGGCTATGCCACGCACATGATTGCTGACGCGCAGTTCTGTTTTCCTTTGCCAGGCACAATTGGCGATCCAGAAGCCGCTCCCCTGCTTTGCGCCGGACTGATCGGATGGCGTGCATACCGCATGACGGGGAATGCGAAGCGGCTTGGACTTTATGGTTTCGGTGCAGCGGCACACATCCTTGCTCAAGTGGCATTGGCCGATGGCTGCCGCGTTTTTGCATTCACGCGCGAAGACGACAGAGCCTCTCAGGAATTTGCTCTCAAGCTCGGCTGCGAATGGGCCGATTCAAGCCTTGCGAAACCACCGGTAGAGCTCGATGCCGCGATCGTTTTTGCCCCTGTGGGCGCTCTTGTGCCCGCAGCGCTAAGAG
Organism: Novosphingobium tardum; assembly: GCF_042652045.1. Taxonomy (NCBI): domain Bacteria; kingdom Pseudomonadati; phylum Pseudomonadota; class Alphaproteobacteria; order Sphingomonadales; family Sphingomonadaceae; genus Novosphingobium; species Novosphingobium tardum. The sequence continues at coordinate 228,659 of NZ_JBHSDR010000008.1, read as the reverse complement.
CCGTCCGCAAAGGGGGTTGCATCATCTGTGCCGGGATTCACATGAGCGACATTCCGTCTTTTCCCTATGCTGATCTATGGGGTGAGCGAAGCATCAAGTCCATTGCAAACCTCACGCGTGAAGATGGAAGAGGTTTTATGACAGCCGAGCACATCAGTTGCATCAGGACGCACACGACCCAATACCCGCTTGAAGAGGCAAACCAGGCGTTGCGCGACCTTCGTGAGGGAAAATTGCAGGGTGCCGCGGTGCTTATTCCCTGACGTCGATGGGCACCGGGCGCTTGCGGCCGGTCCGCTCTTAGGCCTCGCTACCGGATGCCCAAGCGTCCAGGACGCGGTGGAAAACGGACACGAGGCTCGAGCGCGGAGCTGACGTCAAATAATCATTAATCAGATGGCGGTTCGGGTGCGCCTGAGCTGTCAGTAATCGATCCGTCTTCCACGCAACCTTACACAGTGGTTTGATGCGTTTGGACGGAAGTCTCGAGTTCAAATCCGAGCTCAAGGGCGTCCTCGATGAAAAGCGCGAGGGAGCGATCGGGCGGATGCGAGGTGTTGAAGTCGTACACCGCATGTCGCGACTCCCGTCGCGCACAGGTCGCCCAGCTTCCTAGTTGGGCCGTAGCATTCACGAGATACGCTGCGGCACCGACCACGGGTTATCATCACGCACCGGAGGGGGCAGCAGTGCTGCGGGCATATCCTGAAGGCAGATCGGACGCAGGAAGCGAGCCATCGCCAAGGTTCCTACCGAAGTCGTGCGGCTGTCGGAAGTCGCCGGGAAAGGCCCGCCGTGGACCATCGCGCGGCTTACCTCGACCCCGGTTGGCCAGCCGTTCGCCAGTAGCCGCCCAGCCTTGTTGCGAAGGGCCGCGACGATCGGCTGGGCGAGTTGCTCGTCCCCTGCGCGCAGGTGGATCGTCGCGGTAAGCTGCCCTTCGAGAGACTGGAGCGCGGCGGCCAATTCGCCAAGGTCGTCGCAGCGGACGACAAGCGAAGCGGCCCCGAACAATTCATGCGCCAGTTGCGGGTTGGCGAGAAATTCGGACGCGCTCGTTTCGAACAGCGCGGCGCTCCCGCGAACTCCTTCGCCCGCGGTGCCGCTCGCCAACTTGCGCGCCGCACCGCACTGCTCGCGCGTAGCAACGCCGGTCCGGTAAGCCTCGTGGATGCCCGCGCTCAGCATGACAGCCGGCGGCGTCTCTGAAATCGCGGAAGAGGCCTTGCTGATAAAGCGGTCGAGGCCTGGTGCTTCGACTGCGAAGACCAGCCCGGGATTCGTGCAAAACTGGCCCGCGCCAAGCGTAAGCGATCCCGCGAAGCCCCTGCCGAGCGCTTCCGCGTCATCCTCCAGCGCCTGCGGCATGAGGACAACCGGATTGACGCTGGACATCTCGGCATAGACGGGGATCGGCTCCGCCCGCTGTTGCGCGATGGCGACGAGGGCAAGGCCGCCTCCGCGCGATCCGGTGAAGCCGACGGCCTTGATCCGGGGATCGGCGACCAGCGCCGCCCCCAGCTCATTGGACCGTCCGGGGAGATAGGAGAAGACGCCCTTGGGCAGCTGGCAGCGCGCGACCGCGGCCGCAACAGCACGCGCCACCAGCTCGCCCGTGCCGGGATGCGCAGGATGTCCCTTCACAACCACAGGACAGCCGGCGGCCAGCGCAGATGCCGTGTCGCCCCCCGCAACCGAGAAGGCGAGCGGGAAATTCGACGCGCCGAAGACCGCGACAGGTCCGAGCGGGACGTTAAGGCGGCGAAGATCGGGGCGCGGCGGCGCCCGCTCCGGAAGGGCGCGGTCGATCGCGATGTCGAGCCAGACGCCCTCGCGGATCTCGGCGGCGAACATTCCAAGCTGGTTCACCGTTCGGATCCGCTCTCCCTCCAGGCGAGCCCGGGGAAGTCCGGATTCAGCCATCGCGGTCTCGATGAGCACGTCGCCCAACGCCTGGATATCTTCGCCCACGGCATCGAGGAATGCGCTCCTCTGCGCGGGTGTGGAGTTGGCGAATGCCTCGGCACACTCTGCAGCACACGCGCACGCGTCGGCGACATCCTGGGCGGATGCCTCGGAAAACGCCGGACCGACGGCGGTGCCGGTGGCGGGATTGAACCCCCGGAAAGTCGTTTCGGACCTTCGTTCCACGCCACCGACGAGGATTATGCCGTCGATCATGTAATCTCCGTATTCCTGGCCAGGGAGAGGATCTTCCTGCCCTGGCCAATTCGGGGCTCCGCCTCAGAAGGTGAACTTGGCTCCGAAGTTGATCTGCCGCCCGCTGTGAGTAAGCACGTTCAGGCGGTTGGTCTCATCCACGAACTGGTCGTTCTTCTCGTCGGTCAGGTTGATTCCCTCGAGGCTAAGCTTGAGGTGGTCGTTAACCGTGTAAGAGACCTGGGCGTCGATATTGATCGTGCTGTTGGTGCCATTGTAGGCATTGCCCTCGGTGCCCGGCACCGCGGTTAGGTACTTTGACCGGTAAGCAACCGAACCCCGGATCGAGAACTTCTCGTCCTCATAGTAGAGCGTGCCGTTGGCGGCGTGCTTCGACAGCCCGACGAGCGGCGCGGTAACGAACGAGCTGCCGTTGGCGGCGGTCAGGTATTTGATGTCGGACTTCACGTAAGTGTAGTTCGCCAGCACGCCGAAGTTGGAGAGCACGCCCGGCAGGAAGCTGAAGGGCTGCTGGACGTTGATCTCGAAGCCCTTGAGCTTGCCGCCGCTCGAATTGACCGGCTGGCTGACGATGAACACATCGGTCGGCGAGGCCGTTGTGCCGGTGAGAAGCGATGCGGGCAGGCCCAGGTCGGAGAAGGGGACCGAAACGCTGAGGCTCTGCACGAAAGTGCCGATATCCTTGTAGAAGCCGGCGACGGCATAGATCGCGCCGCGGCTGGGATACCATTCGATCGACGCATCGAGATTGTTCGACTTGGTCGGCTTGAGGTCAGGGTTGCCCGAGCTGAACGTCCGGTTGCCGCCCGACACGTTGAGGTTGCCGCCCGGCGTCAGCGAGGCGATTCCGGCACGGGCCAGCGTTTTGGCCGCGGCAAGGCGAACAAGCAACTCGTCGGTCACGTCGATGACAACGTTCGCCGAGGGCAGGAAGTTGTCGTATTTGCGCTTTGCTTCGACGAGGTTGATCGTCGAACCCTGGCTCGCAAAGCCGGTCGAATCCTGCATCGTGCGGACCCAGCGCAAGCCGGCGTCGCCGCGGACCGGCAAGCCCATGTCCTTGAGGTCGAATTCGGCCATGCCCCATGCGCCGAGGTCCTTTTCCTCGACCGTGATGAACGATCCGCGCGCAGTGGCGTTCGCGATGCCCCCAATCGCGTAGAGCGGGCTGCTGTAGATGCCGTAAAGGTCGGCGAACTTGGCAAGGTCGGGGACGACCCAGCCGGTGGGCGTACCCGCCGGCAAGTTGAGCCCGCGGCCGAAGCCGTCGAACTGCTTCACTGCTGCCGCGATCTGCGCGGCAGTGAGCGTCTGGACGACGGTCTCTCCCTGGAGACGGCGCATTTCGGTCGACTCATAGGTAAATTTGCGCCAGTCGACTCCTGCCTTCAGCTTGAGCGCGTCGGTCGCCTCGAACTCGAGGAACGCCTTGGCAGTCGTGAACGCGTTGTCGACCGTCTGCGGACGGATGCGGACTTCCGACGTTCCGTTGGTGAATGCGAACGATGCCGGATTGGTGATGTCGACGCCAGGGCGCAGGGCCGGGAAGCGGCTGGAAAAATCGTACTGGAAATTGGGAGTGTTGGCCGCGTCGAGCGTGACAGTGGTCTGGATCGGGTTCTTGAACGCCGAATTGGAATAGCCGGTGAGCGCCACGAGTTTCAGCCGATCGCCGAACTTTTGCTCGAGGTTCGCGGTCAGTTCGTAGAAGTCGGTGACGAGCTTGTCAAAGCGCGACTGGACGCGCAGGTCGACGTTGTCGAACGTGCCGCTGATGATGTTGTTGTCGGAGTCGACGGTGCCGTTGCGGATGATCGTCTGCGGCTTGCCGCTTCCCGAGCGGCTGAAGCTGATGGCCTGGAACTGTGCCTCGGCGCGCGTCCCGTCGAGCCGCGAATAGAGTCCGTCGAGCGAAATCAGCGTGCTGTCTGTGGGACGGAACTGGATCGACGCCGCGGCACCTAGCCGCTTCTGGCGGATATCGTAGCTGACCAGACCGGGGATGCGCGGGTGGAACAGCGCCGTGGCCGTGTTGGTGTTGTTGATCTGCGCGATGGTATAGCCGGGCAGGGTAGAGGCGGCGTTGAACCCGCCGTTGAACCCGCCGTAGGTCCAGCGCGTGATGTTCGCTCCTTCCTCGACCAGGCGGCGTTCCTCGTAGGCCATTGACAGCAACACGCCGAAGGTCTCGTCGTCGTTCGACTTGGTGACGAGCCCTGAAATGCGCGGCGTGACCTTGCGCGCGAGATCGTTGTAGCTGCCTTGGACGGAGACCGTCGCGGTCGGCTTCTTGAAATCGAACGGGCGCGAGATCGTGAGGTCGACGGTTGCACCCAGCGACCCTTCCTCGACGTCGGCCGTGGCGGTCTTGCGCACAGCGAGGCTGTTGAAGAGGTCCGACGAGAAGATGTTGAAGTCGAAGCCGCGACCTCGGTTGACGCCGCCCGAGTTGTCGGTGCCGCCGGTGGTGCCGATGGCCTCCATCCCGTTGATGCGGACGCGGGTGTATTCGGGGCCAAGTCCGCGAACAGAGATATTGCGCCCTTCGCCGTTCACGCGGCTGATGGCGACGCCCGGGATACGCTGCAGCGATTCCGCCAGGTTAAGGTCCGGAAATTCCGCAATGTCCTCGGCCTTGATCGCGTCGACCGCCGATGTCTCGTTGCGCTTGATGTTGAGCGCGCTCGACAGGCTTTCGCGAAAGCCGGTGACGACGATTGGCGTTTCAGCGTCGGCGGCGGCTTCGGCATCGGCCGAAGGTGCGGCGGCAGCGGACTGCTCCTGCGCCAGCGCAGGAGCGGCGATCATTGCCAGCGACGCAACGCCAATTTCCAGCGAAGCCTTCAGCCGCGCAATTGCAAGTCCAGCCATTGCCAATTTCCTCTCCCCATTGGATCGCCGGCTGATTATTCGTGCCACCGGTGTCAGCGGGTCCTTAGTCCGTGGGCCGCAGGCAAGGCCAATCCGAATACGGCATGGACCGATGCATTACGCGCACCGATCGCGCCGCGAAGCGTGCTCCGCGAGCTTCATCTAGTCCGCTATTGGCTGGATCATCCCATTCTTCGCCTTGGACCGCCCCAGCGGGTTGGGGTAGCACCGACCGCAACCGCGCGCGCTCGTGACGAGCGGAAAAGAACCGAGGATGCCCATGAACGCCGGCGTAAGGCCGACCCGGATCCGTTACCGGATCATCGCCCTGATCTTCCTGATCACAACGCTTAATTACGCCGACCGGGCGACCTTCTCGATCGCGGGCGAGGCGGCGAGCGGCGAACTCGGACTGTCGGCGATCCAGACCGGCTTCATCCTGTCGGCATTTGCCTGGGCCTATGTGCTGGCGCAGGTTCCCGGAGGATTGCTGCTCGATCGCTTCGGAACCAAGCGGGTTTATGCGGCCGCCATCGCGCTGTGGTCGGTATTCACTTTCAGCCAAGGATTTGTCGGGCTGATAACGGGCCTGTCCGCCGCCGCTACGCTGTTTGCCCTGCGCTTCCTTGTGGGCCTTGCCGAGGCGCCGTCGTTCCCGGGCAATTCGCGGTTGGTCGCCGCCTGGTTTCCGGGGCCCGAGCGCGGAACGGCGACGGCGATCTTCAACAGCGCGCAGTACTTTTCGCTTGTCGTGTTCGCGCCGCTGATGGGCTGGCTGGCGCATGATTACGGCTGGCGCTCGGTCTTCTGGGTGATGGGCGGCATCGGTGTCGTCGCGGCAGCGATGTTCCTTCTCTACATTCACGGCCCCGACCGCCATCCCTCGATAAACGAGGGGGAGCGCGCCGTGATTCGCGACGGAGGCGGACTCGTCACCATGGAGGCAAATTCGCATGAGGGGCCGCGCTTCACCTGGGCCAACGTGCGTCCGCTGCTGACCAGCAGGATGATGCTGGGCATCTACCTTGCCCAATACTGCATCAACGTCCTGACTTATTTCTTCGTCACGTGGTTCCCGATCTACTTGGTGAAGGAGCGGGGGCTGAACATACTTGAGGCGGGGATCGCGGCCGCCGCGCCCGCAGCGTGCGGTTTCGTCGGCGGGTTGGCGGGAGGCTTCGCGTCCGACCTGATCCTGAAGCGAAGCGGCAGCCTCGACCGGGCGCGCAAAATCCCCTTCGTCGCGGGCATGGTCCTGGCGACGATGATCGTCACATGCGTCTGGCTCGAGGCGGAATGGCTAGTGATCGCGGCAATGTCGCTCGCGTTCTTTGGCAAGGGCGTCGCCTCGCTGGGCTGGGCGATCATGGCCGACGTAGCGCCCAAGCGGCTCGCCGGCCTGTCCGCAGGCGTCTTCAACATGTTCGGCAACACTGCAGGGATCGTGACGCCGATCGTGGTGGGGTACATCGTGGGAACCACGGGAAGCTTCGATCTGGCGCTGGCATATGTTGCGCTTCACTGCGTGATCACGATCATCGCAATGACCGTGATAGTCGGGCCGATAAGGCGCCTGGAACTCCCGGCGTGAGGTTCAACAGGCGAACCGTTCTTGCAGGTGGCGCGGCGCTTGCGGCGGCACCGGCGCTGGCGCGGCCCCGTCCCGCGCCAATCGCGATCTCGACGCCGCTCGTCCCGCCGCGCTGGGCACTCCTCCAGCGCCGACTGCTCGCGGCCAACGCCGGGGCATGCGAAGCGTTCTTCGCAAAGTATGTCGGCAATGACGACGAGCTGCTGGCATTCCCGCGCTGGGGGGCCAACGACGGGCCGGACGATGCCGCCGAGTTCACCAACGACTGGGTGATCCTCCACGCGCTTGGCGGGAGCGACCGCCTGCTGACGCTGGCGCAGCGCTTTTGGGAAGGACACTTGCGGCAATATACCCGGGTGCGGACGCGTGCCGTCCCGATCGCACGACAGGGCATGTACCACCGCGAATTTCCGGTTCAGATGGATTGGCAGCACAATGCCGAGGGGCTGACGACGTTCAATGTCATGGGGCTTTCTGCACCGCGTGACCCACGCCTGATCGGGCGCACGCGGCGGTATGCCGATCTTTATACCGGCCGTGACCCTTCGGCCTCGAACTATGATCCCCAGCGGCGGATTGTCAGAAGTCTGCTCAACGGCAGCAGGGGACCGATGCTGCGCGCCGCGACGCCGCTCGACTGGGCGGGCGACCCGTTCGACGCGCGACCTTTCCATCTCGAACACGGCGAGGACGGCTATAGCCAGTTCCTTGCGCATTATGCGGAATATACCGATGTCGTCGGCGACAATCCGCTCAACCTTCAGGCCACCACGCTTGGGCTCAACGCATATGCGCTGGGCGCGGGCGAACGGTTCCGCAGCTGGGCGCTCGACTACATCGACGCCTGGGCTGAACGCGCGCACGCCAACGGGGGGATCTTGCCCAGCAAGGTCGGGCTCGACGGCCGGACGGCACCGGACTGGTGGGGCGGAGTCTACGGCTGGAACTTCGCGCCGGTCGTCCCGCAAACCGGCCAGCGCGAAAGTCGCAACCGCGTGCCCCGATCGATCACCGCGTTCTTCAATGCGCTGCTGCTGACGGGAGACCTCGATTACCTTCACCTCTGGCGTCGGCAGAACGCGGAGATCAACGCCCGGGCGAAGATGATTGACGGCCGGTTTTCGGCTCCGACGATGTACGGCCCCGACGGCTGGTATGACTGGAAACCGGGAACATACCGCGCCAACGGGTTCGAGATCTGGTATGCGACGCAGGATCCCGCCGACCGGGCGCTTGCCGGCGAGGATCCGTGGATCGCATTCCTCGAGGGCACGAATCCGGCATTCCCCGAGACCGCATTGGAGGCCGACCTCGCCAACGTTGCGGATCGCGAGTCGAGGCAACGCGCCGACCCCACGACGCCGGCGACGCGGCTGGCCGACTGGACGCTCGATATCAATCCGGCCAGCGCTACCGCGCTAGTGCAGACGATGACCGGCGGTCTCCATATTGCCCGGCCGCCCTGGTCGAAGACGAGTCCGCCGCAGGGCGGTGTGCCGCTGCACTGCCGCTTGCGCTATTTCGACCCGGCCAAGCGCCGTGCTGGCGTGCCCGACGAAGTCGCGGCACTCGTTCACGGATTAGGCGACCGCGCTACCGAGGTGACCCTCGTGAACATCGGCGCAGCCCCGCGCACGGTCATCGTCCAGGGCGGATCCTATGCCGAGCATCGCATCGACAGCGTTGAAGTTAATGGGAGGGCGCAGCCAGTTGGGGGCCGCGACTTCACCGTTCACCTCGCGCCCCGGTCTGGAGCGCGCCTGAAGCTGGCGATGAATCGATACGCCAACCGGCCGACCTTGTCGTTTCCCTGGGATCGCTAAGATCTAGCCGCCCGGCTTGATGTAGGGCGCGACCGCAAGCAGCCGTCGTTCGGCGCCGCGCGGGTCGTTCTCAACCCGGATCGCCCGGTCGAAGATCATCGTCGCCCGGGTCCGAAGATCGAAGACCGGCCAATCGGGCAAGTCGCCCCCATTCGGATTTCCCGTTCGCGCGAGGCGGATGAAGGCGTCTGACATCGCATTTGCCGCTGAGCGCGCTGCTGGTCCGTCGCCGGTGCGCGCCGCGGACAGGTGAGTGTTGGAGAAAACCAGCCCGATATCGAGCGTATGAAACGCTCCGAGTACGCCTCCCGCGTCGGGCGATGGCAGGTCGAGCTGGTACATCCAGGTCGGTGCGCCGATCTTCGCGCGTTCCTCGGCCTGAATGAGATGGCCTGGCCATGACCGAGCCGCGGTGGAGGCGGCAAGGAGGATCTGTCCTGGCGAACGCTGCGGATACAGCGCCCGGTAGCTGTCGACGAGCCAGGCGGCGTCGACGTCCTTGACGACCTCGCGCTTTAGTCGCTCCGCAAGGTTGTCCCAATTCGTGTCGCCTCGCTTGAGCGTACCGGCGAGCCAGTAGCCCGTCTCGTCGTGAGTATTGCCGACAATGAGCGGGATTCGCGCGGCCCCTTGCGGAGCGTCGGGATAGAACGGATGGCGCGGCAGAATGTGATGGTCGAGCGTCGATGTGAAGCTGATTTCTCCCTTGCCCTCGATCGGGTCGGTCATCGCCATCGCTTCGACCAGCCGCTCGACCGCCAACGAACGGAGCGCGGCGACATCACTCGCGCCTGCGCGCGCCATCCATGCACGCGCCCGCTCGGTCGCGTGGTTCGGCCCGGCGGCGGTCACGTGCTGGCCGCTCATCGTAGCGGCGGAATGAAACAGCGGGCGTGCTTCAGGCATTGCCATCAAGGTGACGGCCTTTGCCCCGCCGCCCGATTGGCCGAAGATCATCACTCGCGACGGATCCCCTCCGAAGCCCGCGATGTTGTCGCGCACCCATTGTAGCGCGAGGACAATGTCGAGGTTGCCGACATTGCCCGACTCCGCAGGCCCGCCCAGCCGCGCCAGATAGGCATAGCCCAAGGCCGCAAGACGGTGGTTCAATGTCACCACCACGACATCGCCCCGCCGGGCCAGATTGCCGCCGTCCGTCACCGGATCGGACCCGGATCCGTGGCTGTGTGCACCGCCGTGGAGATAGACCATTACCGGACGCCGCCCGTGATCCACGCCCGGAGTCCAGATATTGAGAAACAGGCAATCCTCGCTGGTCGGCTCGGCCGACTTTGTCTGCGGGGCGGCGAGGCCGAAGCGGTCCGCCTCGACTAATTCAGTCCAGGGCGAGGGTCGCAGCGCGCGGGCAAAGCGTCGCGTACTCGTATCCGCGCCGTAACGAACGCCCCGAAAGACCAAGAGCCCGGCTTCATTTACGCCGCGGACGCGCCCGTATTGCGTGGTCGCGATCGGGTCCGCATTACGCGCGCGAACGTGCTTAGGCAGGATAAGCGGCGCCGCGACGATCCCGCCAAGGACATCGCGCCGCGTCGTCATGCAGCGACGGCTTCCAGGCATAGTTTGCGCATGGCATCCAGCGCAGGGTTGGCGTTGTCGCGGCGCCAGGCAACGTGCAGCTCTACCGGCCGTTCGGGCGAGGTCACGAGCTGGCGGAACTGAACATCGTCCAGGTGCAGTCCCGTGGCGGATAGCGGCACCACCGCGGCGGCAAGGCCCGCCCTGACCAGGCCCAGCATCGAATGTATCTGCGTCACATGCTGGACGAAGTGCGGCGAAACACCGGCTTCATCGAGAAGCCGCACCAACATGTCGTGGAAATACCCCGCGCCCTGCCGCGAATACATGATCAGGGGCCGGTCCTGGAGGTCTGCCGGCTCAAGCACCGCCTTGGCCTGCAACGCGTCGCCGGGCGGCAGCGCGACGACCAGGGGCTCGGTCAGCATCAGCGCGGTATCAAATTCCTGGCGCGAGATCGGCGGTCGGACGAAGCCGATATCGATAAGCCCGGTAAGCAGGGCATCGACCTGCTCGCCAGTCACCATCTCGCGCAGTTCCAGCTCGATGTTCGGGAGCATGGCGCGCGACTGGGTGACGATCTGCGGGATGAGCGAGTAACCCGATACGGCGGTGAAGCCGATCGCGACCTTGCCGGCATCGCCTTTTGCCACCCTTCGCGCCGACAGGGCGGCACTTTCGGCCAGGCGCACGATCCGCCGCGCTTCGATCAGGAATACCCGCCCGGCCGGAGTCAGGGAGACGTTGCGACTGCTTCGTTCGAGCAGGGTCACGTCGAGTATTCGCTCGAGCAGCTGGATCTGCCGGCTTAGCGGCGATTGCGTCATGTTCAGACGCTGGGCTGCGCGGCCGAAGTGGAGTTCTTCGGCGGCGGCGACGAAGCAGCGGAGCTGGCTGAGTTCGAACATCGCCCGACCCTAACCGGGTCAGGCCGCTGCCGCGAGGCTCTTGGGCGCGACCCGCTCGATCAGCGCCCGCAGTTCGGCATGCTCGGCCTCGCTCAAGTCCGTAAGCGGAGAGCGTACCGCGCCCGCATCGCGGCCGACGATCCGGCATCCGGCCTTCACGATCGATACGGCGTAACCCCTCCCGCGATTACGCAGGGCAATATAGGGCAGGACGAAATCCTTCAGCTGTTTGAGAACCTCGGCCCGGTCGTCGGCGCGCACCGCCTTGTAGAAAGCCAGCGCCCATTCGGGCATGAAGTTGAAGATCGCCGACGAATAAGTCGTAACGCCCATGGTGAGGTAGGGCACCGCGAAGGTTTCTGCGGTCGGCAGTCCGCCGATATAGGTCAGGCGGTTGCCCATACGGGCAAAGATGCGGGTCATCAGTTCGATGTCGCCGACCCCATCCTTGTAACCGACGAGATTGGGGTTGCGGTCGCACAGCCTAGCCAGTGTCTCTTCCTCGACGACGGCGTTGTCGCGGTTATAGACGATCACGCCCTTGCCGGTCGCCCTGCACACGGCCTCGATGTGAGCGGCTAGTCCTTCCTGCGTCGAGTTGACGAGATAGGGCGGAAGCAGCAGCACGCCATCGGCGCCGGCCGCTTCCGCATCGCGCGCCAAGCTGGCCGCGATCGCCGTGCCGTAACCGCAGCCCGCGATGACCGGTACCTTGCCCGCCGCCTCGGAAACCGCCGCGCGAACGACCGCGCCGACTTCGACCGGTGTCAGCGAGAAGAACTCGCCGGTTCCGCCCGCGGCGAAGAGCCCGCTCAGCTCATGCTCCAGCATCCATGCGCAATGCGCGCGATAGGGGACTTCGCTGAACTGCCCGGAGTCATCGAAATGAGTGACAGGGAAGGACAGAAGACCTTCGCCCAGGCTCTGCGCCATTGTCACGGGATCCATCGCAAAACTCCTCTCGCCATCGCTGGCCGCAGCCGCCGACTTGTGTGTCTGCGGTACGGACAAGCGGCAGGAGGGTCCAAACCAAAGCCGCGATGGATTGATGCGCGGATTGGCTAGCTTGGCTGTCGGTCGCCTTGATCGGCAGCAAGCACGGCGTGGGCGTCGTCGGACATCGTCCAGATATCGGCGAACTGGCCTTGCGCGCTGAACAGCGCTGCTGCTGGATCGCCGCCCTGCCAAGCCGTAGCCAAGGCAGGCGCGAGAGGATCGTCCACAAGACCCCACCTGGCCACGTTGTCGCCTCGCACGTGGCGCAGCCATGCGGCAAGCGCTGCGAGCAGCGCCGGGCATGCGCGGCCGCGTCGCTGGTTATCGGCCAGCGTCGCAAGCCAGCGTTGAGGGATCTTCTGGCTGCCATCCATAGCGATCTGGATGAGGCGGTGTTCGAGGGCAGGGTTGGCGAAACGCGCAAGCAGCGCATCGATATACGCCGAGAGATCCTGGCCGGGTGCGGCGGATAGCGTTGGCAGCGCTTCCTCGCGCATCAGCCGCTCGATCAGTATACGCAGCCCAGGGTCCGCTACAGCTTCATGGACGAACGTGTGTCCGCGTTCGAGCCCGAGGTAGGCGAGCGCGGAATGCGCGCCGTTCAGCAGCCGCAGCTTTGCGTTTTCATATGCGGCCACGTCGCCGACCAGTTCGGCTCCCACGGCCTCCCAGCGCGGCCGGGGTCCGGCGAAGCGATCCTCCATCACCCATTGGGTGAAAGGCTCGGTGATCACGGCGGCATCGTCGCGAAGTCCGATACGGTCAGCCAGGCGATCGCGGTCGGCAGCGGTTGTCGCCGGAACGATGCGATCGACCATCGTTGCCGGGCATGTGCACTCGTCGGCGAACCAGGTGGCGAGCGTTGGATCGTGACGTTCGAGATATTCGCCCATCAGCCGCGCTGTCTGCGTTCCGTTGTCGGCAAGGTTGTCGCAGCTGAGCAGCGTCAATCCGCGAAGGCTAGCCTCGCGGCGGCGGCGCAGGCCTGCGGCCAGATAGCGATAGACGCTGCTTTCACTGGCAAGCGCGGGGTCGAGCGAGCCATCGGCGGCGCGGCAGTATCCTTTTTCGGTGATGGTGAGGCTGGCGATGCTTGTCGTTGGGGCGGCAAGGGCGGCAATCACCGCCTCAGTCTGCTCGCTGGCGACGATCACCTTTGCAACCGCGCCGATCAAACGCGTCGCGTCGCCTGCCGCCGAACGCTCGGTCAGGGTATAGAGCCCGTCCTGGGGATTCATCTGCCGGGCGACTTCCGGCGAACGCAGCGAAACGCCGAAGATCGCCCAATCGCGATCTCCGCAATCCATCGCACGGTCGGTGTACCAGGCCTGGTGCGCGCGGTGAAATGCGCCGATCCCGAAGTGGACGATGCCTGGCTTTTGAAGCTGTCGGTCATACGCGAAGCGCTCGACTTCGGGAGCCAGTCTGCCAACCGTGGCCGCGCTGAGCCTCACAGGCGATATGCCTGCTTGACGAAGTTGTAGGCGAGATCCTGCGCGAGTTCCGCAGCCTCCCAATCTTCGAGCCTGTGTTCGGCGACCAGTTCGCCGAGAAATCCGCAATCAATCCGCCGGGCGAGGTCATGGCGCGCGGGGATCGAAAGGAAGGCGCGAGTGTCATCGTTGAAGCCCACGGTGTTGTAGAGTCCGGCGGTTTCGGTCGTCATCCGGCGAAATCGGCGCATGCCTTCGGGGCTGTCGTGAAACCACCAGGCGGGGCCGAGCTTGAGACAGGGATAATGCCCGGCAAGTGGCGCAAGTTCGCGTGCATAGGCGCTCTCGTCGAGAGTGAAGAGGATGATCGAGAGGTCACGTGCGTTGCCGAACCGGTCGAGCAGCGGCTTGAGCGCGTGGACATAATCCGTCCGGGTCGGGATATCGGCGCCTTTGTCGCGGCCGAAGCGGGCGAAGACGCCGGCATTGTGATTGCGGAAACTGCCGGGGTGGATCTGCATGACCAGCCCGTCATCGACACTCATCGCGGCCATTTCGGTCAGCATCTGAGCGCGGAACAGTTCGGCCTCTGCGGCGCCGGCCTTGCCGCCGACGATCTTGTCGAAAAGTGCTGCGGCCTCATGTGGCGAAAGGTTTGCGGTCTGGGCCGTGGGATGGCCGTGATCCGTGCTGGTCGCGCCATGGGCGGCGAAAAAGGCGCGCCGCTTGCGGTGTGCCGCAAGGTAACCGGACCATGAACGGCAATCCTCGCCCGCGAGTTGCGAAAACCGGTCGAGGTTGGCCGAGAAGCCCTCGAACTCGGGATCGACCACGGGGTCGGGGCGATAGGCGGTGACGACCTTGCCGGACCATCCGCTGGCACCGATCGCAGCATGATGTTCCAGGGTGTCGATCGGGCTCTCGGTGGTGGCGATGACCTCGATCCCTAAGCGCTCGAACAAGGCGCGCGGGCGGAACGCATCGGTGGCAAGCGCTTCGGTGATCATATCGAAGTACAGATCGCTGGTTTCGGCATCGAGCCGAACCTCGATCCCGAACGCTTCTGCGAAAACCCAGTCCAGCCAGACGCGCGACGGCGTTGCACGGAACAGGTGATAGCGCTCCGCAAACAGCCGCCATGCTGCGCGGGCATCGACGGTCGGATTGCCCACTCCCAGCGATTCCAGCGAAACGCCTTGCGAATAGAGCATCCGGAATACGTAGTGATCGGGCACCAGAAGCAGGTCGGTGGCATTGCCAAAGGAAGTATTGGTCGCAAACCACGACGGATCGGTGTGACCGTGGGGGCTGACGATCGGCAGGTTCATGACGCTGGCGTACAGCTCGCGCGCGATTGCTTGCGCCTTGGGCTCGACCGGCAGCAGCCGGTCCGGGTGGAGGACAAGCGGGCGAGACATGGAAATCCTTCTCAATCGGACAGGGCGGTGAAGCGGAAATCGCGAAACTTCGCCTCGCGGGGACCGGCGGCGTAGAGGCCCGGCCTAAGCATCAGGAAGCCGCCGCGAACGTTGTGGTGGTAGCCCGACACTTCCATTCCGCGGTCGAACCTGCGCCAGGTCCTTCCGCCGTCGGCGCTGGTGTGGAAGGAGACGATGTGACGACGGTTCGTCACGCGCATCCGCATTCGCGCGCCGTGCGGGTTGACCGGGCGGCCGCGCTCCATGCCGTATTGGTGCGTGACGAAGCGGGCGGCGTCGAACCCCAGCCCGCAATAGAGCTTGTCGTCATAGAACAGCACCATTCCGGCGGTCCCGCCGGGCGCAAGTTCGATGTCGCATTCGAACTGGTAGCTGGTGTCGCCGGCAATCAACAGCAGCGGCGATCCGCTCGATGGGGCAAGACCCTTGCCTGCAAGGTGCAGCGTGTTCTGCGCGACGCGAGCACGCGTGGCCTCGTTGCTGGCGGGCCGGAAGAACGACCATTTGCGGCCCAGGTCGAGTGTCGCGAAATCGTCGGATAGCGCGATTCCATGCGGCACCGCCGTGCCGCCGCGGGGCTTGCCCAGCGGGGCCGCAAGATCACCGCCCTTCATGCGAAACCAGCCGTCAGCGGTCCACTCGACCGGATCGAGCAGGCATTGCCGGCCCAGCGTCCAGAAATCCTTTTCGTAGCCATGATAGAGCGACCACCACGATCCGTCCGGCCCTTCGACCAGCGAAGCGTGGCCGCGCGACCACCAGGCTTCGGCGTTGCTGCGGGTACGGACGAGGGGGTTCCCCGGATGCTGCTCCCACGGCCCGTGGATCGACCGGGATCGCGCGGCTATCACCATGTGGCCCGTCGGTGGACCGGCCGTGCCGCCCACGGCGGTTAGCATGTAGAACCACCCCCCGTGGCGATGTATCTTCGGTCCTTCCGGGGAGAAGCCTTCTACGTCCCACTCCTCGGGATAATGCCACGGATCGTAGACATGCTCGACCTTGCCAGCGAGCGACAGGCCGTCGTCCGCCAGCCGCACCCGGTCGCCGCCCGACAGGAACAGCCACCGCGAACCGTCCTCGCCCACCGCATGGCAGGGGTCGATGTGCTCGTGCAGGCCCAATGGCACCGGGTCGGACCACGGACCGTCGATCCCGTCGGCCCAGCACACGAAGATGTCGTTCGGCTCGGCCTTGACCGGTATGTACAGGAAGTAGCGACCACCGTGCTTTTCCAGACTGACCGCCCATACCGAGCCGATGTTGCGGGTGAGCGCGGCCCCGCGCGGCTGCCAGTTCACCAGGTCGCGCGAATGCCAGATCGTCAGCCCGGGGTAAGATACGAAGCTCGAAAAAGTCAGGTAGTAGTCCCGCCCGTCCTTGAGGATCGCGGGGTCGGGCCGGTCTCCGGACAAAACCGGATTGAGGAAGCGTCCGTCGCCAAGGTCGGCGATGCGCTGGTTGTCGAACCCTCGCCGCAATGTGGTCGCTTTGGACTTCGCAGCGGGTGCTGCGCCTGCCGCGCTCTGCGGCAGAATGGCCGCGAGCGCCGAAAGCGCGCCTGCCTTCAGCGTGTCCCGCCGGTCGGCCTTCATCCCAGCACCGTGGTTCGCGCCCAGGCGCGCCACAAATCGGGCCACACCTCCACGGGCTTGCCGACTGCCTTGCGCAGGCCGAACCCGTGCCCACCGCTAAGGAATAGGTGGGTTTCGACCGGAATCCCGCGCGCCTTCAGCGCGGCGCGAAGGCGCAGGCTATTCTCGACCGGAACGACGTCGTCGTCCTCGGCGTGGAGGAGAAAGTGGGGCGGCGCGTCGGCCGGGATGTTTCGTTCGGGTGAATGGGCGATTTCCAACGCCGGAGTGGGTGCACTGCCAAGCAGGAGGCGGCGTGAGCCGGAATGCGCGATGGCAGAGTCCATGCTGACCACCGGGTAGATCGGCGCGGCGGAGCAGGGCTTTGCCGAAAGTCGATCCGCAGCATCGACCGGCTTGTAGACTGGGGCGGCGAACCGCGCGGCAAGATCGGAGCAGACATGTCCCCCGGCCGAAAAGCCCATCGCGGCGACACGCTCGGGATCGATCGCCAGATCGCGAGCGCGGTGTCGGATCAGGCGCATCGCGCGTTGCGCGTCAGCGAGGGGCGTGTCGGGTCCGCTCGCCCAGCCCTCTCCGGGGAGGCGATAAAACAGGACGAAGGCAGTGAAGCCGCGCCCTGCCAGCCAGCGCGCCATTTCGTAGCCTTCCTTGTCGACCACGACCCAGCGATATCCCCCGCCGGGCATGAGCAGCACCGCGCCGCCGTTGGGGCGGTCGGGCCGGAATACCGCCATCCGCGAGCGGGAAATCCCGTAGACGGCGCGGTCGCTTACCAGTGGATCGGTCGATCGCTCGTCGACCGTCTCGGTGAGCGCATGTGAAGGCGCCCCGGGCGCGCCTTGCGGCCACAGGTCGATCGTCTCGAACGGTTGGGGCAAGCCGGGCGGCAGGGCCTTGGCGGCGAGGGGAGGCGGAGTCTGCGCCTCCGCCCGGACCGCGAGGCCGGCAACAAGGCTCGAGACGATGAGCGATCGTCGGTCGATTCCCATTGCGCGGCCCTCAATCCTTCAGTGCGCCGGGGCGCAGGTTCGTTACATCTTCAGCCGGGCACCGAACAGGATGGTGCGGCCGAAGTGGTTGTTCTCGTAGTTGCGATCCGCATCGAAGTCGGTGAAGCGGTAGCGATACTCGTCTGTCAGGTTGTTGCCCTCAACCGAAACCTCGAGCCACTCCGTCAGCTTGTAGCGGACCGATGCGTCGATGTTGGTCGTCGGGCCGTAGCCTTCGAAGATATTGCCGGTCCCGCTGTTGGCGTCGATGTAACGGCCGCGATAGCTGGCCGAGACGCGGGCGCTGAAGCGGCCGTCGTCGTAGTACAGCGTGCCGTTGTAGGCGCGCTTGGACACGCCGAACAGCGTTGCCCGGCGGATCGAGTTCACCAGCGGGCCGCCTGGGGTGACCGCCGGTCCCTGCACCGCGTAATCGGCGTTGCTCTTGATGAACGTGGCATTCGCCAGGATGCCGAAGTTGCTGAGGATACCGTTGTCGATGAACGCCTTGAACGGGATCTGCGCGGCAAGTTCCACGCCCTTCAGCGTCGCGCCGGTCCCGTTGACCGTGGTCGAAATGGTCCAGATCGGCTGGCTCAACAGAGCCGGGTTTAGCGCGGCGGGCGAGGAAGGGACGAGCACCGATACCGGCAGGCCCGTCTGGGTGAAGGTCGCGTTGGTGATGACCGAGGAAACCGGGAAGCTTTGCACGTCCTTCTTGAACAAGGCGACCGAGAGGATCGCTTGCGGCGCGAAGTACCATTCGACGCCCAGGTCGTAATTGGTCGCGCGGAAGGGCTCGAGGAACGGGTTGCCGTTCGTCACCCGGAAGTTGAACCCGTCAGCGGAGCCGCCGGGCGTCAGGTTGCCCAGCGTCGGCCGGGTCATCACGTCGGCAACCGCGGCGCGGACGATGATGTCCGGCGTCGGGAACAGCGCCAAGTTGAACGCGGGCAGCCAGTCCTCGTAACTACGCTTGACGGTCGCCTTGTTGCCGCTGACCAGGCCGTACGACGACTGGTCGGTCTTGACGTAGCGGATGCCGGCGTTGAGCGCGTATTCGAGGCCCAAGATATCGCCCTTGGCATCGAATTGCAGGTAGGCACCCTTGGTGGTTTCCTGAACTCCCCGATTGTTGCCGGCGTCGAGCACCAGCGGACGGCTGTAAAGCTGCGTGAACGCGGTGGTTGCGGGCAGGTTGGCTACCAGCCACTGGTCGGTAGTACCCGAAGGTTGGCCGGCATTGCCGAGGTTGAACGTCTGCGACAGCGCGCTGGTCACCGGGAAGCCGTAGATCGCGGTCGGCCCGAACAGCGAACTGGGTGAGCAGGCGATGGTGCCCGAAGTGCTGGTGACGATGCTCGTGCCGCCGTTGCCGCAGACCGCAGTGTCGCGGGTGAACGCCACGATATCGTAGTTGAAGCGACGCCACACGGCACCGGCCTTCACGGTGAACCCGTCTGTCACGTCCCATTCGGTGCGAAGCTGCCCCGTCTTGAACCTGTTGGTGACGTTCGAGGGACGGTCCCGGATTTCGGAAAGCTGGAAGACCGAAGGATCGGTGACGCTGGTGCCGAAAGTCAGCACCGGGTTATGCATGTCGGAATAGTCGTAGAAATATCCCTGCGCGTCCTTGTCGTCGAACAGGATCGTCGTTTCGACCGGGATATCGGCGTCGGACTTGGAGAAGCCGCCCAGCAGGGTCGCGCGGAAATTGTCCGTGATGTCCTGATCGAGGGTTCCGCCGATCTGGTAGAAGTCGGTCTTCGACTTGCGCAGGTAATGCTCGGTGCGCACGTAAGCGTCATTGAGTGTTGCCGAAACCAGGTTGTTGTCGGCGTCGTAGGTCGGGTTGAGAACATCGATCGACCGCTCGTTCGAGCGCAGCAGGACTTCGGCCCACTGCTCCTCGCGCGCCTCCTTGAAGCGGGAGAACAGCGCGTCGAGCGAGAGCTTGGTGCGGTCGGTCGGTTCGAACTGAATCGACCCGGTCACGCCCAGACGCTCACGGTCATGGCCGATCTCGCCGTAGCGCGGGATGCGGGGATGGAAGGCGAGCGCGGCCTTGTCGCACGCGGCGCTGGAGCGATAGACCCCGCCGGAATTAGTCGCGGGCGTCGTGCTCGTCGCGGTGGTGTAGAAGCACGGCGTGCCGCTGACTGAATCGAACCTCGATTGCGCCCAGCGCACGCTGTTGTTGCCCAGTTCCAGCGTCTTGATGTTCGAATAGGCGGCGGAGACTGCGGCGCCGAACGTGCCGGCATCGTTCTTCCAGCTCAGCAGACCGGCGACGCGCGGGCCGACGTTCTCGGACAGGTCGTTGTACGAACCGATCAGCGACAGCGCGCCGTGCAGGCCCGCCTTGCCGGCTATGGGGTTGCCGGTGTTGAGATCGACAACCGCGCCAAGCGAACCTTCGTCGAGTGAGGCTTCTGCAGTCTTGTGAACCACCAGGCTGCTGAACAGCTCGGAAGCGAAGACGTTGAAGTCGAAGGCACGATCGCGATTGGACGAAGCACCATCGGTTGATGTCGCGACCGTCTCGAGCCCATTCAGGCGAACACGGGTGAACTGTGCGCCAAGCCCGCGGACGGTGATCGCGCGGCCTTCGCCCGCATCGCGCTGGATCGAGATGCCGGGAATGCGCTGGAGCGATTCCGCCAGGTTCTGGTCGGGGAACTTGGCGATATCCTCGGCGACGATGGCGTCGACCGCGGAAACCGACTGCTTCTTGACGTTCAGCGCCGCCTGTAGGGACTGACGAAAACCGGTGACGACGATCTCGTCCGCGACCTCGGTTGGGTCGTCGACGGTCGCGGCAGCCTGCGGCGCGGCAGCGGCGGGGTCAGTCTGCGCCAGCGCAAACGACGGGAAGCTGAGGGCGCTACCGGCGACCAACGCCAGCTTGAAGAACGATGCGCGGCGGCAATGCAGGTTCATCTCTGTCTCTCCCTTGAACGCTATGTCTGCGCCTTCTGACACCGGTGTCTCTCAGGGGCCTGCAAGGAGAAGGGGATTCGGCGACCGCAACGCTTCGCGGCTGGGGCCGATCCCTCGACCAATAGGCCGGTTGCTAGGGTAACCGGTGTCATTTTCTATTGCCCGCCGCGCGTCACTCTGTCAAGAACTGCGGCGGGAGAACGATAAAATGTCTGCAAAAAGCTCATTTATCCGGTCGTTTGGCGCGGCCGCGGCCTTTATCCTGGCTGGCATATCATCCGGTGCTACGGCACAGAATCACCCCGCTGATCCAACAGCGGGCGGCGCCGGTGGCCGTATCATCCGGGTAACGACTCTGGCGAAGGAGGGACCGGGTTCGCTGAAGGCTGCGATCGATGCCAAGGGACCCCGAATCGTAGTTTTCGAGGTCGGCGGTGTGATCGACCTGGGCCGCAGCACCCTTACCATTTCGGAGCCGTTCCTGACCGTCGCCGGGCAGACCGCGCCTTCGCCAGGTATCACCATCGTGCGCGGCGGGATCGACCTGAAGGGTCACGACGTGATCCTCAGCCACTTGCGCGTGATGACCGGCGCGGACGGCCAAGCCAAGCTGAGCGGCTGGGAGGCCGATGCATTCTCGACCGTCGCCGCACGCGACGTGGTCGTTGAGCATTGCAGCTTCCTGTGGGGAATAGACGAGAACATGTCCGCGTCCGGCCCGCGCTTCGAGGGGCGCAACCTTGCCGAATGGCGGGCCAACACCAGCCATAATGTCGTTTTCCGCGAGAACCTTGCTGCCGAAGGGCTGGCCAATTCCAGCCACCCCAAAGGGGAACACTCCAAGGGCTCGCTCATCCACGACAACACGACCGGAATTGTCTTCTATCGTAATGTCTGGGCCCACAACGTCGAGCGCGCGCCGCTGATCAAGGGCGGTGCCCAGGCGTTGATGATCAACAACCTCGTCTACAACCCCGGCCATCGCGCGGTTCACTACAACCTGATGAACCTCGAATGGACCGGGCACGACTACGTGACCGGCGAGATCACGGCGGTCGGCAATGTCCTTCGCGGCGGCAACGACACCGACGAGGGGCTGCCGTTCCTCATGCTTGGCGGCGATGGGGACCTCGCTTACTACGGGCGCGACAACCGTGCAGTAGACCGCCACGGCAACGCGTTGCCGCAGTTCGGCCGCTACGGGGAAACCGGCGCCAAGCTGGTCGAAGCGAAAAAGCCGCTGGCCAGTCTGGTGGGCTACACAGTGATGCCATCCGGCGAAGTCGAGACGAGCCTTCTCGCAAGCGTCGGGGCGAGGCCTTGGGACCGGGCGCCCGACGATATCCGCATACTGTTCTTCGTCGCCGAAGGTCGGGGCGACATCATCGACGATGAGCACGAAGTCGGGCCGGGCTATCCTTCGCCAGCGCCGACGCGCGCGAAATTCGTCGAGGCCGACTGGAACCTGGCGGCGATGACGCCCAGGTCGGGCCGCTACCCGGGGCAGAAGGACGTCGCACAGGAAAAGCTCAGCCCGCGTGACGCCGCAATGCGGGAGCCGCCCAAATGAGCCTGTCGGCCGCTGCCCTGTTCCTCCTCGCCGCCGCGCCGCCGATGGCGGTGATAGACGAACGCGACACGATGCGCCGCGAACCTACGCCGCACGGCAAGATCGGGATGAGCACCGCCTATCGGATCAGCGACTCGGTGCCCCAGCCGCGGATGATGGAATTTCGTCGCCGCATCCTCGACCGCGGCGCGGCGATCGGGGAACATCCTATCGCGCACGACGAGGTCTATTACGTGCTTGAAGGAGAAGGCGAGGTTCTTTCCGACGGGAAGCGCGCCAAGCTTGTCAAAGGAATGACCGCCTACCTTTACCGCGGCGCTTCGGTCGGCATCTGGCAGAAGGGCAAAAAGCCGTTGTCGCTGATTATCGCCTATCCGGTCGAGAAGCCTTAGCTGCGGACCTTCAGCTCCCGGGCTGGACGTAAGGCGCGATCGACCACAGTTCGCGTTCCCAGCGGCGCGGATCGTTCTCGACCCGGATCGTCTCGCCCACCACCAGCGTCGCCCGATCGGGCAGGCCATAAGGGGTCCAGGACTCAAGGCCCGGCCGCCCGGTTCGCGCAAGCCCGGCGAAGGCCCCCTGCAACGCGTCGCGCGTGGCGAGGGCGGCGGCGTCGGTACCCGACTTGCTGCCCGGCGCGCCGAGCGTGCCGAAGACATAGGGAATATCGTCGGTATGCGCCGCGCCCCGCAACGGATCGAGCGGGGAGGGGCGGTCGAGTTGGTACACCCAGGTCCGATCCGCACCCGCCCGGGCGCGTGCATCGGCTTCGATCACCTGACCCGGCCAGCTGCGGCCGGCGGTTGTCGCGGCATAAAACACCCGCTCGGCGGTCCATTCGGGGTGTTGTTGGCGGTAGCGTTCCACAACCCACCAGGCATCGAGGTCGATCTTGATTTCGGGCGCGATCCGCTCGGCAAGGTTGTCCCAGTTCAGGCCCTGCAGCTTGGGTCCTCGCGGATCGAGGAAAGCGCGTGTCTCGTCGCGAGTATTTCCGAGAATCATAGGCACGCCAAGCGACTGGGGCGCCGCATCGGGCCAGAACGGATGGCGCGGCAGGTTCGTCATGTCGAGCACGGGACCGAAGTATAGCGAGCCGCCCATGACTGGATCCGTGGCGCCAAGACCCTCGATCAGCCGCTCGAGCGGCATCGTTCGCAGGCCCTCGACATCTCCCCTGGAGAGCTTCAGCGCAGCGAGCAGAGCCTCCGTTCTTCGCCATGCGTTGTTGGGGCCGCTGGCGACGACCTGCTGGCCGCTCATCGTCGCGGCGGCATGGAACAGGCCCCGTGCCGAGGGCATTGCCATCAGTGTGGCGATCTTGGCCCCGCCTCCGGACTGGCCGAAGACCATCACTCGCGAAGGATCTCCGCCAAAAGCCACGATTCGGTCACGCACCCAGTGCAGCGCGAGGATCAGGTCAAGCTGACCAAGATTGCCACTGTCGGCAAAGGCTGACCCGAGCGGCTTGAGCCAGGAATAGCCCAGCGCGTTCAGCCTGTGGTTGACGGTGACGACGACGACATCCGCCTGGGCCGCCAGCTTCGCCCCATGCGTGAGTGGATCGGTGACGGTTCCGTTGCTGTAGGCTCCGCCGTGGAAATAGACCATGACCGGGCGCCGCGCCGTCACGTTGGCATCGGGCGTCCAGACGTTCAGGGAGAGGCAATCCTCGCTCATCGGTTCGTTCGCGCCCGAGCGTTGCGGCGCAATCGGGCCAAATCGGTCGGCACGGACCGGGGGACCGGTCCACGGTTCGGCCACGGGGCGCGCAAAGCGGGCCGCACGGCCGTATCGTACGCCCTTGAAGGCAAGAACACCGTCTTCTCGAATGCCGGTGTAGCGGCCCACGCGCGGTGCGGAGGTGTTTCGGCCCCAACTTGGCGCGGGCACCAGCAGGGCCGCCGCCGCGCTGCTCTTCAGCACCATGCGGCGCGTGAGATCAGCGCCTGACATCGCCCGAAACCGCGCTGAAGGCATCGAGGTCAGATCCTCGAACAAGGCAAAGGTCCCCGGGGAGTGCATGCTTGAGGGCGGCGAGGGCCAGCCCGGTTTCGGCCATCGCCGCCGCCCCGCCCCGTTCGAGCCAGCGATGCAGCACACCTACGGCGAAGGCGTCGCCGGTTCCGATCCGGTCGACGATGCCGGTCACGTCGATTTGAGTGGTCTGCACAGCATTGTCGCGCAGATCGACGCGCGCGGACAGGCGATGATGGCTGGCGGTAACCAGGTGTCGCGCTGTCGAGGCCACGACCTGCAGGCGGGGCATGGCGGCAAAGATTGCCTCCGCCGCCTCGCGACGTCGCTCGGGTCCGTCGCCCGAGAAGCTGTGGCCGAGAAGCAGCGAGATGTCGCGGTGATTGCCGATAAGGATCGTTGCGGCGGACACCAGTTCACGCAGGATTGCGGGCGGATCGCTATCCCAGCTTTCCCACAGGGCGGCGCGGTAATTGCCATCGAAACAAACCGGGATTCCCGCTGCCTGCGCCGCCGCGACGGCATCCTTCGCAAGCGCGACGCCCTTTGGCCCCAGCGCCGGGGTGATCCCGGAAAGATGCAGCAGCGCCGCGCCCTCGAGCGCGGCGGCAAACCCGATGTCGGCAGGGTCGCACTCGGCAAATGCACTTCCAGCGCGGTCGTAAGTGATTGCCGCCGGGCGCAAGCCCGCGCCCTGTTCGAGGAAATAGAGGCCCAGCCTGCCGGGGCCGCGCGAGAGGAACTGCGTGTCCACACCTGCGGCGGAAAGTGCGGCGCGGACTTTTTCGCCCAAAGGGTTGTCGGGTACGCGGCTGAGGTAGCTGGCAGCGCGACCAAGCGTCGCAAGGCCTGCCGCCACGTTAGCTTCGGCGCCGCCCACGGTGAGCTCGAGCGCTTCGGCCTGGACCATGAGCCGCGCGCCGGGCGGAGTGAGCCGGATCAGCGGTTCGCCGAAGCAGACGACGTGGCCGGGTGACTTCATCGGGCTAGCCAGCCTCCGTCCACCGCCAGGATGTGCCCGGTAACGTAGTCAGAAGCCGACGATGCCAGAAACACCGCAGCACCGGCGATGTCTTCGGCGCGTCCCCAACGACCGGAGGGAATGCGCTCCAGAATTTGGCGGCTTCGGATTTCGTCCTCGCGAAGGGCGGTAGTGTTGTTCGTCGCGATGTAGCCCGGTGCGATTGCGTTGACCTGGACACCGCTGGGCGCAAGCTCGTTCGCCATCGCCTTGGTGAGGCCTGCCACGCCGGACTTTGCCGCTGCGTAGCTGGGCACGCGGATGCCCCCCTGGAACGAGAGCAGCGAGGCGATGTTGACGATCTTTCCCGATCTGCGCGCCGCCATGTGACGGGCTGCGGCCTGGCTGAGGAAGAACAGCGACTTTAGGTTTGTGTCGATCACCGCGTCCCAATCGTCCTCGGAAAAATCCAGAAGATCCTCCCGGCGGATTATCCCGGCGTTGTTGACGAGAATGTCGATCCGCCCGAGCCTGGAGAGCGCCTCGTCGATCACCCGCCCTACGGGTTCGATTGAGGCGAAATCGGCGCTGATGTCGATGGCCTTGCGGCCCGCCGCCTCGATCTGCGCCAGGGTGTCGGTCGGTCGTGAACGGCCGGCAACCGCCACGTCCGCGCCGGCTTCGGCAAGCGCGACCGCAATGGCTTGGCCGATGCCGGTGTTGGCCCCGGTAACCAGCGCCGCGCGACCGGCGAGCGAAAAGGAGATCGCCATCGCCGCTTACTTGAGCTGGCAGATATCGAGCACGTTCATGTCGGTATAATCGAGGTTTTCCCCGCCCATCGCCCAGATGAACGCGTATTTCTTCGTTCCCGAACCCATGTGGATCGACCATGGTGGGCTGATCACCGCTTCCTCGTTCGCGATGACGAGATGGCGCATGCTGTCGGGCTCGCCCATGTAGTGGAACACCCGGTCATTCTCTTCGGGAAGGTCGAAATAGAGGTAGATCTCGCTGCGCCGGTCATGGAGGTGCGGCGGCATCGTGTTCCATACGCTGCCTTCCTCAAGAACGGTCAGGCCAAGGAGAAGCTGCGCGCTGTCGCACACGCCGGGAATGACGAGCTGGTAGATCGTGCGCTGGTTCGAATTGGCAAGGTCGCCCCGGGCCAGCGGATTGGCCTGATCGAGCGTTATGTGCTTGATCGGCAGCATCTTGTGAGCGGGCAACGAGGCAAGGTAGAAACGCGACCCGGCCCCCTCGAACGTGACTTCGCGCGATCCCATCGGGATGTAGAGGCATTCCTTGCTGCCCATCGCGAAACGCTGGCCATCGACGGTGATCGCGCCGGAACTGCCGATGTTCACCGCGGCAAGCTCGCGCCGCTCAAGGAACGGGTGACCGGCGGCGCTGGCTGGCTCGGTCTGATCGGGCAGGCGCAACGCGGCCGTTCCGGGCACGGCACCGCCGATCACGAAGCGCTCGTTGTGCGAATAGTTCAGGGTGACTTGCCCATCCTGGAACAGCCCCGTCACGAGGTAACGGTCGCGGAGATCGTCGTTGCTCACGCTCTCCATCATATCGGGATGGGTGGCGTGATAGGTCTTGGCGAACATTGTTGTCGGTCTCCTCTCCGGTCGGCGGCCTATAGCGCGGTAACCGGTGTCATCGCAAGCCGTGCGCGTTACCTTTTTGCGGCCGGGGCAACGGTAGATGCGCGGACGATAAGGTCGGAGAGAAAGAGCGACTGTTCCTCGCTCGCCGTTTCGGGACGCACCAGCTTGCGCGCGGCGGCGCGCGCCATGGCCACGATCGGCCAGCGCACGGTCGTCAGCGGAGGCCAGATGTGCGCGGCGATCGCGGTGTCGTCGAAGCCCATGATCGAGAGGCGTTCCGGCACATCGATACCGCGTTCGCGCGCCGCGACCAGCACGCCTGCCGCCATCTCATCGTTGCTGGCGAAGATCGCGGTGGGTGGGTGGGGTGAATCGAGAATCGCGCCGGCCGCCGCCTTGCCCGTATCGAACGTGTAGTTACCCTTGGCAACGTGCGCGGGATCGAGTGCGAGGCCATGGACGCCCATGGCGTCGCGAAATCCCTGGGCCCGTTCGCGCGCCGAGCGGAAGCCGTCCGGTCCCTGTACTAGGCCGATTCGCGTGTGTCCAAGCCCGATGAGATGTTCGACTGCGGCGCGGACCGCTTCGCGGTCGTTGGATTCAACCAGGTGTTCGGCATCGTCCAGCCGCGCCGAACCCATGCGTACGTAACGACATCCCTGTTCGCGCACGAGCGCGCCAAGCTCGTCGTTCTCGGACAGCGGGGGAAGGATCAGGACGCCGTAGAGGCGCTGCTGCTCGATGAAGGACCGGATTGAATCGAAGAGGTCGGGAGCGTGCCGGTCGACTGGGCGGACAACGAGGGCAAACTCGGTGCCCGCAAGCCCTTCGAGCACGCCTTCCTGGAAATTGAGGACCATCTGCGCATTGGGATTGTCGTGGATCAGGCCGATCAGGAAATTGCGCCGCAAGGCCAGCGCGCGCGCCTGCGGATTGGGGACATAGCCGATATCGGCGATCACCGACTCGATCTTCTCGCGCGTTGCCTGGTTCAGCATCGGCGAGCGGTTGATGACCCGGCTCACCGTCTTCTTAGAAACTCCAGCAATCCGGGCAACATCGTTGATCGTCGGCTTGGCTTCGGAATTGCGCGCCATCGGCCCCCCGCAGTGTCGGCGTCGGTCGCCAAGCGTTGTGTGCCTTGCATGACGACCGCCTGCAAGCCTATTTGACACCGGTTTCCTACCCGACTCGACCGAGTGCTTCAAATGTCCGCTATCGCCTGCGCCATTACCGACTGCGATACCGTTGCGGTAGCCCTCGAAGCGCTGGATGCCGGCACGCGTGTACATGTCGGCGGGTTAGAGGTTGTCCTCCGTCAAGACTTGCCGAAGGGGCACAAGTTCGCGCTCGCTGCGCACCGGCCGGGTGAAGCGGTGATCAAGTACGGCCATCCCATCGGTCGAGCCACCGCGGCGGTTGCGCCCGGCGACTGGGTCCACACACATAACCTGGCCACGGCCTTGGGCGGCGAGCTCGACTACGTGCGCAGGGAGTTGCGGGAGCCCGCACCATTTGACGCGAAAGGGGGGCGGACCTGGAACGGCTACCTGCGCGTCGATGGGCGCGCCGCTACACGCAATGAAATTTGGATATTGCCCACCGTCGGCTGCGTGGGCTTTACGGCCGAGCAGGCGGCACGCGAGGCAAACGCGCGACATGCGGGAAGGATCGACGGCGTTCATGCCTTCGCCCATCCGCACGGATGTTCACAACTGGGCGACGATCTGGCGGGCACCCGGGCAGTCCTGGCAGGATTGGCCGCGAATCCGAATGCCGCCGGAGTCCTGCTTCTGGGCCTGGGCTGCGAGTCGAACCAGCTCGCAGCGCTGGCCGAGACCGTGCCCGAGCACGCACGCGGCAAGCTGCGTCTCCTGTCGGCTCAGGGCGAGGGCGACGAGATGGCGGCAGCGGCCCGGCTGATCGACGAACTGGTCGAGGAATCGGGAGCGCAACGCCGGGTCGAGCTGCCGCTGTCAGCGCTTACCGTCGGGCTGAAGTGCGGAGGCTCCGATGCCTTCAGCGGATTGACCGCCAACCCCTTGCTGGGCCGTTTCAGCGATCACCTCGCGCGAGCCGGGGGGCGGGTGGTGCTGACCGAAATTCCCGAGATATTCGGGGCCGAACAGGCATTGCTCGACCGCGCGGTGGATGAAGCGACGTTCCGCGCCGCGGTCGAGGTGATCAACCGCTTCAAGCGATACTTCATCGATGCAGGCCAGCCGGTTTCCGAAAATCCCTCTCCCGGCAACATTGCCGGCGGGATCACGACACTGGAGGAAAAGTCGCTCGGCGCAGTCCAGAAGGCGGGGAGCGCCCCTCTGGCCGGGGTCGCGAATTATGGCGAACAGGCACTAGCGGCTGGGGTCACCCTGCTCGAAGCGCCGGGTAACGATGCCGTTTCTGCAACCGCGCTGGCGGCGGCGGGAGCGACCGTCTCGCTGTTCACCACCGGTCGTGGCACCCCGTTGGGCTTCCCGATTCCAACGCTGAAGATCGCGTCGAACAGCGCGCTGGCCACTGCCAAGCCGCACTGGATCGATTTCGATGCAGGCGCGGCGCTGAACGGCGACCTGGCCTCGATCGACGAGAGCTTTCTGGATCGGGTCCTTGCGATCGCGAGCGGCGAACCGTGCGCAGCCGAACGCGCCGGCCAGCGTGCGATCGCCATCTGGAAACGCGGAGTAACCCTGTAGGAACATTGACCGAGCCAGGAATTAAAACGATGCACCGTTGTCAATGACACCGGTTTCCTATACCGAAGCGGGTTACGCGGCGAGTGACCGTAAAGGGACGGATGTTGAACAGGCAGGCGCAGACCAACGACGATCAGGAAGTCATCGCACAGGCGTTCGTGTCGGCAAGGCGGGAAGCACGCGCGCTCGACGCTTATCCCGGTCCGCTCCCTCTGGACTTGGCGGAATCCTATCGCATTCAGGGGCTTGCCATCGGGCTTGACGGTCGTGCCGTTGCTGCGTGGAAGGTCGGCCGCATCAACCATCCCTACGATGCGCAGCTTGGTTCGGATCGGCTTGCCGGACCGGTCTTCGCACCCGCGGTGATCGCCACATCGGCCGCCGAGCCGGTCGACATGCCGGTGTTCGTCGGCGGCTTCGCCGCGGCCGAGGCGGAATTGCTGCTTCACGTTCCCGGCTCGTTCACCGGACCACTGCCGCAAACCAACGAGGAGGTGCGCGATATCGTGGATGCGGTGCGCATCGGTATCGAGATCGCAAGCTCGCCCTATGCCCGGATCAACGCTGATGGGCCTCTCGTCACGGCGTCGGATTTCGGCAACAACGCCGGCCTCGTCATCGGCCCCGAACTCGCGGAATGGCGCGACATCGACTTG
This sequence comes from Novosphingobium tardum, assembly GCF_042652045.1. Classification (NCBI taxonomy): domain Bacteria; kingdom Pseudomonadati; phylum Pseudomonadota; class Alphaproteobacteria; order Sphingomonadales; family Sphingomonadaceae; genus Novosphingobium; species Novosphingobium tardum. The sequence goes on along the minus strand of NZ_JBHSDR010000008.1, from coordinate 198,878 downwards.
TGCGCAATTCAGGTGCGGACCGAGATCGACGGGGTGGTCGTGGGCGAGGCGACTGCGGCGACGATGCTCGACGGGCCGTTCGGAGCGGTGCGGTTCCTGGTGAACAACCTGGCTGCGCGCGGGATCGACCGCAGCGGCGGCATCTGGGTGTCGACCGGGGCGATAACCGGGGTCCACCCGATTGCACCCGGCCAGACAGCGGTGGCGACGTTCGGTGAGCTTGGAAAAGTAAGCTGCCGCGCGGTTGCGGCAAAACCGGCCTGAGCCGGCAAGGCTACGCGCATCAGCGCGGGCGATCGGGAGAGTGGGAATGCAGGTCGGTGTCGCGAGCGAAGCTGCAATTGCGGGCGGAGCAACCACTGCGGGTCGATACCGCTGGGTAATCGTCGGTATTCTTTTTGCCGCGACGGCGATCAACTACGTCGATCGGCAGATGATCGGCGTGCTCAAGCCGACGCTCGTGGCCGAATTCGGCTGGACCGAGACCGATTTCGCCAACATCGTGTTCTGGTTCCAACTCGCATACGCGATCGGCTACATCGGCTTTGGCCGGATCGTCGACGCGCTCGGCGCGCGCCTTGGATACACCATCGCGATCATAATATGGACGATCAGCCACATGGCGCATGGCCTGGCGACCGGCGTCGCCTCGTTCGCCGCCGCCCGGTTCGGCCTCGGGATCGGTGAATCCGGCAATTTTCCGGCCGCGATCCGCGCGGTGACCGACTGGTTCCCGCAAAAGGAGCGCGCCTTCGCCATCGGGCTGTTCAATGCCGGAGCCAACGTCGGGGCGATCATCACCCCGCTGCTCGTGCCGCTGCTCGTGCTTTGGTTCGACTGGCGGGTTGCGTTCTACCTCACCGGCCTGCTCGGCTTTGCCTGGCTGGCGGCATGGTGGTTCATCTATCGCCGGCCGGAAGACCATCCCCGCGTTTCGGCCGAGGAGCTTGCGTATATCCGCCAGGACCCCGCCGATCCGGTCGAGGCAATTGGCTGGGGCCGCCTGCTTACCGTGCGCGAAACCTGGGCCTATGCCCTCGGCAAGTTCATGATCGACCCGATCTGGTGGTTTTTCCTGTTCTGGCTGCCGGGCTACCTGTTCGAACGATACAACCTCGACCTCAAGTCGTTCGGGCTCCCGCTGGCGGCGATCTACATCATTTCGGACCTCGGGAGCATCGCCGGAGGCTGGTTGTCTTCGTCGCTCATCAAGCGGGGCTTCACGGTGAACCGCGCGCGTAAGCTGGCGATGCTCCTCTGCGCGCTGTGCGTGCTGCCGGTGTGGTTTGCGCAAAGCTTGGACAGCGTATGGGCCGCGGTCCTCGTCATTGGCCTCGCGACCGCCGCACACCAGGCGTTTTCCGCCAACCTCTACACCATTCCGTCCGACCTCTTCCCGCGCGGCGCAGTCGGCTCGGTGGTGGGGATCGGCGGGACGGTCGGCGCGCTTGGCGGAATGGGCATGGCGCTGTTCACGGGCTACATTCTCGACAAGACCCACAGCTACGATCTGCTGTTCGCCATCTGCGCCAGCGCCTACCTCGTAGCCCTGCTGATCGTCCATATCCTCAGCCCGCGGCTCAAGCCGGTCGGCGAGATCTGATCGCTCGCCGAGTGATCTTCAAATTCGGATGCAATTGGATGGCTGCTGCGCTTCGGAACGGATGCGTAATTGTGTAAGGCCGGCCTGACCTCGGTCAAACGCGAGCAAAAGATCGTGTGTGTGAAGTCTTGATGCGGCCCGTATCAACAAATTAACGAAAGACCGCGGGGTCGCGTCCTCATGCGGTCTGTCCGGGGCGTTACAGACGAGCGGACGTCCACGCGCAACCATGATAACAATGGCCTGCAGTTCACAATCACGTGCCCGCAGCCAGAGAACACTCGGAATGGCCGCAATGGGTCGTTTGCTGCTAGTCCGCTTACACGTGATCGCTGGCCATTGTCTTACTCACACAACCCGGCCGCCCGCATGGCAATTCCCTTGAGACCCTTGCACTTCGGCTTGGCTGCGGGCTGCGTACCCTCGGATGGTTCTGAAGCGCCCATGTCCCCAATGCCCAGAATCAGTGATGTGTTCGACCGAAACCGCACCCGCGCGATCCACTCAGGCTTCCATGCCGACTGGGCGTTCACCGGCCGTGGGGGATAGGCGAAGTCAGCCTGCGGGCCGTAGCCGAACAACTGAGTCATCAGTACCTCGCCGCCCGCCTTTCTCACTTCGACAGGGATCGTGCAGCTCGTTTGCGTCGGAGGCATAACCGTGTTTGCCGCGACTAGCTTCGCGACCGCCGCGGGCGACAGCCACCCCGCGAGTGCGCCCCCGAACTGCCTCGTGCTCGCCGAGCTCCACCAAACCATGTCGGCATCGCCGCCCGCGCCGTTCTTTGCGCCGATCGCCCAGGCATAATACCCCGTGCCCTTGGGAAGCGCATTCCAGATAAGTCGCGAGGCTCCGCTCGGCAGGCTCGCCGAGCGTGCCTGCAGCGCGGGCATGAAATCGTCGGCGAGAGTGAAGCTGATTTCTGGCGCATAAGTGCTGACGACGCGATGCGCGCCGAGCAGAGAAGCGTTGGCTCTTACCGCCTTGCTGTCACGCCCGTTCGGCCATTCGCCGTAAGTCGTGCTGTTGGAGGCCATGATCTGCCAATCGTCAGGCAAGTTCACGCCTTGAGCGAACAAGCCGGCCGGTACTTGACCTTTGGCCATCTTTGCGAAGTCGATCACCACGGGCTGGCCCGCCGGAGCATGTTCGCCGCAGCCCCAAAACAGCTGCAGTCGACCCTTTGGAGTCTGCCCTTGCGGGAACGAGCCCGGGGCATAGCTTCCGCCTTGCTCCCGTTCAGGGCTCCGCAGAGGAACCGATGCGCCAAGCTGTGCAGCGGCGGGCATGAAATGGTCAGCCTTGGGCGCGCCCGCAGGCGCACGGCTTGATCCCAAGCGCAAGGCGAGTTCGTGGACAACCTGCCCACTTCCCCCACGCATAATGCTCATTGCGGCGCCCAGGCCGCCCCCCGACATTCCAGCCATGCCCGACGAGGTGCCCGCGTCGATTGTGTAGCGCGCGACGGGAGGGGAGTCCCCCTTTGATAGAGCGGGCACTGCTGCCATGGCAATCGCCGCCGAGCCAGTGAGCGCCGCGACAGCCTTAAAGCCAACTCCCATAGGAAAGCCCCTCCCAACCGCGCAACCCGCAGTCATCATAACGGCAGAGGGAGCTTAAGCGAAGAGGTTGCGTTGGTCAGGCGCAACGCGCGGAACCTAGATGAAATGCCGAGGCCATCAACGCCAAGAGGGCGAAGACGACCTCAGCGCGGATCATGGCGCGAACTGCGGCAGCTCTCGATATTCCGGAACGCCCCCGGTCACGATGGTCGGCCTGCGCTCACCACGGCGATCTTCATGCGCCTAGGGCGCAGGCGTTTCTCCGATCAAGCGATGATCAAAGCAGCAAACCTGCAGCGACCATCACACCTTCGTGAACATTACAGGGGAGCTGTGCAAGGGATCGCTGTGTTTCTTGCAGTGCCTGTCAGGTCCCGCTCAGGCGACGCTATCAGAGCCTGTTCTTCGGATGTGCCGAGACCGCGGTGTTCAACGAGCAGTCGGAGCGGGGACTGGAGGCAGAGGCCACCGTCGAGATCGATAACGTGCGGCCGGTGCAGCAACTTCATGCGCGGATTCCTCTCCTGGTCCAGCGCAGGATCACTCGATGAACTCGGCCACCGCGTCATAGACCGCGCCAAGATCGGCATCGGATATGCAATAGGGCGGCATCACATAAACCGTGTCGGCCAGCGGCCGGATCAGCACGCCGCGCTGTTGGCAAAACGCCATGAGCCGGGGCGCGATCGTCGACAGGTAACCGCCCGCATCGCTGTCCACTTCAAACGCGGCGATCGTGCCGAGGCGTCGTGCGCCGCGCACTGCGGGGTTATGCGCGATCCAGTCGAGCTGTTGCTGTTGTCGCGTCGCGAGGTCGATTACGCGCGCGAGGGATCTCCGTTGACGCTATATGATCCTTATCCAGGCAGCGTCGTTCCCAATAGCGCACTCTCCTGCGCCTCCTTCTTCGATCGCTGGCCACACGGGAGGCCGGCCTTCAAGGCTGCTGCAGCCTCGCCGCGACAGAGGTCACACAGCAGGTTGCGGAAGCTTGGGCAGCGGAGCTCTGGGGCATCGAACCTGAGCGAGCAGCCACGGTGGCTAGGGACATTGCCCGAGTTGCCGGCGTGGCTCGCGACACCGGGCAGAGCCTCTATCGGTGGTCCGAAATGTAATCGTTCCGAAACGGGCCGCGATAGGTTCGTTACGACTGGTCCGCTTCGAGGCATTTGGGTGGAACGCGGTCCCTTGGGCTAGCGGCGTCGAACGCCCGGCAGCCCAAGCTCTTCAACTTCGCCCAACTCGGAAGCAAAGTGCCGCCAAAGTTTGGAACGAGACCCGCCAATTTGAGACAATCCGCGATAGACTGAGAGCGCTCGGCAGCCCAGTAAGGATGAGTTCTCGGTGTCCGCTAAACAGGGGCCTGTGCCGAAAATTGTTTGGAGCTCAAATGCCAATCCGCGCAACCGTGCTGAACATATTCAGTTCGCTTCATAAGCGAATGGGGCTTGTCGGGCTCCCGATCGGCGTATTCTTCGTGTCTGCCACGTCCTCGTCCCTCGCTGCGGACGCGCCAAGCCAGCCCACGTCACGGGCCTTTTACGTGAGCAGTTCGGAGGGAAGCGACGAAGGGCCGGGAACTACACCCGCGCACCCGTGGCGCTCGCTGGGACGAATAAACCGCCAGACGTTCAATCCGGGCGATCAAATCCTTTTGAAGGCTGGCGATCGCTTTGCGGGCCAACTCCAGCTGCGGTCGTCGGGAAGCCCGGGCCGGCCGCTGATCGTCTCGCGCTACGGTGAGGGGGCAAAGCCGATTATCGACGGAGCCGCAGGGGCGGGCGGGGCGTTTAGCGCGGCAGTACTCGTCCGCAATCAGCACGATATCGAAATCCGCGGTCTCGAGATTACCAATGCCATCGACGACCTGCGACCGGGTGAGGCCGACGAGACCGCGGCGGGAATTCTTTTCGTGAACGATGGTGGAGGGGTTCTGGAGCGCATCTTTCTTACCGATCTTTCGATCCATGACGTCTTCGCAAAGGCCATCGTGCACGGCACCGAAGATGAGTTCAATCGGGTGACGGTGAGCGGCATCCGGTTCGTCACGACCGCCAACCAGACGATTGCCGCACCATCGTTCTTCCGCGACGTGCGGATCGTAGACAACCGGATCGCGCACACCGGGCGCTTTGGCGTGCAGATCGGCAACGCCGGGCCGCGGGGTTCTGGCAACTCGGATGCGCACAGCCGAAACCCCGAAAGCGGCTTCAACCGCGACATCGTGATCGCAGACAACATCTTTTTCGAGCTGGGAGGGTCTGCGGTGCAGCTGGCAGGCGCGCGGAATGCGCTGATCGAGAACAACGATTTCAACTTCTGCGGATCGAGCGTCAGGCCGGATCGGATGGTCGGACGCGGCAGCGGCGCTTGGGTGGTCAATTCGCGCGACATCGTTGCCCAGCGGAACCGGTCGCGCCACGTTCGGGGGTACAAGGATTCGTATGGGATGCACGTCGATTTCGGCAACCTTAACGTGCTCTATCAATACAATTATTCCGAAGACAGCGAAGGCGGTTTCGTTGAAATCCTTGGGAACAATCGGAACGTGATCTGGCGCTACAATATCAGCGTCAACGATGGCTTGCGCGAAAAGGACGGTAACACCCTTTGGCTGAGCTCCTGGTCGCCAAAGCGAACGCCTTCGACCGGCGTGTTCATCTACAACAACACGGTCTTCGTTCGGCCGGGTTTGTATCCGGACCTGTCTTTTACGGTGTCTCACGCAAGCGTGTGGAACAACATCTTCGCGGTTTCGCACGATGCCATGATCGGGGAGCAAATGAAGCTCGATCTTCGGGACGGACCTTTAGACGTGCGCAACAACCTGTTTTTCGGCCCCGTCAACGCCGCCTTCGCCGCAATGGGCACCGGCAACCGCAAGGGCAATCCTCAGTTCCTGACGCCGGGCATGACGGCGCCTCTCGGTTATCGTCTGGCAGGCAGCAGCGCGGCGATCGGTGCCGGTGCCCCCGTTCCCGCGCCGTCGTTTCCGGCTGCGGGCAAGGGAGTCTTTGCAAAGGTCAGTGCAGACGCGCAGACCGATTTCTTCGGGAACGCGCTACGCCAGGACAGTGCGCCCAACATCGGTGCTTACGGCGGAGGCGGCGAATGAAGGCGCTGCCCGTCCACCCTATTTAACCGGCACATCGAACGGGCCCAAGGGCATGCCGGCCTCGTCGAACACGTTGCAGATCGGCGCGTTTGCGTAGCAATAGCGGACCCGGTCCGGCGTCGTCCCATCGGGAACCGCCACGCGAATGCCGCCGTCAGTGAACTCGGCATCGGCAAACGTGCAGGTCTCCTCGGCGCCTTTTGTGCCGCACACGATGAAAGGACCGGGCCGACCCCAGGAAGCAGCCATCAGGCTGCCTGTGCCGCCTTCGGCCGCAATTTTTACCCAGCGACTATCTGACCGCGCTGACTCGATCCGCGGCCCGGTTGCAGCCGCTTCACCCCAAGCGAGGTTCGCCAGTGCCCGCGCCGCCCGTTGCGCGACCGGCAGCTTCATTGGTGGGTGTATGTAGAGCCGCTCCCCGACATCCACCGTTACCACCAAGGCGGCGCGCGGATCGCTCGACACGGCTTGGCGCTGCGCCTCGCGGATCTGTGCCCACGGGCTTTCGCCCGGCTTGTTCGTCAAAGCGCCAAAGTTCGCCAGCTGGATGATTATGAAGGGCAGATCGGGGCGGAATTGATACCTCCAGCTCTGCAGCAGCGCGGCGAGCTTGGCCCGATAAACGGCGGTCGCATCACCGCGACCGGCATTCGCTTCACCCTGATACCAGATGGCGCCCGCCAGCCCAAAGTTCTTCAGCGGAGATATCATCGCGTTGTAAATGTTGGAATAGCCGATCCTTCCGCCTTTTTCCGCCGGCTTTTTCCACCGCGCGTCGAGCATCGCTCCGTAGCGGGTCTCGGCTGCTGCCGGGTCGCGCTCAAAGGCATCGACGATATCAAGTTCGTCGCGTGGGGCGCCTGCCGCGCGAAGACCTGCCGGTGACAACCATGATTCAATCGCGGTAGCGCCCCACGAGGAGTCGATCAGGCCGATCTCGACCTTGCTCTTGAGCGCGAGTTCCCGTCCCGCGAGCAGGCAAACCGCCGAGAAGTCTGGGCGTGCTTCCTTTGCATCTTGCCAGGCAGGGGGCTTCGCAAATGTCTTGCGCGGCGTGCGGGCCAGATCCTGCGCGACGGTCAGAAGGTGAAGCGACGCATCGACAGGCCGTTGCCGGTCTTCCGGGCGCAGGGCCGCCTCCGACATGGGAAACTCCATGTTCGATTGGCCCGAGCAAAGGAACACGTCTCCGATCGCGACGTTTCTCACGATCATCGAATCTTCGCCCGAACGGGCAGTGATCGAGAGATCAGTGGCGGCTGGCTGCGCCGGAAAGGTCGCTTGCCAGCCTCCCGTCGCATCGGCGCGCACGGTCTGCGTTGAACCGACGAACATGATCGAGATTTTCGCGTCCGGTGCGGCTCGGCCGTGAAGCGTAACCGGCAACCCGCGCTGGATAACGGCGCCGTCGGAAAATGGTGCGTCGAGCGTCAGCGTTTGCGTTTGAGCGTTGCTGATCGGCGCCGCGATTGTCAGTCCGGCAACTGACGCCGCGCAGGCCGTAAGAAGCTTCTTTCTCATGACCCTCATTTTCCGAACAGCGCCCCCTTGGCCTTGTCGTTTTCTGCCTTCACGTGATCGGCTGAGTAGCGGCGGACGTCTTCCTGCGACCAGAAGGAACCTGTGTGCCAGCGCGGATGCTCGACTGTGCCTTCCCAGGCAAAGATCTGTTTCAACATCGACCGGGTTTGATCCGGGTGGGCATCCGCAAGGTTGTGGGTTTCGCCGATATCCGCTGCGATATCATAGAGTTCGGGCGGGCGATCGGGATAGCGCAGCAGCTTCCACCGGCCCAGGCGCATCGCCGCCATGTTGTCGTAGCGCCAGAACAGCGGGCGCTTGTCAAAAGCCGCCGGCGTCGAAAGCAGAGAACGTCCATCAAGCGTGGGTGGTGCAGGAATGGCGGCGGCATCCAGCACCGTAGGCAGCACGTCGAGCAGCGAGACGGGAGCCTCGACTCTGGCGTCCGGCCTGGCGCCTTGCGGGAGCTTAAGGATCATAGGCACCCTGACCCCACCTTCGAGGAGAGTGCCTTTCGTGCCCCGCAGCGGCGCGTTGCTGGCTCCGATATCGATGCAATCGCCTCCGTTGTCGTTGGTGAAGACGATCAACGTATTGTCGGCAACACCGGTCCGCTTCAGGGCGGAAATCACGTTGCCGACCGCCCGGTCGAGCGCCCAGGTCATCGCCGCCAGTCGCCTGCGCTGCGGGTCGGTGATGGCTGCGAAGAGGGCCTCGTCTTCCGGACGGGCATTCATCGGAGCGTGGACGGCGTTGAAAGCCAGATAAAGGAAGAATGGGCGATCTCGGCTCTGCTCGATGTCGCGCACGGCTTCGTCCCCGAACTGGTCGGTCAGATACTGCGCCGGCCGTTCGGCAACGCCGTCGCGCTGGATGATTTTGGGGCTGATCTTCTCTGGAAAGTACGTGCTGCCGCCTCCGGCAAAGCCATAGAAGTGATCGAATCCACGCCGCCGGGGATCGAACTGCGCCTGCTCCCCGAGATGCCACTTGCCCACCGCATACGTCGTGTAGCCCGCGGCGCGGAACAGGTCGGCCGCAGTCTTTTCGCCCGTGTCCAGACCCATGAACTGTGGGTCTACACCCTTGGGCGGAGCTTGGGTCAGGTTGAATTCGTATCCGAACCGCTGGGTGTACCGACCGGTCAGCAGGCCCGCCCGCGACGGACTGCAAAAGGGCGTCGACGCGTATGCCGCGGAATAGACGGTTCCCTGACGAGCCAAGGCATCGATATTAGGCGTGCGGAATTCGCGGCTGCCCTGAAACCCGAAGTCGTGAAAGCCGGCATCGTCCGCCAGGATCACGACAATATTTGGCTGGGTATGCGTCGACTTTGCAGGAGCAGCCAGCGCCGGGCCTGCCAGCACGCTAGTAGCTGCCAGAAGTGTGATGGCCCGTTTGAACAAGGGCGAGCGGGTCCGGCGCGGCGCAGTCTCCACTGGCACACTCACGGTAACGCTCCCGATCGCCCACGTTCGGCGGTTCGGCGTTTCTCGATCACCTGCAATTCAGCGGCGAGCCGCGCCGCAATTGCCGGTTTGGCAGCCGCCAGATTGAGCCGCTCACCGGGATCGCGAGACAGGTCGTAAAGCTGAGGTTTGGGGCTCGCTCCGCTTTCAATTCCCTTGCCGGAAATGAAGCTGGCGGTGGCCGGGTGCCGCGCAGGTGCGATATACTTGTAGTTTCCTGCGCGGATCGCGACGCTCGGAACGGACTCCGTGAACAGGTAGCTGCGTCCGCGCCGATCCGCTCCGGTGAGCGCGCCCAACATGTCCTTGCTGTCGATCGCGTCGGTTGGCGCCAGCGCGACCTTGGCCAGCTTCGCAAATGTGGCGAGCAAATCGATTTGTGAGAACAGGGCCGGGCTCGTGCCTGGCCTGATGTGTCCCGGCCAGTAGGCGATGAGAGGCACGCGCGTCCCGGCCTCGAAGGCGCTGTACTTGCCTCCCCGGAAAACCCCGCCCGGAGTATGATCGCCGAGCCTTTCGACCGCACCGTCCTCATACCCGTCGTTAAGGACGGGGCCATTGTCACTCGAGAAGATGACCAGCGTATCGCGTTCGAGCCCTTGCTCGCGCAGCTCGTCCATGACCTGGCCGACAATCCAGTCCATCTCGACGATCGCATCGCCGCGCGGCCCCATCGAGGTTTTGCCCTGGAATTCCTTGCCCGGCAGTCGCGGAACGTGAGGATCGGGAATGGCGAAGTAGAGCAGGAAAGGGCGCTTGCGATTCTCGCGGATGAAGCGGCGTGCCTTTCCGGTCAGCACCGCGTGGATATCCTCGTCGACCCACTCTGCGGCCTTGCCACCTTGCATGTAGCCGATGCGCGAAACCCCGTTTACAATGCTGTCGGAATGCTGGTCGTCCGCCTTGTAGCGGAGCAACTCAGGGTGGTCGCGGCCAACCGGGCGCCCCGCCAGCGGTGCCGAATAGCTCACCGCAATCGGATCGGCCGGGTCGACACCCAGTACCTGATGGTTCTCCAGGTAAACAGTCGGCACACGGTCCAACGTCGCAGGCAGCAGAAACGAATAGTCAAAGCCGATTTCGAGCGGTCCTGGGGCGACCCGCTTGTTCCAGTCGACCTTTCCATCGCCGAGCCCGAGATGCCACTTGCCGACGACGCCAGTCGCGTAGCCCCGCTGCTTCAGCAGTGAGGCGATCGTTGTCTTGCCCGCAGGTATCAGCGCGGGCGCATCCCCTGGCAGTATCTCTGCGTTGCTGCGAAAGCCGTATTCGCCAGTCAGAAGTGCGTAGCGCGATGGCGTGCAGGTTGCCGCCGGGGCATAGGCGTTGGTGAAGCGGAGCCCGGCCCTTGCGAGAGCGTCGGTGTGCGGTGTCGCGACCCGCTTCGCCCCGTAGACGCCAAGATCGCCATAGCCGAGGTCGTCGGCGTACAGGATGACGATGTTGGGCGCGCGAGATTGGTGCGGGGCGCCGCGCGGCGAAGTTCCTTCCGCGCTTGCGGGGGCAATGTCCGTCAGCGCGGCGGCCAGCGAGAGCGTTGCCGCCAACAGCCGGCGTCGTCGGGCCATGTTTTTCACCGGTCACCGCCGCCCGGGCCCTGTTGCGGGGCCGCCTTGCCCTTTTCGCGCCCGGCTGCCTTGGTCGGCCAGGTGCCGAGAGGCGGGAACGCTGGCTTGGGGGCCATCTGTCGGGACCACGCGGAATAGAGCTGGTCGAACTTTGCCATGGTCTCGGCGTTTTGCTCGGCCAGATTTCTGGTCTCGCCGATATCGGTGCGAAGGTTGAACGCCGCGGCACTTTCAGGCGTGACGAGATACTTGATGTCACCCACGACCATTGCTCCCTGATGCTGGTCGTACTTTCGCCAGAACAGGGCGGGGTGCGGATCGCCAGTGACCTTGCCGGTGAGATAAGGAACGAGATCGACCCCATCGAGCGGCTGCTTTGGCAAAGTCCGCAAGCCAACTTCGGACGCCAGCGTGCCGAAAATGTCGAGCGAGCTTACCGGCCGGGCATAATCGCGTCCGCCGGCAATCTTCGCGGGCCAGCGCACGGCGAAGGGAACGCGCACACCGCCTTCGAAGAGCTGGCTCTTGCCGCCGCGCAGCGGTGCATTGTCGGCCACCGGCTGTTCGCCCGTATCGTGGTTGGTCACGCCGCCGTTGTCCGACAGGAAGAAGACCACCGTATCCTTCGCGATCCCGCGCCGATCGAGTTCCTGCAGTACCTGGCCGACGCCGTCGTCGACAGCGCTGATCATCGCCATGTAGGCGCGGCGCTTGGGGTCCTTCACCTGCGGGAAGCGGCTGAGATATTTCTCGGTCGCCTGAAGCGGGGCGTGCGGTGCGTTGTAGGCCAGGTAAAGGAAGAACGGCTTGTCCGCCGTCGCCATTCGATCAACGAAATCGACCGCGCGATCAGAAAATTCTTCCGTCAGGTATTTCTTGAAATCGACCCGGGCGCCGTTGTCGATGAGCTTCGTGTAGTACCAGTCATAGATGACCTTTGACTGGCTGATGTCGTCCATCTTGGTCTGACCCGGCAGATAGCCGTGGCCGCCCTCGATGAAGCCGTAGAATTCGTCAAATCCCCTTACTCGCGGCCGAAGGGTTGGATGGGTTCCGAGATGCCATTTGCCGATCGCCTTGGTGGCATAACCCGCAGCCTTGAGCGATTCCGAAAGCATCAGTTCACTTCGCGGAACTCCGCCTTTCGGATCGGCGGGATTGCCATTCGGATTGCGGTCGAACCCGAACCGGGCAGGATAGCGGCCGGTCAAAAGCCCCGCCCGGCTCGGCGCGCAGACCGGAAAGGCGACGTATCCGCGGGTGAAGCGCACGCCTTCGTGCGCGATCCGGTCGATGTTGGGAGTGGGAATGTCCGGGCTGCCATTGAAGCCAACGTCGCGATAACCCTGGTCATCAGTAACGATCACGATGACATTTGGTCGTGCAGCCGCATCGGCGCGCGCCAGCAACGGCTGCGGCGCGCCCAGGCACATGGCGAGCGTACCCGTCATGATGCCAAGGCGGCGCGACATATTCTGCAGCGAGCGTGATGGGGTCATTCGTGAATTCCTGCGGCTGGGCTGGAAGAGGCGTTATGGCGCGCGATGGCTTGCGCATCCTGGCCCGGCGCAAGGGGGGCGAGCCGGAAGCTCCAGGCATAGTTTGCAGCTGGAATCCGGTACTGGGGCAACGGCAACGCACCCCAGCTATTGATCCCGCCCACGCCCATCTGGAGATGATCGATATTGACGCTGACAAGGTTGCGGAATGTCACGTCGCCGCCGTGCCGATGCGGCGCACCGCGCCGCCGATCGTGATCGAGGTCGCTCTGCAATACCGGCAGAGCCGAAAAGTTGAGCAGGGCATCCCCAGTCACCAGCACGCCGTTGCCCTGAGCATCGCGGAGTGCAAACCAGCGAACGTCTGACTTGTTGCCGGTTTCCTGCGGCCGCGAATAGTCGTGGTACTGGCTTGCGACTGGTGCGGAATACCGTCCGATGGCTGCACCACTCTTGCGATCCCAGTAATTTTCGTGGGGCCCCCGTCCAAACCATTCGAGGTTGGAGAATGCGCCCTCGAACTGAATGTTGGTCCCAACCCGCGGAATGATCGGCAGCTTGGGCTTGAGGGGGTCGAACCGGGCCGAGACCTGGACCGAGCCATCATTCGCGATCGTATAATCGAGAGAAAAATCGGCGACGTCGCCCTCCAGGCGATAGACGGTGCGGATTTGGATGTCCGCACCCTTGCGGGCAGCGGTGAAAACGGAAAGCTTGCGTCCCGCCACCGCCGACTTCCAGATTCCCGACGTCTTGAGCATCCACGATGCTCCGGAATCGTTGTCGGTCGGCGCACGCCAGAGGTTGGGGACCAGGCCAGCGGTCAGCATCTCGCGGCCCTTGTTTCGCCAGGAAGCAAGTTCGCCGGTCGTCCTGTCGAACGTGAATTGCGCGCCGCTGCTCGTTGCCACCACGACCTTTGTGGCGGCGTCGGTTAGTTGGGGCCTTCCCTTCGATGCGGGTGCGATGCTGGGCGGTGCCGATCCCAGAGCAAACTGTTCCCACGCTACCACCGCGCCGGCATCGACCAGCGGAATGGAACCCGGACGCGCAATCGCTTCCACGGTCAACATGGCTTCGCCGTTGCCGTCACGATGTGTTGCCTCGGGGGGAAGGGCCAAGGTTGCGCTGCCGTGAGGCGGGGCGGCAGGAGTGGGCAGCGGACCGCTGGCTACTGCGTTGCCGTCCTGCTCCCGCCGCCAGCGAAAGGTAAAGCCCGAAAGATCCAGGAAATCGAGGCGGTTGATGATCTCAAGCCCGCGCTGGCGGTCGAGCCGGAAGTCCACCGGCTGATAGACCTTCTTCAACTCCCAGGCATGAGGATTGAAGGTCCGGTCGGGCTGGAGCAGCCCGTTGGCGAGGAAGTTGTCGGAGTCCGGCCGGGGGCTGGGGCCGAAGTCGCCGCCATATGCCAGAATCGTGCGCCCGTCGGGCAGTTTCTTGTAAAGCGTCTGGTCGACGAAGTCCCAGACGAAGCCGCCCTGAAGCCGGTCCGGGTGAGCGTAGATGGTGTCCCAATATTCGCGAAACCCGCCCAGGCTGTTGCCCATGGCATGCTCGTACTCAGCCATGATTTCAGGCTGAGAGTTGTTCGATGCGGCATATTCCAGCAGTTCCGCAGGCGGATCATACATGGGCGAGTAGAAGTCGACGTAAGGAAGCACTGCCGGGCCATCGACCGTGCCATACCCGCCATAGCTGACGAGGCGCTGAGGATCGAGTTGCCGGGACAGTGCGGCTGCCTTTTCAAAGCTGGGACCGATTCCGGCTTCGTTGCCCAGCGACCAGAAGATGACCGACGGGTGATTGCGATCGCGTTCGATCATGCGCTGGACCCGTTCGAGATGGGACTTTTCCCACTCGGGCTTGAATCCAAGCTGATAGTCGGCGCGTGCCTTGGGCGGCTTAGCCTCGTCGCCCATCCTCATGTATTCGTGGGACTCGATGTTCGCCTCGTCCATGACGTAGAGGCCGTAACGGTCGGCGAGCTCGTACATGTAGGGGTCGTTCGGGTAGTGGGACATGCGCAGCGCATTGATGTTGAGCTGCTTCATGATCCGAACGTCCTGCTCCATCAGCGCGCGGCTGATGACGTGTCCGGTCACTGGGTCGTGCTCGTGGCGATTGACCCCGCGAATGGTGATCGGCTTGCCATTGACGGTAACCAGGCCGTTGCGCAGCGCGACGTTGCGGAACCCGACCCTTCGGCGCACCGCTTCGATCGTCTCGCCCTTGCGGTCTGCCAATCGGACCTCGAGCGCGTAGAGCTTCGGAGATTCGGCGCTCCAGGGCGTGATGCTCGGCAGGTCGCGGGCAAATGTCGCGGCGCGGCGTGTCGCTGGCCGGGTCTCGCGGTAAAGCACGGTATCGCCGTCACTCAGCGTCAGTTCGACCGCGGCGTGCGATCTTTCCGCTGCCGGTGACAGTGCGGTTGTTACGCGCAACTGGCCGGTGGTCAGGTCCTCGCCGAGGCCCTGGCCGACGACGATGTCGGCAATGTGCGCAGGCGGGCGCGCTGCCAAGAACACATCGCCGAACATCCCGCTCATGTTCCACATGTCCTGCTTTTCGAGATAGCTGCCGTCGGCAAACCGATAGACTTCGACCGCCACTGTGTTGTGGCCAGGGCGCGCAAGCCGGGTCACGTCGAATTCGGCGGGCAGGCGCGAGTCCTCGCTGTAGCCGGCCAGCTTGCCGTTGACCCAGACATAGAACGCCGATTGCACCGCCCCGAATTGCAGGGTCAGGGTCTTTCCGTCCCAGTCGCTCGGTATCTCGATGTCGCGGCGGTAAGATCCGACAGGATTGTAATCGTCGGGAAGGTAGGGCTGGTTCGCCGGGAATATGTATTCCTGATTTATGTAATGCGGAATGTCGAAGCCCTGCAGCTCCCAATTGCCGGGGACCGCGATTTTCGGCCACGAGGACACATCGAATTTCGGCTTCTCGAAGCCGCGGGCACGCTCGGATGGATTCTTGGCCCAAAGGAACGACCATTCCCCGTCAAGCGATAGAAACCGAGTGGACTTTGCCGGATCGTCCTGCCGCGCAAGCTCCTCGCTTTCGAAGGCGAAGAAGCTTGTATGCATCGGCAGGCGGTTGATCGCGTTGACTTCGGGGTTTTCCCATTCGGGGAGTTCTGCATGAGGCTTTGGTGCGGACTGCGCCTGAGCCCATGCCGCCGAGGACAGGCTGGTGGACAACAGTGCCATGACGATTCGCAGGGATGCTTTGTAGGGCAGGTTCATCGCAAACCACCTGTGCGCTGATAGACGCGGACGTAATCGATCTCGAAGCGCGTGGGCAGCCGCGTGTCCTGCAGAGGTCCGCCGTTCTCGCCGCCAAGGGCCAGGTTCATGATCAGGTATTGCGGCCGGCGAAACGGGTTGGCGATGCCCGTCGGGTTAGCGCTGTCCACCTTGGAAAGGTCGAGTTGGTTTATAAGCCGTCCATCGACGTGCAGACTGATTTGCTTTGCGTCCCAATCCATCGTCCAGACGTGAAAACTTTCATCCCAGCCAGGATTGTCGCCAAGCTCCGACACAGGGACCTTCACGCTGTTCCATGTCGGTTTGCCCGGCACTTTGGAGGCCCATCCGAAATTGGCCAGGATGCGACCCTGGTAATATTCCATCAGGTCGATCTCGCCGCCTGCCGGCCAGCGGCCCTCGGTGCCGACGAACCACAAGGCGGGCCACAGCCCCTGTTCGGCTCTGATCTTTGCGCGGATCTCGAAGTGTCCGTAGGTCCAGCTCTGGCGCCCTTTGGTGGATACGCTTGCCGAGGTGAAGTTGATCGTCCTGCGCGCGCGAAACTGCGGCTTGAGCGCTGGCGAGCCGAACAGGGGGTTGGGTTTGTGTTCGCGCCGCCCCTCGATGATCAGGCGTCCTCCCGACACTTGGGCGTTTTCGGATTGATACCACTGCATCTCGCCGTTTCGGACGTAGCCTTGTTCGAACGTCCACTTCGCCGGGTCCAGCGCACCGTCGCGGTCGAACTCGTCCGACCACACGAGTTCGTATCCTGGCGGCACTGTCACCGGACCGGGCTCCGCTGACACGCTCGCGGCATTGCATCCCACCATCGCCAATAACATTAAGGAACCCGGGTATCGCAACTTGCGCTCCTGTGTTTGCTGGCGGGGCGAGGGAGGGATGATCACGCCTCGGTCAGCCGCTCAAAAGCTTACCGATACCCCGAAGTTGTACTTGCGCCCGGCGTACGCGAGATAGTTCACCAGTTGCGGATACTTGATGTAGCGGTACGTCCCGGTGTTGGTCAGATTGATGGCATTGAAGGTGAAACGGATGTTCTTGTTCACCTTGTAGCGCAGCGCGAGGTCGAGCTGATCGCGCGCAGCTTCGATTTCCGGCAGAGTCTCAGGCCGCGCGAAACCAAGCGTGACGTTCTCGCGGCGGGTGAAGTCGCTACGCCAGTTGTAGGCCAGGCGGGCGCTGAAGGTTCCGTCGTCATAGTATGCGCCCAGGTTCGCGGCCTTGGTCGACAGATCGCGGCGGCTGATCGGATCGCCTTCCTGATCGACCAGATCGCTGGACTCGTCGATGATCGTGTAGTTCGCCGTCACGCCGAAGTGCGACAGCAGCCCGGGCAGGTAGGTGAACGCATGGGCCATGCCGAGCTCGATGCCCTTGATCTTGGTTCCGCCAAAATTGTCGTATGTGCGGACCGCGAAGACCTCGTCGCCGATCTGAAGCGGGACCTGGCTGGAACCGAGAAAGATGGTCGAATCGATGTTCTTCATGAACGCCGCGACCGACAGGAAACTGCCCTTGGCGTAGTACCATTCGACGGAAGCATCGAAGTTGTCCGAGTGCACGGGCTCCAGATCGGGATTGCCGGCGGTGCCGAACCCATCGAAGTTGGGGTCGACGTCGCTGCGGATGATCGAAAGCCCCGGCGAGATTTGCGACAGGCCGGGCCGGCCCAGCGAACGGGTGTAGGCCGCGCGAAGGATCAGGTTCCGGGTCAGCGAGAAGTTCAGGTTGGCCGAAGGAAGCCAGTCATCGTATTTTCCCGGCAGCTTGACCGTGTCGTAAGCGCCCGTGACGGTGGCGCTGGGGATGAAGCCGCCCGATGTGGTCTTGGTCTTGACGTAGCGGACGCCGACGTTGCCGAAGAAGTCGACGCTACCAAGCGCGGTGCTGAAGTCGGCCCTCAGATATGCGGCCAGGGTTTCCTCATTCACGTCAAACCGCTGCGCGACCTGCTCGTAATAGCCGGCGCCAGTTGCCGGGTTCACTGCCCGGATGTCGATCATGTTGAAGTACGATTCGACTGCTTTCAGGTCGCAACCGGCAGTCGATCCCCAGACCCGCGGCAAGTTACTGTCAAACTGGGCCAGCAAGCCCTCGCGCCCGGCAGAAGTAATGCATGGCTGCAGGAATGCGGCCGTTGCGGCTGCGCCTGCGTCGGTGGTCGAGCCGGGGCTCACCGGAATGCGCTGGATGTTGACCAGCTGGGCGGGGGGGCGCACGCCATCAAAGGCGGTATAGACGCCGGCGTTCTGGTTCGGGTTCTGATAGACTGCGCGCTGGAAGCTGCGCTCTGCCCAGCGTCCGCCTAGTTTGAAGGCCTTGAAGAACCCCTCACCGGGCTCCCAGGTAAGGTCGAAGCGCACGGAGTCGTCTTTGTTTTTGGTGTCCGACGCGTTGCGCTGATACTGGAAGTAGCGTTGGCGCGCGTAATTGATGTCGCCCGGGTTCAGAGCCTTGATATTGGCGGGAGCAACCACGCCATTGACCCCGTAGGCAGGCGACGGGAATGGGTCTTCATAGAACGTGACGTTCGGGATCTTGCCCTGCGACTGGTCGAAATCGACGAAGTTGTAGAAGTCCTGAGCATTGAAGGTCGTATTGGCGCCGCCCTGCTGCTCGATGCCCGTGCTGAGCTGCGCCTGCACAACAGTGTTCGCCTTGCCGCGCGAGGTCGAGCCCTTGACGTAGAAGTTAAGCGAGGGGGCGATATCCCAGTCAGCTTCCAGCGAATATTGCTGTGATTTGCGATCGACCGTGTTGACGGACGGAGCGGCGCCGACACGGTTGGTTGCCGAGGCGAGACGCCCGGATTCCAGCATATAGACAGAGCCGAGCGTCGGCGTGTCTTCCAGCTTGGAATAGACGTTGCCCGGACCACCGATGAGCGGTCCCGCGCGCGGAACGTTGAAGTTGATCGAATAATTCGCCCCGGTCAGGTTTTCTTCGATGTCGGTCAGAACCGTATCGAAGCGAAGCTTGAGGTTGTCGGCCGGCTTCCATTCCAGCGACCCGTTGAACGATTTCTTCTTGTCGTCGCGGACCCGCTCGAAAAAGCCGAACTGACCCGGGATGTAATAGACGTCCTTGGAATCGCTGACGCCGTCGCCATTCGGATCTTCGGCCAGATCGTAGCGATACAGGTTGGCCTGCCCGGAAATCGTATTTTGGAAGAAGTAATTGAAATTCGCGTTGGTGGCGTTGGCATTGTTCTGGGGAATATCCGCACCACTCTTGCGGATCCAGATCGCGGGCGCTTCTTCGAAATCGCCGCCGCCGTACACTTCGGCGACGCTCGCGGTTTCCTTGTACCCGAAATTGACGAGTACGCCGATGTCACCAATCGGCGTGTCGCGAAACTGCTTGATCGCCAGGACGGAAGCGTCCTGGTTCCAGAGCCTTCCGACCTCGGTGTGCTTCTGGGTAGCGGTGGCGTTGAAGATGAAGTCCTTCTTGCCGTCCAGAGGTGCTCTGGTCTTCAGATTTATGGTGCCGCCCAGCGAGCCTTCGATCGAATCCGCGGTCGGCGATTTCAGAATTTCGACGCCGGAGAATAGCTCGGCACCCAGGTCCTGAAAATTCACCCCCCGCTCTGCGGCGGTTCCCGAAATCGTTTCGCCATTGAGTTGGACATTGTTGTCGGAAAGGCCGCGGATTTGAACTCCGCGGCCTTCCCCGTCATCGCTGCGACTGACCTGGACACCCGAGATGCGCTGAAGGGCTTCGGAAATGTTGTCGTTGGCGAGTTGTCCAATGTCTTCCGCGGTGATCGAATCTTTGATTTCGGTCGCGCGGCGTTTGTCGTCGATGGCGCTTTCGATGCTTTGGCGGACGCCCGATACGATGATTATCTTTTCATCGGGCTTCTGCTCGTCGGGAGCCGATGCCGGCAGTTCGTTCTGCTGCGCCCGAGCTGTCCCGCTCGCAACGGTACAGCACGCGATCGCAAGAACCCAAGTGCACGTAGTTTGCCCCAGAACCTGCCGCATCATCCTCTCCCCACCCGACTCATATCTTAATGATACGATAAATAAGATATGACGCAATTTAGACAGGCTGTCAACTTAGTCGATGGGGCTCTCCGATCCCTAGAACCGGTGAAGTTCAGTGACTGTCGCGCGGTATCCCGAAGGCTTTGTCGATACGCTGATAACGGTCGGCACCTTCGAGCACCGCGCCAGTGGCGAGACTGCCGACCTGTTGCCGTTGAAGTTCCTGCCAAGGCGTTTGAGAAGCCGGGTACCGGTATCCCCCGCGTTCGGTCAGCTCGTCGCGTCGGCGGTCAAGTTCGGCCTCGCCGACAAGCGCGTCGATGCGTCGCTTTCGCAGGTCGACCCTCAACCGGTCGTAAGTTTCGATCAGCGCGATGTCGCCGCCGCTGGCCGCCTCGGGGCTGACATGGAGAATCGACGGGGACGCGCTCGTTCCGGACTGCCTGCCGTCTCCCAGGCAGGCCATCTGCATGACGCCTGCCCGGATCAGATAGTCGGGCGGCCTCATGTTGACGACTTCCGCGGCGCCGGGAAAGCCAACGGGCCCGCACCCGCGGATGACGAGAATGTCGGATGGTTCGATCGCCAGCGCCGGGTTGTCTATCCGACGATGATAGTCTTCGCTTCCATCGAACACGATTGCTCGTCCCTCGAAGGCGTCCGGATCCTCGGGGTCGGACAGATACCGCAAGCGGAATTCGTCCGAAATGACGCTGGTCTTCATGATCGCGCTCGAGAAGAAATTTCCGCCCAGCACGATGAAGCCTGCCTGCTCGCGCAAGGGTTCGCTGAGAGGGCGGATAACTTCGGGCAGGGCAGTCGATGCACCGCGACAGTTGGCGCCGATGCTCCGACCGGTGACGGTCAGGGCATCTTCCCGGATCATTCCCGCGTCGATCAGCTGGCCGACCACCGCGGGCACGCCGCCCGCATGATAGTAGTCCTCGCCAAGGTACTCTCCGGCAGGCTGGAGATTGACCAGCAAGGGCACATCATGGCCAACGCGCTGCCAATCATCCAGATCGAGCTCGACGCCTGCGTGCCTGGCGATTGCGGCCAAGTGGATCGGAGCGTTAGTCGATCCGCCTATTGCCGAGTTCACGACGATTGCGTTGAGGAATGCATCGCGCGTGAGGATCGCTGAAGGCCTCAAGTCCTCGCGGACCATGTCTACGATACGCTTTCCGGTCCTGTAGGCCATTTCCTGCCTTTGCCGGTATGGCGCGGGAATGGCGGCGGAACCGGGCAACTGCATTCCCAGCACCTCGCACAACGAATTCATCGTCGTGGCCGTGCCCATCGTGTTGCAATAGCCGGTCGAAGGCGCCGATGCGGCCACCATGTCGACGAACCCTTCGTAATCGATCTCGCCCGCGGCCAGCTTCTGGCGGGCCTCCCAGACGATGGTACCCGATCCAACGCGCCGGTTGCCTTGGCGGCCATTGAGCATGGGACCGACGGACAGGGCGATCGCGGGAATGTCGACCGTGGCTGCCGCCATCAGCAAGGCGGGGGTGGTCTTGTCGCAGCCGATCGTGAGAACCACTCCGTCGAGCGGATAACCGTAGAGCAGCTCGACAAGGCCGAGGTAGGCAAGATTGCGATCCAGCCCCGCCGTGGGCCTCTTTCCAGTTTCCTGGATCGGATGGACCGGAAATTCGATCGCTATTCCGCCAGCTTCCCGAATGCCCTCGCGGATGCGCTCAGCGAGAACGAGATGGTGGCGATTGCACGGGCTGAGGTCGCTGCCAGTCTGGGCGATGCCGATGATGGGCCGAGCCGATTGCAGCTCATCGCGGCTTAGCCCGAAATTCAGGTACCGCTCAAGGTAGAGCGCGGTCATGTCGGGATTGGATGGATTGTCGAACCAAGCGCGCGATCGCAATCCGGACGGTTCGCCGGGCTCGGAAGTCTTGTCGTTCGTGCTCATCGCGCCATCGCCTCGTTCGCTGCGGTCCCGATCGCACTCACTTGCTTCCACGCACCGACCAGGGCAGCGCTGTTTTTCCGAATTTCACCGATTGCCATTCCCGGGCGAAACAGCGCCCCGCCGACACCGATCCCCTCGGCACCGGCATCGAGCCATTCGCGAAGCGAGGCTGCGTCGGTTCCTCCTACTGCCCAGATGCGCGTGTCGAGTGGAAGCACGTCGCGTAGGGCCTTGAGATAGCCGGTCCCCAGCGGTGCGGCGGGGAAAAGCTTGAGGCGTTTGGCCCCCGCTGCCACCGCGTTGAAAGCGTCGGTGGGTGTGACGATACCGGGCATTGCCTCAATGCCGATCTGCATCGCACGGGCGATCACCGCCGGGTCGGTGTTGGGCGAGACGATTAGCTGGCCACCGGCCGCCGCGACGCGTTCGACTCCCGCCACGTCCAGCACGGTTCCGGCACCGCACACGGCCCTGTCGCCCACCGCGCTCACCAATCGCGCGATCGAAGCAAAAGGGTCGGGGGAATTCAGCGGGACCTCGATGATCCTGATACCGGCTTCTACCAGCGCCTCGCCCACCGATGCGACCGTTGTCGGGGTTACGCCACGCAGGATGGCGACGAGCGGCGGCGCGCCCCCGTCGAGGAGTTCGCTGATCGTCATCGGGCTGAAACCTCGCAGATATTGGCAAGCCGGTTGAGCCCCGCGATCACGCACGCGTCGCCATCGAGCAACGTCATGTCGAGACCAAGCTGCCGGCCTGCCTGAGAGTACAGGGCGGAAAGGGACGGGTCGCCGATCACTGTGAGGGTCGCTGCGGAATCCCCGATCAGCGTCCGAGCCTCACGAAGTTCGCCGCCGATCAGCAATCCCGAAAGGAACCCCAGGCCCCATCCGTGCGTGCGACCATCGACAAGCTGGGCCGCGCGGGCGGCGAACAAGCCCGCGAGAGAAAAACGCAGCCCTTGGGCCACTCCGGCGTCGAAACCGGCGTCGACATCGCCCGGGTCCGCGCCTGCTCGAACGAGAGTGGAATGGTCGCGCAGCAGCGCGAACAGCTCACCGGTCGGAAATGTGTGAAATCCCGCCACGTGTCCGTTGAGCGTCGTTACCCACTTGCTGTGGGTACCCGGCAGGACCATCACATGCGCGCCACTCGCAAGGCGCGGGTCGAGACCGAGCGCCCCGAAGACCTGCGTTTCTTCGCCGCGCATCACGTCGGGCAAGTCGGCAAAATTGGACGTCTTGAGGCCGATGGCCACGCGCACCGGGTAGGCGAATTCTCTGACCGGCACGACCCGCGCGCTCCATTCGTCGAAGCTGACGGGACATTCGGCGTAACCCACGTCGGCAAGCCCGTTGCGAGAACCGGCCATCCCGCAAAGCAGGACTCCCCGCTTCGAAGCCTCTTCGGCCCATGGTTCGAGCATGGCGGTCAACGTCTGAGCCGGCGAGGCGCGAAGTTGGCCGATGCCCGGACCGACGAGCTTTTCGGCGCCGGGCGCGGTCGACCGGAAAAGTCGCAGGCGTGTCGTTCCCCAATCGCCCACGATCATTCGGCTGGCCCCCCGTGCAAGTGTTCAGCGCGTCGAATCACTGTCGACGAGCTTTTACCCTTTTTCACTTCTAATAATAATATAAATATGCTTCAAGAGGTGAATAGCCGGCGCTCATGATCGGCAGGGGAGGTCCAGGGATGCCACTTCAGCCCATTGATATCGCGGTGATCGCAGCCTACGCGATCTTCATTTTCGGCCTTGCGCAGTGGGTTAGCCGGGACAAGCCGGGAGCCGGTCCGAAAAACACGACCGACTATTTTCTCGCCTCGCGCAATCTGCCGTGGTGGGCGATCGGAGCATCGCTGATCGCTGCGAACATTTCCGCCGAACAGATCGTGGGAATGTCGGGTTCGGGCTACGCGATCGGCCTGGCGATAGCTTCGTACGAATGGATGGCAGCGGCGACGCTTTTGATCGTCGGCAAGTTCTTTCTGCCGATCTTTCTGCGCAACGAGATCTACACGATGCCGCAGTTTCTCGAACGCCGCTATGGCCCTTCGATCAGGACGTTGATGGCGGTGTTCTGGCTGGCGCTCTACGTGTTCGTGAATCTGACCTCGATCATCTGGCTAGGCTCGATCGCGGTAACCAAAGTGGCTGGGGTCAACCAGGATCTCGCCCTTGTCATCCTTGGGGCATTCGCTCTCCTGTATCAGTTGCGCGGCGGGCTGAAGGCTGTCGCGCTGACCGATATCGTCCAGGTTACCCTGCTCGTCATGGGCGGGCTGATCATTGCCGGCCTGACCCTGTCCGAACTGGGTCAGGGCGCCGGCATCGCAGCGGGCTGGAGCCGCCTGACCGCCGCTGCTCCGGATCATTTTCACATGATCCTTTCGCCGGGCAATCCTCACTATGCCGATCTGCCCGGACTTTCGGTACTGATCGGGGGAATGTGGATCGCGAACCTGAGCTACTGGGGCTTCAATCAGTACATCATCCAGCGCGCGCTCGCGGCGAAGTCGCTCGACGAAGCGCAGCGAGGGATATTGTTCGCCGCGTTCCTGAAGCTCCTCATGCCGATCATCATCGTGCTGCCGGGGATCGCGGCGGTCGTCCTGGCGCCGGACCTGGCCAAACCCGACGAAGCCTATCCGACAATGATGAGACTGCTTCCGCCAGGCTTGCTCGGCCTCGTCTTCGCCGCGCTTATCGCCGCGATCATCGCTTCCACGGCATCTAAGATCAATTCGATCGCCACGATCTTCACGCTCGACGTCTATGCGAAGGCGCGCAAGCTGAAGACAGACGCAGAAGATAGCGTCGGTGGGCATGGCTCGAACGAAAGGCACCTGGTCTTGGTGGGACGGCTTGCCGCGACCAGCGCGATAGTCATTGCGATCCTGACCGCCCGACCGCTTCTCGGCTCAAGCGAACAGGCTTTCCAGTTCATCCAGGAATTCACGGGCTTCTTTACACCCGGAATCACCGTGATCTTCCTGCTGGGCCTGTTCTGGAAGCGGGCAAACGAAGCGGGCGCGATCGCAGGGGCGGTCACCTCGGTGGCGCTGTCGTGGCTCTTCAAGGCGCTGCTGCCGGCCGTGCCCTTTCTCGACAGGATGGGGATCGTGTTCCTCGTCTCGTTGGCCCTCGCGGTCGTCGCTTCGCTGGTGACTGCCCCTTCTGCCCAGAAGGACACGATCGAGGCCACAGGTGTAAGCTTCGCGACAAGGCCCGCGTTCAATGCCGGTGGCATCGCCGTTATCCTGATCCTTGTGGTGCTGTATGCCACTTTCTGGTGAGCGCGCGAGTGTGCAGGAACCCACCATGCCGATTGCGTTGGGCTTGGTCGGCGTCGGCAAGATTGCCCGTGACCAACATCTCCCGGCGATCGCCCGGGGCGAGGCATTCGATCTGATCGCGATGGCCAGTCGCGATGCAGCTGGTCTGTCTGACGTGCGCTTTACCTCGCTCAAGCAAATGCTTGATGCCACGCCCATCCTAGCCGCGATCTCCCTTGCGTCCCCGCCGGTCGGCCGGGCCGAACTGGCGCGCGAGGCGTTGCTGGCGGGCAAGCACATTATGCTCGAGAAGCCACCCTGCGCAACGCTCGGCGAAGTGCGCGGGCTAGAAGATCTCGCAAAAGAGAAGTCGCTCACGCTTTTCGCTACGTGGCACTCGCGCGAAGCCGCCGGAGTGGAAGCTGCGCGGGCATGGCTAGCCGACAAGCATATTCAATCGGGAGCGATAGCCTGGTGTGAGGACGTCCGTGTCTGGCACCCAGGCCAGGATTGGATCTTTGCGCCCGGCGGGTTGGGGGTTTTCGACCCCGGCATCAACGCGCTGTCAATCTTGACTGCGATCCTGCCCGGCAACGTAAGCGTGCTAGAAGCGGAACTGGAAACGCCCGAGAACCGTCAAGCGCCGATCCGCGCCCGGGTGACGATGCTCCATCAGGGAGACGCAAGGATCGCTGCAGAATTCGACTTTCTGTACAAAGGGGATCCGCATTGGTCGATCGATGTCGTCACGGCGGAAGGCGCGTTGCGGATGGATCAGGGCGGCGCGCGTCTTTGCATCGACGGCAAAGAGGTCGAGTCCGGCGACAGCCAGGAATATGACCGACTCTATGTCCGGTTCGCGCAGTTGATCCAGTCAAGGCGGAGCGATGTGGACGTCCGTCCGCTTGCGTTGGTGGCTGACGCACTGCTCGTGGGGACGCGCCGAACGGTCGACGCATTCTATTTCTAAGATAAATGAGTTGATTGTTTTCGCAGGATCATCAGGATAACCGTCGAAGTAATCGAGGATCTCAGAGCATTTTCATGACCGGCGCTGGCGAGCCGCGGCACCAACTGGGTCGCAATCTCACATATGGAATGCTCGACGCGCTGGGTCGTGCCATCGTGACCGGGGCCTATGATGAAACGCCCTTTCCCACAGAGGCAGAGCTGGCCAAGCAACAAGGGGTCAGCCGGTCTGTCACCCGTGAGGCGGTCAAGATGCTCACCGCGAAAGGGTTGTTGAGCGCCCGCCCACGCCAAGGCACGATCGTGCAGCCGATAAGCTCGTGGAACCTTTTCGATCCCGACGTGCTGAGCTGGCTGCTCGATCGCAGGTTCTCGATCGATCTCCTGCGTGAATTTAATCAGCTCAGGATTGCGATCGAGCCGGAGGCCGCCGCGCTTGCCGCCACGGTCGCAGGCGAACCGGACAAGGCAAGGATCCGCGCAGGGTTGGACCGAATGAAGGCGGCCGAAGCAGGCGATGATGATCCTCTGGAAAGCGATATCGCCTTTCATGTCGCGATCCTCGAAGCTTCAAACAATGCGTTCTTTGCTCAGTTTCGCGACGTCGTGGGGGCGGCGCTGCGCACGTCGATCCGGTTCACCAACCGTGTCGTAGGTCGCACCGCTAGCGTTCCTGATCACGCCGCAGTGTTGGAAGCGATCTGCGAGGGCGATCCTGACCGTGCGCGCGCGGCAATGCGCCATCTCATCTCTGATGTGCTGAACCTGATCGGAACTTCCGATATGAAATCTCAGCCGGTAATCTGAACGGCGGGGTTGACGTCACCCGTGGCTACCGCGTCATTCTGCCTGGAACCTGCCGGTCGCGTTGCGGTCAGCAATCGGCTTGGTGAGGGGATCGTCTGGGATAGCCTGTCGGAAGCGTTTGTCTGGACCGACATTCACGAGCGGCTGCTTTTTCGGCTCCACTGGCCCTCGATGCGACTTGAGCAGTTCTCCCTTCCGCTTCGGCTTGGCTCCTTCGCGCTGACGCGCGACCCGTCCCGCATCCTGGCGGCATTCGAAATCGGCTTTGCATGGTACGATTTGGAAAGTGGGTCATGCGACTGGATCTGCAGGCCGGCGTTGCCGCGCGGCGTTCGCTTCAACGACGGGCGGGTAGACCGGAAGGGGAGATTTGTCGCCGGAACGATGGTCGAGGACGCGCGAGCTGCGGGCAGTCCGACTGCCGGCATGCTTTATCGGCTTGAGTCCTCGGGTGAGGTGACCGAGCTGCTCGATGGGATCGGAATAACCAATTCGCTGTGCTGGTCGCCCGATGGTTTGACCATGTACCATGCTGACAGCACGGTTGGCGTGGTCAATGCTTATGACTACGGCGCTCAGCTGGAGCGGCGACGCGAGGTCGCAAGGATAATGCCGCCCGGAGTGCCCGACGGAGCCACGGTCGATGCCGAGGGGCGCATCTGGGTCGCACTATGGGGCGGAGGCTGCGTCGCGACGTATTCCCCGGATGGCTTGCTGCTCGATAATATTCCGGTGCCGGTTTCGCAGCCGACTTGCGTCGCGCTCGGAGGGCAGGACCTCGACGTGCTGGCAATCACGAGTGCGCATGACGGGCTTCCGCAAACCGCACGTTCGCGGGAGACCGACGCAGGGGGCGTTTTCTTCTTCCGCACCTCGACCCGGGGCGTGGAAGAATGCCGCGTGGCGTTGTGAGGCCCACGGTTACCGCACACGGCGTAGGGCGGGGGGAAATGATCGCCGTGCCAGGCGGCACGTTCCTCATGGGGTCCGATCGCTTTTATCCCGAAGAAACACCGAGGCGCAGGGTCAAGGTTGACCCGTTCATGATCGACGTGGTTCCGGTCACGAATGCGCAATTCGCGGAATTTGCCCGCTCGACAGGCCATGTCACGATTGCCGAGATTGCGCCCAATCCCGATGACTATCCGGGAATGGCGCCCGCAATGGCGCATGCCGGATCGCTGGTCTTTCACAAGACATCGGGGCCAGTGCCGCTCGACCAAGTCCATCATTGGTGGCGGTTCGAATTCGGCGCGGACTGGCGCCATCCCCTTGGCCCTGACAGTGATTTGGACGGGCTTGACGATCATCCGGTGGTCCACATCGCCTGGGCCGACGCAGCCGCCTATGCCCAATGGGCCGGTAAGGCTTTGCCCACCGAGGCGGAGTGGGAATTCGCAGCCCGAGGCGGCTTGGAAGATGCGGATTATGCCTGGGGCAACGAACTGGCTCCGGCCGGCGCGATGCTGGCCAATTACTGGCAGGGTCTTTTCCCGTTCGCGAACCAATGTCTGGATGGATGGGAGCGGACGTCTCCAGTCCGCTCGTTCCCCCCCAATGGCTACGGAATTCACGACATGATCGGCAACACCTGGGAGTGGACTGCCGACTGGTATGCGGAACCCGTCGCAAAGAGGAAGAGCCGGCGTGGAGCCTGCTGCACCGTCGACAATCCGCGCGGCGGATCGATGCGCAGCAGTTACGATCCCTCCCAGCCGGAGATCAGGATCGGCCGCAAGGTCATCAAGGGGGGCTCGCACCTGTGTGCTGAAAACTACTGCCGCCGCTATCGGCCGGCAGCCCGACACCCGGAAATGATCGACACTTCCACAAGCCACATCGGCTTCCGTTGCATCGTACGATAGGGATGTGTCAGAGAAAGAATGCGCCTTCAGCGCCCACGATCACGCGGCGCGGTGAAATGGGCAGTAAGGCTCGCGTTCGACCAGATTGAAGACAAACGACAGCTTGTTCATGCCGCCAAGCACGCCGCCGACCGTGCCGAGCTCGATGATCTGGCCGTCAGTGAAACATGCGCTGAGCTGGGCGTAGAGATCGGCGTCGAGGGTCCCGCCCATGTTCGTAAGGGCCAGCTCGTTGGCGAGCGCCAGCACCGCATTTTCGGCCGGCGTAAATTCGGCAACGGCATCGCCACCGATCGCGTCGACTTGTGCGGGGGTGAAGCCGACCTCGAGCGCACCGGCTTCGTTGTTGCGGTTGCAGAAGAAGCAGCCATGAAGCTTCGACAGGCGCAGCCGAAGCAGTTCCTTGTAGCGGCGGTCGACCTCGCCGCCGAAAAATACCTTTTGATAGAAGTCTTCGAACAGCAGCGTCGACGCCGCCTTCGAGTTTGCAAACACCTCGATGATCGTGGCGTCACCCGAGAGGCGCAAGGCGGCTTCACGGCTGGCGCGGAGCGGCGGCGCCATCTTGTCTTCAGGAACGCGGTTCAGCAGCGTGTCGGCCATGACGATCTCCTCAGCTCTCAGCATGGAGAAGTGCGCGCGCGCGAAAACCTGCCAATTTAGCTACAGCGAGGTTGGCGGACCTGCTTTCGACTTCCCCTGCAAAAAAGCGGTCGGCGCGAAACAAACATCCCCTCGACGACGTGACTCTTCTCAAGAAATTGCCATCACTCCACTCAGTTTCTCAGCAAGTGCCGCGCGATATTGAGCTGATGGATCTGGCTCGTTCCTTCGTAGATGCGAAGGGCGCGCAGATCGCGAAAGAAGCGCTCTATTCCACCCTCTTTCACATATCCTTGCCCACCAAATATCTGGACAACGCGGTCGGCCACGCGGCCAGCCATCTCGGTCGCGAAGTACTTGCAGATCGAGACGTCCATTGTGACATCTTCGCCCGCATCGCGCTTTCGCGCCGTCTGCAGGATCATGGCACGAGCGAGCTCGATCTCGACCTTGCAGTCGGCGAGCATGGCCTGGATGAGCTGATTCTCGCCAATCGCGCGACCTGATTGATGACGGGACTTGGCATAGCGCACGCCTTCGTCCAGCAGACGTATCGCGGGACCGGTGGCGAGCGCCGCGAGGTTTATCCGCTGCTTGTTCAGGGTCTTCATCATCGTGCGAAAGCCGCTGCCCTGCCGGCCGACTATCTGCGATGAATCGACGATCACGTCCTTCAGAAAGACTTCGCCGATCGGCGCGCCTTCCTGACCCATCTTGGGTGTCGAACCGGAGGTCGAGAGCCCCGGCGTATCCCGCTCGACAAGGAAGGCCGTGATCGCATCGACGGCGCGTGGTGCGTCCGGTTCGGTTCGCGCGAAAACCGTGAAGACGTCGGCAATCGGAGCGAGCGTTATGTACCGCTTGTGGCCGTTCAACCTGAACTTGCCGTCGCCGAGCGCTTCGCCTGTCGTCTCCAGCGCCGAGGCGTCCGAGCCTGCGTTCGGTTCGGTCAGCGCCAGACAGCCAGTGAGCTCGCCCGAAGCGAGACCCGGCAGATATTTGCGCTTGAGATCATCCGATCCGTCCTGAACCAGAGACTCCGACCCGATCCCGGTATTGATCCCGACGCGCGCCCGATATGCAACCGAGCAGCGCGATATCTCGATGTTGGCTAGCGCGAGCTCCTCGGTCGTGAGGCCCGACCCGCCGAACTCTTCGGGGATCGACCAGCCGAAGTAGCCGCGACGTCGCATCTCATCGACGATTTCTTCGGGGATCTGGTCGTCCCGCTCAACCCGATCCTCGTTCGGAATCGCGAT
Organism: Novosphingobium tardum; assembly: GCF_042652045.1. Classification (NCBI taxonomy): domain Bacteria; kingdom Pseudomonadati; phylum Pseudomonadota; class Alphaproteobacteria; order Sphingomonadales; family Sphingomonadaceae; genus Novosphingobium; species Novosphingobium tardum. Next base: position 168,565 of record NZ_JBHSDR010000008.1, on the reverse strand, counting down.
GGTGCGCACGAAATCCCGCACGTCGTCGAGAAGCGCGCCAAGCTTGGTCTCATCCCGGATCAAGTCGGAAATTCCTCTTATGAGAGCCGCGTTCGCGGATGGAATATCCTAGAAACGGAAGCTGATCTCCCCGTAAATCATCCGCGGCGGGCCGAACGAGACCGCATCGACGCCGAATGCGTAGATGCCGCCGCCGCCAAGGATGTAATCCTTGTTGGTCAGGTTGGTCACGCCGGCGGCGAGGCTTACCTCGCGGCCGAACAGGTGGTTCGCCTCTGCGCGCAGGTCGACCAGCGTGTATCCAGGCGACTGGTTGGCGCCATCTGCCTTGGCATTGAGCGGCGCGCCGCCGTTGAAGAGCACTTCCTGAATGGCCTGCAGCCGTACGCTGGTGTCATTGAAGTAGAACTTGCTCTGGTAGGAGACCGACGGAATGAAGGCGAGTTCGACGCCTGAAGGTAGCTCGGCATGGAAGCGCGCCTGCAGGTTTACCTTGTGGCGGTTCACGTAGCCCGGAGGGTTTACCGCCAGCGAATTGTTGTCGAGCGGATGGGACTGCAGGAAGATCGGCTGGAATGCAGCAGGCAACAGTGAAACGGCCGTCGCCACGGTCCGGTCGGGATACCGGATGTAGTCGGCATCAACGAATGTGTAGTTCCCGTTGAGCTCGAGCCAATTCGAAGGCTCGATTGAGAAGTCCATGTCGAAACCGCGATAGCGCGACTTGGGCACGTTCTCGATCGTGGTGACGAGCGCGCCGCCAGCGAGGTCGAGATAGCTGCGCTGGGCGTTGTGATACGTATCCCAGAAGCCTTCTACGTTGAACCGGCCGCGCCCCGCGCCGAACGGGAAGGTCGACTTCAAGCCGGCATAGAAGTTGTCGACCGTTTCCGGCCCGAAATCGGCCAGGTTTCCGCCGCGTCCGTTAAAGCCGCCGCGCTTGTAGCCGCGCTTGTACCCGCCATAGGCCAGCACGTCGTCGCTCACCTTGTAGTCGGCGCCGAAGTTGTAGGACCAGCCCTGGAACTTACGTTTGCCGCCCAGGTCCAGGTAGAGCACCCCGGCGGGCAGCGTCGCTGGGTTGGGGATGCTGGCGAGCGGCACCATGCTGTTGTTCACCTGCACCGAACGTTCGGCGATGTTGTCCCAGCTGTGGCGCGCCGCCGCTGTCAACGAGAGTTGATCGGTCGCGTGGAACGTCGCCGAGCCGAACACGCTGTGCGAAGTGAACCGCGACTGGCGGAACTGCACGTCATAGTCCGGTCCCGCAGCCGAAAAACCGAAGGTGTTGGTAGTAATGTTGATCTTTTCGTCGGCGCCCGGCTGGCGCGTCTGGTCGTGCAGGGCGCCGATGATCCAGTCGAGCCGCTTGTCGAGAGACGACCCCTGCAGCTGCAGTTCGTCCACAAACTGACGGTTGTGCAGCTGGCGCAGCGGGCTGACCAGGTCGATGCCCGGAATGGCTGCGCCATCGACGTCGGACGGGTTGTTGCCATAGCCGCGCGCCGAGATGTAGCTCGCTATGTTCTTGAGCCGCACGTCGTCGGTCAACTCGAACACCGTGGTGTTGATTATGCCGTAGGTCGATGACCGCTCGCGCGAAAGGTTCGTGTCGAGCGAGGTCAGTTGCCGGTCGGCAAAGATCGACGGCGCAACGGCGGCGCCAAGCGGCGTGCCGGGTCGGGGCTTGTAGGCCTGCGACGACGAGCGGTTCTTGTCTCCATGCCAGGTGACAATCGTGCTGTTTGTCAACCGATCGCCCAAGTCCACCTTCAGGGTGCCGCGCAACTCGATCACGTTTTGGTTGTTGAAATGCTGCACCGGGAGCGGGGTGAACGTCGTGAAGTCGAGCTCTCCGCCGACCGTGCGGGTATAGCCCTTGCGGTGCCAGACGAACCCGGCCAGCCGCAGTCCGGCATTTTCGCCCAGCGGCAGGTTGAGCGCTGCCTCGAGCTGGCGATTGGCGTAGTTCCCGCCCTGCGCGCGGACGTAGCCGCCGAAATCCTTGGTGGGGCCCTGCGGAACGAAGAGGACGGCGCCGCCAGTGGTATTGCGGCCGAACAGCGTGCCTTGCGGCCCCTTCAGCACCTGCACCGAGGCAAGGTCGAAGTACTGTGGCGGCAGTGTCGGAATCTGGAACGGCGGGCTCAGCGGAACGTCGGCGAAATAGGTCTCGACGCTGCCCGATGCGGCGCCGAAGAACTGGCCCCGGCCGCGAATGGAGAAGTCAGGCAGCGCGGCATTGCCCGATCCGGCGTTCACGACAAGTCCGGGAACCGATTTGGCCAGGTCGAACGAAGTCTTGATCGCACGTTCGTCGAGCGACTTCTGCGAGAATGCGGTGATCGCCACCGGCACGTCCTGAAGGTTTTCCTCGGTCCGCCGCGCCGTGACGATGATTGCATCGGCATCGCCGGCTTCCGTGGTGGTCGCGGGCACCTGCTGGGCGAAGGCTTGGGCTGGAATGATCAGCGCAAGCGCGCTTCCTGCGAACAGGGCCGTTCTCATCATCGTTCCTCTCCCAACTCAGCGCTCTTGCTCGCTTTTGTGCAACCAGGTTGACCATCTTTGCTTATCGCGGTCAATTGGTGGGTGGAAGAGAAAATGACTGTGCATCACTTTTCGCGAGGCTCCTGTGGATAATCAGGAACTTGGACAGGATGCGCTGAACGAGAGGAGCGATGCATTGTCTGCATGGGAACTGGTTGCCGAGAATCTTGCATTTCCCGAAGGCCCGACGGTCATGGAGGACGGTTCGGTTATCGTGGTCGAGCTTGGCGCCGGGAAGATAACCCGCTGCTGGAACGGGCGGAGCGAAACGGTGGCCGAGCCCGGCGGAGGTCCCAATGGGGCCGCGATAGGCGCCGACGGGGCGCTTTACGTGTGCAACAGCGGCGGGGTCGATTTTGCCCGGATGTGCAACGCGACAGGTGCCGGCGCGGAAGGCCGGATCGAGCGGATCGACCTGGGCACCGGGAAAGTCGAGCGGATCTACGACGCTTGCGACGGCGAGCCGCTCAGCGCCCCCAATGACCTCATGTTCGCGCCTGACGGCCGCTTCTGGTTCACCGATCTCGGCAAGCGGTACGGGCGCATCGCCGAGGCGAGCGGGCTGTTCAACGCAAGCGCTGACGGATCATCGATTGCCTGCATCCATCATGGTGCGGTCGGCTACAATGGGGTTGGCGTCCTGCCGGACGGCAAGACGGTCGTCGTCGCGGATACCTTCCAGGCGCGAGTCTACGCTTTCGACGCCCGAGTCGCGCGGCAGAGCCCGCGGCTCGTTGCTACGGTGCCGGGATATGTCGGGCTCGACAGCCTGGCGATTACCGCTGCCGGCAACATCTGCATCGGAACGCTACAGGAAGGCGGGATCTCGCAGGTCTCGCTTGCCGGGGAGGTAAGCAAGCCGTTTGCGTTCGACGACCCCTATGTCACGAACATCGCGTTCGGCGGCGCCGACATGCGCGATGCGTTCATAACATGCTCCGCCACAGGCCGCTTGATAAAGACCCGCTGGGCCGAGCCCGGGCTCCGCTTGGCTTTCCATTCGTGACTGGAAGAGGCAGCTGCGAGAGTACTCGCCTATCTGCCGCCGGTGACATACAGGCATTGTCCAGTGACCCATGCCGACGCCGGTGATGCCATGTAGACAACGGCTGCGGCAACGTCCTCCTCGCTGCCATAGCGCTTCAGGGGAATGTTGAACAGTTCCAGCGTCTTCTGCCGTTGTTGGTCACTCTCGATGCCGCTGCATTCGATGAAATTCTGTGTGGGAATTGGCCCAGGCGCGACGGCATTGACCCGGATCTTGGGCGCTAATTCATTGGCCAAGGAACCGGTGAGGCTGTTAACCGCGGCCTTGGCGGCGGCGTACGGACCATTCTTGGCATGGGGCCCATAAGCTGCGCGCGAGGAGATATTCACGATCGCACCACCTTTCTCAGACATCTGGCGTGCTGCAACGGTAGCGCCCAGCCACACTGCTTTGAGGTTCAGGTCGATCTGGGCGTCCCAACTTTCTTCGGGCGTTTTGACCAGATAGCGGGGCGTCGCGTCGGGGATTCCCCCGGCGTTGTTGACCCAAATGGTCACGGTCCCCAATTCCCGCGCAGTGGTGCTGGCGAGATTTTCCAGGTCCTCGCGTTTGGTGGCATCTGTCACGACTGCGATGGCTTTGCGGCCCAACGCGCGAATTTCTTCCGCAACAGACTCAATATCTTCACGCGTGCGCGCGGCGACAGCAACATCCGCGCCAGCCTGGGCCAACCCAATCGCGATGCCTCGTCCGATTCCCTTGCCCCCGCCGGTCACGACGCCAATCTGGCCATCGAGGCGGAACCGTTCCAAAATTTTCATCGCATCATCCCCGTGAAAACCGTGATCGAAGCCGGTCGTTGTTGTGCCAAAACTGCTCATTGGTTGCACGCGTCAATCGATCTGAGTCCGAACCAAGCCAGGCAGGAGATAACCAGCGCTGCCATATTGCAAGGTAACTTCGGAGACTTGACGAATCTAACGGTTAGGCAGTCCATAAGGATTGCGAAGGTATTCCGCCGTTTCGACCTCCGTAAGCGGAGACTGCGGGATCACCTTGACGTCGCAAAATCCCGCAAACGGGGTGCTTTCCAAGCCGCTCGCGTAAACGATCGAAATGGCAAACTGCTTGGCGCTCACTTCGGAGACCTTGATGATCGCGCGTCCCTTGTTGCCGCCAATCTCCACGAAGCTTGTCCCGTATCCGTAACCGGGGTTCTCGATGAGTTTCTCTGATGCGCTCATCCCGGCAAGTTTGCCCGTGCCGTCCTTAGTAACGCGCAATTCGATGCGGGTGCGGTAGATCGCAGGCTTACCGACGCCATCAGGCGCGACGAATGCCCGGCCTCCCGATTGCAGTAGGTCTAATCGGTGCCGGTTCCAGGTGTCATCGGCGATGGTGCATGCAAGCTCGTAGCCCTCCTTGGTCTCGGATTCCAGCGTTCTGGGAACGACCGTCGCGATCGCGGCTCGGAGAGCGAGGGCAAGCAAAGGCATATACATGTCCCTATGACGCAGACTTGGCCATGGCGTCAGGTCGGCTCGGCCTTCACGCGCAATGTTTCGAATTACTTCCGTCGCACATCGGCGCCAACACTTGTGCAAATCTTTGCTCGCCCTGCTTCGGCGCACCCAAACACTCCCGTCAGACCGCGGACCGATCGCCCGGCGTTGCGACACCGGAACCCGATCTGACGGGGAATGTTAAATTGGGCGACAATGCGCGAGGGAGTGATCTTTTGAGCAGCCCGGTCGAACATGGCGAGAATCTACCGCCCGAAGCCGCAGACCTGGCTGGACGCGCGATTGCCGTGCTCAAGCGCGCTGCGACGGGGAAGGTTTCCATTGTTACCGCAGAAAGCTGCACTGGCGGGCTGCTGGCTTCCCTGCTGACTGACCAGAGGGGTTTGGGGAAGTGGTTCGACCGCGGCTTCGTGGTCTATACCGAGAAAGCAAAGACCGAGATGCTGGGTATCGATCCGGTCGAGATCGTGCGCCATGGCGTCGTCAGTCCCGAAATTGCCGGTCGCATGGCGGAACAGGCGCTCGCCCGATCGGACGCTGGGCTCGCCGTTGGAATAACCGGGTTCGCCGGGCCAGCGGGGCCGGGCGACGAAACCGGCCTCGTGCATCTCAACGTTTGCGCTGCAACCGGCGCAAGCATTTCCAGGACATGCCGTTTCGGCGACGTGGGACGCGATCGGACGCGCGCGCTCGCCGCAGAGGCTGCGCTCGAGATGCTGGAGGAAGCGCTCGACGGGCGAGGAAATCGGCCATGAACGTCGCCAGCCTCAATTCCATATCGATCGAGAACGCAGACTTCGCAGTTGAAGCGCTTGGGCCCAAGCGCGCGCGACCGCTGCTGAAGATCGCGCATGGAAGCCTTTCGATTGAGATCGCGGTTTGCGGCGACGGCCTGTGGACGAGCTTCCGCCGTTCGGATGATGGCGGGCTGGCATTGCGGACGCCGCTCCTGTCATGCGAGGTGCAGGTTAGGTCGGTCGATGCACGTGATGGCGAAGCGGCGCGGATCGAATGCCAAAGTTCTCTGGGAAAGCACGAGATAGTGCTGGTTTGCGATCCCGGGCCGGAGGAAATGTTCCGCCTCACCGTCTCGTTCGCGCCCGATCGGCCGCTTCACGTTCCTTACATGCCGCGAGATGTCGTGCCGTTCGACCATCAGGGCCGACCGGACAGGACCAGTGGAAACGTGGAAGCCAAACAGCGCCGCCTCAATACGGGCTTGCTCTATTTCTCGTGCGACAAGCCGGCGCTGGGCAAGGTGCTTTACGTCCAGAACCTGACGGCGCTGAATGGATACTTCCTTGCCACAGAAACGATACCTGAGAACGCGGTGGGCGGGGTTTGGCCGGAACTCGGCTTCCTGCCTCCGACGCACCCCGAAGACCCGGCCAAGGCGCTTCCCGCGGGCGACAGGATCGTCTCGTACGACACGATCCTGTCGATCCGCGCTCACCGCAAGGATGGTGAGAGCGAGTCCGCCTGGCAGTTCCTGGACATGCTGGGTTCGATTTACCGGTGGCTCGACAAACCCGAAGCGCCATTTCGCGACTGGGTGGGACGCGCCCAACGCACGCTTGCCGATCTTTCCAAGTCTCCAAAGGCCCGGCTTCGGCATTATGGAAACCTCTATTTCCACCCCTACACCGACGCTGAATACCCGGACATCATGGTTCAGCTTTCGCTGCTTTCCGCAATTCACGATTGGGGCATGTGGTCTGGTCGCAAGCATCGGCTCGAAGCCCAGGTCGTGCGGGGACTGGCCCGCTTTTACGATCGCGGCCTGGGCGCCCTGCGGCGTTACCTGCCCAGTGTTGGGGACGACAAGGACGCCGATGCGGTCGATAGCTGGTATCTTTACCACCCGCTCCTCAACCTTGCGAACCTTGCGCTTGGCGGGGACGAAAAAGCGCGCGAACTGTTCCTGAAGTCGGTCGATTACGGAATCCGATCGGCGCAGCATTTCAAGTACAAATGGCCGATCCAGTACAAGATCGACACGTTCGAGGTGATCACCGCCGTTGCCGCGGACGATCGCGGACAGACCGACGTCGGCGGAGTCTACGCGTGGGTCATGCTGCAGGGTTACGAACTGACCGGCGAACAGCGATTCATCGATGAGGCGAAGGCCGCCATTGCTGCGGCGCGCGGCATGAGGTTCCACCTCAATTACCAGGCGAACCTCACCGCCTGGGGAGCGGCAGCCTGCATTCGCCTTTGGCGCATCACCAACGACATGACGTACCTGACGCAGAGTTACGTCTATCTGGCGAGCTTCTTCCACAACTGCCAGATCTGGGAGAGCGACATCGGCAACGCGTCGCTCTACTCGAATTTCCTGGGAGCGACTTGCCTTCAGGATGCGCCCTACATGGCCATCTACGAGTGCTTCGACAGCTTCGCCGCGTTTGAACGCTATCTCGACCTTGGCGGTCCGGACCTTATTCCGTCAGCCAAGCTGCTGGTTGGCGACTATTGCCGTTTCGCGCTGTCGCGGGCATGGAATTATTATCCCGACACGCTTCCGCCAGAAGCGCTTGCGACCGAATGCCGCAACGGCCACATCGACCGGGCGCTCTCCTTCCCGGTCGAGGATCTATATCCCGATGGGCAGCCTGCAGGGCAGGTGGGGCAGGAGATTTACGGGTCGGGCGCGGCGATGGTCTTTGCGACGCGGGCTTTCCATGCCTTCCCGGACATGCCGTTCCTGATCCACTGCGATCACTTCATCAGGGCACCACAGCGCATCACCGACACGATTATCAGCTTTTCGCTGGACGGTGCGCCCGGCGCCAACGCGCATATCCGCATCGTCCGCAACAAAGGCAGGCTGCCCAAGGTCATGCTGCACCTTGCCGAGGGCGAGGAGGTTAAGCCCGCGTCGACGTCACCCAAGCTGATCGAGTTCGAAGTGCCGGCGCTTAGTGCAGTTTCCCTGTCCTGGGAATAACCGCGCATGCCGCCGTTCAGGTGGCGCCGTCTTCTCCGTGGCGCGGATCGATTTCCTGTGAATCCGCGCGGATGAAGCTGATCTTTCCTTCGGTCTCCAAAATTGCCCACGCGACCTGGTCGATCCGCGAGATTCCGGCGAGACGCATCTCGGAAGCAAGCTCGTCGCGGTCGATGCGCTCGCGCGACATGTTGGTTCGCAGGAGCTTTCCATCGCGAACCAGCACGACCGGCTCGCCCTCGAGCAGCGGCCGCAGCTTTGGAAAGAAATGGCTCAGCCCGTTGAAGAACAGCGTCCAAGCGGCAAAGGTGACGATGGCCAGGACCGCGGCTGTCATCGAGAAATCCTGATGGGTCACGCTTTGCTGGATGAGGTCGCCCATGACGATCAGGGTGACCAGTTCGAACGGCGTCATCTGCCCGATCTCCCGTTTGCCCAGCAGGCGCAGGAGGCCATAGATGACGATGAACATCACCGAGGCGCGGCCGACGATCTCCATCAAGGCAAGACCCGTACGGTGACCGGAACGGCTGCGAGCTTCGTTTTCCCGTCAAGCAGCATGATCTCGCCGTGCAATGTGCGCCAACCCCACGGTTGTATCTGGCCGTCGAACTTTACCTCGACCGGCTTGCCTGGTTGAGCGGGACCGAAGCTGAACTCGAAAGAGCCGTCCTCGAAACCCGCGGACTCTGCCTCGGGGGTTACGGTGTCGATGCTCACCCTTCGCAACAACGGCTCTTCGATCGCGACAGTCAGGTCACCTACCTGATTGCGCGGAGTCGCGATGACCTTCGTCTCGAACAGATTACCGCTGCGAAGCGTTGGCGGCGTAATGACAGTCAAGTCGGCAGCCGGCGGTCGGGCCTGGAGGATTGCGGCAGGACCGCCGCCCACATAACCCATTACGGCTGCAAGAAGCGGGACCAGAATGATAACGGCGACAAGCGCCATCCTGGCCCATGTTCGCCAGGGGGAGGGCGCAACGTGCTTCCTCCCGATCCCTTCAGGAAATGAGTCCTTACCGGCGCTCGGGCTCGCCTCCACGCTCATGCCCCTGAAATCTGTATCTAAAGGAAGCGTTCCCAATCCGCGGTCGGGCCGACGAAGGAACCTTAGTCCAGGATTGGCGTTGCCGTAGTCGAGCGGGAAGAATTTAGTCGGCACCCTCGAAAAGAGGGGCCGTGGGAGACTGAGGCGAATGCTCCAGGGTCAGCCGTATTGCGGCGCCGCACCGTTACCGCCGGAAATCTGGCTGCGCTGGAATCTGGATCCGATCGTCATCGCTGGAATTCTTGCGCTCTGCATTTTCCAGGTTTCCCGGGCGAATTCCAAGGCGACCAACCGCGTGGTCGTTGGCTGGCTGATTGCGGCGCTTGCCTTTGTTTCCCCGCTATGTGCCCTGTCGGTCGCCCTGTTCTCAGCCCGCGTCGGGCAGCACATGGTGCTCGTGTTGATCGCTGCCCCGCTGATTGCGACGGGGCTGGCGGGTCCCCGAGGGTTCGGGGTATTGCTTGCCGCGACCGTGTCGTTCTGTCTGGCGCTATGGTTCTGGCATATGCCGGCGCCATACGACGCTTCGCTTCACTCCACCCCGATCTACTGGGCGATGCATGCAACGCTGCTTGGCTCGGCGATCATGCTGTGGGCTGCGTTGCGCAACGCGACGAACGCCGGGACGGCCCTGGCGGCAGGTACCGCGGCCTCGATGGCCATGGGGCTTCTTGGCGCGGTGATCGCGTTGGGCAACCATCCCCTCTACTTGTGGCACTTGAACACCACCTGGTCCTGGGGCCTTGATCCACTGACTGACCAGCACCTGGGCGGCCTGATCATGTGGGTCCCGGGCAGCATTCTTTTCGTCGTGGTCGCCGTGACTGCGTTCGCGGGCATCCTGCGGGCTGAGCGCCCGCTGTCTGCGGCATGAACTGGCCCCCTCTCAATTTCCTGTCGAGCAGCGGCACCGAGGCCGGGGTGATCCTGCCCCTGACCTTGTTCGTTCTGGCCGTGTCGGTCGCTGTCGTCGTGATCATTGCCGGCATCCTCAGCCTTGCCGTGAGAAGGCGACCGTTCGCTTCAGAAACGGCTCCGGATTCGGTCGCCGTGTCGAGAACGAAGGGCGGCACGCGCCTCATTGCGATCGGCCTTGGGATCAGCATGGCGCTGTTGTTGCCGACGCTCGGCTGGACGATGGTGGCGCTCGGCCAGATCTCGCATGCCCCACGCCGCCCGGACGTCGAGATCGACCTTACGGCGCATCAATGGTGGTGGCAGGCGGACTACAACGGGGCCGCGCCGTATCAGCGCTTCGCTACCGCCAACGAACTCCACATTCCCGTGGGGGCCAACGTCCTTGTTCGCCTGCGCGGGAGCGACGTGATTCACAGCTTCTGGGTGCCGCAGCTTGGCGGCAAGACCGACATGATCCCTGGACAAGTCAACCTGGCTTGGCTGAAGGCCGACCGGCCGGGCCGCTTTACCGGGCAATGCAGCGAATACTGCGGGCTGGAACATGCCCACATGGGGCTCGAGGTGGTGGCAGAGACGCCGAAGCAGTTCGAAAGCTGGCGGCGAGCCCAATTGCAGACCGCGCCGCCACCAGCGTCTCCGGCGCAAGCAAGGGGCTTCGCGCTGGCTGAATACCGTTGCGGCATGTGCCACGCCATCCGCGGCACGTCTGCCGGGTCCCATTTCGGACCGGACCTCACCCATCTCCAAAGTCGCCGTATGCTGGCGGCAAACACGCTCCCCAATGCGCTTCCGTCGCTCTCCGCATGGATCGAGGATCCGCAGGGCATCAAACCGGGCGCACAGATGCCGCCCCAGCACCTGTCGGGCCGCGAACTGAACGATCTCACGAGTTATTTGGAGACGTTGCGGTGACCGCGCCGGCGCCTGCCGTCACGCTCCGTCCGGCTGTCGGACGAGACACTCCCCAGCTTCGGCGACGGCTCGCTGAAATCTGGGACACCAAGCCCGGCATCTACGGCTGGTTCGCAACGGTCGATCACAAGGAAATCGGCAAGCGCTATATCGTCACGGCGTTCGTGATGCTGGCATTGGGAGGCATCGAAGCGGCGATCATGCGCCTGCAGCTGGCCGGACCCAACCGCACGCTGCTGACGCCGGACCAGTACAACCAGCTGTTCTCCACCCACGGGATGACGATGATCTTCCTGTACGCGGGGCCGGTCCTGTCGGGGTTTTCCAATTACCTGTTTCCGCTGTGGCTGGGCGCTCGCGACATGGCGTTCCCGCGGATGAACGCGCTTTCATACTGGATCTACCTTGCCGCCGCGCTGTTCCTGTATGCTGGGCCGCTGATGGGGGCAGCGCCCGACGACGGCTGGTTCAATTACCCGCCTTATGCCGAGCGCTCATTCAGTCCCGGCCTCAACCAAGACATCTACGCCTTGGGGATGGTGTTCCTCGGCATTTCCACGAGTGTGGGCGCGGCCAACTTCTTCGTCACGGTCGGGCGCTGCCGCGCGCCGGGCATGTCGATCAACCGCTTGCCGATCGCGGTGTGGGGAACGCTAACCGCCAGCGCCGCGAATCTCATCGTGATCCCCAGCGTCAGCCTTGCCTTCTTCATGCTCTGGCTGGACCGCAATTTCGGGACGAGCTTCTTCATGTCCAGCGGCGGGGGGCACCCGCTGCTGTGGCAGCACCTGTTCTGGCTGTTCGGCCATCCATGGGTCTATGCCGTCGTGTTGCCGGCGATGGGTCTCGTTTCCGAAGGACTGCCCATGTTCTGCCGGACTCCCATCGTGGGCTACACCCTGGTCGCCTTGTCGACCGTCGCCACGATGCTCCTCGGGTTCGGCGTGTGGGTACACCACATGTTTGCGACCGGCCTGCCGGATGTCGGCCTGGCCTTCTTTTCCGGGGCCTCGATACTGATCGCCATCCCATCCGCCATCGCGGTGTTCGCGTGGCTCGCGACGATCTGGCTGGGCCGGCCGGTCCTCAAGACAGCGTTCCTGTTCTTCGCCGCGATGATCCTGCTGTTCGTGATTGGCGGTGTTTCCGGCTTCATGACGGCAAGCGTCCCGGTCGACTGGCAGCTTACCGATACGTATTTCGTCGTCGCCCATCTCCACTACGTCTTGATCGGGATAAACGTCTTCCCGGTTTGCGGCGCGACTTACGCTTGGTTCCCCAAGATGACCGGGAAGCTGATGGACGAGCGGTTGGGCCGGTGGAACTTCTGGACGATGTTCGTCGGGTTCAACGTGGCGTTCCTGCCGATGCACCTTACCGGGCTGATGGGCATGCCGCGGCGGGTCTATACCTACAATGCCGACATGGGGTTCACGACGCTCAACCTTATCACTTCGATCGGCAGCTATGTCTTTGCGGCCGGCGTCGGAATGTTTTTCTGGAACGTGTCGAAGAGCTGGCGACACGGGGAGACGGCGGGTGCCGATCCTTGGGGCGGGCCCACGCTGGAATGGTCGGTCCCATCGCCGCCGCCGTCCTACAATTTCGCGGTGATCCCCACGGTCGCGACGCGCGACCCGCTGTGGGAGGACCAGCTGCGCGAAGGTGCCTTCTGCTCGAGCCTTGACGAGGGAATGACGCTCGAAAACGGAAAGGAGGCGCTGGGCGTCTCGATCCTGGACGGAGAGCCCAGGGTGATCCTGAAGATGCCCGAGGACACCCTTGCCCCATTCCTGCTGGCGCTGGCCACGACGTTCCTTTTCGTCGGGCTGCTGATGCAGTGGTGGTGGTTCGTGACGCTTGCGGCATTTGGGGTGATCGGAGCGTTGCTTGCCTGGACGTGGCCGCGCCGGCGGCTCCTCGAACGCGCCGACGCACCGGCCGGGGAGGGCGCGTGATGGAGCGCATTGTCTCTCGGCCCCCGTCCCTTCAGCTTGGCCCGGTCGAGGGAAGGGGGATCGGCTGGAACGGCATGGTCTGCCTGGTTGCTGCCGAGGCTGCGCTGTTCGCGTATCTCCTGTTTTCCTACTATTATCTGGGCGCTGTGAATCCGCCGGGGTGGCTGCTCGAACCGCATCCCAAGCTCGGTCCGGCAACTTTCAACACCATCATCCTTCTCGCCTCGAGCGGCTGCGCGTGGTGGGGCGAAAAGGGGGTGAAGGAAGACCGCCGGACAAACGCGCTGGTCGGTCTGGGCACCGCCTTTGTGCTCGGCACGATTTTCGCGGCGATCCAGGTCGCAGAATGGAAGGCGAAAACCTTCGGCATCGGAACGTCGAGCTACGGCGCGCTCTATTTCGTCACAACCGGCTTCCACATGACGCACGTCATTGTCGGTCTGATGATCTTGCTGGCGCTTTTCGGCTGGGTCGCGAGCGGGATGTTCTCGTCGCTGCGGATGATCCCGGTATCGAACGGCATCGTGTACTGGCACTTCGTCGACGCCGTGTGGCTGTTCGTCTTCGCGACCTACTACATCAGTCCCTATCTGGGTTTCGGGCGATGACCCGGCCGCACGACGAAGCCAGCCACCCCGCGCCAATGCGCGACAGGGTCACGAGGCACGAGGCGTTGTTTGCAGTCGCCGGCGGGCCGCTGGCATGGTTCGTCCAGGTTTGTGCGGGCTTTGCTGCGTCGAGCCAGCCCTGCTTCCGGGCGGGCGAATCCATCGTGGCCCATGCGCGGGGTATCGGCCTGCCGCTTGCCGTTGGGATCGCCTGTCTGCTGATCGCGATCGCATCCGTCCTTCTTTCCTGGCGGCTTCTGACACGGACCCGAAACGAAACGGCGGGGGATCACCAGCATTTGCTGGAGACGGGTCGAGGTCGCACCCGTTTCATGGCGCTTTGGGGCCTCGATCTCGGAATCGTCTTTGCCGGTATCATCGCGCTGAACCTGGTCCTGCAAGTCGGTTTGCAACCGTGCGCGCGATGATCGCCCTTCTACTCCTGGGCTCACTGGGATGTTGCAGCGCCCCCGCGCCCGACCGCGCATTGGCGAAGGCAGTGATCGCGCGCAATTGCAGCGGTTGCCACGAAGTGAGGGGCGTCTCGCAGGCAGTGGGACGGGTCGGTCCGTCGCTGTCGCGCATCGGTTCGCAGCAGGTGATCGCGGGCAGGCTCCCAAACAGCCGCCGAAACCTCATGCGGTGGGTGGCCCATGCACAGTCGATCGAGCCCGGCGGGGTCATGCCCGACATCCCGCTGAGCCGCCGACAGGCCGCCGCGGTTGCCGATTATCTCTACTCACTGGATGCACGATGATGAAGAAATCCAGGCTCTTGCTCGGATTGGCAGTGGTTGCCGCGGTTCCCGCCATCGCAGCAGGTGCGGGCCTGTTTCCCGATCGCGAGACCGCCAAGCCGCCGGTGCCCGAGGCCGTGCCGGCCGACGCCATATTCAGTCGGGAGCAGATCGGGCATGCGCTTGCCCCGCCAACGCCCGCCGCCGGGCGAACGGTAGCCCCGCTCGCCGCCGCGCCGGCAGACGACGGCCAGTGGCTGATGCCGGCGAAGAACTACGCCGCCACCCGCTACAGCGCGATGAACGAGATCACCCCTGCAAACGCGCGCAATCTGCGCGAAGTCTTCAGCTTTTCGCTCGGCGTCGACAAGGGCCAGGAAGCCGCGCCGCTGGTGATCGGCTCTACGATGGTCGTCGTCAGCGCATTTCCCAATCACGTCTTCGCGCTGGATCTGGCGCGCGAGGGCGCGCCGCTCAAATGGCAGTACGATCCCAAGCCCGTCCCCGCCGCAGCGGGCGTCGCGTGCTGCGACGTCGTCAATCGCGGCGCGGCCTATGCCGACGGCAAGGTCGTGTTCAACACTCTCGATGGAGCCACGATCGCGCTCGACCTTGCGACGGGCAAGGAGGTCTGGCGCACGCAGCTCGGCGACATCATGAAGGGCGAAAGCATCACGATGGCGCCGCTCATTGCCGGGGGAAAGGTACTCGTCGGCGATTCTGGCGGCGAATTCGGTGTGCACGGCTGGCTGACGGCGCTTGACCTCGGGACCGGCAAGATCGCCTGGCGAGCCTATCACACCGGGCCGGACGATCAGGCGCTCATCGGCCCGCAGTTCCACCCGTTCTATGCCGGCGACAGGGGGCAAAACCTGGGGGTGAAGACATGGCCGTCCGATGCCTGGAGGATCGGGGGCGGCACGATGTGGGGATGGATCGCGTACGATCCGGGCACGCAGACGATCTTCTACGGCACCGGCAACCCGGGCCCGTGGAATGCGCAGGCCAGGCCAGGAGACAACAAATGGACGTCTGGCATGTTCGCGCGTGATGTGAACACCGGGCAGGCACGGTGGTTCTATCAGTTCACCCCTCACGACGAGCACGATTACGACGGCATCAACGAGCAAATCCTGCTCGACATGCCGTTTGCCGGAAAGATGCGCCCGGTCATCGTCCGTCCTGAGCGGAACGGCTACTTCTACGTGCTTGACCGCAGAACCGGACAGGTCCTGTCCGCCGATCCGTTCGGCCCGGTAAATTCCTCGAGCGGCGTCGATCTGCGAACCGGACGATTGATGGTGAACCCGGCCAAGGAAACGAAACTGGGCCAGGTCGTTCGCGATATCTGTCCGACCGCCAGCGGCGCGAAGGACTGGAACCCCTCCAGCTTCAGTCCGCGCACGGGCCTCGTCTACATCCCGCACGAGAACCTGTGCATGGACTGGATGAACCTCGAGGTGAACTACATCTCGGGCACGCCCTATGTCGGCGCGGAAGTGAAGATGAAGCCGGGACCGGGCGGCAATCGCGGCGCGCTTACCGCGTGGGACCCCGTCAGGCGGCGCCCGGCGTGGGAGCTTCCCGAGGACCTGCCCGTGTGGTCTGGAACGGTCGTGACGGGCGGCGACCTCGTCTTTTACGGAACCATGGACGGCTGGTTCAAGGCCGTGGATGCACGCACCGGGGCGCTGGCTTGGAAAACGAAACTGCCCAGCGGCATCATCGGCCAGCCGATCAGCTACCGCGGGCCCGACGGTCACCAGTATATCGCCATCCTGAGCGGCGTCGGCGGTTGGGCAGGGGGGATCGTTTCCGGGCCGCTCGATCCGCGCGACGGCTCATCTGCGCTCGGCTTTGTTCAGGCGATGACCGATCTGCCCAACCGCACTACAGCCGGGGGGACGTTGCATGTCTTTGCGCTTGCGCATTGAACTCGCGCTTCTGGCGTTGCTGATAAGCGGCTGCGATCGCCATGCTGGAGCGTATCGGCAGCCGCCCGCCGGCGAGGGAGCGCCATTCGCCGCCGCGGTGGCGCTGACGCCGGGGGGCGGGGAGCTTCGGACCGAGCCCAATCCCCGCGCCCGGCCCTATTACGATAATGCTGCGGCCGTCGTGACCGGGATGAAGCTCTATAACGCGATGAATTGCGTGGGCTGCCACTTCAACGGCGGTGGCGGTATCGGGCCTCCGTTGATGGACGACAAGTGGATCTACGGCGGCCGTCTCGACCAGATCTACGACACCATCTACTTCGGTCGCGCCAACGGCATGCCGGCCTGGGCAGGCAAGCTGACCGACGAGCAGATCTGGCAGATCGCGGCGTACGTCCGTTCGATGTCGCTACCCGAAACGCTGGCCGCCAATGGCGACGGCACGCCGTCGCAACATCCGGCGCCCGTGCCGGAAGACGCTGACAGCCATGATGGCTGGAGGCTTACACCTTCCGACGGCGGCAAGGCACGATGAAGCGAAACGTGGTGGGGTTTGCCCTTGCCTGTGCGGCTTTGGCATCCTGTCACGAAGCGCCCGGCCCGGACCGGATATTCGTTTCCAACGAGGCGAGCGATCAGGTCGACGTCATGGACGGAACGACGGGGCGTGAGGAGGGGGTGCTAAACACCGGACGGCGCCCGCGTGGAATGGCGCTCTCCCCGGACGGCGCTACGCTCTACGTCGCCGCCAGCAATTCCGGCCGGATTGAGGCCTGGAACACCCGGACCCTGCGTCATGAAGGCAACCTGGCGTCGGGCAGCGATCCCGAACGGCTCGCGGTCAGCCCTGACGGCAAGTCCATCTTCGCCGCGAACGAAGATCACAGTGCGGTTTCGTACATCGACGTCGCCAGCGGCAAGGTCACGCGCGAGGTTCGCGTCGGTCCGGAACCCGAGGGCATTGGGGTGAGCCCTGACGGCAGCACCATCATCGCGACCTCCGAAGTTGCCAGCACCGCCCACTTCATCGACCGGATCGAGGGTATCGTCCGCGCTTCGTTGCCCGTCGGCTCGCGTCCGCGCGATGTGCTGTTCCTGCGCGCGGGGCAAGAGGCATGGGTCTCATCCGAGCAGCGCGGCACCATCACCGTCTTCGACGTGAAGCAGGAACGGGTGATCGCCACCATCGATCTTGTTGCCGCTTTTCCGGATCTGGAGAACCCGCAAGCGGTCGAGATGGAGATTTCGCCGGACGGGCGACGGGCCTTTGTCGCAATGGGCCGGGGCGACGGCGTTGCCGAGATCGATCCTGTCAGCCGGTCGGTCGTCCGGCGCTTTCCCACCGGGCACCGGACCTGGGGGATCGACCTGTCTCCCGACAGCAGCCGACTTTATGCCGCCGCCGGTCTATCGGGATCGGTCACAATCATCGACCTCCCGCACAACCGTGTTTTACGAACGGTCAAGACCGGCGGAAAGCCTTGGACCGTGATCTCGGTGCGAAGGTGAGCCGCGTCGTCGCCGTCTGCTGCATCGCGCTGATCGCCGGCTGCGCGCCCAAGCCGCTCACGGTTTGCGCCGATCCCAACAACCTGCCATTTTCCAATCGCGCCGGACAGGGATTCGAGAACGCGCTCGCGCGGATCCTCGCAGCCGACCTCAAGCGTGACTTGCGCTATACATGGTGGGCACAACGGCGAGGTTTCGTCCGCAACACGGTCGGCGCGCAAGCATGCGATCTCTGGCCCGGCGTCGCATCTGGGCTCGAGAGTCTCGCCACGACGCGTCCCTACTATCGCTCCAGTTACATGTTCGTGACTCGTCGGAGGGACGGGCTTGCCGGGCTTACGCTCGATGACGAGCGGCTTCGCCGGTTGCGGCTCGGCGTCCAGCTTGTCGGCGACGATGGCGGCAATACGCCACCTGCCCATGCGTTGACCCGCCGCGGTATAATCACGAACGTCACCGGGTTCATGCTCTATGGGGATTACCGCAAAGCCAATCCCCCGGCTCAGATCGTGCGCGCGGTAGAAGATGGCAGAATTGACGTGGGCCTGGTCTGGGGGCCTCTGGCAGGCTACTTCGCCAGGCGATCGGCAGTTCCGCTGCGCCTCGAATCGGTCACTCCCTGGCTCGACGACAACCAGTGGCCGATGGCCTACGATATTTCCGTTGGGGTGCGTAAAGACGATCCCTCCTTGCTGCGCGCAGTTCAGAAGGCGCTCGTCATGCACAAGCGCGAAATTGGGGATTTGTTGACTTCGTATGGGGTCGAAACGACCAATTAACGGGTGTGCGCACACCAAGAAGTGCACCTGTGCGCAAGTTTCTGAAGGCGGGAGCGCTTACTTCATTGCATACGCACCCGCGCACTTCGGCCAGTGCGCAGTCTTGGGAGTTTGACTGTCACGAACCTTTTGGGTTCACTGCGGTGAATTGGCCCTAAGGGTGTAAGCTGCGAGACCCCATGCCGTTGGAGGACCGATGGACGATTTCGAAATCGCGCGTTCGCTGCATGTCCTTGCGGTTGTGATGTGGATCGGCGGGGTCGCGTTTGTCACCACCGTGATTTTTCCCGCGGTTCGACGCAGCAACGAAGCTCACGATCAACTTTCTGCATTCGAGGCGATCGAGCGGAATTTTGCTCCCCAAGCGCGCGTATGGGTACTTGTTGCCGGACTGACCGGTTTCTGGATGGTCTATCGTGCCAACCTTTGGACGTGGTTTCTCGCCCCGCACAACTGGTGGCTACAGGCGATGCTGGGGCTATGGCTCATCTTCGCGACCATGCTGTTCATCCTCGAGCCTCTGGTTATTCACCGTCGGATGAAAGCTTCCACGCGCCCGGAAGCTGATTTCAATCGGCTCGAGCGGATGCATCGCGTGCTGTTCGTGATCGGTTTGATTGTGATCGTTGGCGGCGTTGGCGGGGTGCACGGGCTTTTCTAGCCCGGGCGGAGCAGGCTACGGATGCATTAGCGACAAGCCGTCCCATGGTGGCTCGAATATGCAGGTTTATGGCGGGCGGTGGATGACTGAGGACTCACTAGCCCAACCGCCGCTGCTCGCACGATGTCTCAGGAATCGGCCGGCAGTCCCTCACGGAATCTCGAGATCGTAGACCAGAACTTCGCCGATGCCTTTGAGCCTCGCCGGTCGCGGCTCGCGAAAGGTGAAAATCTCGCGGGTCTGTTCCCAAGTCCGCTGGGAAACGGTCACACCGTTCGCACGTGCCACGCCCTCGAGGCGGGAAGCGACGTTGATGGCGTTGCCCCAGTAGTCGTAAAGCATCTTCTTGCCCTCGATCACGCCGCCCATGACGGGCCCGGAGTTGATGCCGATGTGCAACTTGAAATCGATATCGAACGCGCGGCTGATCTCGCTCGTCGACCTGATCAGATAGAGCGCGAAATCGACCGCGGCCTTGGCCGGACGCGGGGTCGAAACGATGGCGCCCGCCACCGCCATGTACGCATCGCCGATGGTCTTTACCTTTTCGATCCCGAACAGATCACAGCCTGCGTCCGCCTTGCCGAAGTAGGTATTGAGCAGCGCGACGACCTGGCTCGGGTCCATCTCGTTGCTCATCCTGGTGAAACCCACGATATCGATGAACACGATCGTGACCTCGGGGAACGCGTCGGCAACCGTTTCGCCGGAGCGAAGCCGGTGGGCGACACTTTGGGGAAGAACGTTGTGGAGCAAGGCCTCCGACCTGCTCTTTTCCACGTCGAGCCTTACGCCGGCAGCGAACAGGGCCCGCCCTTTGTCGTCGATGGCCCAGTTCAGGTAGAAGGCGAGAAGGGCGAAGGCGCCGTAGAACATGCCCGTGTAGAATATCTGGGCCGAACTTTCGTTGTCCAGGAAGAGCATCGTCAGCAGGAAACCGATCGAACTGACCGCCAGTACGAAGAACTTCTGGACCGAAGCCGAAAAGGACAGGCACGCAAACGCGAGTCCGATCATCACGTTGTAGCAGAGCAGCGGACCAAAGCTCCAGTCGCTGGCTCCAGTCTCCGCGAATGCGCGCGCGGCGTAGACCATCCCCGGCTGCGCTCCGACGAAGAGCATCAGGTCGGCATAGCGGCTAGTCGGATATCCGGGCTGTCCGGCGTACCAGCTATAGAGCACGAGCAACGGTACGATTGACCAGTGCCCGATCGCGACCTGAGTCGTGTCATGCCAGGAAATGAACAACGGATTGAACAGCGAATAGGAAAGGAACATCCCTGCCGCGATGATCGCCATTCCGCGGGTGAACTTCGCTTGGCGCCGCCGCTGTTCGAGACGATAGCGCTGCTCGATTCTAGCGTCCGCGAAGCGCTGGAAGATCAATCGGAGGAATCGGCCTTCTCCGCGTCGCACGCCTATCCCCGATGCTCAGCCTGTCTCCTGCGCGGAGCAAGGTCGCTCCAAGGCGGCAAGCGGTCAAGTGGAAGCGGTCTTGCGCGCCGCGTAAACGGCTGGCTGCCGAAAACCTTATCCCTACGGTCAGAAGTAACCGCGCCAGCTATGCCTTAGCTGTTGGAGCGGGTCAGTCGGGCCGGAACGGAAAGTCGCATGTCGAGCAGTTGCTGGGCCTTGCCCTTGGCCAGTGGATCAAGCCGCAGGCTGGCGAACTGTCCGCCTCCCAGTGACTGGATGCAGTGGATGTTCACGGCCTCCAGGCCGGGAAGATCGTAGCGGTGAACCTGCGGGTCGCGCGCGCCCTCGAACTCATGAGCAAAGAACGCGAGCATGGCCCTTTCGTTCAGCGCTTCGCGTATCCACGGCAGGAATTCGGGCCGGCGCGCGATCACCCCGACGTTGAAGGCGTTGCCCTTGTCGCCCGATCGCGCCCAGGCAATGTCGATCAGCGACACTTCGACCAGCTCGTCCTCATTAGCAGGCGCGTGCGGAGGTGCGGGGCGCTCGATCATTGCGGGATCGAAGGGTGTTCCCGGGTGCGGTGCCGCGACTGTCTCGACATTCCCGCCAAGATCGACCCTGGCCTTCACCTCGCCGCCGGGCAGAAGGAACGAAAACACCTGCGCTACCGGGGTGACCGTGGGGCGAGCGCCGAACCAGCCGGTCGAGCCCACGCTCATCGAAGTGGTCGGCGAATCGAATTCGCGCATCATCACCCGCAACGCGTCGGTGTCGTCGTGTTCGGCGCCGACGCGGGCGATCACCTCGCGTCCGGCCATCAACGCTCCATTGGCCTGGGCGCCGTAAGACGCCTCCGTCCCCAACAGTTCGATGCGTACCTCGCGCAGCGGCGGTAGGTTGCGGTCACGAAGCATCTCGTTGACGCGCGACACGACGGCCTGCGCCTGCGCCTGCGCCTTGCGTGCGGCATCGCGTCCGACGACCGGCATGATCCCGATGAAGCGATGCCCTTTCTCGAAGGTGATGCACGTCTTGAGCCGCCCGCTCGGCGGATAGCCGCGCGCGCCGCTGACGCGCACATGATCGGCATCGACCTGCTCGACCCGGACCGAGGCGAAATCGCAGACGACGTCGGGAAGGGCGTAGGCTTGCGGATCGCCGACTTCGTAGAGGATTTGCTCGGCGACCGCAGGGGCGGCGATCAGGCCGCCGGTGCCAGCCGGCTTCGTGACCGTGAAGGTACCGTCGGCAAGGCATTCGATGACGGGATAGCCGATATGCGCCCAGTCGGGCACGAGCTCCCAATCGGTGAACAGCCCGCCGGTTGCTTGCGCGCCGCACTCGATGACATGACCAGCCAGCGATCCCGCGGCCAGCAGGTCGTGGTCGGTTTCCTTCCACCCGAACTCGTGCATCAACGGGCCAAGCGTGAGAGCGCTGTCGACGACCCGGCCGGTGATCACCACATCGGCCCCTGCCTTCAGCGCGGCAACGATCGGCGCGGCACCAAGATACGCGTTTGCGGTGATAATCTTGTCGGCGTCCGGGAAGACATCTCCGCTGAACATCTCGATTGTCCCGGCCGCGGAAAATTCCTCGATCCGGTCCGACACGTCGTCGCCTTCGACGATCGCGATGCGAAACGTGAGGCCGGCCTCGCGTGCCAGTTGCTCCATCCGTTCACGGCAAGCTTCGGGATTGACACCGCCGGCATTGGTTATGATGCGGACGCCTTGCGCCTTGAATTCGCGCATGTTGTCGCGCCACACCCAGTCGGTGAAGTCGCGAGCGTAACCTTCGGACGGACGAGCGCGCTTCAACGCGCCAAGCGGAGCCATCGTCGCCTCGGCCAGGTAATCGAGGATCATGTAGTCGAGATTGCCGCCGGCGAGCAGTTGCGCCGGAGCGACTGAACTGTCGCCGAGAAACCCGCCGGCGCCGCCGATCCGAACCGTCCGCTTCATCCTGTCACCTTTCTGGCACGCCGGCCGCACGGCAGATCGCGGCACCTTGTCGCCGGACCCCGTGAGCCGGCCGCAGCCTGTGGTCAATCGCGGCGCGGAACCATCAGCGGTTCTGTCCGCCATCCACCGGCACAATGGCGCCGGTAAGGAAGCTCGCCCGCTCGCTGAGGAGGAAGGCGGCCACGCTGCCGATTTCCTCGACCGCGCCGAACCGCTGCAAGGGAACCTCGCGCTTGATCCATCGGAGCCACGCGTCGGCGCGGGGTGCGCCTTCGCTTGTCCGCTGCTCCCATTCGCCTCCGGGAAACTTGATATTGCCCGGTGCCAGCGCATTAACGCGGACGTTGCTGGGTCCCGCGATCACCGCCAGCTCCTTGGCGAGATGGTTCATCGCGGCCTTGGCGGTGCCATATGTCAGCGGCGTGCTCTTCGCCGCCATCCCGGCGATCGAACTGATCATGAGGATCGAGCCGGAACGCCGCGCAGTCATCCCGCGAAGCGCCGCCCGGGCGAGGAAGAACGCGGAATCGAGGTTCTGGGCGAAACCGCCCTGCCAGGTTCGATCGTCCACCTCGAAGCCCGGCGGGCAGGGGCTGAGCCCGACATTGGCCACGGCGCCCCACAGGGGTCCCATGGCGGCCTCTGCATGCTCCAGCGCTCGCTCGACCTCCTCGGGCCTGGTCATGTCTCCGGAGAGAGCGGCGACATTCTCATCGCCGTACTCCCGCGCCAGGGAATCACGCTGTGCGTTCATCGACTCGGCGTTCCGAGCGGTGAAGGTCACGCGTGCCCCTTCGGCAAGGCAGGCCCTGACAATGCCCAGCCCGATGCCGCGACTGCCGCCCGACACCAAGATCGACCTTCCGGCCAGTCCCAGATCCATGACCAACTCCCTTTCGTCCGCGAACAGGCGCAAGCCTTCGCGTCGTTTCTCGACAACAATCCGGCGGGTCAGGCGACTATCATTTTCCGGAAAAATGCCTGCATGGCCGGCCGTTCGGGATCAGATGGCGGGCTGTGCCGAAAGACCTCGCGCCTTGCTGCGTTCGAGCAGCGCACGTTGGCGCGTACCGGACAGGTAAAGGAAGTTGGCGGGCAGGCCCATTCGAACGCTTGCCTGGCAGGGCGGCGAATTGCGGTCTACCCTCAAGTCGGCGAGACGCCCGGCGATCCGCAGCGCCGAGCGGTCAAGGCCGGTCAGCGAATATTCGGCTCCAAGCTCGAGGCGGCGGCGCAGTCGAGCAGGAAGAAGCGAAACCGAAGCGCGGGCGATCGCGCGGTGGAGGAACCGTGGCACGCTGGGCGCAGCCTTGCCCGACTGGATGATGCCGAGAAATTCGTGGATGATCGGGTGAGGCTCGAACCGCGGCTCGAGAGCCGACATCATCGTCATGAAGTCATCGATCGACCCCGGGGTGTGCCGGGCGCCGAATTCGCGGCCGATCACCTCGGAATCGCGCATGAACCGGTCCTTGTCTGCGCCGCTCAGGGGATGCACGAAGCAATCATAGGCGGTTAGGAACCCGAAAGATGCGGTTGCCGCGACCCAATCGAGCAGCACCGGATCTAGCGCGCGGTACTTCTCGCCAGCAGGCGTTTCGCCTTTCACGCTGCCGTGCAGGCGGTTGACCGCCCCGATCACACTTCTTGCCGTACTCGCCGGGCCGTAGCAGGCGAGCATCGCAACCAGCCCCGTCCGTTTCGAACGCCCGATCGGGTCGGCCTTATAGGTGGAGTGATCCCAGACCCCGCTGCGAATGCGCGGTTCGGCGAACTCGAGAAGGACGGCCGCGATGCCTCCGATCGCCAGGGCGATCGGGTTCTTGTAGACACGCCACTGGACTGAATCAGGCGGCAGAAGGGCCGGCTCCCCTGTCGGCGCAGTGAAGTCCACTGCCAGGCCCATGTAGGTATCCTGCATCTGCTGCCTCCTCGCCTTCTGCCGTCAGAAATCGAAGCCCAAGCTCAACCCGTACGTACGCGGCGGATTGGGAAAGCGCACGACCACGTTGGCATTGCTGGCAACCGCCGACCAGTAGTACTTGTCGAACAGGTTCTTCGCCCAGATGGATGCCGACCATCCCCGGGCGCTCTTCACGCCAAGGCTCGCATTGACCACGCCGTAGGCGTCGATCTTGTAGAGCGGCAGGTCTTCGAAGATCGTGTTCGACTTCGACTGGTAGCGCGCGCTCAGCGCACCGACGAGGTCGAGGTTGGGCGTGACCGGGGTGTCGTAGGCGAGGGTGACGCTGCCCTGGAAGTGCGGGCTGTAGATGAACTCGGCGCCATCGAAGTTCTGCGGCTGGCCCGCGGCATTGGTGCCGAGATAGTCCTTGATGCGCGTCTTCAGCCAGAGCGCGTTCGTCGATATCGTGATGCCCGTCGCGGGGCGAACGATCAGTTCGGCCTCCGCGCCATAGGCCTTCGAGTCGGGCACATTGTCGAGCCGGGCGAGGGCGGTGTAGATCGGATCGGCGAAGTAGGTGCTGATCTGCTTGTCGCGATAGGCGTAGTAGAACGCCGACAGGTTCGCCTGGATAAGCCGGTCGGCCAACGTGGCCTTGATGCCGACTTCGTAGGCAGTCAGCCTTTCCTGTTTGACCGGGGAATTCTGTCGCGCGAGGTTGGCCGCGTTTATCGGCGTGGTGCCGGATTTGTATCCGCGCGAAACCGACGCATAGACCAGCGTGTCATCATTCGGCGACCAGTCCAGCGCAAGCCGCCAGGCGACGTTGTTTTCCGAAAGGACGGAGCGAACCTCGCCGAATGTCCCGGTCGTCGGATCGAATGTATTGCACTGGCCTTGCGTGATCTCCGGCGCGAAAACCCCGTATGTCTGGAAGTAGAGCGCCCGGTTCACGACGTTGACGTTGGGCAGCATGTTGCCGTTGAAATCCCGCGAGCAGCCGTTGTAGCGCTGCCGGTCCTCGGTATAGCGCACACCCGTGGTCAGCTTGATCTGCGGCGCCAGTTCCCAGTCGGCATTAGCGAACAGGCTCCATGTCCGGGTGCGGATGCGTCCGAAGTCCTCGTAAGTGCGAAATGCTTGGGAAAGCTGCGTAAGCGTATAGCCGCCGGAGTTGAACGGCGTCGCCAGGAGGGGGGCGCCCGCTGCCCGGATCAGCCCGACATTGGCATTCTGGCCAAGCAGCGTGCGATTGGAATCGATGATCCGGTCGTTTGCGTAATAGCCGCCGACGAGCCAGTTCGCGGGACCGGACTCTCCTTCGACGTGCAGTTCCTGCGCAAAGCTCTTGATCCTGCCCACCGTGTTCTGAAGCAGGATTTCATAAGGCGCGCCGCTCCAGTCCGAGAGCGCGTTGCGACGGAAATCGTTATAGCTGGTAAGCGAGACCAGTTTCATCGAATCGCCCAGTTCCTGGTCGGCGCGCAGCTTGATGGCGATGAACCGGTTATTCTCGCGCAAGGGACCGTCGAGGCCGAGGCCCGTCCCGATGTCGGCCGACCGCGTGGCCAAGGGCGCCCAGTCGGCCTGGGTCGCCTTGGTCGGGAAATTGTTGGCGATATAGGTCGCAAGTCCCGCCGCGTTGAAGAAGCGCGAGGCGCTGGTCCCGGTGACGGGATCCGTGGCGGGGGTGAAGCCGATCCCCTGGCCTGCGACGGTATCGGACTTGTTGCGCCACCAGAACGCAGACAGATCGATATGAGTGCCAGGCGCCGGATCGATGGCGAGCGAGCCGCGCACGCCGTATTTCTTTACTTTGCCGAGCCGCTCGCCGCGCGTGTTGCTGACCTGCCAGCCCTTGTCGCTGTTCTCGGTGCGGAAGGCGACGCGCGCGGCGATGCCTTCTCCCAGCGGGCCCGAGATATGGCCGCCCAGATTGTAGGTGTCGTAATTCCCGACGTCGGCGGAAACCGAGCCTTCGAATGTCGACGTCGGCTTGGCGGTGATAAAGTTGATCAGTCCGGCGGTCGTATTGCGCCCATACAGCGTTCCCTGCGGGCCTTTGAGCACCTCGACCCGCTCGAGATCCATGACCGGGCCGGTGTTCATGATCGGATAGGCATAGGCGACCTCGTCGACGTAGGTGCCGACGGTCGAAGTGGCTGACAGGTTGATCGTGTTGAAGCCGATCCCGCGCAGCGTGTAGGTTGGAACGCCCTGGTAGCTCTGCGAAACGGTAAAGCTCGGCGCGACAGTGGTCAGGTCGCGCAGATCGGTAACGCGCAGGTCCTTCAGCGTCTCCCCGTTCACCGCCTGCACCGCCATGCCGACGTCATTGAGCGACTCTGCCCGCCGCTGGGCGGTCACGATGATTTCGCCCGTGCCGGTATCCCCGGCCTGCGGCTCTTCGGCCCCGACCTCCGCGGCGAACGCGGGCATAGCCGAAACCAGGGCGCACGATGCGCCAGCCATCAAGAAACGCCGAAATCCGCTCATGTTCATCCCCTCGATCGTGTCGCCGCACGCCCGTCTTCACGCGGAGCGTTCCAGCAGTTTGATATTCCGAAAGGACGCCGTTCCGGGGCTCGCGACAAGCTGACAGGTGTGTCAGGGACGGTTCACGGACGTTAGGAGTCGGCGTGAGGACATTCGGCTCAATTCACAAGGAGATAGGCCCCGCCGCCGGCCAGGACAGCCGCGAGCCAGCGGTCCACCCGCCACTCGGGCGGGGCGATCTTCTCGATGAACACGATCGTGGCCAGGGCCGCGATCCAGGCAAGGTTCATGACGCCGCCGACGAAAAGCAGCAGCATCAGCGACCAGCAGCAGCCGAGGCAATAAAGGCCGTGCCGCAATCCCAGTCGAACGGCCCCTACGACGCCCGGTTTCCAGTATCGCATCACGAATTGCAGGGGCGAGCGGCACTGGTCGAGGCAGGCGGTCTTGGCCGCCGTCAATTGCCAGGCAGATGCGGCGAACAGCAGGGCGGCTGACATGACATGGCTGCCAGCCGCAAGTCGCGACGACAGGAAGCCAGCCGCCACCAGCGCTGCTTGTGCGAGCGCGGCCAGCGCCGAAAAGGCGCTCCAGACCACAAGGTAGCAAAGGACGAACAGCAAGCTGTCGCGCGAGCGCTGTGCGTCGCTGCCGCGGTCGATGCGGGCATGGAGGAGGATCATCGGTGCGGCCGACGGCAGCATCATGGCAACCATCATCAGCGCCCACATCGCGAAGGTCGAGAGCAGGTATCCCGACGAGAGCGGGCCTGGCCCCGGCGACATTCCCTCCATGTCGGGCTCGCCGCTCATTTCGCCCATCCCGGCGTTGGCAAATAGCCAGGCCCAGGCCAGCGCCACGCCAAGGCTAATGGCAATTCCGGATACCAGGGCGGGCCGCGACAACAGTCGCCGCAGCGGCGTCCGCTCAGCCAGCGGCGTGGACGACACCGCTTCCGGTCATGTGAAGGTGCGCAAACTGGGCATGCGAATCCTCAAGCTGCACGTTCACCGGCCCGCTGGTCTTGGCCCAGCCGCGGCCCACTTCACACGTTTCGTATTCGAAGCCGTCGGGCAGGTTGATCCGCGCACGATGCTCGTCGCCTGTAACCGGGTTCTTGATGGGTTCGCCACGCGCATCGATCCAACCGGGGACGACCAGCCGGGCGATCCGGCCGTCGATATCGATCTGGAGTGAAATGGGCGCGAACACGGGATCGTGCATCTTCTCGAACGTGGTCGAGAAGACCTGAAAGAACGTCGCACCCGGCACGGTGTCGAGCCCGCTCATGATCCGCAACAAGGCCTCGCGCTGACTTTCGCTGGCGTTCTCGTCCACGATCGGAACGACGTGCCCACCGCCTTCGTGAATCGCGCCGGGCCAGGCGATGATCATCGCGATCCGGGTTCCGCCGATGTCGGTATCGCCGTGCCGGCCTTCCTCGATCTCGAGCGCGGCAACGGCCTGGCAATTGCCATGGGTCGGCAGGGCGTTGAACTGGCAGGGGCAACCATAGGCGCAGTTGCAGTGAACGAACTCACGCGCCTTGAAGGTCCACGTCGTCTCGGTCATTGGAACCCTCCTGCAAGGAGAAGGCACCTTCATATCACAGGATTGGGGGCTCTTCCATCGCGATGGACCGGCGGCGGCGCGAAGCCGCGAAGGCTATGTGGGCGCGGGACGTGGATCCGGCCATAGCGGATTTCGATAAGGCCGGTCTGCGCGATCTCGCGGACCAGTCGGTTCAGATACTGGCGCGAAATCCCGATTACCTGGGCGATCTCGTCCTGCGTCATCCGGATGTCCCGCCCTTCCGCGGCAGCGCCGGCTCCGGCGAGAAACCCGGCGAGGCGGGTCACGGCCGGTTCGGTCCGAATGCGCCCGGTGTCGCGCAAGCCGGCGCGTTGGTGAATGCAGCTGAGGACCGCGATATCTCGCCACAATTCGGGATCGCGCGCGGTTGCCGCCGCAATAGAAGCCATTCCGACAGTGAGGACGCGGCAACTGCCGATCGCCACGGCATCGTGCGGGCGGCCCTTGCCATCGAGCACCGACAGTTCGCCGAACCATTGGCCGGGGCGGATGATCTTGCCGACAAGTTCGACGCCCGCCACCGGATAGCTGACGAGCCGCGTCTCGCCCGACAACACGGCGTGCAGCCCGTTCGGCGGATCATCCAGCCGATAAATCCGCGCGCCATCCGCGAAGGCGCGCACCTTGCCATGCGCGAGGAGGCGCAAGCGCCGCGCTTCGGGTATGCTGCCGAGCCATTGGTCCGCGGCGAGGACCTTCAAATCGTCCGGCTCCATGCCTCCTCGATCACAATAGTCGCCTCAAATGTCAATCAGTCGACATTTGTCGGGAAGGCACGGATGTAAGGTAGGGCGAAGAATGACACGGGAGATGGCGATGTCGGCGAATTTTGATCTGATCATTCGCGGAGGAACGTTGCATGACGGCCTCGGCAGCCCGCCGCGCGTGGTAGATGTCGCGGTCCGCGATGGCGTGATCGCCGAGATCGGCGATATTCGCGGCACGGCAAGGGAGGAAATCGACGCCCGCGGGCTGATCGTGACCCCCGGCTTTGTCGACATTCACACCCATTATGATGGTCAGGCGACCTGGGAAAATCGGATGGCTCCGTCGTCCAACCACGGGGTAACGACCGTCCTGACGGGCAACTGCGGAGTCGGCTTCGCGCCCTGCAAGCCCGAGCAGCGCGAAATGCTGGTCGCGGTCATGGAGGGGGTCGAGGACGTTCCCGAGGTCGTGATGACCGAGGGCCTGCCGTGGAGTTGGGAGACGTTTCCCGAGTATCTGGACGCGCTAGACGAGCGCCAATTCGATATCGATGTCGCGACACAGGTCCCGCATTCGGCCATCAGGGTTTACGTGATGGGCGAGCGCGCGGCCGCATATCAGCCGCCAAGCGGCGCGGATCTAGCGCGCATGCGTGCGCTGACCGCAGAAGCCGTCCGCGCGGGGGCGTTCGGGGTAACGACCTCGCGCAACATGATGCACCGGACCGTCGCGGGCCAGCTTGCGCCGAGCCTCTATTCCGAGGAGGATGAGCTGGTCGAACTCGGCAAGGGGCTTTCCGATGCCGGTGCCGGCGTATTCCAGCTCATCCCCAGCATTACTGCGCCGGCGAAATCCGAATTCAGGTTGATGCGGCGTATTGCCGAGGAATCGGGCCGCCCGCTGTCCTATTCGCTGCTCCAGATGCCTTCCGGCAGGGCCGAGGAATGGCGGGAATCCCTGGATGAACTCGACGCCGCGAACGCCGATGACGTCATCATGCGCGCGCAGGTCGCGCCGCGGCCGGTGGGGATGCTGTTCGGCCTCGACCTCAGTTTCCATCCGTTTTCGCTGCATCCCAGCTTCCGCCCGCTGCGGGACAAGACCCTGGCGGAAAAGGTTGCCGCGATGCGCGACCCGGAGTTCCGCCGCCAGCTTCTCAGCGAGGAGCCCGAGGATACCAATCCGGTCTCGATCAAGACGGTGCGCAACTTCAAGTATTCCTATCCGATGGGCGACAAGCCGGACTACGAGCCCAAGCTCGAAGACCGGATCGATCGTCGCGCCGCGGCACTCGGCGTGACGCCGGAAGAACTCGCCTACGACCTCCTGCTCGAGCAAGACGGGCGCGCAATCCTCTACAATCCGGGCGCAAACTACCGCGACGGCAATCTTGATGCCGTGCGCGAAATGCTGGGCCATCGGCACACCGTGGTTGGCCTGGCCGATGGCGGAGCGCACTATGGCATGATCTGCGACGGCAGCTTTCCCACCTTCTACCTGTACCGCTGGGCGCGCGACGCCGCTGAGGACCAGCGCATCCCGCTGGAGGAAGCGGTCGCAGCACTTACTAGCGCTCCGGCCGACACAGTCGGGCTGCATGACCGGGGGCGGATCGTGAAAGGCGCCAAGGCCGATCTCAACGTGATCGACCTAGACCGCCTCAACTTGCGCGCTCCCGTGGTGCTGCGGGATCTTCCCGCGGGCGGCAAGCGGCTGCACCAGGCTGCCGACGGCTATGTCGCCACGGTCGTCTCAGGCGTCGTCACCTACCGCGAAGGCGAACATACCGGATCGTTGCCCGGCAGGCTGGTCCGACGCGGCACACAGAGGCACGCCCAGGCAGCTTGATCGACGGACCGAGAGGTCTCTCAGGGGCCGAAACGGAGCGGCGATCAGGCCCGCAGATCGTCCGGGATAGGCGCCATGCGAGGTCCCGATTTCCGGAAGTCGCGCAAGTCCATGAACGCCGCGAGGTATGGCGTGTCGGGATCGGCGATGCGCGCCGGGGTGCGGCCGGCGAACAGCCGCATTTCCCGGATCATGTGCGACTGATCGTAGAAATGATCCTGCACCGCCGCCACTTCGTCCGCCGAAAGGGACGGCCGTGACAGAAGGACGGCAGCGCGCAAGGCGCGGTACTTTCGTGCAAGGGCGCTTGGCGGCAGGCCGAAATAGCGCTCGGTCAGGCGCTGGACGTGGCGGCCCGAATAACCGCAACGCACGTTCAACTCGTCGATGTTTGGCGACAGCGATTCCGCGAGCCAGTCTGCCACCAGCTTCACGAATTCGGCGTGACCGGCAGGCAGCGGTCGCAACGATTGAAGTATCGCGACCGAGAGTAGCTCGATCATCTCGGCTTCCGAAAACTGGTCGATCCCGGCTAGAATGCTGTTTCCTGCGTCCACCAGCTCGCGTGACAGGACCGCGCTTCCTTCCAGCAGCTGGTTGCCGTGCGCCTCAGCCGAAAGGCCGGTGAGGCTGGCCCATCCCAAGGGGCTCAGCATGGCGCCAAAGGCGCTCCACGGGCCATCGAGCTCGAACGTGGCGGCCGCATTGGTGGGGGTGATCACGGTGAAGGGATGACTGGGCTGGGTCCGCCCGTCGATGAAGCGGATCTGTCCTGTCCCACGCGCCATCACCGCGATGAGGCCAAGCGACGAAGGGTGGACATCGCGGATCACTTTCTCGTCGCAGCGCAAGCGGAAGAAGGTGGTGACGTAGGGTGCCACTGGCGGGGCCGGTGGAAATATCTCCATCCGCAATAACGCAGCACGGGTAAGCCGCTCCCCGGCGGATGACCCGGCCTTCAGCGCCTGGGCGCGCTTGGCAGTTGGTGTCGTGGGGGTGCGTTCAACCATGCGTGTTGCCCAATGGCCAATTTTTGGCCTCATGCCAACTACAGGTAGGGCCGGCTTCACCTGTAACAAGTCATTGGCGTCAAAGCCTTGCGTCTGGTAACTGCCATCGCCGGACGGGACATATGCATCGACGAACGTTTCTCATTGCGGCGGGACTTGCGGCGACGGCATCTGCATTGCCGGCACTAGGTGCCGAGAAGAAGCAACGTGCCCGTGCCATCATCATCGCCAACAGCTATCGCAACGCGGGCGAGGGACTGTTTCTTGCGAACACTAGATCGGACGGCCTGCTGATCGAGGAACGGCTGCGCGCTTTGCAGTTCGCCGGGGTGGACCGGATCGAGGATGCTGGCGAGGCCGAACTCAAGGCCCGCCTGGAGAGTTTCAGGTCATCGCTGGGTACGCGAGATCTCGCGTTCGTCTATATCGCCGGCCACGGCGTGCAGATCGACGATGAGAACTACCTGTTGCTGGGCGACGGCAAGACCTTCCTGTCGATAACCTCGATTATCGACAGCGTCCGGCAGGCGACCAGCTTCATGATCCTGATGCTCGACGCATGCCGAAATCGCCCGTTCGAGGAATTGCCCCAGGGGATGCGCATCGCGCGTGCGATCGGGAAGGTGAGCGGCCGTGGGCAGGACAAGCTGGACCTGAAGGTCGCGACGCTGGCGGCACCGGCGCCGGTCAAGGGGGTCAAGGCGTTCCAGATCCGGGGAACGGGCGTGAAGGTAGTCTTCGCGACGGATCCTCAGAACGTGGCCTACGACGCGGCGGACGACAGCCAGCGCAACAGCCCGTTCGCGCTGGCCATCGCCAAGCGCCTGGTCGAGCGCAAGAGCCTGGACGACGTGGTTGCGCTTGCCACCGGCGACGTCGTGAAGGCGACCGCCGGGGACCAGTCTCCGTGGAGCCAGGGGTCGATCGGCGAACCGATCTTCCTCGCTGGCCCCCCGGAGAACAAGAACCCGGCCCGGCCTCCGTTTCAGGTCCCGGGTTGAGTCGGGATTAGAAGCGGATCGAAAAGTTCACTTCCGGTGCCGCGGCGAAGATCGTGTCGCCGTTCGAGACGCCAAACACATATCCGCGCGCACGAGTGCCGATTGAGACATTGTCGGTCAGGAAATAGTTATAGCCGAGCGCGATGTCGGCGAGGTAGCCGGTGCCCTTCTTGTCCTTCACGGTCGTGATGGGCGCACCGCCGAAAGTCTCGACGACATTGGATTTGAAGCGGCCCTTGCCGACGCCGCCCATGAACTGAGCTGACACGCTGTGGCGGCTGTTCGCGCCCAGGCGACTGGCGATGCGCAGACCTACTTCGGCGGCATCGACCGATTCCCGGTAACGCCCGACTTCTGAATTCCCCGTGCCAGGGTTCAGCAGCACTTCGTTGTTGCGCGCGGCGAAGTGGTGATAGCCGGCGATCAGGGTGACGCCGGTTTCGCGCGGCGTGTACTCTACCTGTCCCGCGTACTCCTCGCGCTTGGCGTGATAGTCGTAGTCGCCGGTAAAGCCGCCGTCGTCATATGTGTAAACGCCGTGTGCCTTGCCGCGCATGTAGGTGGCGGTGAAGCCGAACCGGCTGGTCGGGTCGCGGAGCGTGACCGTGCCGCCGAAAGTGGGCATCGTCTCAAGGCCGTCGGCCTCGGTGTCGGGCAGGAAGAACAGGTGCTGGTAGCGCGGCGTGACGGTGACAGACCACCCGGCCTCGCCGTCCTGGGCCAGCGCGGGCTGAGCGAACGCGGAGCCGGTGATGCCGGCTACGACAGCAAAAATCATTTTTCGTGACATGTTTAGCCCCTCAAGCGTTGCTTCGGGAACGAAGCTGCCTGCGGGTAGCCTTGTCATTGTCGTCGCAAATTGGATGGAACCGACATCATCTCGGGTTGTCGGGCTGGTGTTGCTGCGTCGCAACAGGGAAAGGCCCGCCCGGGGTCGCGGTGATGCGCCGCGACGGCCGTCCGGCGGACGGCCCTCGCGGCGCTATCGACGTACCTAGAAGCGGACCCGGCCGGTCACGCCATAGCGGCGGGGAGAGCCGACGAACGCCCCGTATGTGCCCGACTGGAGCGGCTGATCGACGACTACCTGGTAGTAGTCCGAGTTCGTCAGGTTCTGCACGTACAGTTCCAGCGACCATGCTTCGTTGACCGGCTCGATCCCGATGCGCGCGTTGACGATCGCGAAGGGCTCTTGGAACTTCTTCGGATCGAGGTTCGAGCCGGTGTTGTAGCGTGAGGACCACTTGATCGACGCCGACGACAGGAAGTTGAAGTCGTCGTTCAGGGGCTGCTTCGAGGTGAACCCACCGGTGACGTTCCACTTAGCGGCATAAGGCAGCGTGTTGCCCGAAAGGCGGGTGAGGTTGGACAGCGGCGGCGGGAAATTGCCGAACTTCGTATCGGCATAGGTCGCGCCGGCGTTCAGGGTCAGACCCTGGATGCCGGTGTTCCACAGCAGATCAAGATCGACACCCTTCGACACGACCTTGGGGATTGATGTCACCACGAAGCTGACGCCGGTGTAGGTGTTGAGCTGGAAGCCCTTATAGGTCTGGTGGAACGCCGCGACGTTCGCCAGCACGCGCCGATCGAACAGAGTCGTCTTGGCGCCCAGCTCGTAGCTCTGGACCTTTTCGGTCGCGAAGCTGGTGTCGGGATTGATCTGCCCAGGGGCGAAGCGCGCACGGTCGAGGTTGAAGCCGCCGGATTTGAATCCGTTCGCATACGAGGCGTAGGCCATCACCCCGGGCGAGAAGCGGTACTGCAGCTTCGCGGAACCCGAGAAGCGGCTTTCGGGGCGGCGCTGGGTGGTGGTGATGTTATTGAATGCGCTGTCGGCGTTCGGAGCGCAGATTGCGGCCTTCGCGGCGGCCGGGATCGGCCGGGCAAGGGCAGCCGCGCAGGCGTTCGCCGGCGCGCTGTTCATGTAGTGCGAAGTGACGCGCTTTAATTCGTCGGTGTAACGAAGGCCCAGCGACAGATCGAGGCCTTCGGCCAAAGTGATCGTGTTGTCGGTGAACACCGCGAACGAACGCGCCTTGTGATCGTGCTGATCGACCTGACCCGTGCCGGCAACAAAGTTCGTGCCGACGGGAAGTCCGGTAAGGGCCGAGACCGTGTTGGGGTTTGCTCCGCCCGACAGGAGGAGGCCGAAGTAGCGTTCGTAGTCGGTGCCGAAGAACGTGTTCTGCCGACTGTCGAGGCGTTCGTCCGAATAGAACCCGCCAAGGATCGAGTGGAGCCAGTCGTTGTTGTAAGCCAGTCGGACTTCCTGCGAGAAGACTTTGAACTGGTTTGAGTTACCGCCCGCGTCGCGATACCAGATGTCGGCCGAGGAATAGTCGATATCGATGCCGCTGTTCGACTTGTAGTAGCGGTAGGCTGAGATCGACGTGAGGTCGAGGTTGTCAGACAGCTCCCAGTCCACTTGGGCGGAAACGCCGTGATCGCGGATGCGGAACTGGGTCGGACGATTGGCATAAGTGAAGCGGTCGAAGGGATCGCCGCCGCGCAGCGTCCCGGCATCGCTCGCCAAGGCGTCGATGAATGCCGCGGTCGGGCCGGCAATGCTCGGCGCATTGACGCAGCAGTCTTCGTCACGCTCGGACCAGTCAGCGATCAGCTTTACGTCGATCGATTCGGTGGGGCGGAAGAGAAGCTGGCCGCGCACGGTCCAGTTGTTCTCGTTGTCGGAGTGCTTGCTGGTGCGCGGCCCGCTGCCGGTGCTCACGTCCCAGTAACCGTCACGCTCGCGCTTCAGTACGAAGAGGCGCGCGGCCAGGACATCGTCGATAATCGGCCCTGTTGCCGCCGCGGAGAGGGTCCAGGCGTTGTAGTTGCCGTAGCTGCCCACCACTTCGGCAGAGGGCGTGAAGCTGGGCGCTGCGGTGATGACGTTGATCACGCCTGCAGACATGTTCTTGCCGAACAGGGTCGACTGCGGGCCCTTGAGAACCTCGACGCGCTCGAGTTCGCCCAGATCGCCGAAAGCCACGCCGCTGCGGGCCCGATAGACGCCATCGACAATAGTGCCGACCGAGGATTCGAGGCCGGGGTTGTCGCCGACGGTGCCGACGCCGCGAATGCGGACCGAGGTCTGCGCCGGGCTGGTGGAAGACGTGACGTTCAGGCCCGGGGTGATCGTCTGAAGGTCCTTGATGTCGCGGACGCCCGCCGCCTCGAGCTGCTTTTGGTTGAGGACCGAAACGACGACTGGAACGTCCTGCAGGCTCTGTTCCCGCTTCTGCGCGGTAACGATGATTTCGGATACGTCGCCGCTGTCAGACGCTGCCGCGGCGGGATCGCTCGGCGCCGTGCCGGGCGCTGCGGGCGCAGGCTGGTCCTGCGTCGGCTGGTCGGCATTGCCCGCGCTGGCGGCATCCTGAGCCATGGCCGGCTGTGCGATGGCCAGCGCAAGGACGGCCGTCGAAACGGTGTGAAGCTTCTTCATGTAGTAAATCCCTCCATTCGCGGCGACCCGCGTGTGGCTTTCCGGCTTCGTGCCGGATCGGCCCTGTGCCCAGTCGAGCACCCAAATCGGTCGGCGCGCTGTAGCGGCTCATAGCCATTCACAACCACCTGACAACTCTGACAGCTTTCCTTTCCACCTTTGCAGCGTTGAGGAATCGGACGGGACGTGCCACGCCTTTCAAATGAAGCGATCCCCAGACGAGGAAGCCCTGGCCAGCGGTTCCTGGGACCTGATCGACTCATTGGCATGTGCTGTTCGCGACATCGGCCGCGAGGCCGGTTTCCCCTTCGTAGCGGCGCAAAGCGATCTCGGAGATCCTGAGCCGATGTCGGATCGCGAAGGGCAGCCGTATGCCGCGAAGCTGTTCGAATGGTCGGACGAGCCCGGCCCTTATTGGGAAGACCGTCGGCTTGCATTGAAATCCACGTTTCTCCACGCGGCGCGGATCTTCGCCGAGCCGATCTGGTACGCCGACGGAAGATTGGGAAGCTGGCGGCCCACCGCGGTGCTTGACCAGATCGACTGCTCCAAGGTGGAGGCGCAGTTCGGCTTCACCGCCGCGATCATTGCACCGGTCCATTTGCCGGCGGGCCGGGTCGGGGCAGTCGTCTGGGTAACCCGAGAGGCGATCGACATTGCCGACGTCTTTGCTCGCGAAGCGGAACGCATGTTCACGCTGGCCATCCGGCTCCTCGCCGCGCATGCCGAAGCAGCCGGCAAGATGCGCAAGCCTTCCATCGTTGGCCAACTCACATCCCGCGAGGTCCAATGCGTCCGCTGGGCCGCAGCGGGAAAAACCAATACCGAGATCGGCATCATCCTGTCGCTCTCGGTTTCGACCGTTCGCTTCCACTTACGCAACGCGGGGGCAAAGCTGGGGGCAACGACCCGGTCGCGCACTATCCAGCTGGCGACGGGGCACGGGTTTCTCGGCGCGCGGACCTGACTAAACGGTCAGCTAGCCAGAAGCGCCGTTTCCCCGGAAGGTTCGGTCATGGATCATTTGATGTCTGCCGGCGACCGCGCCTTTCGCGACGAAGTTCGCGCTTTCCTTGATGCCGAACTGACGCCGGAATTGCGCCGAGCTACCCGCCGTTCGACCAGCGTCTTCGTTCATCCCGACGTGTCGCTGGCCTGGCAGGCAATCCTGGAGCGGCGGGGCTGGGTCGCCCCGGAATGGCCGGTCGAATACGGCGGAACCGGATGGAGCGAGATCCAGCGCTATATCTTTGCCGACGAATGTGCCCGCGCCAATGCTCCGTCGCTGGCGCCGATGGGCCTGAAGATGGTGGCCCCCGTGATCATGCATTACGGGACCGAGGAGCAGCGGGCGACGCTGCTCCCCCGTATTCTGTCGGGCGCCGATTACTGGTGTCAGGGCTATTCAGAACCGGGATCAGGCTCCGATCTCGCCTCGCTCCGCATGCGTGCCGAGCGCGACGGCGATCATTACGTTGTGAATGGTTCGAAGATATGGACCACGCACGCCCATTTCGCTAACCGCATGTTCTGCCTTGTCCGCACGAGCAACGAGGGCCGGCCCCAGACCGGCATAACGTTCCTCCTCGTCGACATGACCGATCAGGGTATCACTGTCGCACCGATCACGACGCTTGCCGGTGAGCACGAGTTCAACCAGGTCTTCTTCGACGACGTCCGCGTGCCGGTCGGCGAGCGGCTGGGCGAAGAGAACGACGGCTGGACAGTCGCCAAGCATCTCCTCACGTTTGAGCGCTCGGGCCGGGCATCCCCGGGCCTTCACGCTCATCTCGCTATGCTCGAGGAAGCCGCAGCCAAGAGCGGCTGGCTGGCGCGTCCCGGCAATCGCGAGCGCCTGGCGCGAGAAGCCATCTCGGCTGACGGCCTGCGGGCGATCGAATTGGCGGGGTTGGCCGACGACGGCGGCATGGGCGCCATGATCCGACCCTCGATGCTCAAGGTCCTGGGGACTGAGGCATCGCAGAGGATCGACTTGCTCGCGCTGGAGATCGCAACGGACTTTGCGCCGGGCGAGGACGAGACGATGGATGCCGCGATGCCGCGCTATCTCAACAACCGGGCATCCACGATCTACGGCGGTTCCAACGAGATCCAGCGCGATATCATGGCCCGCGCGATCGTCGACGCAGGCGCCTGACGCGCCTCAAGCGGCGGCGTAGCGCGTCAGATGGGTCCGCTCAGTACCGTCGCCCAGCGCAAGCAACGCTGCCCGGCGGAATAGGCGACCGACGCGCAGTTCCTCCGTCAAGCCCATCGCCCCGTGGACCTGCACCGCGCCGCCGCCGACGACCCGCGCTGCATCCCCTGCAAGAACCCGCGCCGCGCTGACCGCTTTGGCGCGCGCGGGCGCATCGCCATCGATCAGGTCGATCGCATAGTCGGTCATCGCCGCAGCCTGTTCCAGCGAGAGGCGCATGTCGACCATGCGGTGTCGCAAGGCCTGGAAACTGCCGATTGCCTTGCCGAACTGGTGGCGTTCTTTCGAATAGGCGACGGCATCCGCCAGCATCGCCCGGCAAAGGCCGACGATCTCGGCGCAATGGAGCAAGGTGAGGGCGTCGTCCTTCCAGTCTGCGCCACCCGCATTGGATCCCTCGCCGGTTCGCATCGCGACCCAGTGGCCCGCCCAGTCATCGCCGAGGCCGAAGGGACCGAGCAGCGAGGCGACGACCGCCGCCTCCCGCGCTCCGGTGCCGAGGCCGCCCTCGTCTTCACTGCGTCCCAGCGCCTCGAGCCCGAATCCCGTGGCGACGTCGTCCCAGCCCACCGATCCAGTGGCGAGAAAGGCTTCGAGCCCGCTGTGAAGAGCACGTTGCTCGTCGGTCTTCGCGAAGTTCATCGTCCCTCTCCGTGCACGCGCCTCCACGGCGCATCATTCGGCCACTGCCTAGCTACGCGGATCAGCAGCGCAAACTGGCAGGTGTGACAGCTTGGAGGGCCTGATGGCGATGGTCAAAGGCGTGAGAGCGCTTCGGCCAGCTCCTCCCGCCGGAATGGCTTGGTAAGCTGTGGGAGAGCTATTTCGAGGTCGCCTGCCGCGTAGCCCGTGATGAGCAGGATCGGCAGATCGCCGCGATCGTCGGTGATACGCTTGGCCAATTCCGCCCCGGTCATCTTGGGCATGGTAAAGTCGGTCACGACCGTATCGATGTCCGGGTGGTCGGCGAGCTTCTTCAGCGCGTCGGCGCCGTTCGCGGCCTCGATTACCGTGTGGCCCAACTCTTCCAGCATGAAGGCTGTGCCCATTCGAACCAGCGCCTCGTCATCGACCAGCAATACCGTGCGCTGGCTGTCGAGATCGTCCCTCCTGCGTTCCTCGGGTTCGACCGTTTCTACCTGGCCGAGTGCGACCGGGAGCCAAAGCTGCGCCTGGGTTCCGACGCCAGGTTCGCTGGCGAGGGTAAAGGCGCCATTCGACTGGTTGGCGAAACCATGCACCATGCTGAGGCCAAGCCCAGTGCCCTTGCCGACTTCCTTGGTGGAAAAGAATGGTTCGATCGCCCTCTCGAGGGTGGCGGAATCCATGCCCGAACCGGTGTCGCTGACGGTCAGGGCGAGATAGCCTTCCGCCCGTGGCGGGAGGATCGCCGGGATGTCGCCCGCGCGGTCGAGCGAGACGACAAGGCGACCGCCTTCCGGCATCGCGTCCTTCGCGTTGATGCACAAGTTGAGCACGGCAAGTTCGAGCTGATTGGCGTCTGCCAGAATGGGCGGGAGTAACGAAGGCACACGAAGTTCCAGTTCGATCCGTGATCCGAGCGAACTGGCAATCAGTTCACGCATGCCCTGGAGGAGGGCAGCGACGTCGATCGTGCGCGTCTCCAGTGTCTGGCGACGCGCAAAGCCCAGCATCCGGCTCACCAGCGTCTTGGCCCGCTCGGCTGACTGCAATGCCCGGTCGAGGGCGCGGCTGGTTTCACCGTCGACGCTGCCATACCGCCGCTCGAGCAGATCGAGCGTACCCAGGATGGGCGTCAGCAGGTTATTCATGTCGTGGGCCAGTCCACCGGTAAGCTGGCCCAGCGTCTCCAGCTTCTGCGCCTCGCGAAGCTGGGACGTGGCAGCTTCGCGCGCGGCCACCGCGTCCTCGACGCGTCGTTCCAGTGTCGCGTTCAGGTCGAGCAGCGCAATTTCGGCGCGTCGGCGCTGGGTCACATCCTGGAAGATGACGGCGACCTCGTTGCGGCTCGCCGGTTCAATACGAAGCGCGGCGAGTTCGAGGTATCGCCCGGTCGCCTCCAGTTCGCGCGCGAAGCGAACCGGCTCCCCGGTCAAAAGGACATTGCGATAGATTTTCACCCAGCCTTCCGCCTCGTCGGGCACCATCTCGCGGACCTTCTGGCCGACGACGTTGGGAATGCCGGCGTGGCGTTCGTAAGAGGCGTTAGCCTCGACGTGGATGTAATCGCTCAACTCGCCGTGCGGGCCGTCGAAGAACCGGATGATGCAGAAGCCTTCATCCATGGTGTCGAACAGCGTGCGATAACGCGTCTCGCTTTCGCGCAGTGCGATCAGCCTTGCGCGCGCCTCGTACTGGCGGCGGCGGCCCCGGATCGCGGCCTTCGCGAGGCTGATCAGTGTGGTCGGGTGAAAGGGCCGCTCGAGGAACGTGACATTGCCGAGGGTATCGAGGTGACGTCCGGCCGCAGGGTTGCGCTCGATCCCTCCGCCGCGAAGGGTCAAAAGAACAAAGGGAAAATCCGACCACTCGGGCTGCTTCACGATCCACTCGCTCAACGCGCGCAAGTCGGATGAGAGCAGCGTTTCCTCAGTGATCAGCGCGAAGCCGGCGCCCGCTCGCAGTTCATCGACGAGCGCGGAAATATCCCTGCAAACCACACTATTGATGCCGGTTTCGCGAAGCATGTTTGCGGCAATGTGGGCATCACGCCCACGAGGGGCGAGGATCAGGGCCCGTTCTGAGAACTCCGGGATCACTCCGAGCCGTCGTGGAGCAGGTCGTTGCCGTGTTCCAGCAGCACCGGCACACCGCGCAGGACACCCTGGAACCGCGTCAGCGGTTCACCCAGGCGGAATCCGGCAGAACTGATCTTGAACTCACGGATCGTGTCTTCGTGCATGCCCGTGCGCTTCTTTACCACCGAGATCGCCCGACGCACCCGGCCGAGCGCTTCGAAATAGCGCAGCAGGATCACGGTATCGGCAAGATAGGTCACGTCGACCGGTGCCTTCATGTCGCCAACGAGGCCATGCTGGGCAACGGTCAGGAATGTAGTCGCCCCCTGCCGGTTCAGGAACTGCAGCAGCTCATGCATATGGAGAATGAGCGCGTTCTCCTCGGGCATCGCGGCCTGGAAGCCGTTGAGGCTGTCGATCACCACGGTGCGCGCCCCCATGACCTCGACGCATTCGCGGACGCGCTCAGAAAATTCGCCGGGCGTGAGTTCGGCAGCGTCGATCTGTTCCAGCATCAGCTTGTCGCTGTCGATGAGACCCTGCAAATCCACTCCCAGACCCAGGGCGCGTTCCTTCAGAAGGCCGAGTTCCTCGTCGAACACGAACATTGCCGAACGCTCATTCCGCGCGGCAGCGCCGACAATGAAATTCAGCGCGAGGAGCGATTTGCCGGTGCCGGCGGGTCCCAGGATAAGAACGCTGGAACCCCGCTCAACGCCTCCACCGAGCAATGCCGTAAGCTCCACATTATTGCTCGGCATCTTCTCGCGGGTGAAATTGGCGTGGTGTTCCGAAGAAACGAGGCGGGGGTAAACTTCGACCCCGCCGGTCTGGATTGTGAAGTCGTGATACCCGCCGCGGAACCGCCGGCCGCGATATTTGATGATGCGCAACCGGCGGCGCTCTGCGCCGTAGTTGCGTGCCAGTTCCTCCAGCATGATGACGCCGTGGGCGACGCTGTGGACGGTGCGATCGTTGGTCTCGCTCGTGAGATCGTCGAGCATCAGCACCGTGGCATTCTGCTTTGCGAAATAGTGCTTGAGCGCAAGAATCTGTCGGCGGTAACGCAGCGAGCTCTGGGCGAGCAAGCGAATCTCGGAAAGGCTGTCGAGCACGACGCGATCCGGCTTTACTCGCTCGAATGCTTCGAAGATGCGCTTGGTGGTTTCGCCAAGCTCGAGGTCCGAGGAATAGAGCAAGCTTTGCTGCTGATCCTCATCAAGGAGATTTTCAGGCGGGACGAGCTCGTAAATCTCGATTCCGGCCAGGTCCCAGCCGTGCGATCGGGCGCTGTCGCGAAGCTCGTTCTCGGTCTCGGACAAGGCGATGTAGAGGGTGCGTTCGTTCCTTGCGGCGCCTTCGCGCAAGAACTGGAGGGCGATCGTGGTCTTCCCGGTCCCGGGGCTTCCTTCAAGCAGGTAGACTCGGCTCTTTGCCAGACCACCCATAAGTATGTC
This sequence comes from Novosphingobium tardum, assembly GCF_042652045.1. Lineage (NCBI taxonomy): Bacteria > Pseudomonadati > Pseudomonadota > Alphaproteobacteria > Sphingomonadales > Sphingomonadaceae > Novosphingobium > Novosphingobium tardum. The sequence continues at coordinate 125,701 of NZ_JBHSDR010000008.1, read as the reverse complement.
ATCCAGGCCGGTAATTCCGGTGGATGCATTGATTTCGTCGGTTTCGCTCAACTGTGCCCTCCGGAAATGCTCGCCTTACCTTTGGCGCTTCCCGATCTGCTTGGAGATTGCAGATCGCCACCTGCAAGAACGCTATCGGAAAGTATAGAAAGCCCCTCGCTCAACGACAACTGCGCGAACTCGTTCCGAGCCGGAGGTGCGCTCGCGGCATGGGCGTCGGCGTAAGGAAGGTGCAACCGACCGGCGATCGCGCTAGGGCGGCCCCAGCAAGGGCGTCACGATCCGCCGCAAGTTCCACAGCCTATCTCGGTGACATCCACATCCAATGTTGACCCGATCATCGCGTACCGGCCTCGTCCTTGCCCTGGCAACCGCGGTTCCGACCGGCGCGTGGGCGCAGGCACCGGCCGACACCCCCCCTGCGAACCCGATCATCGTCACTGGCCGCGGCCTCGACACGACACCGGCTGCACCCGCCTATGATCAGGTCGTCATCGATCGCGCCCGTCTCTTGTCCGCCGCGTCAGGCAGGATCGAGGACGTTCTGGGCAACGTGGCGGGCTTCCAGCAATTCCGCCGCTCGGACAGCCGGTCCTCCAACCCGTCGGCGCAAGGGGCGACGCTGCGTGCGCTTGGCGGGAACGCGACGAGCCGCGCGCTGGTCCTGCTCGACGGGGTGCCGATGGCGGACCCTTTTTTCGGGTATATTCCCTTCAGCGCCATCTCGCCCGACCGCCTCGGCCGGGTGCGGGTCACGCGCGGCGGGGGCTGGGGGGCGTTCGGCGCCGGTGCTGTTGCCGGCACGATCGAACTCGAAAGCGCCGGGCTGGAACAACTCCAGACCGCCGAAGGCCAGGCGCTTGTCAACGATCGCGCGGAAACCGAAGCCAGTGCTTCCTTCGCGCCCAGGCTGGGCGATGGCTTTGCGGTCCTTTCGGGGCGGTGGGACCGTGGTCAGGGATTCTGGACGACCCCGAAAAGTCAGCGTGTCGCTGCCAGCGCAAGGGCGAAGTACGATGCTTGGTCGGGCGGCATCCGGTTCGTCGCCCCGTTGGCGCCAGACGTGGAACTGCAAGCCCGCGGCATGGCCTACGATGACCGGCGGACTTTGCGATTTGCTGGTGCCGACAGCACGAGCAGCGGCCATGATGCGAGCATTCGCGTGGTCGGACGAGGACGCTGGGCGTTCGATGTGCTTGGCTACGTGCAGGCGCGCGACTTTTCCAATGTGGTCATCAGCTCGACAAGTTTTCGCAAGACGCTCGACCAACGGCGCACGCCTTCGACGGGAATTGGCGGCAAGCTGGAGGTTCGCCCACCGTTGGGCACGGCGCATGTCGCGCGCCTGGGAGCTGATATTAGGGTTGCCGACGGCGGCTTGCAGGAAGAAGCCTGCAGCGCGGCGACCGGACTGGTGACCGCCCGGCGGCGGGCCGGCGGGCGCAATGCCGACCTCGGCCTCTATGCCGAGGACGATTGGACGATCGGCCGCCTGATCCTGACCGCCGGAATGCGCGCCGATCGCTGGACCATCCGCGACGGCTATTTCGTCGAGCGCAGCGCAGCCGGGGCATTGACCAGCAATTCCAACTTTCCGGACCGCTCTGGCTGGGAGACCAGCCTTCGCGCTGGCGGCGTGTACGATGTGGGCGTCGGGTTCAGGCTACGCGGCGCGGCCTATACCGGCCTGCGCCTGCCCACGCTCAACGAGTTGTACCGGCCGTTCGTGGTCTTTCCCGTAACGACGCAGCCCAATGCCGCGTTGCGCAACGAGAGGTTGCGGGGTTTTGAGGCTGGCATCGATTTTTCACCGGGCGAAACAGCCCACGTCTCGCTTACCGCTTTCGACAACCGTCTGAAGAACGCGGTCGCCAACGTGACGATCGGCCCGAATCTTCGCCAGCGACGGAATATCGATGCCATTCGGGCGCGGGGGATCGAGGTCGATGCCGACGCGCGGTGGGGCAAGGTGGTGCTCAGCGGTTCGCTTGCCTGGACCGACAGCAACGTCGAATCCTCCGGCGCTGCCATCGGCCTCGATGGCCTTCGTCCTGCCCAAACGCCCCGCCTGGCCTACACCACGACCTTGGCGTGGGAGTCCGGCGAGGGCGCGCGCCTTGCCGCTACGGTCCGCCACACCGGTAATCAGTTCGAAGACGATCTCGAAACCGATCTCCTCCCCGCCGTTACCACGCTCGACGCCTTTGCCCGCCTTCCCGTGGGGCAGGGCGCCTCTGTCATCCTGCGCGCCGAGAATTTGACGAACGAACGGATCGTTACCCGCAAGCAGGGCGCGTCGATCGACCTGGGAACGCCGCGCACGGTTTGGGCGGGCGTGCGGATTTCCCTGCCCTGACTACTTGGTGCGGTAGTCCTTGAACGGCGCATCGCGGGCGTCGAGACCCTCGGTCACGCTCACCCGCACAGCGGCAAAGGATTCGCGGCTGGTCGCGGTCGTCATCGCCAGGGCCTGGATCTCGGTTCCGGCGCGGATCGCCGCGCGCAAGCCCATGATTTCCATTGCGCGGTGAACGGACCGTTTGTTCATCTGCTGGATTTCAGTGGGAATTCGCGCCATTCGCGCGGCGATCCGCACTACCTCTTCATCGAGCTCGGCTTCGGGAAAGGCGCGATTGGCGAAACCGACCCGCACTGCCTCGCGTCCATCCATCGCATCGCCGGTCAGCATCAGTTCCATTGCGGGGCGCAGCCCGCACAGCCATGCGTGGAACTGGTTGTCGGGCGGAGACATCGAACGGACCGGCGGATACCCGATCATCGCCGTTTCCGCGACATAGACAACGTCGCACGCCGTCGCGAGCTCGGATCCGCCGGCAAGACACCAGCCATGGACCTGCGCGATGACTGGTTTTGCGAGGTCCCAAATCCGGAACGCGCCTTCGACGACGTGGCGTGGCCAGTGTCCGGGCCCGGGCGCGGTGTGAAATGGATATGGCGGCGCGGTGCCGCCAGCGAGGTCGTAACCTGCCGAAAAGCAGGTTCCGGCGCCGCGTATGATAGTCACCGAGACGTCCGGATCGCAGTCGTTCGCTTCCAGCAGGGCAAACAGGCGCGCCCGCAAGGCATTGGAAAGCGCGTTGCGCTTGGCCGGCCGGTTGAGCGTCAGCCTCCTGACGCCCGGCTCCGGATCGTCGACCAGAATGAGGTCGTCGGTTATGTCTGCCGTCATCGCGTTCTCTCCCCTAATCCGATGGTTGCAGGGGCGGGATAGAGCGTCAATAGTAGCATGCGTAATGAAATGTGCGGAGGGGTGGTTGAAGCAGGGCTACATGCGGGTGCTGGCGGCGAACGAACTTGCTGACGGCGCAATCCTGCCGGCAGTTGTGGATGGTTGGCCGATCGTCCTCGCGCGCAGCGAAGGCCGCGCATTCGCCCTGCTGAACCGCTGCAGCCATGCCGCATCGGCGTTCGCACCCGATGGCCGGATGCGGCGCGGAGCACTGATGTGCCCTGCCCACGGCGCACGTTTTTCAGTCGACGGGGGAACCTGCATCGGCGCCGCTTATCCGGCGTTGCGCACATTCCCGTGCCGCGAGAAGGATGGCTGGATCGAAGTGGTCCTGCCGGATCATGCACCGAGTGCGGATGAGCAGCCTGTAACAAGGCCATGAAGGAGTAGTGGGATGGAACTGCAAGGCAAGACTGCGCTCGTTACAGGCGCCGCGGCGGGGCTGGGAGAGGCGATCGCCCGCAGACTGGCGCTGGCCGGTGCGCGGGTGGTGGTGACCGATATCGAGGACGAAACCGGAAAGGCCGTTGCAGCATCGCTTCCCGGCGGTAACTATCATAATCACGACGTGGTCGACGAAAATGCTTGGGAACGGGTGATTTCTGCGGTCGAGGCGGAACACGGCGGTCTCGATATCCTGGTCAACAATGCCGGCATCACCCTGATGGGCTCGGTCGAGGAGATTAGCCTGGCCGCCTTCAGGCGTACGCTGGACATCGACCTTGTGGGGCCGTTCCTGGGCTGCAAGATCGCCCTTCCGCTGATGCGCAAGAGCGGTGGCGGATCGATCATCAACATTTCGTCGATCGCGGGACTTTCAGCGTCGTCCAATCTTGTCGCGTACAATGCGGCGAAGGCCGGGGTCACGCTGATGTCCAAGTCGATTGCGCTCCACTGTGCCGAATCGCGCACGGGCATCCGCGTCAACTCGATCCATCCCGGCGTCATCCGCACTGCCATGCTCGACAAGGTGATGAGCCAGGTGACCAACCCTGAGGAGTTGATGGCAGGGTTCGTCGCGACGCATCCGATCGGACACATCGGCGAGCCGGAAGACATTGCCGAGATGGCACTTTTCCTCGCCTCCGATCGCTCGAAATTCATCACCGGCAGCACAATGGTCGTCGACGGGGGCGCGACCGCCTGACCCGCTTTGGAGAGCGGCAGGCCGCTTGATCATGACAATTGACGCGGGGGGCATCGAGAAGGTATCACGCGGGCTACTTTCTGGAGGAACCCGATGACTGCGATGGAGAACGCCGAGATCGCACGGATCATGCGGCACAGTGTGCAGCATGCCCGCGACAATACCTTCGAGCTTGTCGACAGCGTTCTCGAGGTTCCTGCGAGCAACTACACCGATCCCGCGCGGTTCAAGCTCGAGGTCGACCGCATCTTCAAGCGTCTGCCGCTGATGCTGGCTCCGTCATGCGAAATCCCCAACCCGGGCGATTTCAAGACGATGGAAGTTGCCGGCATTCCGATCCTGCTCACCCGCGGGCAGGACGGAGTCGTCCGCTCGTTCGTCAACAGCTGCACTCACCGCGGGACCAATGTCGCGGTCGATCCGACAGGTAACGCAAAGCGCTTCACCTGCCCCTATCACGGTTGGACTTTTGGCCAGAAGGGCGAGCTTATCGCCGTGGCCGCGGCGCAGGACTTCGGCCAGGTCGACAAGTCCTGCCTCAGCCTCAAGGCATTGCCCGTGGCGGAACGGGCCGGCCTCATCTTCGGCAGCGTCGATCCCAAGATGAAGCTCGATATTGACGATTTCCTGTCGGGCTATGACGCGCTCCTCGAGGCGTTCAACTTCAAGGACTGGTACTTCTTTTCCAGCCGCGTGCTGCGCGGGCCGAACTGGAAGATCGCCTACGACGGCTATCTCGACTTCTATCACCTTCCGGTGCTGCACAAGGACACGCTTAACGCCACGGGACTTCTCGGCAATCGCGCGCATTATCACGCGTGGGGGCCGCACCAGCGGCTTGTCGCGCCCGACCGTGCAGCGCGCGAGCTGGGCGATAAGCCGGAAGACCAGTGGGCCGACGACCTGGTGCTCAACGGCGTCTGGACGATCTTCCCCAGCATCTCGATCGCCAGCTTCAACGGCGGCGGTCGCGGGGTCATGATCTCGCAGCTGATGCCAGGCGACAACGTGGGCGAATCGTTCACGCGGCAGATGTACCTGATGGAAAAGAAGCCGAGCGCCGAACAGGAAGCCGCTGCTCACGAACAGTTCGCGTTCCTCGAGGTCGTCGTTCGCGATGAGGACTACGCGACCGGCTTGCGCCAGCAGCGCGCGCTCGATCATGGGACGCTGGAAAACGTGCTGTTCGGCCGCAATGAGGGCGGGGCTCAGTCATTCCACAAGTGGACCGACCGGATCATCGAGGCTGATGACGAGGCCTTGCTCGGGCTTTTTCCCCCGCAAAAACAGCGCGCGGCAGAATAACTCCGCGCCTTCAGGAGAACCAGGATGCAGCCCGCGGACGTCGCAACCTTGCGCGCTTTGATGGAATACGAGGCAAGCCGCAAGGCGCCCCCGGCCTCGTTTCCCGCCATGCCCGACATTCCCGGCGGTCGCTATACCGACCCCCGCTTCGACCAGCTCGAGCACGAGCATCTCTGGCGCAAGAGCTGGCTGCTGGCCGGGCACATGGACGAAATTCCGCGGGCGGGATCGTTCAAGCTGTGGGAGATGGCCGGGCAGCCCATCGTGCTGGTCCATGCCCGCTCGGGCGAGGTCAACGCGTTCTACAACACCTGCAGCCATCGCGGCGCGCCCGTCGTCACCAAGCCGTCGGGGCGCAGCGCGCGCCTGACCTGCAAGTATCACGGCTGGTCGTACGACGACGAGGGCCAGCTCAAGTCGATCCGCGACCCGGAAGATTTCGAAGGACTCGACTTTTCCTGCCGTGCGCTCCGCAAGGTGCGCTGCGAACGGTTCGGGAAACTGATCTTCGTGAATTTCTCTGCAGATGGCCCTGACCTTGCCGAATGGCTGGGCCCGATCGCTGACGAGTTCGCCGAGTTCCGCTTCGACCAAATCCGCCTGATCGATCAGTTCGTCTGGGATCTCGACTGCAACTGGAAGATCGCGATGGAGGCCAACATGGAGGTCTACCATGTGCCGAACATCCATCCGACCACGGTTGCCGTTGGCCTCGATCACCGGCGCAACGTGAACAGTTTCTACCGCCACGGACACGGCCGCATGGTCGCGCCGGGCTGGGACAACAGCGAGGGGTCGAGCTACCGCGCGGCCAATGTCGACGGCATCAGCAAGATCGAGATTCCCGGGATCAGCGAAATCGGCCGGACCTGCACCCAGTCCTACAACCTGTTTCCGAACTGGGTGTCGCCGCTTGGACCCACCGGGTACTTCGTGCTCAACTTCTGGCCCAACGGCCCGACCCGTTCCAAGATGGAAGTCAGGTGGTTCGGCCCGGATTGGGGCGAAGGTCCGCCTCCCGAATATTGGGAAACGACGATGCGCTATCTCGACAGCGTGCTGCTGGAGGATACCGAGTTCGGCAAGTGGATCCAGAAAAGCCAGGAATCGTACGGCTTCGAAGGGATGCCGCTGAGCTATCAGGAAGCGCGCATCTATCACTGGCACCAGTCCGCCGATGCGATCATCGGGCCGGAGAACATTCCGCCCGAACTGCGCGTGGCTCCGGTTCTGGGGGAAGAGTGGATCATGCCCAACGATCCGCGACTCGATGAAATCGCGATGAGCGAAGCCGCCGAGTGATCCGGGGGCAGTAAGCCCCCCCCTGCCTTTCACACTATCAGCGCCTCCGCGAAGCGGGGCGCAAACCGGGAGAACATGAATGTCCGAATGGGACCGGACGGTCGACGTCATCGTCGTCGGCCAGGGTATTGCAGGATCGTGCGCTGCGCTTGAAGCCAAGCGGGCGGGCGTGGAGGTTCTGGTGCTCGAACGCGCGAGCGGCGGGGGCGGGGCAAGCGCGCTTTCCCAAGGGATCTTTTACCTTGGCGGCGGTACCGACGTTCAGCAGGCCTGCGGCTACGAAGATTCGCCGCAGAACATGTACGATTTCCTGCGCGCCAGCACCTCGCACCCGGACGACGAGGTGATCCGCACCTTCGCCGAAGGTGCGCGCGAGCATTTCGACTGGCTCGAGAAGCAGGGCGTTCCCTTCACCCGCACCGGATTCTCCGGCAAGGCCGTGTACCTTCAGACAGCCGATTGCCTGCTGACCACGGGCAACGAGAAGATTTGGCCTTTCAAGGACATGGCGAAGCCCGTTCCGCGCGGCCACCAGGCGCGCAGCGACGAGGTCAATGGCGGCCTTTCTGCGATGCGCGCGCTTCTGGCGCGGTGCGAGGACGAAGGCGTCGAGACCGTCTACAATGCGGCCGTCACCAAGCTGGAAACCGACGGGACCGGGCGCGTGGTCGGCGTGGTGGCGCGGATCGACAATGCCGAACAGCGCATCGCGGCGCGGCGCGGGGTGATCGTCGCCACGGGCAGCTTCACCAACAACGCCGACCTCGTTCGCAAGTGGCTTCCCCTGCTCAGCGATACGTCGTCGCCGCTCGGAGTGCCGTCCAATGACGGGGCGGGACTTGGCCTGGTCGAAGATGCCCACGGCCAGCTTGCGGCGATGAGCGGCGTGATCGCCACCGCCTCGATCTATCCGCCCGAAGGACTGGTAAAGGGCATCGTCGTCAATTCGAAGGGCGAGCGCTTCGTTGCCGAGGACAGCTATCACGGGCGGCTCGCTGGCTTCATCATGGAGCAGCCGGACCAGAAGGCCTATCTGATCGTCGACAGCGAGATCTTCGCGTACCCCGAGGCAGAGTCGGCCAAGCATACGCTGATCGACGGCTATGAAACCGTGACCGAAATGGCCCAGGGCCTCGGCATGCCGGCGGGAACGCTGGAGCGGACGATGGAGACCTACAATCGCGACGCGCAGAACGGCGAGGATACGCAGTTCCACAAGCAGCCGCCATGGCTCAAGCCTCTGGACAAGGCTCCCTATGCCGCGTTCGACATTTCGTTCGATCGGTCGATCTACAACTACATCACGCTCGGCGGCATCGATACGGACAGCCACAGCCGCGTGCTGGATGCTGCAGGAAAGCCGATTTCAGGACTCTATGCGGCAGGTGCCTGCGCCGCCCACATTCCGCGCGATGGCAAGGAATATGCGAGCGGCCTCAGCCTCGGGCCGGGGTCGTTCTTCGGCCGTGTCGCTGGTCGAGAGGCAGCCGCCGCCTAGAGAGCGTCAAAGTAGGATCGCGTCGCCGCCAGCAGCGCGGCGGCGCGATCGTTTGCCGCAGGATAGGTCTCGCGGAGCCATTTGGACCTGAGTTCGAGCGAGAGCGGTAGTCCCGCCGGAAACGCATCCAGCAACTCCTTCAGGGGCAAGGTCCCATCGCCCGGCATCAACCGCTCGTCGATCGCTTCCACGATGATCGCATCGCGGTTCGCGGGATCGAAGGTAAGCGGCCCGACATCGCAGAACTGCGCGTAGGCGAGCCACTGGCGCGGGATTTGCGACACTCCCGCCGGCGTGTCGCCGCAGCGCGACAGGTGGAGTGGATCGATAAGCAGCGAGGCCGCGGGGTGATCGACCGCGCTGACGATCGCGCTGGCTTGCGCGAGGCTGCGCACCTCCGTGAACATCGCGAACTCGAGGGCAATGCGGATCGCGTTGCCGCCATGCTCGCACAAGGCGGCAAGTTTGGCGGCAGTTGACGCGTCGTCCGGGTCCGAGCTGACGACCAGCACGTTGGCGGCGCCGAGTTCCAACCCGATATCGACCACCTTGAGATGCGCGGAATCGGCTGGACCCGGCTGCAGCCACACGACCTCGACGTCCAAGGCGGACATGCCGGAGCCGCCAAGGATGGATTTGAGTTCGGTTGTCGTCTGCGCGGTCCAGGTCGAGAGATCGACCCACACGCCCGTCGCGTCGAAGCCCGAATCGACGGCGGCGCGCGCGGTTTCCTGGGGCGAGAAGTCGGGCAGAACGCCTGCGGCAAGCGAGAGGGTGGGCGCTTTCATCGTCGCACTGTGCCCTGCCGCAAAACTATCGTCCAGACAGTTCTTGCATAGCGTGCTATTATGTGCCTGATAGCGCCGCGACGGGAGAGAGCCAAAATGCAGCAGACTAACCGGCAGTGGACGATAGCAGGGCGCCCGGTGGGGCGCGACGTGGGCGAAGACGACTTCGCGATGAGGGAAGGGACCGTCACCCCGCCGGAAGAAGGCGAAGTTCTCGTCCGGGTCGATGTCCTGGCGTTCGAGCCGGCCATGAAGGGCTGGATGGAGAATATCGGCGGCTATGTGGCGCGGACCGAGATCGGCGACGTGATGCGCGGTTCTGCGGTCGGCACGGTCGTGGAAAGCAGATCGCCAGAATTTGCCGCAGGCGACGTCGTCACCGGGCAACTCGGCTGGCAGGAATATTCGACCGTTGCCGCATCGTCGATCCGGCAGGTGAGCAATCCCTCCCGCCCGACCGACGAACTCGGCGCGCTGGGGACGGTAGGGCTTACTGCCTATTGCGGGCTCAAGGTTGTCGGACGTCCGTTCCCGGGCGATACCGTAGTCATCACCGGTGCGGCGGGCGCGGTCGGTTCAACCGTCGCCCAGATCGCGCGCCTCGCCGGGTGCCGGGTCATCGGCGTGGCCGGCGGTGCGGACAAGTGCCGCATGCTGATCGACGACTTTGGAGTCGATGCCGCGATCGATTACCGTTCGGCCACATTTGCCGAGGACGTAGCCGCGAACCTGCCGAACGGCATCGACGTGCTGTGGGACAATGTCGGCGGAACGATCCTCAATACGCTGCTCGCCCACCTCGCGCTCGGTGCACGGGTGGTGATCTGCGGCGCCATTTCGCGCTCGAAGACCGGCGGAATGCCTGTCGGCCCTGAAAACTACTTCAACCTCGTGTTCAAACGGGCGACGATGCAGGGCTTCATCCTCAACGACTACGAGTCGATGTTCGACGAGGCACGGCGGCGGATGAGCGAATGGCTCTCGCAAGGCAAACTGATCGCACGCGAGGACATCCAGGAAGGCTTCGAGAATGCGCCGCGGACCCTGATGCGCCTCTTTTCCGGCGCGAACGTGGGCAAGCAAATGCTTCGCATGAGTGCCGAAGGAGGCAAACGATGACCATCTACATGCAATCGACTTTGGAACTGCGCGCTGGCGATACCGCCAAGTTCGAGGAAGTCATGAAGGACCTCGTCGCGACCGTCGAAGGGGTCGGCTGGCACCTCGTGACCGCGATCATGCAGATCAGCGGACGTCTCCACACCGCAATCGACGTTTGGTCGATGCCCGATCTCGAATCGTACCAGCGCGGCCTCGGTGCCTTGCGTGGGCACGAGCGCTTTCCGGAGATGGCGCGCGTGCTGGCCGAGACGATCGAGCGCGAAACCATCGTTCTGGGCGTCGAAGCCCCGTGGGTGCCGCAGCGATAGACCTTGGCAAGTTTGCAGGATGTGTTAGTTTCGTTAATTGAGAGGAACGTCGCGGGCTGGCCCGCGAATGCTGGAGAGAGCCATGAACATTCCGGTCAAGAGCATCCGTCAGGATCGCCACCCGGCAGACACCTACGAAGAAATTCTCGAGCGCGACAGCCGGCCGATTCCCGAGCACCTTCGCGAAGGTCCGGTTCCCGATATCGGCACTGACCCGGTCGACGTCGATCGTTACGTCAGGCCGGAATTCGCGCGCCTCGAAGAAAAGTACCTCTGGCCGCGTATCTGGCAGATGGCCTGCCGCGAGGAAGAAATCCCCAATCCCGGCGACACCTTGGTTTACGAGGTAGCGGGCCGTTCGCTTCTCGTCACCCGTCAGAAGGATGGCTCGATCCGGGCGTTTCACAACTCCTGCCTGCATCGCGGACGCAAGCTCGCCACGCTCGGCGGCTGCAAGAACGAGTTCCGCTGCCCCTACCACGGCATCGCTTGGAACACCGACGGCAGCTTCAAGGATAACCCGATTTCGTGGGACTTCCCGCAATGGGAAGGGCGCGACGTCTCCCTGCCCGAGGCGCTGACCGGGACCTGGGCCGGATTCGTGTTCATCAACATGGATCGCGGCGCCAAGCCGCTCGACGAGGTGCTTGGCCCGATCAAAGAGCACTTCGCCCGCTACGAGCTGGAAGAATGCTACATCCACTTCCACGTGCAGAAGATCGTGCCGTGCAACTGGAAGGCGGCCGCCGAGGCTTTCATGGAAAGCCATCACGCGATCACGACGCACCCCCAGCTGCTGCCCTACCTCGCGGACGTGAACAGCCAGTACGACGTCTTGTCGGACTACGTTACGCGCCAGTTTTCCGCGCAGATGGTGCCCAGCCCCTACAACACCCGCGATTTCACCGACAACGAGATCGTCCAGGCCCTGATGGGCGTGGGCTCGCGTGCGGCGATCGGCGGCAAGAATGCGCCCAAGGACTTCACGGTTCCGGAAGGCACGACCGCGCGCAAGTTCATGGCCGAAATGACCCGGAACTCGCTGGGCGCCGAGGACGGACACGACTATTCCGCCGCGTCGGACGCCGAGATGGTCGATGCGCTTCTCTACAACGTCTTCCCGAACATGAGCTTCTGGGCAGGATTCATGCCGAAGTTGACGTACCGCTGGCGGCCCAATGGCCATGATCACACAACCTCGATCATGGACATCTACCTGCTGAAGCGGGCGCCCAAGGACGCTGATCGCCCGCGTCCCGCACCGGTGTTCGAGATCGGGGTGGACGAAAGCATGGTCGAGTACGGACCCAAGGCGGGCATGACCGACGGACTGGCCGCGGTTTTCGAGCAGGACATGAGCAACCTGCCGCACGTCCAGACCGGGATGGAAGCATCGGAGACCGGGGTCCTGCACCTGGGGCGTTATTCCGAAATGCGCATCCGCAAGATGCACCAGATGATCGATCGCTACCTCGCCGAAGGCCAGGCGGCCGCTGCGAAGGGCTAAGCTCACGGACCGCGCCCCGAGACAGACCGGGGGGCGGTCCGCCCGTGGTGTGCGCCGGCCGTTCGGCCGGCGCTTATTTTCCCGAGAGGATGACTGACGCGTGTCTCTGGTAGGTGTCCGGCAAACCGAAGCGACCCCCAACGAACTGGCCCTTACCGATGGCCGGATGACCCTGACCTGGGGCGAACTCGACCGCGTGGTCAATCGGGGGACGAATGCGCTTCTGGGCGAAAAGCTCGGCGATCCGCCTCGGGTCGCGGTCTTTGCCCATAACTCGACCGAGAGCGCGCTGGCTTACCTGTTCGCGCTGCATGCTGGCGTGTCCGGAGTTCCGGTCAACTTTCACCTGAATGCGGACGAAGTCGCCTATATCCTGACGGACAGCGGCGCGCAGGCCGTGTTTGTGGGACCGGAAACGGCGCAGGTCGGCGTTGCCGCGGCGCGCCTTGCCGGCATCGAACGAGTGATCGGCTGGCGCTGCGACGGTGTCGAGGGCGTTTCGTCGTGGGATGACTGGCTGGCCGCGGCAAGCGAAGCCGAGCCGCCGAGCGACATGAAGCCGCTGCCCTACATGCATTACACCTCGGGGACCACCGGGCGTCCCAAGGGCACCGAAACCCCGCCCAACATGTTCCCCCGCGAAGCGGACATCACCGGCTTCTTCCGCGCCCTGCGCGAAGTGGTCGAGGCCGGCGCCCCCGGACCGATCCTGCTGGTAGGTCCCGCCTATCACACCGGCCCGCTCGGCTCGATCCGCCAGCTTGGCGGCGGGCGACCGCTGATCGTGATGCCCAAGTTCGACGCGGAGCAGATCCTGGCGCTGATCGAGCGTTACGGCATCGCGACCTCGGTCATGGTTCCGACCCACTTCCAGCGGCTGCTCGCGCTGCCCGAGGACGTTCGCGCGAAATACGACGTATCGAGCCTGCGCCTCGTCTCCCATACCGGCGCGGCCTGCCCGGTGGACGTCAAGCATGCGATGATCGCGTGGTGGGGGCCGGTTTTCCTCGAAGCATACGGCGCGACGGAAGCGGGATCGACGAACATGATCACGTCCGAGGAATGGCTGCGCAAGCCCGGCTCGGTCGGAAAGGCAATGGCGCCGTTCGAGATGGTCGTCGTCGGAGAGGACGGCAGCCGTCTCAAAGCGAACGAGGTCGGCCAGCTCTATTTCCGTGATCCTACGGGACGGGGGATTGTCTACCATAACGACCCGGAAAAGACGGCTGCCGCCCATATCGAGCCAGGTGTCTTCACGCTGGGTGAGATCGGATACGTCGATGACGAAGGCTATGTCTTCATCACCGATCGTTCGTCGGACATGATCGTCTCGGGCGGGGTGAACATCTATCCGGCGGAAGTGGAGCAGGTCCTGATCGCCCATCCCGACGTAGAGGACGTCGCGGTGATCGGGGTGCCGAGCAAGGACATGGGCGAAGAGGTAAAGGCGCTCGTCGTGCCGCGCACCGGCGCTGCGCTTACCGCAGCCGAACTTGCCGACTTCGCCCGCGAAAAGCTGGCAGGCTACAAGCGCCCAAGGTCGATCGACCTTGTCTCGACCGTCGGGCGCAATGCGATGGGCAAGGTCAACAAGCGCGAACTCAGAAAGCCGTTCTGGCCGTCCGACCGAATGATCGGCGGCTGACTACGGCGAAAACAAGCGATCAAGACAACAGGAGAGAGAGATGAAACTTCAAGGCAAGCGCGCGGTCGTGCTCGGTGCTGCAGGCAAGGACAACATGGGCCAGGTCATCGCCGAGCGGTTCATCGCCGAAGGCGCGAAGGTCCTCGTCGCGGGTCGCAAGCCCGAATACCTGCAGGCATTCGTCGACCGGCATCCCGGACAGGCCTTCATGGCGCTGTGCGACATCACCAAGGAAGCCGATAACGATGCGCTGGCCAAGTCCGCGATCGACCAGATGGGCGGCGTCGACATTGCGGTCAATGCGTCGGGGTGGGGGCTGCTGAAACCGTTCCTCGATACGACCGAGGAAGAACTCCAGCAGATCGGCGACCTCCAGTTCAAGGGGCCGTTCCTGTTCTTTCAGTCGATGATTGAGGCCATGAGCAAGGGCAACGGCGGTTCGCTGATACAGATCTCGTCGGCCACCGCCACCATCATGCTGAACGACCACGCGGCGTACATGGGGACGAAGGCCGGGACCGATCACGTGATCCGCTGCATCGCCAACGAGTTCGGCGAGAAGAACATTCGCGCCAACTCGATTTCGCCGGGCCTTACCGAGACGCCGATGACTGCCGCCAACGGCCGCACTCCCGGACTGTGGGAAGTGTTCGAGAAGAGCTATCCGCTGGGCCGCGTAGGCACGTCGGACGATATCGCCGCGGCCGCCGTCTGGCTCGCCAGCGACGAATGCTTCATGACCGGCCAGAACTTGCAGGTCAACGGCGGGCTCACACTGCGCCGGAACCCCTGGAAGCACGAGATTCAGGAAGCGGTCGTGGCCGCGATGGCAAAGCAATGACCGCGTCGGCTCCTGCCCCCGACGACAGCCTTGCCGGCCTCGGGCCGATCATGCAGCTGTCGTACTGTCCGACCGATTACGATGCCGCGCTCGCGCACTGGATTTCGCTCGGCGCCGGGCCGTTTTTCGAGATGCCGCACGTGCAACTCGAGAATGTCCGCTTTCGCGGAAAGCCCAGTCCAATCGATTTCTCGATGGCCATCGGATATCTCGGCGACATCCAGATCGAACTGATCCACCAGCATAACGATGCGCCGTCGATGTACACCGAATGGCACGCCGAAGGGCGTGAGGGCCTGCAGCACATGTGCGTCCTGGTCGATGACATCGAGGACGCCCGACGCCGGGTCACGGCGCAGGGTGGCACCGTGTTGCAGGAAGGAACGCTGCCGGGCGGGGCGGGGGCGGTGATCTATGTCGATACCGGCGGCGGCCCCGGAACCGTGATGGAATACCTGGAGATCGGGGAAGCCGGTCGGCAGGGATTCGCCATGATGCGCGAGGCTCATCGCACTTGGGACGGCTCGGAACCGATCCGCGGGCGAGGTTGACCAGGGCGGTCTGCGTCAGTCGCGTGGCGGGACGTTTACGACCAGCCCGTCGAACGCCGGCTTCAACTTGATCTGGCAGCCCAGCCGGGAGTTGGGCTGCCGATCGATCATTTCCAGCAACTGGTCTTCCATCGAGTTGGGAGGACCGACGCGGTCTGTCCACGCCGCGTCGATCACAACGTGGCACGTCGCGCAGGCGCACGCCCCACCACACTCGGCCAGGATGCCGGGCACGCCGCTGCGAACCGCGGCCTCCATCAGCGTGTACCCTTCGCGGGTGAAGACGCGCTGCGTCTTGCCCGCGGGGTCTATGAAGTCGATCTCGATCATGCGGCTGTCGTGCTTATGTCGGTTCAGCCACCCGTATAAGCAACTTTCCGGTGTTGCCGCCGCTGAAGAGGCGCATCAGCGTTTGTGGCGCCGTATCGAGCCCGTCGACGATTTCATCGCGGTAGATGATTTTCCCCTCGCGGTACCACTTCAGCAGCCGCGCGCGGCCCTCATCGGCCTCGGCGGCAAAATCGGACATCAGGAACCCTTCCATCCGCGCACTCTTGAACACGATGTTGAAGTAGTTGGCGGGGCCTGCCGGGCGTCCGGGCTGCTGATAGCGGGCGATGCCGCCGCAGATGACGATCCGCGCCTTGCGCGCAATCCGGGCCAGAAGATCGTCGAGCATTTGCCCACCGACGTTGTCCCACAGGATGTCTATACCTTCGGGGGCGAGCTCCTTCACCCGTCGCTTGGCATTCTCCGACTTATAATCGATTGCCGCATCGAACCCGAGTTCCTCGGTCAGCCAGCGGCATTTCTCGGGGCCGCCGGCGATGCCGATGACGCGACATCCGGCCATCTTGCCGATCTGCCCGACAATCGATCCGACGCCGCCCGCAGCGCCAGTTACGACCAGGGTGTCGCCAGGCTGCGGCAACCCGATCCGCAGCAGCCCGAAATAGGCGGTCAGGCCGGTGCTGCCGAGCAGGCCAAGCTGGAGCTGCGGGGAATCGGCTTCGCGCGGCACATGGCGCAGGACGCTGGCCGGGACCAGGCCCACGTCACGCCAGCCGAGCGGCCCGGCGACGAAATCGCCCGCCGAAAATCCGGAAGCTGCCGATTCGACGACCTGACCGACGCCGCCCGCCGGCATGATGTCGCCAATCTCGGTAGGCGCGGCATAGCCACCGGCATTTTCCATCCAGCCTTTCTGGGCCGGATCGCACGACAGCATCAAAGTGCGAACCAGGACCTCGCCCGGCGCGGGGTGGCCCTGGGTAGAGGGGTCGGATTCGGACCTGGAAAAATCTTCAACACGCAATTCGCGACCGGTTGGCCGCGCTGCAATCCGCCACTCCATCAACCCCTCCGAAAAATCTTGATGCACGATGCAAAATGTAGTGTAGCAGAGATCGTCATGACGCAAGCGCCCAATTCGATTCCATCCGCATTAGCGCTCGGCGCGAACAATCCGGCTTAGGGAGCCAGCGCGATGGATGCCACACCGACTGCCGAGGACTTTGCATTTGAGGCCGAGGTTAAGGCTTTTCTCGCCGAAAAGTTCACGCCGGAGCTACGTGCAGCCGCCGCTCAGCAGGCCGGGGTGTTCGCCGAAGGTGATCTGGTGCGGGAATGGCACCGCATCCTTTACGAGAAGGGATGGATAGCGCCTACCTGGCCAAAGGAATATGGGGGGCCCGGCTGGACCCCGATGCAGCGCTTCATCTTCGACCGCGAGTGTGGGCTGGCCGGCACTCCGGCGCTGGCCTCGATGGGCCTGTCGCTGTGCGGCCCCGTGATCATGGGGTACGGAACGCAGGAGCAGAAGGACTACTTCCTGCCGCGCATCCTTTCGGGCGAGCAGTACTGGTGCCAGGGCTATTCTGAACCGGGATCGGGCTCGGACCTGGCGTCCCTGCGCACGCGCGCGGTCCGCGACGGCGACGACTACGTCGTGAACGGAACCAAGATCTGGACCACCCATGCGCACGAGGCGAACTGGATGTTCGTCCTTGCCCGCACCGCCACCGGAGGCAAACCTCAAGCCGGTATCAGCTTCCTCCTGACGCCGATGGACGTGCCTGGCCTGACCGTGACGCCGATCCGGTCGATGTCGGGCGAGCACGAGGTCAACCAGGTCTTCTTCGACAACGTGCGGATCCCCGTTGCCAACCGTGTGGGAGAGGAAAACGACGGCTGGACCGTCGCTAAATACCTCCTCACTTTCGAGCGTGGCGGCGGATCGTCGGCCGGCAGGCTCAATGCACAGCTCACGCGATTGAAAGCCATCGCGCGCACCGAACATGGCGACGATGGTCAGCCGCTTTGGGAGGACAAATCCTTCCGGTCGCGGATCATGGAACTTGAAACCGAGGTGCTGGCGATCGACTGGACCGAGCGCCGCCAGATATCGAGCCTTCGTGCGGGAGAACCGGCGGTCAATTCGACCGCATCGATGCTCAAGCTGATCGTCAGCCAGGCGACCCAGGCGCTCAATCAACTCGCGTCCGAAGCTTTGGGGCTCCGCGCTGGGGCCGATCAGCGCCATGCCCTGGGAATGCACGCGAACGAGGCCGTGATCGGCCCCGATTACGCGCTGACGCCGACCGCGCGCTACCTTAATTCGCGCGCCGCGACGATCTTCGGCGGGGCGAGCGAAGTGCAGAAAAACATCATCGCGAAGACGGGCCTCGGGCTCTGAACATCAGCGCGGATCGAAGGGAAGGGCTAGGATCGATGGCAAGAAAAGTTGCAGAAGGACTGTTCCATGGCGAAGGCGATAGCACGCGCCTTCTGGCGGGCAGGCATCGTGAAACCGGGCGCCTGCGCTTCCCTCTGCCAACCGGTCCGGACCGCGAATATTACGACGAGGTCGAACTGTCGCCTCGCGGCAAGCTCTGGTCGTACACGATCCAGCGCTTTCGCCCAAAGACGCCGTTCAACGGCCGCGGCGACGATGCCGATTTCAAGCCTTACGGCGTCGGTTACGTCGAGCTTCCAGGCGAACTGATCGTCGAATCGCGGCTTGTCGCCAATGATCTTTCGACGCTGAAGATCGGCCAGCCGATGCACATCACGACCGAAGCCTATCGGGACGACGAAAACGGGCCGGTGCTGACCTACGCGTTTGCGCCGGATGGCGAGGAGAGCAGGGCATGACCGACGTTCACATCATTGCAGCAGGCATCCACCCCTTCGGCCGGACCGAAGGCAGTTCGGGTCTTGACCAGGGCGTGTTCGCGGTTCGCGAGGCCCTCGCGGACGCCGGCCTCGACTGGTCGGACATGGAATTCGCCTACGGCGGTTCGTCCGCGGCGGGTGCGGCGGACGCGATCCTGCCGCGCATGGGACTGACCGGCATCCCATTCATCAATGTCAACAACGGCTGCGCGACGGGTGGCTCCGCCATCCTGTCGGGCTACTCGGCCATCAAATCGGGCGAGTTCGATCTCGGTGTCGTCGTCGGGTTCGACAAGCACCCTCGCGGCGCGTTCAATGCGGACCCCGAAGCGTCGGGCCTGCCCCGCTGGTACGGCGAAACCGGGATGATGCTGACCACCCAGTTCTTCGCGAACAAGATCACGCGCTACATGGCGCTCCACGGGATCAGCCAGCGCACGCTCGGCCTGGTCGCGGAAAAGGCCTTCGAGAACGGGGCCAAGGCGCCGCATTCCTGGCGCAAGTCGCCGGTCGATCTCGACACCATCCTAAACGCGCCGATGGTTTCTGATCCGCTGACCAAGTTCATGTTCTGCTCGCCCGCGGAAGGCGGCACGGCTCTGATCCTGGCTTCGGAAAAGAAGATGCGCGAGCTGGGTCTCTCAGGTCCGAAGATTCGCGGCGCGGCGATCCGCACCAGGCCAGTCGGCTCGTTCGAGGTTTTTGCTCCCGCGCTCGAGATCGAACGCGGCAAGTCCGCAGTGGAGCTTGCCTCGGCCGCGACCTGGGAGATGGCCGGGCTCGGACCGCAGGATGTCGATGTGGCGCAGCTTCAGGACACCGAAAGCGGCGCCGAGATCATGCACATGGCCGAAAACGGGTTTTGCAAGGACGGCGAACAGGAAGGCATCATCGCCCGCGGTGAAACCCGCCTGGGCGGCCGCATGCCTGTCAATACCGACGGCGGCTGTCTGGCATGCGGAGAGCCGATCGGCGCATCAGGCCTTCGCCAGATCTACGAGAACGTGCAGCAACTTCGCGACCGCGCAGTTGGCCGGCAGGTCGAAGGGGCAAGGATCGGCTACAGCCAGGTCTATGGCGCGCCCGGTCTGTCTGGCTGCGTCGTCCTGGAACGCTGAACCGCGACAATTGAATTGGCAGGGCCCCGCATCGGCGGGGCCCTGCATTCCATCTTTCCCTAAGCCGCCGGAGTTTCCTCCGGAGAATCTGCGGCCCTACGCCGCGGTTCTGCTGGCGGCGTCAGCAGCACTTCCGGCGACTGCGTGAAACTGCCCGTCCGGGCAAGGTCGTCGAGCATCGCCGACGCCTCCAGCGCCAGCGGACCCTGAACCGCTCCGACCAGCATCAGCAGCATATTCTCAGCGAGGCGGGGCAGGTATTCCGCATCGGACAGGCGGCCAAGGCACCAGTCGTTGATGGTGGAATACTGCACGTTCGCCATTGAATGGGTGAAGTGCTCGCGATCGATCCACGGGCTGATGCAATCCTGGCGCCGTTCGAGCCATGACAGGCTTCCGCGCAGTGACATGTCCTGGAGGGTTTCCCACACGTCGCGCGGCGTGGAGGGCGCGAAATAGATCGCGCAGACCGCGCGGGTGTAGTTGCGGACGCGGAAATTGCGGCGATTGATCGCGATCGTGCGGCCTACATAACCGCTCAGCGCGTCGGGATCGGTCCGGTCGCGAACGAATGTGCTGTATTCGTCGAAAGCCTCGCGGATCGCGAAGGCGATGAGGCGGTCCTTGTTCTGAAAGGCGTTGTAAAGTGTGCGCTGCGCAACATCGGCGCGCATGCACAACTTACGGATGCTGAACCCGTCGAGCCCACCTTCCGCCAGCATGTGTCGCGCTTCCTTGAGGAGGCGCTTGCGCCGGGCCAGAATTTGAGGACTGGAATAAAGGAGCGGCTTGTCCGGGTGCGGAGCCAAGGTACCCGTTCCGTATTCGCCTGGCATGCCTGATCGGCCTCCTGATTCTTCACTTTTGTCTTAAGCGGTGGTGTCGGGCCGGACCCTTTGCGCGCTACGTTCCGACCATCTGCTAAAAGCGCAATTTTGGCAACGCATCAATCCCCGGCTTGCACGCCGACGGGTTAAAAGTATATCGAGCACTATCTTTCGGGGGCGGTCGTGAATTTCGAGCTTTCAGACGAACAGATGCTGTTGCGCGATTCCGTGGCGGGATACCTCGCGCGGAACTATGGCTTCGACGCGCGGCGCGAGGCTGCCGCCGATCGTGGCTGGCGTCCTGAGGCGTGGCGCGCCTTCGCGGAAGAGCTTGGACTGTTCGGGGCGGCGCTGCCCGAGGATGCCGGCGGTTTCGGTGGCGGGCCTACCGAAACGATGATCATCGCGGAGGAGTTCGGCCGTTCCCTCGTGCTCGAACCTTATATCGAAAGCGTGGTGCTCGGTGCGGCGCTGATCGGGTCGGACGACGGCGAACTGATCTCCCGGATCATCGACGGCAGCGCGATCGTGGCACCTGCGCTATACGAAGGTGTGGCGCGTTTCAGCCTTGGCCGGATCGCCTGCAAGGCCAAGGCTTCGGGTGACGGGCATGTCCTCGAGGGCACCAAGATCGTCGTCGGCGGCGGGCCGCTGGCAACGCACTTCGTAGTTTCGGCGAGCGCCGGGGACGACGATCTGGGAATTTTCGTCGTCCAGGCCGATGCCCCAGGGATCGAGCGGCGCGACTATGCGACGATCGACGGCCGGCCCGCGTCGGATGTGACTTTCAGCGGCGCGCCCGCGAGCCGCCTGGGAGCGTCGGGCAACGCGCTTCCCCGTATCGAAGCGGCCGTCGATTGCGCCACTGCCGCGCTTTGTGCCGAAGCAATCGGCGTGATGGACGTGCTGCTTAAATCGACGGTCGAATATGCCCGGCAGCGCGAGCAGTTCGGCGTGCCGATTGCGACATTCCAGGTCCTGCAGCATCGCATGGTCGACATGTTGACGCAGATCGAGCGGTCGCGGTCGCTTTCGATCATGGCATCGCTCTCGCTCGATCTTCCCGCTGACGAGCGTGGCAGGGCGGTCTCCGCCGCAAAGGCTTATATCGGCCAGGCCCTTCAATTCGTCGGCGAGGCCGCAATCCAGATCCACGGCGGAATTGGCACCACGGAAGAGTTGGCAGTCTCGCACTATTTCAAGCGCGCGACCGTGATGCAGAGCCAGTTCGGCACGTCCGCCTTTCATCTTGAGCGGATGGCGCTGCTCGACGAAGGATAGCCAGGCAGCAACGCTCGTGGCATGCACGGTCGGCAATACGGGCGGTCACAGAGCCGGCTTAGACGAGCAGAAGATTTGAGAGAGGATGCCAGCCATGATCCTGTACGATTCCGTCGGTCCCAATCCCCGCGTCGTGCGCATGTTCGCTGCCGAAAAGGGCATCGCGCTGGAGAAAAAGCCTGTCGATATCATGGCGGGGGAAAACCGGCAGGAGCCTTACCTAAAGCTGCATCCCGGCGGCACCACGCCGCTTCTGGTCCTCGACGATGGCACGCCCTTGTCGGAAACGACGGCGATCTGTGAGTATCTCGAGGAACTCCAGCCCAACCCTCCGCTTATCGGGACGACACCGCTTGAGCGCGCGAAGGTGCGCATGCTCGTGCGCCAGATCGATCTGCTGATTACAGCTCCGATGACAAGCGGCTTTCGCGGCGCAGAGGGACGCCCGATGTTCGAGCCGCGCATGCGCGTCATTCGCGCCGAAGCGGCAGACGATCTCAAGGCCATGGCGGCGGACGGACTGGCCGCGATCGAACGTCAGGTTGGCAACACGGATTGGCTGCTTGGTCCCCGCTTCACCCTGGCCGACATCGTGCTGTTCTCGTTCGTCGAGTTCGGCGGCCTGGTCGGCCAGCCTCTCCACCCGTCGCTCGCAAAGCTGGCGGCGTGGCGTGATCGCGTGGCTGCGCGTCCCAGCGCCGCCGCCTGAAGAGGATTGTGCAAGCCCCCCGCAGCCCTGATGGGCTGTCGGGGCCAAGGCGCTAGTCCACGGCTTCGCTGACGGGGGGTAGCCAGGTCGCGTTCGGGAACGTGGGCAACTGGCCGTTGGTCCGCAAGTCCACAAGGAACTGGCGCGCTTCCTCGCGCACCGCACCGCGGACCGCGCCGATCACCAGCAAGAGCATGCTTTCGGCGAGGCGCGGGAGATATTCCTCGTCCTTCAGCCGGCCCAGACCCCAGTCGTTGATCACCGAATACTGCAGGTTCGCCATGGTCGTGGCGAAGTGATCGATACTGACCCACGACTGCAGCTCGCCGCGCCCTTTCATGACCACCAGCCATTCGTGGATGCTCTTGACCGACATGTCGCGCAGGGTTTCCCACACGTCACGCGGGGTGTTGGGTCCGAAATAGATCGCCGTGACCGCCCGGGTGTAGTTGCGCACGCGGAAGTTGCGGCGGTTGATCGCGATCGTCCGGTCGAGCATTCCACTCAGCGTGTTCTCGTCGGTCCGATAACGGACATAGGCATTGAAATCATCGTAGGCCTCGCGGATCGCAAGTGCGATGACCCGATCCTTGTTATGGAAGGCGTTGTAAAGCGTGCGTTGGGCGACTTCCGCGCGCTGGCACAGCTTGCGGACGCTGAAATTCTCGATCCCGCCTTCCGCGATCATGTGCCGTGCCTCGCGCAGGAGGCGGCGCCGGCGGTCGAGAATCAGCGGACTGGAATAGAGCAGCGGCTTGTCGGGATGAGCGTCGAGAACGCTGGCTCGCTCTGAATTTGGCATAGGCAGGAAGTCTTGCCGGTCTCCGCGCCCAATGTCCAGACGCGACAGAACATCGCACGGTGTGCAAAATGTGTTGTCAACGTGCTCAAAGTTGATACACGTTATCCCACGTCAGCGAAGAGCGGCGTGGCGACGGCAAAGGCCGATTCGTCTGGCGAATCCAGGAGGGGGTTCCATGAGGTATTTCGTAGCGTCCACGCGTGGTGCATGTCTGGCTGGTACGGCGGTCGCCGCCATCGCCTTCGCTTCGCCGGCACTGGCGCAGGATCAGTCGGCCGACACAACCGTCACCACCCCCGCCGCTGAGGCTGAGACGGGCGGCCTGACCGATATCGTCGTGACAGCGCGTCGCCGCAATGAAAGCGTGCAGGACGTGCCAGTGGCCGTTCAGGCGATCAGCGCCGAACAGGTGCAGCAGCGCGACCTGACCAGCCTTGAAAAGATCGCTGCGGCGACCCCCCAGTTCACCGTCGCGCGCGCCTCCAATGGCGCCGGCGCGCAGCTTACCCTTCGCGGCATCGGTTCGTCGGCCACTTCGATCGGCATCGAGCAGTCGGTCGCGATCGTGGTCGACAGTGTTTATTACGGCCAGGGCCGGATCATCAACGAGGGCTTCTTCGACCTCGGCCGGGTGGAAATCCTGAAGGGCCCGCAGGCGCTGTTCTTCGGCAAGAACGCGACCGCCGGCGTGATTTCGCTCACCACCAACGATCCGGGCAAGAGCCGCGAGTACATCGGCCGGATCGGATACGAATTCGGGGCCAAGCAGCTTTACGGCGAAGCAATCGCTTCGGGTCCGCTCAGCGACACCGTCGGTTTGCGGATCGCGGTCCGCGGATCGAAGATGTGGGACGGCTATTACAAGAACTCCGCCGACCCCACGAATTACCCCACGCTCGACGTGGCGACCGGCGCCAGGTACCCGCACACCGGCTTGCCGGCAGCGCGCAATCAGCCGCAAGAGCGCGAGCTTATCGGTCGTGCGACGCTCAAGTTCGAGCCCGACGACCGCCTGACCGTCACCATCAAGGGGTCGGGATCGTACAACGAGACCGCAGGCAACGGCTGGAACTATTCGGCCGTCACCTGCCCGTCGCAAAACGGTGTGACCCTCTTCAACCCGAATATCGCCTGCAATGGCGGTTTCGATATCCACCAGAACAATCTTCCGGTCGATATCGCCAAGGTCTATCCCTACGCCCGCGACAATGGCGAGCTGTACAACCTCTACAAGTCCTATCAGGGCACGGGGACGATCAATTACGCGCTCGACAACGTGACGCTGACGTCGATCACCAACTACAACTGGAACAACAACAAGTTCACCTGCGACTGCGACTTTCTCGCCGGCGCGGTGTGGGCCACCGAGAATTCGACCTACCACTCGTTCAGCGAGGAGCTGCGTGCTCTCACCAGCTTCGACTCGCCGGTCAACGTGATGCTGGGCGGGCTCTACCAGAAGACGAAGCGCGACTTCTTCCAGGCGGTGATGTTCGCCGGCCTCGAGAACTCGGCAGCGACGCCGGAAAACCGTTACGTCGCCTATTCCAAGGTTTCGGCGACGGATGGCGAGACGCTCTCGGCCTTCGGTCAGGTCATCTGGAAGCTGATCCCGACCGTCGAAGTGACGGCAGGTGCCCGTTACACGCACGAGACCAAGGACAGCTTCTTCACCCAGCCTTACGTCAATCCCGGCCTGACCGGCATCTTCAAGCCGCAGAGCGCGGCAGTGAACGGCACGCTTTACGGCAACCAGACGTTCAACGACTGGTCGCCTGACGCGACGATCAGCTGGAAGCCGACACCTGGCGTGATGATCTATGGCGGGTACAAGACTGCCTACAAGTCGGGTGGCTTCTCGAACAGCGCGATCAACTCGGCCCTGGCGCCGAACCCGGCGCGCGACCTTGCCTTCCAGCCCGAGAAGGGCCGCGGGTTCGAGGCCGGGATCAAGACCACATCCTTCGATCACCAGCTTCGCGCGAACCTGGCGCTCTACAGCTTCAAGTACACGAACCTGCAGATCGACTACTTCAACTCGCAGATCTTCGCTTACGTGACCTACAACGCAGGTAGCGCTCGGTCGAAGGGCGCCGAGCTCGAGGTGGAATTCGCGCCGCGGGCGGTCGAGGGCCTCTCGCTGCATGGATCGCTGAACTACAACCGGTCGCGCTACATCAACTTCCTCGCGCCGTGCTATTCGGGTGAGACGCCTGCTGAAGGCTGCTCGCTCAACAACGGGGCCGGCGTGCCGCTGCAGGACCTGAGCGGCGTGGAAACCGCGGTTGCGCCCAAGTGGACTGCGACCGCCGGCGTCTCCTACGATACCGAGACCGGCAACGGGCTGAAGGTCGGCGGAAACGTGGATATGCGCTATAGCGGTTCGTACCTCGGCTCGGGCTTCGGTGATCCTCGCACCCGGCAGGAATCGTATGCAGTTCTTGATGCCGGCCTGCGCTTCGGCGCTGCCGACGATCGCTGGCAAGTGGCCGTGCTGGGCAAGAACCTGACCAACAAGTTCTACTTCACCGGTGGCGGCACCGCGCCGCTGACTGGCAGCGGAACCGGCACTGCGGCGGGCAAGCCCGGCGACATCATCGGCTACGGCACCCTGCCGCGGACGGTGCGTCTCCAACTCACGGTGAAATACTGACGTAACGGCCGCGCGGGGCGGCGGGGGGAAGAGAGAGGACATCTGATGGCACTCGAAGATCCCCAAATGCCGCCCCCCGGACAGGCCCGGTGCCCTGGTCCCAGCACCAGGGACATCATCCTAGCCGACGGCTGGGATGTGCCTCCCGCACTTGTCGCCGAAGCCTATGAATACGCGGGCGACGAGGACATCGGCTACGACGGCTATATCTCGCCCGAGATCATGGCCCTCGAAATGGACCGGATGTGGTCGCGGACGTGGCAGTGGGCGTGCCGCGAAGAACACATCCCCGAGCCGGGCGATTACATCACTTACGACGTCGGGCGTTTTTCTGTCCTCATCACCCGCACCGAGGAAGGTGAGATCAAGGCGTTTCCGAACGCCTGCCTCCACCGCGGAACGCAGCTGAAGCGTTCGGATACCTCTGGAAGCGCGGTTGAATTGCGATGCCCGTTCCACGGCTGGAGCTGGGGCCTCGACGGGGCGCTGAAGAATGTGCCGTGCCGCTGGGATTTTCCCCACGTCACCGACGAGAAGTACCATCTTCCTGAAGTGCGGGTCGAGACCTGGGGCGGCTTCGTGTTCATCAACATGGATCCGGGCGCGGCGCCGCTGGCCGACCAGCTTGGCCCGCTCGCAGAGCACTTCTCCGGCCGCTGGGATCTCGCCAACCGGCGAATTTCGCTGCACCTGCAAAAGGAACTACCGACCAACTGGAAGGCGGCGCAGGAGGCTTTCCTCGAGGCGTACCACGTCTATGAAACGCACGCCCAAGGACTGGCGACGGCAGGCGACGCGAACGCTCAGTACGACATCTTCAGCGATCACGTGACGCGTTTCGTCCACACGATCGGAACGCCCAGCCCGCACTATACCGAACCGCAGACCGAGCAGGAGATTCTCGACAAGATGCGGGTCGAGGGCGGGGTCGTGCCTGAAGGGGGCACTGCCCGCTCCGTCGCCGCGGACCATCTGCGGCAGAAGATTAGCGCCGACACGGGTGTGTCGCTGGATGCATATTCCGACAGCGAGATGCTCGATTCGATCGAGTACCACCTGTTCCCCAACATGTGTTTGTTTCCCGGCGTGTCGCTGCCCATGATCTACCGCTTCAGGCCCATCGGGACCGATACCGGCCGAACGATGTTCGACCTCGTATTCCTGAAGTTGGTGCCGCCGGGCACGCCGCTCGATTACCCGCCCGATCCGATCCCGCTGCGCGCCGATCAATCCTATGCCGAGGCGCCGGGCATGGACCCGGGGCTTGGCGGGGTTTACGACCAGGACACCGATAACCTCGAGATGCAGTATCGTGGGTTTCAGGCCTCGGCGAAGCGGGGGCAGACCCTGGGCAACTACCAAGAAGCCAGGATTCGCCGCTTCCATCAGACCCTTGACCAATATCTGGCCAGGGCCTGACCGGTGGATCGGATCGATCGTCTCGAATCCTGGCATGCGATCTACGACCTGCTGTGCGACTACATGCGCGGGCAGGACCGGCTCGATCCCGTCCTCCACCGCTCGGTATTCCACGACGATGCGACGACCGATTACGGCGAGGGGTATCGCGGCGATGCAGACGGTTTCGTCGCCTTCGCCCAAGGCGTCCTGACGCCGCATGCTTCGAACCACCACATGATCGGGCAGGTCCGGATCGATTTCGAAGGCACCGACACCGCGTTCGGCGAGGTCTATTTTCAGGCGTTCCACCGAGTAACGGGCGAGGGCGGGGCGCCGCAAGACCTGTTCGTGGCAGGCCGCTATGTCGACCGCTACGAGCGCAGGGCGGGAACCTGGAAGATCGCCCACCGCAGCGAACTGGTCGACTGGGTGCGGACCGAGCCGGCTGCCGACGATCTTCTCCGGCTGCAGCCCGGCTTCCCGATGGGGGCGCGGGCTCCCTATGACCTCAGTTGCCGCCGCGAGGAGATGCGGACGCGATGAGTATCGTTCGCCTTGAGGAAGTAGCCGATCGGCTCGCGATTCAGGACGTCCTGTGCCGTTACACGCGGGGGATAGATCGCTGCGACGAGGCTGTTCTTCGCTCGGTCTGGTGGCCGGGCGCACAGGCGGATTACGGCAGCGGGACGGTCGATGCGGGCGATTGGTCGGGCGAGGTCGTCAAGGGGTTGGGCACGATGCTGCGTACCCAGCACTTCATCGGCAACATGCTGATCACGGTTGACGGCGCGGCCGCCGAGGCAGAAACCTATTGC
Source organism: Novosphingobium tardum (assembly GCF_042652045.1). Taxonomy (NCBI): domain Bacteria; kingdom Pseudomonadati; phylum Pseudomonadota; class Alphaproteobacteria; order Sphingomonadales; family Sphingomonadaceae; genus Novosphingobium; species Novosphingobium tardum. The sequence continues at coordinate 97,657 of NZ_JBHSDR010000008.1, read as the reverse complement.
CGGGCTTACCACGAGGTCGAAGGAAACGACGGCCCGCAAGAGATGGAAGTCGGTGGTCGCTACCTCGACAGGCTCGAAAAGCGCGGCGACGAATGGCGCATAACGCACCGCCGCTATGTTCTCGACTGGAGCCGCAACGGGCCGTCGACCGCACAATGGGATGGGCCGCTCTACGGAGGTCTGCAGCGCCGCGGCGCGAGGGCTCCCGACGACCCGAGCTACACGGGAGCCTGAGGATGATAACGGAACGCGAACCTGCCACCGCACTTGACCCGCGCGTCGCGCGGATGCTCGACAAGCAGGACTGCATCGAACTCGTCCACAAGTTGGCCCGGGCGATCGACCGCTGCGATGCCGATCTGGTCCGTGCCGTGTTTCATCCCGATGCAACCGACGATCACGGTGGCTTCAAGGGGACGGCCCGCGACTTCATCCCCTGGGTGATGGACGTCCTGGCGGGCATGCGGCGTACGCAGCATGTCGTCGGCAATATCCTGATCGAGCTCGACGGCGACGTCGCCCATGGTGAGAGCTATTTCATCGCCCACCACGCCTTGCCGGGCGCCGAAGGTGCGGACACCTTCATGATCGCGGCAGGCCGCTATCTCGACCGGTTCGAGAGGCGCAACGGCGAATGGCGCATCGCCCACCGCGGCGCGGTTTACGACTGGAGCAGCGCGGTTCCGGCAACCGACATGTGGAACCGCGATCAGCCCAATGGCTATGCCTTTGGCACGCGCGGCACATCAGACGCATCATACCGCCACTTCGCCGGCGGAGCGTGGCTCGGCTGAGCCGCCACCGTCCCTTCCCTCCACCCCAACAGGAACCCAAGACAATGGCCACAGTGATCACTCCACCGCCCGCTCAGGATCGGAAACTGGCGGACATGTCGAAACTTGCGGATCCTGAATTCCGCAACACTCCGATCTCGCCCGACCGCTACTTCTCCAAGGAATGGGCCGATCGCGAATGGGACCGGATCTGGACGCGGACCTGGCAGATCGCCGGAACGCAGGCGCAGATCCCCAACAAGGGGGATTGGTTGACCGCCGACTTCGGTCCGGAGACGATCGTTTGCGTTCGCGGAGACGACGGCGCTGTGCGCGCCTTCTACAACGTGTGCCAGCACCGCGGGATGCCGGTCGTCGAGGGAGAGCAGGGCAATTCCAAGCGCTTGGTCTGCCCCTATCATGGCTGGGCCTACGATCTTGCCGGCAAGCTCAAGACTGTTCCCGACGAGGCCGACTTCATCCAGGGCTCGCCGTGCGGCAAGCTCAACATGGTCGAAGTGAAATGCGAACTCTGGGCGGGGTTCGTCTGGATCAACATGGATGATGACGCGGTTCCGCTGCGCCAGTTCATGGGACCGATCGCCGACCAGATCGACACTTACCCGATGGACAAGATGGTCCGTACGCACTGGGTCACGGTCGAAGGCGACTTCAACTGGAAGCTGATCCAGGACAACTTCAACGAAAGCTATCACGTCCCCTTCGTTCACCCGCAGACAAAGTTCGTGATGGAGTACTCGCACAGCTTCTGCCAGTTCGACCTCTATCCCGAAGGCCATGCGCGGATGTTCATGCCTGGCGCGGGTCCGACGCAGCAACTGCGCGGCGGCGAGAACGAAACGCTTTCCTACCTTGCCGAGGAACTGAAGTTCTGGGGGCTTGATCCCGAGCAGTTCCGCGGCGGCAAGACGCGCGAAATCCGCAAGGCATTGCAGCAGGCAAAGCGCGAGAAGGGTGCTGAGAAGGGCTTCGACTTCTCGACCTATCACGACGACCAGCTGACCGATCACTGGCACTACACGATCTTCCCGAACCTCTCGTTCAGCCTCAAGCCCGATGGCAACATCTGGCTGCGCGCGCGCCCGCACGAGAGCGACCCTGAGAAGTGCTATTTCGACATGTGGTACATGACGCTCTTCCCCGAGGGGACTGAACGGTACTACTCGCAGAGCATGGCCGAGTGGGTCGATGTGTCGGTTCCCGCACCGCACGTGCAGGGCAAGGTCGACGAGGTCTCGATGGGGCCGGGGATCGACCAGGACGTGTCGATCTGGGGCTTGCAGCAGCGCGGCCTGCATTCGCGCGGCTACAAGCGCGATTACTTGGCATGGCAGGAGCGCCGTGTCCGCTACTTCCACGAAAATCTGGAAAAATGGATGGCCGACTAGGCCACGACCATCGGCAATAAGAACTGATGATCCCGCCGGCGCGGTTGCGTCGGCGGGAAATGATACAGCGCCGCGAAGGGGCAGCAAAAATGGACGGGGACTACGACTTCATCGTGGTCGGCAGCGGCGCTGCCGGCCTTGTCGGCGCGATCACGGCGCGGCTCGCAGGCCTGCGCCCGCTGATTATCGAAAAGGCTGACCGCTGGGGTGGCACGACCGCCCTTTCCGGCGGCGTCCTGTGGATTCCCGCCAACGACGCGATGACGGCAGAAGGGGTGGACGATCCCGCTGAAAGGTCCCGCGCCTATGTCACCGGTCTTGTCGGTTCCGACGCAAGCGCGCGCGAGCGCGCAAAGGCGGAAGCCTTCCTCGATAACGCCCCGGTCATGGCGCGAATGCTGGCAGGCGAGGGGATCACGTGGGTCCGCAATCGCGATCACCCGGATTACTACCCCCAGGCCGAAGGCGCTGGCTTCGGCCGCACTCTCGAAGCGGCTCCGCTGGATGGCAATCGTCTGGGCGCAAGGCTCGCCACTTTGCGCGCCGCCGAACTGGATCTGCCCGCGCTTACCAGCGACAAATTTGGGCCGGCGGTTCTCGCCAAGACCGGGATCGGCCCGGCGATGGCCGGGTCACGGATCATGCTGCGGCACTATTTCGACAAGATGTTAGGGCGCAAGCCGCTGGGTTCGGGACGGGGTCTGGTCGCCTCATTGATGCTGATCGTCGACCGGCTGGGCATTCCTGTCCGGCTTTCGACCGGCCTTGTCGAACTCGATGTGAAGCGCGGTGCCGTTGAAGGCGTCGTCGTCGAACATGAGGGCCGCCGCGAGACCTTGAAGGCTCCTGCGGGGGTCCTTCTTGCGGCGGGCGGCTATGCCCAGAATCCGGCCCTGCGCCGCGAACTGCAAGGATTTTCCGAGACCTGGAGCAACGCCGCTCCCGGGGATCAGGGCGATGCGCTGATTGCCGCCCGGGCCATCGGTGCGGATACCGAATTGCTCGACGATTGCTGGTGGATGCCCACGGTCGAGGTCGGACCCGACCGCAAGGCCCTGGCTCTGGGGCTTCGCGCCTTGCCGGGGAGCATGGTCGTCGACCAGAACGGCCGCCGCTACATGAACGAGGCGCGATCCTACATGGCGACGGGCCGCATCATGCGAGAGCACGGCGCCGCCGAGCATCGTCACTGGCTGATCATGGACGAACGTTTCCTGTCCCGTCACATCTTCCCCGACATTTCTCCGCCGGCTGCGCGTCAGGCGATGATGGCCCACGGAACGCTCAAGCGCTCAGAAACGATCCGTGGTCTGGCGACCGAGTGCGGGCTCGATCCGGACACGCTTGCGGCGTCGGTGGACCGTTTCAACGGCTTTGCCAGGAGTGGGCGAGACCTGGACTTCCACCGCGGCGACACGGCATATGACCGTTACTGGGCCGATCCGGCGCACAAGCCCAACCCCAGTCTCGGGGCGATCGACAAGCCCCCATTCTGGGCCGCAGTCCTGCGCCCTGGCGATCTCGGCACCAACGGCGGGGTAAAGACCGACGCCGCGGGGCGCGTGCTCGACCTGGCCGAAAAGCCCATCCCGGGCCTTTATGCGGCCGGGAACGGGAGCGGATCGCCGTTCGGCAAGACCTACCCCGGGGCAGGCGCCACCATCGGTTCAGCGGCGACGTTCGGCTTCATCGCCGCGCGCAATGCGGCGAGCCGCCGGCTCAACGCGCCGATCGAACAGGAGGGCGGCTCAGGGCTCGCCTAGCTGGAGGATCATCTTGCCTTCGTTCGTACCCTCGAACAGGCGCAGGAAGGCAGGCAGCGCGTTCTCGATCCCGCGATCGATATGCTCGTCGAAGCGCAGCTTGCCTTCGCCCATCCAGCCGGCAAGGGCCGTTACGCCTTCGGCAAAACGCGGCAGGTAATCCGACACCAGGAACCCGCGGATCATGGCGCGGTGGACGATGAGCTGCCAGATGTTGCGCGCGCCAACCTTTTCGACGCTGTTGTATTCGCTGATCAGTCCGCACAGCGCGATCACCGCGCGGTCGGCAAGGCAGTCCAGCGTGGCATCCAAGATATCCCCGCCGACATTCTCGAAGACGAGGTCGACGCCCCCCGGGGCTGCTGTCCGGATCTCGGCCTCTATGGCGGCGCGGTCCTTGCCGCGATAGTCGATGCCCACGTCGTAGCCGTAATCCTCGGTAAGGCGCCGCACCTTGTCGGGGCCTCCGGCGATGCCGATCGTGCGGCACCCGTGGATCTTGCCGATCTGCCCGACCAGCGATCCAACCGCGCCCGCGGCACCCGAAACCAGCATCGTCTGCCCGGCTTTGGGCGCGAGGACGTCGACTACGCCGAAATAGGCGGTCAGCCCGACCGCACCGAGGACGGAAAGGTAGTTGGACGGCGAAGGAACCGACGAAACGTCGATCGCGCGCGTAAAACCACCTTCGCGCGACAGCGAGTATTCCTCGATGGCGCCGAGCCCGCTTACCCAGGTGCCGACCGGGAAGTCGGCGCTTTTCGAGGCGACCACCTTGCCCACGGTGCTGGCGCGCACCGCTTCGCCCAGCGGAACGGGCGGCATGTACGATGGCGCGTCGTCCAGCCACCCGCGCATCGCCGGATCGAGCGAGGCGTAGATGTTGCGGATCACGAATTCACCTTCGCCGGGCTCGGGAACGCTTTCTTCCGAAAGGCGAAAATCGGCGGCGGCGGGAACCCCATTGGGGCGGCGTTCGAGGATGAATCTGCGGTTCGTGGGCATCTCTTGCTCCTTTGATCCCGCTCTTCCGCGATCGTCGTTGCCCTGTCCAGAGTAATTCTATAACGCATGGCATCTTCTTGGAATCGCAAACGCGACCAAGTTTCTCGGGAGAGAAGAATGGCTGTCAGCGAAGCGTCCCGCCATAACCGCATCATTGCTTTGATGGCGTTGGTCAAACTCGTCCTGACCGCCGACTTTGCAATCGTGAGCATCGCGATCCCGTCGATCGGGCGCGACCTCGGCGTCGGTCCCGCGCTGCTGTCGTGGATCGTGACCGCCAACACTCTCGTGCTTGCTGGCACGCTCATCATCGGCGGCAAGCTGGTCGATCGATTCGGTCATCGTCGCGCCCTGGTTCTCGGCATCCTGATGTTCAGCGCCGGTTCGATCGGCGCCGGCCTTGCACCGTCCTTCGCCTTCGTCCTCCTGGCCCGAACGATGCAGGCGCTCGCGGTGGCGCTGCTTTCTCCCGCCGCGTTCTCTCTGCTCACCGCATTCCTGCCCGATGGTCCGGTGCGGCACCGTGCGCTCGGCGTGTTCGGTATCACCCAGGGCGCTTCGCTTATTCTTGGCTTGCTGTGCGGGGGCTGGATCGTAAGCGCATTCGGCTGGCGCGCGGTGTTCCTCGTCAACGTCCCGCTCCTGGCGATCGCTCTTGTCATGGCCCTGCGGTTCGTTCCGAAAGCGCCTGTGCTTGCGAAAGAACCGGTCGATATCGGCGGAGCAGTCACTCTCACCACGGCATTGGTGCTTTTCGTCAGCTCGGTCGTGATGCTGGGCAAGGTGGGGCCCACGCCGCTCGCGCTCGGCATGCTGGGCGGGTCGGCCATTGCCGGCATGGCCTTCGCGATGATCGAGCGGCGCGTCTCGGTGCCGCTTGTGCCGCCGAGCTTGTTCAGCCGGCCGCTTTTCGGTCTCGCCGCCTGGATGCTTCTGCTGTTCCTGGGCGGGGTCGGCGGGCTGATGGTCCTTTCGCAGCTATACATGCAGCGGGTCTTGGGTTTCAGCGCCGCGTCCGCAGGGCTTGGTGCGATGCCTTACGCCCTGGCAGTGATCGCAGCGGGACACATGGCGCCGACACTGCTGGCGCGGTTCTCCGTCCGTACAGCGGCGATCGGTGCTGCGCTCCTCAACCTCACCGGATTCCTCTGGCTAGCCGCGACGATGGGTCAGCCGTACGCGCTCAGCGTTGCGCCCGCGCTCGTCATCTGCGCGCTTGGCAGCGTAACGACATTCATAGTCCTGATGCAGGCGGCCACGTCACCGCTGGCGCCCGCCGAGCAAGGGGTCGGCAGTGCGGTGCTGTTCACGGCGCAACAGGTCGGCACCGGCCTTGGCGCGAGTGTGACGATGCTTCTGCTCGACACCTCCAGCGGTGATCCCACCGCCGACTCGTTCCGCTTGCCGTTTCTCGTCCTCGCGGCCGGCATCGCAATCGCCCTTACCTCGCTGTTGACCCTCGGGCCGCGCCGCGAGCCCCTCACGACCTGATTTCCACACAACCTGACCAGAAAGGATCGTCATGCCCATCCTGATCGCCGGAACCATCGACTTCGACCCCGCCCGTGCCAAGGCCGCCATCGAGGATGGCAAGCCTTATATCGAGGCCTCGCGCCGGGAAGACGGCTGCGTCGCATACAACTGGGCGCTCGACCCGCTCGTCCCGGGCCGTGTTCATGTTTACGAGGAATGGCGCGACGAGGCGGCTCTCGCGGGTCACTTCCGCGACGAAAGCTATACTTCGATGCGCGACCACCTCGGCAAGTACGGGCTCACCGGATCGAGCGTACGCAAGTACCGTTGCGATGCCGTGGCGACGGTTTACGACGAGGAGGGTCGGCCTCGCGCCGACTTCCAGACCGCGGCGGCCACGGCCTGATGCGCGGGTTCAGCGGCTCGGTCGAGGACCGGTTGGCCGTTCGGGAACGGATCGAAAGCTACAACGATGCTGTCTTCCGCAAGGACGCGGACGACTGGGCGGAGTGTTGGGCCGAGGATGCCGAGTGGGCGGTGGGCGAGCACCGCGCGAGCGGCCGAGCCGCCATCCGCGACTTGTGGGTCAAGCTCATGCAGGGCTTCGACGCGGCGGCGATGTACGTCGCGCATGGTTCGGTCGCGGTCGACGGGGACAAATGCCAGTCACGCTCGTACATGCTCGAGATGCTCAAGGGTGCCGACGGCACCGAGCGCCTGGTATCCGGTCGATACGACGACACGCTGCGCCGCGATGCCGACGGGGCGTGGCGTTTCGTATCGCGCAGCTATGCCGTTCTCCAGGTCCGCTGATCGCGGTCCACTTCAAACCGGAGCATTGATCGAATGGATTTGAAACTGAAGGGCCTCAAGGTCATCCTCACTGGAGGTAGCCGGGGCACTGGGCGGGCCGCTCTCGAGATGTTCGCCGCCGAGGGGGCCGACGTCGGCTTCTTTTCGCGCGATGCCGCGCAGGTCGAGGAGGCGCGGGCCAGTTACGTCAGACATTGCGGCAAGGTGGTCGCGCGGCAGGGCGACCTCACCGACATAGAAGGCTATCCCGCGCTGCTTACCAGCATCGCCGATGAACTGGGTGGCTGCGATATCTTCATTCCTTCCGCCAGCGCCTCGGGTTCGAAGCTCGCAGGTGATTGGGACGCCTGCTACAAGATGGATGTCCTCGGGTCTGTCCGCGGGTGCGAGGCGATGGCGCCCTACCTCGAAAAGTCGAAGCACGCCGCGATCGTCATCATGTCCAGCATCGCCGCGACGGAGACGTTCATCGCTCCGCAGGCATTCAATTCCATCAAAGCCGCGCTGATCACCTATTCGGCGCAGTTGAGCCAGGCTTGGGGTCCCAAAGGCATCAGGGTCAACACCGTTTCGCCCGGACCGGTGTGGTTCGAGGGCGGCAACTGGGACGACGTGAAGAAGGGCGCGCCCGACATGTACGCCTCATTCGAGCAGGCATGCGCGCTGAAGCGGCTGGGCACGGCCGAAGACGTTGCCCGCGCCATGGTGTTCCTCGCCAGCCCGGCCGCGGAATGGATCACCGGCACCAACCTGATCGTCGACGGCGGCTATACCAAGCGGGTGCAGTTCTAGATCTCGAGTTTCAGCCCGCCCGCGCCCAGGCATGGGCCGCGGGCGAGGCGACCCAGCGCACCGCGTTTTCGACCAGCCGGCGGTAAACCGGATTGTCGTAGGTCAGATGATCGTCGCCCGGCTGGAGATAGACGAGCGGGCTGTTGCCGGCGCGCTTGACCCAGCCGATGCAGTCGCTTCCGTCGGCGTGATTCCAGCCCTCGTTGGTGAACATGCGCCCCTCCATCGCCGCGGAGGTGGAATGAAAATTCTCCGCCACGAAGTTGTGATCGGCGCGCAGGAGCGGAACGATCGAATCCTCGAAGACTTCGGCGAGGTAAAGTTCATCCTCCATCGCGAAGCGCGGCGGGATTCCCGCCATCACGGGGTGCGCGGGATCGAGAACCACGGCGTCGTACTTCACGTTGTGGCGATAGCCGGAGTCCGGGCGCCCGGAGCCGCGCAGCGAGCCTGGCTTGTACAGGAACCGACCTCCCAGCGCCTCAGCATACTCGGGCCATGCAGGCCACCCGGCCAGCGCATGGTGAAGTGCGACAATGCCCTTTCCCGCTTCGAGCAAACGTTCGAACCCGGCGACAATCCGTGGATCGGGCGCCACGTGCCGCGGACGGTCCTCGGTCGCTGAAAAGTCTATGCCGGGCATGTCGTAAAGACACAGTGCGTCGAAACCGTCGAGCAGGTCGGGGTCCATGATCCGCGCAGCCAGGGGCTGGTCGACGAAGGTGAAGGCGATCCGCTCCATTGCCTCGAACATGCTGGCCAGCGCGTTGCGATCAAACGGGTGGCCACGCACGGCGACGACGACGTTGAGTTCGGCATTGTAGTCGATAGTCGGCATCGCTTGAGCTTCCGGAGAAAAGGAGGGAGGGCTTTCCGACAGTCTAGGGCGGTCGGGCGTCGGCACAATTGTCACAGTTGCCATGGTTGTTCGCCATAACCGTCCGCGTATCCAGATAAGTGTCGAGCGAAAGAAGCTTGCTGGATAAGTTGCTGCCAGGCCGGCCCCGGCCTTCGATCAGATATCTGGACCGCCCGCGTGAAGCATTCGTCGGATTATCCGCTGGAGACCCGGCCCGTGATGGGGTTCGACGACAGCTATCCGGCCGGGTTTGTCGATCCTCCCCATGCCCATCAGCGCGCGCAGCTTACATATTGCGAGAAGGGGGTGATGACGGTCATCTCGGCGGCCAACAGCTTCATCCTCCCCCCGCGCCGCGCGATCTGGCTGCCAGCGGGCACGGTTCATGAGGTCCACTGCCGCAACGCTGTGGCTTCCTACACGCTCTATATCGATCCGGCGCTCGATACGTCGGCCCAGCAGGCCCGTGTTTTCGAGGTTTCCGACCTCGTGCGCGCGCTGATCTTCGAGGTCGGGCATTTCCACCCCGACTACGATCTCGAGGGCCGGGACGGAGAGATCGCACGCCTTCTGTTATCGGAAATCCGGCGGATGCCGCTGCTTCCCAGCGCGCTCGCCATGCCCAGCGACCCCCGTCTTCTGCGGGTCTGTCGGACGCTGGTCGACAATCCCGCCGATCAGCGCGACATCGACGGCTGGGCCGCACTTGCCGCGATGGGGCGGCGCACCTTTACCCGTGCTTTCCGCGAGGAGACGGGTGCCGGGCTTGCGACATGGCGCCAGCAGGTAAGGTTGATGGCGGCGATCTCGCGTTTGGCGGAGGGTCAGCCGGTAACGACTGTGGCCTATGACGTGGGCTACGAAAGCCCCAGCGCGTTCAGCGCCGTGTTTCATCGGATCTTCGGCATGGCGCCTTCCGCGTTCATTGGCCTCGCTCCGGGGCAGGACTGAACCAGAACCGAGGCGGCGGACCTGCTACGGGCCACAACGGGGCCAAGGTCTCGCCCGCGAACAGCTGTCCGTCCTTCATCACCTCCGCGATCTTGAGGGTATTGGCGATATCGATGCGCGGATCGGCGTCGAGGATCACGAGGTCCGCGATCTTGCCGGTCTCGATCGATCCCAAATCGCCAGCACGCCCTATCGCCGTCGCGCTGCCGATGGTCGCGGCGCGAAGGACTTCCTCTGCGCTCAAGCCGCCCATTGCGTAGGCCTGCATCTCCCAGTGCGTCCCGAGGCCTGGCACTTCACCGTGAGCGCCCAGTGCCAACAGCCCTCCGGCGCGCGCGACTTTTGCCGCGCTGGCCGCAATCTGTGGAAACAGGTACTCGCCGAAATCGTGCCAGGTGCGTTCCAGGAACTTCTGCTCGCGAAACGAGGGCGGCGCGAAGCGGGCGTACTTGGCATCTTTGTGCGGCGCGTCGCGCGCGATGAAATAGTCCTGCGCGGGCCACCCGCCGTTGGTGATCTGCAACGTCAGGTCATAGCTTGTTCCCGACCGGGCGAGCAGTTCCACGACATCGCGGTGAAGCACGGCAGGGGGCATGGCGTGCTCGTTTCCGCCGTAGCCATCGAGGATTTGCGTCAGGTCCAGCTTGGCCGCAAGCGCGCCCTCGGTGGTCGGCGATAGGCCGAGTTCCCGGGCGCCTTCGACCAGCCATTGGCGAACCTGCCGGCTGCCCGTTCGATACTGCTTCACGTTGCCGAGACGATAACGGTCGCGATAACGGAGCAGGACGGCGACCACGTCGTCCTTCGACCGGAAATCGTTGAACGAGAATATCGCCGGGCCGGTCGAAAGAATGCGCGAGCCGATGATCTGCCCGGAATCGATCAGGTCCTGGTAGGCCAGCATGTCTATCGTCAGCGTCGACGGATCGAAGGCCGTGGTGACTCCGTAGGCAAGGTTGGCGGCCGGCCCCCAGGGCGCGAGGTCGAGCACGTCTCGGCGGATGTCGGCGACGTGATCGTGCGCATCCACGAAGCCTGGAACGATGAACTTGCCCGGCGCATCGCGCGCGGTGGCGCCGGCGGGCAGCTTGATCTGTCCCGTTGGCGCGACCCCGGCGATGCGCCCGTCGCGCACCAGCACATCGGCATTGGCGAGGGTTCCGGCCGCTCCCATCGTCAGCACTGTGGCACCGCGCAGAAGGAGCGTTCCCTGAGCGTGGGCGCGGGGCGCTTCGACCAATACTTGGGTCACGCGAACTCCGCCCGCGCCGGGTGGCGGCGCGTCAGCGGGGCCGGGTATGCTGTCTGCGGGTTCAAGCGTGATCGAGGCCAGGGGACGCCTGTAGAAGTCCGATCCGAGCGACCACCAGACAGACTTTCCGTCTGCGCCCCAGCCGAAGTAATCCGCGCCCTCGGCCGTTATCTGGCGGTGGCGGACTTGGGGCAGCGAGAGGGTAACGACCGCGCCTTGTGCCTGCGGCATCTCGAACAGGTGAAGCTGCTGGGCGATCAGCGCCAGGCCCCAATGCCCGTCCGGACTCAGTCGAAGGTCGTCCGCTTTCGCAGGGCCTTCCGCGAAGTACCAGTTCGGTCCTTCGGCGCCGACTACCAGCGCGTCAGGCCCGCGTTTCAGGACGCGGTGAACGCCATCGGGCCGGTTGAGAAGAATGCCAGGATCGCCTGCCACGAACTGCGGTCGTCCGCCCATCTTGCCTGCGGCCAGCGGAGCCGCGCCCGTCCTTGGATCGAAGCGTACCAGATCCGCATCGCGGAACTGGCCGAACTCGACATAGCCGGCGAGGCGGTCGGTGGTGGGCGAGCGCACGGCGAGAATGCCGCCATCCGGCGCAAACACGGGATGCGTATAGAAGGCGGGGCGGTCGCTGACCTTTCTCACTTTCCTGCTGCCAAGGTCGAACTGCCAGACGTTTCCACCGGCTGGTGAGCCCCAGTCGACGAACAGAAGTTTGCGCGAGTCCGCCGACCATGCCGGATGGGTCGCCGATCCGGGCGACCTGTCGATCCTCCGCGGCGGTGCGCTTCCGTCCAGGGGCATCAGGTAAACGTGGGCCAGCGCCGAGAAAGCCAGCCAACGACCATCCGGCGACGGCTCGGGCGCCATGATCAGCCGCGCGCGCACGGGACCGGTTTCAAGCGGCGTCTGCGAGCGGGTCAGTGGTCCAAGCGGAAGCCGGACCTCGGCCCGAAACGGAACGTCGCTGATCCGGCCACTCGCAAGGTCGACACGCCTGATCTTGCCGTCCTGCGGCACGAACAACGAATGACTGTCGGGACTGAACGCGAACCGCGGGGCAAGGTCGCTCCACGATGCAGTTTGAAGGGCGTCGGGATCGAGCCGGAGCAACGTGCGATCCGCATCGGTCCGCAGGTCGCGCAAATGCAGGAATGTCTCGCCGCCCTGACGCATCGCATAGGCGAGCCAGCGGCCGTCGCGCGAGGGTATCGGGCGGAACGCGCTCGTCTGAACCGGGCCCAGCCTGATGTCGCCCACCGCCTTGACCAAGGTTGTCTCGGCCCCGTTCGCAAGTTCCCGGCGAACGATGCGCCATTCTTCGGGGCGAGCGAGGTCGAGCCCGCCTTCGTGGCGCGCATAGTACAGGTAGCGTCCGTCCGCCGAAGCGGATGCACCGAGCGCGCTCACCGTGGGGGCATCGCTCGCGCCCTCGGCCCGGTTAGCGACCAGCAAGGTTGTTTGACCGTCGGTCCCCATGCGCCACAATTGGTACGCACCGCGGTCGGGGCGGAACTCCGATACGAACAGGCTCTTGCCGTCAGCGGCCCAAGCTGGCGAAACGAAGACGGGATTGTCTCCGCGAAACGTCACCTGCCGGGCGTCGCTGCCGTCCAGGCGCATGATCCAGACGTTTTCCACGCCCGAGCGGTCCGAAAGGAAGGCGATCGTTCGCCCGTCGGGTGAGACCGCAGGCTGGGTATCGAACGCAAGCCCCCGCGTCAGCGCGCGCGCCTCTCCGCCCGTCGCCGGCATGGCGTAGATGTCGCCCAGCAGGTCGAAGACGATGGTGCTGCTATCCGGCGTCAGGTCAAGCTGAAGCCACGTTCCTTCGTCGGTGGCGAAGGCGAACTCGCGCGTCGGGACAAGTGGCAGGACGTGCCCCGCTGCTTGCGGCGCGACAGGCCGGATCCCCGAAATGCCGAGCGCGGGCTCCGCGGGTCCGTCGCGTACGGCGGCAGCAGGAGGAAGCTCTCCCTTTGGCCCGTCGGGCTGCGCTGCTGGTGGCTCGCCAAGCCCGTCCTGTGCGTGGGCGGGCAGGGCTGCCCCGACCAGCGCGGCGATAAGCATCAAAGCCGGGGTTCGGCCGATACTCATCGCCAGCGCAGCCGGGCGCGACGCGGTCAGAATTTGTAGGTCGCGGTGCCGATCACTTGTCGTCCGGCACCGTAGGTGCAGTTGAACACCCCGGCGCAGCGCGCGACATAGCGCTTGTCGAGGATGTTCGAGCCGTTGATCGCGAAACGCCATTCGGGTGTATCGTAGTGGATGATCGCGTCGAACAAAGTGGCACTTTCGCTCTTGTACACGACCGGGTTGAACGCGCCCGGCAGGCTGCCCGCGCTGCCGCTGGCGTAACGCGCTCCCGCCCCGAAGCCGAGGCCGGCCAGCGCGCCGACCTGGAAGGTGTAGTCCGCAAACAGCGACGCCTTGTGCTTGGGTGTGACCGGCAGCGGCGCGCCGATCTCGACCGCAACGTTGCTCTGTTTGATTTCCGAATGGGTGTAGCTGTAGCTGCCGTTGATCGAGAGCTGTTCGCGAATTCGCGCGACAAGCTCGATCTCGCCGCCGTACACCTCGACCTTGCCGCTTTGCGTACCGAACACGGGCAATTGCGGGCCGGAAAGCGTCGAAACGACGTTCTTCTGGTCGATCTTGTATAGCGCAGCCGTGCCGAACAGCTTCACGTCATCGCCCATGTTGCGGCCGTCGAATTTCACGCCGCCTTCGATCTGGCGGCCCGTCGTGGGCTTGAACGCCTTGCCCGTGAGGTCCGCCCCGAGAACGGGTTCGAACGAGGTGGCATAGCTGACATACGGGGCAAATCCGCTGGGGCTGACGTAGTTCGCGCCGACCCGCCAGGTGAACTTGTCAGCCTTCTGCTTCACCGTCGGACCTGTTGCGGTTACCGGCGTGAAGGGCGGGATGTAATTGCTCTTCGTCCAGTCCTGCCGGCCGCTGACAAGCAGGAAGAGGTTGCCGATCCCGATCTGATCCTGCGCATATACGCCGGTCTGGCGCAGTCGCTGCTCGTTGTAGCGGGTCGCCAGCGCGGGCGTGATGAACGGTCCGCCCTGGCCATAGACCTGATTGTAGAGGTCGATGCTGCTGGCAGAGCCAAAACCGTAGGCGGCATCGTTGCGCACATTGCGATAGTCGAGCCCGACGAGAATCTTGTGCTCGATCGCGCCCGTCGCGAGCGCGGCATGGAAGCGGTTGTCGATGCTGAAGTTCTTGACCTTCTCGGCGTAGGGAAAGCTGAACCGCCCCACCGTCCGGTTGTCGGCGCCCAGGAAGCCGCCGTAGATGATCTGCTGGAACTCATCGTAGTCGCTCCACCGCGCGTTGACGGTCACACCCGCGGACGAGCTGAAATCATGGTCGGCTTCAAAGCCGGCCCCCCACTGGCGGCGAGTGTAACGGTTGTAGTCGGGCTCGCCCAGATTGGTGTCGCGGCGGACCCGGCCGTTGGGATTGGGAAGCAGCGTGCCCTGGACGGGAAGGAACCCGTTGGTATCGCCGTTCACCTCGTCGTACTGGTAATAGGCCAGCCCGGTCAGGCGCGTGGAATCGCCCAGGTGAATCGTCGCAGTGGGCGCGGCATAGAGCCGCTTCGCATGAACGAAGGCCCGCTCCGCGTCGCGATCGCGGTACATCACCGTCGCACGCGCCTCGATCATGTCATTGACGGGGCCGGTCACGGTCATGCCGATCTGTTTGTAGTCTTGCTCGCCGTACTTGGCGCTGATCTCTCCGCCAAACGTCCGCGATGCGCGGCGGCTGGTCAGGTTATAGATGCCGCCCGGGGGCGAGTTGCCGTAAAGCACCGAGGCCGGGCCCTTGAGGATGTCGAAGCTCTCGAAGCCGTAGAGGTCGACGCCGTTCGAAAGGATTGTGGTGGTAACGGGCGTCGCCAGGCCGTCAACGAACTGCTTGGGCGTGAAGCCGCGCACCTGGATGAAGTCGAAGCGAAGATCCGGGCCGTAGTTCTCGCCCGTGACGCCGGCGACGTAGCGCACCGCCTGCTGGGCATCGACGAAATTGAGCAGGTCGATCTGGTCGCGGCTGATGACGGTGACGGATTGCGGAGTCTCGATCAGCGGAATGTCGCTTTTCGTCGCCGTCGCGCTGCCCTGCGGCACGTAGTTTCGGGCGGTGACGATGATCACGTTCTCGCCGTCGCGGGTGGTCTGGACGGTGTCGAGTGTCTTGCCGTCGTCGGTCGAGGCGGGAGCAGAGGCGCTGTCCTGCGCGCTTGCGGCGGATGACAGCACGATGAAGGCGGCGATTGCGCCGATGGCGGCCGTAGTGGTGCGGAAGCGGTTGTTCATCGAAACCCCCATGATTTTGAAACCCCTGACGCGATAACAGCTATCATTGCCGGAGTAGATCGGTGCGCGTGGCAGGGCCGGTTATTGTTCCGTTTCGGCCAAGTTTGTCCCGCCACATCCAATTTGCGGTCTATTCATAATGCGAAACATTTGCAACAAGCGTAATTGGCCCATGTGCGACGGCACCTGACCCGCACGCTTGGGCGCCCTCTTGGCCAACGGACTAGACTTGCACATCGTCGCGGGGAGAAGGGGCGGATGCACGAATTCTGGATCACCCTGCACCGCTGGTCCGGGCTGTTCATGGTCCTCTTCCTGACGATTGCCGGCGTGACAGGCTGCATCCTGGTCTTTCGCGGCCCGATCGACCGCGAGCTGAATCCCGGCCTGTACCGACTTCACGCCGCAAGCGGACCGACGACTCCCGATGTCGCCGTCGCGGCAGTCCATGCCTACCAAGCCGGTCATCGAGATGAGCAGGTGGTGCAGTTCCCGCTTAACGTGCCGGCCAATCGCGCGCTCCCGGTAAAGGTAGCGGCGCGTCCCGGCGCGCCCGCGCCGGCAACGGATGAAGTGTTCCTCGATCCCGCGGACGGTTCGGTGATCGGCCGCCGGGCCAGCGGACCGGGCTGGGACCGCGCGCACTTCATCGCCGGGGTGTCCGATTTGCATTTCACGTTGTTGGCGGGAACCTGGGGGCGATGGCTTCTGGGGGTGGTCGCGCTGGTCTGGTTGATCTCGAACTTCATCGGAGCCTGGCTCACCTGGCCGCAACGCCCGCCGTATTGGAAGCAATGGAAGCGAAACTGGCAGTTCCGGCGGTCGAGCGCGATGCCGCGCCTTTTGCTCGACCTTCATCGCGCCAGCGGCCTGTGGCTTTTGCCGGCGCTGATCGTGCTGGCCTTCACATCGGCGGCGCTCAATTTCTTTTCGGAAGCCTGGGAGCCGGCGGTCACCGCGATTTCTCCGCTTGAGCGGAACCTGTTCGATCACGAGGCGCCGTTTCCCGAGGGCACTTCTCCGACCTTGCGCTTTGCCGACGGGCTGGCAGCGGCCAAGGCGCAGGCGGCGCGGGACGGACTGGCGTGGCAACCTGCCGCGATGCTCTATTTGCCCGAGTGGAACTTCTACGGGGTGAAGTTCACCCCCGACGGCATCCTCGATTACCGCGATCTCGGACCGGTCGATTACTACTTCGACGCGCATAGCCGGCGCTTCGCTCATGAGGTCAATCCCTACGACGACAGCACCGGGCTGGCCGCGATCCGCATCCTCTATCCGCTTCATAGCGGCGAGATATTCGGGGGCGCCACGGTCGCGGTCATCTTCCTCGCCGGGCTGACGACCGTCGGCCAAGGCGTCACCGGCGTCTATGTCTGGTGGAAAAAGCGCAAATCGCGCGTCGCCCGGCTCCGGGCCGCGCGCGCCAAGGACAGGAACGGATTGCCCACGCCATGAACACCCCCGACGTTCCCGAACCTGTTGTCGATGACGTCGAGCCGGGCGTTCGACAGTTCGTCGAACGAACCTCGGCGGATTATGCGCGGCTGAGCGGCGCCGATCCGGTGGACGTCGTCCGCCGCCGCGCGATTGCCGAGGAAGTGCGCCGCCCGTGGGTCGCTGGCGGTCCCGCGATGGCATCGACCGAAGACGTGCGGATCGGAACTGCGGGCCTGCGCTTGCGGATCCACCGTCCGACACTCGATGCGGACTTGCCCGCGCTCCTCTACTGCCATGGTGGCGGGTGGACCGTGTTTAGCCTCGACACCCACGATCGCCTGATGCGCGAATATGCTGCGCGCAGTGGATGTGCTGTCGTCGGGATTGACTACAGCCTCTCGCCCGAAGTGCGTTTTCCCCACGCGCTTGGCGAGGTGCGTGACGCGGTCGAGTGGGTCGCCGCGAACGGGACCGAACATGGGATCGATCCCGCCTTGCTTGCGCTGGGTGGAGACAGTGCCGGCGGGAACCTCGCGCTTGCCACTGCCATGGCCCTGCGGGATTCCGGGCGGCCGCTTCTTTCCGCGCTACTGGTAAATTACGGCGCGATCGATGACGTCGAGCGCGCCTCCTATGCCCGTTTCGGCGGCGATGCGTACATGCTGACCCCTTCGGAAATGGCCGAGTTCTGGGTGAATTACCGCGCGGGCGAGCGTGGGCCCGACCCCCGCGCGCGGCCGCTGCTCGGCCGGTTCGAGGGGCTTCCGCCCACGTTCCTTTGCATCGCCGAGTGCGACATTCTGGCGGACGAGAACAGGGAGCTTGGGGTGAAGCTGGCCGCGGCGAATGTCGACGTCGAGATGCGCGTCTATCGCGGCGCGACCCACAGCTTTCTCGAGGCTGCGGAAGTCTCGCCCCTCGCGCGCAGGGCGCTCGACGAAGCATCGGCCTGGTTGCGTGCGGTACTGGCGCGATGAACGGTTTCGCGCAGGCATCGGACGACGAGCTGGCTTGCCTGATCGACGAGACAGGGCTGGCCTGGATCGTGCCCCATGCGGCGCCCGAACTGGCATTGCTGATGCCGGTGGTGAGGGAAATGGGGCAGGAAGCGCTCCTCGGCCACCTCCCCAAATCGCACCCCGCTGCGGATGCCCTGATGCGAGCGGGGCGGGCGCAGCTTCTTTTCCTCGGGCCCAACTCCGTCGTCACGGGAAACATTGCGGGTGAGCCCGACTGGGCGCCGACCTGGAACTTCGTCGCGGCGCGGCTTGATGTCGATATCGTGGTTGATGACGCGCTGACCGGCGAGGCGCTCGCGGCAACGGTCGCGCACTTCGATCCCGAATGGCGGGCTGCGGGCCTTGGTCCGCGCTACGAGGTGCTGAAGCGGCGTGTGATCGGTTTTCGCGCGACGATCAACGTGGCTGCACCGCGCCTCAAGCTGGGCCAGGATGAGAAGCCCGCGGTTCGCGAGCGCATAGCCGCGGCCTTTGCGGGGACGCCGCTGGGTCGGTGGATGGAGATGCGGCGCTAATTCGCCGGGCTGTTCAACACCGCCGCGCAGGTGCATGCCCGGCTGAAACGGTAGGCAACGAGGCGGCCATGGATTTCGACGATCAATTGCGACGCTACTTCGGTACCGCCGATTTGGGTGAATTGACGCCGGACGCGCTTTCCGCCGGGACCGAGCGCATGGCCGTGGACCTGGGGCTGGAAAGAGATCGCGCCAGGCGCTTCGCGATCTGGGCCCTGCTTTACGTCCTCGGAAGCGCGCCTGATCTCGATGTCGCGTTCACCGACGAAGCCGCGCGCAACGAGGCACGCGACTTCATGGAGATGATGGAACGCGTGGAAGGCGGCGCTGGCTGAGGCGACCTGCCCGCGTCTTACTTCCAGGCGAACAACATCCGGCCAGGACCCAGTCGCTCAAGCACCTGGCCGATGACCGATGGAGCGACCGCGAAGCAGCCCTGGCTCCGCCCAATCCGGCCCTGGTCGCGGGCCATGCGCTGATCGACGTAGCTGGCCGCGTGGATGACGATCCCCCGATCGAGCGCCTCGCTGTTCTCGGAATCCAGGCCCACCAGACGGCGCGAGCGTCCGTGCTTGCCGGAATAGGTCTCTCCGACAAGGAAAGCGCCCCTGCACGAAGCGTTGGAATTCGGCTGGTTCGACAGGCGCTCGACCCAACCGCTGGCAGCCGGGTCGGACCCCTGGCCGTGAGCGACGAGATGAGTGTCGAACTTGCCCCTGGTCAGATCGACAAGGTGAAATCGCGGGTCGCGCGAAGGCTCGGCGAAATCGACGATGCCGATGAGATCGCGATTGGGGATCGTGCCGCTATGCCGATCCAGCGCCGCCAAGGCGCGAGGAAGCAAGCGCGGCATGTCGGCCGCATTCAGCAGTGGCGCAGTGCCGGGGGCGATCGCTGTCGGAGCAGGCGAAAGCATCGAAAATACGCTGCCGCCTGAGTGTCCAAGTCGGGCTGGAAGCGCCAGTCCGGCCATGCCCACCGCAGCCGCGCCAAGAAAGCGTCGCCGATCCGAAGTGCCGTGTTTTTCGATGCGTTCCATTGTTAAATAGTATCATAAGAAACCTTTCGGGACGCTGTATGAGCGTCCGAGAGCGGGCGATGCGCGTTCGCGCTGGCAATGCCCGCCGGGTTTGCCCAAGGCGGTCGAATGCGACTCCGCGATTTCGTCCTGCTCGTCTTCGTGTGCCTGATGTGGGGCTTCAGCAACGTCCTCAGCAAGCTCGTGGTCGGACCCTGGCACGTGCCGCCGCTGTTCTTTGCAGCCTTGCGTTTCCTGATCGTGCTGCTGGTAACGCTGCCGTGGCTGCTGCCGGTGCCACGCCCGGGCTGGCGGATAATCCTGGTTGGCGCCTTGATGGGCGGCGGCAACTTCGCGCTGCTGTTCATCGGCTTGCAGACCTCGTCGCCATCGATGGCGGCGGTCGTCATCCAGGCAGGCGTGCCCATTACGACACTGCTTTCGGTCGTGATGCTCGGCGAGCGGATCCACTGGCGGCGGGGCGGTGGCATTGCGTTGACGCTGATCGGTGTTCTGCTGGTGGTGTGGCGACCCGGCTTTGCCCTGTCTCCGGGCCTGCTGTTCATCCTCGGGGCGGCCGCTGCGGGGTCGCTCGGCGCGATCCTGATGAAGCAGATGGACCGGATTGCGCCGCTGCGCTTCCAGGCGTGGGTGGGACTGACCGGCTCGCTGCCGCTCGCGTTGGCATCGGCGCTCTTCGAGCATGGACAGTGGCAGGCCGCGACGGCAGCGGGATGGCCGTTCTTGGGGGCGATCCTGTTCTCGGCGCTCGTGGTCTCGGTCTGCGCGCACACGGCGTATTACTGGCTGATCGCGCGCTATGAAGCGAATCTCCTTGCGCCGCTTACGTTGATGACGCCGCTGGCAACGATCGCGCTGGGGGTGATGATCACCGGGGACCGCCTCGATACGCGGACCTTGATCGGAACAGGGCTCGCCCTTCTGGGTGTGCTTGTGGTGGCAGTGCGGCCGAGCCGCGCGCCGATCGTCGAGGCGCAGGAACGCTCCTAACGGCTTCGGCTAGAGTGACTGGCCCGCCGCCCAACCGCTCGCCCAGGCCCACTGGAAATTGTAGCCGCCCAGCCATCCGGTAACGTCGACCGCCTCGCCGATGGCGTAGAGGCCGGGAACGCGGCGTGCCTCGAACGATTGCGATGAAAGTTCCGCCGTGCTGATCCCACCGACCGTCACCTCGGCTTTGGCGAAGCCTTCGGAGCCATTGGGATGAAAGCGCCAGTCGGCCAAACGCGCCGCGACTTCGTCCAGCTTTGTGTCGCGCTGGTTGGCCAGCTCGCCGGGAAGCGCGATCTGGTCGGCCAGGGCTTCGGCAAGGCGATCGGGCAGCGAACGGGCGAGCGTGCTGCGCAACGTCGCGCGAGGAGAGGCGTGCTTGGCCTCGCGCAGCCAACCGCGAGCGCGTTCCGGAAGAAAGTCGATTCCGACGGTTTCTCCCCGGCGCCAGTACGACGATATCTGGAGGATCGCCGGACCGGAGAGACCGCGGTGCGTGAACAGGGCGGCCTCGGCAAACTCGGCCTTGCCGGTCCGGGCAACGACCGGGGCGCTGACGCCGGAAAGCTTGCGGAACAGAACCTCGTCGCTGCCGAGGGTCAGCGGGACGAGAGCGGGGCGCGGCTCCACGACCTTGAGTCCGAAGGCGCGCGCAAGTTCGTAGGCAAGGCCGGTTGCCCCCAGCTTCGGGATCGAAGGACCACCGGTGGCGACGACAAGTGCCGGGGCGCGATAAGTCCTCGCGCCGGTCGTGACCCGAAAGTGTCCGTCGCCATGTTCGACCGCGCCGGTTGGTTGTCCCAGCGCAAGCTCGACCCCGCCCTTGCTGCATTCCGCGAGCAGAAGATCGACCACTTGCATCGCCGACCCGTCACAGAAGAGCTGGCCAAGCGTTTTTTCGTGCCAGGCAATGCCGTAGGCTTCGACCAGCGACAGGAAATCCTGCGGGGTGTAGCGGCTGAGCGCCGAGCGGGCGAAATGGGGGTTGGCGGAAATGAACCTGTCGGGCGCGGTGCCGATGTTCGTGAAGTTGCAGCGCCCACCGCCGGAGATGACGATCTTGCGCCCGGGCTGCGCATTGTGATCGATCAGCAGCACGCGCTTGCCGCGCTGGCCCGCAGTCGCGGCGCACATCATCCCGGCCGCGCCCGCGCCCAGCACGATAGCGTCGTAATCCGTTGTCATGGTCGGGTCCCTGGCACGCGACTGCCGCTAGGGGCATTCGCGGCCAGGCGCCACCGTTTCAGGTCACGGCAAGGCCAGGCAGTCCGCCTGCCGCACGCCAGTCTGAAAGAATCTTGAAGAACGCGACCGAACCCTTGCCGTAGGAACTGAAGCTGGCGGCGAGGGGGCTGAGCTTGCCTTCGCCGTTGTAGTAGCCCGGCGTGCACTCCTCGAGGAACTTCTTGCGATCCAGAACGGCGTCCAGAATCTCCCGGGTCCAAGCTTCCTCTGCCTCCTCGGTCGGCTCGACGCGCGTTTTCTGGCCGTGCAGGGCCTCGGCGATGATGTGCGCCGCGTGCGTGCTCTGTTCGTCGAGCGCGTGGGGATAGTTAGCGGTGAAGCCGGACTGGACGACCGAGAAGATAAAGCAGTTGGGAAATCCGTTGACGGTCATCCCGTGCAGGCTGCGGCCGCCTGTCGACCATTTTTCCTCGAGCGTACGGCCGCCTAACCCACGGATCTGATAGCCTGCGCGGCGGGCATAGCTCGTTCCAACCTCAAAGCCGGTGGCAAAGATCAGGCAGTCGAGCTTGTATTCCTGTCCGTTGGCGACGACCCCATCCGGGGTGATCCGTTCCACGCCTTTGCCATCCGTATCGATCAGCGCGACGTTGGGCCGGTTGAAGGTCGCCAGGTAGTCGTCGTGGAAGCAGGGGCGTTTGCAGAACTGGTTGTAGTAGGGCTTCAGGGCCTCGGCAGTCTCGCGGTCGCCGACGATTTCCTCCACCCGGCGGCGGATCGCCTCCATCTTCTGGAAATCGGCAAGCTGAACCAGTTCGCCGGGGTCGACCTTCTTTTGCCCGGCGTCCTTGGCAGCACGCATCCTGGCGATGACGCCGAGGTTGCGGATGATGTCGGTCCAACCGTCGGCCACCAGGTCCTCGTCGGCCCAGCCGCCCGAGACGAGCGTGTTGAAGTTCTCCATCCGGTGGCGATGCCACCCGGGCTGGAGCGAGGCCGCCCACTCCGGATCGGTTGGCCGGTCGCCGCGGACGTCGATGGATGAAGGCGTGCGTTGGAAGACGTAAAGCTGCTTGGCCGAAGCTCCCAGGTGGGGAACACACTGGACAGCGGTCGCCCCCGTACCGATGATCCCGACCACCTTGTCGGCAAGGCCGGTAAGGTTTCCGTGCTGGTCGCCCCCCGTATAGGCATAGTCCCAGCGGCTGGTGTGGAACGTGTGGCCCTTGAACGACTCGATCCCGGGAATGCCGGGCAGCTTCGGCCGGTGGAGAGGGCCGTTTGCCATGATCACGAAGCGCGCGCGGATGCTGTCACCGCGGTTTGTCGATACCGTCCAACGTCGCGCCTCCTCGGACCACGCAAGGTCGGTGACTTCGGTCTGGAACAGGACGTCGCGATTGAGGTCGAACTGTTCGGCAATCTGCCGCGAGTAGGCGCGGATTTCCGATCCTTGCGAATACTTGCGCTCGGGCATGAAGCCCGTCTCTTCAAGCAACGGAAGGTAAACGTAGCTTTCGATGTCGCAGGCCGCGCCTGGATAGCGGTTCCAGTACCAGGTGCCGCCGAACTCGCCGCCTTTTTCGATGATGCGGACATCTTCGATACCCTGCTGGCGCAGCCGTGCCGCCGCCAACATTCCGCCAAAGCCGCCGCCGATCACCACGACGTCCTTCTCGTCGCTCAGCTTCTCGCGGACGATGGGTTCCGTGATGTAAGGATCGTCAAGGTAATGGGCGAACTTGCCGGCCATCTCGACGTACTGGTCGTTCGCCTCGCCCTTCAGACGCTTGTCCCGCTCCTCGCGGTACTTGGCGCGCAGGGCCTTGGGATCGAAGCCGAGCGGCTCGTCGTGGGCAACGTGGATCGCCTGGGATTCGATGGTCATCGCTCTCACCTGGTTGGCACCGCGCGATCTTTCGCTCGGTTGCGTAAATTCTTGCGGCCAGCGTGAACAACGCCACCTCGAAGATCAAGCGGCGCAGCACAGGCGCGCGCACTTCGCGGCTCGACGAAGGGCGGATCTTCGATCAAGCTGCGTTCGCCACGCGGAAACGGAGAACGAAGCGATGCAGGTCAACGCGCTGGATCACGTCAACATCATCACCGCAGATCTTGATGGTACAGCCCGGTTTTACGGCGCGCTGCTCGACCTGGAGCGGCGCGACGGTCCCCATCCGCTGCCTGCCGACAAGGTCCAGTGGATGCACGATGCCGTTGGCCGAGCGATCTTCCACATCAACAGCGAGGATTTTCCCCGCGCTTACGATCGCGCCGTGGCACCCGGCACGCCGACCGGCGCGATTCACCATGTGGCGCTCAATTGCTCGGGCCGCGGCGAGGTAGTTGCCAGGCTGAACGCCATGGGGGCCGACTATAAGGAAAACGACGTCGCCTCGATCGGGCTGCGGCAGATCTTTGTAACCGATCCCAACAACGTGCTGCTGGAACTCAATTTCTACGAGGCATGACGCCTCGCTACTTGCTTGTCAGCGCCCAGACCCCGTCCCAGTCCGGCGGCGGAGGGACGACCCGGAACTGGCGGCAGCGGTCCCGATAGACGCGCGATGGACCGTCACCCGGCATGGCGACCAGCGCCTGCTCGAATGCCGCCTCGGCCTGTTCCCATTCCAGGGCGCGGTATGCGGCGAGCCCGTTTTCGAACGCCTCGAGCATTGCGCCTAGCCCGCGGTCGATCTCGTTGCTGCGATATTGCAGCGATTCATGGATCGCTACCGGGCGCGCCTTTCCACGGACGCGAATGCGGTCGATCTCGCGCAGAAGGACGGGGGACCCGAGCGCATCGCGCGTGAACTCCGAGATGAGGATCTTCGAGCCGTAGAGCTTGTTCGCTCCTTCCAGCCGCGACGCCAGGTTCACGTTGTCGCCGATCACGGTGTATTCCATCCGCTTGGCCGAGCCGATGTTGCCGACGATCACTTCGCCGGTGCTGACGCCGATCCCAATGTCCAGCTTGGGGTGCCTGTCGCGGGTTCGCTGTGCGTTGATCCGGGTCAACGCGCGCATCATCTGGTTGGCTGTGGCGACGGCATTGTCCGCATCGCGCGCGGTAGCAAAGGGCGCCCCGAAGAGAGCCATCATCGCGTCGCCGATGTATTTGTCGAGGATGCCGCCATTGCGCAGGACCACGTCGACCATCTCGGTGAAGTAGGCATTGAGCATCGCCACTGTCTCGCGCGCTCCGATGGATTCCGCGATCGAGGTAAATCCGCGCACGTCGGCGAATAGCACCGAGACCTTCTGGTCCTTGCCGATCAGCTCGTCTTCGCCGGCGGCGAGAAGCTGCTCGGCGACTTCTGCGCTCATGTAGCGCGACATGGTCGAGCGCACCCGCTTTTCGGCAGTGATGTCCTCCATCACCAGCATCGAACCGATGCGCTTGTCCGCGGCATCGATCAGCGGCGCGGTGGTCAGATTGACCGAAGCGGGAGCGGCATCCACGCGGGCAATCTGAACGTCGAAGGCGAGGGCGGGGTCGGCAGTGCGGGCCGCGCGCTCGATGCTGTCGGCGATCCAGCTGTTGTCGCCGCAGAACGCCGCGCGCGCTTGCTGGCCGACCACCGCCTCGCGCGAGCCGCCGACCAGCGCCACCGCGGCGTCGTTGGCGGTGACGATCACGTTGTCAGCGTCGAGAGTAATGATCCCGTTCGAGGTGCTCTTGAGGATGCTCTCGTTGTAATTCTTCATGTTGAGCACGTCTTCGAACAGCCGGGCGTTTTCCAGGCACACGGCGATCTGCGCCGAAAATGCGCGCAGGCGGGCCTCGTCGCGCGGGTTGAAGGCACCCTGGCGCTTGTTCAGAACTTGCGTCACGCCAATGCGGGTGCCGGCCTTGTTTGAAATGGGCGCGCACAGGATGCTGCGGGTTATGAATCCTGTGCGACGGTCGACCTCCTTGCCAAACCGCGGGTCCTCGTAGGGGTCGGAGATGTTCTCCATCACCCCGCTGGCGAAAACCGCGCCGGCAATGCCCCGGTCGACCGGGATGCGGATTTCACGCAACCCGTCGCCTTCGGCATAAAGCGAAAAGAGTTCGCCGGTCTTGGGGTCGTGGACGAAAAGGGTCGATCGCTCCGCGTTCAGAAGCTGCGTCGTCTCGTGCATGATCCGCGCGATAAGCAGATCAAGCTGAAGCTCGCCGGCCAGATCGTGGCTGATCGCAAGGATGCGTTGCTCTTCCTGCAACGCCTCGACCATCATCAGGAAGCCGCGGTTGATTTCGGCATATTCGTCGGTGCTGACGACATCGAGGCGGACCCGGTCCAGGCGGTTCTTCTCTACCTCGCCCATCGCCTCGACGAGACGGGTTGCGGAAGACGAAACCTCGTTCGCGGTCAGCAGTGCCATGATCACCGAACCAGCCATGCAGATGATGACCAGGCCGCCGACCCACAGATACAGCGGCAGCATGTCGGAGAGAGCAACATTGATGCCGCGGGTGAGCATGATCCGCTCGACCTTGAAAATGACCGAGGCCGCGAAGAACACCAGGGGCAGGGCGGTGACGAAAATGGCGAGGTAAAGCAGCTTGCTCTTGAGCCGGACGGCAATCAATCGGCGCTGGTAGCCAGGAGCGAGCGGACTGCCGAGAGCGCGGCTGAGGCGCAGGATCGTTGGCACCATCGCCCGGCTGACGGCAAAGAATTCGAATATCGCATGAGTGGGCGAAGCGAAGAACAGGACCATCGCCGAGAACGTGAGGACCTGCCACCGGGCGAAGTAGGCGTCGGTCCAGGGCGAGGTCAGGACCATGCAGGTTGGCACGATGATCGCCACGATAGGCCCGTGGAGGAAGGTGACCCTCAGGAACGACAGCAGCGGCAGGTTGAGCGATTGAACGAGAGCTCGCGAAAGGTCAGCGGGGCTGGCGGTGCTCGTGCGATCAAGCGTGTCGAGCGCAGCGGCGATTGGGCGGGTGTGGCGGTGGATCACCCACACGTCGATCGAGGTGTAGATGATCACGGCGAGCGGCAGCTGCGCCATGATCATCAGCCACTGCCAGCCGGTGAATTCCAGCCCGAGCAGCACGAGGATCAGCGTGATCACGATCGCGGCTATGCAGCCCGAGTTGTAGATCCACACCAGCCGCCAGAATAGCGCCCTGCCGGAGCCAGCCGGGGCTGCGGGGGACAAGGGTTCTTCCGTGGGACCTTCCTGCATGTTCCAGGGAAGAGGAGAGGCGGCCCCCATCAGGCGCGCGCCGCGAGAGCCGCACCGGAAGAACCCATGCCGGGCGCCGGCGCCCAGCGAACGAGTTCCTCCTCAACCGATTTGGCGAGATCGCGCAGCAGGCCGCGTTCGGTCTCGGACAGATCGCGCGGACGGATATCGATCACGCAGAACGTGCCGATGCACTGGCCGCCGGGAAGGATCAGCGGAACACCCGCGTAAAACCGGATGCGTGGGCCTCCATTGACCAGCGGGTTGTCGCGAAATCTCTGGTCGTTGAGCGTATCGGGCACGACGAGGATCTGCCGCGCCTCGACCGCGTGCGCGCAGAACGACATTTCCCGCGGCGTCTCGCACTCGTTGGTTCCGAAGCACGACTTGAACCACTGGCGATCGGAATCGACGAGGCTGACGAGAGCCACCGGTACGTCGAACAGCGCCGCGGCGATGCGCGTGAACCGATCGAAAGTCTCTTCGGGCGGGGTATCCAGGATGCCCAGGCTGTGCAGCGCGGCAAGACGCTCGGCCTCGTCGGAAGGTTTCGCAGCACGGACCCAGCGCAGTTCCGAACGCATGATCCAGGTGCGAATGCGGGACCGGGCGTATTCCACCGAGAATGGCGCCTCGAGCCAGTCGACCGCGCTGCACTCCATCCCCGTGGCTGGGAGAGGTCCGTGACCGAGGATCATGATAGGCACGTTGTCAGCGCCTTCGTGGGGGAGTGCCCGTACCGCATAGGCAAAGGCAGTGCCGCGCATTCCGGCAAGAGCATCGTCCACGATGATCAGGTTCGGATGATGCTGGGCAATAAGGGAAAGACCTTCGTCCGAGGTCTTCGCGCGCAGCATTGCGATCGTCTCGTCCGCTACGGCAAGCGCGATCTTCGCGGCAAGCTCGTCATCGTCTGCGACCAGCAGGAGCAATTGGCGGCCCGCCACACTTCGGCCCAGCCTTGCGGTTTCGGGTTGGTCGGGCGTTGGCAGGGCATCGCGCTTTCCGGCCAGTTCGATCTCCATCCCTTCGGCCGCACCGAAGATTTCCATCGCAGTCTTGCCGCCGATATTTGCGAGAACGGCTGCGACAACCGCGTCGATTTCGTCATCGCTACGCATCGGATCGTGATGCGTCAGGGCCAGCTTTCCGACACCCGCAAAGCGCGCCACGGCGACTGCATATTCCACGGTGCTATGGCCCCAGCCGGCCTTGTCGCCGTACTCCGCCGCGACATACTGCGCATCGTGAATGACGAGGTCCGCATCGGCAAGAAACTGGGCGTGGCGCAAGTCCTGCCCATCGATCGCCAATTCTCCACCGGCAAGCCCGCGAGAGTGCGGCTCGTGATCACAGGAATAGACGACGGTTGCCCCGTCGGCCTCGATCCTGAAGCCCAGAGTCAGCGCCGGGTGATTGAGATAACAAGTGCTGATCGACACGTCGTCGATGGTAAAGCGGCCTTCGCCGAGGTTGTGGTAGCGCACGCTTGCGCCGAACGCTTCGGGGGTGACGGGAAAGTAGGTGTATTCCATCTGCCCAGCGAGGGTCTCGCGCAGCGATTCCCCGAAGCCCTGCGGGGCGTAGAGATCCCATTCGTGGCCCGGAACGAAGAACGGGGCAAAGAATGGGATGCCTTGGATATGGTCCCAGTGGGTGTGGCTGATGAGCATGTGGCCCTTGCTGGGCTCATCCTCAGCAAGGATCGCCTGGCCAAGGCCGTGGCCGCCGGTGCCGCAGTCTATGACGATCCGGGTGCCGGCATCGGTGACTACTTCGACGCAGCTAGTGTTGCCGCCATATCGGACCGTGGTCGGCCCGGGCTTGGCGAACGACCCGCGCGTACCCCAAAAACGCACCTTCATTGTGACGCATCTCCCCGAGCGACGGGGAAGCACGATAGTTCCGGAATTAACCGGTACCCGGCGACTCCCTCGATTACGCTAGGCCGCGCTATCGATTGCAGCAATGCCGTGCGTCACAATGCTGCGGAGACAATCGCTTACCGTCCGATCAGCCGTGCGCGCCGAAGTGATTGGCGATGGCTGTCGCGATCCTCAGGTTCAGCGCGTGGGCCCTGTCGATCGGGTCGATGAAGCTGGCGCGGACCGCGCCATAGCCATGCCCATCGCTCGCGGCATCGGGATAGTCGGTCGGCTCGGTCACGCTGAAATCACCGATTTGGGGTACCGACACGGGATAGGCCCGGCGAAGCTGGGCCAGCGCCTCGTCGATCCGGAGCGACAGCACCATCTCCAGCACGTCCTCACGGCTGATGTCATTCGACCGGGCGAACGGGGGCACTTGTGCTGCGCGCAGGAACATGTGCTGGAGCAATGCAAGGCGCAGCGCCTGGAGCAGACCGATGGCGCGACGAGTATCCTCGCGCGGGACCTGTTCCTCCTCCTGGGGGAGGAGGGCGAGCAGACGATGCAACTTCATCCAGTCGACCCGCAGCCGCGATGCCAGCCGGCGGAAAACGCCGGTGCGATCGTCCTTGGTCAGGTATTCGGCAAGCGCAAGGCATCCCGGCTCGAGCGCGCTTTCAGTCCCGCGGTAAGGGCGGCTGGCCCAGTAGGCCGAATTGAACAACTCGCCGAATGCAGCCACCGTCTTGATGCTCGCGAGGCCGTTGGCGGCGCGCAGCAGGCGCACGAGTTGGCCTCCACGCGCCGAAGCTGTCAGCAGGTCCGCGATAGCCTCGACTTCCTCGTTCGCGGCGGTGCCGGCGCCAGCAATCACGTTTACCGGATAGCCCAGCTGCTGGAGGATCGCGTTGTGGGGAATAGCACGGATCTGGCGCAAGCTGGTGGGTCCGCCCGCGCCCTGCCGGCGCGAGACGCGGCTGCCCGTCGTCTTGATCATCCCCAGGCCGAACGCCGTGACCGCGCGGGCATAAGTCTCGGATTCCAGGTGATCGCGCTGGACCTGGCGAATGCTGCGATAGAAATCGAGACTTAGGTCGGTCCGGCTGTAGAAGGGATCTTTCGCTCCATCGCGATGCCTGGCTTCCTGTTCCGCGATCCGCACCAGCGTGGCCAGCGCCAGCTCCGGATTGCGGAAGAACAGGTAGCCGTCACCGCCCTGGAAGCTGACTTCGGGCTCGAGCACTATCTCTGCTTCGGCAAACCCGGCTCGCGCCCAATCGCTCAGCGGCCAGGTGAGTCGATCGGCGAAGCTGGCGGGATGCGCGCCGCGCCCCATCGATTCTCCGTGTGTGTCGAAGATCAGCGCCGGCACATCGGCCAGTCCCCCGCGCGTCATGGCCTGCGCCAGCCGTCCCTGCAGCCGCTCGATCGCCAGTGCCGCGGGGATCTGGCCCACGAAGCGGCCAGCATCGGAAAAGCCGGTCTGGATCGCCACCCGGCCGCGCTTGCGGGCATAGGCCTGATAGGCTGGTTCGGCGAGCAGGGCGTCAAGCAGGCGGCCGCCATGTTCCAGTGCGGTTTCAGTTTCGAAAAGCGGGGACACGTCAACCTTGTCCTCGACCCCGAAGGCGCGGGCGAAATATAGCGCGGCAAGGACCGTCTGCGGTTGTTCGCATTCCGCAATCAGCATCCGGATAGGGGCGTCGGCGTCGATGTGGTGAAGGATCTGCGCCATCGCCAGGAACTGGCGCAGTGCAGTGGCGCTTTCGATCGCGAGCGCGGCGAAGTTCGATCGCATCGGCTTGACCGCTGCAAGCAGCTCGCGAAGCCGCACCAGCGCGCCGCGACTGCCCAGATCGAGCGTCCCTTCGGGGTCGATCCGCGCCCTGATGGCGTTGTGGAGCTGCGAGGCGTTCACGCGGAAATGGATCCAGCCGATGCCCAGCCCGTCGGCTTTCATCGCGGCGGCCAGGACCTTCAGGGCAATTGCACGTGCGTCGTCGGCATTTGCCCCCTCGGAATCGAGCGCGGCAACTATCGGCGCTAGCGAGGTCAGCCGGGCCGGATGGTCGCTCGTAAGGCGATTGGCCACGTCGCTCAGCTCTTGCGGATCGTCGAGCGGACCTGCGAACGCCTGCGCCAAGTCAGCGGTGTGGTCGCGCGCCGCCGACAGAACGGGCAGAAGGTCATGAGCGGAATCGATTGTCGCCAGCGACGCGCAATAGGTTGCAAGCCGGGTCGCCTTTTCCCGCAACCGATATGCGATGCTGGTCGACCAGGCGATGTCCGTCCGCCCGTCCATGTCGTAGCCGACCCAGGTAGCGAAGCGGAACGGGACGGGCGCCAGATCCAGCCAACGATCGGGCCAGCGCGAACGGGCGGTCTCGAGGATGAGGCGATTGAGGCGGTCTCGCGCCACTGCCGCACGGCCGATGGCGGAAGTTACCTCGTCGTGCTCGAAATCCAGCGTGATCGCCGGATCTTGGGCGGCAACCTGACAAACCGCGCCATTGTCGCCGCCAGAGAGCGCGGCAGCCGCGACAGCATCGTATTGCGCCGGCGAAAGCAGGAAGGTGGGATGCGCGGTGAAGACTGCGTGGAGCAACGGGCGTTCCCAGCGCGCACGGAATGCATCGAAGTCGGTCTCGCCCAGGAGCGTACGGAAGCTCTCCTCATTGGCCGCGGGCTCGGTCGGACTTATCAGCCGATGAAGGCGCTGCGCCCGGCTTTGCAGTGCCCGGCATTCGAGATCAGCAACCAGAACTTCGATATCGTCGAGGTCGAGCGCTCCGCCCTCGATCTCGCGCGAAAGGTCGAGGCTAAGCTGGAAGACGGGATTGAAAAGCGGCGTCTCGGCCGTGCGAGCGTGAAGCGCGGCCAGCCTTGCGTCGAGATCCGCGACCGTCCTCACCGGGCAAGCGCCGCGGCGGCGCGGGCCGAGGCCTCGATGGCAGAGGGGTCGGGCGCGCTGCGGGGAACGATCCAGCTTCCGCCGACGCACAGAACGGGGTCAAACGCCAGCCACTCGGGCGCCGTGTCCTGGGTGATGCCGCCTGTCGGACAAAAGCGACACTGCCAGAACGGTGCAGCAAGCGACTTCAGGGCAGGCAGGCCACCTGCGGCCATGGCGGGGAAGAATTTGAAGTGGGTCAGGCCAAGGTCGAGACCCATCATGATGTCGCCCGCATTGGCGATGCCTGGCAGGAACGGGATGCCGCTGGAAACCGCAGCCTCGCCCAGCCGGGGGGTAAGTCCGGGCGACACGACGAACTGAGCGCCTGCGGCAAGCGCGCCGCGCAAGTCTTCGGGCCCGGTCACCGTGCCGGCGCCGACGATTGCGCCGGGGACGCGGCGCATCTCCTCGATCGCCTCGAGAGCGACGGGGGTCCGCAAGGTGACCTCGAGGACCGAAAGACCGCCGGCAACCAGCGCCTGCGCCACCGGCACCGCATGCGCGAGGTCCTCGATGACCAGAACCGGGATCACGGGCGCGGCTCGCATGATTTGCTCGATGGGCTTCACGTCTCAGGCTCCTGAACTTTTCTGGAAGTGGGTGGACCCGGATCGGGCAACCGCGATTGCATGGCGAGGCGTCGCCGCATCTAGAGGCCCGCCTCCGCCAGCATCGCCGATCCGCCCATCTCGGCGGGGTCGCAATGGTGGCGCATCATGGCGAAAAGCTCGCGCCCGGTGCCCCATGCCGGGGGAGGTGCTTCGGCGAGCGGCCGCAGATCCCACTCGGCTTGATCGATTAGCGCCTCGAGCTGTCCGGTGTGCGCGCAGATCCGCACAATGTCGCCATCGCGCAGCTTGGCGATCGGGCCGGCCTTGCCCGCCTCGGGCGTCACGTGGATGGCGGCAGGCACCTTGCCGCTTGCTCCGCTCATCCGCCCGTCGGTCAAGAGGGCCACGGCAAAGCCACGGTCCTGGAGGACGCCCAGCGGCGGGGTAAGCTTGTGAAGCTCGGGCATGCCGTTCGCTGCCGGTCCCTGGAACCGGACGACCACCACGACATCACGTTCGAGTTCGCCCGACTTGAAAGCGGTAAGGACCGCATTCTGGTCTGCGAAGACGCGGCAGGGCGCCTCGGTGGTCCAGCGCGAGGGCTCGACGGCGCTCACCTTGATTGTGCCGCGGCCGAGATTGCCCTCGACCAGCCGCAGACCGCCTTCGAGCTGAAAGGGCTCGGACACCGGGCGAAGCAGCTTTTCGTTGCGCGAAACGGCTGGAGGGGCCTCCCAGGAAAGCTCCGCTTCCGCTCCGAGTAAGGGCTCCCTGGCTCCATCGCCGAGAGAATTGCCATAGACGGTAAGGATGTCGTCATGGACGAGGCCGGCATCGAGGAGTTCACGAATTACGAACGGCATTCCGCCTGCCGCGGCAAAGCCGTTCACGTCTCCCGCTCCGTTCGGATAGATGCTGGCGATGAGCGGGACGACGCGGCTGAGCTCGTCCATATCGTTCCAGTCGACGATTATCCCGGCTGAGCGGGCAATGGCGGGGATGTGAATGAAGT
The DNA here is from genome assembly GCF_042652045.1 of Novosphingobium tardum. Classification (NCBI taxonomy): domain Bacteria; kingdom Pseudomonadati; phylum Pseudomonadota; class Alphaproteobacteria; order Sphingomonadales; family Sphingomonadaceae; genus Novosphingobium; species Novosphingobium tardum. The sequence continues at coordinate 64,483 of NZ_JBHSDR010000008.1, read as the reverse complement.
GGTTGGTCGAACCGCCTGTCGCAAGCAGGCCGACGATCGCGTTGACGACAGCCTTTTCATCGACGCAGTGGCCGAGCGGGCGATAATCGCCGTCGTTCCAAGCAATTTCCACGACCCGGTGCACCGCGGCCCGCGTCAATTCCTGCCGAAGCTTGTCGCGCGGGTTTACAAAGCTCGCTCCCGGCAAATGCAGGCCCATCATCTCCATCATCATCTGGTTGGAGTTGGCGGTTCCGTAAAAGGTGCAGGTTCCCGCGTCGTGGTAGCTTTCGCTTTCCGCCTCGAGCAGTTCGTCGCGCCCCACCTTGCCTTCCGCGAAGAGCTGGCGGACGCGGGCCTTTTCCTTGTTCGGCAGACCCGACGACATCGGCCCGGCAGGCACCAGGATCGTGGGAAGATGACCGAAGCGCAGGGCGCCGATCAGCAGGCCGGGCACGATCTTGTCGCAGATGCCGAGAAGCAACGCGCCCTCGAACATCCCGTGGCTCAACGCCACCGCGGTTCCCATCGCGATCACGTCGCGACTGAACAGCGACAGGTCCATCGAATCCTGCCCCTGCGTCACGCCGTCGCACATGGCCGGAACGCCGCCGGCCACTTGCGCCGTTGCGCCAGCTTCGCGCGCCCAGACCTTGATCTGGTCGGGGTAGCGACCATACGGCTGGTGCGCCGAAAGCATGTCGTTGTAGGCTGTAACGATGCCGATATTCGGCGACTTTCCTTTGCGAAGCGTTGGCTTGTCCTCCCCGCTCGCCGCAAAGCCGTGAGCAAGGTTGCCGCAGGAAAGGTGCGGGCGGTTGACGCCGGCATCACGCGCCCGTTCGATCAGGTCGAGATAGTGGCCCCGGCCCGGGCGGGATCGTTCGACAATGCGTTGGGTGACCCGGGCAAGCGTCGTGTCGAGGGTGGCCATCACTCGCTCCAGTAGATCGTGACCGGGCAGCGCGCGGCCCGCAGAAGCCGCGCAACAGGCACGTCGATAGTCCCTGCCAGCGCGCGTTCAAGCACGTCCTTCTTTATCTGACCGGTAACGACCAGGATCAACTCGTCGCAGGCGACGAGTGCGGGAATGTTCAGGCTCAGCCGGGCGAACGGAGCTTCCGGCGGCAGGGGATCGGGAAGGGTGGAAATGACAGTTGGTTCAAGGACGTTCTCCGCGGCCATCGTTGGAAACAGCGACGCCACGTGACCGTCTGTACCCATGCCAAGCCAGACGAGATCGAACGGAGCAACCGGAGCGCCGCTCTCCAGGCCGACCAGGGTCGCGCCGGTTTCACCCATGCTCGCCTTGAGAGAACCCATGTTGCTGGCCGGGTGATCGACCGGCACCTGGCGATCATCGGTCAAAACCAGCGTCGTCCCGTGCCAGTCGAGCCCGCGCTGGGCGAGCATGGCGAAGATTCGTGTCGGGGTTGAGCCGCCCGGAACCGCGATCCGCTTAAGGCCAAGCCGGGCGACTACATCGGCGATCTTGTCGGCAACCGCGGCGGCGTCTCCGCGCGGGTGCCAAGAAGCCAGCGAGGCGGATGCTTCAGTCATTCCAGCTTCGCCCGTCGCGCTCGGTCAAGGCGATGGCGGCATTCGGGCCCCAACCACCCGCGGGATAACGCTTGAGTTCGACGTTCTCGTCTACCCACAGCTTGCGAATCGCGTCGATCCAGCGCCATTGCGCCTCCACCTCGTCGCGGCGAACGAACAGGGTCTGCTCGCCCTCTATCAGGTCGAGCAACAGGCGTTCGTAGGCGATCCGCCGGCGTGCCTTGGCGAAGGCTTCGGTGAGTGAAAGGTCGAGCGGAACCTCGCGCAACACGATCCCCGAACGATCGAGGCCCGGCTCCTTGGCCATGACCTGGAGCCTGACGTATTCCTCGGGCTGGAGGCGGATGACAAGCCTGTTGGCAACCAGTTTTCCGCCACGCTCGGCGAAGATATTGTGGGGAACGCACTTGAACTGGATCACGATCTCGCTGCGTCGTTCGGCCAGTCGCTTGCCGGTTCGCAGGTAAAAAGGGACGCCCTGCCAACGCCAGTTCTCGATGTGCGCTTTCAGCGCCACGAACGTTTCCGTGTCCGACGGTTCGCCGAGATCGTCGACGAAACCGCCGACCGCCGCCGCTTCGACCGCGCCAGCGCCATACTGGCCGCGGACCATCTCGGCGGCGCGCACGGGACGCAGCGCCCGCAGCAACTTCACCTTCTCGTCGCGGATCGATGCCGCGTCATAGTCGGCCGGCGGTTCCATCGCGATCAGCGCCAGAAGTTGAAGCATGTGGTTCTGGACCATGTCGCGCAGTGCGCCGGTGTCTTCGTAGAAGCCCTTGCGTCCCTCGAGCCCCACCGTCTCGCTGATCGTGATCTGCACGTGATCGATTCCGACGGCATTCCACAGCGGCTCGAACATCATGTTACCGAACCGCAGCGCGATGAGGTTCTGGACCGTTTCCTTGCCGAGGTAGTGGTCGATCCGGAAAATCCGGTCCTCGGAAAAAGCGGATGCGACCGCGTCGTTGATCCGGCAGCTTGAGGCCAGGTCGTTGCCCAGCGGCTTTTCCAGGCCGATGCGGACGCCTTCGTGCGCGAGCCCCGCGCTCTTGAGGCCGGCGATGGTCGGTTCAAACAGGAATGGCGCCGTCGACAGGAAGATGGCGAGGCCGCCGCTGGTGTCCCCGAGCTTTTGCGCAAGGGCCGGAAAACCCTCGGTCTTCGATGCGTCGAGCGGCTGGTAGCTCAAGCGATCGAGGAATCCCGCAAGCTTGGCGTCGTCCTTGCGATCGTCGGGAAGGAATTCAGCCAGCGCCTCGCGCGCCATTTCGCGGAAAGCCTCGTCGCTCAACTCCGAGCGGGCCGTGCCGACGATCCGCAAGCCCGGAGAAAGCAGCCCGTCCTCGTGCAGCGCGAAAAGCGATGGCAGGAGCATGCGCTTGGCAAGATCGCCCGTGGCTCCGAACAGCAGGAGGGCCGACGTCGCGCGATTGATCATTCAGCATCCTTTGCAAGGCGGACAAACCGGCGAATCGCGGCCCCGACGCGCGCAAAACCCTAGTGGCGGGCATCTCCGAGCGCCAGCAGCGCAAAGCTCGCCAGCCAGTGTTCGCCCATGTAATCCCCGGTGACGTGGGGCAGGGCGGCGGCAAGATGCTCGGCGGCCGTCTGCTCCACCGCTGCGCTCCCGGCAGGGGCGACCAGGGGCGCGAGCGCGCGCCAGCACCACGCTCGGCTGAGATTGAGGCCGTCGAGGTGCGCGATCTTGCCGTCGCTGCGGTCGCTTACCGTCGCCGGGACGAACAGGCTGGCCGGCTCCCGAGCGGCAAGGCGCGGGAAGAAGTTGTCGAGCCACGCCGCGGCGGCAGCCTGCGGCAGGCACCGGACCATCGCCAGGGCTTCCATGAGCGCGGGCGAGAGGAACTCGTCGCCCCCTGGTTCCCACGCCTGGCAATCCTCGTGGCCGGCAAACCACGCTGGGACCAGCGACCGGATGCGCTCTGTCAGTTCTTCATCGAACGCCTCGGCCCATTCGAGGGCTAGCACCAGTGCGAAAGCCGTATTGCCGTGAGTGCCCGTGCGGATCGGGTAGGTCAGGACATCAAGATAGCGGGAAAATCGCGCGGCGAACGCGCGGGCAAGGGGGGCCAGGCGCTCCGCCCAGGGACGGTCGCCGTGGCGGGTTGCCTCGAGATGCAGATAGAGGAGCCAGCCCCAGCCGTAAGGTCGCTCGAAGCCGCCCGAGGACGGGCGCTCTAGATAGGCCAGTTCCCCCGCCAATCGGTCTTCGGTGAACGTTTCGTCGGCGAGTTTGGCGATGTGCGTCGCTTCGGCCATGTCGGGAAATAGCCGCCTGAGGGTCAACAGCGTCCACCAGCCGTGGACGCAGCTGTGCCAGTCGAAACTTCCGAAGAACACCGGATGAAGGAGACGCGGAGGCAAGGCGTCACCATCGCACTCGAGCACGTGATCGAGCTTGTGAGGATACTCGCGCGTTACGTGGCCCAGCGCAGCGCGGGCAAAGCGGGAGGCGGTAGCTGCGTCGAGCGTCGTCATCGGAAACCCGCGAAATAGAGGATGGCGATATTGCAGGCCAGCAAGGGCAAGGCCGTGCCGACCTGCTTGCGGATCACCGCGTACTGGTCCTTCAATTCAAGTAGCGCGGCGGGCACGATGTTGAAGTTGGCGGCCATCGGCGTCATCAGCGTGCCGCAGAAGCCGCTCAACATTCCCACTGCCGCGATAACCGCCGGGTTGCCGCCATCGGCATGGATCAGGATCGGCACTCCGATGGCAAGGCTCATCACGGGAAAGGCGGCAAACGCATTACCCATGATCATCGTGAACAACGCCATCCCCAGCGCATAGACCACGACCGCGAGGAGAACGCTGCCCGTCGGGATCGCGGCCCCTGCGATCTCTCCGATTGCGGTGCCTACTCCGGCCGCGGCGAAAACCGCGCCTAGCGCCGCGAGCATCTGCGGCAGGACAGCGGCCCAGCCGATGGAATCGATAAGGCGGCGCCCTTCCTCCACCGGCGCGACTGGCGAAGGCCGCAGCCACGCAAAGCACAGGATCAGCGCAAGGATCACGCCCGTAGCGAGAAACACGAGCGTGGCCCACTTGTCCTCGATGAGTCCGGCAGTCTTCAGCGGGGTGTAATTGTAGGCCAGAGTGCCGATGAGGGCCGTAGCAGGTATGACCAGCGCCGGTATAAAAAGGCGGTTGCCCAATCGCTCGCCGCGCGGCTCGGCGACGCGTTCGCGCGGCGTCCCCCGGCCGAGAAGCCGCGCGCCGGCAATGCCGACGAGCGCAAGGACCAGCAACCCGTTGGCGACGTCGCCCAGCACGTCGCCCGCCCAGAAGCTCAAGGCGAGGAGGCCCCAGAACGCCGCATTGCCGAGACGGAGCGGGTTCGTGGCATCGCGCAGGCCCGACAGCGCGAAAAGCGCAAAGGCGGTGCCGGCAAGGGCGTAAAGCGCTTGGAGTCCGATCATCGCCGGGTCCTTGCCAGGCGGCGATCGAACCACAACAGCCGCCCGCCGTGGATAAGCAGCGCACAGATCGCTGTGGGGATAGCCCAGAATGCCAGTTCGAACGGCGTCAGTTCGATCCCCTCGCCGCGCAGGACGCCCTGGATCAGCAGGATCGACCCGATGGCGATGAAGATGTCCTCGCCGAAGAACAGGCCAATGTTATCTGTCGCGGCGGCAAGCGCCTTGACCTCCTGCGCCACGCCTTCCTCGTCGCTATTGTCCAGTTGCCGTGCCGCCGCGGCCTCGGCCATCGGGGCGACCAGCGGCCGGACGGTCTGAGCATGACCGGCAACCGAAGTGAGGCCCAGCGCGGCAAGGCCTTGGCGAAGGACAAGATACCCAAGCAACAGCCGTCCGGCGGTTGCCCCGCGAAATTCCTCGATCAGCGCGCGGGCTCGTGCCTGGAGGCCATATCTTTCGAGCAGTCCGATCACGGGCAGGACGATCCAGACGACCGACACGAAACGGTTATCGTTGAACGCCTTGCCGAGTGTTCCCAGAACCGAGATGAAATCCATCCCGCCTAAAAGACCGGTGGCGATGGCAGCCACAGCGACGACGAGCAGAGGATTGAAGCGCAGCGCGAAGCCGGCGACGACGAGCACGATGCCCAGGAGCGGAAGGAATTCGCTCATGGCATTCTTCCAAAGCCGCCGCCGCCCGGTGTTTCGATGACGAACATATCGCCAGGGTTCATCTCGGCCGATCCGGTCGCTTCGAGGACTTCCCGCGACCCATCCGCGCGTTCAACCCAGTTGCGTCCGGGCAGGGCATCGCCGCCGCCGACAATCCCCCGCGGGGCAACCCGGCGCCGGTTCGCCAGGATATTGGCGCGCATGGCCTCGAGAAACCTGATCCGCCGGATCAGCCCGTCCCCGCCGCGGTGAAGCCCCTCTCCGCCCGAGCCGTGGCGGATTGCAAACTCTTCCACCCGGACCGGCAGCCGCGTTTCCAACACTTCAGGATCGGTCAGGCGGCTGTTGGTCATGTGGGTCTGCACTCCTGCGGTACCGTCATGATCCGGCCCGGCTCCAGATCCGCCGGCAATCGTCTCGTAATATTGGTGCGTGGCGTTGCCGAAGGTGAAGTTGTTCATCGTACCCTGCGACGGTGCGAGCCTTCCCGTCGCGGCGAACAGGGCATCGGTGACCACCTGGCTGGTCTCGACATTGCCTGCGACGACAGCGGCCGGGCAATGCGGGCTCAGCATAGACCTGTCGGGCTCGATCAGTTCGATCGGGCGCAAGCAGCCGTCGTTGAGCGGAATGGCATCGTCGATCAGCGTCCGCACGACGTAGAGTGCCGCCGCACGGACGATGGAGCGAGGCGCGTTGAAATTGTCGGGAAGCTGGCTGCTTGTCCCGGTGAAGTCCATTACCGCAGACCGGCTATCTCGATTTACGGTAATAGAAACAGTTACATGTGCGCCATTATCCATTTGGTATGTGAAAGACCCGTCTTCGAGCCGATCGAGCAGGCGGCGCACCGATTCCTCGGCATTGGCCATGACGTGGGCCATATAGGCCGCGACAACTTCCGCGCCGTGATCGCGGGCAGTGGCAGCCAAACCCTCGACACCCCGGGTGCAAGCGGCAAGCTGCGCCTGGAGATCGGCCATGTTCCGATGGGGATTGCGCGCCGGCCAAGGGCCGGAACGCAGGAGGGCGTGCATTTCCGCCTCGCGCAGCACGCCGCGGTCGACGAGCAGGAAGTCGTCGATCAGGACCCCCTCGTCCGCGATCGTCGTGCTTTCGGGCGGCATCGATCCCGGGGCGATCCCCCCGATATCGGCGTGGTGCCCGCGCGCTGCCACGAACGCGTCGGGCGTGTCGCCCTGGCCGTAGAAGACCGGCACGATCACGGTGATGTCCGGCAGATGAGTGCCGCCGGCATAGGGATCGTTGAGCACGTAGGCATCGCCGCGCAGGATGCCGCGCCCGTCACGCGCCTCGCCCCGGTTCGCGATGATGGTGCGGACGCTTTCGCCCATCGAGCCCAGATGCACCGGGATATGTGGCGCGTTGGCGATCAGCGCGCCGGTCCCATCGAACAGGGCGCAGGAGAAATCGAGCCGCTCCTTGATGTTCACCGAGGTAGCGGTCGCTTGAAGCGCCGTGCCCATATCCTCGGCGATCGACATGAAAAGATTATTGAAAATCTCCAACATGATCGGGTCGCAGGAGGTCCCGACTCCATGCTCGCGACTTAACGGTACATTTCTGGTCACGACGAGCGTGCCGTCGTTCGCGCAGGTCGCGCGCCAGCCTGGGTCGACGAGGGTCGTTGCCGATGGATCGACGATCATCGCGGGCCCGTTCACTTCCGCTCCGGGGCGCATGCTGGCGCGGTCGATGACACCGCCGTCGTGCGTCTCAGAGGCGTTCGGCGCGTTCAGATCGAACTGCTGGGTTGAAGCGGAATCGGTCGCGGCACTTATTGCTTCGACGACGAGCGTATCGACGATGGGCACGCTGCTCTCGGCATAACCGAACCGAGCGCGGTGGAGAGCGTGGAAGCGCTGCGCGAGCGTATCGTCAGGCTGCAGCACGAGCTCAAGCGTCGTGTCAGCGCCTTCGAGGCGTAGCTTTCCGCGCCGCTCGAGATGGATGGAGGCGACATCGATTCCCTGCTCCGCAAGCGCGGCCGTCGCCTCCCGTTCGAGGGAAGTCAGTGCATCGCTCCAGTCCTCACCCACGGGTCGTAGCCAGCTTGCCTCTCGGATCGACTTGACCGGGGCGAGGCCGATGCCGTGGGCCGAAAGTACGCCCGCCAGCGGATGGATAAGGATGCGCTCCATGCCCAGCGCGTCGGCCACAGCGCAGGCATGCTGCCCGCCCGCGCCGCCGAAGCAGGCAAGCGCATAGCGGGTGACGTCATGGCCACGCCCGATCGAAATGCGGCGGATCGCGGCGGCCATATTATCGGTTGCGATGCGCAGGAAGCCGGCGGCTAGATCGGGAGGGATGATCGAGCCGCCCATCGCGGCGCAAATCTCCTCGAGCCGCGCCATAGCCGCGTCGCGATCGAGCGGTTGATCGCCGGTCGGGCCGAATACTTGTGGAAAATGTGCTGGGTCGATCCGGCCGAGGACCAGGTTGCAGTCGGTCACCGTCAGCGGTCCCCCGGCGCGATAGCAGGCCGGACCGGGTTTGGCCCCGGCGCTTTCGGGCCCGACCCGCAGCCGCGACCCGTCGAACCGGCAGATCGACCCGCCCCCGGCGGCCACCGTGTCGATTGCCATCATAGGCGCCCGAATGCGGACGCCAGCGACCACGCTTTCTCCGGTGAGTTCGAACGATCCTGCATAGTGGGCAACGTCGGTCGATGTTCCGCCCATGTCGAAACCGATGAGCCGCACCGGCTCGCCTGGGGGGAAGTGGGGTGAGCTGGCCGCGACCATCCCGACGACACCGCCCGCCGGACCCGAAAGGATCGCATCCTTGCCGCGAAACGCGCCGGCATCGGTAAGGCCGCCGTTCGATTGCATGAACTGAAGTGGCACTCCGGTTCCGAGCGCCCCGGCGACGCGCTCGACATAGCGGCGCAGCACCGGCGACAGATACGCATCGACCACGGTGGTGTCGCCGCGCCCGACGAGCTTGATCAGCGGCGCGACTTCGTGGCTGGCGGAAACCTGCGCAAAGCCAAGCGATCGCGCGATGCGGGCGACTTGCGCTTCGTGACCGCCGAACCGCCAGCTGTGCATGAAGCAGATGGCGAGCGCATCGTAGCCCTGGTCACGGAGACCCTTGAGAATCCGCGTGGCGGCATCCTCGTCCAGCGCGCGCAGCACGGCGCCCTCTGCGGAAACACGCTCATCCAGTTCGTGAACTGTTTCATACAGTTGCGAAGGGAGGATGATATGTCGCGCGAAGATCGAGGGGCGCGCCTGGTAGGCGATCCTCAGGGCATCGGCGAAGCCCCCGGTGGTGAGCAGGGCTAGGCGCTCGCCCTTGCGCTCAAGAAGCGCGTTGGTCGCCACGGTCGTACCCATGCGTACCCGTTCGATCTCGCCCCCTTCGGCGGCGATGATGCGCCGGATTCCCTCGCTCGCGGCGTCGGGATAGGCAGAGGGATTTTCGGACAGCAGCTTGGCGACCCGCAGCCGCCCGTCGCTCGAGCGCGCGACGATGTCGGTAAACGTGCCGCCGCGGTCGATCGCGAAACTCCAGCGCGGTCCGCTCAGCCCACCAGCTCCGGGCCCAAGGTGGGATCGAGGTCGCGCGGCCGGGTGAGCGAGACCAGTTTGGCGCATCCCGCCGCGACATCGCTCCACCGGTCGACCGCCAGCGCGAGCACCGCGAAGGCGGCGGTCGGAAACTTTACTTCGACCTCGTCGCGCAAGGGCGAGGAGCCATCGTCGGGCACTAGATCGAAGATAAGGTCCTCGAGCCCCGGGTTGTGCCCCACCATCAGCACGGTGTCGGGATCGCCGTCCAGCGCATGGAGGAGATCGATCAGGGTCGCCGAGCTGGCAAGGTAGATGCGGCGGTCCCATTCGACGGGAAAGCTGCGGCCGAACGCCTTGCTGGCGATGTCGATGGTCTCGCTCACCCTGATCGCGGGCGAGGCGACCACCCGGTCGAAGCGCGGGCCGTGGTCGCGTATGTAGCGTCCCATCAGCAGCGCGCCTTTTTCGCCGCGCTCGTTCAGCGGGCGGTCGAAATCGCGGGCGCGCGGATCGGCCCAGCCGGACTTGGCGTGGCGGAACAGTCCCAGCGTTTTCATGGGTGCGGCGATGTCATGGGACCGATGAGACCGGATTCTCGTGCTGCGTCAGGCGCGCCAGAAACACCGGCGGCCACGCTTTGTAAAGCCTCGTCCAGCGTACACCGGCGGATGGGGGTGCCCGGCGGGAAAGCCGAAAGGAGACGCGACGGAAAAGCGGCAGAAAGGACAACGAAGTGACCCTTGTCGTCAGCTGATCGGATCAATCGCCCAAACGCCTGCGCCAGACGCGCGCGGATCAGGCGGTCGTCGTACGCGCTGCCCCCGCCGGCGAGCCTTCGCGCGCGGTGCAGGATCGACGGCTTGGGCCACGGCACCTGCTCTAGCACGACCATCCTGAGCGAGTGGCCGGGTACGTCGACCCCATCGCGCAAGGCGTCGGTCCCCAGCAGCGAGGCGTGGGGATCGTCGCGGAAGATATCTACCAGCGTGCCCGTGTCGATCGGATCGACATGCTGGGCGAACAGCGGCAATCCGGCTCGGGCAAGCCTGTCGGCGATCCGCCCGTGGACTGCGCGCAGCCGGCGGATCGCGGTGAAAAGGCCCAGCGCCCCACCGCGACTAGCCTCGATCAGCCGGGCGTAGGCGGCCGCGAGCTGTGGAATGTCGCCCTTGGGCACATCGGTAACGATCAGCACCTCGGCCTGCGCCGCGTAATCGAACGGACTTTCGGCGCTGGCCAGCCGCGGCACGACGCCAAGGTGCGCGGCGCCGCTGCGTGCGATCGCGCTGTCCCATTCGAGTCCGTCCTTCAGCGTGGCGCTGGTCAGCATGACGCCGTGGGCGGGGGCCAGGACCGTTTGGGCGAAAGGTTTCATCGGATCGAGGAACCGGCGGTGGATGCCGACGTCGAATTCCCGCGCATCGGACCTCTCGACTGCGAGCCAGTCGACAAATTCGGGATCGGCGGGGCCTCCGAGCCGCTCGAGAAGAGCGATCCAGGCCGCCAGCAGGTCGGCGCGCCAGCCGATCGCGTGGCGCGCGCCTTCCGCGCGGGCACGCGCACTCGCATCGAGCCAGTCGGGCGGTTCCGCGATAAGCGCTTCGAGCCGGACGGCAAGCCGCATGAGTGGCGCGCGGATGGCGTCAAGCGCGGCCTGCGCGGCGCCGGCCAATTCGACGAACGCGCCATCGAGCTGGGCGGCTTCGGTTTCGAGCCCGTAACCAGCCTCTTGGCCACCGCTTTCGTCGCGGGCGTAGACGAGCGCGCGGACTGCGGCGAGCAACTCTTCCAACGGGCCCGAAGGGGCGCCCTCGTTGAGCCGGCCGAGCCACCCGTCGCCAGGCAGCGCTTCAGCGGCCGAGATCGTTTGCGCGATCGCGCGGCCGCCTTCTTCGTCATAGCTGGCGAGGTCGGCAAGCCGTGCCGCGAGGCCGCGCCTGCGTCCCTTCGACCGTCCTTCCGGGCCGATCACCCAACGCCGTAACTCGATGGTCTCGCCACCTGTGAGCGCAGCCGAAAAGGTCGAATCGGCTGCCTCGAACAAATGATGGCCTTCGTCGAAAACGATCCGAGTCATGGCCCCGCCTGCCTCGCGCCCACGCGCTGCGTTGATCATCACCAGTGCGTGATTGGCGATCACAAGCTCGGCGGCGGCGGCGGCGCGGGTCGAGCGTTCGATGAAGCACTTTCGGTAATGCGGACAGCCGGCATAGACGCACTCGCCGCGCCGGTCGGTCAGCGCCGCCACGCCGCGTTGGCGGAAAAGGGTGGGCAGCCACCCCGGCAGGTCGCCGCCGATCATGTCGCCATCCTGCGTGTAGGCAGCCCAGCGCGCGACGAGTTGGGCCATGATCGCGGGCCGCCCCGCAAAGCCTCCCTGAAGGGCATCCTCGAGATTGAGGAGGCAGAGATAGTTTTCGCGTCCCTTGCGAACCACCACCTTTGCCGGTCCGGGTTCTGCGGGATCCCAGGCGCGTCGGCTTTCGCGCCTGAGCTGGCGCTGCAACGCCTTGGTGAAGGTCGAGACCCACACCGCGCCGCCCGATTTTTCGGCCCAGAGACTGGCCGGCGCAAGGTAGCCGAGGGTCTTGCCGATGCCGGTCCCGGCCTGGGCGAGGAGCACGTGCGGCTCGCGCTCGCGCTGACGCGGCGCGAATACGCCCGCAGCCGCTCGGGCATAATCGCGCTGGCCCGGCCGCTCTTCCGACTCGCTGCCGACCAGCCGCGCAAGCCGCCCCGAAACCTCATCGCCGTCCAACGCAACCTGGGCCGGCTGCGGCCGCTCGGCTACTTCCTCCCATTCGGGCAGGCGAGCGAACAGCCAGCGTTCGGCGCGTTCGGGCCGCGCGACATGGGGCGCCAGAACGCCGGCCCACGGCCAGCGCAGGCGGGCGAGCGATTGAAGCACGCTCCACGCGCCCTCCCGCTCGGCCCAGTCCGGGTCGGCGCAGTCGGACAGCAGGCGCGAGCCCGCGGCATGAAGCAGGGCCGGAACGTCGGCGTCCGTTTCCGGCGGCGCCAGCCCCAGGGCATCGGCCAGACCCTTGGGCGTGGGTACCATGAACCGCGCCGGATGGATGAATGCAAAGGCCTCGAGAAGGTCGAGACCCGATAGCTCGGGATAGCCCAGGCGGCTGGCGACGAGCGGCGCATTGAGCATGAGCAGCGGGGTGTCTGCCGCCAGCATGATCGCCTCGCCCTTTGCGATCGCGCGCGTCGCGCCGTCCGGTCCGCGCAGCCAGACCCCGCCGTGGCTCGCGTGAAGCGCGGGATAGGGCAGGGCAGGCAGTGCGTCAGGCATCGTCTGCCGATGTGGCGAAGGTGGAACGAAAAGTAAACGCGGGGCGCCGCATTGCAGCGACCATCCACCGCGCGGTCCGCTCACCTCAGCTACTGGCAGCATCCGTCTGGTCGAACGGGCAAGGTTCGGGGCGCCGGAAATGCCACCTTTCGCTTGCGAAAGGGATGCGATCCAGTGAAAGGCGCGGGGCATGACGCACGCCCACATCGCCGACAATCTCACCTCCGCTGCACAGGTATCGAAGGCCTGGCCGTTCGAGGAGGCGCGCAAGCTTCTGAAGCGCTATCCTGACGGCAAGGACGGACCGGTGCTGTTCGAGACCGGTTATGGCCCCTCGGGTCTGCCGCATATCGGCACGTTCCAGGAAGTGCTGCGCACGACGCTGGTGCGCCGCGCGTACGAAACCTTGACCGGCGGCGCGCCGACGCGGCTGGTCGCGTTCAGCGACGACATGGACGGGCTTCGCAAGGTGCCCGACAACGTGCCCAACCCGGGCCTGCTCGCCGCGCACATCGGTCATCCGCTCAGCCGAATTCCCGATCCCTTCGGGCGCTTCGAAAGCTTCGCGCATCACAACAACGCGATGCTGCGCGATTTCCTCGACCGCTTCCATTTCGATTACGAATTCGTCTCGTCGAGCGAGATGTACAATTCGGGCGGCTTCGACGACGCGCTGCGCGATGTCCTTCGTCAGTACGAAGCGATCATGGCAATCATGTTGCCGACCCTGCGCGCCGAACGCGCCGCGACGTATTCACCCGTTCTGCCGATCTCGCCAACGACCGGCCAGGTGTTGCAGGTGCCGATCGAAGTTATCGACGCCGAGGCAGGGATCGTCGCTTTCACCGACTTTGGCGAGCGGGTCGAGCATTGCATCTTTGGGGGGCAGGCCAAGCTGCAGTGGAAGGTCGACTGGGCCATGCGCTGGGTTGCGCTGGGGGTCGATTACGAGATGTACGGCAAGGACCTGACCGATAGCGGGGTCCAGTCGGGAAGGATCGCCAAGGTCCTTGGCGGGCGCAAGCCCGAGGGCCTGATCTACGAGCTGTTCCTCGACGAGAAGGGCGAGAAGATATCCAAGTCCCGGGGCAACGGGCTGACGATCGAGCAATGGCTTGCCTACGGCAGCGAGGACAGTCTCGGCTTCTACCTCTATCGCGAGCCCAAGAGCGCCAAGAGCCTCCATCCGGGCGTCATCCCGCGCAGCGTCGACGAATACTGGCAATTCGCCGCCAACCTGCCGAACCAGTCGCTTGAGCAGCAGCTCGGCAACCCGGTGTGGCATCTTACGGGTGGACAGGGCGCGGGAGAGCCGCTGCCGGTGACGTACGGCCTTCTCCTCAACCTCGTCGGCGTGCTCGGCCCGGCCGCGACCGCCGAGCAGGTCTGGTCGTATCTTTCCAACTATGTCGCGAATGCCGATCCTGCCGCGCATCCCGCACTCGATGCGCTCGTCGGACGAGCGCTGACCTACAACCGCGAGGTCGTTGCCACCACGCTCGAGCGACGCGCGCCGTCTGCGGGAGAGACCGCGGCATTGCGAGCGCTCGACGAACGGCTTGCAACGCTTCCAGCGGATGCAACTGCCGAAGATATCCAGACAATCGTCTACGAGATCGGTAAGGATCCTGCGTTCGGGATCGAAAACCTGCGTGACTGGTTCAAGGCGCTGTACGAAGTCCTTCTCGGCTCATCACAAGGGCCGCGAATGGGAAGCTTCATTGCGCTGTATGGCATCGATGGCACCCGCCGGCTGATCGCGGAGGCGCTCGCAAAGGCCGACTGACGATGAAGATGAAGCTCGACACCAGCCCTCAGGCCCTTGCCGAGGAACTGCTGGGCCGGCCTTACGACGAGCTTGATCCCGAGGAACAGCGCGCGCTCGAGCGGGTCCAGTGCAGCGACATCGAATTGGACCCCGACGAATTTGATGTAGTGAAGGCCAAGTTCGGCGACCGGCTGGCCGACGGTGTGGCAAGGGTAGGCGGAAGCTGGGGCTTCATCATTGTCTTCTCGCTGATCCTGGCTGCCTGGATGCTGATCAACGGCCCATTGGCAAAGCGTTTCGGCGTCGTCTGGGACGAATATCCGTTCATCTTCCTCAACCTGATGCTCTCGACCATCGCCGCGCTGCAGGCGCCGATCATCATGATGAGCCAGAACCGTTCGGCAAAGAAGGACCGGATTTCGAACCGGCACGACTACGAGGTGAACTTGCGGACCACCGTCGAAATCCTGCGGCTTCACCGCAAGATCGACCGCGTCTTCAACAAGCTCGGCCAGATGCACGGCAGCATCGAGGAAGCCGCGTTGACGACCGAGGCGGCTGTCGAGCAGGCTATCGAGGCGACGCCGCCGCCGGCGAAGGAGCCAGCCTCAGGTGCCGCCTGACGCGATCCACCGGTCGATCTTGGCTTCCAGGACGGGAAGGGGCAGCGCCCCGCTGACCAGGACCTGCTCGTGGAACTTGCGGATGTCGAATCGCGGGCCAAGCGCGTTTTCCGCCTTCGCCCGCAGGCGCTGGATGGTCAGCGCTCCGATCTTGTAGGCAAGCGCCTGGCCGGGGATCGCGATGTAGCGCTCGACCTCGGCGGTGGCGTCGGTCCGACCCATGCCTGAATTGTCGAGCATGTAGGCAATCGCCTGGTCGCGGGTCCAACCCTTGGTATGAAGGCCGGTGTCGACGACGAGGCGCATGGCGCGCAGCATCTCGTCATCCAGCGTGCCCCAGTGCTGGAGCGGATCCTTGTAGAGGCCCATCGGGTAGCCCAGCGTTTCGGCATAGAGCGCCCAGCCTTCGACGAAGGCGGTGTTGCCCCCGAAGCGCTGGAAGTCGGGCAGCTTCTCGTTTTCCTGCGCGAGACTAATCTGGAAGTGATGGCCCGGGATGCCCTCATGCAGATACAGCGTCGTCATTCCGGTCAGGAAGCGGCTCGGCAGGTCGTAGGTATTGAAATAGAACGTCCCGGGCCGGCTGCCGTCCGCGGTTCCGCTGTCGTAGCTGCCGCCCGCCTCATACTTCTCGCTGTAGGCCGGGTAGGGGGTGATCGACAGCGGGGTCTTCGGGACGGTCGAGAAGTACCGCGGGATTTGCGCATCCACCGTCTTGCCGATCTGCGCGAAGCCGTTGCTCAGCTCCTCGCGGGTGCGGGGGTGGAAGCGCGGATTGGTGCGGATGTAGTCGAAGAAGTCATGCAGCGGGCCGGTGAAGCCGATCTCGCGCTTCACCCCTTCCATTTCGCCGCGGATGCGCGCGACTTCCTTCAGCCCCAGTTCGTGGATCGCCGCAGGATCCAGATCGAGGGTGGTCGTCGAGCGGACGAGTTCGCGATAAAGCACGTCTCCGCCCTTCATCGCGGAGAGGCCAACACCCTCGCGCGCGACCGGCAGGTATTCGTCGTTCAGGAAGGCGCGCAGGCGGGCATAGGCGGGCATCACCTTGTCCGAGATCGTGGCGCGGTATTCGCGCGTGATCCGCGCTTTCTCCGCTTTGCTGAAGCTTGCCGGAAGCGCCGTGACCGGCCCCCAGAATGGCGACTGCTCGGGTGGCTGGGCCAGCAGAGCGTCGATCTGGCCGATCATGTTGCGAACCGTCAACTTCGAGGTGACGACCCCGCTCGCCTCGCCCTGGCGGTAACGGGCAATCGCCTGGTCGAAGATCTGCGGCAGCAGCGCGGTGCGCGCCAGGTTTTCATCGTATTGAGCGACGGTCTTGAACGAGGCGCCGCCCTTGCCCGAAACGAACGTGGGGTAGCTCGTGTGCAGGCCATAGAAGTGGTTCATCGGAACCACCGAGGTCAGCGCAACGAACTTCGGCGACAGAAAGACCGCGTCCTCGCGCTTGTTGGCCGCGAACACGTCATACGATATCTGCTCGTCGGGCAAGAGAGCGCTGCGATCGACCCGGGCGAGGGCGGCCAGGCTTTCGCCCAGCGACTTGCGTTGCCGCGCCAGCATCTCGTCGGTGTAGATCAGCGCGAAGTCCTGCGGCGGCGAGGCCTCACCGCGCGCAACCAACTCGAGCGGAGACAGTTTGCGCTCGGCCATCGCGTCGGCTTCGAACAGCGCGGCCAGGCGCTGGGAGGCGATGGCGTGCGTCTGCGGCGCAAGGGGAGCCGCAGCGGCAGTCGTTCCCCCGGCAATCCCTGCCGGCGCTGCGCAACCGGCAAGCATGGACCCTGAAAGAAGGATGACGACGTGCGCCACATGTCGAAGGCGCAACGTTTTCAGCCCCATTTGCGTGTCCTGTACCACTTCGTGACGATGTATTTCGTGCCTCGCACCACCGGCGTGCCGGCATGGATCGTGTCTGGGTTCGGCGCCCCGTTGGGGAGCATGTTGTTCCACACGATCAGCGTTCCGGGCTGCGGCGGAATATCGAGCCCGATTTTGTTGAACAGGGTCGAGCCGCCTTCTTCCACTGCATTGAGGTAGGCCATCGCGGTCCAACTGCGCTGTCCGCCGCGGCGGCTCTGTTCGGGCCAGTACGCTTCACCGGTGTGGAAGTAGTCGTTATGCGCGCGAAATTCCTGGCCTACCTGATAGCGCTGGCCCTGGACCGTTTCCCCGAATTCGTGCGGGATACCGAGGAGATCGTCGATCCGCCGCTCGATCATCCGGACGAACGGGTCGCTGCTGTCGACGTTGCCTGAATAGGACGTCCGGTGGCCCTTGGAATATGGGGTCGTGAACAGTTCGGATGGCTGCGCCACGGCATCGATGATAGCGATCAGGCGATCGCATTCGGCTTCGCTCAGGAAATTCGCGACGCCGTATAGTTCGATCTGGTCCGTCGGCACCTTGAATGCGCTGGGGTCCGCATCGAGCCGCTGGCGCACGCTTCCCCCCAGCCGGGCCAAGGCGGCGATGTCTGGATGCTGGGTAGGCAAGGGGGCGCGGGACGGCATGGCTGGCGCCTGATGGCAAAGCGCCGCCGCCGGTGCAAGAGGTGCGGCGCATGCGAATCGTTCGCGCTTGCGCCGCCGCGCAAAGCGAGCAATCAAGCGGGCATGAACCCAAGCCCACGCTATTCGCTCGGTGCGATCATCCTTCACTGGCTGATGGCAATCCTGATCATCGCCAATGTGGTGATCGCCCTTAGCGTCGAAGGGCTACCCAAGCCTGAAGCGATGTATTGGATGGGCATTCACAAGGCGAACGGCATCACCGTGCTGCTGCTGGCGGTCGTGCGGATCTTCTGGCGCGTCACGCACCCCGCGCCGCCGTTTCCAGCCACGATGAAGCCCTGGGAGATCACCCTGGCGCGGATCACCCACACCGCGTTCTACTTCCTTATAGTCGCTATTCCGCTCACTGGATGGCTGTTCGTGTCGAAGGCCAGCGGAGGCAAGCCGATCGATATGTATGGCCTGTTCAATTTCCCGGGCTTCCCGTTCGCGCCGGATCGCGATGTCGCGGAACAGGTAGCGGGAATTCACGAAGTCCTTGGGCTAGGCACGCTTGGGTTGCTCGCCCTCCATGTCGCCGGCGCCGCCAAGCACATGTTCACCGACGGTTTCGTCCGGATGATCCCTGGAAGAGCCGCGGCCACGCCCGGCCCCAACTGAGCATCGTTTGACAAAGCGGTCCCCAGAATCGGAAGGACCCCGCCATTGCTGGCGGGGTCCTGGCCGGTCCGACCGGCATGGGCTACCTGACGGACGGCCTTACCAGAAGAAGTCGCGGATCACGTCCACCACTTCGCCCGAGTAGATGTCGACCAGCAGAACGTCGTCGTAATACCGGACCCAGCGATAGGGGCCGTAGACCTCGGGCAGACGGTACTGCCAGGGATCGTTGATCCAGTAACGATTGCTGTAGAACAGGTTGTCGAGGAAGAACCCGATGTTCACCCGGCTATAGCTGTAGTTCCGATAGGGCGAGTAATAGCGCCCTAGGCGATAGACGTTGCGGTTGCTGTTGCGATAGCTCGACCAGTTGTAGCGGGAATCGCGTCGCCAGTCGGAATTCCACTGACGATGCCCGTCGCGCGAATAGCGGGTGCCGTCGCGATATCGATCACCGTCACGATATTGCGATCCGCTGCGGTACTGGTCGTTGCGGTACTGGCTCCCGTCACGATCGCGATAGCCGTCGCGGCCGCCATAGCTGCGGTCGCGATTGGGATCGCTGTAAGTGCGATTGCGTTCGACCTGCGTGCGGCCTTCGATCTGGCCGTACGCGCCGCTGCGCTGGCGATCGTAGGTGCGGTTCCGCTCAACCTGGCCGCTGCCCTCGATCTGGCCATAGGCGCCGCGACGATTGCGGTCGTAGCGGCGCTGCGGAACTGCCGGATCGGCCGCGCGAACAGCCGGGGCAGGGCGGTTGACCGCTCCGCCGTTCGACCAGTCGCGGCCATAGCGCGTGCCTTCGCTCGGACGCTGGGAACCCCATCCGCCCTGTGCTGCGCGCTGCTGAGGTGCAGCAACCGCCGGCGCCTCTTGCCGCTGACGGCCCTGCCAGCCGCCGCCAGATTCAGCCCGCTGTTGCTGGCGGGCTTCCTGGCGTTCGGCGCGGGCATCGGCCCGGCGTTCCATCCGTGCCTGGTTGCCCTGGCCGTCGGCGTCCTGCGCCTGGGCCGGAGCGATCGATGTGGCGGTCGCCACCATTGCGGCAAGTGCCGCCGTTTGCAGAAGCGTGAATCGTGCCATTGGAGGCAGCCTTCCATCCATGTGCCGCAAAGGGAGCGGCAACCCTTGAGATGGAATTAACCGATTCGGACTGTCGCGAATGTGAACCGGTACAACTGCTTACCGTTCAGCTTGGCCGCAGGGCAAGGGCCTGCCCCCCGGCCCTGAATCAACGCGTCAGTTTCTTGTAGGCCAGCCGAGTGGGGCGATCGGCGGCATCGCCCAGGCGGCGGTGCTTGTCCTCTTCGTAGGCCGCGAAGTTGCCTTCGAACCATTCGACATGGCTATCGCCCTCAAAAGCGAGGATATGAGTGGCCAGGCGATCCAGGAAGAAGCGATCGTGGCTGATCACCACGGCACAACCGGCGAAGTTCTCGATCGCTTCTTCGAGCGCTCCGAGCGTTTCGACGTCGAGGTCATTGGTCGGCTCGTCGAGAAGGAGGACGTTGCCCCCTTCCTTGAGCATCTTGGCCATATGAACGCGGTTGCGTTCGCCGCCTGACAGCTTGCCGACGTTTTTCTGCTGATCCTGGCCCTTGAAGTTGAACGCGCCGACATAGGCGCGTGTGCTCATCTCGTGCTTGTTGACCGTCATGTAGTCGTGACCGCCCGAGATCTCCTGCCACACGTTGTTGGCGGGATTAAGATCATCGCGGCTCTGGTCGACGAAGCCGAGGTGGACGGTCGAGCCGATCTCGATCGTTCCGCTGTCGGGCTTTTCCTTCCCGGTGATGAGCTTGAACAGCGTCGACTTGCCCGCGCCGTTCGGCCCGATAACGCCGACGATCCCGCCCGGGGGGAGCATGAACGAAAGATTCTCGAACAACAGCTTGTCGCCATAAGCTTTCGAGATGTCCTTGACCTCGATGACCTTGCCGCCGAGTCTCTCTGGCACTTGGATGACGATCTGGGCCTTGCCGGGCGCGCGGTTGGCCTGCGCTTCGACGAGCTGGTCGAACTTGGCGATACGCGCTTTGGACTTGGTCTGACGGGCCTTGGGGCCCTGACGGATCCACTCGAGTTCGTCCTTGATCGCCTTCTGGCGTCCGGATTCCTCGCGGTCCTCCTGCTCGAGACGCTTGGCCTTCTTCTCCAGATAAGTCGAGTAATTGCCCTCGTAGGGGAAGTACTTTCCGCGATCGAGCTCGAGGATCCAGCCAACGACGTTGTCGAGGAAGTAGCGGTCGTGGGTGATCATCAGCACCGCGCCGGCGTATTCCTTGAGATGGTTCTCAAGCCATTCGACACTTTCGGCATCGAGGTGGTTAGTCGGTTCGTCGAGCAGCAGGATCGACGGCTTCTGGATCAGCAGGCGGGTCAGTGCGATGCGGCGCTTCTCGCCCCCCGAAAGATTGCGCACCTCCCAGTCACCCGGTGGGCAACGCAGTGCCTCCATCGCGATCTCGAGCTGGTTGTCCAGCGTCCAGCCGTCGACGGCATCGATCTTTTCCTGGAGCGTGCCCATCTCGTCCATCAGCGCGTCGAAGTCCGCATCTTCCGGCGGATCGCCCATGATCGTCGAGATCTCGTTGAAGCGGTCGACGAGGTCGGCGGTCCCGCGGGCACCGTCCTTGACGTTCTCGAGCACGGTCTTGCTCTCGTCGAGCTGGGGCTCCTGCGCGAGATAGCCGACGGTGATGTTCTCGCCCGGCCAGGCCTCACCAGTATAGTCGGTGTCGATCCCGGCCATGATCTTCATCAGGGTCGACTTGCCGGCGCCGTTGGGCCCGACGATGCCGATCTTGGCACCCTGGTAGAATTGGAGGTTGATGTCCTTCAGAACCGGCTTCGGGGCGCCGGGGAAGGTCTTTGTCATGCCTTTCATGACGTATGCGTACTGGGCGGCCATTGGGCTAGCGTCCTCGAAGAAGCGGGAGTGAGTTCAGGAAAAAAGTCGCCGCGCTCTAGCCTTGCACCGCGACAGCGGCAAGCAGACTGGCCAATCTGCGGGATTGGCAGGCGCCTTTGCACGATATAGTGGCGCGGCTGATGATAAAAAAGACTGTCGCGCTCGCCCTTTCCGTTTCTCTCGTCACAACTTCCGCTTCGGCCCAGCAAGAACCCCCGCAGCCCCCAGCGGACCCTTCGCAGGTTGCCTGGGACATCGTTTCCGATCTCACCACCGAGATCGGACCGCGTCTTGCCGGCTCCCCCCGCGAGGCCGCCGCGCGCGACTGGGCCGTGGAGCGCCTGACCCGGCTCGGCTTCACGAATGTGCGGATCGAACCGTTCACGCTCGACGGCTGGGTTCGGGGCGAGGAGACCGCCCGCCTGACGGCGCCATATCCCCAGACGCTTGCCATCACCGCGCTTGGCACCAGCGCTTCGACCGGGGCGAAGGGCATCTCCGGCGAACTCGTCTATTTCCCCACGCTCGCGGCGCTTCGCGCGGCGCCTGCCTCGGCCGTTCGCGGGAAAATCGCGTTCATCGATCATGCGATGCGCGCCAGCCAGGATGGCAGTGGCTACGGTCCCTTCGGCGATGCTCGACGTTCGGGCCCCGCCGTCGCCGCTGAAAAGGGCGCGATCGCGACCGTGATCCGTTCCGCGGGCACGGACAACCATCGCAACCCGCACACCGGCGCGACCAATTTCACGGCCCCCGGCAAGGCCGTCCCCGCCGGGGCAGTCTCGAACCCGGACGCCGACCTGATTGCGAAGATCGCAGCCAAGGCATTGCCGATGCATCTGGCGCTGAAGCTGACCGGCCATCCGGTGGGCAAGCTGAGCTCGGGCAATGTCGTGGCCGATCTGCCGGGACGCGATCCCACGCTCGCGCCGATCCTGGTCGCCTGCCATCTCGATAGCTGGGACCTTGCCACGGGAGCGATCGACGACGGTGCGGGCTGCGCGATCGTCGCCGCCGCGGCGCTCGCTGCGCAGAATGGCGGCGCGCCGCTGCGCACGATCCGCGTCCTTTGGGCCGGATCCGAAGAGCCGGGCGGCGTCGGCGGCGACGCCTACGCGGCAGCGCACAAGGGCCAGCCGCACGCCCTGGTGATGGAAAGCGATACCGGCGCGGACAAGGTCTGGCGCGTGTCGTTCGATCTGACGGAGGCGAACGGCCCGCTCGCGGACCGCATTGTCGAGGCGCTCGCGCCGTTCGGAATCGTGCGCGGAACGAGCAAGGCGAACGGCGGGACCGATGTCGAACCGATCGCAAAGGCTGCGCGGAGCGGGGTGATCGGATTGAACCAGGACATGACACGATACTTCGACATCCACCATTCGCCCGACGACACCCTGGACAAGGTGGACCGGGATGGATTGGCGCAGAATGTCGCGGTGTGGACGACTGTCCTGCGAATCGTCGCCAACGAACCGGGATCGATCGCCGGAATGTAGCAGCCGCAACGATCCGCTGGCGCGAGGGACGGGCGGGCTATAGGGCAGGCGCTCGACCCCCGCGCCTTAGCAAGGATTGTCCGCATGCTTACCGTCCATCATCTCGGCATCTCCCAGTCCGAACGTATCGTCTGGCTCTGCGAGGAGCTCGGCCTTGATTACGAACTGAAGGTCTATGACCGGCGCGCCGACAACCGTCTCGCGCCCGACGAGTACAAGGCGCTTCACCCGATGGGAATCGCGCCGGTGATCACCGACGGCGATCTCGTCCTGGGCGAGAGCGGAGCGATCTGCGACTATATCAATGCCAAGCACGGCGGCGGGCGGCTGGCCCCTTCGCCCGACCATCCGGACTTTGCCGACCACCTGTTCTGGTTCCACTGGTCGAACGGAACCTTCATGGCCACGCTGATGATGCAGCTCGTCTTGACGATGTCTGGCAACGCGGAAAGCGCCGCGTCGGGCTTTGTCGGCGACCGCAATCGCCGCGGCTGGGAAATGATCGAGCATCGACTGGGCGAGGCTGAGTTCTTCGGCGGCAGCCAACTCACGACCGCTGACATCATGATGGTCTATTGCCTCACGACTTCTCGCGCGTTCCGCGATGTTTCGATCGACGCATGGCCGAACGTAAAGGCCTATCTCCAGCGGATCGGCGCACGTCCCGCCTATCAGCGGGCGATGGCCTGGGCCGAGCCGGGGATGTCGCCCAAGCTGGACTGACCCGGGTCAGCTTGCCGCCGCATAACAGCGCCGTTCAGCGCGCCGACACTTCGTATTGTCTAAGCAAACGCCTGTTCCAGCAGGAGTTTCGGATGCGCAAGATTCAGGTCATTGTCGGTGCGGCGCTTGCCGTCCTGGGCGGGGCCGCGGCCTCGGCCGAAGACATCGCGCGGCAGCCGGCCCAGGCGTGGGAGATCGGTCCGGTGATCCGGGGCCAAAACTATTCGGTGAACATGCCTCCGTCGCCGACGCCGGCGGCCCGGGGCTGGTCGTTCGAGTTTCCCGGCAGCGGGCATGTCGACTACGTAACCTACCGCACCGGCCCGTTGGAGGGCGCCTCGCGCATCGTCGTTCGCTATCGGGTCGATGCCGCTCCGGGCACGGGGTTCGTCGCGCAGGACAACCCCGAAGCACCAGCAACCGTGTCGCTCTACTTTCAGCGTGGCGGCGATAACTGGAGCGGAAAGCGCGGTTTCGAGCACTTCCGTTGGTATGCTCCGGCAAGCGCCATCCGCACGCTATCGCCGGGTGTCCAGGAAATCAGTGTAAGCCTGTCAGACCCCGGCTGGACCTCGGTCCAGGGCGCTCCCGCCGGATCGAATCCCGACGCATTCGCGGCGGCATTGGCGGAAACCGACCAGGTCGGCGTGGTCTTCGGCTCGTCCGCAAGGCGCGGACACGGCGTATTCACGACCGCCCCCGCGCGCTTCACGCTGTTGAGCTTCGATATTCGGTAAGTGGTCGGGGAGACAGGATTCGAACCTGCGACCCTCTGCTCCCAAAGCAGATGCGCTACCAGGCTGCGCTACTCCCCGACACTCGTTCTCCGCGGTGGCCCGCCGGTTCGCCGGCTGGGCGGTGGTGGGCCCGGCAGGACTCGAACCCGCGACCTAGCCGTTATGAGCGGCCAGCTCTAACCAACTGAGCTACAGGCCCCCAGCGGTTCACGTCGGGCGCGTTACCCACGGCGGAAGCGGCTGGCAAGCGTCGTCCTGCCGTTAAAGCTGCACCGCTGCCATGATTTCGCGGACTCTCGCCGGCCGGATCCCGCGCTGCGCGAGATAGCCGAAACAGCTCCGCCACCAGTCGTAGAGCGCATCGAGATCCGCCTCGTCGCGGACGTAAGGCGTGCTTCCCGGCAGAAGCGACGGGCTGTGGAAGGAAAAGTTGAGGATCGGCGCCTGCTCGTCGATCGCGATGTCGATCGCTTCCAGGGCCTCCTCTTTTGTCACGCCTTCAGGGCTCAGGGGTATGCGTTGGAGAAGGCCCAGGTGCGCTAGCAGCCCGCGCAGACGCGGCGCGCGCCAGAGCGCGGGATGGAGATACGGCCCCTGGTTGCGCAGGATGCCCCAGTAAATGGTCGTGAGCGGCAGCTCCATCAGGCCGCCATGCCGGTCAACCCACCATGGATGGATACCGTGGTCGCGGAAGTCGGGGCCACCATCCGCGGAATAGTCGAACCGCGCCCGGACCGAGGTGTCGATCGCGATCGCTGCGTCGCTGAGCATCGCTGCTGTATTGGGACCCACCCCGTAGCGACCAGCGCGGTAGATTTGCGGAGTTGCGCCGAGGTTCGTCTCGATCGTGTCGCGCAGCTTGCGGAACTTCGCCCGTTCCAGCTCTAGCGGCAGATTACCGGCGTAGCTGTTGCGTTGGTTGACCTCTTCGGTGTGAGGCGGGTTGACCCAGGGGTGGAGCTGGATTCCGATTTCAGCACGTCCGGCAGCCAGCGGTTCGCGAAGGATTTCAGCGGCAAGCGGCGCGCTCGCCACCGGAAAGTCGACCAGATAGATCGGCGCGACGCCAAAGCCTTCGCAAAACTGCTGGAACTTGGCGAGGCGAGGAAGGCTGTCGAGGCTGTGGCTGGATCGCGCAAGCGGGCCATCCCAGTCGAAATCTTCCTCCACATCGACGCTGAGGATGAAACGCTGGCCGAAATCAGGCGCAAAACGGACGAGGTCGGCGGGTCGGGGCGGCGCGGTAAGGTCAGGCTTGCGCACGCGCGGCTGCTCCGAGTTGGCGCTGGCGCTTCGGATCAGCTTAGTGCGTCGTCGGCGCCTGCCTCTCAACGACGGCTATGGGCATCGCTACGGCCGGTCAAGTCCGCCTCGGTGTCGGGATCGGCGACGGGAAGGCGCAGACAAATCTGCGCTCCCTCGCGGTCGAGCGAACCGTTCGCCCCGCGCGCCTCGGCGGCCGCAAGGCGCAGGGCGAAACCGCGGCCGAGCATTCCCGCGCTGAGCGAAACGCCTTCGGCCGGCGGCGTCACGGCGAAGAGGTCACTGTCATCTAGCGCGGCAAGCGCCGTGGGGAGGGCGAAGCGTATGGTAATGATGCCTCTGTCCCGCGATCCGTCGACAGCCAAGGTCTCTCCCTGCTGGGCCGCGCCGGCGAGAGTGGCGACAAGCCGCCAGACCAAGCGCTCCGCCTCGTCCGGGTCGAGCGAGGCGGGCAGGGAAGCTGGGTGCGAGAAGGCGATGTGGATGCCGCGCTGGTCGAGCGTCGGGCCGAGTTGACCCACCAGGCGTTGGGTTATCGCGGCGAGGTCGCACACGCCGCCCATGTCCTCGTTGCGGCCGGTCTCGAGTTTCACCAGCCGCTCAATTTCATCGAAACCTCCCAGCATCTGCGCGGCGTCGGCGGCGATGCTTGCGGCCATGGCGCGGTACTGATGCGCGACCGCGCCGAAAAGCTGCTGCTGGATCAACTCGGCGAAGCCCTGGATGGCGTTGATCGGCGTGCGCAGCTCGTGGAGTAGCTGCCGCAGCCGATCATGCGCGGATGGCACGGCCGGTTGTAGATCCCGCTGGGACGGTCGCCGCAGGATTCCGGCATGACCGACGAACTGGCCGGTCTCGGCATCGAACCGCGGCGTTGCGTCGAGCCGCCAGGCCCCGGTGATCGCAGCCGCGCCGGTGATCGTGACCCGGCCTGCGCGAACGACGCGCCGTTCGCGCAGGGCCCGTACGCTCGCGGCATCGCAGGCCACGGGCGCGTCGGTCGAAGCGGCGCCAAGCACGGCACCAGCCAGCATGGGCGCGGATTCGCTTTGCGCCCAGGTGATCGTCCCGCGCGAATCGCACGCGAAGAGGATGGCGAGAGGGACGGGAGGAGCCTCGCCCGCCGCATCGGAAAGCGGCAGCCGCGGATCGCCCGCAAGCAGCCCGCCTGCTGCGCTCGTGCGCTGGGCCTCCTCACGGCTGCGGCGGAAAGCCTCGATCCGCCGGACGAGAGCCCCGATGCCGTCGTCGCGCGGCGCGCGCGCCGCTGCGCGGGGGTGGCGGAGCACCTCGGCCTCGTGGCGTTCTCCGGCCTCCGCCTCCGGCTGCGCCAGGACGAGGTCGCCGATTCCGAGCTGGCGCAGGACGGCCGCCGTCTTGGGGCCGAGGTCGGTGCGGTGACGCAGAAAGCCGCGCGCCGTTACCGGGAGATCGGGAATGAGGCTGGCCCAAGTCGAATCGTCGAGCCGGGCAGAAGCAACCGCCGCCGAAGCGATCGCCGGTTCCGCCTCGACTAGATGACGAATGAGCAGGGGATTGCGCAGGCTCCCGCGTGCCGCACGCAGTATTTCCGCCCGATCTGTCGCCGACAGGTCCGCCGCCAGCGCGTCAAGGCGCTGGGTCGCCTGAATCGGAAGTCCCGCCCATGACAGTTCACGGCCGAGCAGGTCGATGAGCTGCCGATACTGGATGCGCGCCGAGGCCCGGCTTGCCGGCAGCGTCCGGAGCACAGTCTCGAGGCGGTCGTCGACGATCATCAGCGCAAATCTGTCCGGTTAAGGGGAACAATGGTGGCCAGGTTTTGCCATAACTTGCGCCAAAGTGCTGGCCAGTGCCGCGGTGCTTGCGTCGCAATGTGGGACAATCGCTGTTCGACACAATAATATTAGCGATACATTGCGAAAGGGTTGTGGAAAATTGCCGCGTAGCGCAGCATGTGGGCTGGGCACTAATCGGGATTGAAAGCATCGCATGGCCAACCTGGATCAGATCGACCGGCGGCTGCTGGCTGAATTGCAGGACGAGGGGCGCGTCACCAACGTCGAACTGGCGCAGCGGGTAGGGCTTACGGCGCCTCCCTGCCTGCGCCGGGTCCGCGCGCTTGAGGATGCCGGCGTCATTCGCGGATACCATGCGGACCTCGATCCATCGAGCCTGGGCTTCGCCATCTCGGTCTTCGCGCTGGTCAGCCTGAAGAGCCAGGCGGAAGAATCCCTCCGCCAGTTCGAAGAGCACATGCGGACCCTGCCCGAGGTGCGCGAGTGCCACATGCTGAACGGCGAGATCGATTTCATCCTCAAGATCGTGAGCAAGGACCTGCAGAGCTTTCAGGAATTCCTCACGTCCAAGCTGACCCCGGCGCCGAACGTCGCCAGCGTCAAGACTTCGCTGACCATCCGCACGGCCAAGCAATTGCCTGGCGTCCCTCTGGACGGGGAGTGAATCCCGCAGGAATGCTGCATTGCGGCGCAATTTAATCGTGCGATTAGCTACTTGCAGGATTGTAATTAGCCGCTAGTTTCACGTTCAAACAACGATACAAAAAATCTTGGGGAGAGAGCTGTGAACACCACTTATATCAGGAAATTCATGCGCCTTGCCGGGACCACCTCGGCCATGGCGGTGGCCCTTGGCGGCATGGGCGCGGGTGTTGCCTATGCGCAACAGACGGCTCCGCAGGATGCGCAAAGCGACGCGCAGGCCGATCCCAACGTGATCATCGTTACCGCTCAGCGTCAGTCCCAGTCGCTGCAGGACGTGCCGATCGCGGTGTCGGCCTTCAGCGCCCAGGCGCTCGAATCGCAGCAGATCAAGAACTCGTCGGACCTTCAGCTCACGCTGCCGAACGTGACCTTCACGAAGGGCAACTTTACCGGGTCCAGCTTCACCATCCGCGGCATCGGCGACCTGTGCGTGGGCACGACCTGCGACGCGGCGACCGGCATCCACGTCAACGACCAGCCGGTGCTGGGCACCCGCCTGTTCGAAACCGAATTCTTCGACCTCGAGCGCATCGAGGTCCTTCGCGGACCGCAGGGCACGCTCTATGGCCGTAACGCCACTTCGGGCGTGATCAACTTCATCACCGCCAAGCCGGACCTGACCGGGATCCATGCTTCTGGCGAGGCCGAATACGGCAACTACAACAGCATCAAGGGCAAGGGCATGTTCAACCTGCCCATCGGCGAGACGCTTGGTCTGCGCGTGGCCGGGACCTACCTGAACCGCGACGGCTACACCAAGAACCTCTACGACGGCAAAAAGGTGGACGGCCGCGACCTTTACGCGGTGCGCGGCTCGCTGCGCTGGGAGCCGACCTCGGACACGACGGTCGACCTCATGGGCTATTACTTCCATGAGAAGGACAATCGCGCCCGCATCCAGAAGCAGCTCTGCCATCGCGATCCGACCGGCGTGCTGGGCTGCCTTCCCGACAGCCTCGCCTACGAGACCACCAACGGCAACTCGACCCTGGCGGCAGTCCTGACGTCACAGCAGGGCCTCGGCATCATCCTGGGCAGCGCTGCTGCGGGCGCGGCCTATGGTCTCGGCTCGATCTACGGGCCTGACACTTACACCCAGGCGGGCAATATCAACCCGGCCGACAAGCGGCAGGTCTACACCGACTTCAACCCGACCTATAAGACGACCGAAGAGCAGTATAGCGCCAAGATCGAGCACCACTTCAGCGACATCACCGCTTCGCTTTCGGGCATCTACAAGAAGTCGTTCGTCGACTCGCAGCAGGACTACAACCTCGCCGTTGGCCAATACACGAACCGCACGCCGTTCGCGGTCGTGGCGGCTACCATTCCCAAGGTCGCGGCTGCGCTGTTCCCCTCGGGTCCCGGCGGGCAGCTCTGCACCTCGGCTTCCGATCCGAACGGCGTCGGCGCCTTCGGCGGCAAGTCGGTCTGCGCCGCGACGGCGCTCGACTTCGACCGTTCGATCGCCAAGGATCGCCAGTACGCCGGTGAACTGATCGTCGACAGCTCGTTCGACGGGATGTTCAACTTCCTGCTCGGCGGCAGCTACGTCGATGCCAAGGCAACCAACGTCGACTACTACGTCAACGCGTTCGGCCTCGATTATTTCTCGGGTGTCGTCGGCGGCCTGGCGACGGGCAACATCGGATACCTGGGCACGCCGTTCTATCGGAACAACACCAAGGATTTCCGCCTGAAGTCCTACGGCATCTTCGGTGAAACCTATTTCCAGTTCACCGACCAGCTCAAGCTGACGGTCGGCCTGCGCTACAACCACGATGCCAAGTCGGTGAGCGCGCGCACCACCCTGTTCGGTGACTCGGGCAAGCCGGTTACGGTCACGAACGCCCAGGGGACTTCGGGCGTCGTCGGAAACGCGACCACCTCGGCGATCGTGCCGTACGCCGCGACCGACTTTACCCAGGCCCTGAACTACGCGGCCCTGGATTTCGACAGCACGCTGGCCGGCATCCAGTCCTACCAGAACAACAAGGTCAGCTTCGGTCGTCTCACCGGCCGCGCCGTCCTTGACTATCAGGTCACTCCAGACAACCTGGTCTACGTTTCCTACTCGCGCGGGTACAAGTCGGGCGGCATCAACCCGCCGCTGTCGCCGATCTTCGCGGTTCCGACCACGTTCGGGCCCGAGACGGTCAACGCTTTCGAAATCGGTTCGAAGAACCAGATCGGCAGCGCGCTTCAGCTCAACGTCACCGCGTTCTACTATGACTACAAGGCGCTCCAGCTCAGCCGGATCGTCGCCCGGACCTCGGTCAATGACAACGTCGATGCCCGAATCTACGGCCTCGAAGCCGAAGCGATTGTCCGTCCCTCGCGCAACTTCGCGGTAAACATGGGCTTCAGCTACCTCAACACCAAGGTGGTCAGCGACAAGTTCCTGTCCAACCCGCGCGATCCTTCGGGCGGGCGGGCCGATGCGGTGATCATCAAGGACATCACCAATGGCTCGAACTGCGCGGTCATCCCGACCGTTGCGGGCAACGCCGCCGGGACGAACGCCTTTGTCGGCGCCGTCAACGGGGCGCTTGGGCTGCGTGCGCCGACCGCCTTCCCGTCGAACAGCGGGCTTACGGCAACCGGCGCGTACAGCGTCTGCCAGGCGCTTGCCGCTTCGGCGATCGCACCATCGGCAGCGCTGGCGGCCGGTTTCGGCACGGCCGCGAACGGAACTCTCCCGTTCCAGGTCCTGTCGGCAGGCGTCGCGGTGAACATCAAGGGCAACAAGCTGCCGCAGGCGCCCAACGTTAAGTGGTCGGCCGGCGCACAGTACACCGCCGAATTCGGCAACGGTTACCAGCTCGTCCCGCGGGTCGACCTGGCCTATACCGGCGACAGCTTCGGCAACATCTTCAACGGCCACATCAACAAGATCTCGGGCTATGCGCAGGTCAATGCCCAGATCCAGCTCAACGCGCCCGAAGATCGCTTCTTCGTCCGCGGGTTCGTGCAGAACCTGTTCGACAGCAACGCGACTACCGGCCTTTACGTGACCGACCAGTCGTCGGGCCTGTTCACGAATATCTTCACTCTCGAACCGCGCCGCTACGGCATCGCGGCGGGCTTCAAGTTCTAAGGTTCGAGCTTCTTCGAGCCTGAAGAAAGGCCCCCGAAAGTCCGCTTCCGGGGGCCTTTTCTTTTGAAGATGAAAAGCGTTCAGAGTTTCGCGAACAAGGCCAGAACCCGCGACCACGCGCGCTCGGCCTGAACCTGATCGTAAACCTTGGAATCGATCGTGCACCAGCCATGCTGGGCGGGGTAGACCTCGATCTCCGCCGGGCGGCCGGCCGCCGCGCAGGTATCTTGCAGCACCTTCTTGGCCTCGGGCTGACGCTGATCGTCGTTCTGGGCAATTGCAAAAAGATAGGAAGCCTTGCTTTGCGCGATGAGCTTGTGCGGGCTGTCGGCCTTGTCGGTGACGAGGTTTGCCCCGTGGCAGGATGCTCCCGCACCGACGCGATCGGGCGACGCCGCGCAGGAACGGACGACCATCATTCCCCCCATGCAGTAGCCCACGGTGCCGATCTTGCGCTTGGTATCGACCGCGCGCTGGCCATCGAGGAACGCAACGAAGGCCTGCGTGTCCCGGAATGTTCCGGCCTGATCGATCCTGGCGATCATCGGTTCGAGCGCGGCGCGGCCGTCGGGCGTCGAGAACGACTGGCCCGGCGCGAGCACGGGCGCGACCTTGCTGCGGTAGTACTGGTTGACGACGAGCACCGCATAGCCCGCCTGGGCAAGGCGGCGGCCCATGGTCTTGAACGCATCGCGCAGCCCGCCGATGTCCGGCCATATGATGATGCCGGGACGCGGCGCACCGCCCGGATGCACGAAGTAGGCATCGGCGGTGCCGTCGGGTGTCGTGATCTTGACCATTTCCTCGGTCAGGCCCGCCGGGTCGTCGTGCGTGCTGCGGGTCATGCAGCCCGCCATGGTTCCGGTCACGGCGAAGCCTGCGGCCAGGGCTGCGGCGGTACCGCCGAACTGTCGGCGGGACATCGGATTGCGTTCGAGCCAGGCGGCGTCCTCGGCTTCGGTATGTTCATCGCACATGCCATTGTTCCCTTCGCTCGCCCCTCGTGCACGGCACGATAGCGCGCGGTTTCGAGCGGGCAAGCCGGTGTCCGGCCTAGCTCGCTATCCGATGCTCCCGGAAACCAGCGAAGGACATGTCGAAGGGCTTGCAAAGGTTGGAATCCGCGCGAAGAGTGCGCTCCAACCGGGACAACGCCGGAGCGGGAGAGATTCGATGTTTGGTAGGACTATGGGCAGCGCGATCGCGCTCGCGGCTGTCGCGCTTCTGGCTGGCTGCAACATGAGCGGAACATCCACCACCGCCTCTGCAAGCGGGGGTGTCGACGATGCGATGCTCGTGGCCGCCGACGCCAACCAGGGCGAATGGCTCAGCTATGGCCGCACTTACGACGAGCAGCGTTTCTCCCCTCTGACCGCGGTCAACGACACCAACGTCGGCCAGCTCGGCCTTGCCTGGAGCGCCGACATGGATACGGCGCGGGGGCAGGAGGCGACACCGCTGATGCACGACGGCAAGCTCTACGTTTCGACCGCGTGGAGCATGGTGAAGGCCTATGA
Source organism: Novosphingobium tardum (assembly GCF_042652045.1). Classification (NCBI taxonomy): domain Bacteria; kingdom Pseudomonadati; phylum Pseudomonadota; class Alphaproteobacteria; order Sphingomonadales; family Sphingomonadaceae; genus Novosphingobium; species Novosphingobium tardum. The sequence goes on along the minus strand of NZ_JBHSDR010000008.1, from coordinate 32,199 downwards.
TGCCACGACGGGCAAGCTTCTGTGGTCCTACGATCCCAAGGTCCCGCGCGAGGTGCTGGTCAACGTGTGCTGCGATGCGGTCAACCGCGGCGTCGCGATCTATGACGGGAAGATTTATGTCGGCACGCTCGCCGGGCATCTTGTCGCGCTCGATGCCAAGACCGGGGCGGTGGTGTGGGACAAGAAGACCACGCCTGAAGGTTCGCCGATGGTGATTACAGGAGCGCCGCGGATCGTGAAGGGCAAGGTCCTGATCGGGTCCGCCGGCGCCGAATACATAACGCGCGGCTATCTTGCCGCCTACGACGCCAAGACGGGGAACGAAGCCTGGCGGTTCTATACGGTGCCCGGCGATCCGTCGAAGCCCTTCGAGGGCAAGCATCTAGAAGCGGCGGCCAAGACCTGGGCGGGCGAGTGGTGGAAGCGCGGCGGCGGCGGCACGGTGTGGGATTCGATCACCTATGATCCGACCACCAATCTCGTCTATTTCGGCACTGCCAACGCCGAGCCCTGGAACCCCGCGGCGCGGGGAAGCGAGGGCGGCGACAGCCTTTACACGGCATCGATCGTCGCGGTGAACCCCGATACCGGCGAATATGTCTGGCATTACCAGGAGACGCCTGAAGACCGCTGGGACTTCGACTCCAACCAGCAGATCATCGCGGCCACGATCCAGTGGAATGGCGCCCCGCGCCGCGTCCTGATGCATGCACCCAAGAACGGGTTCTTCTACATCCTCGACGCGAAGACGGGTCAGTTCCTTTCGGGCAAACCGTTCGCCGTCGTGACCTGGGCCAGCGGCCTCGATCCCGTGACGGGCCGTCCCAACGTGAACCCGGCGGCGAAGTACGAACAGACCGGCAAGCCGTGGATCGGCATGCCGGGTGCTATCGGCGCGCACAGCTGGACGCCGATGTCCTACAGCCCCAAGACCGGCCTCGTTTACATTCCGGCCAACCAGGCTGCGCAGCCCTACAATGCGGCGGCAAAGGACTGGAAGCCGTCGAAGCTCGGCTTCCAGCTCGGCCTCGATTCCGCGAAGATGGGACTGCCCGCCGACCCTGCGGCGCGTGCCGCGGCGCTGGCAGGGTCAACCGGCTCGCTGATCGCGTGGGACCCGATCGCAGGCAAGCCGCGCTGGACGGTGCAGTATGCCGGGCCGACCAACGGCGGTACGCTGGCGACTGCGGGCAACCTCGTCTTCCAGGGCACTGCCGGTGGCGAATTCCGGGCCTACAGCGCGGATGCCGGCAAGCTACTGTGGAAGTTCCCCGTGCAGACCGGCGTGCTTGCGGCACCGATGACTTACGCCATCGGCAACGAGCAGTATGTCGCGATCCTGGTCGGATGGGGCGGGGTGTGGGACGTTTCGCCCGGCCTGCTGGCCAGCAAGTCCGGTTCCACCCGCAACATCAGCCGCCTGCTCGTCTTCAAGCTTGGCGCGAAGGGTACACTTCCCGCTGCTCCGCCGGAATCGCAGCGCGTGCTTGATCCGCCGCCGTTCACCGGCACCGAGGCGCAGGTTTCGGATGGCGCGATGCATTACCAGAACAGCTGCAGCGTGTGCCACGGCGATTCAGCTGTGGCGGGTGGGCTCAACCCCGACCTGCGCCATTCCGCGGCACTGTCCAATCCGCAGCTCTGGCAGCAGATCGTCCACGACGGCGTGCTGAAGGATATGGGAATGGTCGGCTGGGCAGCCAATTTCTCGAGCGAGCAGATCGAGAACATTCGCCAGTACGTGATCAAGCGGGCGAACGAGGACAAGGCGCTGGAAGGCAAGGCCGCTCCCGGCGCGGTAACATCTGCCACGCCCAAACCCGGCGCGACTTCATCGGGCAAGCCGGCAGGATAACGCGCGGGTTGACCGCGCAAGCCGCCGAGATACGGGTGGCGGGAAGCAACCGAAGCAAGGGAGAATTGACGTGTACAGTCACATGATGGTCGGCAGCAACGACATCGACCGGTCCAAGAAATTCTACGACCACCTGTTCGGCGCAATGGGCGGCAAGCCCGGGATCAAGGACGACAAGGGCCGCCTGATCTACATGCACAACGGCGGGTTGTTCCTCGTAACTCCGCCGATCGACGGCCAGGCCGCGACGCACGGCAACGGTATGACCATCGGCTTTGCTGTCGACGGACCCGAGCAGGCCAACGCCTGGCACAAGGCCGGAGTCGAGGCGGGCGGCAAGGCCATCGAGGATCCGCCGGGCGTGCGCAGTGGCGGGATGGGCGACCTTTACCTCGCCTATTTGCGCGATCCCGATGGAAACAAGCTGTGCGCGCTGCACCGCATGCCGAAGTAATCCGCGTATCTCCTGAATGACCTTGCAGACGCTCTCGGAATCGCGCGCTCACGGCGGTATCCAGCGCGTCTGCAGCCACGTCTCGGCCGCGACGGGGACGGAGATGACCTTTTCGGTCTTCCTGCCCCCCGCGGCCCAGAACGCGCTTTCGCTCCCCGCGGTGATCTACCTGTCAGGTTTGACGTGCACGCATGCCAACGTCACCGAGAAGGGAGAATTTCGCGCGGCTTGCGCCGAGCTTGGGCTGATCTTCATCGCCCCTGACACGAGTCCGCGCGGCGAGGCCGTGCCCGACGATCCCGCCGCCGCCTACGATTTCGGCCTCGGCGCAGGGTTTTATGTCGACGCGACAATGGCGCCGTATGCCACAAACTACCGGATGTGGAGCTACGTCGCGGACGAGCTTCCTCAGCTCCTCGCCGCGTCGCTCCCGCTCGATCTCGCCCGCATGGGGATCATGGGTCATTCGATGGGAGGCCACGGGGCGCTGACGCTGGGCCTCACGTACCCCGAGCGGTTCCGCTCGATCTCGGCGTTTGCGCCAATTGTCGCGCCGTCGCAGGTGCCTTGGGGGCAAAAGGCACTCTCGGGCTACCTCGGCGAAGACCGCACCGCCTGGCGCGCGCACGATGCGGTAGCGCTGGTTGAGAGCGGGGCGCGAAGCGGAGAAATCCTGATCGATCAGGGCAGCGCCGACGCATTTCTTGCCGAGCAGCTTCGGCCCGAACTGTTCAAGGCCGCGTGCGACCAGGCCGGGCAACCGCTGACCCTGCGAATGCAGGCGGGGTACGATCACAGCTATTACTTCATCTCGACGTTCATGGCCGACCACCTGGCGTGGCATGCACGGCGGCTCGCCACATAGCTCGACCGCGACGGTTCGCCGCCGTCGCGCTTGACATTTCGGGCCCTGCTGCCGATAAGGTTTCAATTGAAACCACATAATGCGGTGCTGCAAAAGGGCCTGGATGCAATGACCGACCTGTTCGACAACCCGTTGGGCCTCGATGGCTTCGAATTCGTCGAATTCTGTGCACCGGAAAAGGGGCTGCTCGAGCCTGTCTTCGCCGCGATGGGCTTCACCCGCATCGCCCGCCACCGGTCGAAGGACGTCGACCTGTGGAGGCAGGGCGGCATCAACCTGATCGCCAACTATGAACCGAAAAGCCCGGCCGCCTATTTCGCGGCGGAGCATGGCCCCTCGCCCTGCGGCATGGGATTCAGGGTCCGCGATGCCCGCATGGCCTATGAGCGCGCGCTGGAGCGGGGCGCCGAGCCGGTCGAAGTTGCGACAGGCCCGATGGAACTCCGGCTTCCCGCGATCAGGGGAATCGGCGGGTCGATCATATATCTCATCGACCGCTATGAGGCCGGCGGGGCCGACGATCTCAGCATCTACGACATCGATTTCGTCTATGAGCCGGGCGCTGATCGCCATCCGGTCGGCGCAGGCTTCAGCATGATCGATCACCTGACGCACAACGTCTACGGCGGGCGGATGGATCACTGGGCCAGCTGGTACGAGCGGATCTTCAATTTCCGCGAAATCCGCTTCTTCGATATCAAGGGCGAGTACACCGGCCTTACCAGCAAGGCGATGACCGCGCCCGACGGTAAGATCCGCATTCCCCTGAACGAGGAAGGCGCCGGCGGCCGCGGCCAGATCGACGAGTTCCTGCGCGCCTATAACGGCGAGGGCATCCAGCATATCGCGCTCATCTGCGACGACCTTATCAGCTGCATCGATCGCCTGAAGGCGCTGGGAGTGCCGTTGATGGCCCCGCCGCCCGACACCTATTACGAAATGCTCGAGGATCGGCTTCCGGGCCATGGCGAGCCGGTCGCCGATCTCCAATCGCGCGGAATCCTGCTCGACGGATCGACCGATAACGGCGACCCGCGCCTTCTCCTCCAGATCTTCGCGCAGGCGCAGATCGGACCGGTGTTCTTCGAATTCATCCAGCGCAAGAAGGATGAAGGCTTCGGGAATGGCAACTTCACCGCGCTTTTCAAATCGATGGAGGCCGACCAGATTCGCCGAGGCGCTCTGGCGGTCGAAGCGGAGCCGGCGGAATGACCGGGCATCCGGTCAAACTGGGCGGGATACACCATGCCGCCTATCGCTGCCGCGATGCCGCCGAGACAGTCGATTGGTACCGCCGCGTATTGGGCATGGATTACACCACCGCGTTTGCCGAAGATCATGTCCCGTCGACCGGTGAATACGATCCCTACATGCATGTCTTCCTCGATGCGGGGAACGGCAACGTGATCGCGTTTTTCGAACTGCCCAACCAGCCCGAAATGGGCAGGGACCCGAATACCCCCGCGTGGGTCCAGCACATGGCCTTCCGCGTGCCGGATCTCGATGCCCTCCTCGCGGCCAAGACGCATATCGAGGGCGAGGGCGTGGACGTGCTCGGCCCGACGCACCACGGCATCTTCAAGTCGATCTACTTCTTCGATCCCAACGGCCACCGCATCGAACTGGCGGCCGATATCGGGACTGACGAGCAATATGCCGAGCTGAAGCGCGTTGCCCAGCCGATGCTTGACGAGTGGAGCCAGACGAAGAAGGCGCCGCGCCACGCCGATTGGCTGCACGCGGCCAGCAACGAGTAATCTCGCCGCGCTTGCCAGTCCCGATCGACGCACCCATGCTGCACCCCGAACGTGCAGCATGAGGAAGCCCCCCGATGATCACTCTGCAGGAACCAGTCGCATCGCCGTTCGGCTATCGCTCGACCGCGCGCGAGGTGGTTGCGGGCATTGACCTGACCGGCAAAGTGGCGGTCGTTACCGGCGGCTATTCGGGATTGGGCCTCGAAACCGTCCGCGCCCTTGCCGAAGCAGGAGCGGCCGTCATCGTCGGCGCCCGTCGTCCGGAAGTGGCGGGCCGCGATCTAGCAGAGGTGCAGGGCGACGTGACGATCCTGTCACTGAATCTTGGCGACCCGGGTTCAATCGATGAGTTCGCTGGAGAGGTCGAGGCTATCACGCCGAAGATCGCGATCCTGATCAACAACGCGGCGGTCATGGCCAATCCGCTGACGCGCGATGCGCGCGGCTACGAAAGCCAATTCGCCACCAACCACCTCGGCCATTTCCAGTTGACCGCCCGGCTCTGGCCCTTGCTCAAGGCGGCCAACGGCGCGCGGGTGGTAGCGCTGTCTTCATCCGGGCACGCCCGCAACGGGCTCGATCTAGATGATCTCAACTTCGCCTCGCGCGAGTACGAGAAATGGACCGCCTACGGCCAAGCCAAGTCTGCCAATGCGCTGTTCGCGCTCGAGCTCGACCGGCGGGGGGCGGAACACGGCGTTCACGCGTTTGCGGTCGATCCTGGCGGCATCTTTACCCCGCTCCAGCGCCATCTTCCCCACGAAGAGCAGGTGGCGATGGGCTGGTACGACAAGGACGGCAAGCCCAACCCGCTGTTCAAGACCGTCGAGCAGGGCGCGGCGACCAGCGTGTGGTGTGCGGTCTCGCCGCTGCTCGAAGGCAAAGGCGGCGTCTATTGCGCCGATTGCAACATTTCGGCCCCATGGATGGAGGGGCAGCCGCCCTATCAGGGAGTGCACCCGCACGTTCGCGACGCTGCGCTGGCGGAACGCTTGTGGGCTGTTTCCGAAAGCATGACGGGCATCACGTTCGCGACCTAGTCCGTCAAAGCGCCTGCCGGTCGCCCGATTGCAACCTTATTCCTCGACGCACGTTTGGGCCTCGACAGTCCGGCAACGCAAAGCGCGAGGCATTACATGGAAGCAAATCCGATTAGGCCTCGCGCGTCGATTGGCGGAGTGCCGATCCATGCAATGCTGGTCCCGTTTCCGATTGCCTGCTTCACGGGCGCGCTGCTGACCGACATCACCTACGCCAAGTCGGCCGATATTCAGTGGACGAACTTCTCGCAATGGCTGCTCGCCTTCGGGCTGCTGATGGCTGTCATCGCGGGTCTGTTCGGACTTGTCGATTTCCTGTCAGGCCCCCGGCCGCGACCTTCCATCGGATGGTGGCATCTCGGGGGCAACGCCCTGCTGATGGCCGTCGCGCTGGTGAATAACTTTGTCCACGCGCGCGATGGGTGGACTTCGGTAGTGCCGACAGGTCTCATTCTTTCGATTGTAACCGTGGCCTTGATGGTCGTTACAGGCTTCCTGGGACACCGAATGGCCTATCGTCACGTCGGAGCACGGCCGTGAAGGCGCGCCTCGCCCTTGGTGCGACTGCCGCCGCATTGGTGCTTGCCGCCTGCTCGCATAACGTGGGGACGACAGAGGCGCAGACTGGCGGTCAACCTGTCCTGCCCGATCCGATCCAGTACCTTTTCCCGCCGATGAAGATCGCGACGCCGGTGGGCTGGAAGGCGGGTGAAGCGCCGACCGCTCCGCCGGGCTTCGTGGTGACTGCGTTCGCGAGCGGCTTGAAAGGGCCGCGAAATATCCTGCCCCTGGCGAACGGCGACGTGCTTGCGGTCGAGTCCGGTGGTCCGGGGACCGAGAACGTGCTGCGCCCAAAGAACATCATCTACGGTATGGTTATCGGCAAGGCGCACAGTCCGGTTAAGCCGGGCAATCGCGTCGTTTTGCTTCGAGACAGCAACGGCGACGGCAAGGCCGATCAGCAAGCGGTCCTGATCGACAAGCTGAACTCCCCGTTCGGGATTACCATGGTCGGCAACACGCTCTACGTGGCGGAGACCGACCGGGTGATGCGCTATCCGTTCACCGTGGGACAGACGCGGATCGCCGGTCCGGCATCGCTCGTCACCGAGCTTCCCGGCGGGCCGGTCAACCATCACTGGACCAAGAGCCTTACCGCCAGTCCCGATGGCAGCAAGCTGTATGTCGGTATCGGTTCGAACAGCAACATCGTCGAGCGCGGGATCGGTGCCGAATACCAGCGCGCGCAGATCTGGGAGGTGGACCCGGTGACCGGCGCGTCGCGGCCGTTCGCCACCGGCCTACGCAACCCCAACGGACTGACCTTCCAGCCTGCCACTGGCCAGTTGTGGACCGTGGTTAACGAACGCGACGAAATCGGCAATAACTTGGTTCCCGACTACATGACATCGGTGCGCGAGGGAGCGTTCTATGGTTGGCCGTGGAGCTACTACGGGCAGCATGTCGATATCCGGGTAAAGCCCGAACGGCCCGACATGGTCGCCAAAGCCATTCCCGCCGATTATGCTCTTGGTGCCCACGTTGCGGCACTCGGCCTTGCGTTCAACAGCTTCCCGGCGTTCCCGGCGCACTACGCCAACGGCGCATTCATCGGCGAACACGGCAGTTGGGACCGCAACGTGCCAAGTGGCTACCAGGTCGCCTTCGTCCCGTTTGCGGGCGGAAAACCGGCAGGGAAGGTCGAGACGTTCCTAACCGGCTTCCTCGGCAAGGACGGCCACACCCGCGGTCGCCCGGTCAGCGTGGCGTTCGATCGAGGCGGTGCGCTGCTTGTCGCCGACGATGTCGGCAATGTGATCTGGCGAGTTACGCCGTCAGCGGCGGCAAGAACCGTCTCGGCGGTACGCTAGCGAGCGGCCATGACATGAAAAACGGCGACCCACCGAGGTGGGCCGCCGTCCGTTGAGCCTTCGGGTCGCAGTAAAGACTCCACGACCACTCCGTAGCGCGTTCGCGGCCGCGAAACTTGTACGTTTGCGACAATATCGTGCGGCAAAGCAGATTATAGGATAAAGAAATTGTCGCTGGAGGGCCGATTTAACGTCAAATCAACCATGGGGATGCAAAACCGGCGCAGGGCGCGGATCGAACAGCCGGAAAGGTGGCGATGGGATGAAGCTGGCTGCAACGGTACTGCTCGGAGCCCTGGCGGTTGCGTCGTGTTCCAGCAGCGGTGCCCGACCCGACTATGTGGTTCGCATCAGCTTGGCGGATTTGCCGGTGCGCAAGGCCTCGCCCACGCCCGGCTTCGTCTCGATGGAAAGCCCTGAGCCGGCGGCGCGCTGAGCTAACGGAAGCGCTGCTCGTAACTGACCAGGTGTGCATTGGGCGCGCCGTAGAAGAACATTTCCTCTGCCGCCGAAAGCCGTTGCGTCGTCGAACCGCCAGGTCGCCGCAGGACCACCGACCAAGCATAGGAACCGGGTTCCAGCGCCCCCAGCACCGGCACCCGCGACCGGCCGTCTCCGCGCCTTGCGCCAATGCGAATCTTGTCGAGTGCGGCAACGGGCTTGATCCGCGGCGCCTCCTGCGGGGTGACTTCGGCGACGACGGCCTTCGGAAGGATCTGTTCGAACTGCAGGCCGCACGCCTGTTCCTCCGACCAGATCACGGTGGCGTAGCAGACGCGCGATTCCCACTTCAGTACGGCGGGCGCGCCGGCGGGGGGCGGCCGATCGAGCTGAAGACGCGCGCCGCGATCGGTCAGATCGACGATCAGGACGGTGCGACCGCCGCTGGGAAGTTCCAGACGCGCGGAAATCGCAACCTGATCGCGCGCAAACGCGCGCCGCTCATGGCCGAGCATCTTCATCTGGACATTGGGGCGCGCCATCGTGCCATCATCCAGCATCGTCGTTAAAATCGGCTAAAGAAACCGCCAAAGCTTTAGAACGCAGTCAACCATGCTGGGAGTGGGATGGAGTTCCGAAAGTGGCGAGCGTCGAAAATGTTGGCAGCGGACACGAACGCCTTGCGAGTCGTTTTCCCCCGGTTCGCCGTCAGTCGCCGTGATGAGCGCTTCCTGGGGCGGACTGGCGAATCAATTAATATCGCGATTCAAACCTTTGCTTCTTGTCAAGCGCGTTAACCTAACTCGTTGTTGACATCGCGCGATGATCGCCGCAGTTTCCGCAATTCAGGTTGTCCCAGATCCGGCCCACCGGACATTTCGAAGCTCAAGCGTCGACTGACCCCTGGACCCGCTTACGGCCCGTTCACCGACCAGCCCTCGCAAGAGCGAGTAGGGGCGAGGTCCGTCGTGGCGGGCACACCCATGCATCAGTGAATCGCGCGACCGCGCCACCCGGCAGGGTCGCATTCGGGGTCGTGACTCTAGCGGGCAAGTCTCGCGCGTTTCCGCGCGTCTGCAGCCCGCGTGATGTGGGAGAGATCAGATGGCTCTGCAGATCGACGGCACCTTTGTTTATGACGAAGGTTTCCTCATCGACGACAACGACGACGATGTCGGCGCGTTTTCAACCAGCATGCAGGCCGTTCTCGCGGGCCTGGGCACGCTTCCATTGCCGACGCCCGGGTACACCGGCTTTCCGCAATATGCGGAGAAGGACGACAGCGGCTTCGTCGTGACCGACCAACAGGTCACGGATTATTTCCTGACCGCCAGCAGCACGGGCGCCGCGTTCTCGACGACGACCGGCATCGCGACCGAACTGAAGGTCGGAACCACAACCGTCTATCTGTTTGCCGCGGTCGATCCGAACACCAGCCAGATCAACCCGAATGCGATTGTCGGCCGGATCGGCGACGATCCTTCGGGCGACATCGCCTTCGTGCTGATGCTCAACGAAACGAAGGACGGGGCCGGGATCGTGACGGACCTCGATTTTGGGCTGGTCGTCTATGCCCCGCTTGTCCACGATCAGGCTGACACGTCGAACTTCGACGTCGATACGCTCGACCTGCTCGGCACCGTCTATCTCGGCTACAACTTCAACACCGCAACCGAAGTGCCGTTCGAGAATTTCAGCGGCGTGAAGTCGGGCCAGGATGCCTTTGCGCCCGTCGTTCCGACGTCCGGCGCGAACACGGTCCAGCTCCTGATAACCGGATTTGCCGGAAACACGGTGGGTACGGTCAACGTCAGCGTGCAGGGTCTCGGCACCAACGCGCAGCACGTCGATCCCAACGAATCCATCCGTATCGACATCGTCTCCGGACTGGATACGAGCGGCGCCCTGACTTCCACCTTCGTGAAGGACGCGGCGAATATTCACTACACCGCGCATGCCAACGCGATCTCTGCGACGTTCGAGATCGACCAGTTGAACCCCACCAACAAGGCCGCGACGGTCAGCGTCTTCGCATTCCAGGACGAGGACACCGACGGAGCCGGGCCTGACTCAGCCGATTACCAGGGAACCCTGTTCCCGACCAAGGCGATCAGCGACCAGGGATCGGCGGTGGAGATCGACGCGGAGGACGTGCGTGTCCTGAACGCTGCGGACCAGGACATCACCGCCGATTTCGTTGCTCGCGGCGGGACGATTGTGGCCGACGGACTGGGCGTCAAGGTCACGGGGCTTCTGGCTAGCGAGCAGGTCAAGTTCACCAGTGACAACATTCCCTTCGATCGCTTCGTGATCACCAACACCTACAACGGCAGCGGGCCCAGCACCTTCGACGTGGGCGAGATCCACGTGACGACGCTGGTTGGCGGAACCGACACGGGCTACGTCGAACTCGGCTCGCACGTGATCTTCGAAGATGGCGGACCGTCTATCGCGCCTTCGACAGATACGGTTTCGCTGTCAGTGGCGGATTCCCAGCTTAACACCCCGGCCTCGCAGGATTTCTCGACCCTGTTCGGCACACCCGACTTCGGCCCGGACGGTGAGGGTTCGGTGACTTACAAGGTAGGGAGCGTGGACGGCACCGACAGCGGCCTGCTCGATACCGAGACGGGCCAGAAAGTGTTTCTCTTCCTCGAGGAAGGTGCCGGTCCCGACGGAACCGATCTTGTGGTCGGCCGGGTGGGCACGGCCGGCGGCGCGGCTGACGCGGGCGGCTTGATCGTCATGACGATCAGTTGCGACGCGCTGACGGGCGAGGTCACGCTCGAACAGGCGCGCGCGGTCTTCCATGACAAGAGCGACCCTCTCACCGACACGGTGGTCGGCTTTGCGAGTGAGACTTACGTCACGCTCACCGCGACCGTCCACGATTCCGAGGGGGCGAACGCCGACACCAGTTCGGCAACGGCGAATATCGGTCTCGCCTTCACCATTACCGACGACAACCCCGTCATCACGCCGCAGGATCCGAACAATCCGACGCCCAACGACCTGCAGGTTGCCAACGTGGACAATGCCTCGGATTCGAGCTCGTTCGGGCTCGATCCCGGCAACGACGCGCCCTACAGCTTCAGCATACTGAGCGCGCCCGATACGGACGGCTTCTCCTTCGTTACCACCAGTTCCGGCATCACCGGATACTATGACAGCGACGGCAGCGGCCCGAACCCGTCCGCCGAACTCTACACGCTGACTATCGACCAGGACGGCAACTACCAGTTCACCCTGACCGGTCCGATTGCCAGCACGTCGTCCATGCTTGATGTCACCGACATCAAGGCGGGAGGGCCGGACACCGGAAGCATCGAAGTCGGAACGACGGATACCACCGGGAACTATGTCCTGATCGATGGAGAGCCCGGCAATATCAATGAGAGCAACGGGTTTGTCGGCGTGAAGAATGGCAACCTGGATGCCGGGGAATCGATGATCTTCAGCCTTCACGGATCGGACGATGCGTTGCTGCCGGTCCTTGGCCTGGTCATCGGGACTAAGTCTGCGAAGGCGTCGACCTATCAGATTGAGATCGACTTCCACGATCCCAATCTGGCGCCACTGACCTACAGCCAGACGGTGCCGAAGAACACGGCTCTGACGATCGATCCCATCGGACTACACGCTGACGACCTGATCGACTTCATCACTGTCACGAAGGTCAGTGGTCCTGCGCTGAAGATCGGCCTCGGCGACATCACGATCATCCAGCCTCCGAACGACCTGACGCTCGACTTCAGCGTCCGGCTTGAGGATGGCGATCATGATTTCACCGACGCGAGCTTCAGCGTCGCGATCGACGGCAATAACGACGGCGTCTATCCGACACTGGGCTTCGCGCCCGCCGACATCGCCCCTGCGGGCATAGCGCCGCTCGACGATCACTCGCTGCTGATGGCAGCGATGCCGGTCGTGTAAGGTTCAGTCCGGTCGAGCGCGTCAGCAATGGTGCGCTCGACCGGCTCTGAGGGCCCCTATCGAAACACGACTGTCCGAATGCCGTTCAGGAAGACCCGCCGCTCTGCCGTCCAGCGGACCGCACGCGCTAGAACCCTGGCTTCGACGTCGCGTCCAATCCTGATCAGATCCTTCTCGGTCGAGCGGTGATCCACCCGCTCGACATCCTGTTCGATGATTGGGCCCTCATCCAGCTCTCCCGTTACGAAGTGCGCCGTGGCGCCGATCAGTTTGACCCCGCGCTCATGTGCCCTGCGATATGGCTGCGCGCCCTTGAAGCTCGGCAGGAAGCTGTGGTGGATGTTGATGCATCGCCCCGCCAATTGGTCGACGACCCGGGGGGACAAGACCTGCATGTAACGGGCGAGCACGAGATAGTCGGCATCGGTTTCGCGCAAGAGGGCGATAAGCTTCTCTTCCTGTTGCGGGCGATCGGCCGCTCCTACCGGTAGATGGTGATAGGCTATCCCGTGCCACTCGGTCAGCTTGCGCAGGTCGGGATGATTTGAAACCACGCCGACGATATCGACGGGCAGGTTACCCGTCTGCCAACGATGCAGGAGATCGTTCAGGCAGTGGCTGCTTTTTGAAGCCGCGATGAGCAGCTTGGGCCTGTGCGCGGACGACTGCAGCTCCCAAGTCAGGTCGAACTCTGCGGCAATCGGAGCGAATCCGGCCCGCAGCTCCTCGAGCGTTTCCGGAAATGCATCGCCCGTCGCCTTGAACTCGACCCGCAGAAAAAAGCGCCCCGCCTCAAGATCGGCATACTGCTGGCTGTCCAGGATGAAGCCGCCGATACTGGCCAGATGCCCGCTGACCGCCGCGACGATTCCTATCCGATCGAGGCAGGAGAGGGTCAGAATGTAGGAGGGCTGGTCTGTCGCGCTGATCATCACGCAACGTTAGTCGCCGCCATGCGCAACCACCACGCCCAAATAGTATCGATCTTCGCGATAGCCGCGATCCAGTATCATTTTCCGTCTTGAAGACCCAGTCTGCAGCTTGCAGCGGCCGAGGGAACGGATTCCGCCCCCATCGGCGGTTGATCTTCGGGACGAGGCCCGGCTACGGGCAGCCATGGCGTCATCTGACGAACTCCCGACCTTCATCACCTCGAGCTTCCGCTCCGTGTGGGCGCTCGAACTCCTTCTGCTTTTGAAACGCGAAGCGACTGCCAGATCCTCCGAGGAGTTGGTCGAGCAAATGCGCGCGAGTTCCTCGGTGGTCGAAAAGGCGCGCCAAGAGCTCGTGGCCGCTGGCCTCGCCGGGACGGATGGACCCATGATACGCTATATGCCGGTCAGCCCGGCAGTTGCGGCCCTTGTCGAGGAGACAGAGGAACTTTACGCTTCCCGACCCGACCGGGTGCGGCGGCTGATCGTGTCCTACTCCAACCGCGGCCTGACGGCGTTTTCTGATGCATTCCGGCTGAAGGACTGAAGGTGGACGAGTTTTTTCCAGCCGCTGTCTACATTCTTTGCTTCATCACGAGCAGCGCCTGCGCTTTTCTTCTCGGGCGCAGCTACCGTTCCTCGGGTGCCCGGCTGCTCCTCTGGAGCGCCGCATGTTTTGTATTTCTGGCAGCGAACAACCTTTTCCTAGTGCTCGATCTGCTGGTCTTCCCTGACGCCAATCTGCGCATTGCCCGGCTTCTCACGGCTTTAGCTGCCGTTGCCGTGCTGATTGTGGGGTTCATCTGGGATGCGGAAACCGAATGATGGCGACGATGATCGACTTTTTATCCGGCGCGATCACGTTCGGCTTTCTCTTCGCAGCGGTATTCTTCCTGAGATTTTGGCGCCAGACAGGTGATCAGCTCTTTGTAGCCTTCGCAGTCGCCTTCGCCATATTGGGATTGGGTCAGGCGGTGCAGGTCTTTGCCAATATCGCGCAGGAGGATCAGAGTTATATCTACCTCATTCGCCTGGTAGCGTTCACCAGCATCATCTGCGCGATCATCTGGAAGAACCGCGGAACCTGATCTATCTGCATTCAGCTGCCCCGCCTCGTCAGATTACCCAGGTCTAAGTCCTGCTTGGTGACAGAGCCACCAACTAGATTTTAGAACGGAAACCACGCCTGTATCGCGACGACAGCTACCGCCCAGGTCAACAGATTGAGCGGAATGCCGACTCTTACAAAGTCCATGTAGCTGTAGCCACCGAGTTGATAGACCAGCGCGTTGGTCTGATACCCGAACGGCGTGGCAAATGCCGCACTGCCAGCGACCATTACCGCAACCAAGAAAGGCCGCGGGCTGACGCCAAAGGCTTCGGCCAGGGAGATGGCGATCGGCGTGAACAGGACGGCGACGGTTGCGTTGGAAAGCAGCTCCGTCGCAAATAAAGTGACGCCGTAGATGATAACCAAGGCAAGCAGCGGGGTCAGTTCACCGAGTGAGGAGACCAAGTCTCTCGTAACCGAGCCTGCGAGGCCCGTGACATCGAGCGCGATGCCAAGGACGACCATGCCCGCGATCAGCATCAGAACGTCGGCGCGCAGGCCCCGGTAAGCTTCGTCGGCGGTTATGACCTTGCAGGCAATGAGCAGAACCGCACCGGCGAAAGCGCATGCTGCAATCGGAGCCACATTCAGGGCTGCCAGAATGACGACCGAAACGAAGACGCCTGCCGAGGCGATAGCGGCCACTGGCCGCAGAGGTGAGTGCTCGGCGAACGATCGTGCATTTCCCATTTGGGCACCGGTTAGTCCGGGCTCCTCAAGCTCGGACACTCCGCCCGGAGCTTCTTCGCCGTCGTTTACGCGGATCAACCTCTCACCGAAGACGAACAGATAAAGCCCTCCGGCCAGCGCCACCGCCACGCCCACGGGCGTGATCTCGAAGATTCCAAACCGGGGTTGGCCTCCGACCGATGCCATGTCGCTGACGAGCAGGTTGGTCGAAGTTCCGATCAGCGTACAACAGCCTCCGAGAACCGCGGCGTAGGACAGTGGGATAAGAAAGCGCTTGGGAGACAGTCCGAGCGTGCGCGCGACATCGCGAACCACAGGCGCTGCGAGGACGACGATGGGCGTATTATTCAGGAAAGCAGAGGCCCCGCCCGACAGGCCGATCAGAACCCAGAGGCCGGCCTTGCCGATGCGGTTGCACAGCCGCGTGACGATGCGAATGGCGGCATCCAGCAGGCCGCTCAGTTCCATTGCGTAAGCAATGACGAACAGTGCAGCCAGGGCAATGATTGCCGGGCTCGCAAAAGCCGCTTCGACTTCAATGGGTCGAACCACACCCGTCATAAGCAGCACCGCTGCACCACTCAACGCAACGACGTCCGAGCGAACCTTGTCCAGGATCAGCGCCGCAACGACTGCGGCCAAGACCGCCAAGGTGATCCACTGGCTTGCACTCATGGCGCCGTTATGCGCAAGCGGCAACGGAAGGCAAACCGCGAGCACGGAAGTTCAAACATCACGTCTTCCGTGATAGGCCACGGGTGATGCTGAAGATTTGCACTACTGTGTTGCTCTGCTCGACGCTTTTGGTGGCATGCAACCGCCGTGAACCCCAACCGCCACCGACGCTCGCCAGTCCGGCGCCCAAGCTGCCAATAGTGCAGGTGTCGGAACCGCCTCTGGATCGCGCGGCGGTCCTGGATGCGATAGGAAGGGCGGCAAACGCTGCTGCGCTCGGTCTGGCTGATCAAGGGCAGGCTGATCTGGATGGGAAGCGCTTCGAAGTTCGCATGCGCTTTGGCTGCCCAGGTGCGTCCGCCGACAGCAGGACACGCCGCTGGTCGCTGGACACCGCTAAGCATATCCTCCGCGTTGCTGTCGACCCGGAGATTACACGCGACTCCCCTGAGCTCAAGTGGGTGGTTTCGGGTGACTTCGAGGACGCCGAAGGATTTTGGCTGTATAGGCCCTGGCTGCAGTCAGCGGGCTGCGTTCGTGTCGAAAATGATAGAGAGGCTGGAGGAGAGGCGCCTGGGAAGAGCGAGCCCGGCATCGTTGCCGAGCCGCCGCGGGTGGGCATCGTTCAGATCTATCGCGAGACTGACACGCGATCGCGCCGGCGCGATCGGCGTGGCCTCAAGGTGACCAAGGCCATGCCTGACGCGATGGAAACCGGCGGTGAAGGGTTCGACCTCGTCGTTGAGGGACGTTTGCGGGCGCAGTCCGGGCAGCCCGTGATCAGTTGCCGGGTGGTGAGCGATTCACTGCCGCCATCATGCCTGATAACCGGGACGTTTGATCGGACGGCAATCGAGCTTCCAGACAGTCACGAAGTTCTCGCCGAGTGGAGCGGGAGCTAAGCTTACTCCTTACGAGACCGGCATCGTCCAGACGATCGCGACAAGCGCAAGCGACGCAATCGTGACGGCAGTGGTGAACGCACGCAGGTTGATCATCTCGGCCGTCTGAATGACGTGCGCGCTCAATCTGCGCGTAACCGCGCAGGCCCTGCGTTCGGCCAGAACCATGATGACCGCCGCAAGACCCAGAAAAACCGTCGCAATCGCCCGCGGCACCCAGGCCGGCTCGACTTTCGAGAAGAGAGCGTGGAGTCCGATGCCAAAGCGACGCATCCAAGGCTGGTGCGCATCCAGCCGGCAAATGTGCGCTCGCTTGCCAACAGCGTGCGGTCTTCGGCAAACTGCGTGCGCAGCTCGGATTTCGTCTCTTTGTCGCTCTCCACGAGAGTTGAACGCTTGGTCAGGGGAGAAGTGCCAAACGCCAAGCCCCCGTACGGAGGCTAACTTGTGGCTGGCTCAGGTTGGGCGGCAGAGGCGAAGGCGCGCGACAGTCCGACGTAAAGCTTTTCCGGGCAGATCAATGCGCTGACGCCGTCGGCGATGAGGGCGGTCGCCAACATCGGCAGTACCATTGCCCGGCCGGAAGTGGTCTCCATGAGAATGATGACCGCGGTGAGGGGAGCGCGAACCACGCCGACGAAATAACCGGCCATGCCCACCAGCACGATGGAGGCGGGCTGCGCATCCGGAAAAAACGGCGACAGCGCGTTACCCACGCCGGCTCCTACCGCCAGCGAGGGGGCGAAGATTCCGCCCGGCGCCCCGCTCAGCGCCGTAGACAGCGAGGCCACGAATTTCGCCAGACCGAACCAGGCCGGGAGGTGCCCGCCCTCAACCAGCAGCCGCGCGGGCGTATAGCCGGTGCCCCAGGTTGCGCCGCCGCTCCCAACGCCGACGGCGCCGACAACAAGCCCGCAGCAAAGCGCGAGAAGCAGTGGGCGACGCTTGATCGCTCCTCGCCAGCCACGCGCGGCGTTGGTAAATCCGAGCAGGGCGCGGGAAAAGAGGCCTCCCGCAACACCTCCACATACACCCACCACCGGGGCGACTATCAGGGTCGAGCGAAAGGACAGCGTCGTCTGGACCGACCCGAAATAGACGTAGTCTCCGGCCGCCACCATGGTCGTCAGCCCCGCGATCATGACCGCCCCCATGACTAAAAGCGCGACCCGCTGTTCGTAGGCGGAAGCAAGTTCCTCAATCGCGAAAGCCACTCCCGCAAGGGGGGTATTGAACGCAGCCGAGACGCCAGCTGCGCCACCGGCGATGATCACGCCGGAGGTCATCGGCACGCGGAGCAGGCGATGGACATACGCCATAGTCGCCGCGCCGACCTGTACCGTGGGGCCTTCGCGGCCGACCGATGCTCCTCCGAGAAGCATGACAAGGGTCAAAATCAGCTTTCCGATCCCGGTTTTGAGAGCGAACAGGGCGCGGCTGCCACTGCTGTCGGGCAAGCGTGCAGCGGCAATGATCTGCGGGATACCGGAGCCACGTGCATTGGGCAGCCATCGCCGTGTCGCGAACGCGACGAGCACGAACAAGGCCGGGGTGAGCGCAAGCGGAGCCAGCGGGAACCGCACAACTAGCGCGTCAAACGCCTTTTGAGCGAGATCGGCCGAGGCCGCGAACCCCAGTGCGACGGCTCCGACGAGCACCGCCCCAAGGCCGGTAGCCACCCGACGATGGACTTCGTCGATCGATACGCCGCGATCGGAAAACCGGGCCAGCCAGTCCAGCACACGTCGGTTTTTCATAAAGCGCCACACCGATTTCGCGTAGCTTGCAGACGAGCGTCAGGACAAGGAGTTAGTTGTCCTTCCGAGCGATGGTTCAGCGTATCGGCTTGTGCGTGTCTATCCCGGTCGACTGGTCTGTAGCGGGCGGCGGCGGCGGGCCTCCCACATCGCGATATGACGGCAAGTCTGCAGCATTCGCCGGAATTGGGTGCGCTTCCAGGCGCGCGATTGCCCGCTTCATCTCAGCGATCTCGCGAATTTGCGCGTCGATGATGCCGTCGGCGAGCTTGCGGACACGAGGATCGCGGATATGTGCGCGTTCGCTTGTCATGATGGCGATCGAGTGATGCGGGATCATCGCTTTCATGTATGCGACGTCATCGACCGTCTCCTGGCTCCTGATGAGCCAGAGAGTGGCGGCGAAGACTGCCAGGGCCGTTCCGGCAATGGCGAGGTTTGTGCGCCGGCTGGGATACATGCCGCCCATGAACGCCAGCATGACCAACGCCATGACCGCGCCCATCAGCAGCGCCATCCACATGCGAGTCTGGCTGAACCAGAGGTGGCTTGTCGCGTAGGTGTTCAAATACATCAGTGGGAACATCACCATCGTCGAAACGGCAATCATTGCGAAGAAACGCGAGTAACTCATCTTCCCCATCGGGCACCTCGATCGACTTGTGTGAGGCTGCCGTCAGGACGGCTTGGCGCAATGCACATCGTTTGGTGAAGCGGGCGGCCCTGGTGATGGTTCCGGCCCACGGACCATTTCTGGATTGCGACTGCCGGCCCGCGGGAACGTTTTCGTCGCCAGCGGCCTTCGCTCGAGAGTTGCGTAATTAGGCCGGATCGGCCGATGCCCACCGCTCTGCGATCATAACTCTTTCAATGCGGAAAGCAGCTGATCGAGATCGAATGGTTTCTGCAATATCGTAACGCCTTGGTCGGCGGCGTTCCTTATCGAGGCCGTGTCGGCAAGGCCGCTCACGAAATAATAGGGAGGTCCGGGTGTCTTGCCGCGATCTGCTGCGCAAGCATGGTTCCCAGCCTTGGTAAGTCGGGGCAGAAGATAGATGATCGCAAGCCCGCCTGCGACCATCGCATCTGTTTGCCAGGTCACGCCGATGAATTGCGTCAGTTGCGCAATGAAGATCAGGATCGCCAGCGGGTTCACGAATCCGGTGATGACCCACCGAGCCTCACCGCGTCAGTATCATACGGAGCCGAACGGTCACGAATAGCCGTTGGCGGAGACGGAGTCCGCTCTAGCGGGGTCTAGAGAAGTCCAAAGACCGCTAAAATTACTTCGTTGATTCAATCACCTATTCCTCTTTCCGGTTTACAGCCGTCCAATACGTGCTACTAAAATCTGCGATCTTATGTGGGACAGCATGAGGGATTCAAGGCATGGCGAAGAAGGCGAAGGAACTGTCGGCGCTGGCGGTGCAGCGATTGAAGGAACCAGGGCGATATGCCGTCGGCGGCGTTGACGGATTGCACCTTCGCATTGTCGGCGACAGCCGGGCATGGGTTCTTCGTATCAAGATCGGCAACCGCCGATGCGATATCGGACTTGGGCCGTATCCCGAAGTCTCGCTTGCCGACGCTCGCGACGCTGCCCGCGATCATCGGAAGAAGGTTCGCGACGGCATCGACCCGCTTCAGGAACGCCAGCAGGCCCGCGCCGCATTGCGCGTCGAACGGGCGAAGTCGAAGACGTTCAAGGATTGCGCCGAAGCCTATGTTGAAGCCCACAAGGCCGGGTGGAAGAACGACAAGCATGTCAAGCAATGGAGCGCGACGCTCGAAACGTATGCCTATCCGAAGCTTGGGGCATTGCCGGTTGCAGCGATCGACACGGGGTTAATTCAGGACGTACTTCGTCCAATTTGGGGCGTGAAAACCGAAACCGCCAGTCGCCTTCGCGGTCGGATCGAAAGCGTATTGGATTGGGCGAAGGTCAACGGATATCGCGAAGGTGAAAACCCGGCGCGCTGGCGCGGGCACTTGGACAAGCTGTTACCCGCCCGAAACAAGGTCCAAAAGGTCGAACACCATGCGGCGTTGCCATACGCCGAAGTCGGCGCATTCATGGCCGATCTTCGAAAGCGTGACGGCATATCGGCGCGTGCGCTCGAATTCAGCGTACTATGCGCGTCACGATCCGGCGAAGTCCGCAACGCGACTTGGGCCGAATTCGATCTTGTGGGCAAGGTATGGACCGTCCCCGGCGATCGCATGAAGGCGGGCAAGGAACATCGCATTCCTCTGTCCGACGCCGCCGTTGCGCTCCTGAAGGCCCTGCCGCGCGTCAAGGGAAGCGATTACGTCTTCCCGGCGCCACGGGGCGGCGTTCTGTCCGACATGGCCCTTACGGCGGTCCTGAAGCGCATGGAGCGCGGCGATCTAACGCAGCACGGCTTCCGATCGACGTTCCGCGATTGGGCAGGCGAAACGACCGCATATCCGCGCGAAGTGATCGAACACGCATTGGCGCATCAACTGAAGGATAAAGCGGAAGCGGCGTATCAGCGAGGCGACCTGTTGACGAAGCGGGCGCGTCTAATGTCGGATTGGACGAAATATTGCTCGCAACCGCCGAATTCAGGGGAAAACTTATTCAAATTAAATTCGAATAAGAAAAACGCCTAGTTCGTATAACGACATAAACCTTTAATCAATATTTGACGTATTTGGGAGCGCTGAATTACCCCGGCGGCGTTCTTAGATGTAATGGGGTATAACTATGACTTATCTTTTGCGGCTCCCGAATGTCATGGGGGCAACCGGCCTGTCTCGCGCGGGCGTCTATTCCTACGTTAGCAAGGGCCTTCTTCCGAAGGCGGTCAAGATTGGCGAACGCGCTTCAGCTTGGCCCGAATCCGAAATCGCGGCGATCAATGCGGCTCGGATCGCGGGCAAGTCCGATGACGACATTCGGCGACTAGTGGCGGACCTTGAAAGCCAACGCGGCGTTTCGGCGTAGTTCGCCCCGACGGACGGCTCCAATGTTCTTCGACCCTCCCTCTCTTGCTGAGGAGCAAGAGAAGATGCGCGCCCTTCTCAAATACGTCGAGCCGCGCACCCAAGACGATGTTCGCATGGTCGCTGCCGCGCTCAAATGCTCAGGCGACAAGTACGAAAGCGTGTTCGCCGATTGGGCGAAACCCTATGGTCGCTTCAAGGCGAAGCAACTTTGGTCGAAGGCACGACCAGACCCCGACGCGCTTGAAGAAGCCGCCGAACGTCAAATGCTCGCTGAGAAGCGGCGCAATCGCTTCCAGCCGCTATCAGCGGCGGAAATCTGTAGCATGGCGCCTCAGGAATACCGGCTGAAGCCGATTCTCCCAACCCAGGGCATTGCCGTCGTCTATGGTGCCTCCGGCTCCGGGAAATCGTTCGTCGCAATGGCTATGGCGGGGGCGATAGCAACTGGCGAACCGTTCTTCGGATACGTCACCAGCTTCGCGCATGTCCTGTACGTCGTTCTAGAGGGCGAAGCGGGCATTCAATCGCGCGTGCGCGCTTGGCAGCGCGAGTATGGGCGAGAAGTGCCGGACGACATTCGCTTCCTGGTTCAACCGTTCAAATTGACCGATCAAGCCGACGTATCGGACTTGGCCGCAATATGCCCGCCGAAGTCCGTCGTATTCATCGACACTCTAAACCGCGCCGCGCCTGGTTCCGACGAAAACAGTTCCAAGGACATGGGACTGATTATCGAAGGCGCGAAGGCGCTCCAACAGGCAACCGGCGGGCTTGTCGTCCTAATTGCCCACACTGGCAAAGACCCGGCCAAGGGGATTCGTGGGCATTCGAGTTTGTTCGCAGCGATCGACGCGGCGATCCTTGTTTCGCGCGAAGGTGACGCGCGACGGTGGAAGATCGACAAGGCGAAGGATGGTCGGGACGGTGATGAACACCCTTTCCGACTGAAGGTCGTCGAGGTCGGCGAAGATGCGGACGGCGATGCAATTACGTCTTGCGTCATAACGCCCGACGCTTCGGCAGTCGCGCATTTGAAACCGCTGACCGGCAATCGCCAAGTGGCAATGGCAACGTTGCACGAAGCGGCGAGCAGCAACGGCGCTTTGAACGAAGTCGGCGAGTTTGTCGGCGTCCCCACTGGGGCATGGCGAGCCGCCTTCTATCGTCAGCGCCCGAACGCAACCGAAGACGCGAACCGGAAGGCGTTCGATCGTGCGCGTGGCGATTTGGTCGGCTTGGGCCTGGTGCGCGTGACGAATGACCTATGTCAGTTCGACGGTCCAACCGCTGCCGCCACGAACGGCGTTGTCGCCGCCGTACTTGCCAGACAGGCGGACAAGACAGGGACATTGGCGTGACATGTCCCTTTCGTTCGATCTTCGCCGTTTGGGACAGGACAGGACACCCCCCTTTAGGGGTGTCCCATGTCCAACGCGCGAATGGCACCGGCGGACGCATCTTCCGCCTGCTTTACTTAGAGCCTGTGGGAATCTTGAAGGTTCTTTCTACTCCATCCCACATTCTGACCCACTTGCAATGGTCTGATATGCCTCGAAATGCATCCCGCCCCATTTCGCCAAAGTTGCCACAGACATTGGCAGGCATCCGATTCTGCCTTGGTGCGGAGATGAACTTGATGGATCGCTATGCGACAGCGCTCATTCAAATCTGCGCCAGAAGGAATGGGAGCCTGGCCGAACTCCTACTTGCTGCGGGCATTCTCGCGTCTTGGACCTATCAGCGCATGCTCAAGCGCAAGCTCAGGGTAAAGCGCCGCGCCGTCGATTGGATGCCAAACGACCGAGTGCGACTTGGCCTCGAGATCATGCATGCAGCGATTCAATCTGAAGAATGGGCTGACTGTATCCGCTCGAAATTTGACGAGGCTTCGGCCTGCTGTACCCAAGGAAGATTTCTGGATCGCAATCGGGAGAAGCTGCCATGGCTTGGATGATCCCCAAAACTGGTCCTGATGCTGAGAGCGATTCTGGCAGCCCAGCAGGATCCCCAGGCGATCATGGCTCAGGAGTAGATCTTTCGCATCGAGACTCAAAAGGCCGTTTTTTGGCGGGCAATATCGGTGGTGGACGCAGGAAGGGGAATCGCAACCGGCTAACTGAGACATTATTAGCTACGATCGAAGCCGATTTTGCAGAGCACGGCCCCAATGTACTGGCCAAGCTGCGAGAAGATGATCCAGCAAGCTATTTGCGGATTGTTGCCTCTCTCGTCCCCCGTGATCTTGTTTTAAAGCGAGAACAAGAGCCCGATTTTTCCGACATGTCGGATGGTGAAATTGCTCAGATGTATGGGCGCGCTCATAGGAACGCAGTCATTAGGAAAGGGTTGGAGGACTTGTCTTAGTAGCCAAGCTGTGCGTTTGCCTAAAGAAGATCAATTTTGCACCTGAAACCCAATGTGGGCTTCCTTGAGTGAGCATTTCGTAACAAATGATTGGCTTATTCCTGACCTCTCAGGCGGCGAGCCCGATAACGCGATCGCAGGGAGAATGAAGTTGGCGAGTCCACCTCTCGGCATCTACGACAGCTTCACTGAAAAAGGGCTCTTTTGGCTACCAAACAAGCGGGAAGATGAGGTTCCCGGCACACTCAGCTACGATTCCGAAAACGGCGCGGTGCTCAAACTGCTGGGCATCTTCGGCGAGCTGCACGAGGCATTCGGTCGAGCATTGGGTGGCGCCCGTGACAATCATGGGGCAGTTATTCACGGTGTTACCATGAAGGGCAAGCCGATCAGCTTGCTGCACGCGCATGACACCAATCGGCAACTCAATATGCCGGGCATCCCCAACGAGACCTGGAAAAGCAATCTGCTGGTTATCGGCGCGCATCTCACCAGCGCTGATGAGGAAGCGATCTTCTCCAAATCCTATTTCCGATTCGACGAGATCGAGACCTGGCTCGAGCACAGTCCGTTCACCGATGTGCTCAATACCGAAGCCAAGACTTTAACCGTCCATGCGGCGAAGCCGCGCGAAGTGGCCTTCGCATCGCATGCCGATTTCGAGGTGAGCTCGGTCGGGAGCCTCTATTCCGACAACAAGCAGGCAACGCGTTTCGTGATCGACGTCACGAGCCAGATGGCGATCACACCGCATGAGCCAAAGTCGCTCAACTGGCACCTCAACCGGGCAAGGCGGCTTCAAGAACTGGCCTCACTGTGCACCGGTCATTTCTTGCCGCTCACCTACTTCGAGCTGCGCGGACCCGACGTCGAGCTTGGCGGCGGCGGGACGCGTCCGGCGGAAGTCCATTTCTATGCGCAGATGATCCATGGCGAGGGGCGGGCCGAAACCCAATCGAAGCAGCGTACGCCGATCGTCACCGGCCCCGAGCTCAACCGTTTCAATCCACAGGCGATGCAGTTGTGGTTCGACCAGTTCGAGGCGTTCGACCCGGCGTTACGCCTGTTTTTCACGATCACCGGCGCCCGGCATATGTTCACGAACATCCGGCTGCTGCTCGCGATCCAGGCGCTCGAAGTGTTCCACCGCCGGACCAGCGATGAAGCCATCATGGCTGAGGAGAAGTTCACTGAATTCACAGAGGCAATGGTGGCGGCAATCCCGCCCGACACCGAGGCCGACATGCATGAAAAGCTCGAATCCCTCTATCGCTACGCCAATGAGCCGAGCCTCAAGCAACGCCTGCGTTCAATCGTAGCGTCGCTGACAGCGGCTTTTGGCGAGACGCCGTGCGGCTTCAACAGCAGATACCTGCGCAAGCTAGTCGACACGCGCAACTACTATACCCATTTTTCCGAGGAGTTGAGTGCGCGTACCTTCGATGGCGAGGGCATGTACTGGGCGACGCGGCGCATCGTCCTCTTGTTGACCCTCCTGTTCCTTCAACGCCTCGGGATCCCGGCCGACGACATCAAGCCCCTGTTGAAACGTCACAATGAGTTCTCGCAGCTCTGGGCGAAGTCGGATCGGCCGCGATGACGCGCGCGAGGTCAGTTGAGCCACGATCCAGCGCGGCGCCGTGTCTTTTCAAGCAAGCGGGCATGGCCGAACATGGCTAAGGGCGGCCGCCGGCGCCGCTTCGAGGCGCAGCGCGACAAGCATCGTCGGGCACGCGCGGCGGCCGAACCCGCAACGCCACCGCGCGACGAGGCAGACATCCTCGCTGAGCTGCGCCAGCTGTGCTGGACGCCCGGATTCGCCCATGTGGTCGCCCAAGTCATTGTCCGCGACAATTTCGTTTTCTACCAGGAAGAGATGAAGCCGGAGGATATGGCTCATCTCTTCGGCTTCAAGCGGCTGATCCGGACCGAGGTCGCGACGCTAATCGGATACATGATTCAGGGCGGGATCGAGGCCTTCGATCTCTTACCCGATGATCCATCTGCGCTTCTGGCGAAGGTGGAGGCCTTGCTCGAAGAACTGCATCGCCGGCTAAGCTGGCCTATGTTCGGAGCTGGCAAAGAGAATTTTGTCGCCGCCCACGAGCTGGTCGAAACGCTTCGCGAACCGATCTTCTACGGCGGCGAATCCGCGTTCAATTTCCAGTATCGCGACTTCGCCGTCGAAAAATTCCAGGCCGACAATCCCTGGCTTGAGGCCAATTGCGGCTTCACGATCGAGGACGCCGCGGCGATCGTCGACGCGTGCCTCGCGCTCACCGAAGAACAGGTGACCGCGCGATGGAAGATGGCAGATCGCGACGACCCGTCGACTTGGTCGCTTCTCCCTGGCTTCATCGTCTCGAAAGCCGATCTGGTCGCGCGCAGCAGCGTAGCCGAGGAAAAGGCTGGTGCCGTCATCGCGGCATTCTCGACCCCGCTCGGCGACAACGCAGAGTTTGTAGCGCTCAACGACTATAATCGCGCCGTCTCGGCGCCGCTGATCGCGCTCGGCGAAGACCGCTACGCAGTCCTGCAACATTATGCGCCGGTCGAGGCGCTCTACGAAGCGCCAATGTACTGGATGTTCAAGGACAAGGCGTATCGGGCGACAGCGGCAACACATCGGGGCGACTTCACCGAGGCGTTTACGCATCAGCGGCTGATCGATGTCTTCGGAGCGGCTAACGTTCATCGCGGTCTCAATCTCGACCGCGCGAAGGGCGACCGGATCGGTGAGATCGACATTCTTGTCGAATTCGGCGGTCGGCTGCTGCTGGTTCAGGCCAAGTCGAAGCGCCTGACGATTGAGGCGCGGCGGGGTAACGAGCGCATTTTGCGCAGCGACTTCAAGCGGGCTGTGCAGGACGCCTATGACCAGGCCCAGATCTGCGCCGAGGCGCTGTTCGATCCGAGCACGTCAATCACGCGTGCAGACGGCATGGCCGTGACGCTTCAGCATCCACCGCAGAAAATCTACCCGATCTGCCTTGTCTCCGACCATTATCCCTCGCTGGTTTTCCAGACCGATCGCTTTCTCGAAAAGCGAGACATCGACCGCGTCGCCCAGCCGATCGTCACGGACATTTTCGCTCTCGACGCCATTTCCGAACTTCTCGATCGCCCGTTGCGGTTTCTCGGTTACTGCGAGCTGCGCGACCGGTTCGTCGACCGGCTTATCTATTCCCACGAACTGGTCCTGCTCGCCTGCCATGTCCGTCAAAATCTTTGGATCAGCGATGATTTCTGCGGGATGATGCTCGACGACAGCATCACCGGCACGATTGAGATCGCCATGCTGGCCAGGCGGCGCGGCATCGCCGGGGAGAAGACACCGAAGGGGCCACTCACGGCCTTTGCCGGAACCGCGTTCGACGGCATGCTCAAACGCATCGAGGAGCGCCCCGAGCCGCCCCTCATTGACTTGGCGCTCTACATGCTCGAAGCAAGCGGTACCTCGATTAAGGCCTATAATGAGGGCGTCGGTCTGATCACGGCCCAGACGCTCGCCGACTTGCGGCTGCATGATTTCAGCTTCGCGATGGGCGGCGAAGGGTTGACCGTCCATAGTAGCTACGAGCCGCCCCAGCAGGTTCGCGACCGGCTGGAAGCCCATCTCGAAGCGCGCAAATATGCCTGCAAGGCTGACCGCTGGTTCGGACTGTTCGTAGATCCGGCAGACGGCCTGCCTTTGGTCGGCTTCTCACTTGCATTTCCATGGAAATATGACCCGCTGCGCGCGGAGCTCGCGCGCGATTTGCCGCTGGCAAATGCCCGGTCGCGCCTTCCGAAAACACTGGAGGGGTTTCAGCCCTCCAAAGCGCAGCGCAAGATCGGCCGCAACGATCCCTGTTTTTGCGGAAGCGGACGCAAGTACAAGAAGTGCTGCCGAATGTGATTGCGCACTCGCGTTGAACCAAGGGTAGGTTTGAATGGACTTAACTGAGCCAGCGAATGTCAGCGACGTCGGCGCCATTGGTCGTTGCGGCTTATATCCGCTTGTTGTCGTTTGCCATAGGCGGAGTCCAGGATCACTCTGCAGAATAGCTAGGAAGGCTCGCTGCGCCAAAATTCTAGACGCTCCCGAAGTCCAGAATCGCATTCGATCCGCGTCTCCGGCGACTGCACCAATGATTCAGCGTCCAATGAAAGCTCTGCCCAAACCTCAAGGGGAACGCGGACGAGAATGAGTGAGATTTGGGCGTCATGGCATTCAGCAATTACCAGCCGAACCAGCCTGGCGCATTCACTCGGCGCTTCGTTCCAAAGATCGACACAAAGCGGGTCGGGTGTTGCCGGCAAGGGAAGAATGGTTGTCAGTCCCAGCGCTATCTCTTTCATCGAAGCCATCATTGAACCCCTGTGGCAACATCGAAGTCTCTGATTGATGGTCCACCGCCTTCCTGGGAAGTGTGGCGAATCTCTGCAAGGCAGTAGGCCGTTTTGAAAAACTTCGAGTGATGTGAGCTTGCCCTTTGCGATAGCGAACTTTGCGCGTCCATTCATATCATCGTCCGCCTCTTTGATGCAGAGGCACATTGAAAGGTGCCATTTACGAACGAGCCATTGCATGTGGGGTGAAATGTGGGATGAAACATATTCGGAAGTAAATATAGCATTATATCAGATGGATATTTATATTTGTGGCGGAGCTACACTCCGCCAGGGCATTCTCAATCAAGGTTCAACTGAGGGCGCCTCTCGCATTCCGAAGAGCTAAACGCCAACCCGGGAAGAGCCGATCAAATGCTTGTGGACTCGGCAAATCCTTAATCTACACAATAGGACCTCTCAATCAGGGGCTGGACTGCGGCAATGAGTGAAGGCGGATTTCGCGAGTGGCTTGAGAAAAACTACAAGCCGAACACCGTCAGCACCAAGATATTCGAATTCCGTCAGCTTCAGGCTGCATATGGTGACCTGGATGAACTGTATGATGAGGATCGCTTAGACGGTGTTATGCGAACCTTGCAGTACACGGCCCAGGACGCAGCTGCTGGAAAACCCAATCCTTCGCACCTCAACCTGAAAAACGATTTACTCAGAGACCTGAGCAATTACCGGACGACAATCAACTACATCAGAAATTATCGAGAGGGAAAGTCGAGGCTAACGAGTGAGGGTGTCGTGTCGATCACATCCGACCAAGTCAAGTTGCTCAGGAGATCCCGCCGAAAGTCTCGGTATAGCGATCTGGATGCAGAGGAATTGTCTGCATACCAGAGCGTCCATTTCGCACTCGGCACATTGGCGAAAGCAACAATCGAAGGGCTTGGTTCGGATGATTATGAGT
This sequence comes from Novosphingobium tardum, assembly GCF_042652045.1. NCBI lineage: Bacteria > Pseudomonadati > Pseudomonadota > Alphaproteobacteria > Sphingomonadales > Sphingomonadaceae > Novosphingobium > Novosphingobium tardum. The sequence goes on along the minus strand of NZ_JBHSDR010000008.1, from coordinate 3,289 downwards.
ATCGCCTAACCTCGGGGTATCATCTCAAGAGCGGGGTAAGAGGGGCGATACCAAAGGACCTCTGGTTCGGTGTTTTCGCAAAGGAGAATGCCAATCCGTTCGTGGGCAGCCCACAGCTGTTCATGATTGTGTCGGAGCGAGGAATCGAGTTTGGCTTTGCCCCTTCGACACACCCGAGCGGGTTCTCAAACAGCGATATTAGATCAGCTGTTCGCGGCGCCGCACCCAGGATTTTTGATCTATTACCTGCTCCTGATAGTCCTTTTGCAGCCCAACTTGCTGCACGTCTCGATGCGGCAGGGGGCTGGCATTGCTGCACCAAAACCCGCCAAACCCCTAACCAGAGCGACTTCGCAAACTTGCAAGATTGGCTGGCATTTTTGAGGTCAGACCGAGGCAAAGCGGAAGCGGGCGGCGCTGTCTCACGCTATCTAACCGAGGATCAGGTGGATGCCGCGAATTTGCTGGCCGAGGTGACAGAAATGGCTGAGATCTTCCGCCCCCTCATGGGAATGGTCCGAGCCGGAGGAGTTGCGAAATTGGCTCAGCCCACCCCCCAAATTGACCGTGCCTCCAGAGCGTTTGCCGAGCGCCTTGAAAATTTGATCCTTGAGTTCGACAGTGCTCGTGAGGGGCCCTTCGGTGTTGTGAAGCCACTCTGGGAAGCAGCGAGCAATCTTCGAGAATGGCTGAGTGCTTGCCCCCCAATCCAAGATCGACCTTACTTGAGCGTCGGCTGGAGTGCCGGAAAAGGCGTTTGGGCACGTGTCCCGTGGATTTCGATCCTGAATAAAAACATTACCTCTTCGACCCAAGAGGGCGTTTATTGCGTCTTCCTAATCTCGCAGGACTTAAAGACCGTCTATCTTACGCTCGCCCAGGGCGTGACGCAGATCATAGACCAGAATGGACCGACTGACGGCGCGCGGATCCTGCAAGAGCTAGCTGCCGAATTTCGCTCGAAAGCTGGTGAGCTTGATGCGCATGGCTTCACGCTTGGAAACGACTTGGACTTAAAGTGCGACGGCAGACTAGCAACAAACTACGAACGAGGAACTGTCGCTTACATGAAGCTAAACGCTGATGATCTCCCCGACGACGGTTCGATCACGGCCGCACTGGAGGCGCTGCTCCAGACTTACGACACGATTGCTGAGCAGGAAGCAGTGGAAGAAGTCTTCGAGCCGGGCCCGCTTGATGGGCCTGTCGCTCATGAACCCTACACTTTGGTTGATGCGATGGATGGTCTGTTCATGCCTCGGGCGGAGTTTGAAAGAATTCTCACAATCTGGCGCCAAAAGAAGAATGTCATCCTTCAAGGTGCCCCAGGGGTAGGCAAGACATTCGTTGCCAGGCGTTTGGCCTACGCACTACTTGAAGCGCGCGACCGCAAACGCGTTGAGACGGTCCAGTTCCATCAATCCTACGGCTATGAGGATTTCGTCCAGGGATACAGGCCGAATGGTACCGGAGGCTTCGACCTGCGCGACGGAATTTTTTATGATTTCTGCAACCGTGCGCGCAAAGATCCTGAACGACCCTACGTCTTCATCATTGACGAGATCAACCGCGGGAACCTTTCCAAGATTTTTGGCGAGCTAATGTTGCTCATTGAGGCTGACAAGCGGTCAGCAGAATGGGCCGCAAAACTATCGTATGCGGAAAAAGGCCAGGAGCCATTTTTCGTGCCTGCCAATGTTCACATCATCGGCATGATGAACACCGCTGATCGCTCTCTATCGCTGGTCGATTACGCTCTGCGCCGGCGCTTCAGCTTCCTGACCCTCGATCCACAGTTTGATAGTCCGAAATTTGTTGAAGCTTTGTCCAATGCTGGTGTGGATCAGCCCGTCATTTCTCACATTGCTGACCGCATGCGTGATCTCAATCAAGCCATATCCGAAGACACGCTGAACTTGGGACGTGGGTTTAGGATCGGTCACAGCTTCTTCGTGCCCACCGGTGAGATTAGCGATCCCCGCACCTGGTCAAACCTAGTGGTCGAAACCGAAATCCGACCGCTTCTAGAGGAGTACTGGATCGACGATGATGAGAAGGTGGAGCAGGCGTGTGAACGGTTGCGGTTGAACGCGACGTGACGATACCGATCCAAAATCTCTATTACATTTTCTGCTACGCTTGGTCCCATTTTCCGGCGGGCGCGCAGGTCGATGTGGGGATCGACGACTGCCCAGATTTAGCCAATCTTTTCGCCAGATTGCTGCTCGACAACACCCACCGGTTGATACGCCGAGGATTAGACCGTGGTTACCTAGAGCAGGTCGAAGAGCTCAAAGCCCCGAGAGGGCGTATGCTAATCGATCGGATGATCAAGGAGCAATCCCTGCGTCGGGGTGCGGCGATCTGCAGTTTTGACGAGCTTCGCCACGATGTTCTACACAATCAGATCATCAAGGCGACCGCTCGATCTTTGATGTCAGTCGAGAGTATATCGAAACGACAGCATGAGGGTCTGGCCCTGTTGCTCCGTCAACTTTCTCTAGTCAGCGATATCAGGCTTACGGGGTCATCATTTCGTAGAGTTCAATTATCACGCGATCGGCACCTCTACGGCTTGCTGATGCGCCTTTGTGAGTTCGTCTTCTATTCGCTCTTGCCCGACGAAAATGGCGCAAGTTCAAAATTCGCAGACATCCTCAAGGACGAGGTTCGAATGTCGACCGTCTTCGAGGAATTTTTGCGGAATTTCTACGCTCACGAGCAGTCTGACTTTAGGGTAAAACGCGACAATATGACATGGGATGCCGATGCGTTGACACCCGGAGCCGGTGCGATCCTTCCCACGATGGAAACAGATATCTCGCTTACCTCTAGCGAGCGGACGATCGTGATTGACGCAAAGTATTACAAGGAAACTCTAGTTGGACGGCCCGGTTTTCCTAAACGATTGCGTTCGACGCACCTCTATCAGTTGTTCACATATCTCCATCACGCAACCCTTCGCTATCCCGGCACCCTGGTGGACGGCGCATTAGTCTACCCTGCAGTGGGCACCTCAATTTCTGTCGACTATCAGGTCTCAAATCACAGGTTGCGTGTGGTGGCAATTGATCTCAATCGCGCTTGGAAGGAGATCCATGATGACCTGCTGGGCATAATCGATCGAGATTTTGCGCCGCTGCCCAGTGACCTTTTGGCCGATGCCCACTGACCCTCTCTTTTTCTTTGAAGAGCCTGGGACTGAAACGATCAGAGTCCCTGACGTGACCCCCTGATTTTCCTCCAAGCTTGATTAGAGTCTGGCCTGAAGGAAGGACAGACGATGAAG
>NZ_JBHSDR010000007.1:0-712 GCF_042652045.1 Novosphingobium tardum | reverse complement strand
CTTCGGATATTCGAACGATTTTGACCGAGCTGATTTTTCCAGCAGTCAATACCTATTTTGGCGTTCGTAACGCTCGCGGTAGTGTTGGAGCCGGGTGACACGCAGGCCTGCCATGCCGGAGCGCTCGATCGAGCGTTGCCACGACGCAAATTCCTCAACGGTCAGTTCATAACGGCGAAGTGCTTCGTCGAGAGTGAGAAGGGCACCTTCAACGGCTGCGACGACCTCCGCCTTGCGGCGGATGGTCCACCGACGGGTATCGACGGACGGAAGAGCTTCGAGCATGAGGATCTCGCCCAGCGGGCCGAGAACTTTAGCGGCTCGGATTTCCTGATTTTCAATCATGCAAAATGCGACCTCGTGACAGGTCGCAATGGTAATTCCGCGAGGTAAATGAACGGTTAGATTTGCCCGACCCTCAACAAAAGATCTGCAATTAATGTAAGCACACTAGTTGGTTAGGCAGTGGTGTTGCTCGCGCTAGGTACGAATGCGCAAGGCTCAGCACCAGCCGATTGCTCAGCGCGAGTGGGCGAGCGTCGTGCGGATCTGCACAAGTGGCCTTCCCAGGACACCTGCTGCTTCGCTTGCCAGCAATACGCCAGCAGCCGCGACAATGCTGGACACTGCGGCATAATCGATAAGTCGACCGAAGCGCCTGCTTGCGTCCGCCCGTTCGGACGAGGAGATCGTCCGGACCTTCAGTTTCTGC
>NZ_JBHSDR010000006.1:0-1244487 GCF_042652045.1 Novosphingobium tardum | reverse complement strand
GCCGGGCGCTCAGTCGCTCATCGTCAGCATCTTCGAGTACGGCGTAGCGCGGTTGCTGTAACATTGGCTAAGTGATCCTCTTTTTGGAGATCGTTGTTGCCCCGAAAGGCTAAGAAGGAGGTTACCGCTGCAGTAGGTAATCCCACTTCGCGAGAAGCGCGGCATCTCTCCGATTGGCGGGAGGTCCGTCTTTCACCGGCTTCAAGAAGCTTTCTGCACCTTGTCCGCTTTGTGCGGCATGCAACCGGCGGCCGCCGGTATTCAAACCTAGGGAGTCAATTTGGAGTGGCGGAAGGCAAGTCACTGCTCTTGCACGAGTTTGCGAATTGCTGACTGCGAGCCGGGGAGATGCGGCAAGCGATACACCGAGGGATCTCGAAGCCTGATCAATTCTGTCCGGCCTAATTGCGTGAGTTCCTCCAATCCGCTTTAAAGACAAAGTGCGCATTCCCGTAATCGAGATTTTCCAACGCGACTAGGCGATCGCCGAACTTTGCGCCAAGGTAGCCCCCGAACTTGCTTGATCCGACGATAAATCCGTCGTGACCGAGAGCGCACGGCTACCCGTGCATCGGCGACCGCGATCTCCACGCCTCAGGCGACCGGTCGGGAATTAGGCCGCGAACGACGATCTTGCCTCATGCACGGCCGCTCGCCGACCGGTCCAGGGCAGCAGGTGCCTCCGTGAAGGGAAATGCCTGATCGATAACGGGACGAATGACGCCAGCTTCAACCAGCCTGGCAATTTCCGAAGGCTGGCGGCCGTCGGGGCGCATGAACAGGTAGCTGTAATCGATGCCGCGATGCCTGGCCTTGCGCCGGATCTTCGCGCTTCCCAACCGGATGACCATATGGCGAATAGAGGGTCTGGCGGGCCAGAGATCTCAGGTCAGGAGTGCAGCGGCCGATTTGGCGGGCTCCACGTCGAAGACGAGGAGGGTAGAGGTGGCGGTCGCGCAAAGCCGTCCCTGGCCATCGTGCAGTTCGGCTTCGGCAAATGCGACGCGGCGGCCTGAGGTAAGCACTCTGCCAGTCGCGCGGACGGTACCGCTGTCTTCGGTCAGACCTCGTAGATAGGATACCTTCAACTCAAGTGTGGTGTGGCCGCGACCGGCTCCCAGCGTCGAATGCGTCGCGATCCCGCAGGCGCTGTCGAGCGGTGTGGCCGCGTAGCCCCCGTGAACGGCCCCGAGGGGATTGTAGACGCTGCGATCCGGTTTGCCTTCGAACACGACCCGGCCGCGCTCCGCCTCGACCAGCTCGAATCCGAGCGTCTTCCCGATCGGTGCCTTGAGACCGCCGGCGAGCATTGCCTGGAGCTGCGCAAGGCCATCGGGAGCGGAGCCTTCCGCATAATCGATCGTCATCACCACACCTCGTGATAGGGGCGAACTTCGGCGAGGAACGACCAGGCATCCTTCGGCTGGTGCGCGAGATGGAAGATCTCGTCGGCAATCGACTCGGGCGAGATGAATAAGTCGTCGGGCCTGTCTGGCTGCAATTCACGCTGCCAGGGCACGTCGATCGCCGCATCGATGACCAGATAGGCGACATGCACGCCCTTCGGGCCCAGATCGCGTGCCAGCGACTCGGCCAGGATTCGCTGCGCCGCCTTGGTCGGGGCGAATCCGGCAAACGCGGCCTTACCGCGCTGCGACGCCCCATTCCCGGTGACGATGATGGCGCCTTTGCCGGCTTCGATCATCGCTGGGGCAGTCAACTGTGCAAGATGGAACAGCGCCATCGTGTTGATTTCGAAGTTTCGTGAAAGAGTATCGGCTTTGATGTTCTGGAAGGTGCCGAACGCCCCGCCCACGGCGTTGTGAACCACAAGCTGCGGGTGGCCGACTTCTTCGAGCACCCGGGCCAAGACGTCTCTGTCCGTCACGTCGCACGGATGCGCGGACGTGCCCGGGATTGCATCTGCCAGTTCGGCGAGGCGGTCCGCGTTGCGGGCGATCATGGCGACCTGGTAGCCTCCTTGCGACAAGCGGCGAACGGTGGCCGCGCCGGTCCCAGGCCCAACGCCGGTAACGAGTGCGAGCGGCTTAACAGGGTCGGTCATTGATCGTTCTCCAGTCGCGCAAGTTCCTCGCGCACGAAATCCATCCGGTCGTTGCCAAAGAACATCGTTTCGCCGACGAACATGGTCGGAGAGCCAAAGACCCCACGTTCGACTGCCTCGTCAGTGTTCGCTTCAAGCTGTGCGAACACTGCAGCGTCGTCGATCCGGCTTTCGATCGTGTCGGCGTCGATCCCGGCATCGCGCAGCGCGGACAGGACCGCCGCTGTTCCGGCAAGCGTGCGGCCTTCACTCCAAATCGCGCGGTAAAGTGCGGCGGCGACGTCTGCGGCCTCAGCCGAGGACGCTGCCGCAAGGACCGCGCGCGCCATCGCCTCGCCGTCGTTCGCTTTCATGTCCGAAGGATTGAGGGTCACTCCGTAGCGATGGGCCCAGCGCCCCAGATCGGCCCGCGCATAGCGCCCCTTGGCCGCGCAAGTGATGGTCGTGGGCACGTTCCCGACACGCTCCATCACCTTCAGGATTTGCATCGGCTTGAGAGTGAGGGCGACGTCCATCGGCTGGAGTTGCGTGAAGGCAAGGTAGCTGTACGGACTGCGAAAATCGAAGAAGAACTCAATGTTTAGGGTCATTCTGATGCTCCTTCTGTGGGCTCGAGGAGGCGGCGGACCTGATCATCTGCCCCCGGCCCGGGCCGGAGCGTGGCGCGACCAATCGGCACGGCTTGACCCGTCTCGTTGTCGATCAATCCGAGAGTCAGGGGTCGGCCGGTTTCACGATCGACCATTTCGACGGTAGGCGCACCAAAGCCGCTCGCATCCCATCGGTCGCCCCATTCGCGGAGCGCGACGCTGACCTTCCAAAGATCGTGACCCTTTGGCGTGAGCCGGTACTCCAGCCGCGGCGGGTGGTCGTTATAGGGGACGCGCTCGGCAATGCCCGACGAGACGAGGTGCTTGAGGCGCGAAGAAAGCGTCGCGGCAGGAATGCCGGTGCTCGTCCGCAGATCTTCGAACCGGTTGAGGCCGAGGGAGAGGTCGCGGATCAACAGGAGCGCCCACCGATCGCCAATATGTTCAAGCGCCCCTGCGATCGAACACCGCATGCCGGCAAAGGAACGCGCCTTCATTGGTTGTTCGCGCTCGCGGTCGGGGTTTGCGCCGGTTGCTGGGCATCCAGGTGGCGCAGCCGGTCGCGCAAGTCGCGCCCCTCTATTCCCCGCGGGTCTTCGATGTCTTCCATCGCCCGTTCGAGGCGTCGAAGTTGATCGATCCAAGTCATGGGCTTCTCCAGGTTGCGCCACGCGCAAACATCGCGCCTGTCACTTCAATAATTGAAGTTATATGTCGCGAGCGGACGAAGCGCAAGGGCCGAGCGGATTCTTCCTCGGGCGGGCGCGGAGATGAACCTCGCTTGTCTGAATGGGGTGCGCGTGTTCGGAAGCCATTCGACAAGGCCCCCGCCGAAGCGGGGGCTAGTCATCGTATTGCAGGCTGATCGCGCTCAGGCCTGTTGGCCGCTCCGATCTTCGCCGTGATGCGGGTCGGACTCTTGCGCGGCTTGCTGGCGCGAAGGGTTGCCGGCATCGTTCTGCGCCTCAAGCGATCCCTGCTGACGGTTCTGGCCGAGAGGGATGCGGCGACCGCGGGACTTGGCTTCCGACCGGGGCAGGGTCACCGTCAACACGCCGTCCTTGAAGTCGGCCTCGCAGGCATCGTCGTCGACATCGGGCGGCAGCGCCACACGACGTTCGAACCGTCCGTAGCTGCGTTCCGAGTAGCCGCTCTCGTCCTTGCGAGCGCTACGCTTTTCGCCGCTCACGGTCAGGATACCATCTTCGATGGTGAGTTCGATGTCGTCCTCTTTGACGCCCGGGAGCTCCGCGGTGACCTGGATATTGTTGCCGTTCTGCTCGACCTCGAGTTGCGGCCAGCCGGTGCCCGACAGCTGCGACGACCCGCCGCAGCGCGGCCCTTGATCGAACATGTCGTCGAACAGCCGGTTCACCTGCCGATGCAGGTCGAACACCGAAGGGTTGCCGCCAAAGCCGCCAAAGCCACCCGTGCCCGTCAATGAGCCGCGGCGCCATGGGGTCAGGTTCTGTTTTGCCATTTCATTGCTCCTCCTTCCTTTAAACAAGGCTCGGGAAGCGGAATCCGACGATTCGTTTTTGAGTGGAATGCGCTCTTCGACGCCCGCATCCCCAGCAATCGGAAAATGACCGAGGCCGGCGGTGGTTCCTTCTCCCGGGCCGAGCCGTGCGCGACAAGCGGCGGCTTTTGATCAGCAACGAAACGGTCAGTCAGCGGGTAGGGCAAATGCCTCCATCCACCGAGATAATCTGAGCGGTAATGTGGCGCGCGCCGTCGGTAAGGAGGAAAACCAGGACGGGTGCCAAATCGCGATCGGCATCCCCCATGCCCGAAGCCAGGGCAGCGCTGGCGGTGGGCGAAGCTCCGACCTCCGAGATGGGCTTGCTCGTCAATCGCTCCCGCACTTCGGCCGCCATCGGGCTCTCGATCCCGGGCGCCATCGTGTTGGCGCGAATGCCATGCTTGCCCCACGCATGGGCAATTGTGCGCGTCCACGCGATCACTCCGCCTTTCGATGCAGAGTAGTGTCCGGACATGACGTAGGGCGTCATGCCGGCAAGCGACCCGAAATTGATGATCCGGGAGTCTTCGTTTTCTTTCAGGTAGGGAAAGGCTTCCTGGTTGGTCACGAATGTGCCTCGCAGGTTCACGGCAATGACCGTATCCCAATCCTCGTCGGTGATGAGTTCGGGCGGCGCTTCCCGGTGGATGCCGGCCGCATGGACCAGCGAATCGATGCCGGACATGTCGTCGGCGCAACGCGCGAAGATTGCCCGCATTTCGGTCCTCTCTGCGACGTTGCCGTGGTGATAGACTGCGCGTCCCGGTCCGCTGGCGGTTACGTTGGCCGCCAGTTCCTTGCCCTCTTCATCCAGCAGGTCGACGAAATGGACGAGTGCTCCCTCCCTTACAAAGGCGCGAACTGCTGCGGCCCCGATCCCGCGGGCCCCGCCCGTGACGACGATTTTCTTGCCGGATAGCTGCATCGCTCATCTCCTCCCTTGCATGTACGGGTTGCCTCGGTTCCGATCCGTAAGAGTTGCTTCAGCGCTGCGGCCCTAAGCAACGTCGGCCCAGGGGACGATAAGTCGCTGCCCGTCCCAGTCGTTCGCGGCGCGCCGGGCCTTGCCGTACATTTCGCGGATGACCTCATGCTCGGGGTAAAGTTCGATCATGTGGCCGTGGGTCGCCCGGGCATCCAGGTAGCAGATCCGGGCGCCGAAACTGGTCACGAATTCGCTGGCGAGCGCGTACCCCTCGGCAGTCCAGGCATCGCGTGTCTGCGCATAGTCGTCGCAGAACACCGCCGTGTGGTGGAAGCCCTCGGCATCCCCTGAATACATGTCGCGGAAGGCGCTTGGCCCGGTGGAGAGCACCTGGACGAGTTCGATGTTCAGGCTGCCCGACTGGACGAACACGCCGCGGATGCGGATCGGCTCCGCCGCCGCGCCGCGATAGAAGTGGTCGCCGAGAACGCCTTCAGAGCCCCCGACGAACGGGCCGATGCCGTATTGGCGATGCAGTCTCGCGCACGCGGCTTCAAGGTCGCGAACGACATAGCAGTTCTGGACAATCTCGATCCTGCTGCCCGTCGCCATTCCTGCTCTCCCGCCTCGAAAACGACATCCCGTGCAGCGCGGCTGGTCGGCCAGCCCGCTGCCGTGCCATCCGGCATTGGCGGCAAGGTGTAGGCGCCCGGACCCTCGTGATAATTGTTCGATTAGATAGCGGCGGGTCTGGCGCGCTCGCACGGATGGTGCAGGGGGGGAGGGCCGGGCGACGACCGAAATACCGCAGACTTGGTGTCCGCAACACGGCCCTCGACAACTCGCGTTCGAACTTCGAAGAATGGGCCCGGGAGGATGTCGATGGCCGAAAATTCCATCACGCTGACATTTCACGGTGCTGCCGAGACCGTCACGGGGTCGTGCATGGAATACGCCTGGGGCGGACGCCGCATCCTTGTCGACTGCGGCCTGTTCCAGGGATCGCGGACGCTTGAGTCGCTGAACTATCGGGAGTTCGACTTCGATGCGAAATCGATCGATGCGGTGGTGCTCACGCATGCGCACATCGATCATTCGGGACTGTTGCCCAAATTGGTCGCCAATGGTTTCAGCGGTCCCATCTGGTGCACGGCACCGACGCGCGACCTCCTTGAATTCATGCTGGCCGACGCCGGACGGATCCAGGAGATGGATGCGGAGCGGCGCAATCGCCGTCGTGACCGCGCGGGTGAGCCGCCGTTCGTGCCGCTTTACACCGAACAGGATGCCAATGCCGCTTGGCGCAAGTGCCGGGCGGTCGATCTTGGCGAGTGGTTCGAGCCTGCCGCCGGTTTTCGCGCGCGGCTTTGGAACGCGGGCCACGTTCTTGGCTCTGCCTCGGTCGAATTGGAAGCGGCCGGCGCACGCGTGATGTGCTCGGGCGACGTCGGGCCGGAGTTCAAGGCGTTTCTCGAGGACCCGGCCGGCCCCGCAGGTTTCGATCACATCGTGTGCGAAGGAACCTATGGTGGGCGCAGGCGCGAGCGCCTGACGATCGAGCAGCGGCGAGCGGTGCTTCAGACAGAAGTCGTCGAAGCCCTTGGCCAAGGCGGCAACCTGGTGATTCCCGCCTTTGCGCTCGAGCGCACGCAGGAGCTCCTGCTCGACCTTGCGGCACTGCGATCCGCAAACCGCATTCCGTCGGTTCCGGTCTTTGTCGACTCCCCGCTGGCGAGCGAGATCACGGGCGTGTTCGCGAGCTATGCCGCGCAGCTTTCCGACACGGGGGGAAGCAATGTCTTTGCCGATCCCGGTTTTCATTTCGTGGGCAGCGTCGCCGAATCGATCCGCCTCAATTCGGTCTCGGGCGCGATCATCCTCGCGGCGTCGGGAATGTGCGAAGGGGGGCGCATTCGCCACCACCTGCTGCACAATCTCCATCGCCGCGATTCCACAGTTCTGTTTGTGGGGTTCCAGGCCCAGGGCACGCTGGGCCGCGTGCTGCTGGAAGGCGCGAAGGTTGCCAGAATATCGGGCAGCGACATCCAGGTCCGCGCCCGGATTCGCGAGATCGACACATATTCAGCTCATGCGGATCAGGGCGAATTGCTCGACTGGATCGCGGAGCGTCGCCCGGTAGCAGGAACGGTATTTCTCGACCACGGCGAGCTGCGGGAACTTGAGGCGTTGCGCGGCGAAGTGCAGCGAGCCGATCCCGCCACCAAAACCCGCATTCCGAAGATCGGCGAGGTTTATTCCCTGCCGCAAGGGCAGGAAGCGCGGCGGCTGTCGACGGGGCGCCTCGATGCGCAGGCTGCGGTCGGCCGGGACTGGCAGAACGCCTATGCCGACCTTGTTGGCGGCCTGAAGTCCGAGCTCAAGCGCGTCCCAGACGAAAAGCGCGAGGAAGCGATCAGGAGGATGCGCGAGGTGCTGAAGTCCTACACCGCTTTCCGCGACGGCCGCCGCGAGCAGGGCGCGTCAGCTTCGTAGTGGGGCCGCAGCACGCTTCAGATGGCATCGAGATTGAAGATCTTTTTCGACGGTGGATGCCGTCCGACACCGGGGACGATCGAACTCGCGGTCGTCGTTCGGGGACGGGCGACGATCCTGCGCGACCAAGGGTTCGGAAGCGGGACCGATGCCGAGTGGCTGGCGCTAATTGAGGCGCTGCGGACCGGGCTATCGCTGGGGGCTGAACCGTTCGTGTTGCTGGGCGATTGCGCTCCGGTGATCGAGCAGGCCAACCGCAGGGCGCGGGCTCGCGGTTCGAGCGACGATCACTTGCGCAGGTTTCTGGAGCTTGCCGGCGAACGCCAGCCGGCGGTGCGTTACGTAAAGAGATCGCAGAATCTTGCGGGAATAGCGCTGCAGAAGCTTCACCCGCGCTGATCGACCGCGCCAGCGGTGCGCGGCGGGTGGACGCCGTGGTCCACCCCGCCGCGCTCGTCAGAATGCTTTGATCGTCATCATCGCGCCGACGCCATAGTCCGGAGCGCCGTCGCTCAAGCCCTTCGAACCATAGAGCGTGAAGGTCAGCCGATCCGAAACCGGGCCGCTGATCGCGCCGAACAACTCCTGGCTGTCGTCGGACAGGTCGCTGGTGGATTCGCGATAATCGTACGAGCCGATCAGCACGGCCTTGCCGGCCACGACGCTGGCACCGGCCGAACCGGTAAACGCGTTGTGCAGGTTGAAGCCGTCAGGGTCGCCCGGCATCCGATAGCCGGCGCTGACGAAAGGCGTGACATTGCCAACGGTCTTGGAGAGTTCGGCCGAGACGCTGGTATCGACCTTGCCCGTGCCCAGGCCCTTGCTTTGCGACGCGGTGGGCAACTTGACCCGGCCGGAAAGCGCGAGACCGAAACCGAGGCGTTCCTCGGGCGGCGACCACGTCACGCCGACCGTCGCATCGCCGATCCCGCTGCGCGAGGTACGCGGTGCATTGGGGTCGATCACCACCGGCCCGCCGTCTCCGCCGACAATGCTCGAAGCGCCATTGATATGGAGATAGGGGACCGATGCGGTGAACCGCAGGTCGCCAGTCCGATAACGCGCGGTCAACGGCACCACGACGATATCGGTGTCGATGCCCGTGCCGTAATCGCCGCTGGAATAGTCGACGCCGGTCGTAAACGAGAGCGAGGGCATTTCGTCCGCCCAGGCAGGCGTGGACAGCAGCGCGGCGGCGGCAAGCGCGGTGCCCTTCATTGCGAAGCTGGTCATTGTTCCCCTTTCTTCATGCATGAAAGGGGCGGACCGCACGCGGCCCGCCCCGATCTCGAACATTCGCTTGCCCTTGCGGGCGAGCGCTCAGTTGCCGCGGCCGGGCCGCGCAGCGCGAACGACGTCGCGGACGAGCTGCGCATTCTCGCGCACCGCCGAAGCGTTGGCGCGGGCGTCGCTTGCCGAAGCGCGCACGTCGGCGGCAGCGGCACGCGCGGCCGTTGCGGTTTCGCGCGCGGTCGTGCTGTTCTGGCGCACGTCAGCGGCAGCCGAGCGGCTGGCGCGCAGATCGGCGACCGCGCCGGCTCCGGCCTTGATCTGGCTGTTGTCGCCCTTCGCGGCGGCTACCGAGGCCGCCAGCGAAGCAGCGGATTTGGCATTGGCGTGCTCGCGACCCGAAGCCGTCGAGCTATCGTCGGTCGTGTCGGTTGCGTCAGCCGTTGTCGTGGTATCGCCGGTTGCCTCGGTTGAATCCTCATCGTCCGAAGCGGTGCTGTGCTGCGCTTTCGCCTTGGCGGAAACCGTGGCGCCGAGGCCCTTGGTGTCCGAATCGCGCTGCGCCTTCGCCAGAACCGAAACCTCGGCGCCAAGGCCGTGCATGGTCGTGTCGGGCGTGGTGGTGTCCTGCGCGGCGGCAGCGCCGCCGGCGAGGGCGAGGGCTGCTGCGGCAGTGATCATCTTATACATTTGCGACTCCTTTTTTTATCGCGTGGCAGGAAGCCAGGAGCGTCCCGATGGTTCCTCTGCCGGGAGCGCAATGAGCCCGGAAGCGGTGAATTTCAGGTGAACCCCCAAGGTGAACAGGCAGGGCGTTCGACGCTGGGGACGAGCCGCCGAGTTAGTGCGTGGGCTAGACGCCGGTGTTGCTTCGTCGCGCGAGAACTTCCACCAATTTGAGCGCAAGATCTCGGTCTTCAGGAGAAAGGGCCACCCAGGCGGTCAGCAGATCGCCCCACTCCGCGGACTCCCTCGATGCCGAAATCAGATGTGCGGCCCGCTGCGTCAGCGCGGCGTCCTGCTTTTGAGCCTTTGAGCCGACCGAGGGATCGTGCTCGAGGAGAGCCGTCGGCGAGACGCGAAGTGCGGCGGCAAGGCGCCGTAGCCACTTGACGGTTATGCCGCGGTGGCCTCGTTCCAGATACCAGATCATTGCAGCGCTGGTGCCGACTTTTTCGCCCAGCGCGGTTTGCGTCATCCCCCGCCGGCTGCGCCATTCGCGCAGATATATTGGCCCACCGTTCTTTTCCTCGTCAGCCAAAGCGCGCCACCTATTGGTTCACGGCCTGCCAAGGACAGAGCAGACCATTTGCGCCGGTAAACCCAAACGATGCCGGGACGCAACGGCCGCAAATCCTGAGCGACCCGAGCGACGGGAGGGGAGCCTCCGCGGGGATAACGCGGAGGCTCCAGCATTTTCAGGACGGGACCATGTCCTGACGCCCGGACATAGCGACGGGCGAACTACGAACGGTCAACGCCCATCTAAGGACGAATACCTAGTTGGACCAACGCAGCCAGCGTCTCCTCGTATGGATTTTAAGTCGACCTCAACCAAGCCTGGTATCACGCCCTTGGCCAAGCCTGGCTAGATTTGCCTCTTTCCAAGGAGCGAGCCGTCATGGGCATTTGTGATCCTGCTTTCGAGACGCGCGATACCCGCAGGACGCTGCGCGACAACGTTGCACAGGCGCGGCGAGGGCTCTCACGGATGCGGGTTGAGATCCTCGACCTGTCCGCAGCGGGGGTCTGCATCAAAACGTATGACCGCTTTCCCGTGGGTTCGACCCTGTGGCTCAGGTTGCCGGGCCTCGCGCCGCAAGAGAGCATCGTGATCTGGGAAGAAGACTTCGTGACAGGGTGCGAGTTCGCGCGCCCGCTGGATCCCGCCGTCTATGACCAAATCATTCGCTCCGACCGGCAGAGGTTCGGTTCGCTCTCGTCCGTCGGCTGACGCGCCAGCTGGCAGTGCTTTCGATGGCATAGAATTCAGTCTGGATGAGCGTCCTCATTTGCGTAACTTTCTCGAAAAGGTAGTTAACCCTTGAAGCCTAAGGTCTGGGGCTATGACCCAATCTGACATGAGCGCTGAAGCGGTCGCCTGGCTTGTTGCGCGGACCTTCGGCGAGGACGTCGGCCGGGTCGTCGACTTGCAGATCGCCGTCAACGATGACGCGGGGAACCTCGCCGCCGCGAAGATGTGGCGCGAGATCCGCGACATGGTCCCTGCCTTGAAGGGTTCGAGCGCAGAGGGCAGTCGCGCAGCTTGACGTTCAAGGCAACGGGGGAGTCCGCACAGAGGACTTCGGCGTTGCAACATGGTTTTGACCGCTTAAGGGGGGGCGATCCAATTCAGCGGGAGCATGTCGTTGTCCGAGCGTCGAAAAGTAGCCCTCATCACTGGAATCACGGGGCAAGACGGCGCCTACCTGGCGCGCCTGCTGCTCAGCGAGGGTTACGAGGTCCACGGGATGAGGCGGCGGTCGTCGTCGTTCAACACCGGACGGATCGAGGATATCTACCAGGATCCACACGTGCCCGACGCGCGGTTTTTCCTCCATTACGGCGACCTTACCGATTCAACCAACATGATCCGGATCGTGCAAGAAACGCAGCCTAGCGAGATCTATAACCTCGCGGCGCAGAGCCATGTCGCGGTCAGCTTTGAAACTCCCGAGTATACCGCGAACGCTGACGGGATCGGAACCCTGCGGCTGCTCGAAGCCATCCGCATCCTCGGAATGGAAAACAAGACCCGCTTCTATCAGGCATCGACCAGCGAGCTCTACGGGCTGGCGCAAGAGGTCCCACAGCGCGAGACCACGCCCTTTTATCCGCGCTCGCCTTACGGCGCGGCCAAGCTCTATGCCTACTGGATCACGGTGAACTACCGGGAAGCCTATGGCATTCACGCGTCCAACGGGATCCTGTTCAACCATGAAAGCCCGCTGCGGGGCGAAACTTTCGTCACCCGCAAGATCACCCGGGCCGCCGCGGCGATCGCGTTGGGCCGGCAGGACAAGCTGTTTCTCGGCAACCTCGACGCCAAGCGCGACTGGGGTCACGCCCGTGAATATGCGCGCGGCATGTGGATGATGCTCCAGCAGGACGACCCCGACGACTACGTCCTCGCCACGGGTGAAACCACCGAGGTGCGGCAGTTCGTGCGCTGGGCGTTCGAGGACGCGGGCATCCCGGTCGACTTCCGCGGCGATGGCATCAACGAAAAGGGCTATTGCCAGGCGACTGGGAAGTGCCTGATTGAGGTCGACCCGCGCTATTTCCGTCCTACCGAAGTCGACCTGCTTATTGGTGACCCTTCGAAGGCCCACCAGAAACTGGGCTGGCGCCACGAGACACCGGTCCGCGACCTCGTCCGTGAAATGGTCGAGAGCGACCTGGCCAAGGCGAGACAACCCCAACTGACAGTCGATTGACCGGGCAAACCGAACGGCCGCGCGCGCGACAATTTTTTTGGGCTGGGGAGGTCGCCATGCTGGAGGCTTGAACTCGGACGTCTGGTATCATAGAATAATTTAATGATCGCCACACAGCGAAACTTGGAATAATTCCGATGAAACGCGCTCCTGGAATGTTTCAAAAGAGACTTTTTGCCAAATTTGAACTTGATATCTACCTTAAAAATGTGATGACTCGTTCGTTAGAATTTATACATGAATATGGAACTGAGACATCTATTTATGATATGATTGATAACTTAGTTGAGCGGATTGATCTAACTTCTTTGAGTTTGCAAGCGGAACAGAGGGTGGAAAGAATAATCCCGGGTCATGGCGGTAGATTTGTTGAATATCGAGTCGCAATATTGGCCCTCCACTGGCAGCCGTGAGTCGTAGATTTGCATGGTCGTAGCAGGATACGTTATCCTTTTTTGAGGGGGCGGAGCATACGCCAGCGCAACCGGCTGCATGCCGTTTCATCCGCGGCGCGGGGGCAGTTGTCTCCAACGTTGTGCACGGATAAGCGTATTGACGGAATGCCAACCGCAAGATCGTCAAGGTCGTTTCAACAAAATGCGCCCTACTCGATCATCATCGACCACGCGGCAACTGGAAGAAGCAACGAGACCAAATCACTGCAAAGAATAGACCAGTACAAGACTTGCACTGCGCATCGGACTGACGCCACCCGTGTCGTAGCCAGTGAGTTTGTGTAAATCATCCAACATCTACAAGACGCGCGCGCTTATTTGGAACGACCAAGTATGGTCGATACCTGGAACGACAGGTGGACGGATCAGCCTGGTCCAATTGGCGCGAGGGATGGCGGCCCAGATGAACCGTCAGGCCTGCCATACGGCACTTGTCCCGTTGCAGCCGGTTTTCTGGACACAGGAAGTTAAAGCCGTTGGATCCCTGTTAGGGCACGGCTAATGATAGCCAGCCACACCAATCCTGATTTCGGAAAGCCATGGACCCTTCCAACTATGCCCCTGACCAGCAGCAGGCGTTGCGGACTGTGGTCGACACGTTCGAGCTCATGCTGGATGAACTTGACAGGCTGGACCTTGGCCTTGTGGCGGTGCATCTCAGTCTTGCGCTCGACCATGCGCGCGCGGAACTACGGCCGCAGCGAGCCGATGGCGGTTCGGACGGAGAGAAGCGAGTTTGACCTGCGTCGAACGTTGCGCCGTGGCTGGATGAGCGTGCGGTCATAGCCTGCACAACTAACTTGGGCGCGGGCGATCATCGGCTTACTCTTCGGTAACGGAACGGGCGCATTCCGGGCGTCACGCTTGCTGCCGTTGGCCCGACGCGAAGGCATTGATTTTCCATAACGCCCATGGAATGGAGGCGATGGAGGGACAACCGGTGGCTAACGACTGGACAGGGCCAAACAGCCCTCCCGAAGAACCTTGGCTTGGCGCGCTTGAGCGGCTGGCCGTGCGCTGTGGTTCCGGGAGGAGCGCTGACGACGCGGCTCTCATCCGGACTACGCATCGCCTCATGCTCACCGCCCCGCAGAGGGGCAATCTTCCCCTTTCCGTCGTGTCGGCAGGGGTGGTGGAGGGCCTACTCGACGAGGGTGCTTTCGAGGCCGCAGCTTTGCGGTTGTTGCCAGGTGGCCTCGGTTACATGCTGAGCAAGGCGCCGAACGCACGCGAGTGGATTGCCACCACCTGCTTGGCTGGCGGCGCGGGCGAGACGACGTTCGTGGGCAAAACCTTGGCATCGGCGCTCCTCGGCGCCTATGCCGGGACGTTGCGCGAAATCGCCCGTTTTGCGCAGGCGGGGTAGATCTACGCTAGATGACCGGCGTTGATGGCGTCGTAGCCGATGCGGACGGCATCCGCGCTCGACTTGGCACCGAGCTTGCCCAGCATGTTCATCCGGTGAATTTCAACGGTGCGCACACTAATGCCAAGATCCTGACCAATGTCCTTGTTGGTCTTCCCGTCAACGAGTGCGGCGAGGACTTCGCTCTCGCGCGGGGTCAGCGCCGCCACCTGTGCCGTTGCCAATGCGTGGCGCTGCCGCATTGCGAACACGTCGCCGGCACGATCCAGTGCCCGTCCGACTGCGCTGAGCAATTCGGGGGCGCTGATCGGAAGCACGAGGAAATCGAGCGCTCCGTCAAAGACAGCCTGCACGATTGTCGTCGCGTTGGCCGAGCCGGCAAACGCGATAACCGGCATCCACGACCCACGCGATTTGAGTGCCGCGAGCAATTCCTCGATCGCTCCACCTTCGGGATTCTCGCGAACAAGCACGAGTCCGCCGCTCGGTAAAATTCGCAAGAACTCGGAAGTGTCGGAATAGATCTCGGCGTGCCAGCCCAGCCCATACACGAGCGAGGATAGCCGGGCCCGGTGAAGATCGTCATCTTCGAGAATGTGGATAACTTGCTTGTTTTGCATTTGCCGAAGCTATCGGATCCCGCGCACCGGGCTTGCACGGGATCTCCACCAGATTGGTGCCAATCCGCCCAAATTGGTGAGAGAGCGACACAAATCTGTTCGAGAATTGAACGAGTTGATGCGCAGCGGCCACCAACAATCTTTTTTGACCTCTAGAGGCCGGAGCCGACCGCCCCCTCGAAACTGCAAACCCTTCGGGACCGATCAATTCAAGAGAACGACTTGAGCCCGGGCAAACCAGTTTTGCTGACTTCGTTTACCCATCCGGTCACACCTGCAGTGCGGAATTGAATTCTAAATCGTGGGCACAAACAGGCGCTCTCGAATCAGTGGGCTGCATTGGCTGCGCGCAGATTGGCAAGCGGTTCGGAGGCGCGTTTGCGCGGCAGCAGCCTCACGTCGGTAAACTCGAAAAAGCTCTCCATCGATTGAGTGCCCGCCACGGTCAGCTGGACCAAGATCCTGCGGTTATCGGCAGAGTCTGGCTCGCGCATCACAAGCCCGGCATCCTCGAGCAGGGCGATGTAACGCAACGCGGTTGTTGCGGGGACCTGCGAACCGAGGCATACCGCGGTCACTCCAAGTGGTTTGTCGTTCGCTTGCGCAAGATAAAGATCGAGCAGGATATCCCAGGCGGGCTCACCGAACAGGCCCTGGGGAAACATCTTGTCGCGAATCCGACGCCCCATATACAGCGCTTCGGCTCGCAGTTCGGCGGAACGGCCGGGCAAGACGCTGAAGTCGGTCGCCACTCGGAGCGGGGTGTTTTCTGCATTGCAAGGATCGAGCTTGGCGGCGGCGGCAAGAAGTTCCTGCGCCGCCTGGATCAAGCTCTGCGCTTGGCGCCTCAACTCGCCGCAGGCATCCGTGATGTCGTTGGAGGTCACTACAGTCTCCACAGCGACTTGGCAAAAGCACTAGCAGCGCAAACGCGCGCGCCAGATCGCCAGGTGTCATCACCGCTCTGCATTACGCGACCCCCCTTTTCGGGCTGCACAGTCATTTAAAACCGCCGTGCTTGAGACGCTTAGCGAATTTTGCGGAGTCGTGCAAAGTGGTTTGGGACAAGCCATCAAGGCGCTTATCGCGCCACTGCACTTGTCGCGACTCGACGTCTCCTCACACGAACCGTCTACCTGGCTGAATGCGACGGGACCTTGGCGCCCTGCTGTATGCCTCGAAGAACCTCGACGAAGGGGGTGGCTGTCTTGCCGATCCCATAGCTGGGGTTGGCAGAACCTATTTCCGGCAAGAGGCTCCTTCCTGGCACGACATCTGTGTTCGACATGGCATGGGCATCCCGGTCCGGTGAAAACCGTGACGGCCAATGTCATCGCCGAGAGGTGTTAAAAAGAAGCCATGCCTGCAAGCGTCCGGTCTTGCGTGGCTTGATGCGCGCCCAGCGCACGTGGTTGGCCTCATTCACGCAGCGCAGCTGGGTTCGGTTGGCAGGTTATTAACCAACAAAGTCCATGAAGGCCGCTCCAGCCATAGGATTGCCGCACAGCCATGTATCACGACATTGAAGCCGATCTTCTTGCACTCCACGACCCCTTGCCTGTCAGACACGGTGCCGGGCAGGCGCGTGTTCACCATGCTCCGCTCAAGGGCAAGATCGCCCTGGCAGGCTTTGTGCTGCTGACGATCGCGTATTTCAGCTACCGGATCCCGCTGTGGAATCCCGCGGCGCCGGCTCTCTCGTCGATCCTGCTGGCGGCCGAACTTTTCGGAACGATGACACTCTTTCTCCACGTCGTCTCGACCTGGGCTCTGGTGGAACGGCGTGCGCCGCCCCCCCCGGCGTCGTTTGAGGCCGACGTCTTCATCACGACCTGGAACGAGGATCCCGCCATTCTCCGACACACCCTCCTAGCCGCCAAGCAGGTCAGCCGCGCGCGATTTATCTGGCTTCTGGACGACGGCGGGCGCGCGGAGATGCGGGCTCTGGCTGAGGAACTGGGGGTGAAATACCTTTCCCGCGTCGACCGGTCGCACGCGAAGGCTGGAAATCTCAACAATGCGCTAGCCCATACCGATGCGGAGTTCGTGGCTATCTTCGACTGTGATCACGCCCCTTCGCCGGAATTCCTGGAGCGCACGCTTGGCTACTTCATCGATCCGGGCGTCGCGCTCGTGCAGACGCCGCAAGACTTCTACAACGTGGACTCGTTCCAGCACCGCGCCTCGGCGGCGCAGAAGGAAACCTGGCACGAGCAAACACTGTTCTATCGGGTCATCCAGGCCGGCAAAGATTATTGGAATTCGACCTTTTTCTGCGGCAGCTGCGCGGTCATTCGCCGCTCCGCGCTGGACCGCATCGGGGGCGTTGCAACCGGAACGATCACCGAAGACATGCACACGTCGCTTCGCCTGCACAAGGACGGGTGGTCAGGCGTTTATCATGCCGAGGCACTCGCTTTCGGCCTTTCGCCCACAGATCTTGAGCAATACGAGACCCAGCGCCTGCGTTGGGGGCGCGGCGCGATGCAGGTCTGGAGGAAGGAAGGTATCCTTTTCACCAAGGGCCTAACCTTTGCACAGCGCATCGCCTATTTCACCTCGGCGGTGACATACTTTGAAGGTTGGCAGAAGGCCGTCGTCTACTGCATGCCCATCGTTGTCCTGGCGACGGGTTGGATGCCGATAATCTGGACCGGCCTACCCTTCCTCGCGTTATTCGGCGCCTGGCTGCTGTCCGGAATGCTCGTCAACGAGATCTTCAGTCGGGGTTATGCCAAGTCTCTCTACATGGAGGAATACAACTACCTCCGCTTTTTCACGTTCATCAAGGCCACGCTGGCGCTGGTGATACCAGTCGACTGGAAATTTTCCGTCACTCCCAAGACGCTTACCTCGCGAGCTGGCGTGTCGCTGGCCCTGTGGCCTCAACTGCTGGTGCTGTCGGCCGCGATCCTGGCGATACCGCTGGGCCTGACTCTGTATCGCAGTAGTCACTACCTTCCAGCAGGCGCTTTCCTCGCCAATCTCGTGTGGACGACGATCACCGCCGTGATCGGGATCCGCGCCTTGCGCTTCGTCCGAACGCGCGGCGAGCAGCGGCGCAGCGACCATCGCTTCCCGATCCCGTTGATCGCTACGCTTGAGCAGCAGATTGGCGGTGCGGCTGAACCGATCGCGGTAATTGCCGACAACGTGTCCTCCAACGGCTTCAGCTTTCTTATCGAGGACGGGTGCCGCGTTGCCGACCAGATCACCGGCCAGCTGCGCCTGCCGGGTGGGTCCATCCCGTTCGTCGCCGACGTGGTCCAGGTTGTCGAACTCGCGGGACGTAAGGGGCGACGCGTTGCGACCCGTCTTGCGTGGAAGAACGCCGCCGACGCTGATCCCTTGAATGCCTGCCTGTATGGCAACACGCTTCAATGGGATGTCAACGGTTGGGCCGAGACACGCCGCAGCGGCTTGAAGACCAGGCTACGCCAGCTCCTGGGGCGAGGTGGGGGATCGACTCCACCTTGGCAGTTTGCCCGACTTCAGGCGGACTCCGGTGAAAAAGTCGAATGCCTGGTGCGAGCCGAGGAGGATGGTTTCCGTGTCCTGACGATGGTTCCTTTGCCCGCCACCAGTGACCTTAGCCTGAGAATCGGCCAAGGGGCCCGGGCCCGCACGCACCTCCAAGTTGCCGGATATCGGGCCTACTCGATCGGCGGAGGTCACCTTCACATGGCTGTATTGAAGGGCGGCAACGAGGGTCGCGCAGCAATTAGTTATCATCGCGAGCCTGCTTGGGCAAATACGTTGGAGATTGCCTGATGCGCGCCGGTCTTGCGATCCTCCTGATGGCACCCCTTTTCGGCTCAACGGTCGCACGAGCCGACGATCTTCGCGGTGTATGGTTCAGTGGCGCGACCGTCAGCGACAGCAAATCGGTCTACGCGGGCGCGGTGGTCGCGCTGCCGGGCGATCGCCTTGGCAGTGGACTGGCGATTCGGGCGAGTGGAAACGCCGGCGAGTATCACTACGATCGTCTCGGCCAGCCGATCCGGGCACGCTACCTAGGGGGCGAAGTTGCAGCGGTTTACCAACTATCGGGCTCGTGGGGCTGGGCGAACTTCTCCATCGGCCCGCGCTTCACGAAGACCTCTCTTCGGCCCAACGATGCGAGCAACGACCGACGAGGAAACCGTGTGGACCTCGGGCTTCAGGCGGACGGTGCGCGAGATAGCGCCCACTGGAGACTGGGGTGGTTCGGATCGCTCGCCGCCTTCGACCGGGCTTACCAAGCCCGAATTCAGCTTGGACGCAAGATCGACGACCATGCCCGGCTAGGGGCTGAGCTGGGTGTCCAAAGCGACCGGCGCTATACCCAGGAAAGCGCAGGAGGTTTCGTTGCCCTTCCCTTGGCCGGGAGAGCCGAGATCCAACTAGGCGCCGGTGGATCGTTCCAGCACGGGCGCGCCGCGCAGCCGTATGCCAGCGTGTCGGTCAGCTCGGTCTTCTGAAATCACAAACATTCCGCAGCCTCAGGAACAGCGTCCGTGATAGCGGGTGCTGACGCGTCCGAGAGGAGACCTCCTGGAAGGCTTCTTCCGGGGCGGCCGTCGACCGCTGACTAGGCACCCGGTTCGGGGCTACGAGTACCTGACCCGGAGGCCAACCTTTGCCTGATCCTTGCGGCGGCGGAGGGCGCTCCCGACCGGGCCAAACCCAAGCAACATCATCAACCACGTGGCGGGTTCAGGGACGGCCGACTGCGTCGGACTGTCGACGATCCCGTCCAGACGGAACTGGCCGATCAACGAGATATTGGTGTTGCGGAGCGCCATGATCGAGATACTGCTGATCGGGGTGGAATTGTCAGCCAGGAAGCCAAAATAATTTTGCCCGGACTTGCTGATCGTCGTCGTGAGAATCGCGATGATCTCATTGACAGCGTTCAGCGCATCGAGCGTGATCGAGCCGCCTACTTTCGCAAGCACGTTGAATTCGGCCGAGGTAAACGTCCCACCGTCGGCGAGGCTGAGTGCAAGCTGGCCCAGCCCGTCGTTGCTCCCGGTTCCGGTCGCGGTGATTTCCGCCTGTCCCTGCGGGCCTGAGACGACATTGTCGGTCGAACTTTGGAACAAGACCGAAGTATCGGTTTGATTGGTCGTCCCGCTCAATGTTTTGTCACCTGGCGCAGCATCGGTGTCGAGAAGAACGTTCTCATGCGGTTGGACAAGACTGGGACTTGCCTTGATCACCACGCCCGCGCTCGCCGCTGGGGTTAGGGCCAGGGAAATTACTCCTGCAGCCAGGGCAATCAGTTTCCTCATGTTCTACACCCTGCTCGGCGCGTCCTGGAATGGCTGCGACGGCGTTGACGACAAATTGACGCATCGGTTCCTGTCTTTATTCGACTTTCTTAAGGACGGTATCGTGCGCCCCAGGGGATGCCAGCCGTCGATCAGATCGAAAGCGCGGATGGGGAAGCGAGGCAAATGCAAAGCAGATGCTCATCCGCCAGGAGCGCGGCTGATCCGGAGACCGGCGAAAAGCCACCTGTTTGGGACGGTCGCGGGGAGCGATGCGCGAGGGGAGCCGGCGTTGGCGCCGGGTAACTTTCCCAAAGCGGCGGATAGGTATCCTGAAGCTGCCCCTCTTTGGTCGGCACCGGCCTAACCCGATTCAACCGACGATGAGCCTTCCCATCGACGAGCGCGGCAAACCGTCAGTGATTCAGGGCGAGCGATCGTCCGCGTGAACGGTTCAAAGGCCGTCTCCGCAATTATACTTACCCCACGCTTCATCAATAATAAAATCTTCAGCATTCGCCTCCATAACAGCTTCGTCGGAGCAAGCGCGTGCTGCTCGGCGCGGCGCTCTCTTGGGGCCGCATGCTGATTGAGACGGGATGGGGCAAATCTAATGGTGACACGAACTTTGAGCGGCTTCGCCGCGTGCCGCGCAGGCGGCGTCGGGCTTGCGCTTGCACTCGCCGCTGCGGCAGCTCCATCGCAGGCAGCCACCCAGGGGATCTTCGGCGCGACTTCGAGCGGAAGCGTCACGATCACTGCTTCGGTCCCGGCACGCGCTCGGATCAGCGGCCTGACCGATGTAAGCTTCCTCAGCCAGGACCCGGCTGTTGCCGCGACCAGCACGCAGAACGTCTGCGTCTGGAGCAACACCGCGACCAGGACCTACACCATCACTGCCAGTGGGAGCGGCACCGCCAACGCCTTCACGATCGCCAACGGGGCGTTGACGACGCCCTATTCGGTCCAATGGAGCGGGACGACCAGCCAGACGACGGGGACTGCGCTCGTCGCCGGCACCGCTTCGAGCTCCTTTGCATCGGCCGCCACTCAGCAGGCGTGCACGTCGGGGCCGACCGCGTCTGCGAGCCTGATCGTCGGGATCAGCACCGCCGACCTCCAGGCCATGCAGGCGCTCACCACGTATTCGGGGACGCTGACGTTGCTGGTGACCCCGCAATAAAGCCTTCTTTCCGATCGGACTAAGAGGGCCACCTGAGCCCGGGCCGCGCAAGACACGCGACCCGGGCCAAGTGGGCCGACTCGCGTCAGGCAACGGAAAATTAACCGTATCCTGCGATACCGTTAACCATGGCCTACGTAGGATCACCTAGGGTTTGGGGCGCGATTGTTGCCATGGCAATAAGCTTGCAGCCCGCGCCGGCCTCCGCGCAGAAAGTGCGGATCACGGGTCTCGCCGACCTCGCCTTCGGCTCGATCAACAACTTTTCGGCGGATGCCTCGATTGCGCAGGACGTGTGCGTCTATTCGCAAGCGAGCGGGTATCTTGTAACAGCGACGGGGGCCGGTCCCGGTGGAGCCTTCGAGCTTGCCTCGGGCAGTTTGCGCCTGCCCGTCGAAGTCCAATGGTCTGACAGCCCGGGACAGACCATCGGGACAGCCCTTTCTCCGGGTGTCCCGCTCGCCGGGCCGAGCTCGGCGGCGACTCAACAAACCTGCAACGCGGGCCCGCTGACGAGCGCGAGCCTCATTGTCCTGCTGCGGGCCGCGGCACTCGGGGCTGCGACGAGCGGTTCCTACAGCGGCACGCTTACCTTGATCATCGCCCCCAACTGAGGACGGGAGAGTGCGCGCACCTGTCCCTGGTAAAATCCGGCGGAAGCTTCTGGTAAGCGCGCTGCTCGGTCAGGTCGGGTTGGGAGCGCTTGTTCAGCCCTGCGTCGCGCGCGACACCAACACCACGCTGACCTCGGTCATCAGCGGGGTCCCTGCCGCGTTTACCCGGCTGGTCGGCGAACAGCGCGCTCGCGTCGATGTCTACTTCGGCGGAAAGCGGGTCGGCGAGGCCACGATCACCTACAAGCCAGGTTCGCTCACCTTCACTGACCCGGCAGAGGTTGTGGTGTTGCTGCCGGGGATCAGCGACCGCGCGGCCGTCACCGCCGCGCTTGCCGCGCCGGGCCTGGCCACCAACACCGATCTTGCGTGTAGCCTCATCGCGGACCGCGCCGCGTGCGGGCGACTGAGCCCACGCGTCGCGGGGATCATCTTTGATCAGGACCGTTTCCGGCTCGATGTGTTCGTCAATCCCGCCCATCTCACCGTCGCGAATGCGGGCCTTGGCGGGTATCTGGGGGATCCCTTGCCCGGGGTCGGACTCATCGACGCGGTCAGCGCAGTCGTCTCGGGATCAACGCGCGGACGAGACATCTACAGCCTCCAGAACCAGCTGATCGTGGGTGACGGCGATCGACGGTTTCGCGCCGATCTCTCGATGGCCTCGGGCTATGGCCTGCAGGCCGAACAGCTCGTCGCAGAGATTGACCGTCCCGGGTGGCGCTACTCTGCCGGCGCGTTCTGGATCCCCGGAGCGGACCTGCTCGGCCGGCGCCGCGCGGTCGGGATCGGCGCGGCCACCCAGATCGATACCCGGCGCGATCGCGACGAGCTTGCCGGAACCCCGCTGGTCGTTTTTCTCGACGCCCGGTCGCGGGTGGATATCCTGCGCGAGGGACGGGTCGTTGCCTCCGCCACCTACGACGCAGGCAATCAGCGGCTTGACGCCGCTTCGCTTCCCGATGGCTCCTACCAGGTCACCCTGAGCATCCTCGAGGCCAATGGCCGGCGGCGTTCGGAACAGAGGTTCTTCTCCCGCAACCGCCGCATCGCAGCTGCCGGAAACGACCAGTATTATGCTTACGGTGGTGTGCTCGCCACCACGCGGCGCCACGCGCTGATATCGGTGCTTGATACGCCGTTTGTCCAGTTCGGCGCTGCCCGCCGCGTGACCCAGCATCTTGCCGTCGAAGCCACGGTGCTCGGTGTCGGAGCGGAAGCCGTTGGCGAGCTCGATGGCTTTTTCCTGGCTTCGTTCGCGCAGGTCAAACTCGGCGTGCTCGCCGGGAGCGACGGCACTTACGGCGGCCTTGTTCACGTAAGTTCGCAGGGCAACGCACCGCTCAACTTCGATCTTGACCTCCGCCAGGTCAACGTCGGGAGCGGCTCTGGCCTGACCCGGGCAGGCCTGACCGATCCTAAGGAGATCCTTGGCGCCGACCCGTCGTCACAATATTTCGCGCCCCGCGGTGAGTTTACGCAGGCCAGCGGTATTGCATCCTACACCCTGCGCAATGCGCAAGTGCTGTTTGCGGGCAGTTTTCGCCGTTCGCGCGGTGACCCCGATACCTACAGCTTTGGACCATCGCTGCGCTGGGATTTCTACCGGACCGACCGGTTGCGGGCGACGCTCGCTGGCGACGTCGCGGTGACCGGGCAGGGCCGGTCGGCGTTTCTCGGGGTCAGCCTGCAGTTTCTCGGTGCGCGGTCGTCTCTCGGGGCGGGAGTTGGGGCGCGCTCCACCAGAATGTCGGGTGTGCGCGACACCGCGCTTGTTCGCAATGCGACCGGTTCGCTTCATTTCGATGACGTGGCCGGCGGCGACGGCGATCTTGGCGTGACCTATGACAAGGATTCGGGGCGCGAACTTGCCGGTGCCACCGCGACCTTCCACAACAGCCTGTCGACCGTGTCCGCCGACGTCGCGCAAGGGTTTGGCGAAGCCCGCGATACCACGCAGTACAGCTTGGGTCTGCACACGACGCTGACCGCTACTCCCGGGCGCGTTACCGTGGCCGACGGCCGCGGCGCGCAAAGTGCCGTCTACATCGAGGTCTCGGGGACAGCGCCGGACCAGCAATTCGAGGTGCTTGTCAACGACGCGGTGGTCGGTAAGGTTTCACCGGCCAAAGTGCTCCGGCTCCCGCTTCTGGCTTATCGCCAATATGCTGTCAGGATCCGGCCCACCGGCGGCGGCGCGCTGCGCTACGATGACGCAGCGCGCGAACTTGCCCTGCTCCCAGGGAATGTCTCGACACTGCGCTGGAAGGCCGAACCAATGGTCGCCAACTTCGGACGCATCATGACACCTGATGGTGCACCCGTCGCGTGGGCGGAGATTGCGGCGCCCGGCGCGATCGGTCAGACCGACGCGCAAGGCTATTTCGCGATCGAGACGACGGCGGGTGCGACGATCGAATTGCATCTCGAGCACGCGCCGCCGTGCAGCATTGCGCTCGCCGCGCCTGCTCCGGGCGCTCGCGTGATGTCGCTCGGGTCGCTCGTCTGCGGCGCGCTTGCGTCACAGGGCTCGCCGGTTCCCGCTTCCACGGAGTTACGCTGATGCTTGAAAAAATGCTTCGCCGCGCTTGCGACGCCGTTTTGGTCGCCGCAAGCCTGGGTCTTGCTGGCGTTCCGGCGCACGCAGACATGGTGCTGAGCCAGGTAATCCTCGATTTCACACCCGACCGCTCCAGCACTGGGGACATCGAAGTCTGGAACAGCGGAAGCGAGCGGCTTTACGTCGCCGCCGAGGTTGCCGAGATCATCGCGCCGGGGCTTCCCGAGGAGCAGCGCAGGGCCGAACCCGACCCGGGACTGTCGGGATTGCTGGTGACACCGCAGTTGATGGTTCTCGAGCCCGGCCAGCGCCGCGTCGTCCGGATCTCTGCGATCGCGGCGCCGTCGGCGCGCGACCGGGTCTACCGGGTCACGATCAGGCCGGTCGCGGGACCGGTGCAAGCCAAGGTGAGTTCGCTCAAGATCCTGGTCGGCTACGATGTCCTGGTGCTGGTGCGTCCCAAGACAATCACGGGCTCGCTGGTGGCTTCGCGGACAGGCCGCAAGCTTGTCTTCCGCAA
The DNA here is from genome assembly GCF_042652045.1 of Novosphingobium tardum. Lineage (NCBI taxonomy): Bacteria > Pseudomonadati > Pseudomonadota > Alphaproteobacteria > Sphingomonadales > Sphingomonadaceae > Novosphingobium > Novosphingobium tardum. Next base: position 1,219,655 of record NZ_JBHSDR010000006.1, on the reverse strand, counting down.
CAACGGCAACACGTCGCAAGAAGTGTTCAACGGTCGCCAGTGCGACGAAGCGGGTGGCGGATGTCTCACGTATTCGGGCAAGCGGCTCTACCCCGGCGCGAGTTACGCGCTCGACCTGGCTTACGACACGACGGTTCGCTGGGACATCAGCAACGGCGTCGGGGTGAGCACAAGGACTTATTGAACGCGCCGCGGGCAGCGCTTGGGGCAGTGTGAAGAGGGTGACGTGAGGCTTCAGGTGTGCCCACGGGCCAATCTGTGATGTGGCTGCGCGAATGGATCAATTCGCGGGGAGCAGTCGGCGCCAACCAAGCCGCCGAGCTCGCCGTGTGGCAAGGCACAACGGGGGATGACCGCCACTTCGCCACCCTGCCCGATCAGAGCTCAGGCCTCGTTTAGCGTGAGAAATGACTGCGGCTAACTTTGCCCGGCCCTTGTGCCGGGCTTTTTTTGTCCTGGGGTTCGACCGTCGACCCCGCCGATGTGCCTATTCCTCCTTCTTGTCCATCGCGCGCCAGAGCCCCGAGGCCACGGTGCGGATCAATTGGACCACCACCTTGAGCGCGGTGGCGGCGGCCAGCGACCAGCAGCGTTCGGCCATGTCCTCGAGCTCGGCGATGAGCGCGTGGAGCCGCTTGTAGATCTGGAGGTCGTCGAGCCGGTCGGCACGGAGGGCTGGGCGGGGCGGGGTGAACTTGTCAGGGCTGTGGGTCATCGGACGTCTCCGGGTAAAGCTGGCAGGAGCGATGGAGAGTGGGGGCCAGCGCGCGCCAGTGGGGCGAGCGCCGCGCGAACTCGGCGGCGAGCGCCTTGAGATCGAGGCCGTGGCGGCGCTCGAACGCGCGCTCGCCGATGCGATGCTGCTCGGCATGGTGCTCGCGGCACAGGCTCAGGGTCCAGCGGTCGGACGGCTTGAGCGCCGCGCCGCCATCGGTGCCGCAGCGGACATGGGCGCACTCGACCGGGCCGCGGGTGCAACCGGGCACGCAGCAGCGGTGACGCCGCACCCAGGCGCGGTGTGCCGGGCTTGCGCGCGCCTTGCCCGCCTCGCGCCTTGTGCCGGGCGGACGCCGCAGCGGCGGCAGCGCGACCCTAGCCACGCGCCCGGGCCTTGCCCTGCCGGACCGCGCGCGGCTTGGCTGCCGGCGCAGTGATCGGAGCTGGCGGACGTGGCGGCGTCGGTGGTGCGGGAGGGGCGAGCGCGGCGCGCCGCGCGGCGATCGTCTCGCCCACCGCGGCGTAGAGCGCGGGGCGCCCGCGCGCCAGCGCGTGCAGCGCCGGACGGTGGCGCTCCTGCACCCGGTCGAGCGCCTCGGCGGTCTCGCACACCCTGATCATCTCGGTGAGGTCGTCGCACCACTGCTCCCAGCCCTGGACCGGCTCGGGCTCGTGCCGGGGCTGGACCAGCCGGGGCGAGGCGGCATCGGCATCGTCGCTGCCCGCCGGGATGCAGAACGCCTGGATCATCGCGTACTTGTAGGCCGCGGCCATTGCCTTGCTGGTGGCCTTGTCGCCGGCATCGAGCGCCTCGCCGAACGCCTCGACGGTGTGGCGCGAGCCGTCCTCGACGCTGACGAGGTCGAACGCGCTGCGCAGCGCGACGTGGACCAGCGGTTCGCCCGCGCTTCCCGAGCGCTCGGAGCACACCCGCTCGAGCGCGCGCGGGAGCACGCACAGGCGGTGCGCCGCGAGCAGCGGGGCGAGCCGGGCATAGACGTCATCGATGCTGCGGTAGTGGTAGCCATCGCCCACGTTGACATGGCGCTTGGCGATCCCCTCGGTGGCCAGCGCCGCGGTGACCGCGCTGATCGCGGCGTAGACCCGCGGCAGGGTCATGGCCCCACCGCGCGGATGGTGATCGCCCCGGCCTTGCTCCGCCTGGCCTCGATGCCATGTCCGAACGCGCGCGCGACGTCGTCCTCGACCAGGCCGCGCAGCGTCGTGCAGGCCGCGGCATGGGCCTTGGCCGCGGCGCCATGCGCCAGCCAGTCGGCGGCCGAGGCGGCCCACAGGTTGTGCCCCTCGAGGCAGACCTCACGCACGCCCACCGGGCGCGGGGGCGGCGGGGCCGGCGCGGCGACCGGCGGCTCACCCGACTGAACGCAAGTCCAGAAACGGGCCTCGGCCTCGAGCAGGTCCTGCTGGTAGAGCCAGTCGGCGGCGATCTCGAAGCACTCCCACTTGCCGTTGCCGAACAGGATCGAGAGCAGCGCCCGCTGGCAGCCGGCGACCGCCATGTTGTGCTGGAGCTGGGGCATGTAGCGCTCGACCACCTCGGCCGGCTTGGCAAACCCGCTGGTGTGCTTGGCCTCCCACACCGCGCCGAGCGGCTCGACAAATCCGTCGAGGGTGCCGCTGCGCCACGGGTTGATCGCGCAGCGCACGACTTCGCCGACCCGCGTCACAGGATAGCCGCTGGTCTTCTCGTACCACGCCCGGTTGAACGGCTCGGTCCAGCAGCCGAGCATCACCGCCAGCTTGTCCGACAGGTCCTCGTCCGCGCACTCGCCGCGCTTCTCGCGCCACAGCTGGAGGATGCGTTCGTCCGAGCCCGACAAGATCGTGTTGGCATCGCTCCCGCCGATCCCCGCGCGCCGCGCGGCGCGCTCCGCCGGACCCAGCCCGAGGCTGGCCAGCGGGGGCCACGCCCACGGGCCATTACCCTCCTGGGTGCCGTCCCGGTCCGACCCGACCGACTCCTCGGTGCCAAAATAGTCGTCGCCTCCCACGTCCCGCGGCGGGTCCATGACAAGGCCCGCGGGGAACGGGGAATTAGAGGATGAAGTAGCCATCAGAGAACTTTCTTTACAGTGAGCGCATTGCACGCTCATGTTCGAGTCTCTGGTGATACTACTCGTTAAAGCGAACAGATGAATGGGCAGTTGTATAATATCGTGCTGCATTAGTTGCGAACTGTAGGAACATTTTGAACTTATGGTTTACAGTGAACAGTACTCTCTTTGTTCAATGGTGTAAAAATGATCGATCCTATTGATGACTTCTTTCGAGTAGGCCGCGCCCTGCTGTTTCTATTCGGTCGCTCCACGCGAGGATGGCCAACCACCGCTTGGGGATTGCTCCGTATCCGTAGAGTGCTCCGGCCAGCTGTCCCGTGATCGCGGCTGTGGTGTCGGCGTCGTCGCCCAGGTTCGCGGCGAGCAGCACGGCCGACGCAAAGTCGCTCGTTCTCGCCACGGACCACAGCGCCGCTTCCAGCGCGTGCGCGACATACCCCGACGAGTTGATCTGGGCCCGGGGCTTGCCGCGCCAGCTGCCCTTGACGATCGCACGGATCGCTCCCGCACCCTCGCTGCGTGGGCGCAGGACCTCGGTCCGCGGCCTCCCTGAAATCGCATCGGCCAGGATATCGGCGTAGAGCACGCACGCGCTCACCGCCTCGGGCGCTGCATGCGTGGTCTGGCTTTGGCGCGCCGCGAGGTCTGCCAGGCGGCCGCGGTCATCCCAGCTGGCCAGCGCCACGGGCGCCAGCCGCATCAGCGACCCGTTGCCAGCTGCGAAACGGTCGGTCGATCCGGACACAGGTCGACCTGTCCTTTGATAGGCTCGCAGTGCCAAGCTCGTCGTTCCCCCGATGTCGAAGCAGCGCCCGGTGCACGAGTAGGTGCCGTGCGCATACCAGCCGACGAAACGGTCCATGAGGTCCCGCTCATCGAGTCCTGGATAATCGATCAGCGACTCGGCAAGCGCCAGCGCCATCGCGGTGTCGTCGGTCCACTGCCCCGGCTCCAGCCCGAACGGCCCTCCGCCGACGATGTCAGTTAGCGGTGGGTAACTGTCGCGCCGCTTGAATTCGAGTGTCGTGCCGAGCGCGTCGCCAATCGCCATCCCGACGATCGCCCCGAGGCCGCGATCGCCAATTGCCTCGCTCGACGTTGCCGGGGCTTCTTCTGCGACTGGACTTTGCGCGAGGACATGGGCTTGCTGCGCGCTGGTTTCGATCGCGCCGGGACGCGCCGCGCGTACCGCGGCGATCGCGCTGCGTGGATCATGACCTAGCTCAGCCATCAACCGCGCGGCCACGGTCCCGGCCCGGCCGAGCCCACCCTTGCAGTGAACGACGACGTTGAAGCCCGAACGCAGCCGGGCGCGCAGCGCAGCGCCTAGTTCGATCCATGCGCGTTCAAAGCCACTCCCGGGCGCCGTGACGTCGGGGATTGGCAGGTGCAGCCAATCCATGTGGCGGGCTTGGACTTGTGCGCCCAGGTCGGCGACCCCAAGCTGGTCGAGCTCGTGCTGCTCGACCAGGGTAACGACGGCGGTGGCACCCCAAGCAGCAATCGCATCAAGATCGATCCCTAGATCGCGGGCCCACCCGCCGGTCAACGCAGCTGGCTGGGTCTTGCCCGGACAGAAGGTGATCCCGATCGAGCCCATCCCGGGGCCCACCGCGACAGTGTCGATCTTGAGCGGATGGCTGAGGCTGGTCCTGGTCATGCGCGAGCACTCCGTCGATAGAGTTCGGCCGGGCGAAACGCGCAGCCGCTCTCGCGCCGACCCGTTGGCTCGATCCGCTTGCTGTCGAGCATGCGTTTGCGGAAGGGCGGTTTGCTGAGTTGCTCTCCCCGGATCGCCTCGTGGACCTCCTGCAGCTGGCGCAACGTGAACTCCTCGGGCAACAGACTGAACGCTACGTCCGACCAGTCCAGCTTCGCGCGGAGCCGGTCGACCGCTACCGTGACGATCTCCTCGTGGTCGAACGGCAACGGCTCGAGTTCACAACCGTCGTGGTGGATGATCCGGATCGTGTCTTGCTGACGCTCGACCGTCGCGAGCGTGGCCGGACCCACGTAGTCGTCGTCGACCAGGTGCTGGAGCCGCGCACATGGAAGCAGCGCAAAGTAGGCCACGCTGACCACCCGCATCCGCGGGTCACGGGCGGGGGCGCCGAACGTGCGCAACTGCTCGAGAAATTGTGGCTCAAGCACCAGCTCTTCGCGCACGACCCGCGCCGCGGTGTCGGCGAGGTCTTCGTCAATTCCGACGAAAGTGCCGGGAAGGCCAAAGCTTTCCGCGAATGGCGCGGACTCGCGAAACTGCAGCAGCACTCGCAAGCGACGGTCAAGGACGGTCATCAGGACGAGGTCGACCGTGACGGCCACCGGGGGGAAGTCGGTTGGATCGTAGGTCTTCAGGAAATCGGCCTCGGACATCCCCCTACTTAGATTAAAGATAGATATAAGTAAAGGGGATCAAACATCGATCCAATAGGAATCTGTCTCGAGGCCTCCGAAAGCGTCGGGATCGAACGTGGGGTCCGGAGGGTTCTTGCGCCTCGTGGCGACGTTGAACGCTGAACGCCGGTCGGCCTCCGCTCGTTGCGCTTCCTGGTCCTCGTAGTCGTTACGAGGATCGAGCCATTGCTGGCTGAGCCTCGCCAGGTATTCGCGCGGCGCGTGCGCAGCTATTGGCCTGAGCTTGGCCCGGGCCCGCTCGAGCTCTTCCCTGAGCGCTTCGTAGCGCCTGTTGTGCATTCCCCGCGGCCGTCCGCACCCCACGAGCTCTGCTAGGGCGGCGACCTTCTCGTGCGCCGCTGCTGCGCTCCCGATCCGCTGGCTCCGATAGTGAAGCCCCGAGCACCCGTCGCAGGTCCAGTGGCCTGCCTGAAAGACCAGGTGCCTGCACGTCCTCTCGCAAGCGGGACACACGAACAACGAGAACCGGCGCGAATCGTCGTAGTTGCGGGCCTTGGCCGTCGAGACGCAGATAGGCCCTTCCTCGCCCCCCGCGAGGCGAATACACTCCGTGAACAGGAGCAGCGATCCGTCATCCCGCGGGTCCACGTCGCAGTGGGCGAACCGCTCGCCGTCCTCCCACCGCCAGATGCAGCGCAACTGCCCTGATTCCACCGCATTGAACACGACCTTCGCGTCCAGGCGCGGGTGCCCTTCCAGGCAAGCCGGCGGATCGCGAAAACGTCCAGGAATCTGGCTGTGACTGTCCGACATCAAGGCTCCGTTTTTTAATGGGGTATGGCCCCAAATACGAATATTCTAAAATAACAGCAAATCGTTTGCCTTTTCCAGTGCGCCTTGGTCGAGGATGCGGCCCCGGACGGAGTCTATCGCGGCAATCCCGCAACGCTGCTGCGCGAGCGGCCACGGTTTCTTAAAGGCCGCGCGCTATAGCCGAGGGCATGGCAAGCTCGGGTCACTTCCTGTCGGTTTTCGCAGCGCTCTGGATTGGCGGCTGCAGCGCAAAGGTGGCCGATACCCCTCCGCAACCGCCTGATGCGCTGACCGCAAGGGCGCTCGACATGCCGTTTCTGGTCGATCCGATGCTCGAACGGCAGAGCCGCTCGCTTGCCGTCCTGTCGTTCGGCTCTCCGCTCGACGACCTTCCGCCCAACGCCGCCGATACGCCCGCCTGGACTAGCGGTCGCGCAGGCCCACGGTGATGCTGGCGCGCGGTTGCTCCATCTCGGCCGAGGCGACCGGATAGGCGCAGTAATCGGCCGCATAGTAGGCGCTGGGCCGGTGATTTCCGGACAATCCGATGCCGCCGAACGGCGCCGCCGACGACGCGCCGTTGGTCGGCCGGTTCCAGTTGACGATCCCTGCGCGGATGTTCGCCCAGAACCGGTTGTAGTCCTGCGGAGTCCCGCCGATCAGCGATGCCGACAAGCCAAAGCGCGTGGCGTTCGCTTCGGCAATGGCGGCATCGAAGTCGTCCACCCTGACGACCTGGAGAAGGGGGCCGAACAGTTCGACGTCGGGCCTCTCCGCGATCGAGCTCACGTCGATGATCGCGGGCGTGACGAAAGGACGGTCGGCGTGGGGACGCACCATGTGCTTGATCGCACGACCTCCGTGCGAAAGCAGGTAGACGAAGCTTTCCGTCAGCCCGTCGGCCGCGGCGTTGTCGATCAGCGGGCCCATGTAGGGCGCGGGATCGTCGAACGGACCACCCACGATGAGGCGATCGGCAAGCTGCTTAACCTCGCCAACAACGGCGTCGTACAGGCTGTCCTTCACGATCAGGCGGCGCGCGGCCGAGCATCGCTGCCCGGCGGTGGTGAAGGCGGACTGGACGATCAGCGCCGCGGCGTCGGCGACGAGGGGCGTATCCCAGACGACGATCGGATTGTTGCCCCCCATCTCGAGCGCGACGATCTTGCCGGGATCGGCCGCCAGCTTGCGGTTGATCGCAATGCCCGCGTGGGCCGAACCGGTGAACAGCACCCCATCGACACCGGGGTGAGCGACCAATGCCTGCCCTTCCTGCGGCCCGCCGATCAGCAATTGGACAACGCCTGCAGGGATGCCCGCACGGTGCAGGCACGCGACCAGCGCCTCGCCCACCGCAGGTGTCTTTTCGGATGGCTTGAAGATAACCGCATTGCCGGCGATCAACGCGGGAACGATGTGGCCGTTCGGCAAGTGCGCCGGAAAATTGTAGGGCCCAAGCACGGCCATGACGCCGTGCGGCTTGTGGCGCAGCGACATCGTTCCCTGCATTGCGCTGTCCAGCTTTCGGTGCGCGCTGCGCTCGGCATAGGCACGGATCGAGATCTCGACCTTGCCGACCACGCTATCGACCTCGGTGCGAGTTTCCCACACCGGCTTGCCTGTCTCGCGCGCGATCAGTTCGGCAAGATGCTCGCCGTCCTTGCGCACTTCGTTGGCAAAGCGGCGGACCATTTCCATCCGCGTCGCCAGTGGCAGCGCCGCCCATGCCGGCCACGACCGCCGCGCCTGATCGACGATCGAATCGACATCGCCGATCTGCCCGCGCCACAGCTCGAGCCCGGTCGCAGGCTCGTAGGAGACGATTTCCGCAGCGCTCACCCTGTCCGTACCCCGTTGCGATGGTTTCCCGCCTTACCGGGGTTGACGCCATAGGAGCAAGGACGGCTGTTTGGCAAAGCCACGTTCAGGCCGCGACGGCAGACTTTTCGTGTCCCGCTGGCGTGGGCGGCGCCCCGTGGGCTTCGCCCATCCTGCGCAAGGCGGCAACCTTGTCGGAAAGGGCGGTCCAGTCGTCGCTCTCCGCGATGCGCGCCCAGATCGCCTCGACCTCGTCGATCAGCATCGTCTGCGGGCCGCCCTCGGCCCAGTAGGGATGATCGTCGCCGACAGGCCGGTGTCCGCTTCCCAGCGACTTGGCGGTACGTTCGCGAAAGAAGAATTCGTCCACGCCGAGGCCCTCCTTCAACATCCGCTGTTCCGCGGAAGCGGCCAGCGCGACATCAGCCTCCATCCCGGCCGGCTCGAGACCCAGGCGCCAGGCGAACCTGCGGCCAAGGGCGGCGCGGTAAAGGTCAGGGAAACGCTCTAAAGCTTCGATCAAGGGCGGCGCCTCGCTCAACAGCCGCAGCGCGACGGCAAGCTGGCCGCAATTCCAGTGGAGTGCTTCGGGTTGGCGGCCGAATGCATAGAGGCCGCTGTGATCGAAATATGCCGCGGTGAAGCCCGGCTCCCACTTTGGCAGCCACCGCCACGGACCATAGTCGAAGCTTTCGCCCGAAATGTTCATGTTGTCGGTGTTCAGGACGCCGTGCACGAAACCCGCGACCATCCACGATGCGGCAAGGTCCGCCAGTCGTTCGACCACCTGGTTGAGCAGCAGCGCGGCGCCCGTGGCGCTTGCGTGGGCGGGGCCAGGGTAATTGGCGAGGCAGTATTCGACCAGCTCGGCCATATGGTCCGCCTCACCCAGCGCGGCGAGGCGCTGGAAAGTGCCGATCCGGATATGGCCGTGGCTTAGCCGGACGAGGACCGCGGAACGGGTCGGCGAAGGCTCGTCGCTTCGCCACAATTCTTCGCCCGTCTCGACGACCGAGAAGGTGCGCGACGTATTGACCCCCAGCGCCTCGAGCATCTCGGTCGCGAGAATCTCGCGCACCGCGCCCTTCAGCGTAAGGCGCCCGTCGCCCTGCCGGCTCCACGGCGTCTGGCCCGAACCCTTGGTCCCGAGGTCCATAAGGCGGTCTGCGCCATCGAGCATCTGCGCGAACAGGAACCCGCGCCCGTCGCCCAGCTCAGGGTTGTACACCCGGAACTGGTGGCCGTGGTAGCGTAGCGCCAGCGGCAGGGGGAGATTGCCGGCGAGCGGTGCAAAGCGGCCGAAGTGCGCGGCCCATTCGCCATCGTCGAAATTGTCCAGGCCGACTTGTGCGGCGGCGCGATCGTTGCGGAAACGGACGGTCGCAAGGGGGAACTCGGCCGCTGCCACGGGATCGGCAATCCACTCGGAAAGGGCCGCGATTCGGGGAGCGGGGCGGTAGATCGCGGGTTGCGGAGAGTTGCGCATCGGGCAATAGTGGGGCCCGCAAACCATGCGCGCAAGCGCAGCCCTGACGATCACAAGGGACATTACACACGATGGCCGAAGCCACGGCGCCGCCGTCCTTCGAGGATCGCTTCTGGTCGAGCGCTGACGGGCTCAAGCTGCATTACCGCGACTATCCGGGCGATTCAGGCCGCTTGCCGGTGATCTGCCTGCCCGGTCTGACCCGCAATGCCCGCGATTTCGAAACCTTGGCCGCCCATCTTTCGGGCGAACGCCGAGTCCTGTGCCCCGACATGCGCGGGCGGGGCGACAGCGATTATGCCAAGGACCCGATGACCTATCTGCCGATCACTTATGTCGCGGATATCGAGGCGCTTCTCGCCGACCAGGGGATCGAGCGTTTCGTGGCGGTCGGCACCTCGCTCGGCGGCCTGATGACCATGTTGCTCGCTTTCGCAAACCCGTCGCGCCTTGCCGGCGCGGTGCTCAACGACGTGGGGCCCGAGGTCAGCGCGGCCGGGATCGAGCGAATCCGCAGCTACGTCGGACAGGGGCGAAGTTTTCCTACCTGGATGCACGCCGCGCGGGCCCTTCAGGACGCGCAGGGCGATGTCTATCCCGATTTTTCCATCGCCGACTGGCTGGTGATGGCCAAGCGGGTGATGACCCTGGGCAGCGGGGGGCGCATCGTCTTCGACTATGACATGAAGATCGCCCAACCCTTCGCCAATCCGTCCCAAGGCGGCGCGCCGGGGGCGGCCGCGCCAGACATGTGGCCGGCCTGGCGGGCGATGGGGGGCCGTCCGGTCCTCGTCCTGCGCGGCGAGAATTCGGACATACTCGAACGGCAGGCTGCCGAGGCGATGATCGCTACGGTGCCGGGTTCAAGGCTGGTGACGATACCCCGCGTGGGCCACGCTCCCACGCTAGACGAGCCCGCGGCCGTCGCCGCAATCGATGCGCTGCTGGCAAGCGCCGATGCCGCCGCCGGCCTTTCCGGCAACCAGCGGGTCGCCTGACCGCAGATGGCCAAGCCTCCCCGGACAGAGCCACGCGCGGCGCCCCTGCGCCTGCTTCATGTTCACAGCAGTTTCGACCCCGGGGGCAAGGAGTTGCGCTGCGTCGCGCTTATCAACGCGTTCGGACCCGCGGTCGCGCATTCGATCGTATCGGCAGTGCCGGGGGCGATGGGCGCGGCGCGCCACGTGGCGCGCGGCATCCCCGTGCTCCGGATCGGATTGCCGGGATTGGTTGGGGGGCCCTGGCCGCGCCGGATGGAGGCGCTGGCGCGGGCGATGAAGGGCTACGATCTCATCCTCACCTACAACTGGGGCGCGATGAACGCGGTCCTTGCGCACACGCTGTTTGGGAAGCGTCACGGGCTGGCGCCGCTCATTCACCATGAGGACGGTTTCAATTCGGACGAAGCCGCCGGTCTCAAACCCACGCGGAACTGGTTCCGGATGCTGGCGCTCGCGCGGGCGCAGGCGCTTGTCGTGCCCTCGCGCGGGCTGGAACGGATCGCGCTGGACCATTGGGGCCAGCCCCCGGCACGGGTCCACCGAATAGCGAATGGCGTTGTGACGAAGGCCTATGCCGGCAAGGCTGCGCGCGATGCACTGCCGCGGGTGATCAAGCATCCGGGCGAGTTGTGGGTCGGCACCTTTTCAGGGCTGCGGCCGGTCAAGCACCTGACGCGGCTGGTCCGCGCCTTTGCGGCGCTCCCCGAGCCTTGGCAACTCGTGATCGTCGGCGACGGGCCCGACCATGACGCGATCCGTGCCGAGGCGATCCGCCTCGACATCGGCCACCGTGTTCACCTTCCCGGCTTCGTCGCCAACCCGGCAAAGGTCGCTGGCCTGTTCGACCTGTTCGCGCTGTCTTCCGACAGCGAGCAATTCCCCATCTCGGTGGTCGAGGCGATGGCGGCGGGCCTCGCGGTGGTAAGCCCCGCGGTGGGCGACATTGCCGAGATGGTATCTGCCGCGAACCGGCCCTTCATCACCCCGCCGGGAGACGAGGGCGCGCTGACGGCAGCACTCGCGGACCTTGCCGCCCTGCCGGCGGAGCGCAAGCGGATCGGCGGGGAAAACCGCGCCCGCGCCCGTGCCGAGTACGAATTCAGCGACATGGTCGGACGTCACGCAGCGCTCTATGCAAGGGCCATGGGCCGCGCCGCGTTTCCCTGATCGGGGCGGACGCAGCGGCGAGGCGGCTTAAGCGGCGGTTCACCCGTCGGCGGCGAAGAAGATTGAAATGATGCGGGTCTTCGCTAAACAGCGCGCGACCTTCGCTCAATCAATTCGAAAGCCCACCTTGGCCCTTCGCCCCACCCGTCCGCAAAGCCGTTCCCAGCAACTCGCCACGCGCACAGACGTGAAGGCGGATGCCCAGCAGGACGTGTTCCTTCGCGAGGTCGACGACGCCTTGCGCGAAGACCAGATGCTCACGGTGATGAAGCGCCATGGTGCGGTCATCGGCGCAGTGGTCTTCGCCGCTTTGGTCGCTCTTGCGGGATGGCTGTGGTGGAATTCTCATACAGAGGGCAAGGCTGCCGAACAGGGCGAGAAGTTCACTGTCGCGCTCGACCAGATCGAGGCCGGCCAGATCGATCCCGGCAATGCCGCGATCGCGCCCGTGATCGCCGAGGGCGGGGCGGGATACAAGGCCGCGGGCATGATGATGCAGGCGGGAATCGCGCTCCAGAAGGGATCGCGCGAGCAGGCTGCGAAGCTTTTTGGCCAGGTCGCAGCGGATTCTGACGCTCCCCAGCCCTATCGCGATCTCGCCAGGATCCGTCAGGTCGCGACCACTTTCGACAGCATGAAGCCTGATGCGGTGATAGCCCAGCTCAAGCCGCTGGCGGTGCCGGGCAGTCCGTGGTTCGGCAATGCCGGCGAACTCGTCGGTGCAGCCTATCTCAAGCAGGGTCGCAACGATCTTGCCGGCCCGCTTTTCGCCGCGATCGCCAAGGATCCCACCGTGCCGGAATCGCTGCGTTCGCGCAGCCGCCAACTCGCCGGGCTGCTCGGCGTCGATGCGATCGTCAACGTCGAGGCTGAAGTCGCGCGCGTGATCGACGCGAATGCCGCAGCCAATCCTGGTGCGGCCCCCGCGTCGGCCGCTGCCGCGCCCGCTCCATCGGGTCAGCAATGATATTATTGATTCAAGGACTTATTGCATGAGCCGAGTGCCGTTTCGCCGCAAGTCGGCCGCATCGTTGGTCATCCTCGCGCTCGCCTTGGGTGGCTGCGGGGTAATCGGCGGCAAGAAAGGTCCCAAGTCCACCCCTACGCTGGGCGATCGGGTTCCCGTGCTCTCGCGGATCGAAAGCGGGGCCAAGGTCGATCCGTCGCTCGCGGCGATCGCGGTCGTCCTTCCGCCGGCCGAAACCAACACCGAATGGGCCCAGGCCGGGGGCAACGCCGCCAAAAGCTATGGCCATCTCGCCCTCGGCGACGCCCCCCAGCGGGCATGGACGGCATCGATCGCGGGGTCGACGGCGCGCGAAAGACTTGCAGCATCGCCGGTCGTCGGCGGCGGGCAGTTGTTCGTGTTCGACACCGCGGGCGAGGTTCATGCCTTCGACGCGGCGACGGGCCGCGAGAACTGGAAGGTTTCGCTACGCGGTTCGGAAAACAACAACTCCGTGTTCGGCGGCGGGGTCACTTTCGCCGATGGCCGCGTCTATGCCACGACCGGTCTGGGCGAGGTTGCTGCGCTCGATGCCTCGAACGGTAGCCAGCTGTGGCGAGTTAAGCCCGCCGGACCGCTGCGCGGTTCGCCCACCGTTGCGTTCAATTCGGTCTTCGTGATGACGCAGGACAACCAGATCCATGCGCTCAACGCCAGCGACGGCAGCCCGGAGTGGAACGAATCCGCCTCAACCGGCTCAGCGAGCGTCTTTGGCGTGGGTGCGCCTGCCGCCGGGCAAGGCACTGTGGTGGCCGGCTACAGCTCGGGCGAACTTACCGCATACCGCTATGAAAACGGCCGGGCGCTCTGGGCCGATGCGCTCGCCCGGACCAGCATCTCGACCAGCGTCTCGACGCTGACCGACATCGACGCGGACCCGATCATCGACCGGGGGCGTGTTTATGCGCTGGGTCAGGGTGGCCGCATGGCCGCTTACGAACTGGTCACCGGTCAGCGCATCTGGGAGCTCAGCCTCGCAGGGATTTCGACCCCGGCCATCGCGGGCGAGTGGATTTTCACCCTCACCGACGATGCGCGCCTGCTCTGCCTGGCGCGCACGACCGGCAAGGCGCGCTGGATCACGCAGCTTCCGCACTGGAAGAACGAGGAAAAGAAAGACGGTCCGATTTTCTGGACCGGTCCGGTTCTCGCCAACAACAAGCTGTGGGTCGCCAATTCGCGGGGCGAGGTGCAGTCGGTCGCGGTCGCTGACGGCACGCCCAGCCCGTTCGTGAAGCTGGGCGCTCCTGTCTCGCTGGCACCGATCGTCGCGAACGCCACGCTCTACATCCTCGACGACAGCGGCAAGATCACCGCCTTTCGCTAAGTCGGGCGAGGCCGCCGGCGGCCGCTTTCACGACTTGCACACTTCTGACCGCTAAGGCCGGGCGCGATGGACGCGCGCGCTCTCGACGAAGATGTTCCCGCCCGCCGCCCGGCGAGCGACGTTTCCGCTTGGGTCGGCCTGGCGGGGCTTGGCGGGCTGTCCACCTGGCTCGCGATCTGCCGAAACTGGGCTGCCATCGCCGATGCCTTCGCGCTGCCGGGCCCGCACGCACCGATGAGCGGCCCTTACGCTGCCGTCGCGGCGGTGGTGTTTTCAGGCGTGCCGATGGTGCTGTGGTCGATCCTCGTCGACAAGGCCCATCGTCGCAGTTCGACGGGGATCGACTGGGCGCGGCCCCGTCTGCTCGCTTCGGTGATCGACGTGTCGTTGACCAAGCTTGCCGGCCTCTGGGCGACCTGGGCGGGCATCGGCTTCGCCTACTGCCTCGCGCGCTGGTATTGGCAGGGGAACTACCTCTTCGCGATGGACGTGCTTGCTGCCGTCGCCCCGGTTCTGTTCGTGCTGTCGATCCCCTACGTCCTCTGGCTCGATCGCGTCCTGATCGAACCGCGCGACGGTGCCTGGCATTTCGGGGCGATGCTGATGGGCCGCGAAGCCTGGGACGGCGCCGAAGTTCGCGCGCACTGGCGAGCCTGGGCAGTAAAGGGCTTCTTCACGGCGTTCATGATCTCGATCCTGCCGCCGGGCTTTGCGGCGCTGGTGACGCTCGATGTCGATACGATCGCCGGCAATCCGGTCGCGATGGCAACATGGGGCACCGAATTGCTGTTCCTCATCGATGTCCAGATCGCGATGGTCGGCTACCTGCTGACGATGCGCCCGCTCGACGCGCAGATCCGCAGCGCCAACCCGCATCTTTCGGCCTGGCTGGCGGCCCTGATCTGCTACCCCCCGTTCATCCTGATGGGCGAGGGCGGACCGCTCGATTATCATCACAATACCGCGGACTGGGCCTTCTGGCTGCAGGATCATCCGCCCGTGTTATGGCTGTGGGGCTGCCTCCTGATTTCCCTGACCGCAATTTACGCCTGGGCCACGGTCGCGTTCGGGCTGCGCTTTTCCAACCTGACCTATCGCGGCGTCCTGACCAACGGCCCCTATGTCCTGTCCCGGCATCCGGCCTACCTGTCGAAGAACGCCTTCTGGTGGCTGGCGACCATGCCCTTCCTAGCTACCAGCGGATCGCTGGTCGACGTGATCCGCAACACCGCAATCCTGGCGCTGGTGAGCGCGGTCTATTACTGGCGGGCGCGGACCGAAGAGAAGCATCTCCTGGCCGAGGATCCCCGGTATCGCGAGTATCATGCCTGGATGGGTCGCAATGCGCCGCTGACCAAAGGTCTCGGCGTTGTCGCGCGGGCGTTTTCGCCACGCGGCAGGCAACTACAACCCGCCGAATAGGGATCAGAGCGCCCGGCCTTCGTTCGCCGAGTACAGCTTGATATTGCGTTCGCTGAGGCCAAGGGTGGTCCGCTCGGCAACCCATTGGGCCATGTGCGCGCTCTGCGCATGACTTTTGACCGCCGCCTCGTCAGTCCATTCCTCGCTCACGCGGATCAGGCCGGCATCGACCATGTCCTCGGCATAGGAATAGCTAACGCACCCTGGCTCGGCGCGAGTTGCGGCAATGACCCTGGCCATCATCGGGCGCGCCCGGTCGAGGTTTTCGACCGGAATGCGAAAACTCCCCATCACGATCACCACGGTCCGATCTTCCCCCAATGTCTTCAGAAGCTGTGCTCGTAGACGCGCGAAATGTCGCCGCCCCACGCACCATTATAAAGGTCCAGCAATTCCTCCGCCGGCGTCTTGCCGCGCGCCACGATCTCCTGCAGCGGGGCGAGAAATCCGGTTTCATTGTCGCCGCTGCGGTTGCGCCGGTCGCGCGCGACGAGACCGGATTGCGCAATGGCGAGTGCCTCGCGCGCAATATCGATAAGCTTTCCTCCACCCGGCACCGGGGCGGCAAGCCCCTGGCGGGGGACAGCCTGGCGCAGGGCCTCGCGCTCGTCCATCGACCAGTCCTTGACGAGATCCCACGCCGCATCGAGCGCGCCCTGATCGTAGAGCAGTCCGACCCATAGCGCAGGAAGCGCGCAGATCCTGCTCCACGGACCGCCATCGGCGCCGCGCATTTCCAGGAAGCTCTTCAGCCGAACTTCGGGAAAGGCGGTCGAAAGATGATCGATCCAGTCGGACCGCCGCGGAAGTTCGCCGGGAAGCGCAGGAAGCTTGCCGGCCATGAAATCCCGGAAACTCTGCCCGGCCGCGTCGATGTACTTGCCGTCGCGGAACACGAAATACATCGGCACGTCGAGCATGTAGTCGACATAGCGCTCGTAGCCGAAGCCGTCCTCGAACACGAAGGGCAGCATGCCGGTGCGGGCCGGATCCGTATCCGACCAGATATGGCTGCGGTAGGAAAGGAAGCCGTTGGGCTTGCCTTCGGTGAACGGCGAATTGGCGAACAGGGCCGTTGCGAGCGGCTGAAGAGCGAGCCCGACCCGGAACTTCTGAACCATGTCGGCTTCGCTCGAATAATCGAGGTTCACCTGGATCGTGCAGGTCCTCAACATCATGTCGAGGCCCATCGAGCCCACCCGGGGCATGTGGCGCAGCATGATCGCGTAGCGCCCCTTGGGCATGATCGGCAGCTCGTCGCGGCGCTTGTCGGGCCACATGCCAAGGCCCAGGAACCCTGTCCCCGTGCGTTCGCCGATGGCCTTGACCTGATCCAGGTGACGCCCGGTTTCGGCGCAGGTCTGGTGGAGATTGTCGAGCGCGGCGCCCGAGAGCTCGAGCTGCCCGGCAGGCTCGAGGCTGACGGTGCCGTCGCTGCCCGCCATTGCGATGACGTTGGGCCCATCGGGACCTTCCTCGACGACCGGATCCCAGCCGAATTCGCGCAGCGCCAGCAAAAGGTCGCGGATACCGCCGG
The DNA here is from genome assembly GCF_042652045.1 of Novosphingobium tardum. Lineage (NCBI taxonomy): Bacteria > Pseudomonadati > Pseudomonadota > Alphaproteobacteria > Sphingomonadales > Sphingomonadaceae > Novosphingobium > Novosphingobium tardum. Next base: position 1,202,925 of record NZ_JBHSDR010000006.1, on the reverse strand, counting down.
GCTCGTCGTACGATGGCGCGTGGTGATCCTTGCGGCTGTAGACGAACTTTTCGTGCTCGGTGCCAATGCGCCAGGCCGACTTGGGCTTCTCGCCCTTGATCATCGGCGCGATCAGATCGTCCTTGTGACCGATCACGGGATCGTTGCTGTTTGAAACCGTTCTGGTGCTCATGGCTGGCCGTTAGGTGAGCGTCCGGCCTTGTTCCAGCACAAATTGCGCAGCGTCGTCAGTCCCCCAGTCGCCCGACACTGCCATCCAAAGTGCGCAACCAGCGATCACCGCGGTTTCTCCCCGCAGAATTCGCGGTCCCAGCGATATGGACGTTGCGCCGATGGCGCGGATGGCGGTCCGTTCGGCGTCGTCGAAACCGCCTTCCGGCCCGACGAGCAAGGCCGCGGGTGCGGGTCGCGCGGCGAAGGCGCTGGCCGCGCTTTCTCCGCCAAGTTCGTCGGCGAACAGGAGCGCTCGCGACGGCTGCCATTGCCGCAGCAGGGCATCGAGCGAGAGCGGGGCCGCGAGTTCTGGCAGGGCGGTTCGGGCGCATTGTTCGGCAGCTTCGGTCATGATCGTGCGGGCGCGCTCGAGATTGAGCTTGTCGGCGACCGCGCGCCGCGTGATCACCGGCTGTATTCGCCGAACGCCCAGTTCGGTCGCCTTCTCGAGCACGAGGTCGAATGCGGGCTTTTTCAGCAGCGCTGCGCACAGCGTGAAATCCGGTACATCCTCGCGCGGGCGCAGCCGCTGCTGGATGGAAAGGGCAACGTCACGCTTGCCCACAAGGGTCACGCGCGCCACCCATTCGCCGGTGAGGTCGTCGCACAGCACCACGGCATCTCCGGCCGCGACCCGCATGACGCGCGACACATAGTGCGCCTGCGCACCTTCAAGCGAGATCGCTCCGCCTTCGCTCAGGGGCCCGGCAACGAATAGCCGGGGAGCACTGCGCGGGGGCCAGGCGGGGGTTGCGGGCATCGGCAATCAGCTCCACAGCGGCGCGGATGGAAAGCCCTAGCGCTCCCGCCGCCCAAGCGCCACCGGACAGCCAGCACGGCGCACTGCTCAGCCTGCTGCCTGCCGCCTGGCAGCCCTACGCGCTGCTCGCCCGGCTGGATCGGCCGATCGGATGGTGGCTACTGTTCTGGCCGTGTGCCTGGGCCGTCCTTCTGGCGGGAGGGGGCTTGCGGTGGTCCCTTGTTGCCTGGCTTCTGATCGGCGCAGTGGCCATGCGCGGCGCGGGCTGCGTCTATAACGACATCGTCGACCGCGACCTCGACGCGAAAGTGTCCCGCACTGCCACGCGGCCGGTGGCGAGCGGCGCGGTCTCGGTCCGTGCCGCCTGGATCTGGCTCGGCGCGCTTCTCGCGGTGGGCCTGATCGTCTGGCTGCAGCTTGGCTGGCCCGCCCGGTTCGTCGCCCTTGCCAGCCTGGCGCCAGTGGCCGCATACCCCTTCATGAAGCGGATCACCTGGTGGCCGCAGGCGTGGCTTGGGATCGTCTTCAGTTGGGGGGCACTGGTCGGTTGGGTTGAAGTCAGGAGCGATCACCTCGGCGTATTGGCGCTGCTCTACGCCGGGTCGATCGCCTGGGTCGTCGCCTACGACACCATCTATGCCCTTCAGGACCGCGAGGATGACGCCTTGATCGGGATACGGTCGAGCGCGCTGAGGATGGGTGCGAACGTGCGCTTCGGCGTGGCGCTGTTCTACGGGGCGGCAATCGCGCTGTGGTCCTGTGCATTCCTGTTGCTTCGCCGCGATCCACTCGCGCTGCTCGCGCTGCTGCCGATCGCCGGTCACCTCGCGCGTCAGGCGATCCTGCTCCGCCCCGACGACGGAGCAGGCGCCCTGACCCTCTTTCGCAGCAATCGCTTTGCCGGATTGCTCATGGCGATGGCCTGCTACGTCGTCGGCAACACCGGTTTCTAGCTGCTGTAGCTGACCACCTCGAACTCGATTCCGTCCCAGTCGAAGAAATAGAACCGCTTGCCGGGATAATAGTCGTCGTGATTGAACGGCGTCAGGCCGTGCGCGACCACGACCGCCTCGGCCGCATCGAGATCGTCGACCTCAAGGCCGACGTGATTGAGGGGAACGCCTTTCGAGAAGGGCCCCCCGCGCCCCTCATTGGTGTAGAGCGCCAGGTAGCCGATATCGCTGCCAACGTGGATCGTGCGTCCGCCCATCTGGGAGGGACCACGCCAGCGTTCGTGCCAGCCGCACATTTGCATGAAGAGCGCGGCGGAGCGATCCGGATCGCTGACGGTGATGTTGGCATGTTCGAGACGGGCTACGGCCATGACTGAAACTTCCTCCACAAGGCGTTGAAACTGTTTGCCGCAGCCACTCTTGCGAATCACCCGGCTTGCCACTTGTGCAACCTCAAGCTAACTTGAGGTCAAACGAAAAAAGAGGTCGGGGAATGAATCGCGACGATCTGGTGAGCATCGGCACTTTGGCAAAGCGAACCGGCGTCGCCGTTTCAGCGATCCGGTATTACGAAGAGCGAAAGCTGCTCACGAGCTTGCGGACCGGCGGAAACCAGCGGCGGTTCCTACGCTCCGACATTCGGCGGATCAGCTTCATTCTGATCGCGCAAAAGCTTGGCCTGGGTCTGACCGAAATCGAAGCCGAACTGGCGACCCTGCCACAAGGCCGCACGCCGACGCTGACGGACTGGCAGCGGATCAGCCGCTCGATGCGCAACCAACTCGATGCCAAGATCCAGCTTCTGACGCGGACCAAGCAGAAGCTGGACCAGTGCATCGGATGCGGCTGCCTCAGCCTCCAGCGGTGCCAGCTCTATAACAAGGACGATCGCGCCGCGGGCGGCGGAACGGGTCCGCGGTTCGTCCTGGACTGAACGGCGGCGGCGCGGCCCCTTATTCGGCCGCCAGCAATGCCTCCGCACCGCCCAGATCCACGCTGACCAGGCGCGAGACGCCCTGTTCCACCATCGTGACGCCGAACAGGCGGTGCATCCGGCTCATCGTCACCGCGTTGTGCGTGACGATGAGGTAACGGGTCGCGGTCTCGCTAACCATCGCGTCGAGCAGGTCGCAGAACCGCTCGATGTTCGCATCGTCGAGCGGCGCGTCGACCTCGTCGAGGACGCAGATCGGTGCCGGGTTGGTGAGGAACAGCGCGAAGATGAGCGCGATGGCCGTCAGCGCCTGTTCGCCGCCCGAAAGGAGCGTGAGCGATTGAAGCCGCTTACCCGGTGGCTGCGCGAAGATTTCGAGCCCGGCCTCCAGTGGATCGTCTGAATCGACAAGCGCCAAGTGGGCCTGTCCGCCGTCGAACAGCCTGGTAAAAAGACGGCGGAAGTGACCATCGACCGCTTCGAAGGCCGCGCGCAGCCGCTCGCGGCCCTCGCGGTTGAGATTTCCGATCGAGCCGCGAAGTCGGTTCACGGCTTCTCCGAGTTCCGCCTGTTCGGCGGCGCTCTCGCCGTGCCGCGCCTCGGCCTCGGCCAATTCTTCGGCGGCGACCAGATTGACAGGGCCGATCCGTTCGCGCTCGGCGACGAGCCGGTCCATCGCTGCAGATTCGTCCGTAGCCGTCCCGACATCCTCAGTCGCAAAACCCAGACGGGGCGGGAGGAGAGGGGGCGGGCACTGGAAGCGCTCGCCTGAGATGCGCGCCATCTCCTCACGCCGTGCTTCCTGGTTCTCCGCCCGTGCCGCGGCGCCGGCTCGCGCCTCTCGCGCCGTTGAAAGCGCCTCGGCAACCGCGGCGAGCGTCGCGGCGGCTTCCTTGGTGGCGGCTTCGTGTGTGGCAAGCACAGCTTCAGCCGCCGCAAGCTCGGCGCCGAGGCGCTCACGGATGGCTTCCCCCTCTTCAATGTCCCGGATCAGGCCGGCGGGCTTGGCCGCGATGACCGCGCGCTCCGCGACCAGTTCGTCGCGGCGCTTCGCCATGTCGGCCATGCGCCGCTCGGCATCCCCGACGCGTCCCTGCCAACTGCGGATGTCGCCCCGCAAGGTCGCCCGTCTTTCGCGCAGGGCGGCCAATCCCTGCTCGAGCGACGCCGAGGCGGCGAGCGCGAGCTGAAGCGACTGACGAGCGTCATCGTGACGCCGGCGGGCCTGTTCCACTGCCTCGCGTCCCACCGCCGGATCGGGAAGTCCCTCCCGGCGCGACTGGGCCTCGCGATGTTCGGCCAGCGCGGCCGCTTCCTGTTCGGCCAGGTCACCCAGCATGCGCTCGATCTCGGCGGAACGCGCGGCATGCCGGTCGACCGCCGCTTCGGCCTGGTCGCGGGCTCGCACTGCCGCCCGCTCTGCCTCTATCGCACGGGCGAGCTTCTGCTCGGCCGCGGCCAATTGCGATTGGTGGGACTGAAGCGCGTTGTTTGTCTCCGCCGCGCCCAATTCCGCGGCGTCGCGTGCGGTCCTGAGCGCGGGGAGGGCTTGCTCGATCGACGCGAGGCGGTTGGCCGCCTCCAGCTCTGCCGCGCTCGCCGCGCCTTCGCCGCGCACTACGAAGCCGTCCCACCGCCGCAGTTCGCCCGCTCTGGTGACGAGCCATTCGCCAGGACGAAGGACCTCGCCATCATCCACTTCACGGAACCGCACCAAAGCCAGACGGGCCGCAAGTTCGTGCGGCATCGTGGATACGTGATGGGCCAGGCTGTCGGGCAACGAAGCAGGGGTGGGGGCGCCGGTCCAGAACCGTCCTTCGAGGGCAGCCGCCGGCACACCGAGCGCCGAGCGCGCGTCGCGTCCCAAAACCGCCGCGAGCGCCCTCTCATATCCCGGGGCCGCCCGAACGCCGTCAATCGCCAGCTTTCCCGATGCCTTTCGTTCGCGCGCCTTGCGTTCGCGATCCAAAGCATCCGCTTCCCTTTCCAGCGAAGCACAATCGGCCCGCGCCCGGGCAAGATCCTCGCTTGCCGCATCTCGGGCGGACGAGAGCCGCGCCCGTGCTTCGGCTAACCCATCGCGCGCGGCCTGCGCCGCTTCACGCTCGGCAGAAGAAGCCTGAAGCGCCTCGTCCGCAGCGGCAAGGAGGGTGGCCGGGTCGGTCTCGCGGCGGCGTGCATCTGCTTCGGCCTTGCGCCGTGCCAATTCGGCGCGGGTACGGTCGAGCCGCGTGGCGGCGCTCGCAAGGGCGGCATCGGCAATGCGCCAATCGGCGTCGATCCCCGCCTGCTCCGCCTGGCCCTGCGCCAGTGCGAGTTCAGCAGCCCGGGCGGCGCGCTCGGCGTTTTCCTGCGCGGCCAGCAGCGAAGGGCGGCGGGCCTCTTCGGTTTCTAGCGCCTGTTCGGCCTCGAGCGCGTCACGCTCAAGCCGGTTCATCGCTTCCGCGGCGTCGCTGGTCAGGCGTCCGGCGTCGCCGGCGTCCTCGTCGATCCTCGCAATCTGGCGGTCGAGATCGACAAGGCGCTGCTCGGCAGCCTCGAGCTGGCTGCCGAGCGTCGCCATACGATGCCCATGGGCGGCGGCATCCTGCCGGCGGTCCGCAAGCTCGTCGCGCGCGAGTGCGGCTGCGGCTGCGACCGTGTGTTGGGCATTTTGCGCAAGTTCGGCTTGCCGTTGCGCGGTCGCGACCGCTGCTGCCGCCCCTTCGGCCTCGATCCGCGCGAGCCTTGCGGCATCCTCTGCCTCGACCCAACGGGCAAAGACGAGACGTGCTTCCGCCACCTTCACCTTGTCGCTGATCTGGCGATAGCGTTCTGCGGCACGGGCTTGGCGGCGAAGCGCGGCGATCTGGGTCGACAAGCCGGCGAGCAGGTCTTCGAGGCGGAGCAGGTTGGCTTCGGTCGCGCGGAGCTTTGCCTCGGCATCGCGGCGGCGGACGTGAAGCCCGGCGATACCAGCCGCTTCTTCGAGCATCTGCCGTCGTTCGGCCGGTTTTGCCGCGATTACGGCTGCGATGCGGCCTTGGCTGACCAGCGCCGGGCTGTGGGCGCCGGTCGCCGCATCCGCAAAGACCAGCGCAACGTCCTTGGCGCGGACGTCGCGGCCGTTGATCCGGTAGGCGGATCCCGCACCGCGCTCGATGCGGCGCGTTACCTCCAGTTCCCTGTCCGAATCGTTGTCGGCAAGCGAACCGCGCGCGGTGAGCACGACTTCGGCGAAATCCCGGGCGGGGCGCGTGCCGGTGCCGGCGAAGATCACGTCTTCCATGCCGCCGCCGCGCAGGGATTTCGGGCTCGATTCGCCCATTACCCAGCGAATGGCCTCAAGCAGGTTGGACTTGCCGCAACCATTGGGGCCGACCACCCCGGTCAGCCCCCGTTCTATCCGCAGTTCCGCGGGTTCGACAAAGCTCTTGAAGCCCGACAGGCGGAGCTTCTCGAATTGCATCAGCGGCCCCCTCCGCTGCCGCCGATGCCCTAGCGGGCGCCCGCGTTCTGGAGCATCGGCTCAAGCTGCGCCCACATCACCGACCCGACATTCGCACCGTTCAGGTAGAAGGTCGGCGTGCCGGTGATGCCATAGGTGGTCGAATACTTGTCGGTCTGCTGGGCGAGCGATTCGGCCTTCTTCACGTCGGCGAGGCAGCGTCCGCCCTGGTCTGCCGCAATGCCGCGTTCGGCGAAGAACGTGTCCATTCCCGCGAGCTTGGCGATGGCGGAAAAACGCTTGTCGGGCGGGGCATTGCCAGCCGCAGTACGATCGGCCTCGCTGGCCTTTTCCATGTTGTTGAACATGTTCGGCTGCCAGGCCCAGAACTGCTCGCTCAACGGAATGACCGCCTCGGGTGAACCGCAGGTGGCGAGCATCGCGGCCGGGATGTCGAACGCGTTGAGCATGAACAGGCGCAGCTCGTAGCTGACCCGGCCACTGGCGACGTAATCGTCGCGCAGCTTGGCGAAGCTTTCCTTGGCGAACTCGGCGCAGTGCGAGCAGCTAAGCGCCCCGAACTCGACCAGCTTGATCGGAGCGTCGGGGTTGCCCATCCGATAGCCACCTTCCGGCGTGACGGAGACGACTTCGCTCCATGCCTTGCCGCTAGGGGCAGGGACCTTGGCCAACGGCTGTGCGCTGGGGCTGGCCAGCGCGGCCGCGGGATCGGCGGCTTGTTCCTTCTTGCACCCGCCGAGGGCAAGAGAGGCAATCGCCAGCGGGGCCAGTGCGAAAAGCGAGACGCGGCCAAATTTGCCTGAAGTCATGCGCGAACGGGCTCCGGAAAAAAGAACTACGAAGGCGCGAGGCTAGAGCAATCCGCGGGCAAGTTGAAGGCTTACCCCTGAGAAACGCACTTAATCTCCACAACTCCGCACCCAGAGGCGCAGTAATTCCGAATCAATCGACGCGGGCGGCGAGCTGAGGACGAAGCGAGGCCCAGTCCGATGTGCCGGAAAGGACAACGCCGTCGATCGCGAACGACGGAGTGCCTCGCACGAAAAGGCGCTGCGCGGCGTCTTCGGTCGCCTTTGCGAGCCGGTTTGCCAGCGCCTCGTCCGTCAGGCACTTGTCGACCTGCTGGGCGGTATATCCGCGTGTCGCCATGATGGGATAGAAGTGGAAGTCGTCTGCAATCGCACGCGTCCGTGCGGCGAAGGACCCGCTGGACCAGCGGGCCTTCTGTGCCGCGCTGGCATCCTTCAGCGGCGCGATCCACTTGGCCTGGCTGCGCAGGAACGCCGTGTGGTTCAGGAAGAACTTCTCGGGCGGTCCGCAGTGGGTCAGCAACGCCACGGTCATGTCGATCGGATCGCGGACGAAGCTGCGCACCTCGATCGAACCCTTGCCATTGGCGACGAAGGCGAGCCGCAGCGGGGCATCGGCCTCGGTTTCGAAGTGCGCACAGTGTGGGCAAGTGTAGCTGATGAATTCGGTAAGGCGGACTTTCGCGTCCGGGTTGCCGAGAATGTAAGTATCATCCGCGGTGCGGCGCACGACGGTGTTCCAGTTGCCGTTCGTCACGCTGCGCCCCGGCAGCGGCTTGGCGGCGGGCTTTTGCGGAGCGGCCGCGCCGAGAGCTACCGCTGCGGCGGCGAGACCCAGCGCCCCAACAATCCGAAGGCCCCTGTCAAGCATCGTCATCGTCTCCATTGCCGCTGGCCGTGCCAAGGCTTCGCGCCAGCGATTCAAGCACCGTGCGCAATTCCGGGTCGCCGATGTCGCGAAGGCTTTCGCCCAGTTCCATCGGGATTGGCCGCAAGGACGGCGGGCTGGTGCGCGCTTCAGCAGAACCACCCTTAACCCGGTCCGAATGGATCACGCCCTGGCGCAATTTCACCCGTGCGACAGCGCTGTAGCCGAAGAATCGGTTCACCCGCTCGATGATCTCGGGAATGACGTGCTGGATCAGAGGGGCGTGCGCAGGCGTGACCACCAATTGGAGAATGCCGTCGCGCTTTTCCCCCGGCGCGAAACGGATCGCCTCGGGGACGCAGGCGCGGGCATGGCGTTCGCCGACGATCTCGGGCCAGCGGCTGACGACGCTCGACTGCACGAAGCCGAAGCGGCGAAAGGCCGTGCGTCCCACTTCGGGCATCAGGTCGGCAATGGCGCGCGCCGGACCGCCGCGCGCACGCTCGAACGGCTTGGCGGACGCGGCGCGACCGGGCTTGCGCGGCTTGTCTGGTGGTACGCTTTCCATGGCAGCGCCGCGCATGCCATAGCAGCACGATGCAGGCCAGTACCGACACCGCCGGCGAGGCAGGAGGCGCGATCGCCATTCCCCTGCTCGCCTGGTACGACCGCCATGCCCGTCGCCTGCCCTGGCGCGCGTCGCCGGGAGAGCCCGCGCCCGATCCGTATCGGGTCTGGTTGTCCGAAGTGATGCTGCAGCAGACTACGACTGCCGCCGTCGCGCCCTATTTCGCGCGCTTCGTCGATCGTTGGCCGACCGTCGGCGATCTCGCAGCGGCAGACGAGGCCGAGGTGATGGCTGCGTGGGCGGGCCTTGGGTACTACAGTCGCGCCCGCAACCTGATCGCCTGCGCGCGTGCTGTGGCGTCATCGGGCGGATTTCCCGATACGGAAGAAGGACTGCGGCGCCTTCCGGGGATCGGGGAATATACCTCCGCCGCGATCGCCGCGATTGCGTTCGGCCAGCGCGCCGTGGTGATTGACGCCAATGTCGAAAGGGTGGTGTCGCGCCTGTTCGCGATAGACGAGGCGCTTCCCGCCGCCCGCAAGGCTATCCGCGTGGCTGCCGACGAAATTACTCCTGCAGACCGCAGCGGGGACTTCGCCCAAGCGATGATGGATCTCGGCGCGACGATATGCACTCCGCGCGGCCCGCGCTGTCTCCTTTGTCCGCTACGCCAGAAATGTCTGGCATTCGCGCTAGATCGGGCCGAGGACTTTCCGGTCCGCGCGCCCAAGCGCACAGTACCCCAGCGCCGCGGGCTCGCCTTCTGGCTGGTCCGGGAAGGGGCGGTGTGGCTGGTTCGCCGTCCAGCGAAGGGAATGCTCGGGGGCATGCGGGCGCTGCCCGATGACGGGTGGAGCGCCGGTGCCGATGGGTCGGGCACAGCACCACAAGGGGGAAACTGGAAGCCGGGCGGCATCGTTCGGCATGGGTTCACCCATTTCGGTCTCGAACTGCAATTGATGCTGTGCGAAGACGGCGTCTGCGCTAGCCTTGACGACGAAGGCGGTGAATGGTGGCCGCTGGACCGCCTCGACGAAGCGGGTTTGCCGACGCTTTTTGCAAAGGCTGCGCGGCTCGCTCTCGAGGCAGGTACCGATGGGAGAGAATGACCGATGCTGGATAACGAGCTAGCCGTCGCAATGTCGCGTCGCGCGGTCTTTCGCGCCGGATCCGCCGTCGCGGCGGGACTTGCGCTTGACCCGCGCCTGGCCTGGGCCGCAGCTCCGTCGTCGGCAACCAGGGCGATGTGGCCCAATGTTGCTGCGATGGTCGATGGCTATGTGGATTCCGGCAAGCTTCCCGAAATGCTCGCGACCCTTGGCTGGGGCGCCCGAGCGCCCGAGGTGATCGCCAAAGGCAAGGAAGGCCTCGACGATGCGGATCCGGTAGGCATCGACAGTCTCTATCGGCTCTATTCGATGACCAAGCCGATAACCGGCATGGCCGCGATGATCCTGATCGACGAGGGGCGGATGAAGCTCGATCAGCCGCTGGCCGACATCCTGCCGAAATTTGCGAAGATGCAGGTTCAGGCGACCCCGGACGGATCGCTCACCGAGCTCGTTCCCGCTCAGTCGCCGATCACCATTCGCAACCTTCTCACCCACACGGCGGGCCTTGGCTATTCGATCATCCAGAAGGGGCCGCTCAAGGGCGCGTTCGAAGATGCCGGGGTTATCGCGGGACAAGTAAGCCGGACGAAGATTCCCGGTTTCGACCGCGGAACTCCGGTGACGAGCCTCGAGACCTTTGCCGATCGGCTCGCGGGACTGCCGCTGGTCTATCAGCCGGGCACGCAATGGAGCTATTCGGTCGGTCTCGACCTGATGGGCCGGGTTATAGAAGTTGTCTCGGGGCAGAGCTTTGACAGCTTCCTGCAAGAACGGATCTTCGGGCCGACCGGCATGACGAGCAGCTATTTCCGCGTTCCAGCGGCACAGGAAAAGCGCCTGACGAGTAATTATGGCGTCATTGGCAAGCTGCTCCTGCCGCTCGACCCGGCGAAGAACTCTATCTTCCTGGGTCAGCCACCGTTTCCGATGGGCGGCGCGGGCCTTGTTTCCAGCCCGCGCGATTACGACCGTTTCATGAACATGCTGACCGGGTTCGGTCGCATCGGCGGAAAGCGCGTAATGAGCGAGGCCGCAGTGCGGCTGGGGACGAGCAATCTCATGCCTCCGTCCGTCAGCACGAAGGGCACATGGATGGACGGACAAGGCTTCGGGGCTGGCGGGCGCGTGGGATTGGGCGAGCAAGCTGGCGTCTATGGTTGGGGCGGTGCTGCAGGCACCGTCGCGTTCGTCGACATGCGTCGAAGCCTGCGCGCCGGATTGTACACGCAGTATATGCCCGACAGCTCGTACCCGGTGCATGAACAGTTTCCGAAGGCGGTCGTAGCCGACCTTACCAAGCGAAAGGCCGGAGCATGACCGCCATCGCCTTTGCCGGGGCGCGGCTCGATCGGGCCGACGCAATCCGCAACGATCCCGAACGGCTCGCTTCGCTCATGGACTGGCGCGCAAGGCTGTTGCGCCTCGAAGGCCTCGATCCCCAGATCGGTCCCGATGGCGGACTCGTTTGGGGAACGCTGGCCGACGCAGGTGCGGGAAGTGATCTCGTCTTCCTGGGGCTTTTGGGCGGCAAGGGCTGCTTTGCCGAAGTTCCGCCGCAGCTGGCGGGCGGCATCGCGCCGTACAACCCAGCACTATGGCGCGCGCTGGCGAGCATGGAGCAGGAGGACCTCGCGATCTACGGCGCAGCCCGGAGCCTGGTGGACTGGCACGCCCGGCACCGGTTCTGCGCGCGGTGCGGCAGCACAACGAAGCTTACGAAGGGTGGTTGGCAGCGCACCTGCGATTCATGCAAGGCAGAGCATTTCCCGCGTGTCGATCCGGTCACGATCATGCTGGTGGAGCACGAGGGCAATGTTCTTCTGGGCCGGCAGCCGCGGTTTCCTCCCCGTCGTTTCTCGGCACTCGCCGGGTTTGTCGAACCCGGCGAATCGATCGAGGAGGCCGTAGCCCGCGAAATCTTCGAGGAAGCCGGTGTCGTCATTCGCGACGTGACTTACGTCGCGAGCCAGCCGTGGCCGTTTCCCTCGCAGCTGATGATCGGTTGCCACAGTCATGCCGATGACGGGGCGATCACAATCGACGAGCACGAACTTGAGGAAGCGCGCTGGTTCACCAGGGCCGAAGTGGCTGAAGCGATGACCGGAACCGAGGATGGCGCGTTTATCGCCCCGCCGCCGCATGCGGTTGCCCATTACCTTCTCAAATGGTGGCTCGAACAATGACCGAACGCCTGACGATCGACATCTTCTCCGACGTGATGTGCCCCTGGTGCATCATTGGCTACAAGCAGCTCCAGAAGGCGCTCGCGACATTGGACGGCGAAATCGAGGCCGAGGTGCGCTGGCGTCCGTTTGAACTCAACCCCGATATGCCGCCCGAAGGCGAGGACAGCGCCGAACACGTGATGCGCAAGTACGGGCGGAGCGAGGAACAAGCCGCTGCGGGTCGATCCCAGATGGCGGCCATTGCGGAAAAAGCGGGCTATTCCTTCGCTTATACCGGCGAGGAACCCGAACCGCGGGCGCGCATGCGCAACAGCTTCCTCGCTCACAAGCTGCTGGCGCATGCCCTGCGAGTCGCGGGGCCCGACGTGCAGACCGCACTGAAGCTGGCGCTGTTTGATGCCCATTTCCAACAGCGGCGCGACATCGGCAGCCGCGAGGTCCTTCTCGACCTGGCAGGATCGGTCGGGCTCGATCGCGCCGCGGCCGAAGCCGCGCTGGCTGATCCTAAATTGTCGGAGTTCGTTCGCTCGGAAGAAGCGCAGGCGTGGGACATGAACATCAGCGGCGTGCCGGCAATGGTCGTTAACGGCCGCTTCCTTGTTCCCGGCGCGCAGGAGCCGCAGGTCTATGTCGATCTGCTCCGCCGGGTCGTAGCACGCGAGCGGGTTGGAGCCACTACCGCCTGATCAGACAAGCCCCAGCTTCGCCAGCCGCCCCGCCAGGCGTCCGGGCAAGGCATCGCCGGGGTCCTCTCCTTCGCCAAGGTCCGGCGGCGCATTCTCTTCGGCCAAGTATCGCCATCCCTGATGCGCCCGCTTGGCCGTGGGCCGCACTGTGATGAGGCGCGGTTGCATCCTGATCCACCAGCGCCCGTCCTCGCGCTGGCTGAACCCGATCAGCGGCGAACGACCGATGATCGTGTGATCGTGGATCCAGAACAGCGAACCGCCAATCATTTCTTCATGCCGCTTGGGCAGATAGCGCGTGCTCGTCCGCGCTTCCTCCTCGGCTTCCAGCCAGCGGCGCAGCGACGCCACGCTTTGCGCTCCATAGGCGATCTTGGTCATGCTCAACGGCATGGGATCACCCCGTGAGGCCGCTGGCCACGGCAAGCCCCAGAAACGAGAAGAAGCCCATCACGTCGGTCGCCATCGTGACGAACACCGCCGAGGAAACGGCCGGGTCGATCCGGAATTTCTCGAGAGTAAGCGGCACGAGAATGCCGGCGAGCCCGGCGATGAGGTTGTTGATCAGCATCGCGGCGCCGATCACCGCGCCCAGCAAGGGATTGTCGAAGACCAGCGCCACGCCCGCCCCGATCAGCAGCCCCAGCGAAAGGCCGTTCGCAGTCGCGATGCGAAACTCACGCGCTATCATTCGCCAGGTGTTGGAGCTCGTAAGCTGGTTCGTCGCCAGCGCCCGCACGATCACTGCCAGCGTCTGCGTGCCCGCATTGCCGCCCATCCCCGAGACGATGGGCATCAGCACGGCGAGCAGTGCGAAGCGCGCGATGGCGCCCTGAAACATGCCCACGACGCTAGCAGCGACGATTGCCGTGCCCAGGTTGACCACCAGCCACGTTAGGCGCGTGCGCACGGTCAGCGCGATCGGCTCGTTGATGTCGCCATCGCCTGCACCGGACAGCAGGAGAACGTCTTCGCCCGCTTCTTCCTGGATGATGTGAACGATGTCGTCGACCGTAAGCTGGCCGACGAGACGACCGCTGTCGTCGACCACGGCGGCCGAGATGAGTGCATATTTCTGGAAGCGCAGGGCGACTTCTTCCTGGTCCATCCCGACGGGGATCAGGGTCTGGTCGCGCTTCATCACGTCGGTCAGGGCGACGGTGCGCGGCGTGCGCAGGATCCACGAAAGCTGGCAGGTACCCACGGGCCGATGGAGCGGATCGACGACGAAGACTTCCCAGAACTCGGTCGTCAGGTCGGCATGTTCGCGCAGATAGTCGATCAGGCCGCCGACGGTCATATGCTCGGGCACCGCGACGAGGTCGCGCTGCATCAGCCGGCCGGCGGTTTCCTCGGGATAGGCCAGCGCGCTCTCGATCGCGGCGCGGTCTTCGGGATCGAGTTCGGCGAGCACCGCCTGACGATCGTCGGCGTCGAGATCCTCGATCAGCGCAACCGCGTCGTCGGTCTCCATCTGCTCGGCAAAGTCGGCCACCGCATCGGGCGGCAGCGCTTCGACCAGCAGCTCGCGGACGTGATCGTTGAGTTCGGCGATCACCTCGCCGCCCATGAGGTCGGAGATCGCGCCGGCGAGCGCCAGCCGGTCATCCTCGTCGAACAGCTCGAACAAGTCGGCGATGTCGGCGGGATGGAGCGGCTCGACCGCCTCGTAAACCGCTTCCCTGTCGCCAGCGTCCAAGGCTTCGCGCACGCGTCGGACGAATTCCGGTTTCAGTCGGTTTTCATCGTCGAGACTTTCCGACAGGCGCGCTGCCTCGGCCGCGGGAAGCGGTTCGCGGTCGTCGATCTCGGGTGGTGCAGCGTCACGCTCCATGCCAGCGGGGTCTAGGCTGCGGACGCGCAAAAGCAACCGGGTTCGCCCCCGATGGGGGCGATACGGGTGACATTGTCCGCCGAGCGCCTATATCGGCCCGCGCAAACCGGAAGGAACCCACTCAATGGCCGACGACACCCTCACTTTCACCCTCGACAACGGCAGCGGCCAGACCGGCGATGTCGTAATCAAGCTTCGTCCCGACCTTGCTCCCGGTCATGTCGCGCGGATCAAGGAGCTGGCTTCCGAAGGCTTTTATGACGGGGTGAAGTTCCACCGGGTAATCGACGGCTTCATGGCACAGGGCGGCGATCCTACAGGGACCGGGATGAGCGGATCCTCAAAGCCTGATCTCAAGGCAGAATTCAGCGCCGAACCGCACAATCGCGGCGTCTGCTCGATGGCCCGAACCAGCGATCCCAATAGCGCCAACAGCCAGTTCTTCATCTGTCTCGACGACGCGCGATTTCTCGACCGCCAGTATACCGTGTGGGGCGAGGTCGAAAGCGGCATGGAACACGTCGACGCTTTGCCCAAGGGCGAGCCGCCGCGGACGCCCGGCTTCATCAAGAAAGCCACGGTAGGCTGAAGTTCGGACGGGTCCCCGCGCAAGCGGGGGCCCGTTTCGCTATTAGAGGTTCGCGTTTACCAGCCAGTCGTGGAAAATTCGCACGGGCCGCGTTTCGAGCGCTCGTGGCCGGCAGACGAACCAGTAGCTGTAGGGGCTGGCAACTTCGACATCGAACAGCTTGGCCAGCCGCTCATCCTGGCTGCGACTGAAATGATCGTCATGCATGATCGCGATGCCAAGTCCCTGCGCTGCCGCTTCCAGAATAAGCTGACCGGAATCGAAGTGATCGATCGCCGCCGGTTCCAGGCTCTTGAGCCCCACGGCTTCCTTCCAGGCGGTGAAGCTTTCGGGCAGATCGTTGTGGATCAGGAAAGTCTGGCGCGACAGCTTGCGCGCATCGGGCACGCCGCCGATCTCGTCTGCCACCGTGCGTGAAGTAATGGCGTAGACCTGGTTGTGGTCGAGCCTGACCGCGTGAAGCGAAGGGTCCGGACCCTGGCTCAGCACGATAGCGGCATCGATCGTGTCGCCCAGCTTGGTTTCCGCATGGCCCATCGAATCGATGTCGATATGCAGCAGAGGGTAAAGCCGGCGCAGTTCGGGCAGCCGCGGGAAGAGCCGCTGGCTGCCGAAAAGGGGCAGAACACCAAGGCGCAGGCGCAGGATGCGGCTGTCGTCCATCTGGCTTTCGACGCGTTCGGCCAGCTCGTCCATGAGCGGCGCCACGACGGAAAAAAACGCCTCGCCGGCGTCGTTCAGCTTCATCTGCTGGTGCTGGCGCAGGAACAGCTTCTTGCCGACGAAAGCCTCGAGCTGGCCGATCCGTCGCGACAGCGCGGATGGAGTCAGGCCAAGTTCGCTTGCCGCCGCCTTCGCCGAACCAAGGCGGACGGTCCGCAGGAATGCTTCGAGCGATCGCAGGGGAGGAAGGCGGCGCATCATCGCAGGATCACTCCTGCGCCTCTGCCGTCTGGGGAGGATGAAGGCGAAGACGGCTGACGTGGCGTTCGTTGCCGGCGGTTACTTCCAGTTTCCATCCGCTCTGGTGATCGAGCACGGCGCCCGGCTGGGGCACATGACCAGCAAGGATCACCGCCAGCCCGCCGAGCGTGTCGATGTCTTCCTCCACTTCGGCCAGGCGAGGGTCGATCGTCTCGGCCACGTCGTCGAGCTCCGCGCGCGCATCGGCGTCCCACATCCCCCCGTCCAGCGGGACGAGCATCACTTCGGGTTCGTCGTCGTGCTCGTCCTCGATCTCGCCCACGATCTCCTCGACCAGGTCCTCGATGGTGATGATCCCGTCGGTTCCCGAATACTCGTCGACCACGACGGCCAGGTGGATCCGGCTCGCGCGCATGTCTGCCAGCACGTCCAATGCACCGCGGGCCTGCGGCACGAAAAGCGGCTGGCGCATCAGCGAGGACCAGTCCTCGGGCTCGGCGCGTTCGCCGTGCCGCATCTCGGCGATGATCGGAAAAACGTCCTTGATGTGGACCATACCCACCACTTCATCGAGCGAATCGGCATAGACCGGCATGCGGCTATGGCCATGTTCGGCAAAGGCGGCCACCAGCTCGGCAAAACTCGCCGACGCCGAAATCGCGATTATTTCGCCGCGGGGTATCGCCACGTCGTCGGCGTCGTGTTCGCTGAAGTGGAGCAAGTTGCGCACCATCTGGCGCTCGATCGGCGAAAGATCGCCGCTTGCTGCGGCCGCGGCCTCGCTGGAATCGCCCTCGTGCTCGTCGATCACTTCTTCGAGCTGGGCGCGCAGCGATTGGTCCGCTTCGCTCCGGCCAAAAAAGCTCTTCAGCGCACGCCATAGCGCGCGGTTGGCGTCGCTTCGTCCTTCGCTTTTACCTGTATCGCTGTCGCCTGGACGACCTTCGCCGCCTGGCCCGCCGCCCTCGGGCATCGGCCTAGATCTCCCCTCGCGCGACCGGGAAACTCTCCCGCGCGCGTTACGCTGCGCTGCAATATGGGTCGGCGACCCCCATGATTGCAAGGGCCTTCGTCTCGAGGGCTTCCATTGCCTCGGCCTCTTCGCTTCCCTGCTCGTGATCCAGCCCGGCAAGGTGCAGCAATCCATGAATGATCAGGTGGGCCACGTGATCGGCGAGAGTGACCCCTTTATCGGACGCCTCGCGCGAGCATACGCCATGCGCGACAATTACGTCGCCCAGCATTCCGGACGCTCTTTCGTCAGCTGCCGCGTGGAGAACTTCCTCGCGGCTCAGCATCGGGAAGGAAAGCACGTTTGTGGCCGAGTCCTTGGCGCGCCATTGGCGATTGAGCGCGCGCACTTCCTCGTCGTCAGCCAAGACAAGGCTTACGAGTAGATTGTCGTGGGCCAGCTCGGGAGCCACTGCTGCCGCCGCTTCCGCCGCGCGGACCGCCAGCGCTTCCCAGTCCGTGCCTTGGCCCCACAGCGGATCGACATCGAGTTCGATCAACGGGGCGTTCGTGGCGGGTGAGGGCATCAGGCGTCGGGTCCTTCGTAAGCCTCGACGATCCGCCCCACGATCGGATGACGGACAACGTCCGCGCGGCTGAAATGGATGGTCGCGATGCCTTCGACGCCCTCGAGCCTTCGCACGGCGTCGGCCAGCCCCGACTGCGCGTCTCCCCCCGGGATATCGACCTGTCGGGGATCGCCGCAAACCACCATCCGGCTATTCTGGCCGAAGCGGGTCAGGAACATCTTCATCTGCGCAGGCGTCGTATTCTGCGCCTCATCGAGGATGATGAAGGAATCGGCGAGAGTACGCCCACGCATGAACGCGATCGGCGCAATCTCGATCTCGCCGCTCGCCAGCCGCCGCTCGACCTGCTCGGGCGGCATGCAGTCGTACAGCGCGTCGTAAAGCGGCCGGAGATAGGGATCGACCTTCTCCTTCATGTCGCCCGGAAGGAAGCCCAGCCGCTCCCCCGCTTCGACGGCGGGACGCGAGAGGATCAGGCGCTGGACACTGCCGGTGATGAGCTGGCTGACAGCCTGGGCGACGGCGAGATAGGTTTTGCCAGTGCCTGCGGGTCCGAGCGCGAAGATCACGTCGTCGCGGGCCAACGCGCGCATATATTCGATCTGCGTGGCCGAACGCGGCACGATCGTCTTGCGGCGAGTGCGGATCATGATCGGCGGCGCGTCCTGCCCACCGGTGATGATGCCCTCAAGGGTGGGTTCGCTCGACATCGCGATCAGTGATTCGACCGCGCCGGCATCGACCTCCAGCCCGCTTAGCAGGCGCTGGTGCGCACCGCGCAGGACCTCGCGGGCGCGGGCGACGGCATCTTCCGGCCCTTCGATCTGGATGCGGTTGCCGCGGGCGCCGATGAACACCCCAAGCCGGTTTTCGATCTGGACGAGGTTTGCGTCGAACTGGCCGAACAGGGCACCCAGGACACCGGGCTCTTCGAACTCGATCTCCGCCCGCGCGCGGCGGGGTTCGGCAGCAGGGCGATGCGCCAGGGTAGCGGCGCGAGCTGGCTTACGCGACATCCGTTCCTTTCGAGCGGCCGGCACGGGCCGACACGGGGCCAAGATAGGACGCGCGGCGCGCTTCGCAATCGGGCGGGGCTGTCTTGGCTGTGGATTGGCGGCAAGAATCGGGCGGCGTGGCGCGAACGCCACAGCCCTTCGATCAGCCGTTCAGCCAGCCGTGCAAAAGACGTGTTGTCGCGAGAGGTTGTTCCAGCGTGGGAAGATGCGCGGCCTGCGGGATGATTTCGAGTTTGGCTCCCTTGATCCCGTCCGCGATTTCATGAGCCAGTGGGGGCGGTGTCAGCAGGTCCAGTTCGCCGACCGCGACAAGCGTGGGAACCGTTATCGTTGCCAAGGTCGGCCGGGAATCGGCGCGGGCGATGATCGCCTGCTGTTGGCGGATGTAGGTCGCCGGCCCGACGCGAAGCGCCATCGCCACCGCGGCATTGCCGACCTCGGGGTCGCTGCCCGGCGCGATAAGCATCGGCAGGCTCTTTCGCGACAGGTCCTCGTAATCGTCGCTCTCCTCGACCGCGGCGATCGAGGTCTTGCGAAATGCCGTCTGCTCGGCCGTATCGGGCCGGGCGCTGGTATCGAACAGTGCCAGGCGAAGCACCCGTTCCGGTGCCTGTCGCATGATCTCGAATGCCAAGTATCCGCCCATCGAAAGTCCGGCGAGAGCGAAGCGAATGGGCGCAGCGGCGAGGATTCGCCTGGCCATGTCCGGTATCGTGAAATCCTGCAGGGTATCGCCGACGGTTATGTCGGCGACTCCTGCAAGCGCGGCGATCTGGGGTGCCCAGAGCCCGGCGTCGCAGGCGAGACCGGGCAATAGGACGAGAGGCGACCGGCTCACGCTGCGCAGACCTGGCGCAGCTCGCCGCCGACGCTGTGGGGATGGCCTGAAACGAGCTCGACCTCGACGATGTCACCGATCGCCGCATCCCCTTCGAAATAGACTGACTGGAGCCAGGGTGATTTCCCCAGCCATTGTCCCCGCAGCCTTCCTCGGCGTTCGACCAATACCTCGCAGGTCCGGCCGACACTCGCCTGATTGAAGGCGAGGCTTGTCTGCCGGAGCGCGGCTTGCAGTCGCTGAAGCCGTTCGTCCATCACCTCGGGCGCGATATGGTCGGGCATCGTAGCCGCCGGCGTACCGGGGCGGGGGCTGTACTTGAAACTGTATGCCTGAGCGTACCGGACGGCCTTCACGATTTCGAGCGTATCTGCGAAATCCGCCTCGGTCTCGCCCGGAAAACCGACGATGAAGTCACCCGAGATGGCAATGTCGGGCCTGGCCTCGCGTACGCGCTCAAGCGTCCGCAAATAGCTTTCGGCCGAATGGCTTCGGTTCATGGCCTTCAGAATACGATCGCTGCCCGACTGAACCGGAAGATGAAGGTAGGGCATGAGCTTGGGAATTTCGGCGTGAGCCGCGATCAGCTGGTCGGTCAGATCCACCGGGTGGCTGGTGGTGTAGCGGATGCGCGATAGCGCGGGGATCTCCGCAAGCGCGCGTATGAGTCCCTCGAGCCCGGTGGCCCGCCCGCGCGCATCTTCGCCCGTCCAGGCATTGACGTTCTGGCCGAGCAGGGTGATCTCGCGAGCGCCCCCTTCGACCAGGGCCTGCGCTTCGTCGACCAGATCGGCAAAGGGGCGCGAGATTTCGGCACCGCGGGTGTAAGGCACCACGCAATAGGTACAGAATTTGTCGCAACCTTCCTGGACGGTCAGGAAGGCGCTGGGCGCGCTCTTGCGGCGCCGGGGAAGCGCGCCGAACTTGGCTTCGGCGGGCATGTCGGTATCGGTTGTGCGCCGACCTGCGGCAGCAGCGTCGATCATCGAAGGCAGGCGGTGATAGGCCTGCGGGCCGACCACCATCTGCACTTGCGGAACGCGCGCCATGATCTCGGCGCCTTCGGCCTGCGCTACGCAACCAGCGACCGCGATCAGCGGGCTTGTGCCATCGTCGCGGCGAAGGCGGCCGATGTCGGAATAGACCTTGTCGACCGCCCGCTCGCGGATGTGGCAGGTATTGAGCACGACAACGTCGGCGTCGGCACGTTCGTCGGCAGCGTCCATTCCTTGCGCGGCGAGCAGCTCGGAAATGCGCTCGCCGTCATAGACGTTCATCTGGCAGCCGAAGCTCTTGACGTGGAAGGTGCGGGGTCGCTGGGGGGCGGTCATGGCGCCGGCCTTAGGGGAAGTCGCGGGCCTTTTGAAGCGCGCAGCAACGCTGTCTTCACCTCGCCAGTGCTGCGCCAAGTGCTGCCTGGGCCGCTGCGGTCATGGCCTTGCGTGAAGCCAGTGAGGATCCCTCGAGCGGGGGCAAGTAATGGACGACGATCGGCAGGCGGCCGGCGCGGCCAAGGATCTTGAGAAAATTGTGAACGCCGTGCTCGGTCCCTACCCAGGCAACTTCCGCGCTTCCCGGACCGTAATTGAGCAGGACGGGCTGGATCGTGGTCCCGGCGGGAGCGGGGTCGAGGGCCGAGAGCAGCGAAGACTTGAACGGCAGGAGGCCGCGCCCGTCGCTCGTCGTTCCTTCGGGAAACAGCGTGACCACGGGATGGGTGGCGAGCGCGGCGCGCATCTGGTCGACCTGTCCCGCCACTCCGGCGCGGTCGTGGCGGGCGATGAAGGTGGTCCCGTTCATCTCGCACAGCCAGCGAAGGACCGGGTGGGCGGAAAGTCCATCGTGAGCGATGAAGGCCGCCCCCCGGGCGCGCGCCAGCGCGGGGATGTCGAGCCAGCTGACATGATTGGCGATAAGCGCGACAGGGGCGGGGGCGGGGCTGCCCTTCGTCGCGATGCGAGCCCCGGCGATGCGGCCGATGCCAGCCAGGAACATTCGCGGCACGTGGATCGGCAGGCGGAGAAGCCGCGCGGCGTAGTATGTCGGAACGCACATCAACAGCCAGCCCACCATTGCCGACAGCCGGATGACGACGCGCGCCCAGGACAGCGCGGGAAGGCGCGGCACGGTTGGCTGCGCGATCGCAGCGGGATCGGCGGAAACAGGCACGACCTGGCGCGCCCGCTCAGTCCCGTTCGAGCCGGACGCCGTAAAGCTCCATCCGGTGGTCGACGAGGCGGAAGCCGAGCTTCTCGGCGATCTGGCGCTGGAGGGCCTCGAGCTCGGGATCGACGAATTCGATCACCTTGCCGGTTTCGACGTCGATCAGGTGATCATGGTGTGCTTCGGGCGCAGCCTCATACCGGGCCCGGCCGTCACCGAAGTCGTGGCGCTCCAGTATCCCCGCTTCCTCGAACAGGCGGACGGTGCGGTATACGGTGGCGATCGAGATACGCGGGTCTTCGGCCATCGCGCGGGCGTGGAGCTTTTCCACGTCGGGATGGTCGGTGCTCTGCGACAGGACGCGGGCGATAACGCGGCGCTGGTCGGTGATGCGGAGCCCGCGTTCGGCGCAAAGCGCCTCTATGTCGATTGCCTGATGCACTTCGTTTCCGATTGAAAAGTCCCGCAGGTTCTAAGGCCGACGGGAGCGATCTTCAACCGGGCGACCCAGCCGGCGCTTCAACCCTTGGCCGCAGCCCTTGTCGAGCGCGGCTTGCGCGCGCCCGGCTTGCGCCCGAGGCCGATCTTCTTGGCCAGTTCGCGGCGCTTTTCGGCATAGGCAGGCGCCACCATCGGATAATCCGAGGGAAGGTTCCAGCGCTGGCGATACTGGTCCGGCGTCATGTTGTAGTGCGTCATCAAATGGCGCTTGAGCATCTTTAGCTTTTTGCCGTCTTCAAGGCAGACGATGTGGTCCTGCTTTACCGACGAGCGGACGGAAACAGCAGGTTCCGGGGCGGCGACCGGCGCCGGCTCGGGCGAAGACAATCCGCTGAGCGCGCCATAGACGTTGCTGATCAGTGTAGCGACGTCGCCGACCGCGACACTGTTGTTGCTGACATGGGCAGCGACGATGTCCGACGTGAGCGTGATCAAGGTTTCGCGCATGTCGTTTTCAAGTTCGGCCATGATGTTTTCTCTTTTTCTTGGACCCAGCGACACGAAGAGCCCGAATTTCCATTGCAGTTTAAACTGTATTCGACCCAATTGTCCAGCATTGCCTACAACTGAGGCCCAGCGGCCAAGTCGCGCAGCGAACCCATTTTGCGCTCAATCAAGTCTTTGTAAATATTGATCTCAGTCCACGTCGCGGCGGTAACTGATCGCGTCCAGTTTGCCGCCGTCGGCGAGCCGGTAATACGATGGTCGCTTTCCCACCGGCCTGAAGCCGTGCGCTTCGTAGAGTGCGGCCGCCGGATTATTGCTCCGCATTTCGAGGAAAAGGCTTCGGCTTCCGCGCGCTGCGGCCTCTTCCATGAACTGCGCCAGTAGTGCCGCGCCCAGGCCCTTGCGGCGAAAACGGGGATCGACGGCGATGAGCAGCAGCTCTTCCTCGTCGAAAGCGGTGCGCGAGAGGAAGAAGCCCGCCGGTTCGGTTCCCGCCGCGCAAGGTGCGCCGTCAAAGCCGACGATGCCGTAGCGGCAGTTCCCCAGCAGCAAGGCGTCGGAGACCTGGCGGCGGTTCCAGGCCTCGCCGAACGCGGGATCGAAGGCGCGGGCCATGACATCCATGATCTGGTCGACGGGATCGGCGGGGATGGGTTGCGCGGGCATTGTTGGCGATCAAGCAGCAGCGGCGGCGCCGCCGGGCAAACGGACATCGGGCGCGCGGCCATAGGCCGGGTGCGGGTCGTCATCGAGTTCGGCGGACGCGAGCAGGGCAAAGCGCCTTGCATCGGGCCACAGCGCAACCGCACGGCCCGTGCCGCGCGCCGCGACCAGCGCCTCGGCCTGGGTGCCGGCGACGAGCGGGGCGTGCGAGACGGCCGCCGCGGCCGACGGCGCCAGCGAGGTCATCTCCTCGTCCAGAGCGCGGCCGTCAGCGAAGCGCTGGAAGAACCATTCGCCGTGACCCGCGGTCATCGCGATGTCGACCTCGGCCTCGTCCTCGTCGGCACGGGCCATCGCCGCGACCAGCGCGCCGCTTCCATAACCGTACAACTTCGCGCCCCAGGCCAGTTGCAGGGCACGGGCGGCGGCGAGGCCGACGCGAATGCCGGTAAAGCTGCCTGGCCCGGTATTGACGGCGATCCGGTCGGCCCGACCGCGACCGGGCAGCGCCGCGATCATCGGAACGAGCTGCTCGGCATGACCGCGACCGAGCATCCTGAATTCGCCCGCGACGAGTGCGTCATCGTCGAACAGGGCCACCGAACAGGCCTCGGTCGCGGTGTCGATCACCAGCGTGCGCATGGCAGGCCGCTACCGGTCAGACGATCCGGTTGAATTTTTCGAAATCGGGCCGGGGGCTGCGGCCGAAGATCGTCGCCGGATCGCCATAGCCCAGTGTGGAAATGAAGTTGGAGCGCACGCGCGGCTGGTCGGCAAAGAAGGTCGCGTCGACGGCATCGTTGGAAAAGCCCGACATCGGCCCGGTATCGAGGCCAAGAGCGCGCGCCGCCATGATGAAATAGGCGCCCTGGAGCGAGGAATTGCGCATGGCGTGGACCTCGCGCGCGGCAGGGTCGGGAAACCAGCTCTTCGCATCGGCATGCGGGAACAGCCACGGCAGCTGTTCATGAAAATCGAGGTCCATGCCGATGATGACCGAGACCGGCGCCTGGCGGATCTTGTCGGGGTTGGTGCCGCCGGCCAGACCGGCCAGCTTTTCCTTCGCCTCGGGCGTCGTGCACCACACGAGCCGCGCGGGCAGCATATTGGCGCTGGTCGGGCCCATCTTCATCAGGTCCCAGATCGCGCGGAGCTGATCCTCGCTCACCGGCTTGTCGAGATAGCCGTTATATGTGCGGGCGGTGCGGAAAAGCTGGTCGAGCGCGGAATCGGGAAGCGGCTGGGACAACGGCAATATCCTTGAAACGGGCGAAATCAGGCAGCGCGCACTTCGCTCACTTCAGGGACATAGTGCTTGAGCAGCCCCTCGATCCCTTGCTTGAGCGTGGCGGTGGACGAGGGACAGCCCGAACAGGCGCCCTGCATCTTGAGATAGACTACGCCGTCGCGGAAGCCGCGATAGGTGATGTCCCCGCCGTCATTGGCGACCGCAGGGCGAACCCGCGTCTCGATCAACTCCTTGATCTGGTCCACCACGTCCTCGTCGGCCGGATCATGGCCGATGCCTTCGTCGTCGTCCTCGGCCGGGACCGAGATGCCCGAGGCGTCGGGGCCCGAGAACAGCGGCACCTGCGCTACGAAGTGGTCGAGCAGCGTCGCCACGACCTGCGGCTTGAGCGTTCCCCAGTCGACCCCCGGCGCGGCGGTGACCGCCACGAAATCGCGGCCATAGAGAACGCCGGTAACGTCCCCGAGATGGAACAGCGCTTCGGCCAGAGGCGACACCGCGGCCGCTTCGGGCGAGGTGAACTCGCGCGTGCCGGCTGCCATCACTTCCTCACCCGGAAGGAACTTGAGCGTTGCGGGATTGGGCGTGGTTTCGGTTTCGATGAACATGATGATTCCGCATGTAGGAGGGCGCGCGGGGCGGTCAAGGCCGCGTGCGATCTATCGCACTGCGGCCAGCCCATTCGCACCGGTTCGCCAGGGTTACACAAGTGACAGGTGTCACCTTCGGCGTCATGCGGCCCGGACCCGCGGAATTCCGGGCTAGAAAGCGGCCTTGGATGCCGCAACTCGCTGCGGAGGAAAAAGAAATTCCCTTTCACGCTTGCGTAATATTGTTACGCGAGGTGCGCCGGGCATGGGTTCGCTGACGGTCGTTGGCATGAGCCCGACCTGCCAGATCGATGCGCTTGTAGGAAAATCGAAAGTCGCGGGCGACGTTTCCGCGTCTTCGCCGACCACCTGCTGGCGCGCGGTATCCGCTTTGGCTATTCGCGGGCCATGTCCACGATCCACATCGCGCAGCGCGCGCTACTCGCCGGCCTTGCCCTGGCCCTCGCCATTCCCGCCACGGCGGCCGCCCCGGCCAAGCCGGTCAAGCCCGCGGCAACCATCATCCCGCTGCCGCTCAAGCAGATCATTCCCGCGGGCCAGCGTCTCTGCACCGGCAAGACCGCCAGCGGCCTCGGCACGATGGCGCTGCGGCCGGGCGCGGCCGGGCATCCGGGCGCGGACGACGCGGTGCAGGTCAACTACATCGGCTACCTTGCCGCGACGGGCGAGGTTTTCGACCAGGGCGCGGCCGCCGCTTTTCCGGTCGGCGGGGTGATCCCAGGCTTCGGCGAAGGGCTGCAGACGATGGGCAAGGGCGGGGTTACGCGCCTCTGCATTCCCGCGGCGCTGGCCTATGGCGCCAAGCAGACCGGGCCGATTCCGGCCAATTCGGACCTGGTCTTCCAGGTCGAGCTGCTGGACTACGTGGCCGACGAGGAAGCCGCCGCACCGGCGCCCGCCCCCGCTCCCGCGACAGGGGGCTGACCGGCGCCGGGTCACGGGCCGGCGCAGGCCTGTGCGGCTATTCACTGGCCCTTCAGCCGCACTGACCTTATACCCCGCGCCATGCATTCCTACGCGCGCGCCGCACGGCGCTTCGGCCTTCTCCTTCCCCTCCTGCTGCTCGGCACCGCGCCCGCCGCGGTCATCGGGCCGACCGCGGCACTTGCCAAGGACGCCCCCGCTGCCGCCCGCAGCTCCGTGCCGTGGCTCTACAAGGGCAGCGACGTGCCGGTGGATCCCGAATGGACCTTCGGCACCCTGCCGAGCGGTCTGCGCTATGCCGTGCGCCACAACGGCGTGCCGCCCGGACAGGTCTCGATCCGCATCCGCATCGATGCCGGTTCGCTGAACGAGACCGACAGCGAGCAGGGCTTCGCTCACCTGCTCGAGCATCTGAGTTTCCGCGAATCCAAGTATCTCAAGGAAGGCGAGGCGATCCCGACCTGGCAGCGCCTTGGCGCGACCTTCGGCAGCGACACCAACGCCGAAACGACGCCGACCGGCACGACCTACAAGCTCGACCTGCCCAACGCGACGCCGGCCACGCTGGACGAGACGTTCAAGCTGCTATCCGGGATGATCACCGCGCCGATCTTCACCGCCCACGGCGTGAAGACCGAAGTGCCGATCGTGCTCGCCGAAATGCGCGAGCGCGGGGGCCCCGCCCAGCGCGTCGCCGAGGCGACCCGCGCGCTCTACTTCCAGGGCCAGCCGCTCGCCAACCGCACCCCGATCGGCAAGGTCGAGACGCTCGAGGCGGCGACCGACGCTTCGGTCCGCGCATTCCACGATCGCTGGTATCGGCCCGAAAACACCGTGATCGTCGTCGCCGGCGACGTCGATGCGGCGGTCCTCGAAGCGCAGGTGAAGAAGTGGTTCGGCGACTGGCGCGGGGTGGGCAAGTTCGTGCCGACGCCGTCGTTCGGCGCGCCGGCCGCACCCAAGGGCAGCGATCCCGCCAACCCGGTGGGCGACGCCGCGGTGCTGGTCGAGCCCGATCTGCCGCGCATCGTCAACTACGCGATCCTGCGGCCCTGGCACCAGGTCAACGACACCATCGCCTACAACCGCGGGCTGATGCTGGACCAGATGGCGCAGGCGCTGATCAACCGCCGCCTCGAAGCGCGCGCCCGCGCCGGCGGCAGCTTCCTGTCGGCGCAGGTCAACCAGGAAGACGTCAGCCGCTCGGCCGACGCCACCTTCGTCTCGGTCACCCCGCTGGGCGAGGACTGGCAAGCCGCGCTGCGCGATACCCGCGCGGTGATCGCCGATGCGCTTGCCCGTCCGGCGACTCAGGAGGAGATCGACCGCGAGCTCGCCGAATTCGACGTCGCCTTCGCGGTGCCGGTGGAAACGCGCGACACGCTGGCGGGATCGAAGCTGGCAGACGACATCATCCGCGCGGTCGATATCCGCGAGACGGTCGCCTCGCCCGAGACGGTGCTCAAGGTGTTCCGCGACATGCGCGCCGAATTCACGCCCGCTGCGGTCCTCGCCCACACCCGGGCACTCTTTTCGGGCACGGTGACCCGCCCCGTCCTCGTCACGCCCAAGGCCAGCGACGCCACGCCGGCTTCGCTGCGCCAGGCGCTGCTGGCCCCGGTCAAGGCCGACGGGTCGAGCCGGCTTGCCGCCAAGGCGATCAGCTTCAAGGATCTACCGCCGATCGGACCCGCCGGGACGGTTACTGCCGCCGCCCCCACCGGGCTGCTCCAGATCGAGAGCGTGACCCTGTCGAACGGGGTCAAGGCGCTGCTGTGGAACAACGATGCCGAGCCGGGCCGGATCATGGTCAAGGTCCGCTTCGGCAACGGCTACGGCGCGATCCGGCCCGAGGATGCGACCTATGTTTCGCTCGGCAATGCGGCGCTGGTCAGCAGCGGGCTGGGGACCCTGGGCCAGGAGGAGCTCGACCGCATCTCGACCGGGCGCAAGCTCGGCTTCAACTTCGCGGTCGACGACGACGCCTTCGAGTTCACCGCCGATACCCGACCCGCCGACCTCGAGGACCAGCTCTACCTGTTCGCCGCCAAGCTGGCGATGCCGCGCTGGGACGCCAATCCGGTGGTCCGCGCCAAGGCAGCGGCGCGGCTCCAGTACGAAAGCTACGTGTCCTCGCCCCAGTCGGTGCTCCAGCGCGATCTGGACTACCTGATCCACGGGCAGGACCCGCGCTACAAGACGCCGACCCCCGCGGAACTGGAAAAGACCACGCCCGAGGGCTTCCGCCGCGTATGGGAGCCGATCCTGGCGAGCGGCCCGATCGAGGTGGACCTGTTCGGCGATTTCAAGCGCGAGGATGCAATCGCCGCGCTCGAAAAGACCTTCGGCGCACTGAAGCCGCGCCCGGCCGCCACGTCTGCCCGGTTCGCCCCGCCGTTCCCGGCGCCCGTGACGCGGCCGGTCGTGCTGGCGCACCACGGCGATTCCAACCAGGCCGCGGCGATGGTGGCCTGGCCCACCGGCGGCGGGCGCGCGGGCATTCGCGAATCGCGCCAACTCGAGATTCTCGCCCAGCTGTTCAACAACCGCCTGTTCGACCGGATGCGCGAGAAGCTGGGCGCAAGCTATGCGCCCCAGGTGCAGAGCGACTGGCCGCTCGATCGCGAGACCGGCGGCTATATCGCCGCCGCCGGCCAGCTTACCCCGCAGGCGGTGCCCGCGTTCTTCTCCGCCGCCGACGAGATCGCGGCCGACCTCGTTGCCAACCCGCCGACTGCGGACGAACTGTCGCGCATCACCGAGCCGCTCAAGCAGCTCATCAGCCGGGCGGCGACGGGCAACGGCTTCTGGCTCTATCAGCTTGAAGGCGCGGCGGTTCAGCCGAGCCGGCTGGGCGAGGTGCGCTCGATCCTCGACGATTACAGCCGGACCACGCCGGAGGCCATGCAGGCCCTGGCCGCGCGCTACCTCGTCGGCCAGCGCAGCTGGCGGCTGGAAGTCCTGCCCGAAAAGCTGGTGACCGCCCGCGCGGGCATTCCTGGGCAGCCGGCGGCGTCGAACTAGGCCGCCCGCCGCCCGGATAGCCCAGCTTGGCCGCGGCAAACCGCGCGCGGCTTTGCAATCGGGGCGCGGCAGGGGTATGGGCCGGCCCCTTCGCCCCCCACGCAGCGGGGCGCAACAAGGACGCGAAACGTGGCGAGTACCTGGACTTCCGATAGCTGGCGCGGATTCGAGGGCCGGCACCTGCCGTCCTATCCCGATCCGGCGGACCTCGCCCGGGTCGAGGCGACTCTCGCCCACTATCCGCCGCTCGTCTTTGCCGGAGAGGCGCGCGCGCTTCAGGCCGAGCTTGCCGAAGTGGCGGCGGGCCGTGGTTTCCTGCTTCAGGGCGGGGACTGCGCCGAAAGTTTTGCCGAGTTCCATCCGAACAACATCCGCGACACCTTCCGGGTGCTCCTGCAGATGGCCGTCGTGCTGACGTTCGCGGGCAAGTTGCCGGTGGTGAAGGTCGGGCGCATGGCCGGCCAGTTCGCCAAGCCGCGCTCTTCGCCGACCGAGACGATCGGCGGGGTCGAGCTGCCCAGCTACCTCGGCGACAACATCAACGGGATCGAGTTCGACGCCGATGCCCGCCGCCCGGATCCCGAGCGGATGGTCCGCGCCTACAGCCAGGCGGCGGCCACGCTCAACCTGCTGCGCGCCTTCGCCGGCGGCGGCTATGCCAACTTGCGCCAGGTCCATCAGTGGACGCTCGATCACATCGGCCGCAGCCCGTGGGCATCGAAGTTCGCCGAGACCGCCGACCGGATCAGCGAGGCGCTCGACTTCATGCAGGCCTGCGGGGTCAATCCCGAGACCGTGCCGCAGCTCCAGGCGACGCAGTTCTTCACCAGCCACGAGGCCCTGCTGCTGCCCTACGAGCAGGCGATGACGCGGCAGGATTCGCTGACCGGCGGCTGGTACGACACCAGCGCGCACATGCTGTGGATCGGCGACCGCACCCGGTTCGAGGGATCGGCGCACGTCGAGTTCATGCGCGGCATCGGCAACCCGCTGGGAATGAAGTGCGGCCCCAGCCTGACGCCCGATGCGCTGCTGCGGATGCTGGACACGCTCAACCCGGGGCGCATTCCCGGCCGGATCACGCTGATCGCGCGCTTCGGGCACGACAAGGTGGGCGAGGGGCTGCCACCGCTGCTCCGCGCGGTCACTCGCGAAGGGCACCCCGTGGTGTGGTCGTGCGATCCGATGCACGGCAACATCGTGAAGACGAATTCGGGCTTCAAGACCCGCCCCTTCGACCGCATCCTGGCCGAAGTGCGCAGCTTCTTCGCGGTCCACCGCGCGGAAGGCACGCATGCCGGCGGCATCCATATCGAGATGACCGGGCAGGACGTAACCGAATGCGTCGGCGGCGCGGTGGCGATCACCCACGAGACGCTGGGCGATCGCTATCACACCCATTGCGATCCCCGGCTCAACGCGGCGCAGTCGATCGAGCTGGCGTTCCTGCTGGCCGACATGCTCAACCTCGAGCGGCAGGAAAAGGGCAAAGCGCAAGCCGCCTGAACCCTCGCCCCCGGGCCTTTTTATGGCTCGGGGTGGAACTTGTCGGCCACATCTGCATCATGGAGTGATGCACAAGGGGGTGACAGCGGGCTTGGCGCAACCAGCCGACACGGCGCAAGGCGCTGGCGAGGTGGCGCACAGCTACCGGTCGGTTCGCGCGCTGAGCGAAGCGCTGGCCGCGCCGCTGTCCGATGCCGACGCCACGCTCCAGTCGATGGAAGACGCCTCGCCCGCCAAGTGGCACCTGGCGCACACGACGTGGTTCTTCGAAACCTTCCTGCTGCGCGAACGCGTGCCCGGATACGCGCGCTTCAGCGACGACTGGCCGTTCCTGTTCAACAGCTATTACGAAAGCGAAGGCGCGCGGATCGACCGTTTCGCGCGCGGGTTGCTGTCGCGCCCGACCCTGGCGGAGGTCATAGCCTATCGCGCCCACGTCGATGCCGCGATGGGGCCGCTGCTGGACGATCCCGAATGCGCCGGGCTGATCGCGCTGGGGCTGGCGCACGAACAACAGCACGAGGAACTGCTGCAGACCGACATCAAGCACGCCCTGTTCCAGAACCCGCTCGGCCCCGCGTTGTGGCCGCCGCAGCCCCGTGCCCGGCTTGCCATGGAAGGCGCGCCGGCGAAGTGGATCGAACATTCCGGCGGGACCGTTTCGATCGGCCATGACGGCAACGGATTCGCCTTCGATTGCGAAGGGCCGCGCCACGAGGTGCTGCTTCAGCCTTTCGCGATTTCGGCCGCGCTCGTCACGAACCGCGAATGGGACGCCTTCATCGCCGACGGCGGCTATGCCCAGCCGCTGCTGTGGCTGTCCGACGGCTGGGCCTGGGTCCGGCGCGAAGGGATCGGCGCGCCGCTCTATTGGGACGGCACGCGGCACTTCACCCTGGCGGGCTGGGAAGAGCGCGATCCCGATGTGCCGGTGACCCACATTTCGTATTTCGAGGCCGACGCATTCGCCCAGTGGGCGGGCGCGCGTCTGCCGATCGAGGCCGAATGGGAAGCGGTTGCCGCCGCCTCAGATCCGGCATCGGGGAACCAGCTCGACCGTGCCGGTCCGGTCCAGCCGGTCGCTGAGGCTGCGCCCTCCCTGTTCGGCAATTGCTGGCAATGGACCCGCTCGGCCTACCTGCCGCACCCGCGTTTTCGCGCCGCCGAAGGCGCGGTGGGCGAATACAACGGCAAGTTCATGTCGGGCCAGTTCGTGCTGAAGGGCGCGAGCTGCGCGACACCACGCGGCCATTCGCGCGCGTGCTACCGCAATTTCTTCTACCCGCACCAGCGCTGGCAGTTCACCGGACTGCGGCTTGCCAAGGACATGTGATGGCTTCCGACCACGGCTTGCGCGCAGGATTGCGGATCGTTGACGAGGATGCCGACGGCGTCGACCGGGCATTCCGGGAAGACGTGCTGCGCGGCCTTGCCCAGCGCCAGAAGGCGGTGCCTTCGCGCTGGTTCTACGACGAGGCGGGTTCGCGCCTGTTCGAGGACATCACCGCGCTCGCCGCCTATTACCCCACGCGCGCCGAGACCGAGATCCTGGCCCGGCGCGGCAGCGAGATCGCGGGGCTCACGGGCGAGGGGCGCGCGGTCGTGGAATTCGGTTCGGGCAGCAGCGCCAAGACCCCGCACCTGCTGCGCGCGATCGCACCGGCGGCCTATGTGCCCATCGACATATCGGGCGATTTCCTGCGCAAATCCTCGGCCGCGCTGGCCGCCGATTTTCCCGGCCTCGCGGTCTTTCCGGTCGAGGCGGACTTCACCAAGCCGGTCGAACTGCCGGGACTGGTCGCCGGCCTTCCCAAGCTCGGCTTCTTTCCCGGTTCGACCATCGGCAACCTGGTGCCGCCGACCGCAGTGGACCTCTTGCGCTCGATGCGGGCCACCCTCGGGGACGGATCGCAGCTTCTCATCGGGCTCGACCTGATCAAGGACCCGGCGATGCTGGTCGCAGCCTATGATGATGCCGAGGGCGTGACTGCCGCGTTCAATCTCAACCTGCTCGACCGGATCAATCGCGAGCTCGACGGCGATATCCCCGTCGCGGCCTTTCGGCACGAAGCGCGCTGGAACGATTCGCTCTCCCGGATCGAGATGCACTTGGTTGCCGGCAGCGACGTCGACTTCGAAGTGGCGGGCCAGCCGTTTGCGATTCGCGCCGGCGAATCGATCCACACCGAGAACAGTCACAAGTACGAACCGAGAGGCAGCACGATGCTTCTTTTGGCCGGAGGGTGGACCCCTTTGGCACGCTGGACCGATTCGCAAGAGCGCTTCAGCGTCGTCCTTGCCGAGGCGAGCGAGCCGCGTTCCGCACCCTGAGGGCTGTGGATAAATTTGCCTTTTCCCAACGTTAGTTGAGGGCTGATCTCCTCAGTCCGTCTCCGCTGAGTCTCGTTCTGGCGCGCGAGTCGCGCGCCCTCCGAAAGCGGCGGAAATCCGTGGCAATGACGAATGTCACATGTTTCGAAGTAATTGCTCTTGATGGTTAATCCCCTTGCAACCATTCCGCACCGGTGGTTTGGATAGGGCACGTGGCAGCCAGGTCATGCGACTCGCTCAGGCACTTTCGAGGCCAGCGGAAAAAGCATCCGGCACACGAAGGGCGCAGCGCAGGTTTGGAATCACTCCTCCCCATCCGGGGCAGCTGTTCGTCCTGCGTAAATGACTTCGCCCCGGGGCCACGCGGCCGCCGGCACCAGTTCGAGGCATATGACGCATGGACTACGAAAACGCCCCCCACGGGAAGCTCGACCAGGCCACTGACGGCCATGACGCTGCAGCAATGCGCGACATGCGCGATATGGCGGCGGCAGCGGCACCGGTGATCGCGGCGACGGCCGCAGCGGTCGCGCGCAGCGGCGGCGTACCCCTGCTTCCCGGCGCGGACGGCGTGGTCGTCCTGCCCACGGGTGCCAGCCTCGACGACATCACCGTCAGCGGGCGCGACCTCATCGTCACGATGCCCGACGGCACTGTCTACGTCATTCCCGAAGGCGCGGTGTTCGTGCCCGAGATCGTGGTCGACGGCGTGGCCGTGCCTCCGCTCAACCTCGCCGCGCTGCTGATCGGCGAGGAGCCGATCGAACCCGCAGCCGGCCTGGTCCGCAGCTCGGGCGGCAACTTCTTCGATCCCGCCGGTCCGATCCAGGATGCCTATAAGATCGGCGACCTGCTTCCGCCGACCGCGCTGCAGTTCCCCGCGCAGCAATCGCGGGAAGTCCTGCCGGCGCTGCCCGATCGCCCGTCGACCGCGATCATCGTCACGCCCGACCAGCCGGCCGGCACGACCGCCGCGACCGCCACCGTCAACGAGGCCGGGCTTCCGGCGCGTGGTGCCGAGCCCGCGGGCAGCAATCCCTCCGCGCCGAGCGAGGGCACGACCGGCACGATCGTGTTTGCGGCTCCCGATGGCCTTGCATCGCTGACCATCAACGGCATCGCGCTGACCGGCGTGGGCCAGACCTTCGTCAGTCCGCGCGGCACGCTGACGATCACCAGCTTCGACCTCACCGCCGGCACCGCCGGCTACAGCTACACGCTGACCGACAACCTCGTCGGCGCGACGCTGGCCGACGTGTTCACGGTCGTCGTCGTCGACACGGACGGCGATACCGCCACCGCCACCCTGACGGTCAACGCCATCGACGACGTGCCGACCGCGCGCGCCGATACCGATGCGGTCGCCGCGGGCAGCTATGCCGTGCAGACCGGCAACGTCATTACCGGAACGGGCACCACCAGCGGCGTGGCCGGCGCGGACACCCCCGGCGCCGACGGCATCACCGGCGCCGGCGCGGGCATCACCCGCATCGCGAGCGCGGCGATTGCCGCGAACGCCGACACCAGCTTCGACGCGTCCGGCAACCTCCAGGTCTCCGGCCAGTACGGCGTGCTGACCATCAAGGCCGACGGCAGCTACAGCTATGCCCGCAATCCCGGCACCGCCGGCGGCGTGAACGACGTCTTCAACTACACCCTGACCGATGGCGACGGCAGCACTTCCACCTCGACCCTGACGATTGCGATCGGCGACGCGATGCCTTCGCTCGACTCGCTTCCGGTCGTCGGTCCCTCGACCACCGTGTTCGAGGCGGGCCTGCCCGCGCGCGGGACCGAGGCTCCCGGCTCGCAGGCTGCCGCGCCGATCGAGAGCACCAGCGGCACCATCGGCTTCACCAGCGGCGACACGCCCGCCGGCGTCACCATCAACGGCACGACGGTCGCCGTCGGCGCGGTGATCACGGTTCCCTCGGGCATGCTCACGATCACGTCGTTCGACCTGATGGGCGGCACGATCGGCTACACCTTCACGCTCAACGACAACACCTCGGGCGACAACACGACGATTCCGTTCACGGTCGTCGTCACCGACGTCGATGGCGACACGGCCTCGGGCAACTTCGTCATCACCGTGGTCGATGACGTGCCCCTGGCGGTCAACGACACCGCGACGCAGTCGAGCGAGAACGCGCCGGTCACGATCAACGCCTTCGCCAACGACGTTCCGGGCGCCGACAGCGTCGCGCCGGGCGCGATCGCGGCGGTTCCGGGCACGCTCAGTGGCGCGGGCACGCTTGCCTACAACGGCGACGGCACCTTCACCTACACCCCCGCCCCGGGCGAAACAGGCGCGGTCACCTTCGACTACACGATCACCGACGGCGACGGCGACAACAGCCGCGCGACAGTCACCATCACGCTGCAGGCCGATTCCTTCCCGACCATCTCGGTCCTTGGCGGCAACAGCGTGGACGAGGCGGGCCTGCCCGCGCGCGCCGGTGAATCGGCCGGCTCGCAGGCCGCGGGCAACGGCGAGACGACGACGGGGAGCATCTCGTTCAACACCGGCGGCGACACGCTTGCCAGCCTGGTGATCAACGGGGTCGACGTGACCGCGGGCGGCTCGGTCACCTCCGCGAAGGGCGTCCTTACCGTCACTCTCGCCAACGGCGTCTATGGCTACAGCTACACGCTGAGCGACAACACCCTGGCCGATCCGGACAGCGACAGCTTCACCGTGACGCTGACCGACAGCGACGGCGACAAGGCCAGCACCACGCTGGTCATCGCGATCGCCGACGATGTCCCGGCCGCAGCGGACGACAGCAATTCGATCGCCGCGGGCAGCTATGGCCCGGCGACCGGCAACGTCCTCGCCAACGACACCCCCGGCGCCGACAGCGCGGTCGTGACCGGCTACGCCGGCAGCGGCTCGTCCGGTGTGGCGGGCGCGACCGTCGCGGGTACTTACGGCACCCTGACCATCGCCGCCGACGGCAGCTACAGCTATGCCCGCAATCCCGGCACGCCGGGCGGGGTGAGCGACAGCTTCACTTACACCATCACCGACGGCGACGGCGACAAGGCCACCGCCAACCTCACCATCGCGCTGGGCGACAGCACCACCACGCTGACCCTGCCCACCGCCGGGCAGGCGGGCGCGGTCGTTGCCGAGGCGGGCCTGTCGACCGGATCGGCCGCGGCCACCAACACCGAGTTCGCGAACGGCTCGTTCACCTACACCGCGCCTGACGGCCCGGCGACGATCGTCATCGGCGGCACCACGATCACCACGGTCGGCCAGGTCATCACCGGCACCTACGGCACCCTGACGATCACCAGCCTCGCGCCGGGAGCGGTAGGCTACACTTACGAGCTCACCACCAACACCTCGGGCGACAACACGTCCGACAACTTCGCCGTGTCGGTCACCGATCTCGACGGCGACAGCTCGGCGGGGACGCTCTCGATCGCGATCATCGACGACGTGCCGACTGCGCGTGCGGATGCAGACAGCGTGACCGAGGACGGTCCGCTGGTCGCCGACGGCAACGTCATCACCGGCAGCGGCGGCACCGACGCCAACGTCACCGACGGCGTCACCGACACGCAGGGCGCCGATGGCGCAGCCATCACCGGGTTCAGCTTCGGCGCGACCACCGGCACGGTCGGCAGCGCGCTTGCCGGCACTTACGGCAGCCTGACGCTCAATGCCGACGGCAGCTACAACTACGTCCTCGATAACAGCAACCCGCTGGTCCAGGGCCTCAACGGCACCCGCAGCCTGACCGAAACGTTCGGCTACACCCTGACCGATGGCGACGGCGACAGCCGGACGACCACGCTGACGATCACGATCAACGGCTCGAACGACCCGGTCACCATCACCGGCCTCGACCTCGCCGGGGGCGAGGAGACCGTCTACGAAGCCAACCTGCCCGACGGCACCGCACCCAACGCTGCCGCGCTGACCCAGACCGGCACGTTCAGCGTCGCGGGGATCGACGGAATCACCGCGATCACCGTCGGCGGGATGACCGTCTACACCGGCGGGGCCTTCGTGGCCGGCCGCACCGTGGTCAACGATCACGGCACGCTCACGATCACTTCGGTCACCCCGGTCAAGGACGCGACGGGCGCGACCGTTTCGGCCGTGGTCGGCTACAGCTACACGCTCAACGACAGCACGGTGGCGCACACCGGCGCGGCCAATGCGCAGCTTATCGACACCTTCGTGGTCACCGCGACCGACAGCGACGGCTCGGTCGCGACCGACCGCCTCGAAGTGGTCGTGGTCGACGATGCCCCGATCGCGCGCGACGACGGCCCGATCGCGGTGCCCGAGCAGGGCTCTGTCCTGATCAACGCCTTCGCCAACGACAGCGCCGGCGCCGACGGCGTCGTGCTGGCGATCGGCGTCGCGGTTTCGGCCAGCCCGACCAAGGGCACGGTCGTCTACAACGGCGACGGCACCTTCTCCTACACCGCCCTCCCTGGCGCTGAAGGCACCGACAGCTTCACCTACCGGATCACCGATGCCGACGGCGACGTCTCGCTCGCGACCGTCACGCTGAACCTCCTGGCCGACTCGGTCCCGATGGTGAAGTCGACCACCAACCTGACGGTCGACGAGGACGGGCTGCCCGGTGCGAACACCGACGCCAATCCGCTTCAGGCCAATCCCGCGGAAACCGCCGGCTCGGGCAGCACCTCGGCAACGGGCACTGCCACGGTCAACTTCGGCAAGGACGTTCCCGCCGATCTGCTGGCCGCGATCGTCCTGGTCGACAATCCGGCCTACGACACCCAGCTCAAGACGCTGTCGGGCCAGCAAGTCGTCTTCGCGCTCGAAGGCGGCGTCCTGATCGGCCGCGCCGGTTCCTCCGCCGGCGCCGAAGTCATCCGCGTGACCATCACCGGCGCGGCGCTCGGGCCCAACCCTGGCGACGTGGTCTACACGTACACCACGCTCCTTTCGCAGCCGGTCCAGCACGTCGTCGCGGGCAGCGAGGACACCGTCACGCTGAGCGGCGTGACCTTCCAGGTCACCGACAGCGACACCGATACCACGACCGGCGCGTTCAACGTCTCGGTGCTCGACGACGTGCCGACCGCGCTCGCCGATACCGATGCGCTGGCCGCGGGGACCTTCGGGCCTGAGGGCGGCAACGTCTTCACCGGCGTGGGCACCACCAGCGGCGCGGCCGGGGCCGATGTCGCGGGCGCCGACGGCGCGCGCGTCACCCTTGTCGGGCTGATCGTCAACGGCGCGTTCGTTACCGGCAGCCAGCATTTCATCACGCCGGGCGGATCGACGACGATTCAGGGCCAGTACGGCGTCCTGACGCTGAGCGACGACGGCACCTACAGCTACACCCGCGACGCGGGCAGCCCGGGCGGCGTCAACGAGACCTTCTTCTATCGCCTGACCGATGGTGACGGCGACTCGTCGGGCACCACGCTGACCATCGCGATCGGCGACTCGACCCCGACCCTGACCGTTCCCGACGCGGGCGGCGCGACGACCACGGTCTATGAAGCGGGCCTTCCCGCCCGGCCGGGCGAGTCCGCCGGTTCGAACCAGGCGGCGCCGAGCGAGACCGTCAGCGGCACCGCCACCTTCCATTCGCTGGACGGCGCGAGCGCGCTGATCATCAACGGCGTGACCATCAATGGGTCGACGACCTTCCCGATCACCGTCACCGATCCGGCGAACCCCACCGGCACGCTGGTGATCACGTCGGCGACGTTCGACGAAACGACCGGCGACGGGTCGTTCAACTACACCTACACCCTCACGGACAACACCAGCGGCGACGCCACCAGCGTCAGCTTCCCGGTGACCTTCCTCGATGCCGACGGCGATCCCGCGAACGCGACGCTGACGATCAACATCGTCGACGATACGCCGACCGCGGCCGACGACGTCGCGACGCAGACGACCGAGAACCAGCCGATCACGATCGCCGCGCTGACCAACGACACCTTTGGTGCCGACAGCGTCGCGACGACCGATGCGACCAAGGTCTTCGTCTCGACCCAGGGCCAGTACGGCACCGTCACCTACGATCCGGCCACCGGGCTGTTCACCTATACCCCGGCCTCGGGCGCGGGCAGCGACGGCCACACGACCGACACCTTCCAGTACACCATCATTGACGGCGACGGCGATCCGTCCACCGCGACGGTCACCGTCACGCTCCAGCCGGATTCGGTGCCCGTGGCGCTCGACGTCCTGGCCAAGGTCGATGACGACGGCCTGGCCGGCGGCAACCCGACCGGCGACGCGACCAACGGCGACGACAACCAGAACGCGGGCGAATCCGGCACCGGAACGTCCAGCGAGGCAGTGTGGACCGGCACGCTCGGCGTTTCCGCCGGCACCGCCGACGCGCCGCTGACCTACACCCTGGCCTCGGCCGCCGGCACCACGCTGGTGGGCACCGAGCAGGCCACGCTGACCTATAATGCGGCCACCAACACGCTGACCGCGACGGTTGCGGCGCTGGATGGCGGCGGCGTTGCCCAGGCCCGCGCGGGGACCGTCCTGTTCACGGTGCAGATCACCGACACCCACAGCGGCGCCTACACGGTCACGCTGGTCAACCCGATCCACCAGCCGACGCTTGACGGGCTCGCGGGCGACAACACCGAGAACAACTCGACCGTCGCGCTCACCTATACCGTCAGCGACAGCGACACGAACCCGGTCGGCGGCGACACCGACACCGGGACGATCACCATCAATTTCGACGACGACGTGCCGACCGCGGATTCGTTCTCGGTAATCCAGCCGAACGAGAACCAGGCGTTCTCGATCAGCCTCGCCGGACACTTCGTCGCGGGCGCGGACGGCGTGAACCTGGCCACCGGGGTGAGCTTCACCACCGCCAGCCAGGGCACCGTCACCTACAATGGCAACGGCACCTTCACCTACACCCCGGCCTCGGGCGCGGGCAGCCCGCCTGCGGGGACGAGCGACAGCTTCACCTACACGGTGACCGACGCCGACGGCGACAGCGTGACGAAGACCGTTTCGATCACCCTGCAGCCCGACTCGACGCCCAGCGTCAAGACGACCACCAACCTGTCGGTCGATGAAGACGGCTTCGCCAATCACAACCCGGACGGCGGCGCGCTGATCCATCCGACCGAGACGGCGGGCAGCAACAGCCTGACCGACACCAGCGGCCAGGCCGTGGTCAACTTCGGCAACGACGTCCCGGTCAATCTCGCCAGCTCGATCGTCCTGGTCGACGACGCAGCCTACGACACGCAGTTCGTAACGCTGTCCGGCGCGCCGGTCGTCTTCGCCGTCGAAGGCGGCGCGCTGGTCGGCCGCGAGGGTTCGGCCGCGGGCGCCGAGGTGATCCGCATCACGCTGACCGGCGCGACCGCGGGACCGGGCACGGGCGACGTGACCTACACGTACTCGACCGTTCTTTCGCAGCCGATCCAGCATGCGACCCCGGGAATTGAGGACACCGACACCCTGAGCGGCGTGACCTTCCAGGTCACCGATCGCGACGGCGACACGACCACCGGTTCGTTCAACGTTTCGGTTCTCGACGACGTGCCTTCGATCAATGTGACGCAGGGCACCGAGGCGAACGTGGTCCTCACCACGCAGGACGCCGACACCGCCGGCCCGCTCACCGACAGCGACTCGTCGACGGCGCGGTTCAGCAGCATCTTCGCGCTCTCCTCTAACGCGGGAGCCGATGGCACGACGACCACCCCGTCGCTGTCCTATGATCTCGCCGTGACCGGCGGGGCCTCGGGGCTGTCCAGCCACGGCGTGGCGATCACCCTCTACGAGCTGGCCGACGGATCGATCGTCGGCTCGACCTCGGGCACCGCGCCGACCACGATCGACGGATCTGTCGTGTTCCGCGTCTCGGTGGCGAGCGACGGCACCGTCACGCTCAACCAGTACCAGCAGGTCGATCACGCGCCCGAAACATCGCCGGTTCCCGGAACCGACGCGCCGTTCGCGGACCAGTTCGCGACCCTGGCCAACGGGCACATCACGCTCACCGCCAGCGCCACGATCACCGACCGCGACGGCGACACCGCGACCGACAGCGAGACGATCGACCTGGGCGGCAACATCTGCTTCGCCGATGACGGCCCGTCGCTCACCAACGTGGCGGCCGGAGCTGCCGTCAGCGTTGACGAGACCACTGCCGGCGCGAACTTCGCCGGCGGGCCGATCAGCGCCACCTCGCTGACTTCCGCGATCACCGCCACGACGGCCTTCGGGGCCGACGGCCAGGCGCTGACGGGGGCCACCACTTACGGCCTCACCATCAACGGCGGCGGTACGACCCTGCTCAAGACCGCGATCGGCGATTTCCCGATCACGCTTGTCCAGACCAGCGCCACCACCATCACCGGCCAGTACAACGGCACCACCACCGCGTTCACCGTCTCCATCGGCAGCGACGGCAAGGTCACCCTGACTCAGAACGTCGCGCTCGAGCACAACACCGACGGCAACACGCCTGCGGCGTATGACGACACGCTCGACCTGACCGGCCTCGTCAACGCGACGATCACGATCAAGGACTTTGACGGCGACACCGCGACCGCCAGCCAGGCGATCGGCAACAACATCGTATTCCGCGACGACGGCGTCGATGCGGTGCTCGATACCAACGGCATCTCGGGCGGCGGCACTGGCCCGGCGACGGGCAACGTGCTGACCAACGACTATCGCGGCGCCGACGGTTCCTCGATCACCCTGGTGACCAATACCGCGGCTGGCACGAGCGACAGCACGGTCGATGGCAGCGGCAACTATGTCATCGCCGGGCAGTACGGCACCCTGACACTCAACGCGACGACCGGCGCCTACAGCTACACCCGCACTGCGGGCGCGGGCGGCGGGGCCAGCGACGTGTTCAACTACACGCTGACCGACAACGACGGCGACTTCGACACGACGACGCTGACGATCCAGATCGGCGACCTGATGCCGGTGGCGACCACCGCCAGCGCGGCTGTCGACGACGAGGGCCTCTCGGGCGGGATCCTGGGCGGGACGGGCGACATCGACGCCAACACCTTCACCAACCCCGACGATCTCGACAGCACCAGCGAGGCGATCTTCAAGGGTCTGCTTGGCGGCACTCCGGGCGACGGCACGAACACCTTCGCGCTGACCGCGCTGACCAACGACACCCAGGTGATGGGCCAGGAAACCGTGACCTACACCGTCTCGGCCGATGGCTCGCTGCTCACCGCCAGGATCACGTCCTCGCCCGATACCGGACGGCTCGGACTGACGCTGTTCACGGTCCAGATCACCAATGCCAACACCGGCGCCTATACGGTGACGCTGGTCGACAACGTGCTGCACACCGCGGCGGGCGCGGAAAACGACGTCGACATCACGCTCGGCTACAAGCTGACCGACCAGGATCTCGACGTTTCGACCGCCGGCGTCCTGTCGATCAAGTTCGACGACGATACGCCGACGGCCAGCCCGGTCAGCGCCATGCAGGCGACCGAGAACCTCGCGTTCACCATCCCGCTTGCCGGCAGCTTCGCGGCCGGCGCCGATGGCCTCGCGCTGACGGGTGCGATCACCTTCACCCAGCCGACGCAGGGCGTGGTGACGCTGAACGGCACGACGCTGACCTATACGCCCAACCCGGGCGCGGGCAGCACCAGCGTGCTGGACTCGTTCACCTACACCATCACCGACGGTGACGGCGACACCGCGACCCAGACGGTCTCGGTCACGCTCCAGCCGGACTCGGCCCCGATCGTGGCCAATGTGACCGCGACCGTGGACGATGACGGCCTGGCCAACGGCAATCCGCTCAGCACCGCGGGCGACATCAACGCCAACGTCGGCGATCTCGACGGCGCGCTGTCGAGCGAGGCGAGCTTCCGCGGCCAGCTGACGGCCAACTTCGGCAACGACACCGGCACGGTCAGCTTCGCCAACCTGAACGGCACCACCGGCCAGGTCGGAACCGAGACGGTTACCTACACCTGGAACGGCACCACCAACGTCCTGACCGCCACCGGTCCGCGCGGCATCCTGTTCACGGTCAGCCTGACGCCCTCGGGTTCGTACACTGTCACGCTGGTCGACAACGTGCTTCACGCAGCGGGCGGAAACGACGAGACGAGCGCTCCGGTGGTCGATCTCTTCTACCGCGCGGCGGATAGCGACGGCGATGTCGACACCACCGGCAAGCTGTCGATCACGTTCAACGACGATGCTCCGACCGCGGTCGCGGCCAAGCCGGTCGCGCTCAACAACGCGATCGGAGGCTCGAACTCGGCCTACCTCGATGCCGACAACGACGTCGACAACAACATGGGCGCCGATGGCGGCAAAGTCATCTTCACCGCGGCCACCATCACCGCGCTGCAGGGCCAGAACCTCACCTCGGGCCTGACCTCGCTGACCTACCAGCTCAACAGCGACGGCACGGTGCTCACCGCCTACAAGTCGACCGACGCATCGCTGGTGTTCACCATCGCGCTCCAGCCGAACAACTTCTCCGACCAGTACGTCGTGACGATGGCGCAGCCGCTCGACTCCAAGTCGTCGATCGACTTCAACGCCGGTGGCTACAACTTCGTCGGCGGCAACGGCTCGTGGGCAGGGTTCACCAGCCCGACCGTCGGCAGCCAGGACCTGCTCCTGACGCCGATCCTCAACAACACCGGCAACAGCACGGTCAATACGAACGCCAACGAGGGCGGCATCGGGTCGGGCAACTCGGTCGGCACGGGTGAAGCGATGAGGGTCGATTTCGTGATCGACCTCACCGGCAGCCCGGTGTCGGGCGGCGACTTCTCGACCAACATGACCCAGTCGTTCACCGGCCACTACGTCGCGAACGGCGCCAACGCCCTGATCACCGCGATCACGAGTTCGAGCACCGTGACCATCGTCGCGAAGGACGACGACGACTCGGGTGTCCTCAAGACGGTCGGCGACGGCACGATCGATCCGCTGACCGGCGTCGGGATCAGCTACAACGGCGCCAGCCTGCTGGTCACCACCAACGGCAGCTACAGCGTCGGCGGGCACGTCTTCACCGTCACCTTCAGCGGCGGGGGCGCCAGCGTCTCGGGCGTCGTCGATAACACGCGCCTCGCGGGCTACACGGCCGATGGCTACAACAGCATCGAGTTCGGCTACGGCGGCGGCAACACCTTCAAGATCGGTGATTTCGGCGCCACGACCGTGACCAACGACCCGGTGAACTTCACCGCGCCGATCTCGGTGATCGATGGTGACGGCGACCTGGCCAGCTCGGGCAACCTGGCGATCACGCTGAACCCGACGACGCCGCCAATCGCGCTCGATCTCAACGGCGACGGCGTGACTTTCGCCTCGCTCGCCGCGGGTACGACCTTCGACTACGGCTCGGGCCAGGTGCACACCGCCTGGGTCGGCCACGGCGACGGGCTGCTGGCGTTCGACGCCAACGGCAACGGCAGCGTCGACAGCGGCCGCGAGATCGCCTTCTCGACCGGTGGCTCCGATCTTGCCGGCCTTGCCGCGCGGTTCGACACCAACCACGACGGGCTGCTCGATGCCGGCGACGCCGACTTCGCGAAGTTCGGCGCGTGGCAGGATGCCAACGGCAACGGCGTGTCGGATCCGGGCGAATTCCATACCCTGACCGAACTGGGGATCGCATCGATCACGTTGACTTCGGACGGCAAGGCCTACACTGCCGCCGACGGCGACGTGACCGTGGCCGGAAGCGCGACCTTCACC
The DNA here is from genome assembly GCF_042652045.1 of Novosphingobium tardum. Taxonomy (NCBI): domain Bacteria; kingdom Pseudomonadati; phylum Pseudomonadota; class Alphaproteobacteria; order Sphingomonadales; family Sphingomonadaceae; genus Novosphingobium; species Novosphingobium tardum. The sequence continues at coordinate 1,158,514 of NZ_JBHSDR010000006.1, read as the reverse complement.
CGGACCGACGGTTCGACGGGCACCGTGGCCGATGCGGCCTTCGCCATCGCGGCGCTGGCCAAGAACGAGGCGAAGGTGGCCGAACTGGCGGCGGGCAACGCAGCGCTGGCGGGCGTCCTCGCCACTGCCGCCGCCGCGGTCGTCCCGGCGCTGCCGGCAGCTGCCGCGGATACCGCGCACGACACCGCAGTTGTGACCCTGGATACGGTTCACGAAGCGCTGCAGTCGCTGCCGACCACCGCCACCACGCTCAAGCCGGCGGGCGATCTCTTCGCCCCGGCGGCCGAGCAGGCTCCCCACGATCCGCAGTCGCATCTCGGTTCCGCCGACAACGACAACGGCGCGGGCCGGGCCGCCCTCGAAGCGCTGGCTTCGCATGCCGACGGCGGTGCGGCCGATCACGGCGATGCCGGGCTTCAGGTGGCGGCCTCGGCCGGCGCCAGCCCGGTGGTGACCTTCAACGCCGAAGGCACGCAGATGATGGACGCTCTGCTGGTGATGGGCGGCGGCCAGGCCGCCACCGCGGGGCAGCAGCATGTCGCCGACGCGGGCACGAACCAGGAAGCGGTCAAGGCGGCGTTCGCCGACACCGCCGGGGCCCATTTCGTCGATAGTGTCGTCAATCACTTCGCCGGCGATGCCGGGGCGGTAGTCCACACCGGCGGCGCCGATCTTGTCGCCGCGCTGTTCGCCAGCGTGGGAGGAGATGCCGCGAATACACCGGTCTTCTTCCAGAACCAGATCGCGGACGACCTGAACGCCATCGCTGCGGCGCACGGGTAATAATGGCGGGCCCGCGTGGGCTCGCCGGTAGAAAATGGCTGTAACCGACAAGGGGGCTTGGATGATGACGAAGACCGACAATCGCGCAAGGGTGCTGCGGGGCCTAGGCTTCGCCGTCGCCGCCGCGGGTGTGGCGTGGCCGGCCCTGGCCGCCGCGCAGGACACCGCGCCGGTGGCGCCGTCCGATCCGCTGATGGAAATGAGCGTCAGCCAGCTCAAGGGCGAGATTCGCACGCGTTACGACGCGGCGCTCGCGATGACCCGCGATACCGCGGTGATCGCGGCCAACGACACCCGCTACATCTGGGCATCGGAAGCCAAGGCCCAGTGCGGCATCGCCCTCGGGTTCCTCAAGAGCGGAACCAAGGACGCGGTCAGCATCGGCCGCTGCGCTGACGCGGCCCTGCGCATGCAGCGGCAGGCCCCGGCCATGCCGATGGCGCAAACCTCGTCGGTCACGCCGGAGATCTGCCGCCAGCCGATTGCGGGCACGGTCTTCTTCGACTTCGACAGTGCGACGCCGCCGGCCGATGCCAACCAGACGATCGCCTTCGTCGCGCAGAACATGCAGCCGTGCGGCTGGACCGGACTGACCGTGACCGGCCACACCGACCGGTCGGGCAGCGACGCCTACAACGAAGGCCTGTCTGTGCGCCGCGCCAACGCGATCGCCGGGTTGCTGACGGGGGCCGGCGTTCCCGGTTCCGCACTGACCGTCTCGGGGCGTGGAGAGAGCGAGCCGCGGGTGCCGACACCCGATGGTGAGCGCAATCCGACCAATCGCCGCGTCGAAATAACCGTCAAGTAATCGAGCCGGGGGCCGACATGATGACCATTCGCAACACCACGATCGCCGGGATCGCAGCGCTGCTGCTCGCCGGCACGGCACCGATCGCGCTCGCGCAGACGAGCGATATTCAGGGCGAGGCTTACTCGATGCGCGACGCGATCGCGGTCGCCATGCAGTCGAACCCTGAGATCAACCAGGCGCAGATGAACAAGGAAGCCATCCAGTTCGAGCGCAAGCAGGCCCAGGGGCTCTACGCCCCGCGGGTGGACATCGAGGCTTCGGCCGGGGTGCGCCGCCTGGAAAACAATACCCGGCGCACGCTGGGGATCGCAGACCAGCGGCTCTACCCCCTGGAGTTCCAGGGCACCGGCTCGTGGACGCTGATCGACTTCGGCCGCCGGCGGGGTGAACTGACCCGCCAGGCCTCGCGCGTCGACGGCGCGTCGCTGCGCGTGCTTGAACGGTCCGAGTTCATCGCGCTGCAGATCGCGCGCCAGTACCTCGACGTGCTGCTGCAGCAGCGGATCTATGCCGCGAGCGTCGACAACACGGCGTTCCACCAGGGCCTGGTCCGCGACCTCGGCACTGGCGTCCAGCAGGGCTCGATCTCGATCGCCGACCAGCAACAGGCTCAGGAACGGCTTCAGGCCGCGATCGTCCGCCAGACCGAATCCGAGGAATCGCTGGAGAACGCGAAGATCACGCTGCGCCGGCTGACCGGCCTCGACATCAGCCAGGTCCAGCTTCCGCCCGATCTCTCGGCCCAGATGCCGCCTTCGCTCGACGAAGCGGTTGGGCTGGCGCGCACCAACAACCCGCGCGTCAAGGAAGCCGAGGCCGACGTCGACGCCGCCAATGCGCTTGCGAAGAGCGCGAAGGGCGATCTCTTCCCGACCATCGGCGTCGACATGAACGGCCGTATCGGCGACGACATCGACGGCTTCCGCGGCGAGACGAAGGACGTCCAGGCGCGGGTGTTCATGAAGTGGAACATCTTCGACGGCAAGATCAACCAGGCCAAGTACCAGGAGATGATCCGCCGGGCGAGCGAGAGCCGCTTCCGTCTGCACCAGGTGAGCCGCGAGGCTGAAGAGGACGTTCGCACGGCATGGAACGGCCTGCGTTCGCAGAGCCGGATCACCGACGAACTGGCAACCCAGAGCAAGGTCAGCGACGACCTGCTGCTGTCGTACCGCAGCCAGTTCAACGTCGGCCGCCGCTCGCTGCTCGACGTGCTCGATGCGCAGAACTCGCGCTACAGCGTGCAGACCCGCCTCGAGACCGCCCGGTTCTCCAAGCTGTTCGCGCAGTATCAGACGCTCGCCGCGACCAACCGCTTCCTTTCCTCGTTGCAGGTGGCGCCCGGCGCCGGTGCCGACGCGGCGGAACGCGCGCGGTTCGACTACGGCCCGTCGAAGCCTGCCGAGCTTCAGTACCGCTCGACCCCCAAGTAATCGGGTGAGCGGACGGGTCCACGGGGGTAACATCAATGGATAGCGAAAGCTCGGCCCCCGCGCGGTTCGGGGCGGATCCGCTCGTCGCCTGCATCGGCGAACTGGCGAGCCGCCACGGCGTGGCCTTCGTGCCCGGCATGCTGGCCGCGCTGGCGCTGCGCACCGACGGGCGGCTGCCGGCACACCAGGCCGGTCCAGCGCTCGAACTGCTCGGCCTGAACCACGAGCCGGCGCCAGGCATGCGCCTGCCCAAGCGTGCCGAATCCTATCCCGGCATCGCCGCGGTCGAACCGGACGGCTTCGTCGTGGTCCACGACATCAAGGGCGGCGACGCCCTCGTCTGGCGGCCCGAGACCGAGGTCGCCCGATGGGAGCCGATGGCCTCGCTGGGCGAGCAGTTCGGCGGCTGGTTCATGAGCGTGTACGGCGATCCCACCGCGATGCGCGACGCCAGCCAGCCGTGGCACCTGCGCGGACGCGATCACTGGTTCTGGAGCGAGATCCGCAAGGACCGGCGCCGGTTCTCGCCGGTTCTGCTGGCCACCTTGCTCATCAACGTGCTCGCGCTGGCGCTGCCGCTGTTCTCGATGAACGTGTACGATCGCGTCATCCCCAACCGCGCGCAATCGAGCCTGTGGGTGCTGGCGATCGGCGTGCTGCTTGCCTTCACGCTGGAATATGCGCTGCGCCGCGCACGGACCAACGTTCTCGACCAGATCGGCCGCGACCTCGACCTACGGCTGTCGCAGAAGATCTATTCCAAGATTCTTTCGGCGCCGCTGGCCGAACGCAAGGGCCACACCGGCAACATGGTCGCCCGTGTCTCCGAATACGCGATCGTGCGCGATTTCTTTGCCTCGACCACGATCGTGCTGATCGTCGACATGGCATTTCTGGTCCTGTTCGTGGCGATGATCGCGATCATCGCGGGCTGGCTGGCGGTGGTGCCGCTCGCCGCGATCCTCATCATGGCGGCGGCTGGCTGGCACCTCCAGCGCAAGGTCGTCGACGCAGCGCGCGAGGCGCAGGCCGACCACGGGCTTCAGCAAACGCTGCTGGTGGAATCGATCGCCGGGATCGAGACGCTCAAGAGCGTGGCGGGCGAGGGGGCGATGCTGGGCCGCTGGCGCCGGCTGGCCGAACTCGGCGCACAGTCGCAGCAGCGCCTGCGCGACATCAGCTCTTCGGCCGTGAGCCTGGCCTCCACCTTCCAGCAGGTGTCGAACATCGCTCTGATCGTGGGCGGCTATTACCTGTTCGACGCGGGCAAGATCACGATGGGCGCAATCATCGCGATCGTGATGCTGTCCTCGCGCAGCCTCTCGCCGGCCGGACAATTCGCGTTCCTCCTCACGCGCGGCCAGCAGGCGCGCCAGACGCTCGATTCGATCCAGCGGCTGTGGGATGCGGGCGACGAGCGGCGGATGGGCGCGGCCACGATCGTGCCGCAGATCCGCACCGCCGCGATCCGGTTCGAAGGACTGGGCTTCACTTATCCCGAAGCGTCGACGGAATCGCTCGCCGACATCGACCTGGTCATCAATCCGGGCGACCGGATCGCGGTGATCGGGCGGGTCGCCTCGGGCAAGTCCACCCTCGGCCGGGTGCTGTGCGGGCTCTACCAGCCCACCGCCGGGTCGATGCTGATCGACGGAGTCGACAGCCGCCAGTTCCGCCCGCACGAGATCCGCGAGGCGTTCCGTTTTGTCGCGCAGGATTCGAACCTGTTCAGCGGGACGATCAAGGACAACATGATGCTCGGCTCGGCCCGGGCCGGCGACGACGACCTGATCGCCGCGCTGCGTACCGTGGGCGCGGACCAGTTCCTGTCGCGCGACGCGAGCGGTTTCGATCGTCCGGTCGGCGAGCAGGGCAGCCGCCTTTCGGGTGGCCAGCGGGCCTTCCTCACCCTTGCCCGGGCGTTCGTTTCGCCTGCCCGGCTGCTGTTCCTCGATGAGCCCACCGGAGCGATGGACAGCCAGACCGAGAAATATTTCGTCGAGCAGTTGTCCCGATCACTGACACCTGACCAGACACTTGTAATTTCGACCCATAGACCGGCCCTTTTTAGCCTCTGCAACCGCTTGATCGTCCTCGACAAGGGGCGCATTGTCGCCGACGGGCCGCGTGACGAGATCATTGCAACCGCCGGAGTCGGCTTGAAGCCCTGATATGACCCACGCAATTTCCCTCGACCCCGCCGTGCTCGACCTGGCACAGGATTCGCGCTCCTCCCCCGAGGGAGAACGACGTCGGGTACAGGTGGGTCCGCGGCTGGCGTGGGCCCTTGCGATCGCGCTTGTCGCGCTGCTGCTTGCCGCGCAGTTCGCCACCGGGACGAGTCTTGGCAGGCTGGGCGAGATGCTGGGCCTGTCCGGCCCCGCGCAGGCCGAGGCGACGATCCGCGTTTCGCTCGACCAGCGGCGCGATGTTGCCAGCCTGACCAGCGACGAGCCGTCGCAGATCGTGGTCCTGGGTCAGGCGGCCCAGGAACGCAATGCGCTGATCCCCGTCTCCAGCGCGCCGCTTGAACACGCGCGCTCGTTCCTGTTCGCCAAGGCCGCCCCGGCCGCAGAGGGCGCTTATGGCAATGCCCTGACCTGCCTGACCCAGGCGGTCTATTACGAAGCCGGGTTCGAACCCGAAGCGGGCAAGCGCGCGGTCGCGCAGGTCATCCTCAACCGGATGCGCCACCCGGCCTATCCAAAGTCCGTGTGCGGCGTCGTGTACCAGGGATCGGAACGCCGGACCGGCTGCCAGTTCAGCTTCACCTGCGACGGTTCGCTGCTGCGTCCGGCATCGCCGGGCGCATGGCGCGACGCGCAGGGCGTGGCCAAGGCCGCGCTGGCCGGCCATGTCGAGAGCGAGGTCGGCACCGCGACGCACTATCACGCCGATTACGTGCTTCCGAAGTGGGCCTTCCAACTCGCCAAGATCGAACAGATCGGTGCGCACATATTCTACCGCTTCCCTGGTGGCTGGGGCCGCTCGGCCGCCTTCACCGGCGCGTACAGCGGGTCTGAACGGATCCCGATGATCGATTATGCCGCGCTGCGCGCCCGCCAGCAGCAGGGCGACATCATCGACGGTTCCGACGGATCGGCCGACCAGCTGACCCCCGGCCTGACCGTCGCCCCGGCGGTGACAGACCGCCATGCCGAGAACGACGTGGGCGGCCGGATCAACGTGACCAAGCTGTGGCGGATGTCGATCCCCGACCCGCACGAGGCCAGCAGCAGCTACCGCGCAACGCTCGAGGAACAGGGCGTTTCGGACGGACCCATCCCCGTATCCAACGGACCTGCATCCGCCCAATGACGCCCTCAATGACGCCATCGCGCCGTTTCGATTTTTCCGACTGGGATCCCAACCGCAAGCTGATCGCCATTTGCGCGGTCGGAATGCTTGCACTGATCCTGTGGGCCGCCGTCGCCCGGGTCGACGAGGTGACGCGCGGGATGGGCAAGGTGGTGCCGTCGAGCAAGGTGCAGCTCGTCCAGGCCGCCGAACCCGCGACTGTCGCCGCCATCCTCGTCCGCCCGGGGCAAACCGTGCGCCGGGGCGAACTGCTCGTCCGGCTGGACGACTCGCAGAGCTCTTCGGCCTTGGGCCAACTCGAGACCGAGAACCAGCTTCTCGCCGCCCGCGCCGCCCGCCTCGAAAGCGAGGGCACCGGGGGCGCCGCGCAATGTGCCGAGGGCACGGTTTGCGGCGACGAGGCGCGCCTGCAGCAAGTGCGCCAGGCTACGGCGCGCAGCAAGCAGGGCGCGCTCGCCGCGGCGATCGAACAGCGCCGCCGCGATCTCCAGGAAGGCGAGGCGACCGCCAGCGCGCTGGAGAACAGCGTTCGCCTGTCGCAGGATCAGGTCAACATGCTGGCGCCGCTCGCGGCCAAGGGGATCGTCCCGCAGACCGAACTGATCACCGCGCAGCGCGATCTCGTCGACGTCCAGGGCCGCCTTTCAGCCGCACGCCAGGGCGTTGCCCGCGCCGCCGCGGCGATCCGCGAGGCCGAGGCCCAGTATAACGAGGCGCGGCTAGATTTCCGCCAGCAGGCGTTGAGCGAGCGCAGCGAGATATCGACCAAGATCGCGGTCAACGAACAGACGATCAAGGGCGCTTCCGCGCGCCTCCAGCGCAACGAACTGCGCGCGCCGACCGCGGGGATCGTCAACGACGTGCAGGTGACGACCGTCGGCGGTTTCGTGAACGCCGGCGAGAAGATCATGCAGATCGTGCCGATTGGCGACCAGCTTCTGGTCGAAGCACGCGTCGCACCCAAGGACATCGCGTTCATCAAGGTCGGCGACCGCGCGAACGTGAAAGTCACCGCCTACGATTTCTCGATCTATGGCGGGCTGGCCGGGCGGGTCCAGCAGATCAGCGCCGACAGCATCTACGACGAGGCCGAGCGCCAGGCCTATTACACCGTGCTCGTCCAGACCGACCGGGCCTATATCCTCAAGAACGGGCAGCGGCTGCCGATCGTGCCGGGCATGATCTGCGATGTCGAGATCATTACCGGCCGCAAGAGCGTGCTGACCTACCTGATGAAGCCGGTCCTCAAAGCCTTCGACGAGGCGATGACCGAGCGTTGATATCGCCCGGCCGGCAGACTGCTCAGTAGCCGTGCAGCCACTTGTGGGTGGTGCTGAACGACATGATCGGCCGGTAATCCATGCTCTCGCTGGCGTCGAGCAGGCGGTCGGTGTTGTTGTCCAGCAGCCAGTGACGGCCATCGAGCTTGACCACGAGCAGCGCGTGATCGGCATTGCGGACGAGGTCGCGCGCGATCGTGAGGTACATCGCCTCGCGCGGCACGCCCATCGCCGCGAGGAGCTGGAGTTTGGCGATCGCGATGTCCTCGCAATCGCCCGCGCCGCGGCGCAGCGACGTGCGCGCCGAGGCCCAGTAATCGGCGCGGCCGTATAGCTGCTGATCCTCGACATAGTGGATGCGGCTGTTGGCGAACGCGTTGACCGCGGCGAGCGTTGCCGTTCCCGGGCGTCCCGGCGCGATGCGGGCGAGGGCGCTCACCATGTTGGCGGGAAGGCTCTCGCGGCGAACCCGGTTCCATTCCCCGTCGAACGTCGTGTGGCTGACGGGCAGGCGCCGGCTGGCGAGGAAATCGTCCGCGCCGCCGATCTGGCGGCCCAGGCCGGGACGCATCGCGGCGAACGAGGGCTGCGGCATCACGAAGCGAGCGCAAGCGACGCTGCCCGACCGGGGGACGATGCCTTGTCCGGGAATCTGCGCGCTGGCGAGCTGTACGGCAGGCGCTTCACCCGCCTGCTGCAGCCGCATCGCCTCGAGCGCGCTTACCTGGCCGCCGAGGGTGGCCGAGGCCTTGCTGGTGGCAAGACCGGCCGGGGCGAGGGCAAGCGGGGCGGTGCCCGTCGCGGGCATGGCGCCGGCCTGGCAGTCGGTGTCGGCGGCAGGCTGGCCGTTGAGGGCCATCGCGGCCACGGCGAGCGGCAGGCCGCCCAGGCTCATGTTCGCGCCGATACCGGTGCCGGTGCTGGCTTGCGCCGTTCCGGGTACGCCAAGGGCCAGCCCGGCGAGGGCGAGGGTCACGGCAAGGGAGTTGCGCTTTACCATGCCCCGACTGTGCGCCCGGTCCGGTCAAGGCACGGTGCACCGACACGGTTAACGCGGCGGCGCTCGATTTTAACGATTGGCTGCGGTCGCCACGCTGGACCCGGGTCGAGATTTCGCTCAGCTTCGCGAAAGCAGACAGGATATATCGCGCCGAACCGATGGACATTTCCCTTTCCGATCTGCCCTCGTGGGCCGGCACGCTGCTCCAGTCGCAGCTCCTGGCCGCGGCGCTCGCGGCGATGGCTCTCAGCACGCTGGGCGGCCTCATCCGGCGACCGCTGCCGCATCTCGGCCGCGTGCTTCGCTTCGGCGGGAACCTCGCGCTGCTGGGCGTGCTGGGCCTGACCGCGCTCCAGGTGATGCGGATCAGCAACCCGTCGTTCGAGCTGGCGTTACCCGGCCTGGGCATGCCGCGGCAGAGCGTGGAAGGGCAGGAAACGCACATTCCCATGGGGCCGGACGGGCACTTCTGGGTCGAGGCGCTGGTCAATGGCGAACCGCGCCGCTTCCTCGTCGATACGGGGGCGACGCTCACCGCGGTCTCGCAGGATTGGGCACGGCAGGGCGGGATCAACCCCGCCGAGGGCCGGATGCCGGTGCAACTGCGCACCGCCAACGGATCGCTTCCCGCGCAGCTTGGCACGATCCGCGAACTGGCGTTCGGCAATATCGTCGCGCGGGATCTCGATGCGGTCATTGCGCCGGGAATGGAGGGCGTGAACGTGCTGGGAATGAACTTCCTCTCGCGGCTCAAGGGCTGGCGGGTGGAGGAAGGGGTGCTGATCCTGGAACCGCGCGTGCCGCAGGAGGGCTAGGGTAAATCGGGCCCGGTCACGGTCGGTTAGCGACGCATCAGCCGCGACTCGGAGCCAAACCCGGATAAATATCCGCTCACCGGCGCGGGAACGCGCGATTTATTCGTTTGCTAGCGGCGGACAGACTGACATATGAGGGGCTCCCGACTTGGTCTGTCACGGGAATAAGGGGATTTCTTCATGCGTATGATCACTAAGATTGCAATGATGGCCGCGCTTCCGCTTCTGGTTGCCGGCTGCAAGAGCGAGCCCGCTCCCGAAGCTATGGCGACCGACAGCACCATGGAAGCGCCTGCCGACACGATGGCGACGCCTGATGCCATGGCGACCCCGGACGCGATGGCAACTCCTGATGCCATGGCGACTCCTGCCGCTGAAGCCACCCCTGAGTAATCTGGGTTAAGCTACGCACTGGACGATAGCGTCCAGGATATACGGCGCAGACCTGGCGGAAAAACGTTCCGCCAGGTCTGCTGCCAGCCGGTCCCGGGCCGGCATCGCCGAAACCGGCGACCTCGCGCCAAAGCGCAACCTTCACATTCTGCTGATCGAGCAGCGTTGGCTCAACCAAGCGTGCGCGCGAACAGCCATGCGCTTGCGACGATCCCGATCGCATAGGCGCCACCTGTCGTCGCGAGGCGCGGCGCTGGTTCGCGCAGGCGGCGGACGAGGGCGAGGATCGCCAGCGTCACCGCCACGATCGCGAGTTGCCCAGCCTCCACGCCCAGGTTGAACGAAAGCAGCGCCATGGGAACCTCGCCCTGCGGCAAGCCCAGCTCGCGCAATGCGCCCGCAAGGCCGAAGCCGTGAAGCAGGCCGAAGACGAAGGCCACCGCCCAGGGAATCCGTTCCGACAGGCGCGGCGCGGCAGGATCGCGCTTCACGACCTCGACCGCCAGGAAGACGATCGACAGCGCGATCACCGCTTCGACCGGGCGCTGGGGCAGCGAGAACGCGCCCAGCGTGGTGCCGGCAAGGGTGATCGAATGAGCGAGGGTGAAGGCTGTCACCGCCTGCGCCACGCGCCACCCGCCGCCCAGCAGCAGGACCAGCGCCACCACGAACAGGACATGATCGTAACCGGCAAGGATGTGCGCGGTGCCGGCACCGAGGTAAGTCAGTGCCACCTGCCATCGTCCGGGCCGGGCGGGAATCTCGACGCTGGGTGCCGCGGCGGTCAGGCGCAAGGCCTCGACCGGGCGGCCCAGCGCGGAAATCCGGACCAGCACATCGGTCCGGCTCGTCTCGAATCCCGCCAGCCCGATCCGGCCTCCGGCAACCCCGCGGGGGCAGGCGGCGGACCAGGTCGAGACGACGCTGCCCGCGTCCTGCGCGCCGCGGTCGAACGTGCGCGCAACGGGCCCTTGCGCGGTGCAGCCGGCGGGCAGCTCCACCCGCGTTGCGGGGGTCATCCCGCCCATCACCGGGGCGCGGAAGACGACGTCCCATTGGCCCGGCGCGCGCTCGGCCAACTGGATGTAGCCGGGGCGAAGGGTGTCGGCCCGTGCCGCTCCCGCGAAGATCCCAAGAAACAGCGCGGCGGCAACCAGCGCCCACCGGCGGGCCGGGGTCACGGTCTAGCGATCCTGATCGTATAGCCGCTCAACAGCGCGCCGTAGGCAGCGTCCTCACGCGCCTTGCGGGTGGCGGCCCGCCAATCATTCTCGACGTCCTGGCGAACCTCGGCGAGGCGCGGGGCGCCGGTGGTGGAACTTGCCCGCAGCCGCACCAGATGCAGACCGAAGCCGGACTCGATCGGCCCGATCCAGCGGCCCTGCGGCGCGTCGGCAAGCGCGGCGGCAAAGCCCGCGCCGAACTGTTCGGCAATCGCATTGCGATCCGCGCCGTCCTCTGCGGGGGGCAGCGCGGCCGGATCGCCCAGCGCGTGCCAGTCCGCACCCTTTCGCAGGCGGTCCAGCACTTGCGCGGCACGGGAGCGGCCACCATCGTCGCCGTCGCTGCGAACGAAGACCTGATCGAACGACAGCCGCGCATCCGCGGCATAGCGGGCACGGTGCGCCGCATACCACGCCTCGAGCGTGGCGTTCTCGGGGATGGCGTTGTCGACGGCGTCGTCGGCCAGCGATTCCATCTTGGCGCGCAAGCGCCTGCGCACCACCGCGTCGTCCTCGTCCAGACCCATCCGCCGTGCCTCGCGGTTGTAGATCTCCTCCTTGACGTAGTCGCGGATGATCCCGTCCATCTCGGCGGGCGAGGGCGGGCGCTGCCAGGTCTGGATCCAGTTTTCGGCCAGCGCGGTAACCTGACCGGCATCGATGGTGATGACCCGGCTCGCGGGATCGACCGGCTCGCCGCGTGCGGCGACGAAGGCGAAAAGAGCAGCGCCGCCGATCAGGAAATGAGCCAGCGGCTCACGCAGCGTGGCCCGCGCCTGCCTCCGCCAGTCCATCCGCATTCCTCCCCGTTCTCCCCCGTCGAGAGTGCCCGCTGGCAGATTGCCAGACAAGCCGGGAATGCGCGGCCTTATCGTGCGCTTCGAGCAGGCGAGCGGCCAGCGACGGGAGGCATGTGAGCATCGCCGCGCGCACCGGGACCGGGCGAGATGGTGACCTCGCGCGCGTCGACCTGGCCGCCGCAGTGCGAGCAGGTCAGGAGCGGATCGAAGTCGTGGCCGCAGGTCGTGTGGTGATGGAGCAGCGGGCGCCCCTCTGACCCGGCGATGTGGCGGTCACCCCAGTGTACGATCCCCATGATTATCGGATGGAGGTCGATGCCCTTCTGCGTCAGCCGGTATTCGTATCGCAGGGGGCTTTGCTGGTAAGGCACCCTGGCCAGCACCTCATTGTCGACCAGCTTGTTCAGCCGGTCGGTCAGGATCGAGCGGCCGATCCCGAGCCGTTCATGGAATTCCTCGAACCGCCGCACCTTCATGAAGCAGTCGCGCAGGATCATCAGGGTCCAGCGATCGCCGATGACCGACATTGTCCGGGAAAACGAGCACGGCTGGTCCGCCAGATCGCCCCACTGCATAGGCTGCTCCCATCACTTCAGCGTCGGGTTCCTGTAATCGATTTCCTTTGGTGGCTGGAAAACGGGCCGGGCTGCGCCACCGCCCGCTTTCCTGACGCCACTAGTGGCGGTTCAGTTCCGCGCGCCCCACGACCATGTGGTGCACTTCGTCCGGACCGTCGGCAAAGCGCAAGTGGCGGACATCGGCGTAAAGCTCCGCGAGCGGAAACCACTTCGAAAGGCCGGCAGCGCCGTGGATCTGGATCGCTTCGTCAAGGATTCGGCAGGTCTTCTCGGGCACCATCGCCTTGACCATGCTGACCCAGACCCGCGCCTCGCGGTTGCCCAGCACGTCCATCGCCTTTGCCGCCTTGAGCACCATGAGGCGCATCGCCTCGATCTCGATCCGCGCGCGCGAAACCAGTTCCAGGTTCTTGCCCAGCATGATCAGTTCGCGCCCGAACGCCTCGCGTGAGCGGCCGCGCTTGACCATCAGGTCCAGCGCGATCTCGGCCTTGCCGATTGTGCGCATGCAGTGATGGATGCGGCCGGGCCCGAGGCGGACCTGCGAAATCTCGAAGCCGCGGCCTTCGCCCAGCAGGATGTTCTCGCGGGGTACGCGCGCGTTCTCGAACTTGATGTGCATGTGCCCGGCGGGGGCATGATCGGCGCCGAAGATGTGCATCGGCCCCAGGATCTTCAGGCCCGGCGTGTCCATCGGCACGAGGATCTGCGACTGCTGCCCGTGCGGCGGCGCATCGGGGTTGGTGCGGACCATGCAGATCATGATCTTGCAGCGCGGGTCGCCCGCTCCCGAGATGTAGAACTTTTCGCCGTTGATGACCCACTCGTTGCCCTCGAGCACTGCGGTGGTGCTGATGTTCTTGGCGTCGGAAGAGGCGACGTTGGGCTCGGTCATCGCATAGGCGGAGCGGATTTCGCCCGCCAGCAGCGGCTCGAGCCATTGCTTCTTCTGCTCGGGCGTTCCCACCCGCTCGAGAACTTCCATGTTGCCGGTGTCGGGCGCCGAGCAGTTGAGCGATTCCGAGGCGAGCGGGGATTTGCCCAGTTCGGTCGCGATATAGGCGTAGTCGAGATTGCTCAGGCCTTCGCCGGTTTCGGCATCGGGCAGGAAGAAGTTCCACAGGCCCGCCGCCTTGGCTTTGTCCTTTGCCGTCTGGAGCAGGGCAAGCTGTTCGGGCGCCCACGACCACCGATCCTCGCGCGCCTCGCCCAGGCGGAAGAATTCCTCGGTAATGGGGACGACGTTCTCGGCGATGTGGCGCTTGACCGCTTCGTATAGCGGGCGCGCCTTGTCGGACATCCTGAGGTCGTTGAGTGCCGATTGCGTGTCGTCGTCCATGTCCATTTCCATCCCACTCCTTTTTTCGTGTCTGCCGCTTCCGGTCCGCGAGGCCTTACGCGTTATGTTCGATGAATGCTTCCTCGACCTGGGCCAAGCGGTCCTTTCCGAAGAACATCTCGTCTACGACGAAAAAGGTCGGAATGCCGAAACCCCCGCGCTCGACGAAGTTGCTTGTCTCGTCAACGAGCGACTGCTTCACGTCCGGCTCCTGGCTCAGGCGCAGGAGATCGGCGGCGGGCAGTCCGGCTTCGTTCAATACCTGCGCGAGCACTTCGGGATCGCCCATGCCCAGTTGCCGCTCCCACATGCCCGCCATCACGGCTTCGACATACTGGTCAAAAATGCCAAGTCGCCTTGCCGCGTGGGCGCCGCGCATCTGGGCGAGCGTGTTGATCGGAAAGTACGGGTTCATGCGGAACCGGGCCAATGCATGCCGGGTGATGAACCGCTCCATCTCCTTGCGCTCGTAGGCCAGCTTGGCAGGTATGCCGGCAAAGGCCTCCATGGGTGAGCGGTTGTTCGTCGCCTTGAACACTCCGCCCAGCAGCACCGGTTTGAGCACGAAAACCTTGCCGATCCGCGCCTCGATCTCGGGGAGAACCCGGTAGCTCAGGTAGGCGTTCGGGCTGCCGAAATCGAAATAGAAGTCGATCGTGCGCGTCATTGGGGTGGCCTCCGCGGGTTTGCTGGCGTAGTTCTAAAACAGAACTTATACCTTTGGCCACCCACGGGACCTTGCCATGACCGGGACCGTTATTGCCAACCCGCCCCGGAATGCCAGCGTGGCCATCGTGGGAGCGGGCGATTACATCGGCGCGGCGATTGCCCGGCGTTTCGCCGCGGAAGGCTATCTCGTCTTCATGGGGCGGCGGAACGGCGACAAGCTGCTGCCGCTGAAGCAGGAGATCGAGGCGGCCGGCGGGCGGGCCGAGGCGCGCACGCTCGATGCGCGCGAGGAAGCGCAGGTCGCCGCGTTCATCGACGAGGCCGAGGCCGCCGCGCCGCTGGAGGTGGCGATCTTCAACGTCGGCGCCAACGTGAACTTCCCGTTCCTCGAAACCACGGCGCGGGTGTTCCGCAAGGTCTGGGAACTGGCCTGCTTCGCGGGTTTCCTGACCGGGCGCGAGGCGGCGCGCGTGATGCTGCCGCGGCGCAAGGGCTCGATCTTCTTCACGGGCGCCACCGCGGGGCTTCGCGGCGGCTCGGGCTATGCCGCCTTCGCCAGCGCCAAGTTCGGTATCCGCGCGGTCGCCCAATCGGCGGCGCGCGAACTGGGCCCGCAGGGCATCCATGTCGCCCATCTCGTGATCGACGCGGGGGTGGACACCGAATGGGTCAGGGAGCGGCTGCGCGCGTCGGGTGCCGACGAGGAGCGGGCGCTACTGCAGCCATCGTCGGTCGCCGAAACGTACTGGGCGCTCCACCGGCAATCGAGCGACGCCTGGACCTTCGAGACCGAAATCCGGCCTTCGACCGAGACCTGGTAGAGCCCATCGACAGCGCCGCACGCGCGGCCGGACGGACAGGTCTGGCTGGGGCGGCAGGATTCGAACCTGCGAATGCCGGTACCAAAAACCGGTGCCTTACCACTTGGCGACGCCCCAACGACGCGCGCGCTTATACCGTGCGCGCGGGCTAAGGGAAGGGCGCTGAGACAATCAGCTTGCCGGTTCGGCGGGCTCCAGCTTGTCTTGGGTGCGCAGCTCGAAATCGCTCGCGTCGTGGCGTTCGCGCAGTTGTCCCTCGAGCGGGCCCTGCGCGCGGTTGACCATGCGTCCCCGCCGCACCGCGGGGCGCTCGCCGACCTCGGCAACCCAGCGGCCGACGTTCTTGTATTCGCTCATCCCCAGGAACGTGGCCGCATCGTTGTAGGCATCGCCGCGATAGAGCGCGGCGAACCAGGCCCAGGTCGCCATGTCGGCGATGGAGTATTCGTCGCCCGCCAGGAACCGGGCCTCGGCCAGCCGCTTGTCGGCCACGTCGAACAGGCGCT
Organism: Novosphingobium tardum; assembly: GCF_042652045.1. NCBI lineage: Bacteria > Pseudomonadati > Pseudomonadota > Alphaproteobacteria > Sphingomonadales > Sphingomonadaceae > Novosphingobium > Novosphingobium tardum. The sequence continues at coordinate 1,142,745 of NZ_JBHSDR010000006.1, read as the reverse complement.
TGGTTTCCATCGAGTAGCGGTCGATCGCATATTCGATCTTGGTCGGCGCGTAGGCGTAGAAGTGGCCGAAGCCGCCGCCGATGAACGGGGCGCTGCCCATCTGCCACATCAGCCAGCTCAGGCACTCGGCCCGGCCCTTGGCATCGGCGGGAATGAACGCGCCGAACTTTTCGGCCAGGTGGAGCAGGATCGCGCCGCTTTCGAACACGCGGATCGGCTCGGCCCCACTGCGATCCAGGAGCGCGGGGATCTTGGAGTTGGGATTGATCGCGACAAAGCCCGACGAGAACTGGTCGCCCTCGCCGATGTTGACCAGCCAGGCATCGTATTCGGCGCCGGAGTGTCCGGCGGCGAGGAGCTCCTCGAACATGATCGTCGCCTTCTGCCCGTTAGGCGTGGCGAGCGAGTAGAGCTGGAAGGGATGCTTGCCGACCGGCAGCTCCTTGTCGTGGGTCGCGCCGGATACGGGGCGGTTGATGTTGGCGAACCTGCCGCCGTTGGCCTTGTCCCAGGTCCAGACGCTGGGCGGGACGTATCCCTGATCCTGGCCATTCTCGTTGGCGGCATCGGTCATCTTCGGCTCTCCCTGGGGCTCGTTGCGGCGGCTTGCGCTAAATGAGCGCGGGGCGGCGGAACCGCAAGGGCGGGCCAGTCGTTCGAGCGGGGACTGCACCTGCCGCGCGTCCGGAGAGCATTGAATGGGCACGAAAAAAAATCCGCTCGCGGGCCAGCCGACGATCCGTGCAGGTGCTACCCGGCTGATCTTCTGCGACGACAGCCTGCCCGGGATCACCCGCACCAAAGCGGGAAGAGGGTGGGCCTATCACGATGCCCATGGCGAGCGGATCACCGACCGTGACGAGATCGACCGGCTCAACCGCATCGCGCTGCCCCCCGCCTATTCCGATGCGTGGTACTGTCCCGCCGACAACGGCCACATCCTTGCCACCGGGATCGACGCCCGGGGCCGCAAGCAATACCGCTATCATCCCGATTTCCGCAGCTTCCGCGAAGGCGAGAAGTTCGACGGCTGCGCGCAGTTCGGGCGTCTCCTGCCGCTGGTGCGCAAGCGCGTGGCGGACGACCTGCGTTCCCCGCGCCTCACCCGCGAACGCGCGATAGCCTCGATCGTCCGCCTGCTCGACACCGGCGGCATCCGCATCGGCAACGAGAGCTATGCCAAGGCGAACAAGAGTTTCGGCGCGACCACGCTGCAGATGCGCCACGCCGCAGTGAAGGGCAGCGTCCTGAAGCTGCGGTTCAAGGCCAAGTCGGGCAAGCTGCGCGAGATGAGGATTACCGACGGCTCGCTGTCGCGCTTCGTGAAGAAGATGCAGGACCTGCCCGGCCAGCACTTGTTCCAGTACCTCGACGATAACGGCGAAGCCTGCCCGGTCGGCTCGGGCGACGTGAACGAGTACTTGTGCGAAACGATGGGCGAGCGGTTCACCGCCAAGAACTTCCGCACCTGGCACGCCAGCGCGCTGGCGCTGCAACTGCTGGCCGAAGCTGAAGGGAAGCTTCCGCTCAAGGCGCTGCTGGGTGAAGTCTCAGACCGGCTCGGCAACACGCCCGCGATGGCGCGCAAGAGCTACATCCATCCCGCCGTGCTGGCGCTGGTCGACAGCCAGATCAAATGGCGGGCGAAGCTGAAGCTGCCGCGGGCGACCCGCTGGCTCACCGCGCATGAGCGCGCGCTGCTGGCGCTGCTGGACAAGGCGCCTTCCGCGGCGAGGATCATGACCGCCGCGTAAAGCGCCGGATCAGTCCAGCTTCATCACCCAGCCGTGCGGATCGGGAGCGCTGCCGCGCTGGATCGCGACGAGGCGGTCACGCAGCTTCGTGGTGAGCTGCCCCGGACCGCCGCTGCCGATCGTGAACGAACCATGCGCGCCCGCCACGGTGCCGACCGCGGTGACGACCGCCGCCGTGCCGCAAGCGAACGTCTCGACCAGCCGCCCGCTTTGCGCATCGTCGCGCCACTGGTCGAGGCTGTAGCGTTCCTCGCGCACTGTCAGCCCCTCGTCGCGGGCAAGGTCGATCAGGCTGTCGCGGGTGATGCCGGGAAGGATCGTGCCGCCCAGCGGCGGGGTAACCATCGAGCCGTCGGCGAAGACGAAGAACAGGTTCATCCCGCCCAACTCTTCGATCCACTTGCGCTCGGCGGCATCGAGAAACACCACCTGGTCATGGCCGCGCGCCATCGCCTCGGCCATCGGAACGAGGCTGGCGGCGTAGTTGCCGCCGCACTTGGCAGCGCCGGTGCCGCCCGGCGCGGCGCGGGTGTAGTCCTCGCTCACCCAGATCGACACCGCCGGAGCGCCCGATTTGAAATAGTTGCCCGCCGGGCTGGCGATGACGATGAACTTGTAGTTCCTGGCCGGGCGCACGCCGAGGAAGACCTCGGACGCGAACATGAAGGGGCGCAGGTAAAGCGAGCCCCCGGCAACCGGCGGGAACCAGTCGCGGTCCGCGGCGACGATCTGGCGGATCGCCTCGATAAACGCGTCTTCGGGCAGCTCGGGCATGGCAAGCCGGCGGGCCGAGGCATTGAAACGTTCGGCGTTCGCGCGCGGGCGAAACAGCGCGATCGTGCCATCGTCGTGGCGATAGGCCTTCAGCCCTTCGAAGATCTCCTGCGCGTAGTGGAGCACCGCCGTCGCCGGATCGAGCGCTATGGGGCCGCGCGGGCCCAACGTGGCATCGTGCCAGCCGCGTCCCTCGGTGTAGTCGATCATGACCATGTGATCGGAAAACAGCTTGCCGAAACCGGGATCGGCCAGCGCCTCGGCCCGCGTGGCGCCCGGTACGGGGCCGGGATGGGGCAGGCGGGTGAATTCGATGCGGGAATCGGCGCTCGTGGTCATGCGCGAAGGTCCTCTTGCTAGAGGGCGCGGGTAAGGCGGGTCCGCGCGTTTCGCAAGTCCCGGGCGCAGCATGGTCCGGCGAGGCGCAGACGGCGCAAATGAGAAGGGCCGCTCCGCCTTGCGGAACGGCCCTTCGCATGGTCAGCGGCCGGAAGTGCCGCCGCAGAAGCCTTTATCGCGACATGCGACTCAGCGATAATGCCTCCATACGGACTTCACCGACCTCTTAGCTGAACCATGAGACATCGGATCACCTCCTTTCGCGCTGTTAGAGCCAGGGCGCCGACCCCCGCGTGAGGTCCGGCTGGACCGGTTCGGAAAGCTCGCCTTCCAGCCCCGGCCTTGCGCAATATGTGAATCATGAGAGGCTTCACAACAAGTCTTGCATTGAAATATTTTGGCGTCAGAATCAGGCGTTCCGCCAACTCCGATTTGCGCCCGGGTCGACCCCCCTGCCAAACCGCTCAGCGGCAATCCTCGATCACCCTCCCGACTTCCGGCCAGGCCGGCAGGTAGAGCGTGGGCAATCCGCTGACTTCGACCGCGAAACGACCACGGCTGAAGGCCATGGCGTCGAGCATAGGATCGCGCGGCGTGAACGATACTGCCAGCGTGGGAGCGGCGGCGGCCACCGGCATCGCGCTGAACTGGCGAGTGAGCGTGGTCGTCACGATGGTCATCGGCAGCGATCCGGCCGCGGCACCGGCGCGATTGAGGACGATCGCGCCGCCCGCCCGGTCGCAGGTCAGCGAAAGCAGCGGGCTTGTGCCCATCGTCCCGAACCGCGCCATCGTCACCGGACCGGACTGGTAGGTCCAGTCGCCCGGCGTGGCCGGCGCATCGCGCCAGTCGGCGGGCGCGCGAACCGGGGCCGGCGGAGGTACGGGGCGAGGGGCCGCGGTCGGCACGGGGCGCGGCGGCGGCTTGCGCTCGGTGGCGCAGCCCGCGACGAACAGCAGCGCCAGGCCCGGGGCGGTCAGGCGAGCGAGGGAAGCGAGGTTTGCCATCATCGTCTCCCTATGGGATCAAGAGCTTGCGACCTCAACCCCGCCGGACCCGACCCGGCCCCCACGAAAGTCGACATGTCCGCCAAGCCGAGCAAGATCCGCGCCGACCAGTTGCTCGTGGCGCGCGGCCTCGCTGAAAGCCGGGCACGCGCCCAGGCATTGCTGCTTGCAGGCTTGGTCTTCAGCGGAGAGACGAAGCTGGCGAAGGCCGGGCAGCTACTGAGCGAGGACGCTCACCTCGACGTGCGCGGGCGGGATCATCCGTGGGTGTCGCGCGGCGGGATCAAGCTTGCCCATGCGCTCGACCATTTCGGGCTCGATCCTGCGGGCGTTACCGCGATGGACATCGGCAGTTCGACCGGCGGCTTCACCGACGTCCTGCTCCAGCGCGGAGCCGCGCACGTCTTTGCGGTGGACAGCGGGACCAACCAGCTTGCCTGGAAGCTGCGCCAGGATCCGCGCGTTACGGTGCTCGAGCAGACCAGCGCCCGCACGCTGACCCCGGCGCAGATCGACCGGCCGTGCGACTGGATCGTGTGCGATGCCAGTTTCATCGGACTGGCCAAGGTGCTCGAGGTGCCGCTGGCGCTCGCCGCTCCGAAGGCCACGCTGGTCGCGCTGATCAAGCCCCAGTTCGAGGTCGGCAGGGGCGAGGTGGGCAAGGGCGGCGTGGTCCGCGATCCCGCGCTCCATGCGCGGGTGTGCGACGACGTGCGCGCCTGGCTGGAACAGTCGGGCTGGTGGGTGGAAGGCATCGTGCCCAGCCCGATCACCGGACCGGAAGGAAACATCGAGTTCCTGGTCTGCGCTCGCCGTGGCTGATCGGGCTCGCGATTGTCCCGCACGGGGACAGCGGCTCCGGTTGCCTCGCAGCCGTGCGCGCGCCATGATCGCCGCCGAATCGCGAGGGATTTTGAACGGATGAGCCAACTGGCCTCGCGCGGGCAACTTCGCGCTAGCTTCCTGCGCTGGGCATTGCTGATCGTTCCCGTGGTCATGCTGGCCGGATTTCTTTCGGGCCAGGTTGCCGGCAGCACCGCGCAGAACCCGTGGTTCGCCGGCCTCGTCAAGCCATCGATCTATCCGCCGCCTGCTGCCTTCGGCATCGTCTGGTCAATTCTCTACCTAATGATGGGCGTGGCGCTGACTCTGGTGGTCACCGCGCGGGGCGCGCGCGGGCGCGGCGCGGCGGTAGCGATGTTCATCGTCCAGCTTCTTCTCAACCTCGCCTGGTCGCCGCTGTTCTTCGCCGCGCACCGGATCACCGCCGCGCTTTATCTTCTCGTCGCGCTCGACATTGCGGTGCTGCTGACGGTCGTCATGTTCTGGCGGGTCCGGCGCAATGCCGCGCTGCTGCTGTTGCCCTACTTCGGCTGGGTGCTGTTCGCTACCGTGCTCAACTGGCAGTTCCTGGTGGCCAATCCTGATGCCGACGGCGTCGGCGCACCTGCCGCGGCAACCACGCGCATCCGCCTCTAAGTCTTGCGCCGGGGCCATGCTGCGCCCATCTTTGCCGCTCTCACGCGCCCCCAAAAGGTTCCTGCCATGCAATCCGACAACCCGATGATCTCCGATTTCGTCAAGCTGCTGAACAGCGCCGCCGGCACTTTTGCCGGAATGGGTCGCGAAGCGCGCGACGGCGCCCGCGAGCGGATCAAGGAGACGCTGGGCGGGTTCGACTTCGTCAGCCGCGACGAGTTCGAGGCGGTCAAGACCATGGCCGCCAAGGCGCGCGAGGAAGTCGACAGCCTCAAGCTGCGAATCGCCGCGCTCGAAGGCGCTGCGGGTAATGGCGCCTCTGGCCAGAAGGCGCGCGCAAAGCCCGCTGGGCCGACTCCCGGAGCCGGCGTAACCGATTGATCGGGAAGACCAATCGACCTGATCGGGTATTCCCCGCCCGCTTTGCCGGAGGCAGGCGGAACTAGGCTCGTGCCAGCGGGTTAAGGATACATCGCCGCACTCGCGCGGCGTTTTCCTCTCCGCACGAGCCAGCGATGTTCACGCAACTCAATCCGCCAATTCCCGTCCACGTCATCGGCAAGGGCGACGGCCTTGCCGTGGGCATGATCGATTACGGGCTGGAGCATAACCTGATCTGGGTGACCGCGCTCGACGCGAACGGCGAGTTGTGGTGTGCGCCCAATCCTACCGTTCGGATGCAGAAGAACTGGACCGCCGGCCGCGCACAGAGCCCGGCGGTGTCCGCGTCGAAGGCGGATCTCGCGCGGGTTGCGGAGGTGAAGTCCGGCGCGGTGCCTGAGCCGTGCACCGCCTGTGCCAGTCACGGCGAGATGGTTTCCGCCTGATCGTTCTGACGTCCCCCTGTTACTTTTTTCCCCGCACCTAAGGAAAACCCATGGCCAAGTCCCCCTCGCGCAATTCGTCCGCCGGCGCTCGCCCGACCGCGACCGGCAATGGTGGCGAAACCCATCAGCAGGCGCCGATGGAACGCGGAGCCAAGCGGGGCGAACCTCAGGATACCGCGCATCTCACGACCAACCACGGCGTGCGCATTTCCGACAACCAGAACAGCCTCAGGGCCGGCTCGCGCGGGCCGACGCTGCTTGAAGACTTCGTGCTGCGCGAGAAGATCTTCCATTTCGACCACGAGCGCATCCCCGAGCGGATCGTCCACGCCCGCGGCTCGGGCGCGCACGGCGTATTCGAATGCACGCGCGCGATTCCCGAACTGACCAAGGCGGCGCCGTTCCAGGCCAAGGGCAAGCAGACCGAGGTCTTCGCCCGCTTCTCCACCGTCGCCGGCGGTGCCGGGTCGGTCGACACGCCGCGCGACGTGCGCGGTTTCGCGGTCAAGTTCTACACCGACGAAGGCAACTGGGATCTCGTCGGCAACAACATCCCAGTGTTCTTCATCCAGGACGCGATCAAGTTCCCCGACCTCATCCACAGCGTGAAGATGGAGGCCGACAGGGGCTATCCCCAGGCCGCTTCGGCGCACGACACGTTCTGGGACTTCATCAGCCTGATGCCCGAATCGATGCACATGATCATGTGGGCTATGTCGGACCGGGCGATCCCCCGCAGCCTGCGGATGATGGAAGGCTTCGGCGTCCACACTTTCCGGATGGTGAACGCCAAGGGCGAGGGAAAGTTCGTCAAGTTCCACTGGAAGCCCGTTCTGGGCATGCAGTCGACCTGTTGGGACGAGGCGGTGAAGATCGCTGGCGCCGATCCCGATTTCCATCGCCGCGACCTGTTCGAGGCGATCGACAGCGGCAACTTCCCCGCCTGGGACCTGGGCCTACAGGTGTTCGACGAGGAATTCGCGGCGGCACAGCCCTATGACGTGCTGGACGCAACCAAGCTCATTCCCGAAGAAGTGCTGCCGATCCAGATCGTCGGCCGGATGACGCTGAACCGCAACGTCGACAATTTCTTCGCCGAGACCGAGCAGGCCGCATTTTTGCCGAGCAATGTTGTCCCGGGAATCGATTTCACCAACGACCCCCTGCTTCAGGGTCGGCTGTTCTCGTACCTCGACACGCAGAAGTCGCGGCTGGGGACGACCAACTTCCACCAGATCCCGGTCAACGCGCCGCGCTGCCCCATGCACAACTTCCAGCGCGACGGCATGATGCAGACCATGGTTCCGACCGGGCGCGCCAACTACGAACCCAACAGCCTTGCCGACAATGGCGAGAACGGGGGGCCGCGCGAATGCCCGGAAACCGGCTTCACCACCTTCACCGCCAATGACGAGCGCAACGACGGCTCGGAAAAGCTGCGCGTGCGGGCCGAACTGTTCGCCGATCACTACAGCCAGGCGCGGCTGTTCTTCCGCTCGCAAACCGCGCCCGAACAGGCGCATCTGGCCAGCGCGATCACGTTCGAGCTGTCGAAGGTCGCGCTCGAACCGGTGCGGACGCGCCTGCTTTCCAGGCTGCGCAATGTCGACGAGGAACTCGCCGCACGAGTCGCCGCGGGGCTTGCGATGGAACTGCCCGCAGCCGCGCCGGCAGCGGCAAAGACGGTCGACATGGACGCCTCGCCCGCGCTCTCGATCATCGCCAATGCCAAGCACACGCTCGATGGCCGCAAGGTCGCGATCCTGTTCGACGAAGGATCCGATGCGGGTGAAATCTCGGCCGTCAGGAGTGCAGTGGAGAAGGCTGGCGGAACTTGCTTCACGGTCGCGCCAAAGGTCGGCGGCATCGCGTTGTCGAAGGGCACGCTGAAGGCCGACGGCCAGCTTGCCGGCAGTCCATCGGTCCTGTTCGACGCGGTGGCCCTCGTGTTGACCGCCGAGGCTGCCGGCAAGCTCACCCGCGAAGGAGCCGCGGTGCAGTTCGTGATGGACGCGTTCGGACACCTCAAGGCCATCGGCGCGAGTGACGGGGCCAAAGCCTTGCTCGACAAGGCCGGTGTAGAGAAGGACGAGGGTGTGACCGGCCTCGGCGCCGATTTCGCCAAGGCGGCGGCAATGCGGTTCTACGACCGCGAGCCCAAGGTCCGCATGCTGGCCTGACGCCGCCACAATACGCTAGGGGCGCGTGATGCACTTGCGCGCCCCCGCCATCCTCTGCGCCGCCCGCGCGCATGGCGAACACGCCGCAGTGCTGCGCCTGATGACGGCCGACCACGGGTTGATCGCAGCGTATTGCGCTGGCGCGCGCGGGCGGCGGCTGCGCCCGGTGGTCATTCCGGGAAATCTGCTCGACGTCGAACTGTCCGCCCGTTCGGCCAGCCAGCTGCCGTTCGCGCGCGTCGAATTGGTGACGAGCCGCGGACCGTGGCTGGGCGAGCCGCTCGCCAGTGCGGCGATTGGCTGGGCGACCGCGCTCACTGCCGCGACGCTGCCCGAAAGCCAGCCATATCCGGTGCTTTATGACGCGCTCGGCGCCGTGCTCGAGGCGATCTGCCACGCGCCCTCCGCGCGGGGCTGGGTCGGGGCGCTGGCGGCTTATCAGGAGCTGCTCCTGCGCGAACTGGGCTACGGCAGCTCCGGCACACGCGATGCCCCAAGTGACGACTGGCCCACGCTGCTGGCGCGGCTCGAACGCCAGGGCAAGGCGATCGGTGCCCGCCTGCTTGCCGAGCGGCGCGGCGATGCTATGGGGGCGCACGCGATTCTGCTCGACCGTCTGAAGCGCATCGCAGGGGATTTATGATGCGCATTGCGGTTCTTGCCGGGGACGGCATCGGGCCCGAAGTAACTGCCGAGGCGCTGCGCGTGCTTGACGCGCTGGCGTTGCCGCAGGTCGAACTCGTCCACGCCGACGTCGGCGGCGTCGCATACCATCGCCACGGCCACCCGCTGCCTGCCGCCACGCTGGCCGCGGCGCGCGATAGCGACGCGGTGCTGTTCGGTGCGGTCGGCGACCCCACATGTGACGCGCTGGAGCGGCACCTGCGCCCCGAACAGGCGATCCTGGGCCTGCGCAGCGAGCTGGGCCTGTTCGCCAACCTGCGTCCGGCCAAGGTCTTCGCCGGACTGGAGCACACCAGCGCGCTGAAGCCCGAGATCGCCGGCGCGATCGACCTGCTGATCGTGCGCGAGCTCAATGGCGACGTTTATTTCGGCGAAAAGGGCACGCGCAAGCTGGCTGACGGCCGCCGCCAGGGCTGGGACATGATGTCCTATGCCGAGGACGAGGTTGAGCGCATCGCCCACGTTGCGTTCCGCGCGGCACAGGGGCGACAGGGGCGGCTCTGCTCGGTCGACAAGGCCAACGTGCTGGAAACCTCTCAGCTTTGGCGCGACGTGGTTATCGAGGTGGCGGCGCAGTATCCCGACGTTGCCCTCAGCCACATGTATGTCGACAATGCCGCGATGCAGCTCGTTCGCCAGCCCGGCCAGTTCGACGTGATCGTGACCGGCAACCTGTTCGGCGACATCCTTTCGGACCAGGCATCGATGTGCGTGGGCTCGATCGGGCTGCTCGCCTCCGCCTCGCTCGGCGCTCGCACCACTGCGCATGGCACCTTCGGCCTGTACGAGCCGATCCACGGCAGCGCGCCCGACATCGCGGGCAAGGGGCTGGCCAATCCGATGGCGACGATCCTCAGCCTTGCAATGCTGCTGCGCCACTCGCTTGGGCTGGAAGATCACGCTCGACGTGTCGAGCGGGCCGTGGCGGCGGCGCTCGCCGACTGCATCCTCGGCGGCGACCTGGGCGGCACGCACGGAACCCGCGCGATCGGCGACGCGGTACTCGAACGACTTTCATGACCCGGCCGCTGCAACTCGCCGTCGTCCTGCCCACGCTCAACGAGCGGGGCAACCTGCGCGCGCTGGTCGAACGCCTCGGCGCCGCGCTGGAGGGCATCGCCTGGGAAGCGATCATCGTCGACGACAACAGCCCCGACGGGACGGCTGACGAGGCGCGCACGATCAGCCTCGAGGACCCGCGCATCCGCGTGATCCAGCGGATCGGCAGGCGCGGTCTGGCCTCGGCCGCGATCGAGGGAATGTGCTCGACCGCCGCGCCATGCGTCGCGGTGATGGATGCCGATCACCAGCACGATCCGGCGCTGCTTCCCGCGATGCTTAAGGCGGTGGCCGAAGAGGGCTACGACCTTGCCTATGCCAGCCGCTTCGCCGAGGGGGCCAGCACCGAGGCATGGGGACGGCCCGACCGGGTCAAGGCCTCGGGCTTTGCCAACAGCCTGGCGCGCAAGGTCACCGGGGTGACCCTGTCCGATCCGATGAGCGGCTACTTCCTGTTGCGGACCGAAGTGTTGCGCAAGGACGCGCACCGTCTCTCGGGCGTCGGCTTCAAGATCCTGCTCGACATTCTCGCCACCGTCGATGCCCCGCTGAAGGTCAAGGAACTGCCGCTGGCCTTCGCAGCGCGCGCCGAAGGCGAATCGAAACTCGACCGGACGGTCGTGTTCGAATTCCTGATCGGGCTCTACGACAAGTGGCTGGGCCGCATCATCCCGACGCGCTTTGCCCTGTTCGGCACGATCGGAGCCTTGGGCGTCGTCGTCCACATGGCGATCCTGGCCAGCTTCATGGAGATGTTCGGCGGCACCCTGATGGGGACAATCGTCACCCCGTTCGAGATCGGCCAGACTGTCGCCGCGGTGGTCGCGATGACCGTCAATTTCGTCCTCAACAACGCGCTGACTTATGCCGACAAGCGCCTGCGCGGCTTCACCGCGCTGGCCCGCGGCTGGGCCAAGTTCGCGCTGACCTGCTCGGTCGGCCTGCTCGCCAATGTCGGCGTCGCCGCCGTGCTGGTGCGCTTCGGCATGCACGAATATCCCGCCGCGCTGTCGGGCATCGTGGTCGGGTCGGTGTGGAATTTCGCGCTGAGCAGCAAGTTCGTCTGGGGCAAGTACTAGCCAGGCGACACTGCAGCCGTCCAGCAGCCAACGACGTCGTTCACAGGCCGGCGTCGCACGCTCGTCGATCGAGTGCTTGCCCCCGCGCGCACGCGCGCTAGGCTGCTGGCAACCTTATGTTTCCTGAAGGACCTTCATGCGCCCGATCCTTGCCGCGCTGCTTGCCAGCGCCGTTGCCGTTCCCTTGACCGCAAATGCCCAGACCACCGCGAGCGCTGACGCGACCGATCCCTACATCTGGCTGGAGGAGTTCACCTCGCCCCGGGCGATGGCCTGGGTGGAGGAACACAATGCCGTCACGGTGAAGCGGCTGGAGGCCGACGCTCGCTATCATACGCTGTACAACGAGGCGCTGGCCATCGCCGGGGCCAAGGACCGCATCCCCACGCCCAGCTTCCTCAACGGGGCAATCTACAACTTCTGGCAGGACCCCGAGCACCTGCGCGGGGTTTGGCGCAAGACCACGCTGGCCGACTACGGCACCGCGGCGCCCAACTGGACGACGGTCCTCGACATCGATGCGCTCGGCAAGGCCGAGGGCAAGTCGTGGGTGTACAAGGGCGCCCAGTGCCTCGAACCCGAGCAGCGGCTGTGCCTCATCAGCCTGTCCGACGGGGGCGAGGATGCGGTCGAGGTGCGCGAGTTCGACCTGGCCACCGGCAAGTTCGTGCCCGGCGGCTTCCACCTTCCCCGCGGCAAGCATGACTTCACCTGGGAGGACAAGGATCACCTCCTCGTTTCGACCGATTGGACGCCGGAGGACGTCACCACCTCGGGCTATGCCTACATCGTGAAGCGGGTCACGCGCGGCCAGCCGCTCGCCCAAGCAAAGGAGCTGTTTCGGGGCGAGAAGTCGGACGTCGCTGCCGGGCCGACCGTCCTGCGCGACAGCCAGGGCCACACCCTGCCGCTCATCGTGCGGTCGACGGACTTCTTCCATTCGCTGACCTATCTGGTCACGCCGACGGGCGTGAAGCAGATCGCTATCCCGCAGAAGGCGCAAGTCGCCGAACTCGTCGGCGGGCGCGCGATTGTTCGCCTCGACGAGGACTGGACCGCGGCCGGGCCGGCCTTTCGCCAGGGCAGCGTCGCCGATCTCGACCTCGCCGCGCTCAAGGCCGATCCGGCCAAGCTGAAGCCATCGCTGGTGTGGGCGCCCGGGCCGCGCGATTCGCTGGAATCGATCACTTCGACGCGCAACCGGCTGCTGCTGGCCACGCTCGACAACGTGCGGGGGCGCGCGCTCGCGTTTGCGCCCAAGAAGGGCGGTGGCTGGACCCAGACGCGCATGGCGCTGCCCGACAACCTGACGGTCGGCTTCGGCTCGACCGACGAGAAGTCCGACCTCGCGTTCGTGAACACCGCGGGCTTCCTCAGCCCCAACGCGCTGTACCTCGCCGACGCGGGCACCGGCACGCTGAAGCAGGTAAAGACCCTGCCGGCGAAGTTCGAGGCGGCGAACCACGTGGTCGAGCAGCTCGAGGCGACATCAACCGACGGGACGAAAATCCCGTACTTCGTCGTCCACCGCAAGGACATCGCCTACGACGGCACGACCCCGACGATCCTCAACGCCTATGGCGGCTTCCAGGCGAGCTCGACCCCCAGCTATGCCGCGACCACCGGCAAGCTGTGGCTCGAACGCGGAGGTGCGTTCGTGCTGGCCAACATCCGTGGCGGCGGCGAGTTCGGGCCGGCGTGGCACGAGGCTGGCCTCGGTGTGAAACGTCAGATCATCTACGACGATTTCGCCGCGGTCGCGAAGGACCTGATCGCGCGCAGGATCACCTCCCCGCGCCGTCTGGGCATCCAGGGCGGGTCGAACGGCGGGCTCCTGATGGGGGTCGAGTTCATCCAGCATCCCGAACTGTGGAACGCGGTCAACATCCAGGTGCCGCTGCTCGACATGATCCGCATCTCGAAGATCGCGGCCGGTGCCTCGTGGCAGGGTGAATACGGAGACGTGAACGCCGATCCGGCGGTGAGGGCGTTCTGGCAGAAGCTGTCGCCATACCAGAACCTCAAGCGCGGGGTGAAATACCCCGAACCGTTCATCTTCACCACGACCAAGGACGACCGCGTGGGCCCGCAGCACGCGCGCAAGTTCGCCGCGCGGATGGAGGAATACGGCCTGCCGTTCTATTACTACGAGAATACCGAGGGTGGCCACGGCGCCGGAGCGGACCTGAAGCAGGCCGCGCGAACCAACGCGCTGACGATGACCTACTTCATCAAGAAGTTGATGGACTAGGCTGCGACCGAACTTCCCGCCGGTCCGGCATCGTGCCGCGCGGCGGGGAGCCGGGCGAACAGCGCCGCGGCGAGCAGCAGCAGGACTGACGCGCCGACCAGTGGCCCGCTGTAGCTGGCCGTCAGGTCGTAGACCCGCGCGAAGCCGATCAGGCCCACGGCACTGCCGAACAGAGACAGCATCAGCAGCCGGCCATAGACTTCGCTGTAATGCGAGCGGGGGAACATCCGCGAGGCAAAATAGGGCAGAAGGTCGTGCTCCGCGCCGCCCATCAGCCCCGCCGCGAACACCGCCACGAGGGCCAGGGCGAAGCCGCCTTCGCCCGACACCAGCACAGCAAATCCGCCCGCCGAGACGAGCGCGAACAGTGCCGCCATCAGGTTTGCGGCAAAGCGGTCGACCAGTAGTCCGATCGCGAGCCGGCCGAGCAGTTGCGACAGTCCAAACGCCGACAGCAACAGCCCCGCCGACGCGAGACTCAGCCCCCGCTCGCGACCGATCAGGGCGAGTTGCGTGACCATTCCGACCGTTCCGGCATTGATCATCATCGCCGCGACGGCGAGCCGCCAGAAGTTGCCGTCGCGCCAGCTCGGTCTCGGTTCGTCGTCGTCCGCGGCATGCGCCGGACCGTGGGCGTGCGCCGCCGCGCCGGACCGTTCGCCGGCGCTGCGAATGGCGATCAGCGCGGGGGGCAGCCCGATGAGCACGGGCAGGACGGCGAGGAGGAGATACGCCGGGCGCCAGCCGTATCCTTCTATCACCCACCCGATCAACGGGGGCAGCAGGAGCGTCGAAACCGACGAGATGGTGAGGGCAAGCCCGAGCGCGGCACCGCGATGTTGGTCGAACCGCCTCGCGATCAGGCGCCCGAACACGAGGCTGCCAAGCCCCGGCGCCGACAGTGCCAGCAGCGCGATGCCGAGCTGGAATTGCCACGCAGGGCCGGCCATCAGCGCGAACACGAGGTGGCCGCAGACGACGAGCGCGAGCGAGGCCAGTAGCACCGGGCGGACGCCGATCCGGTCGGCCTGCCGCCCGATCGCCGGGGCGGCGAGCGCGCCAAGCAGCCCCAGCGCGGCCGAAGTTGCGATCGCGCCGCGCGTAATCCCCAGCGTGCGTTCTAGATCGGGGACGAACAGGCTCGACAGGTTCTGGTAGAGCCCGGGGCCGGTGGCGAACATCGCCGCCGCGCCAAGCACAACCGGCCAGCCGCGGCGCCATTCGCCGTGGCCGTGTTCGTGCGCCTTGTCGTGCGGCGTCGCCAACGTCATTCCCGCTCCCGTATCAGTAATTTGCGACGGGCGTAGCGGGGCGTGACGATCAACGCCAGCTTGGCAGCCAGGCGTAGAGCAGGAAGGACTGATCGCCTGCCAGCGGAGCGGCGGTCAGGATCGGATAGAACCAGGCGAACATGGCAAGTCCGACACCGATCACCGCAACCGCGGGCCATCGCCGGCCGGGCTTCCAGGCCTCGGCCAGGGCAAGCGCGAGGGCGGCCAGCAGGAACGTGCCGGGCAGCATGTAATGATAGTAGAACTGAACCGGCTTGTCGGCGAACAGCCACATCCCGAGGCTGGCGAGGAACAGAATGACCGCCGCCGCCATGTCGGCCCGGCGCGCACGCACCCCATGGACCGCGCACCAGCCAAGCGCGGGCAGTCCCGCGATCATCGTCACCGGGTTTCCGATGAACAACACGCCCCGCTGCGCTCCGTCGGCGACTTCGTAGAGATACCAGATCGGGCGCAAGTCGAGCAGCCATTGCCACCAAACGCTCTGGTAAGGGTGCGACTGGACCACGCTTTCCTGAAGGTGCGCCATGTCGAACTGGTAGGGCACCAGGCGCGCGAGGCTGAGTGGATTGTTCGCGTAGAAGAACGCCGGGGCGAAGCTGGCGCAATAGACGGCCAGCGGCACGACGCCGAGCCACATCGCCGCCTCGACCAGCGCCATTCCGCGGACCGGAGCGGCGTCCCTCGCGGTAACAAAGGCGGCGCGGCGGCCGGCAAGGTCCTTCCAGCGCACCGCCGCGAAAGCCAGTCCCGGAGCCGCCGCGACGGGCGCGGCGGTCCACTTGCTCGCCAGCGCGAGGCCCATCGCCACCCCCGCCAGCGCGAGGTCGCGTCGCGCGCTTTCGGGGCGGCGAACAGCTCGCGCGACGAGCCACAGGCCGGCCATCGAGAACGCGAACATGTAGATGTCCAGCATCGCGATCCGTGCGGCGACGAGCAGCATGAAATTGCTTGCGAGCAACACGCCGAACATGATCGTCGCGACGCGCGAGAGGCTAGCCCACCACATCGCTCGCATCGCGACGAACAACGCCAGCGTTCCCGCAAGCGCCGAGGGCAGTCGCCATCCCCAGGGATCGTCCCCCAGCAGCCGCATCGACCCCGCGATGATCTCCTTGCCGAGCATCGGGTGCTCGCGGTTGAGCGTCCCGGTCAGTGCCAGCAGATCGCGCGCGGCGGGAAGGTAGTGAACCTCGTCGAAAAACGGCTTGGTCGGGATGTCCAGCCGGTTGAGTGCAAGCAACGCGAAGGCGCCCGCGATCGCCAGGCACAGGTTCAGCGGATCGCGCGATTCGGCGGGTTGGTCGGATCGCGCGGTCATCGCGGGTGCCGATACTGGCGCGCGGGCCGCCCCGCAACAAGATCGGACACGCTTGCGCGGCCTTCGGCGGCTTCGTAAGGCGCGGTCCATGAAACGCGATACCGGCCGCAACCGCAAAATCACCTCTCGCTGGCGCCCTGCCACCCAGGCGGTGCGGGGCGGCACCTGGCGTTCCGAGCAGGGTGAAACGTCCGAGGCGCTGTTCCTGACCTCTGGTTATTCATACGACGATGCCGCCTCCGTCGCCGCGCGTTTTGCGGGCGAGGCCGAAGGCATGACTTACTCGCGCCTCCAGAATCCTACCGTCCAGATGCTGGAAGAACGCATCGCACTGCTCGAAGGGGCAGAAGCCTGCCGGGCGCAGGCCAGCGGCATGGCGGCGATGACCGCGGCGCTTCTTTGCCAGCTTTCGGCCGGGGACCACATCGTCTCGGCGCGCGCGGCGTTCGGCTCGTGCCGCTGGCTGGTCGATTCGCTTTGCCCGCGCTTCGGGATCGAGACGACCGTCGTGGACGGCCGCGACAATGCCGCATGGCAAGCCGCGATCCGGCCAAACACCAAGGTCTTCTTTTTCGAGACTCCGGCGAACCCGACGATGGACATCGTAGACCTCGCCTTCGTTTGCGGGCTGGCGCGTGCGCACGGGATCACCAGCGTGGTCGATAATGCTTTCGCGACGAGCGCGCTCCAGCGCCCCCTCGAATTCGGCGCCGATGTCGTCGCCTATTCCGCGACCAAGATGATGGACGGGCAGGGCCGCGTGCTTGCCGGCGCGGTCTGCGGCACGCAGCAGTTCATCGACGAAAAGCTCCTGCCGTTCCAGCGCAACACCGGGCCGAACTGCTCGCCCTTCAATGCCTGGGTCGTCCTCAAGGGGCTCGAGACGCTGTCGCTGCGCATAAATCGGCAGAGCGAGAACGCGATGGAAGTGGGCCGCTTCCTGGAACGGCGCGTGCCGCGCATGCTTCACCCCTTCCTGCCCAGCCATCCCCAGCACGATCTTGCCGTACGCCAGATGGACGCTTCTGGGCCGATCTTCAGCTTCGAGGTCGATGGCGAGCGGGCGCAGGCGCACGCCTTGCTCGATGCGCTGGAAGTGATCGATATCTCGAACAACATCGGCGATGCGCGTTCGCTGATGTGCCACCCGGCGTCGACCACGCACCACGGGGTCGGTGCCGAGGCTCGCGCAGAAATGGGCGTGGGCGAAGGTATGCTGCGCCTCAATGTCGGGCTCGAGGATCCGCGCGACCTTATCGAGGACCTCGATCGCGCCCTGACTGCAGCGGGACTGTAGCTTCTTCCTTTTCGGATGAGGTTGCGGAGGCCCTGCGCGGCACCGGATTGAAAGAGCCCGTTGCGCCGGACCGGCACGGCGCGGCGCCTCCGCATCGACACGGGTAACCGGCCCTTATGACAAGTCTAGGACGGCGACGACATTATGCGCGCGTCGCAAAAGGCGGGGCAGGTGACGCAGGTCATTGTCCCAAAGGGCGATCCGCGTTAACCTTGTCGTCGATGAAGGAGCTCTTCCAGCACGCCGCGGTTACCGACGGCATCATCGTGCGGGTCGCGGTGAATTTCCTCCCCGAACAGTCGCGGGTGGAGGCGGGGAAGTGGTTCTGGGTCTATCACATCCGGATCGAGAACGAGGGACCGCAGGCGGTCCAGCTCGTGACCCGCCACTGGCGCATTACCGACGGACGCGGGCTCGTGAGTTTCGTCGATGGCGAAGGGGTGGTGGGCGAGCAGCCGATGCTCAAACCCGGGGACAGCCACGACTATGTCTCGGGCTGCCCGCTTGCAACGCCTCATGGCAGCATGGAAGGCCACTACACCATGCGCCGCGCCGACGGTGCGCTGGTCGAGGTTGCGATCCCGTTCTTCCCGCTCGCTGCCCCCGCCACCGCGGGCTGAACCCCGGCGGCGAACCTGCCGCGCGGCAGCGTTTGTCGTCCTCGCTCTTGCCGCGCCGCGCTTCGCGCCATACTGACGCGCCATGAAGCGCACCCACCTCCCGCTCAACGCCCTGCGCGTGTTCGATGCGGCCGCGCGGCATCTTTCCTTCACGCGCGCGGCCGATGAGCTGGCGGTGACCCCGGCCGCAGTCGGCCAGCAGATCCGCGCTCTCGAGGACCTGCTCGGCGTCGTTCTTTTTCGCCGGACTCCCAAGGGCCTCGAACTTACTGAAGAGGCGCAGGCGGGCCTCGATCCCCTGCGCCACGGCTTCCTGCAATTCGAGGAAGCGGTGCGGGCGATGCAGGCCGGGCAATCGAGCCAGGTCTATACGATCGCGGTGCCGCGCGACTTCCTCAGCCTGTGGCTCGCCTCGCGGCTGGCGGCATTCCGCGGCGACAATTCCGATCTCCGCTTCGTTCTCGTCGCGGGCGAGGGCGATCCCGACTTTACCGAGGCGAATCTCGATCTTGCGGTCCGCTACGGCAACGGGTCCGGCGAGCTTGAGGGTGCGGCGCTCGCGCCCGGCGCGCTCGTCACTGTGACCGCGCCCGGCGGGGCCAATGGCGCCACGGGGTGGATCGGCTGGCCTGGCGACCCCGCTCCGCACGACGGCGATGGCGCTGACGCGGTGGCCATGACCGTCGCCGACGCGGGGCTGGCGCTCGCAGCGGTCGGGGCGGGACTGGGCCGCGCCCGCGTTCCGGCGATGCTGGCAGAGGCCGCGCTCGCTGCCGGAACGGTCGCCGCGGTGGGCGAGCCCGAGCCTAGCGCCAACACCTACTGGCTCGTCGCGCCGATGCCGCAATGGCGGCAGAAGAAGGTCCGCGCGCTCGTCGGCGCCCTCGTCCCGGTGCTCGGATAATACTTACCGGCGCGTAATCATAAGTTTACCGTCATGACCCATATCCACCTGCAATGGCGGGGGGACTTCAACGGGCTGGCGAGGATGTCGCGGATCGACCGGTAACGGCCGATGGGCACCTCCTGCGCGCGTCCACCGCACCCGGACAGTCCGGACTCGATGACGGCGTGGCGAGCGCGTTCGGCCTCAGCCTGTCGCACCGGCTGCCCATCCTTTACGCGGTAATCCTCTTCAATATCTTCGCTTTGGCGATCGGCTTCGCTCACACCGCTCCTCCTTCGCTGACCGTCTGGGCGCCGTTGGTCATGACGGCGGGGATCGGCTCGCGGATCTGGCACTGGGTACCGCACCGGGTCGCCAGGCGTAGCGCCGGGGACCGCGCGCGCGACGTTCACCGCCTCGGGCAGATCAGCCTGGTGCTGGTCGTCACAGTCGTCTGGTGGGCGATGGCGCTTTACACATATGGTAACCGCGACGAGCAGAGTCTCGTCCACTATTTCACCGCAATCAGCTGCTTCGTGGCGATCCTGGCATTCAGCCAGTCGCTCGCCGTGGCCTTGCGCGTCGGTCTTGGGGTCATGGTCCCGTCGAGCATCTGGTTCATGACTCACGGGCACCCCAACGCGCCGCTCGTCGTGTTCGTGCAATTCGCGGTCACCGGCCTGCTTCTCCTGATCTGCCGCGAGCATCAGAGCGACTTCCTTGCGCTAGAGCGTTCGCGCCAGGAGCTTCTTGCGCGCGAGCGCGAGGCCGCCGCGATGGCCGAGCGCAGGCGCATCGAGGCCGCGATCGATCCGCTGACGGGGGCGGCGAACCGGCGAACGATCCTGGCCCGCCTGGCCGATGCACTGGACGACCATGGCCGGCCGACACCGTGGCTCGCGCTCGTCGACCTCGACGGATTCAAGCATATCAACGACACGTACGGCCACGGCGCGGGCGATGCCGTCCTGTGCGCGGTTACCTCGCGCATTGCCGACGCGGCGCAGATCATGGCGTTCGGACGGCTCGGCGGCGACGAGTTCGCGCTGCTTCTCGACGGAGAGCTGGACAGCGAGGGCGCGTCCGCGGTGGTTGACGCGCTGGCTGCGCATATCCGCCGCCCGATCACGCACGGTCACGAAAGGCTGCGGGTCTCGTGCTCGATCGGATTGCGCAAGACCCGTTCGACCCACACCGTCCCCGAATGCCTGGAGCGCGCCGACGCGGCACTCTACAAGGCGAAGGACGCGCGCGGCGGCGTGCGTTTCGAGTTCACCGAAGCAGACGAGCGCGAGCTTCAGGAACGGCGCGCGATCACCCGCACGTTCCATTCGAGCGACCTTCAGAGCCAGATCGCGCTCGTCTATCAGGCCATCGTCGACGGCGACACCGGCCGCGTGATCGGCTTCGAAACGCTTGCCCGATGGACCCCTGACGGGCGCACCTGGTTGACCCCCGAACGGTTCGTCGGCGTGGCCGAGGCGACCGGCCGGATCGGCGAACTGACCCGCACGGTCCTGGCCAAGAGCCTGGCCGAATTCCGCGCCTGGGAGCATGGGTGCGGGCTCGCGATCAACCTTTCGGCGCGGGACATCCTGCGCGCCGGCGCGGCCGACTGGATTGGCGGGATCGTTGCCGCCGCCGGGGCGCCGCCGGCCAGCATCACGCTGGAGATCACCGAGACCGCGCTCCTTTCGGATTATCGCCGTGCCGCCGAGAATCTCAGCGCGCTGCGGTCGCAGGGCTTTCAGATCGCGCTCGACGACTTCGGCACCGGCCAGTCGAGCCTCAGCCACGTTCACCGCCTGCCGCTTGATCATATCAAGATCGATCGCAGTTTCGCGGCGGGGTTGACCACCGACGCCGGATCGCGCGCGATCACCGGGACAATCGTCGCGCTTGCCCGGCAGCTGCGCCTGGGCTGCACGATCGAGGGGATCGAGACCGCCGAGCAACGTGTCGCCGCCCGTTCGCTCGGCCTGCGGATGATGCAGGGCTTCCATTTCGGACAGCCGATGCCGGCCGATCTGGCCCTGGCCGAGATCGCCCGCGCCGCCTGACCAAGGGGCCACGCCACTAGTCGCTGGGCCGCAAACCTTGCAATTCCAGCAGTTCGGGCCCATGTAGGCGGGGCTATCAGTCGCAAACGACGGTCTTTGGCGCTTTGCGGCCCCTCATTCCCTCTCCCGCCTCTCCTAGCCAGGGCTGTGCGGCGTTCGGCCAAGCGGCCTTTCGTGAATCTCGAAGGAATGAGTTATGACTATCGGAACCGTCAAGTTCTTCAACACCGACAAGGGCTTCGGCTTCATCCAGCCCGATGGCGAAGGCCCCGACGCTTTCGTGCACATCAGCGCGGTGCAGGAATCGGGCATGACCACGCTCGATCGCGACCAGCGCGTGAGCTACGAATTGACCGCGGACAAGCGCGGCAAGCAGGCTGCGACCAACATCAAGCCTGCCTGATCGCCTACCGGTGACGATGTCGCGGCGGGGTGCCTGACCAGGTCCTCCGCCGCGCCGTTCGAACCACCCTGCGGGGCATGGCCCCGCTCCGTCATCAACGAGGACACCGCCCGATGGCCCACCAGCACGAATTCTTCCGCGCCCGCGCCGACGAGGCTCGTGCCGAAGCCGGGGCGGCGAAGCTCGACAACGTACGCGAGCGGGCCCTGCGGGCCGCGGCCGCGTGGGAAGTCATGGCCGACCGCGAACTGCGACTGCAGGCCGAACGCCAGCGGCGCGACGCGGAAAAGGCGCACAACGCCGAAGTCGCGAGCCTTGCAGCCGATGACGCCGACGACAATTCCGGCGAAGTTACGGTTGACGGTGCCGATGCAGGCGCGTCTTATCCCCTGACCGCGGTCGAAATCCAGGAAGACGCCGACGAGGTCGTGCGCGCTACCGCAGCGGCCTGACGCTTTCCTGAGACCACGGCACCCTCGTGCCGGATCCGGGCGGCCACACATCGAGGCCGCCCTTCACCACCCTGGCTCCGCCTCAAGGTCACTGACAGACCGGTCAAGCCGCGCGCAGAACTCCGCGATATTCCTGCTCTTCCAACGCCCGGCCAGCGCCAAGTGCGACACAGCTTAGCGGGTTATCCGCAAGGCTGACGGGAAGCCCGGTTTCCTCTGCCAGGACGGTGCCGATCTCAGGCAGCAGCGAGCCGCCCCCGGTCAGGATGATCCCTGCATCGATGATGTCGGCCGCGATTTCTGGAGCAGTCTGTTCCAGCGCGGCCCGGACCGCGTGGACGATCTGGGCGACGGGTTCGGCAAGTGCCTCGGTCAGTTCGCCCTGCTCGATCTCGATCTCGCGGGGAACGCCGCGCGCAACGTCGCGGCCCTTGATCATCGCCTTCAGCGTCGCGCCCGTCGGCACGCGCGCGGTGCCCATTTCCTTCTTCACCCGCTCGGCGGTAGCCTCGCCGATCAAGAGGTTGTGGTGGCGGCGCACCACCGCCGAGATCGCCTCGTCCATCCGGTCGCCGCCCACGCGGACCGACATCGCAAGGTGCAGGCCCTGGATCGAGATGACTCCGACTTCGGTCGTGCCGCCGCCGATATCGACCACCATAGAACCGACCGGCTGCGTGACCGGCAGGTTGGCGCCGATCGCCGCCGCCATCGGCTCGTCGATCAGCCAGACCTTGCGCGCGCCGGCGTTCGACACCGCATCGCGGATCGCCCTGCGCTCCACCTGGGTCGAGCCCGATGGAACGCAGATCACCATTTCGGGAGCCGGTCGCAGCCGGCCCGCGCCGCGCGCCTTGGCGATGAAATGCTTGATCATCTGCTCGGCGATCTCGATGTCGGCGATCACCCCGTTGCGCAACGGGCGGATGGTCCGCACGTTGTCGGGCGTCTTGCCCATCATGAGCTTCGCGTCATCGCCCACCGCGCGCACGCTGGTATGGCCGTTGATCGTCTCCATCGCCACGACCGACGGTTCGGCCACGACCACGCCCTTGTCGCGCAGGTAGACGACCGTGTTGGCGGTGCCGAGATCGATCGCGAGGTCGGCCGAAGCCCCCCGGAACATATTGAAAATGGACATTCGACCCCAATCCCTCTCCTGCGGCCAGGACCCTTCCGGCCGTGCAGGTGCACGTGCGTTGCGGCCACGAAAGATGAGCGCCAGATTAACCATTTAGCGATGTCCGGCGGCGATGCGACGAAGCGCCGCGCAGCGGGGTCTTGTGGAGCCTGATGCAGCTTGCGAGGCTTGAGCGAGGCGCGCTGGCAGAGGCTCGCCAGACCGGCGGGATCGGCTTGACCTTTTGGACGAATCCCACTAGGGGCCGGCGCATCCGGAACGGGGTCGCTCCCCCTTCGGGCAGATAGAGCTGAACATTGTCGGCTTTGAGCGGAGGGCCTTGAGGGCGGCGAAAGCCGGCTCACAGGGTCTTTTTCTATTGGACGGTCTTCCGTGCCTTCGGGCGCCAGCGGCCACCCTTCGCTTGGAAACGGCACAGTAACCGGCGCTTCCCGCTTGCGGATGGGGCGTCAACTGACCGGGCACTGTCGCTCCGGTCAGCCAAAAAGGTGAAGCATTCATGCCAACGATCAACCAGCTGGTCCGCAAGGGCCGGGTGCCGCAGAAGGTGAAGTCCAAGGTTCCGGCCATGGAACAGAACCCGCAGAAGCGCGGCGTCTGCACTCGCGTCTACACGACGACCCCGAAGAAGCCGAACTCGGCGCTGCGCAAGGTGGCCAAGGTCCGCCTGACCAACCAGCGCGAGGTCATCAGCTACATCCCGGGCGAAGGCCACAACCTGCAGGAGCACAGCGTCGTGCTGATCCGCGGCGGGCGTGTGCGCGACCTTCCCGGCGTGCGCTATCACGTCCTGCGCGGCGTGCTCGACACGCAGGGCGTCAAGGACCGCAAGCAGTCGCGCTCGAAGTACGGGGCCAAGCGGCCGAAGTGATCGCGCGCGGCGGTTCGTTCCGCCGCGTTCCGCATCACGCTGGTTTATCGGCCCGCGCCGCATAGCGCGCCGGCCCGATTAGAAGGAATTATCCGATGTCACGTCGTCGTCGTCCCGAAAAGCGGGAAATCCTGCCCGATCCCAAGTTCGGTGATCAGACCCTGTCGAAGTTCATGAACAACCTCATGCTCGACGGTAAGAAGTCGGTTGCGGAGAGCATCGTCTACGGTGCGATGAGCACCATGGAAACGCGCGCCAAGGCGGATCCGCTGCAGCTGTTCCACGATGCGCTCAACAACGTCCGTCCCCAGATCGAAGTGCGTTCGCGCCGGGTCGGCGGCGCCACCTACCAGGTCCCGGTCGAGGTTCGCCCCGAGCGCGCCCAGGCCCTGGCGATCCGCTGGCTGATCTCGGCCGCGCGCAACCGTTCGGAAACGACGATGGCCGCACGGCTTTCGGGCGAGCTGATGGACGCCGCCAACAACCGCGGCAACGCGGTGAAGAAGCGCGAAGACACGCACCGGATGGCCGACGCCAACCGCGCGTTCTCGCACTACCGCTGGTAACTTTCGTAACTATATAGCGCGAGCGCCAGGCTGCTGCCTGGCGTTTCCCGCCACCCAAGGACAAAGATCATGGCCCGCAGCCATCCGCTCGCCAAATACCGCAACATCGGGATCATGGCGCACATCGACGCCGGCAAGACCACGACCACCGAGCGTATCCTCTATTACACCGGCAAGTCCTACAAGATCGGCGAAGTCCACGACGGCGCCGCGACCATGGACTGGATGGAGCAGGAGCAGGAGCGCGGGATCACGATCACGTCGGCCGCGACGACCTGTTTCTGGAACGACCACCGGATCAACATCATCGACACTCCGGGCCACGTCGACTTCACCATCGAAGTCGAGCGTTCGCTGCGCGTGCTCGACGGCGCGGTCGCGTGCTTCGACGGCGTTGCGGGCGTCGAGCCCCAGTCGGAAACGGTGTGGCGCCAGGCGGACAAGTACAAGGTTCCGCGGATGTGCTTCATCAACAAGCTCGACCGCACCGGCGCGAACTTCAAGTATTGCGTCCAGTCGATCATCGACCGTCTCGGCGCGACGCCGGCGGTGCTCTATCTTCCCATCGGCATCGAAGCCGACCTCAAGGGCCTGGTCGATCTCGTCAACAACCGCGCGATCATCTGGAAGGATGAGTCGCTGGGCGCCGAGTTCTTCTATGAGGACGTCCCGGCGGATATGGTCGACGAAGCGGCCGACTACCGCAACAAGCTGATCGAGCTGGCCGTCGAGCAGGACGATGCGGCGATGGAAGCCTATCTCGAAGGCAACGAGCCCGACGTCGACACGCTCAAGGCGCTGATCCGCAAGGGCACGCTGGCCCAGGCGTTCGTTCCCGTGTGCTGCGGCTCCGCGTTCAAGAACAAGGGCGTCCAGCCCCTGCTCGACGCGGTCGTCGACTACCTGCCTTCGCCGCTCGACATCGAGGACGTCCAGGGCGTCAAGATGGACAGCGACGAGCCCGACAGCCGTCCGCCGGCCGATGACGCGCCGTTCAGCGCACTCGCGTTCAAGGTCATGAACGATCCGTTCGTGGGCTCGCTCACCTTCATCCGCATCTATTCGGGCACGCTCAACAAGGGCACCTACCTGAACTCGGTGAAGGACAAGAAGGAGAAGGTCGGCCGCATCCTCGAGATGCACGCCAACGAGCGCAAGGACGTGGACGAGGCCTTCGCGGGTGACATTGTCGCGCTGGCCGGCATGAAGGAAACCACGACCGGCGACACGCTGTGCGCCGAACGCGCGCCGATCGTGCTCGAGCGGATGGAATTCCCCGAGCCGGTCATCGAGCTGTCGGTGGAGCCGAAGACCAAGGCCGACCAGGAAAAGATGGGCGTCGCGCTCAACCGCCTGTCGGCCGAGGATCCCTCGTTCCGCGTTTCGACCGATCACGAATCGGGCCAGACGATCATCAAGGGGATGGGCGAGCTTCACCTCGACATCATCGTCGATCGCATGCGCCGCGAGTTCAAGGTCGAGGCCAACGTCGGCGCCCCGCAGGTTGCCTATCGGGAATACCTCGCGAAGAAGGTGGACATCGATTACACCCACAAGAAGCAGTCGGGTGGTTCGGGTCAGTTCGCCCGCGTCAAGTTCACGGTCGCCCCGGGCGAGCGTGGCTCGGGCATCATCTTCAAGGACAACATCAAGGGCGGCAACGTTCCGAAGGAGTACATTCCTTCGGTCGAGAAGGGCATGCGCGAAACCGCGGCCTCGGGCAGCCTCGTCGGGTTCCCGATCATCGACTTCGAGATCGAGCTCTATGACGGTGCCTACCACGACGTCGACTCGTCCGCCCTGGCGTTCGAGATCGCGGGCCGTGCCGCCATGCGCGAAGCCGCGCAGAAGGCGGGGATCAAGCTGCTCGAGCCGATCATGAAGGTCGAGGTCGTTTCGCCCGAGGAATATCTCGGCGACGTCATCGGCGACATGAACAGCCGTCGCGGCCAGATCCAGGGCACCGACAGCCGGGGCAACGCCCAGGTCGTCGAGGCGCTGGTCCCGCTCGCCAACATGTTCGGCTACGTCAACCAGCTCCGGTCGTTCACGCAGGGCCGGGCGAACTATTCGATGTTCTTCTCCCACTACGACGAGGTCCCGGCAAACGTCGCGGCCGAGGTCAAGGAGAAGCTTGCCTGACCGGCAGGATCGTTCTAGGGGCGGCGCCTGATTTCAGGGCGTGATTCTGGCAGTCGCCGCTCCCACGCACTTATCAATTCCAAGCGAAAAGAAGGTTTGAACAATGGCCAAGGCTAAATTCGAGCGGACGAAGCCGCACTGCAACATCGGCACCATCGGTCACGTCGACCATGGCAAGACCACGCTGACCGCGGCGATCACCAAGGTGCTGGCCGAGACCGGCGGCGCGACGTTCACCGATTACGCCAACATCGACAAGGCGCCGGAAGAGCGTGAGCGCGGCATCACCATCTCGACCGCCCACGTCGAGTACGAGACCGCCAACCGCCACTACGCGCACGTCGATTGCCCGGGCCACGCCGACTATGTGAAGAACATGATCACCGGCGCCGCGCAGATGGACGGTGCGATCCTGGTCGTGAACGCCGCCGACGGCCCGATGCCCCAGACCCGCGAGCACATCCTGCTCGCCCGTCAGGTCGGCGTGCCTCAGCTGGTCGTCTACATGAACAAGGTCGACCAGGTCGACGACGAGGAAATCCTCGAGCTCGTCGAGCTGGAAGTTCGCGAGCTGCTCAGCTCGTACGGCTTCGAGGGCGACGATATTCCGATCATCAAGGGTTCGGCTCTCGCCGCGCTCGAAGGTCGTGACGACAACATCGGCAAGAACTCGATCAACGAGCTGATGGCCGCTGTCGACAGCTTCATCCCGCAGCCGCCGCGTCCGACCGACAAGCCGTTCCTGATGCCGGTCGAAGACGTGTTCTCGATCTCGGGCCGCGGCACCGTCGTGACCGGCCGTGTCGAGACCGGAATCGTCAAGGTTGGCGAGGAAGTCGAGATCGTCGGTCTCAAGGACACCCGCAAGACTGTCGTCACCGGCGTCGAAATGTTCCGCAAGCTGCTCGACCAGGGCGAAGCCGGCGACAACATTGGCGCGCTGGTTCGCGGCGTCGGCCGTGAAGAGGTCGAGCGTGGCCAGGTTCTCTGCAAGCCCGGTTCGGTTACGCCGCACACCGAGTTCAGCGCCGAGGTCTACGTGCTGTCGAAGGACGAGGGTGGCCGTCACACGCCGTTCTTCGCCAACTACCGCCCGCAGTTCTACTTCCGCACCACCGACGTCACCGGCGAAGTGATCCTTCCCGAGGGCACCGAGATGGTGATGCCGGGCGACAACGTCTCGATCGGCGTCAAGCTGATCGCGCCGATCGCGATGGACCAGGGCCTGCGCTTCGCCATCCGCGAAGGTGGCCGGACCGTCGGTTCGGGGGTTGTCAGCACCATCACCAAGTAATATAGGCCGCGCTCCGCCGGACGCCTCGCGAGATTCGCAAGGCATCCGGCGGCCGGTTTTTCGCGATCCGCGTGATGCCTCGGCCTTGGAAAAGGCGGGATTTTGCGCGGGCCGTTTTGTTTTTTGCTCTTTCGCATCGGTAGACGGACATGGAAGCCCAGAATATCCGCATTCGCCTGAAGGCATTTGACCACCGCGTGCTGGATCAGGCCACTGGCGAGATCGCGGATACCGCACGCCGCACCGGTGCGCTGATCCGGGGCCCCATTCCGCTCCCGACGCGCATCGAGAAGTTCACCGTGAACCGCGGCCCGCACATCGACAAGAAGTCGCGCGAGCAGTTCGAGGTGCGCACCTACAAGCGGCTGCTCGACATCGTGCAGCCCAACGCCGCCACCGTGGACGCGCTGATGAAGCTCGACCTCGCGGCCGGCGTCAACGTCGAGATCAAGCTCGCGTAACTATTTTCCTCCGGCCTCGGCCGGATGCTGATCGACCGCTTCGGCGGCGCGATCGGGACAAAGGGATACCTCCGGCGTACTGCCGGGCAAGCGTCCCCCGTCTCGCCTTTTCCTTCGCGGGGATCGGCACTCAGCCCAGACGGGGCTCGCTCTAATCTCGGGCTGAACACGCCTGTCGGATGGTCCGGCAGGCCTCTGTAAGGAGATTGATCATGCGCACAGGCGTGATCGCGAAGAAGGTGGGCATGACCCGCCTGTTCCAGGAAGACGGCCGGCACGTGCCGGTCACCGTCCTCGCCCTTGAGGATTGCCAGGTGGTTTCGGTACGCACCGCCGACCGTGACGGTTACGTCGCGCTCCAGCTCGGTGCCGGCGAAGCCAAGCAGAAGAACGTCGCCAAGCCGCAGCGCGAGCATTTCGCGAAGGCCGAGGTGCCGCTCAAGATGCGAGTTGCCGAGTTCCGCGTGTCCGACGATGCGTTGCTCGATGTCGGCGCCACGATCGCCGCTTCCCACTTCGTCGCCGGCCAGATGGTCGACGTCACCGGCCACACGCAGGGCAAGGGTTTTGCCGGTGCGATGAAGCGCTGGGGCTTCGGCGGCATGCGCGCGACGCACGGCGTCTCGATCAGCCACCGTGCCCACGGTTCGACCGGTCAGCGCCAGGATCCGGGCAAGGTCTTCAAGAACAAGAAGATGGCCGGCCACATGGGTGACAAGCAGCGCACCCAGCAGAACCTCGAAGTCGTGCGGATCGACGATGCCCGCGGCCTGATCTTCGTCAAGGGCTCCGTCCCGGGTGCGAAGAACAGCTGGATGCTGGTTCGCGACGCGGTGAAGCTGCCGCGCCACGCCGATGCGCCGTATCCCGGTGCCGTCCTCGACAAGAAGGGCGCCGCTCCCGAGCACGAGGAAGCTCCCGCCGGCATGGTTGAACCTGCCGCCGAGCACGAAGTCGATACCGGCCCGACCGCCGAGGAAGCCGCTGCGCTCCTCGCCGAGCAGCATGCCGGCGCTCAGACCGACGCCGAGATCGAACAGACCGCCGAGGGCAATGCCACCGGTGAAGAAAGCCAGGAGGGCTGAACGTGAAGGTCAAGGTCCAGAACCTGGATGGCACGGCGGCGAAGAACGCCGACGTCGAGCTGTCCGATGCCGTATTCGGCATCGAGCCGCGCGCCGACATCCTCCACCGCGTTGTCACCTGGCAGCTCGAGAACCGCCGCGGCACCGCCCGCGCGGCGCGCGAGCGTTCGGACGTGGCCCGCACCGGCAAGAAGTTCGGTCGCCAGAAGGGCGGCGGTACGGCTCGTCACGGCGATCGTCGTGCTCCGATCTTCATCGGCGGCGGCAAGGCCCACGGTCCGCGCAAGCGTGACTTCGAGCAGTCGCTGAACAAGAAGGTCCGTGCGCTCGGCTTGCGCATGGCGCTTTCGGCCAAGGCGAAGGACGGCCTCGTCGTCGTCGACAGCCTCGAGCTGAAGGACGCCAAGACCAAGGCGCTGAGCCAGCAGCTCGCCGGCCTTGGCTGGGGCAAGAAGGTCCTCGTGATCGATGGCGACGCAGTCGATCAGGGCTTCGCCCAAGCCTGCGGCAACATCGTCGGGATCAACGTGCTCCCCGCGGTCGGCGCCAACGTCTACGACATTCTCAAGCATGATACGCTGGTGCTGACGCGCGCCGCGGTCGAGAAACTGGAGGCGCGTTTCAATGGCTAAGGCACCTGCCAAGAAGGCGTCGACCGGCGTGGTCGACACCCGCCACTATGACGTGATCGTGGCTCCCCACATCACCGAGAAGACCACCCTGCTGTCCGAGCACAACGCGGTTGTCTTCAAGGTCGCCGGCAAGGCGACCAAGCCGGAGATCAAGGCCGCGGTCGAAGCGCTGTTCAGCGTGAACGTCACTGGCGTGAACACGTTGACCCAGAAGGGCAAGACCAAGCGGTGGAAGGGCAAGCCCTACCGCCGCTCCGATGTAAAGAAGGCGATTGTCACGCTGGCCGCCGGCCAGTCGATCGACATCACCGAAGGCGTCCGGGGCTAATCCGATGGCACTCAAGAACTACAAGCCGACATCGCCCGCGCGGCGCGGCCTCATCCTCGTCGACAAGTCGTCACTGTGGAAGGGCAAGCCCGTCAAGGCGCTGACCGAAGGCAAGCACAAGACCGGCGGCCGCAACAACAAGGGCCACGTCACTTCGCGCGGCATCGCGGGCGGTCACAAGCAGAAGTACCGCTACATCGATTTCAAGCGCCGCAAGTGGGACGCACCCGCGACGGTCGAGCGCCTGGAATATGATCCCAACCGCACCGCGTTCATCGCGCTGGTGAAGTACGCCGACGGCGAGCAGACCTATATCCTGGCGCCGCAGCGCCTGGCGGTCGGCGACGCTGTCGTCGCGGGCGAGAAGACCGACGTGAAGCCGGGCAACGCCATGTTGCTGGGTCAGATGCCGGTCGGCACCATCATCCACAACGTGGAGATGAAGCCGGGCAAGGGTGGCCAGATCGCCCGTTCGGCCGGCACGTATGCCCAGCTCGTCGGTCGCGACCGCGGGATGGTCATCGTTCGCCTGAACTCGGGTGAGCAGCGCTACCTGCGCGGCGATTGCATGGGCACGGTTGGCGCGGTTTCGAACCCCGACAACTCGAACCAGAACTTTGCCAAGGCCGGTCGCAGCCGCTGGATGGGCAAGCGCCCGCTGACCCGCGGCGTCGCCAAGAACCCGGTCGATCACCCGCACGGCGGTGGTGAAGGCCGGACCTCGGGCGGCCGTCACCCGGTCACGCCGTGGGGCAAGCCGACCAAGGGTGCGCGCACGCGCAACAACAAGCAGACGGACAAGATGATCATCCGTTCGCGGCACGCGAAGAAGAAGAGGTAACCCCTATGGCTCGTTCCATCTGGAAAGGTCCGTTCGTCGACCTCCATCTGCTTAAGAAGGCAGAGACCGCCCAGGACACCTCGGCGCGTTCCGGCCCGATCAAGACCTGGTCGCGCCGTTCGACGATCCTGCCGCAGTTCGTTGGCCTGACCTTCAACGTCTACAACGGACACAAATTCATTCCCGTCTCGGTCAACGAGGACATGGTGGGTCACAAGCTGGGTGAGTTCGCGCCGACGCGCACGTTCCCCGGTCACGCCGCCGACAAGAAGGGCAAGCGCTGATGGGCAAGGAAAAGTCTGGCCGTCGCGTGGGTGACAAAGAAGCACTGTCGGTGGGCACGCAGATTCGCGGCTCGGCGCAGAAGCTGAATCTCGTCGCTGCGCTGATCCGCGGCCGCAAGGTCGAGGAAGCGATGAACATTCTCGCTTTTTCGAAGCGGGCCATGGCCGTCGACGCGCGCAAGGTGCTCGCCTCGGCGATCGCCAACGCCGAGAACAACCACAACCTCGACGTCGATGCGCTGGTCGTTTCCGAAGCCAGCGTCGGCAAGTCGATCACCATGAAGCGGTTCCACACGCGCGGACGGGGCAAGTCGACCCGCATCCTCAAGCCGTTCTCGCGGCTGCGCATCGTCGTCCGCGAAGCCGAGGAGGCCTGAGCCATGGGTCACAAGAGCAATCCGATCGGGCTTCGCCTCCAGATCAACCGCACCTGGGACAGCCGCTGGTACGCCGAAGGGCGCAACTACGCGCAGATGCTCAAGGAAGACCTTGAGATCCGCAAGTTCATCATGACCTCGCTGCCGCAGGCCGCGATCTCGAAGGTGGTGATCGAGCGTCCTGCCAAGCTGTGCCGCGTGTCGATCTATGCCGCCCGCCCGGGCGTCATCATCGGCAAGAAGGGCGCCGACATCGAGAAGCTTCGTTCGCAGCTGGCCAAGATGACCAGCAGCGACGTGAAGCTGAACATAGTCGAGATCCGCAAGCCCGAAGTCGACGCCAAGCTCGTCGCCCAGGGTGTCGCCGATCAGCTGATCCGCCGCATCGCCTTCCGCCGCGCCATGAAGCGTGCGGTGCAATCGGCGCTGCGCCTTGGTGCAGAGGGCATCAAGATCACCTGCGGCGGCCGTCTCGGCGGCGCCGAGATCGCGCGGGTCGAGTGGTATCGCGAAGGCCGCGTTCCGCTGCACACGCTGCGCGCGAACGTCGACTACGCGGAAGCCGAAGCTCTCACCGCCTATGGGATCATCGGCATCAAGTGCTGGATCTTCAAAGGTGAAATCCTCGGCCACGATCCGATGGCGCAAGACCGGCTGATGATGGAGGCTCAAACCTCCGGCGTCCGTCCGGCGCGCTGAGCAGAGTAAAAGATCATGCTGCAACCCAAGAAAATGAAGTTCCGCAAGGCCTTCAAGGGCCGGATCAAGGGCAACGCCGCCGGCGGTTCGACGCTGAACTTCGGCTCGTATGGCCTGAAGGCGCTTGAGCCCGAGCGGATCACTGCCCGTCAGATCGAGGCCGCGCGCCGTGCGATCACCCGCCACATCAAGCGCCAGGGGCGCCTGTGGATCCGCGTGTTCCCCGACGTGCCGGTGTCGAAGAAGCCTGCCGAAGTCCGTCAGGGCAAGGGCAAGGGTTCGGTCGAATACTGGGCCGCGCGGGTGAAGCCCGGCCGGATCCTGTTCGAACTCGACGGCGTGCCCGGTCCGATCGCCGCAGTGGCGTTCGAGCGTGCGGCGATGAAGCTGCCGATCAAGGTCAAGGTCGTCGCCCGTCTTGGCGACACCTCGCATCTGGGAGCGGAATGATGGCTGCCAAGAATTCTATCGCGAACAAGGTCGGCGACATGCGCGCCAAGACCGACGACCAGCTCACCGGCGACCTCGCCGACCTGAAGCGCGAGGCTTTCAACCTTCGTTTCCAGGCCGCGACCAACCAGCTCGAGCGTCCGGCGCGGATCAAGGAAGTGCGCCGCGACATCGCGCGCATCAAGACGCTCAAGAACGAGCGCCAGAACGCCGAGCCCGCGCGCTCGAACGACAAGAAGGCCTGACGTCATGCCCAAGCGTATCCTGGTCGGCACCGTGGTGTCCGACAAGACCGACAAGACCGTGGTGGTCAAGGTCGAGCGCAAGGTGAAGCACCCGCTCTACGGGAAGATCATCCGCCGCTCGAAGAAGTACCACGCGCATGACGAGGACAATGCGTTCAAGGCGGGCGAGACGGTGCGGATCGAAGAGACCAAGCCGGTGTCCAAGCTGAAGACGTGGAAGGTGCTCGACCGGCTCGATGCCGGCAAGACCGCCGCCGTCGAAGCCGACGTCTGACCTGAAGATTTTGCGGAACTGCCGGGCGCGTCCCGGCAAGCCGAGTGAGAAGGAACCGGATCAATGATCCAGATGCAGTCCAATCTCGACGTCGCCGACAACAGCGGCGCGAAGCGCGTCCAGTGCATCAAGGTGCTGGGCGGGTCGAAGCGCCGGACGGCGGGCGTCGGCGACATCATCGTGGTGTCGATCAAGGAGGCGCAGCCCCGTGCGCGCGTGAAGAAGGGTGACGTTCACCGTGCGGTGATCGTGCGCACCCGCAAGGACGTGCGCCGGGCCGATGGCTCGGTCATCCGCTTCGACACCAACGCCGCGGTGCTCGTGAACAAGAACGAGGAGCCGATCGGCACCCGTATTTTCGGACCGGTGGTGCGCGAACTGCGTGGCCGTGGCTTCATGAAGATCATCAGCCTTGCGCCGGAGGTGCTGTAATGGCCGGAGCGAAGATCAAGAAGGGTGACAGCGTCGTCATCCGTTCGGGCAAGGACAAGGGCCGCACCGGCACTGTCCTTCAGGTGATGCCGAAGGACGGCAAGGTCCTTGTCGCCGGCATCAACGTCGCCGCGCGTCACCGCAAGCCGAGCCAGACGAACCCGCAGGGCGGGATCGACCGGAGCGAGGCACCGCTGCACCTGTCGAAGGTCGGCCTGGCCGATCCGAAGGACGGCAAGGCGACGCGGGTGCGTTTCGAGACCAAGGACGGAAAGAAGGTCCGCGTGGCCGTCAAGTCCGGGGAGACGATCGATGGCTAAGGAAGACACGGGCCGGTACATCCCCCGTTTGAAGCAGAAGTACGACGCCGACATCGCCAAGGCGATGACCGAGCGCTTCGGCTACAAGAACGCGATGGAAGTGCCCAAGATCGAGAAGATCACGATCAACATGGGTGTCGGCGAGGCGAGCCAGGACAAGAAGAAGGTCCAGACCGCCGCCGCCGAAATGGCGCTGATCGCCGGCCAGAAGCCGGTCATCACGATCGCGAAGAAGTCGATCGCGCAGTTCAAGCTGCGCGAAGGCATGCCGATCGGTTGCAAGGTGACCTTGCGCCGCGAGCGCATGTACGAATTCCTCGACCGCCTGATCACCATCGCCATGCCCCGCATTCGCGACTTTCGCGGCCTGAACCCGAAGAGCTTCGACGGGCGCGGCAACTACGCGATGGGTCTGAAGGAGCAGATCATCTTTCCGGAGATCAGCTACGACCAGATCGAAAAGGTGCGTGGGATGGACATCATCGTGACCACCACCGCGAAGACCGACGACGAGGCCCGCGAACTGCTGCGCCTGTTCGGTTTCCCGTTCCCGCTGGATGCTGCTGAAGATCAGCAGCAGGCCGCGTGATCAAGTTTTGAAGAAGAGAGCTTAAGTCCATGGCGAAACTGAGTTCCATCAACAAGAACGAGCGGCGCAAGAAGCTCGTGAAGAAGTATGCAGCGCGCTACGCGACGCTCAAGGCGAAGGCTGACGACAAGTCGGCCGACGAGAGCGAGCGCCTGATCGCGCGGCTCAAGCTGGCCGAGATTCCGCGCAACGGAAACCCGACCCGCGTGCGCAACCGCTGCACCACCACCGGCCGCCCCCGCGGCTACTACCGCAAGTTCGGCCTGTGCCGCATCGAGCTCCGTGATCTGGCCAACAAGGGCATGATCCCCGGTGTGACGAAGTCGAGCTGGTAAGGATCATCCGATGGCTATGACCGATCCCCTGGGCGATATGCTCACCCGCATCCGCAACGGCCAGCAGGCGAAGAAGGACAGCGTCCTTTCCCCTGCCAGCAAGCTGCGTGCGCATGTTCTCGAAGTCCTCCAGCGCGAGGGCTACATCCGCGGCTTCAGCGAAGACGATACCGGTGCCCACAAGGCGCTGCGCATCGAACTGAAGTATTTCGAAGGCCAGCCGGCAATCAAGCACGTCGCGCGCGTCTCGAAGCCCGGCCGTCGCGTCTATTCGGGGAGCCGCGAGCTGCCCGTCGTTCGTAACGGCCTTGGCATCACCATCGTCTCGACGCCGAAGGGCGTGCTCTCGGATGCCGAGGCACGTGCCCAGAACGTCGGCGGCGAAGTGCTCGCGGAGGTGTTCTGATGAGCCGCATCGGTAAACGTCCGGTTCCCGTTCCCAGCGGTGTCACCGCTGCGATCGCGGACAAGGTGCTGACCGTGAAGGGGCCGAAGGGCTCGCTCACGCTGCCGCTCGCCGACAGCATTGCATATGACGTGCAGGACGGACAGATTTCGGTCCTTCCCGCCAATGACTCCAAGGAGGCGCGCGCTTTCTGGGGCATGCAGCGCACGCTCGTCGAAAACCTCGTGACCGGGGTGACCGACGGGTTCACCAAGGTGCTCGAGATCACCGGCGTCGGCTATCGTGCCAACGCGCAGGGCAAGAACCTCAAGCTGCAGTTGGGCTACAGCCACGACGTCGACTTCGCGATTCCCGAGGGGATCGAGATCAAGACCCCGGATAACACCACGGTCGAGATTAGCGGGATCGACAAGCAGAAGGTCGGCCAGGTCGCCGCCGAGATCCGCCGCTGGCGCAAGCCCGAGCCCTACAAGGGCAAGGGCATCAAGTACCGCGGCGAGTACATCTTCCGCAAGGAAGGGAAGAAGAAGTAATGGCCAAGCTCTCTCTTTTCGATCGCCGCCGCCAGCGCGTGCGTTCCGCGCTGCGCGCCCAGAAGGGCGGACGTCCCCGCCTTTCGGTCCATCGTTCGGGCCGGCACATCTATGCCCAGATCATCGATGATGCCGCGGGCCGCACGCTGGCTTCGGCCTCGTCGCTCGCCAAGGGCAGCAAGGGCCCGGGCGCCACTGTCGATGCGGCCGTCCGCGTCGGCAAGGAGCTGGCCGAGAAGGCCCAGCAGGCGGGCGTGACCACCGTCGTGTTCGATCGCGGCGGGTTCCTGTTCCATGGTCGGGTCAAGGCGCTGGCCGATGCCGCGCGCGAAGCCGGGCTGGAGTTCTGATAATGGCTGATGAAACCAACACCCCCGAAGTGACCGCGGGCGAAACTCCCGAAACCGTGATCGCCAACGATCTCGGCCAGGGCGGCGATCCCGCACCGGCGCGCGAAGGTCGCGGCCCGCGAGGCGGACGTGGCGGTCCCGGCGGCGGCAACCGTGGCGGCAACGACCGCAATCGCGGCGGGCGCGGTCGTGACGACCGTCGCGGCGGACGCGGCGGCGGCGACGATGACGGCGGCGAGGAGCTGATCGAGAAGCTCGTTCACATCAACCGGGTGTCGAAGACGGTCAAGGGTGGCAAGCGCTTCGGCTTTGCGGCGCTGGTCGTGGTCGGCGACGGCAAGGGCCGGGTCGGTTTCGGCCACGGCAAGGCGCGCGAAGTGCCCGAGGCGATCACCAAGGCGACTTCGGCCGCCAAGAAGAAGATGGTTCGCGTTCCGCTCAAGGACGGCCGCACCCTGCATCACGACGGCAAGGGCCGTTTCGGTGCGGGCAAGGTCAACGTCCGTTCGGCCCCGGCCGGTACCGGCATCATCGCCGGTGGCCCGATGCGCGCCGTGTTCGAAAGCCTGGGCGTTGCCGACGTGGTGACCAAGTCGGTCGGCACCTCCAACCCCTACAACATGATCCGCGCCACGTTCGACGCGCTGACCGACCAGACTTCGCCGAAGTCGGTGGCCCAGCGCCGCGGCAAGAAGGTCGCCGACCTTCTCGGTCGCGGTGGCGCATCCACGGTGGAGGCAGAAGCCGCCGCCGAAGCGATCGCGGAGTAAGCGACATGGCCAAGATTCGTATCAAGCAGATCGGTTCGCCGATCCGCCGCCCCGAGAAGCAGAAGCAGATGCTGATCGGTCTCGGCCTGGGCAAGATGCACCGTGAAGTGGAACTCGAGGATACCCCCGAGGTCCGTGGTGCGCTGGCCAAGCTGCCCCACATGGTCCAGGTCCTCGATTGATCTGACCTGCTCCGCGCCCGGTCCCGATGGACCGGGTGACGGCGTTCTTTCTTCCAGCGCGACTTAAAGCGAAAGCGAGTGCACACCATGAAACTTACCGATCTTCGCGACAACGAAGGCGCCCGCAAGGGCCGGATGCGCGTCGGACGCGGCATCGGCTCGGGCAAGGGCAAGACCTCTGGCCGCGGCCAGAAGGGCGCCAAGGCGCGTTCGGGCGTCAGCGTCAACGGGTTCGAGGGTGGCCAGATGCCGCTCCACATGCGGATTCCGAAGCGCGGCTTCAACAACATCTTCGCCAAGGACCATGCCGAGGTGAACCTGGGCATGATCCAGAAGTTCATCGACGCTGGCAAGCTCGACGCCAGCAAGGTCATCGACCATGCCGCGCTCAAGGCCGCCGGCCTTTCGCGCGCCGCCAAGCATGGCGTCCGCCTGCTCGGCAAGGGCGAGTTCACGACCAAGGCTCTGTTCGACGTCGCCGGCGTGACGAAGGGTGCGCGCGAGATCGTCGAGAAGTTCGGTGGCTCGATCAAGCTGCCCGAACCCAAGGTTCCGGCCAAGCCCGCCAAGGAGCGCCCCGTCAAGGGCAAGGCGGCGGCAGCACGCGCCAAGGCCGCCCAGTAATTAACCTGTATGGCGGGTGCGGGGGGTTCGACTTCCCCGCGCCCGCCCTATATGGGGCGCGAGCGTCGGCTTGACGCAAGCGTCCTTACAAGGCTCAATCGTCCGATGGCATCACGCGCCGACAATATCGCGAGCAGTTTCAGCCTCGCCAAGTTCTCGCAGGCCACCGAGCTGCGCAAGCGGATGTGGTTCACGGTCGGCGCGTTGATCGTCTTCCGGTTTCTGAGCTTCGTGCCGCTGCCGGGCGTCAACCCGCTGATCCTCGAGACGCTTTACGCGCAGACGCAGGGCGGCATCCTCGACATCTTCAACACGTTCTCGGGCGGTTCGCTTCAGCGGATGAGCCTGATCGCGCTCGGCATCATGCCCTACATCACGGCTTCGATCGTGGTGCAGCTGGCCGCCTCGCTTCACCCGGCGCTCGCCGCGCTGAAGAAGGAAGGCGAGAGCGGGCGCAAGAAGCTGAACCAGTACACCCGGTACGGCGCGGTTTTTCTGACTGCGCTGCAGGGCTGGTTCCTGGCGGTCGGGCTTGAAAGCTACGCCGCGCAAAGCGGACTTCAGGCTGTCGTCGCACCGGGCATGCTGTTCCGCGTCGGGGCGGTCATCAGCCTCATCGGCGGGACGATGTTCCTGCTCTGGCTGGGCGAGCAGATCACCAGCCGCGGTATTGGCAACGGCGTTTCGCTGATCATCATGGCCGGCATCGTCGCGCAGATGCCGACGTTCGTCGCCAACATGTTCGAAGGCGGCCGCTCGGGCGCGATCTCTCCGTTCGTTATCGTCGGGCTCGTCGTGCTGATCGTAGGGCTGATCCTGTTCATCTGCTTTATGGAGCGAGCTCAGCGCCGGCTGCTGATCCAATATCCGAAGCGCGCGAGCCAGCGCGGGATGATGCAGGCCGACCGCAGCCATCTTCCGCTCAAGATCAATACCGCTGGCGTGATCCCTCCGATCTTCGCCAGCTCGCTCCTGCTTCTGCCGCTGACGATCACCCAGTTCGCGGGCAAATCCGTCAGCCCCGACAGCACCGCGGGCGGCATTCTGGTGACGCTGAATCAGTACCTTCAACACGGGCAGCCGGTATACATGGCGCTCTACGCGCTGGGCATCATCTTCTTTTGCTTCTTCTACACCGCTGTCGTCTTCAATCCCGAGGAAACCTCGGAGAACCTGAAGCGCAACGGCGGCTTCATTCCTGGCATCCGTCCGGGCAAGAACACCGCGACCTACCTCGATTACGTCCTGACCAGAATCACCGTGATCGGTGCGGCGTACATCACGCTTGTCTGCGTCATTCCCGAATACGTGATTGCGCAGACCGGGGTGAAGCTGTTCTTCGCCGGTGGCACGAGCCTGTTGATCGTGGTCAATGTGACGGTCGACACGATCACCCAGATCCAGTCGCACCTGCTGGCTCACCAGTATGGCGACCTGATCAAGAAGGCCAAACTGAAGGGTCGCCTGCGCTAGAACGCGCGGGGACGGAGGGGAGCAGCTAGTCGTGAACATCATCCTGCTGGGACCGCCGGGTGCGGGCAAGGGCACCCAGGCGCAACGGCTGGTCGATCGCCACGGCATGCGCCAACTTTCCACCGGCGACATGCTGCGCGCCGCGGTCAAGGCCGGAACACCCGTTGGGGTCAAGGCCAAGGCCGTGATGGATGCGGGCGAACTCGTCTCGGACGAGATCGTCTCCGCGCTTATCGGCGACGAGCTTGACGCGATGCCTGCCGGACAGGGCGCGATCTTCGACGGATATCCCCGCACCGCCGCGCAGGCAGAGGCGCTCGACACGATCCTCGCAGATCGGCGGCGCACGCTCGACTACGTGATCGAGCTCGAGGTGGACGAGGACGCGCTGGTCGAGCGGATCACCGGGCGCTTCACCTGCGCCCAGTGCGGCAAGGGCTATCACGACAAGTTCGAGCGGCCCAAGGTCGAGGGCACCTGCGACCGCTGCGGCAGCCACGAATTCAAGCGCCGGCCTGACGACAACGAGGACACCGTGCGCACACGCATGGCCGAGTACCGCGCCAAGACCGCGCCGATCCTACCGCTCTACGATGCCCGCGGCATCGTCCGCCGGATCGACGGGATGGCCGACATGGACGCCGTGAGCGCGGCGATCGAGGAGGTTCTGGCCGGTTGATCGTTTCCCCCGCGACGCGCATGCTGTGCGCGTCGTCGAGGGGACTTTCATGATACTACGCGAACTTGCAGCGGCTGCGGCGCTTGCGCGCCTGGCCGCTAGTCCGGCAGCCGCTGAGGTCATCCAGCAATCGCCGGAAGGGTTTGTCGTTCGCACGACTGCCGAGACGACCGCGGCTCCGGGGTCGGCCTGGTCCGCTCTCGTTGCGCCTGCCGCCTGGTGGAACAAGGCGCATACCTTTTCGGGCGATGCGGCCAATCTCAGCCTCGATCCCCGCCCCGGCGGCTGCTTCTGCGAACAATTGCCGTTGTCCCCCGTCGCTCCGGCAGGCGCGCCGCGTGGCGGGGTGGAACACATGCGTGTCGTCTTTGCCGATCCCGGCAAGGCGCTGCGCATGGTCGGATCGCTGGGCCCGCTAGGATCCGAGGCGCTGACCGGCACCCTCACGATCACCCTGAAGCCGGCGGGAAGCGGTACGCGGATCCTGTGGGAATACGTCGTGGGGGGGTACATGCGCTACAAGACGGAAGAGATCGCGCCCGCGGTGGACAAGGTGCTGAGCGGCCAACTGGCGAGCCTCGTCGCAGCGCTCGGTCCGGCCGCGCCGGCCCCGAAGACGCCTCCGGCAAAGGGCCGTTAAATCACCATTTCCCTCTTGCCTGGGAAAAATCCGGGCGGTGCTTTTGCCGCGCGGAAAAGCGGCTAAAGTCGCGCTCGCGCCGAACCGCGACTCGCAAAGAAGGTCGCGGCGGCATCATCGATGGGTCGCATCGCCTCACTTGCGGGGAATGGCATTCGCTCTCCCGCGCCTTTCAGACGGGGGAATTACCTGTGGCCGTTACCGATCATGTCGACCTGCCGACCTTCATGGAGGGCGTGAACAAGCGCAATCCGCACCAGCCTGAGTTCGTCCAGGCGGTTCAGGAGGTCGCTGAGGATATCTACGACTTCATCCAGGACAAGGAAGAGTACCACTCGCAGCAAATCCTGCGCCGGATCGCCGAGCCCGACCGGGTCATTTCCTTCCGCGTCTGCTGGGAGGACGACAACGGCAACATCCGCGTCCAGCGCGGCTACCGTATCCAGAACAACAACGCGATCGGGCCCTACAAAGGCGGCATCCGTTTTCACCCCTCGGTCAACGAGAGCGTGCTCAAGTTTCTTGCGTTCGAGCAGACATTCAAGAATGCGCTGACAGGCCTGCCGATGGGCGGGGGCAAGGGCGGCTCGAATTTCAATCCCAAGGGCAAGAGCGTGCGCGAGATCATGCGCTTCTGCCAGAGCTTCATGACCGAACTCTATCGCCACATCGGCGCCGACATCGACGTGCCGGCGGGCGACATCGGCGTGGGCGGCCGCGAGATCGGCTTCATGTTCGGCCAGTACAAGCGGATCACCAACGAATTTACCGGCGTGCTGACCGGCAAGGGGCTGGAATATGGCGGCTCGATGATCCGGCCCGAAGCGACCGGTTATGGCGCGGTCTACTTCCTCGAGAACATGCTCAAGCACAAAGGCGACGGGCTGCAAGGCAAGACTGCGGTCATCTCGGGCTCGGGCAACGTGGCGACCCATGCCGCAGAGAAGATCAACCAGCTCGGCGGCAAGGTCCTTACGCTCTCGGACTCGGGCGGCTTCATCCACGATCCCAAGGGCATCGACCAGGAGAAGATCGACTGGGTGAAGACCCACAAGACCCATCGTCGCGGGCGCATCCAGGATTATTGCGACGAGTTTGAGGGATCATCGTTCCACGCCGGCAAGACCCCGTGGAACGTGCCGTGCGACGTTGCACTGCCCTGCGCGACTCAGAATGAACTGCTGGGCGAGGACGCCAAGGCGCTGGTCGCGAACGGCTGCATCGGGGTTT
This sequence comes from Novosphingobium tardum, assembly GCF_042652045.1. Lineage (NCBI taxonomy): Bacteria > Pseudomonadati > Pseudomonadota > Alphaproteobacteria > Sphingomonadales > Sphingomonadaceae > Novosphingobium > Novosphingobium tardum. Next base: position 1,100,728 of record NZ_JBHSDR010000006.1, on the reverse strand, counting down.
CGGAGGGCGCGAACATGCCGACCAACCTCGAAGGCGTGCATGTCTTCAAGCACGCCAAGATGCTGTTCGCACCGGGCAAGGCTGCGAATGCCGGCGGTGTCGCGGTTTCCGGCCTCGAGATGAGCCAGAATTCCGGGCGTCGCGCCTGGAAGGAAAGCGAGCTTCAGCAGATGCTCCGCGACATCATGGACGGCATCCACGACAGTTGCCTCACCTATGGTGATCAGGGCGGCGGCTACATCGACTACGTGAAGGGGGCCAATATCGCCGGCTTCAAGAAAGTCGCCGACGCCATGCTGGCCTTCGGGGTGGTCTGACGGCGAGCCGGTCCGGGCGGGTGCTGCGACAGTCTGTCGCCGCACCCGCCCGGCAGGTTTTGACGCCGCCCGCCCGCTGCCCTATAGCGCAATGCAGTCGCAGGAGGGGGCACGAACCAGGGTTCGGTGCTTCGATGTCGCGTGGATGACGTCCCCTGTTGACTGCGGCGACGAATCGCCCTAATCGCGCGTTTCACTCGAAACCATCGGTGTTGTCCGGCAGGTGCCCATTCCTTGCGCGCCATCCGGGCTTTTTGCCGTTCGGTCCGGGTGTTCGCGATGAGATAGGGGCCGTCGCACCAGCGACCTCCCCCTGTGGAGCAGGAGAAACAAGTGGCTCGTATTGCCGGGGTAAATATCCCCACCAACAAGCGCGTGATCGTGGCGCTGACCTACATTCACGGTATCGGTCCGGCCAAGGCGAAGCAGATTGCTGCCAAGCTGGGCATCGATGAAAGCCGCCGGGTGCAGGACCTGACCGATCAGGAAGTGCTGCATATCCGCGAGACGATCGACGCCGACCACATGGTCGAAGGCGATCTGCGCCGGACTACCGCAATGAACATCAAGCGCCTGATGGACCTGGCCTGCTACCGCGGCCTGCGTCATCGCAAGGGCTTGCCGGTTCGCGGCCAGCGCACTCACACCAACGCCCGCACCCGCAAGGGCAAGGCCAAGCCGATCGCCGGCAAGAAGAAGTAAGCGCCGCCAGCGTCGCGCGATGCGACGCCTGACGACCTTTCCTTCCAGTTTCTCGACAGGATTACCGATATGGCACGCGAACCCCAGCGCATCAAAAGGCGGGAGCGCAAGAACATCTCCAGCGGCGTCGCTCACGTGAACGCCAGCTTCAACAATACCATGATCACCATCACCGACGCGCAGGGCAATGCGATCAGCTGGTCCAGCGCGGGCATGATGGGCTTCAAGGGCAGCCGCAAGTCCACGCCTTACGCAGCCCAGGTTGCTGCGGATGACGCGGGCAAGAAGGCCGCTGAGCACGGCGTCCGCACGCTCGAGGTGGAAGTCAAGGGACCGGGTTCGGGCCGCGAGAGCGCGCTTCGCGCACTGCAGGCGGTGGGCTTCACCATCACCGCCATCCGCGACGTGACCCCGATCCCGCACAACGGCGTGCGTCCTTCTAAGCGCCGCCGCGTCTGATCCTGCCTGTCGGCGGCTGATTGCCGCCGACGACTTTTTTGCCGGCTCCACGTCACCCGGATCCGGCCCACGGAAAACCCTAGGGGAAGTCCATGACTGTCAACATCAAGAACTGGCAGGAACTGAAGAAGCCCAACAACCTCGAGGTCAAGGCCGGCACCGACAGCAAGCGCAAGGCGACCTTCGTGGCCGAGCCGCTGGAGCGCGGCTTCGGTCTCACCCTCGGCAACGCGCTGCGTCGCGTGCTGCTTTCCTCGCTGCAGGGTGCGGCGATCACCTCGATCAAGATCGAAAACGTTCTCCACGAGTTCTCCAGCCTTGCCGGCGTGCGCGAGGACGTGACCGACATCGTCCTGAACGTGAAGCAGATCGCGCTCAAGATGGAAGGCGAAGGCCCCAAGCGGCTGCAGCTTTCGATGACCGGTCCTGCCGAGGTGAAGGCGGGCGATATCGCGGTCTCGGGCGACATCCAGGTCCTCAACAAGGACCTCGTCATATGCCACCTCGACGAAGGCGCCACGTTGAACATGGAACTGACCGCGGACAGCGGCAAGGGCTATGTTCCGGCCGTGGGCAACCGCCCCGCCGACGCGCCGATCGGCCTCATCCCGGTCGATTCGCTTTATTCGCCGGTTCGCCAGGTGAGCTACAAGGTCGACAACGCCCGCATTGGTCAGGAACTCGACTTCGACAAGCTGAGCCTGACGATCGAAACCGACGGCACTGTGACGCCGGAAGATGCGGTGGCCTATGCCGCGCGTATCCTCCAGGACCAGCTCGCGCTGTTCGTCCACTTCGAGGATGCGGTTCCCGCCGGGCACGTTCCGCAGATGGCCGGCCTTGCCGCCCATTCGCCGGAAGAAGGCGATACCAACCAGCTCAACCGCTACCTTCTCAAGAAGGTCGACGAACTGGAGCTGTCGGTGCGTTCGGCCAATTGCCTCAAGAACGACAACATCATCTACATCGGTGATCTGGTCCAGAAGACCGAGGCGGAGATGCTGCGGACGCCGAATTTCGGCCGCAAGTCGCTCAACGAGATCAAGGAAGTGCTGTCCAGCATGGGCTTGCGCCTGGGCATGGACATCCCTGGCTGGCCGCCCGAGAACATCGAGGAAATGGCCAAGAAGCTCGAGCAGGAATTGCTCGGCTAAATCGGTCGACATGGGTTTCGGCGGCCACCCTGAGTGCCGCCAGGATCGGGCTACCTGACACGGGCCCAATACGAACGGAGTTGAGAAAATGCGTCACAAGATGGGCGGCCGCAAGCTTCAGCGGACCTCGAGCCACCGCCGCGCGCTGCTGCGCAACATGTCTGCCGCTTTGATCAAGCATGAGCAGATCACCACCACGACGGCCAAGGCGCGCGAACTGCGTCCCTACGTCGAGAAGCTGATCACTCTCGCGAAGCGTGGCGGTCTTTCCAATCGTCGCCTGGCGCACGCCCGTCTGCTCGACGACACGCAGCTGACCAAGCTGTTCGACGTGCTGGCATCGCGTTACGCAGGGCGTGACGGCGGCTACACCCGCATCGTCAAGGCTGGCTACCGGGCCTCCGACGCAGCTCCGGTCGCGGTGATCGAGTTCGTCGATCGCGACACGTCGGCCAAGGGTCAGGATTCGGGCCCGGTGATGACCGAGGACGAATACGCCGACAACTGAGACAGCGCCTCGCGACAAGATGTCGCGGAGTGTTAGGCATAGGCAGGCGCGAGTGGTAAGCTCGCTGCCTGCCTTTTGCGTTTAGGAACTGCAGACGATGTCCCTGCGGCACTTGCGCCGTCTCCTCGTCGCGATTTGGCTCGTGGCGCTGTCGGGTGCCGCCGCAGCCAGTGATCCGCCCGCGCGGCTCAAGCTGTCGGACTACCCCCAAAGCCGCCGTGAAAGCGTCGTCGAGACCCGGTTTGGGCAGCGCGTACCCGATCCCTATCGCTGGCTCGAACGCGATGCCCGCCGCGATCCCGCGGTAGCCGCGTGGGTCGAGCAGCAAAATGACCTGAGCAGCGCGTATCTGCGTTCTCTGCCCGGCCGCGAGCATTTCGCAGCCCGAATCCGTGCGATACTGAATTACGAACGCTTCGGCATTCCGCGCAAGGCGGGGCGACTGTACTTCTACCTCCACAATACCGGGCTTCAGAGCCAGTCCTCGCTGCTCGTCCGTCGTGGCCTGTCCGGCAAGCCGCGCACTTTGCTCGATCCCGAAGGATGGTCCCCGGGCGGCACGACTGCTCTCGACGCATGGGAGCCATCGCGCGACGGCGCCCTCCTGGCTTACAGCGTGCAGGAAATGGGCAGCGACTGGCGGACCGTCCGCTTTCTGGACGTCGATTCCGGTCGGATGCTCGAAGACCAGCTTTCGTGGGTGAAATTTTCCGGACTCGCCTGGGTCGGCACCAAAGGCATTCTCTACTCGCGCTTTCCCGGAGAAGGCGATCAGTTCGACCGCACCTTGCCAAGCTTCGGTCAGGCGATCTGGTTTCACCGCATCGGAACGCCGCAATTCGCCGACCGTCTTGTCTATTCCACCCCGGATCACCCCGAATATGGCCACAGCGCCACCGTTACGACAGACGGACGCTATGCCGTCATCACCAGTGGTATGGGCAAGATCGCGCGGCATGAAATCCGGGTGATCGACCTGGCCGAACCCGATCCCGCGAAATGGGTCGTGAGGCCCCTCGTCACAGGATTTAACGACGACTGGACCTTCGTCGATGGACTTGGCCGCAACCTCTGGCTGCGGACCAATTCCGGCGCGCCTCGTTACCGACTGGTCAGGGTCGAACTCGGCGAGAGCGAAATGCGCTGGACCGAGGTTATTCCCCAGACGACTTCGGTGCTGGCGGGCGCCAACGTCGTCGGCAATCGGCTCCTGCTCTCCTACCTCGACAATGCCGCGACGCGTGCGCTCGTCACCGATTTCAGCGGGCGGGCGGTTCGAGGGATCGCACTGAACGTCATCGGCAGCGCCGCGGGGTTCGAAGGCCGGCCAGGCGATCCCGAGACGTTCTACCAGTTTTCAAGCTATGCGCAGCCGCCGGCGGTCTACCGGCTCGATCTCGATACCGGACGGATCCGGGCATTTTCCGCGCCACAGTTCGCGTTCGATCCTGCCGCCTACGTGGTGGAGCAGCGGTTCTATCCTTCGCGCGATGGTACGCGCGTGCCTTTGTTCCTCGTGCGCAGCCGTGCGCTGGCCACCAGCGGGCGCGCGGCACCGACCATTCTTTACGGTTACGGCGGGTTCGATGTTTCGCTCACTCCCGGCTTCTCGGCGGTTCGCATGGCATGGATCGAGGCGGGCGGAGCGTTTGCCGTGGCAGGGGTCCGGGGCGGAGGCGAATACGGGTCCGAATGGCACGATGCAGGGAGGCTGGCGAACAAGCAGAACGCGTTCGACGATTTCATCGCGGCTGGCGAATACCTCGTCTCCCAAGGCATCACGCCCGCCGGTGGCCTGGCCTTGCAGGGCTCTTCCAACGGCGGGATGATGGTAGCTGCGGTTATGAACCAGCGGCCCGATCTCTTCGCCGCAGCCAATCCCGACGTTGGCGTCATGGATATGCTGCGCTTCGATCGCTTCGGCGCTGGGCGCTATTGGTACGAAGATTACGGCCACCCGGATCGACAGCCCGACTTCGAATGGCTGCGCGCATATTCCCCCTACCACAACATCCGCAAGGGGGATTACCCGGCCATCCTCGTCACCGCGGCCGACAGCGACGACCGGGTCGTTCCGGCGCATAGCTTCAAATATGTCGCCGCGCTCCAGGCCGCCGACCTCGGGGCCAAGCCCCGCATCCTCCGCGTCGAAGCGAACGCGGGTCATGGGCCGGGAAGGCCGACCGAGATGGTGATCGCGTCGGGTGCCGATGTCCTGGCCTTTCTGGCTTTCTGGACGGGCCTTCACGTCAGCAATTAGCCTGCCAATTCGTTCAGAGTGGGGCTGGTTTTCCTTAACGGTCGCTGACATCTGAATTCAGGCAAGCCTCACTGCCGGACCGCTAGTCAGATATCCGACCGGGAAGCGTCCCGGCCTGTGCGACAAGGATATGACCATGAATCTTTATACGAAAGCCCTGGTCGGGACCGTCGCCGCGGCTGCGGTGGCAGTTTCTTCGGCAACTCCCGCGCTCGCCCGTGATCGCGGCGGCATCGACGTTGGCGATGTAATCGCCGGTGCGGTGGTCCTGGGCGGAATCGCGGCTGTGGCCGGCTCGATCGGCAACCACGGCTACGGCAGCACTTACGGTCAGCCCTACGGCTACAACGACCGCTACAACAACGGCTATTACAACAACGGTTACTACAACAACGGCAACTACAATAACCGCTACTACCAGGGCGACCCGCGCCAGGCGGTGGAGCAGTGCGTACGTTACGCCGAGCAGAGCGCTGGCCGCTACAGCTATGGCCGCGCCGATGTGACCGACATTCGTAGCGTCGACCGCAACAGCCGCGGTTACACCGTCCGTGGGCGGATCGCGGTGAACTCCAACAACCGCGACTGGCGCAATGGCGACAGCTATTACGGCCGCGGCTGGAACGGCGACTATCGCGGATGGAACAGCAACCTGCGCGGCTATGACGCGGGCTCGTTCAAGTGCCGCGTCGAGTATGGCCGGATCGTGGACCTCGACTTCAGCGGGATCCGCGGGCTCTAAGCACTGATACAACCTGACGAAGGCTGCGGTAATTGGCAGGCGGTTCAGGCATTTGAAAGCCTGGGCCGCCTAGCCTTTTGTATCCGGCGGGTTTTGAGTCCCGGCCTCGTGGCCGTCAGCGGCAGGGCCAGGGCGCCAGCGCGGTGAGGGGAACGTTGCTATGAGCCGCACTATCAGCCTCGTTGGACGCGCTGCGGCGCTGCTGGCCTGCACCACCATGATCGCGATGCCAGCGATGGCGCGCCGAGTCCCCCTGAATATTCCGCTGACCGCCCGACCGGCAGCTGCCGCTGCGTGGAGTGGCGACCTCGAAACCTACAACGAACATCGCCGCTATCGCTATCGCCATCATGACGGGATCGATGGCGGCGACCTGCTGGGAGGTCTCCTTGTCCTGGGCGGCATCGCGGCGGTCGCTGCGGCTATCGACAAGTCCAACAGCGAGAAGACCCGCGGAGAGGATTACCGTAATCCGCGGCAGCCTGATTATGACAACCGCGACTATGATTATCGCGATTCACGCCGGGCGCTTCCTCCGCAGGACCGCTACGGATCGGGCAGGGCTGGCGAGTTTCGCCCGGACGAGGCGCGCCGCGCTGCCGATGCCTGTGCCGCCGAGGCCGGGCGCGACGGGCGCGTTGCGGGCATCGACGGAGTGGAGCAGAGCGGACAGGATTGGCGCGTGCGCGGCAACTACGCCGGCGGAAGCGACTTTTCATGCACGGTGGACCGGGAAGGGCATGCATGGGTCGGCAAGGGAACTGGCCTGAACGATTCAGATCGGCCCGCGCGCGATGTTGACGGCACGCCAGACCGCTACGACGAACAAGATGCCTACCCGCAGGCAGTGCCGCAGAGCGGCAACGACGACCGTTACCAGACCGGCAATACCCCTGATTTCAAAGCGGCGCCCGCCGCCTGATTCAGGCCGCGCAGCGCGGAACTATCCGCGCGACACGTCTTCCAGCTTTTCGCGCGTCACAGGATAGCCAAGGTCGTCGGGGATCGTCAGCCAGCGCGCACCTTCGTGATCGACGATCCGCGGTGTCAGCATCCGCACCGGGATGTCGCGAGCATGGGCCACCGCATCGGCAAAGCTTGAGAATTGCGCCAGTCGCTCGAGATTGCGACGCGTCGGGAAGATCACCATGATCTTGCCGCTGTCGGCCAGGTCCAGCGCTTCCTGCGCAGTGGCCCAGAACAGGTGCGTGTTCTCGGTCGCATCGACCATGAGGTCGACGGCTCCGGTGCCGATGTCGTAAAGGTAGAACCGCGTGTCGAAGATGCGCAGGTGCCGATGGCGCGGGCACCACCGCGCAAAGGGCACCAGCCGGTCGAGCGCGAGTTGCCAGCCGAATTCCTCGAGCACCGGCCCGATAGCGCCCTGCGCCAGTAGCGAAGCGCGCGCGGCATGCGCCTGTTCCAGCGTAACCGGACTGTCGATCCCCAGGGCAAGCCCCGTTTCCTCAAGCGTCTCGCGCACCGCTGCGATGCGGGCAGCGTGTTCTTCGATCTCCTCCTCGCCGAGATACGGCGCAAGGACAGCGGCAAGTTCCCGATCCGCAGGATCGACGCGGCCGCCTGGAAAAACCGCCGCACCCCCGGCAAAAGTCATCGACGCCGATCGTTCGACCATCAGCAATTGTGGCGGGCCACCTGCGGGATTGGCCCTGAAGATGACCAGAGTCGCGGCGGGAATTGCGGGAGGCGGGCTTTCGTCCGCGCCGAAGTCTTCGAATGGTTCCATCCCGACCGGAATGCGATGCAAAGGCGGGCTTGCCAAGTGGTAATACGCTTGGTGGTCACCCTTGCCGTGTCGGCAGACTTTACAGCGAACCTCGAATTGAACGTGTGAACGCGGCAAAAAACATTACTTTACGGCCATTTCTGGAGTTTGGCACGGCACGTGCATTAATAGTGACATCCCAATCAGTCTTCCATGAGGCGGAGCCGACCCCCCCCCCCCGGTCTCCAACGGCTCCGCCTCCCCCCTCGCAAGACGAGCGGGAAGCGAAGGCGCAATCCGAAAGATTACAAGTAGAAGTCCGCTCAGGCGGCTCGCTGGACGTCCGCTTCGTTCATCAGCTCTTCGAGCTCGCCGGCCTCGAACATCTCCATCATGATGTCGCTGCCACCGATGAATTCGCCCTTCACGTAAAGCTGGGGAATCGTGGGCCAGTCGGAATAGGCCTTGATCCCCTGGCGGATTTCCATGTCCTGCAGCACGTCGACCGTTTCGTAGCCTACCCCAAGGTGATCGAGGATGGCGATTGCCTTGCTGGAAAAGCCGCACTGCGGAAACAGCGGCGTACCTTTCATGAAGAGGACGACATCGTTGCCGTTGACGATTTCGGCGATGCGGGCGTTCGGGTCGGACATCGGGAGAATTTCCTTTCGCGCCCTAGCTGGGAACGGCGGTGGTGAGTTGCAAGGCGTGAAGAACGCCGCCCATGCGGCCGCCGAGTGCTTCGTAGACCGCCTTGTGCTGAGCGACGCGGGTCTTGCCGGCGAAGCTGGCGGAGACAACGTGCGCGGCGTAATGATCGCCGTCTCCGGCAAGGTCGGTGATCGTCACTTGCGCATCGGGGATCGCCCCGCGGATCAGCGTCTCGATCTCGGCTGCCGGCATTGCCATTGTGGTGCTTCCTTCAGACCCGCTCAGACTTCGCCCATAAGCGCGCGGCGCGCCTCGACCTGCTTGGCCTCGAGCGCCGAGCGGATTTCGTCCTCGTCGATGTCCACGCCCGCCGACACCAGATCGCCCAGAAGCTTGCGGATCACGTCCTCGTCGCCGGTTTCCTCAAAGTCGGCCTGGACCACCGATTTGGCGTATGCATCGGCCTCCGCCACGCTCAATCCCATCTTCTCGGCCGCCCACGCGCCGAGAAGGCGATTGCGCCGCGCGTGAACGCGAAAAAGCATTTCCTCGTCGTGCGCAAACTTGGCCTCTTCGGCGCGTTCACGGTCCTTGAAGTCAGTCATGCGGCAATCCTCGTGCAATACTTCAAAATTGGATAGCAGCGCAGGCAGGCGCCGCAAGCGAGATCACGGCGCCACGCGCACCACAACCTTGCCCACTGCCTTGCGATCCTGAAGCAGCGCGATCGCTTCTCCCCCCCGCTCGAGCGGAAGCACTTCGCTCACCAGCGGATTGATCTTTCCCGCCTGAAGCAGGTCCAGCAGCTCCGCGACCTGGGCGCGGTATGCTTCGGGCTCGCGAGCAGTGAACGCGCCCCAGAACACACCGCAGATATCGCAAGACTTCAGCAGCGTGAGGTTGAGCGGCATCCGGGCGATTCCCGCAGGAAAGCCCACAACCAGAAAACGGCCTTCCCAGCCGATCGCGCGCAGCGCGGGCTCGGAATAATCACCGCCGACGATATCGTAGATCACTTGCGCGCCGTCGGGGCCGCAGGCCGCCTTGAACTGCTCGGTCAAGGCCCGGCTCTGGTCCTTGTCGAACGGGGGACGTCCGTAGATGACCACGTCGTCGGCACCGGCGTTGCGTGCGATCTGCGCCTTCTCTTCACTCGAGACAGCGGCGATCACGCGCGCGCCCATGACCTTGCCCAGCTCAACGGCCGAGAGTCCCACCCCGCCGGCCGCGCCCAGCACCAGAAGGGTGTCGCCGGCCTTGAGGTGCCCGCGATCGCGCAATCCGTGGATCGTCGTGCCGTAAGTCATCAGCAGCGACGCCGCCTGCTCGAAGGATACGCCTTCGGGAATGCGGAACAGCCGGCCGGGATCGACCACGACCTTCTCGCACAGTCCGCCGTTGCCGGTTCCGGCCAGGACCTTGTCGCCGACGCTCCATCCGGTCACGCCTTCGCCGATCGCCTCGATCACCCCGGCGATTTCGCCGCCCGGGGAATAGGGGCGCTGCGGCTTGAACTGATACATGTCGCGGATCATCAGCGTGTCGGGAAAATTGATCGCGCAGGTCTTTACCGCCACCAGCACCTGGCCCGGTCCGGCGACAGGCGGATCGATTTCGTCGAGAGTAAGGGTCTCGGGTCCGCCGATGGCGTGGGTGCGTAGCGCTTTCATTGTGATCCTCTCATCCGGCCGCTTGTCCGGGCCTGTTCATGCCGCTTGTCCGGTGCCGCGCGCGAGCCAGGGCAGGTCGCGGCGCTGGCGTTTTTCGTAATCGCCGATTGCGGTGTCGCGGGCCAGGGTCAGCCCGATCTCGTCCAGCCCTTCGGCAAGGCACTGCTTGCGGAACGGATCGATGGCGAAGACGAAGCGGTCTTGGAAAGGCGTGGTGACCGTCTGGTGCTCGAGATCGACCGCAATGGGATCGGTCTGGGCCACTTCGAGGAGGCGATCGATCGCCTCCTGCGGCAGGGCGATGGCAAGAATGCCGTTCTTGAAGGCGTTGCCCGCAAAGATGTCCGAGAAGCTGGGCGCGATCACGCAGGTTATGCCAAGATCGAGCAGGGCCCATGCGGCGTGCTCGCGGCTGGAGCCGCAACCGAAGTTGTCGCCGGCAATCAGGATCGGCGCTCCCGCAAAGCGGGGATCGTCGAACAGGTTGTTCGGCTCCTTGCGGATCGTTTCGAAAGCGCCGCGGCCAAGCCCCTCGCGGGTGATGGTCTTGAGCCAGTGCGCGGGAATGATGACGTCGGTATCGACGTTCTTGCGGCCGAGCGGGATGGCCCGGCCTTCGATCTGGCTAACCGGTTGCATGGCGCTCGCTATAGCGGGGCGGCGGCCCCGCGCAACTAGTCGGTTTCGGGCGGCGGAGCGCTGGGCCGTGGCTTGGCGGCAGCGTCGGCGCGCTCCTTGCGGCGCGAGGCGAAAAGGAGGGCGGCGGCCAGAGCGGCCGAGCCGATGGCGGCACCGGCAAGGGCGGCCGGGCCGGCCCACTTGGTGCTGTCGGTCGTTTTCTTGGTCATCGCGGCGCAAACTGGCATTCCGCGCGCGCCCTCGCAAGAGTCGTCGCGAGCTTCAGGCCAGGAATTCGCGCAGCTGCGCCCAGGCCTGTGCCTTCTCGTCCACGGAAATGCGGCAGTAGGCGGGACTCGACGACGGCAGGTCGATGAGGGCGAGCGGTGTGTCGGACGGCAATGCCTTGCGCCCGATCCGCGCCGCCGCGCCGCCGTTGAAGCCGAGCGCACGCAGCTTCGGCGCGCGTTCAAGCACATCGGCCAGCGGGTTGCGCGTGACGTTGCGCAGCGCGGTGTCGAGGCTGCCCGCGCGTTCCGCCGATGCCACTGTATCCCAAAGACCGATGCCACCATCGCGCAGCGCTGCCAGCCTGTCTTCGTACTCGAGCGGAACCAGATCGCGCTCGATGACGCTGCCGATCAGGCGCCAGAACTGGTTGCGCGGGTGGGCGTAGTAGCGATCGGCGGCCAGGGAGGCCCGGCCGGGCAGGCTGCCGAGAACGATGACCTGCGTATCTGGCGCGATCACCGCCGGAAACGACGCGTGCCTCAGAACGCGGTCCCGTCGCCGATGCGGCCCTGGGCGGTGCAGACGAAGTCGTCGTCTTCGCGGTCCACTTGGCGACCGTCCTCGAACCGCGCTTCGATTCCCGCCAGATGGTCCTGCAAGAACAGGCGCATGTTCACGCCGACCCGCTCGCTCGGGTGCTGCGGAGTTGCGGAGTAGTGAGTCGTGGCGCCGCAGGTGGGACAGAAATGCTTGATCAGCCACGCGTCGTCGATGTCGTCGCGGGTGAACTCGCGAGTCTCTCCGGCAACGGTCACCTGCGCACGCTCGTAATAGCCCCATGCCGCTCCCGAACTGCGGCAGAAGCGGCAGTTGCAGATATTTATGTAGTCCGGCCTGGCAGCGACCGTGACGCAGACGCCGCGGCACAGGCATTCGCCGTTCACGCCAGTTCGCGCACGTCAGTCAGATGGCCGGTAACGGCGGCCGCGGCGGCCATCGCGGGACTGAGCAGGTGAGTCCGCGCGCCGGGACCCTGGCGTCCAACGAAATTGCGGTTCGAGGTGCTGGCGCAACGTTCCCCCGGCGGGACCTTGTCGGGATTCATCGCCAAGCAGGCGGAGCACCCGGGCTCGCGCCATTCCAAGCCCGCATCGGTGAACACCTTGTCCAAACCTTCGGCCTCGGCCTGGCGCTTGACGAGGCCCGAGCCCGGCACGACGATCGCCCAGTGCACGTTCGGCGCCTTGCGACGGCCCCGCAGGACCTCGGCGGCGGCGCGCAGGTCTTCGATGCGGCTGTTGGTGCAACTGCCGATGAACACGTTCTGGATCTCGACCTCGGACATCTTCTGTCCCGGGCGCAACCCCATGTATTCGAGGCTGGCGCGGGCCGCTTCCTGTTTGGAAGGGTCGGCGAAGCTTTCCGGTGCGGGGACGGAGCCGCCGATGGCGACGACGTCTTCGGGACTGGTGCCCCAGGTGACGGTCGGCTGGACATCGGCGGCGTTGATCACGACGGTCTTGTCGAACTGCGCGCCGGGGTCGGTCGCCAGGCTACGCCACCATGCGACCGCCGCGTCCCATTCTGCGCCTGTCGGCGAATATGGGCGGCCCTTGAGGTAGGCGAAGGTCGTTTCGTCGGGTGCGATCAGGCCGGCACGGGCACCGGCTTCGATGCTCATGTTGCAAACCGTGAGACGCCCCTCGACGCTCATCTTCTCGAACACCGGGCCGCGATACTCGATCACGTGGCCCGTGCCGCCCGCTGTGCCGACCACGCCGACGATATGGAGGATGAGGTCCTTGGGAGTGATGCCGGGCCCAAGCTCTCCTTCGACGCGCACTTCCATGGTCTTCGAGCGGCGCAGGAGCAGGGTCTGCGTGGCCAGCACATGCTCGACCTCGCTCGTGCCGATCCCGAACGCTAGCGCCCCGACCCCGCCGTGAGCCGCGGTGTGGCTGTCGCCGCAGACGATGGTGGAACCGGGCAGCGAGAACCCCTGCTCGGGCCCGACGACATGAACGATGCCTTGCTCGGGGGCGACCGCGTCGATGTAACGGATGCCGAAGCCCGGCGCGTTGCGCTCGAGCGCGGCAAGCTGGGCGGCGCTTTCGCTGTCGGCGATGGGCAGGCGCTGGCCAGCGGAATCGAGTCGCGGCGTAGTGGGAACGTTATGGTCCGGCACCGCCAGGGTGAGGTCGGGGCGGCGGACCTTCCGACCCGAAAGGCGCAGCGCCTCGAATGCCTGCGGGCTGGTCACCTCGTGGACCAGGTGGCGGTCGATGAAGATGAGCGCGGTCCCGTCCTCGCGCGTTTCGACGACGTGGGCGTCCCAGATCTTTTCGTAGAGTGTGCGGGGTCGGCTGGCCATGGCGCCTCGCTAGAAACGGCGGGCCTGGTTGGCAAGCGCGAAGGCGCCCCGCGGGGTCGCGGGACGCCTTCGGCCGTGTGTGACGATGGTTACCAGCGGCGACCGTCGTTATCGCGACGCTCGTAGGAGAGGCGAGCGCGGATCTGGTTGATGCGGTCCTGCAGGATGCGCGTTTCGCGCTGCGACAGGCCGTTGCGGTTGTAGTCGCGGAACTGCTGCTGCAGCTGGTTCACCGCGCGGCGCAGTCCGGCTGCTTCGCGCTCCGAGATCCGGTCGCGGGCATCAGTGCGCTGGATTCGCATCCGCAGCTGCTGGATCTGCTGGTAGATCGCATTCGCATTGCCGCGATAGTTGCGGTCGTAGCCGTTGTAGTCGCGGCGATCCTGCTCGTGGCGATTCTGCTCGTAGCGGTTAGCCTGCGGATATGACTGGGCCTGCGCGGGAAGTGCAGCGGTCAGCGCCGAACCCGCGATCAGGGCAGTGGCGAGGATTTTCGTGCGGGTACGCATAATCGATTTCCTTTTTCGGTCGAGCCATGTTTCGGGCTCGTGTTAAGGATTGCACCTCTTTTTATGAACGAACGCTGCACCCCGATCGGTCGAAATCGTATGAAAGTGTCGCAAAATATGTGGCGGCGGCGTATGTCCGGCGGGTGTCGCCGTATTCAGCCTTCGCCCTCGTACTCGCCACCGTCGCCGTGATGGAGGGAGTCGCGTGGGCCAGCCACAAGTGGATCATGCACGGCTTCGGCTGGGCCTGGCACCGCGACCATCACGAGTCGCATGACAAGCTGCTCGAGAAGAACGATCTCTTCGCGCTGTTCGGCGCCGCGCTTTCCATCGGCCTCTTTTCCGCCGGCAGCCCGCTGGTTGCCGGCGCGGCTGCGTGGGAGCCGGCGACCTGGATGGGGTTGGGCGTGCTGGTTTACGGCATCATCTACACGCTCGTTCACGACGGCCTCGTCCACCAGCGCTACTTTCGCTGGGTTCCGCGCGGCGGATATGCCCGGCGGATCGTGCAGGCGCACAAGCTCCATCACGCCACCGTGGGCCGTGAAGGCGGCGTCAGTTTCGGGTTCGTCGTCGCGCGGCGGCCCGAGACGCTCAAGCGCGAACTGGCCGCGCAGCGCCGCGCCGGGACGGCGATCCTGCGCGACGCGGCCGACGCCGCAGGCTGATCTCCTGCAGCCGAGGGTGACACAAGTGACACCTGTAACCCTCGTGTCGCCCTGAACCAAGCACCTGAAATTACAGACGAATATTCCCGATCTCGCGATCCGGTGCGTCAGGGGAATAAAAAATCCGGTCCACGATGGGAAAGAGCGGCTCGCCACGTGCCGTGGCAGCGATTCCCCGTGTAGGACAGCCTTGCGATCAGCCGGCGACGAGGCGCGCCGCGGTCTGGCGGATCAGCGCGATCATGTTGGGTATGCCTTGCGTGCGGTTCGACGAAAGCTGGTTGCCGAGGTCGAACGGCGCAAGCGCGGCAGCAATGTCCATCCCCGCCACTTCGGCGGCCGGGCGATCCTGCACCGCCGCCAGCACCAGGGCGACGATGCCCTTGGTGATCGCGGCATTGCTGTCGGCAAGGAAGTGCAGCCTGCCGCCGGGCTGCGGCACCGGATAGACCCAGACGCTGGCCGAACAGCCGCGGACGAGCGTGGCGTCGGTCTTCAGCGCGTCGGGCATGGGTTCAAGGCTGCGGCCCAGGTCGATCAGCAGGCGATATCGTTCGTCGCCGTCGAGGAAATCGTATTCTTCGAAAATGTCGTCGAGGCTGCGCATGGACGCGGCCTCTATCATGTGGGCCCTAGAGGTCCACCCCCGCGGCAATAGCTTCCAGCTTGCGGATCCGTTCCTTGAGATCGGCGATTTCGATCCGTGCCATGCCCGGGGCCGAGCCGAGGTCGGGTCCGCGCGCCTGTTCCAGTTCGCGGGTCTTGAGCTCGAGCCAGCCCTGCCAGCCCTTCAGCGCGGTTGCCGCGATCACCACCAGGCCCACCAGAGAGGCGGCAGCGATCAGAAGATAATCGTAAGCCATGATCGTGGTCCCTTCATGCGGGCGTGCGCACCGTTACCGGTCGCGCAGCGATTCTATTTCCTGCGCGATCGACCGGCTCTGCCGCTCGTCCGTCGCGATACGTTCCAGCACCGCCAGGCGCTTCTTCAGGTCGGCGACCTCGCGTTCGAGGTCGGCCTCACGCGGGCTCTGGGGCAGCGCGTCCATCGCGTCGCCATGATGGCCGCGAAGCCCCCGCATCCCGCGAACCTCGTCGCGCAGGCTTTCGCGGGCGCCGCCGCGATATTTGGCCATCCGCATGTTCGTGAACGCGATGATCGCGACCATGACGACAATGGCGGTCCAGAAGTTCACTGCAGTTCTTCCTTCAGCGGATGCGGCTGGCGCAGATCCTCGATCGCGGCGGCGAGGCGGCCCGGATTGTCGGTTGCGATGCGTTCGAGCACGCGCACCCGCTGTTCCAGCTTTGCCACGTCGTCGGTGCTGCGCGCCGGAGCGGCGGAGTTTTCCTGCGCGATCCGCAGTTCGAGCTGGCGCTCCTTGAAGGCCAGGCGGCGCGAATACATGCTTCCCATCACGCCCAGCCCGACGATTATCAGGATGACGACGGCAATCAGCGCGATGGTCTCGCCGGGTCCCATCAGTTGCGGATCTTGCTTTCGGACTGGTCGATCAGCGCCTCGGTGCGGCGCGCATCGCGCAGCGCCTCGATCTGCGTTGCCACGTCATAGCCCTTGTCGGTCACGATCCGCTCCAGCACCCGGACGCGGTCCTCGAGCTGCTGGGTGTGGGCGGCATATTGCGCCGCCTTTTCCGCGCTGAGTTCGCTCGTCGACTGGATCCGCTGCTGCGCCAGCTTGCTCTGGTGGCGGGTCCAGATCGCGAAGCCCCCCAGCAGAAACGGCGCAAGCGGAATGAGAAGTGCAAGTTCGCCCATTTTCAAAGTCCCCAATAATGCGTGTCGATCAGCGCAGGCGTTCGATCTCGGCCGAAAGGCGCGGGTTGCTGGTCACGTAGAACGATTCCACTTCGGCCAGGCGGCGGTCGATGTCGCGGAAGCTGGCGCGCACCTCGCGGGCGGTCCGGCCCGGCGACTGGCGCACGCGCTGCCAGAACTTCTGCTCGCCGCTGTCGCCGTAGAGGTGGGCGGGCTTCTTGTTCGCGAAAAACCCGGCGATGAAGTAGGCGGGGATCACGATCCCGGCCCCCATCAGGACCAGCGCGATCGCGCCCAGCCGGACCCACAGCACGTCGACCCCGGTGTAGTCGGCGATCCCGGCGCACACGCCCATGATCTTGCCGTTCTGCTTGTCGCGGTAAAAGCGGGTGCGCAGGCTGTTCACTTCGAGGTCCTTCCCTTTTCGGCGAGCATGCGGTCGAGCTCGCGCAGCGGCTGGTTGTCTATTTCGCGGTCGTGCACGATGCGGGCAGGGCGAAATTCGGGGTTGTCGGAAGCGACCAGGCGCTCGACCGTGTCCATCCGTTCGTCCAGCCGCCGGGCGAGCTGGTACAGCTCTTCCAGCAGGGTCTCGTCGTCATTGGTCAGGGTCGCGGCGGTCTTCCACCGGGTGATGTAGTGGAGCACGATCCACGGCAGGCCGATGAAGATGCCCAGGATCGCGACGAGCGGGATGAAACCATCGTCCATGACTTCAGCCCTCCTTGCCGTCGGCGTCGCCCTTGAGCGCGCGCTTCATTTCTTCCAGTTCCTCGTCGATCTTGTCGCTGCCGGCGAGGGCCGAGATCTGGTCGGCCAGGCTCGGCGTCGCGGTCCCGTCGGCCAGGCTCAGCGCGTCGGCGCGGCCTTCGGCATAGTCGACCCGGCGTTCGAGCTGATCGAACCGCGCCATCGCGTCGTCGACCCGCTCGGTCGCGAGCAGGGTGCGCAGCTTGACCCGGTTCTCGGCGCTTTCGAGGCGCGCGGCGATCGCGGTCTGGCGGCTGCGGGCTTCGCGCAGGCGGTTCTGGAGCTTGTCGATATCCTGCTCGTAGGCGCGCAGGGCGTCGTCGAGCACGCCGATCTCGATCTTGATCTGCTCGGCCATGTCGGCGGCCTTCTTCTTCTCGACCAGCGCGCCGCGGGCCAGGTCCTCGCGGTCCTTGCTGAGCGCGAGCTGCGCCTTTTCGCCCCAATCGGCCTGGAGCTGGTCGAGCTTGAGCGTGTGGCGGTGCATTTCCTTCTGGTCGGCGATCGTGCGCGCCGCGCTGGCGCGCACCTCGACCAGCGTTTCCTCCATCTCGAGGATGATCATGCGGATCATCTTGGCGGGATCGTCGGCCTTGTCGAGCAGGTCGTTGAAATTGGCGGCAATGATATCGCGGGTCCGCGAAAAGATGCCCATGAATTGAACTCCGGCTTGGGGACGGGGGGATGATTGGCGGGTTTCGCCGGCGCGGCTGCGGCGCAGGCTTTCGACTTCCTCCTCGAACCGCCCGAAGGGGCGCGAGGAGGAACGGGCCGGAGCGTCGGCACGATGGCGGGACTGGGTGCCATCGCGGGGGGGTGGGGCCATGCGCTCCGGCCCGAGGTCGAACGGATCGCCCGGATCGCTCATGCCAGTTCCACCATGGGCGAGCCCGAGGCATAGGCCGTCGGGATCGCGTGGAGCTGCGCATTGAGCGCTACGACGTTCATCGCCAACATGGCCGCAATGCTGACGACCGCGGCGCGGCCGAGCTTGGTGCGGAAGAAGCTGGGGTGGTACATCGTCGGGGCCTTCCTGGCTGATTGTTTGCGGTAATGTTCACCTTTCAGCAAGGTGCGTGCCAAGTCGAACCAGTGGCGGATATTCGCCATTCCGGCAGGTCGCGGCGGCATCCGCGTTAGTGACCATTGCCCAATGTTGGGAAAATCCGCTATGGCTTGGGACAAGAGGGACAGCCATGGATCGTGAAGTCCAGTTCATCGGCCAGTCGGGCGCTTTTCTCGATGCGGTCGAGCGCGCCAGCCGCGCCGCGCCCATGCGCCGCCCGGTGCTCGTCATCGGCGAGCGCGGGACGGGCAAGGAACTGATCGCCGAGCGGCTCCACCGCCTGTCCACGCGCTGGGACGAGCCGCTCATCACCCTCAACTGCGCGGCCTTGCCCGAAACGCTGATCGAGGCCGAATTGTTCGGGCACGAGGCCGGCGCCTTCACCGGCGCGACCCGCGCCCGCGCGGGGCGGTTCGAGGAAGCCGACAAGGGCACCCTGTTCCTCGACGAGCTGGCGACGCTCTCGATGGCCGCGCAGGAACGGCTGCTGCGCGCGGTCGAGTACGGCGAGGTCACGCGCATCGGCGCCTCGCGCCCGATCCGGGTCGACGTGCGGATCGTGGCCGCGACCAACGAGGACCTGCCGCGCCTGGCCGAGCGCGGCGATTTTCGTGCCGACCTGCTCGATCGGCTCAGCTTCGAGGTCATCACCCTGCCGCCGCTGCGGGTCCGCGAGGGCGACGTTTATGTCCTCGCCGAATACTTCGGGCGGCGCATGGCGACCGAGCTCGAATGGGACGCCTGGCCGGGCTTTGCCGACAATGCGATGCGCATGCTCGAGGACTATGCCTGGCCCGGCAACGTGCGCGAGCTGCGCAACGTGATCGAGCGCGCGGTCTATCGCTGGGACGACGCGGCGCAGCCCATCGCCCACATCCAGTTCGACCCGTTTGATTCGCCGTGGAAGCCCGCCGCGCCGGCGACGAGCGCCGCCCACACCCCCGCGCCCGGGCTGCCGGCAAACGAGAACCGGCAGGCGCCCGTGCCCGGCTACGACCAGGTCGAGGACCTGCGCCGCGCGGTGGATGCGCACGAGCGCGCGATCATCGAGCATCATCTGGGGCGCAACCGCTACAACCAGCGGCAGACTGCAAAGGCGCTGGGCCTGACCTACGACCAGCTGCGTCACTGCATGAAGAAGCACGGACTGATGGACAGCGCGGCCAAGGCGTGATCTGAAGGCGCCGGTGGGGGGGCGGATGTTCGACAAGCTTTTCAGGCGGCTGGGAATTCTTGCCCTGGCGGTGATCGCGGCCGCGGGCCTCGCCTCGTGGTGGATGGTCAATAACGAAGGCGCGTTGACCGCGGCGGTGAAGGATGCCGGCGGAGCCCGCGACGCGCAGTGCGCGGCGATGCGCGCCGAGGCGCAGGCCTACTGGGACCAGGCGGTCGAGCGCGGCACGGTCGAGGCGGACAGCGAGATGCTGGACCGGGTGGACAGGGATATCGAGGCCAAGTGCGGGGCGGCCTGACTTCGGCCTTGCAAAGCGCGGCCTGACGACCTATCTGGCCGCTTATCCAGACATTGTTAGCAACGTCCGGGCTGGCGCCGAAAGGGGCCGGCACCAACCGCCTTTGCTTCGCGATGTCACACCCTGACGGAGACCATCTTGGCCGATCTTGCCGCCCTGACCCAGATCGTCGAACCCGAGGCCAAGGCCCTGGGTTTCGTGCTGGTGCGCGTGGCGCTGTTCGGCGAGGGCGAGGACCGGACGCTTCAGGTGATGGCCGAGCGGCCTTCCACCCGCCAGCTCAACATCGACGATTGCGCCGCGCTCTCGCGCCGCATTTCCGACCGGCTCGACGCGCTCGAGGAAGCCGGCAGCGACCCGATCGAGGGCGGCTACCGGCTCGAGGTCAGCTCGCCCGGGATCGACCGGCCGCTGACCCGCCTCGCCGACTTCGCCGACTGGGCGGGGCACGAGGCACGGGTCCAGTTGGCCAACCCGGTGGTGACCGAGCAGGGTGAGCGCAAGTCGCTCAACGGCACGATCACCGGGGTCGACGTCGGCACGATCGCGTTTGTCGACCGCAAGTCGGGCCCGGTACGTTTCGCCTTTGACGACGTCGCATCGGCCAAGCTGCTGCTGACCGACCGGCTGATCGCTGCGACCCGCCCGCTGGATACGTCCGGCGTGGAAGAGGAGGAACTGACCGCGGTCGCCGACGAAGACGACATCGACACAGAATTCTTGGATCAGGAACAGGACGCGTAAACTCATGGCCAGTGCGATTTCCGCCAACAAGGCTGAACTGCTTGCAATCGCGAACTCGGTCGCCACCGAGAAGATGATCGACAAGTCGATCGTCATCGAGGCGATGGAAGAAGCGATCCAGAAGTCCGCGCGCAACCGCTACGGTGCCGAGAACGACATCCGCGCCAAGCTCGATCCGCGCACCGGCGACCTGCGCCTGTGGCGCGTGGTCGAGGTCGTCGAGGAGGTTGAGGACTACTTCAAGCAGGTCGATCTCAAGCAGGCCGAGAAGCTCCAGCCCGGCGCCGCGCTGGGCGATTTCATCGTCGACCCGCTACCCCCGGTGGACCTGGGCCGGATCGACGCCCAGTCGGCCAAGCAGGTGATCTTCCAGAAGGTCCGCGATGCCGAGCGCGAGCGCCAGTACGAGGAATTCAAGGACCGCGCCGGCGAGATCATCACCGGCGTGATCAAGTCGGTCGAATTCGGCCACGTGATCGTCAACCTGGGCCGCGCCGAGGGCGTGATCCGCCGCGACCAGCAGATCCCGCGCGAAGCCGCCCGCGTGGGCGAGCGCGTGCGTGCGCTGATCCTGAAGGTGGAGCGTCAGAACCGCGGCCCGCAGATCTTCCTCAGCCGCGCGCACCCCGAGTTCATGAAGAAGCTGTTCGCGCAGGAAGTGCCCGAGATCTACGACGGCATCATCGAAATCAAGGCCGCCGCCCGCGATCCGGGCAGCCGCGCCAAGATCGGCGTGATCAGCCGCGACAGCAGCATCGACCCGGTCGGCGCCTGCGTCGGCATGAAGGGCAGCCGCGTCCAGGCGGTCGTCCAGGAAATGCAGGGCGAGAAGATCGATATCATTCCGTGGTCGGAAGACACCGCCACGTTCGTGGTCAACGCGCTGCAGCCCGCGACGGTCAGCCGCGTGGTGATCGACGAAGAGGAAAGCCGGATCGAGGTGGTCGTGCCCGACGACCAGCTTTCGCTCGCCATCGGCCGCCGCGGCCAGAACGTTCGCCTCGCCTCGTCGCTGACCGGCTCGGCGATCGACATCCTGACCGAGGCGGAAGCCAGCGAGAAGCGCCAGCGCGAATTCGCCGAGCGCTCAAAGCTGTTCGAGGAAGAACTCGACGTCGACGAGACGCTGTCGCAGTTGCTCGTCGCTGAAGGCTTCACCGACCTCGAGGAGGTGGCCTACGTGCCGATCGAGGAACTCGGCGGGATCGAGGGCTTCGACGAGGAACTGGCCGAAGAACTGCAGAGCCGTGCGTCCGAAGCGCTCGAACGCCGCGACGAAGCCCTGCGCGCGCAGCGCCGCGAGCTTGGCGTCGACGATGCCCTGGCCGAACTGCCGCATCTGACCGAGGCGATGCTCGTCACGCTCGGCAAGGCTGGGATCAAGACGCTCGACGATCTTGCCGACCTGGCGACCGACGAACTGATCCAGAAGAAGCGCGCCGAGCCGCGCCGCCGCGAAGGTTCGCCCCCGCCGCTGGTGCGCCGCGACCCGCGTCCCGAGGACAAGGGCGGCGTTCTGGGCGAGTATGGCCTGAACGAAGAGCAGGGCAACGAGATCATCATGGCTGCCCGCGCGCACTGGTTCGACGAAGAACCCGCGGCGGATGCAGCCGCGACCCCTCCGGCAGAGGAGGCCGCCGATGCGGGTTCCTCACAATGAGCCGCTAGACGTCGACATCGTTGACGGCCGGCCGGCGGACAAGGGTTCGCCGGAACGGCGCTGCATCGTGTCCGGCGCGCACGGATCGCGCGACGATTTCGTGCGGCTGGCGATTGCGCCCGACGGACAGGTCTTTCCCGATGCCCTGGCACGCGCGCCGGGCCGCGGCGCATGGCTCGGCATTGACCGCGCCGCGCTCGACGAGGCCGTGGCCAAGGGCAAGCTGAAGGGCGCACTGGGGCGGGCGTTCAAGGGTGCCGCGATGGGCGTTCCGGCCGACCTGGGGGCGATGGTCGAAGCCGCGCTGACCCGTGCGTTCACCGATCGCCTCGGCCTCGAAATGCGCGCCGGGCGGCTGCTCCTGGGATCCGATCGGATCGCGGAACATGCCCGCAGCGGCCGGGTGGCGTGGCTGGCCCATGCCGCCGACGCGGGCGAGGACGGCTCGCGCAAGCTCGACCAGGCCTGGCGCGTGGGACGCGATGCCGAAGGTTCCGGCCACACGGGCACGACCTTGCCACTGGACCGGGCCTCGTTGTCTGTGGCATTGGGCCGCGACAACGTCGTCCACCTGGCGCTGACCGATTCCGCGGCCGCCGCCAGGGTGGCGGTTCCGCTGGGGCGCCTGATGCGCTTTCTCGGCCGTGCGAGCGGACCGGATGCAGGTTCAGCAGATGAAGATAGCGGGGATCCGGCGGTGCTGTCGCTCGGCCGGATCGATGACGACGAAAAGATGACGAAGGACGCAACAGTTCGATGAGTGATACCGACAACAAGCCGACCCTGGGCCGCCGTCCGCTGGGACTGAAGCGTTCGGTCGAAGCGGGTGAGGTCAAGCAGACCTTCAGCCACGGCCGCACCAACAAGGTCGTGGTCGAGGTGAAGCGCCGCAAGCTCGTCGGCAAGCCCGGCAGCGCGCCCGAGGCAGCGCCCGTCGCGGCCCCGCCGCCGCCGCCCGTCGCAGCGCCTGCCGCTCCGCCGCCGCCCCCGCGGCGCACGCCGCTGGCCGATGCCGAGACTCGCCAGGAAATGCAGGCTCGCCTGCTGCGCGAGGCCGAAGAGGCCCGTATGGCCGCGCTCGAGGAAACGAGCCGCCGCGAGGCCGAGGAGCGTGCCCGCGCCGCCGAGGAAGAAAAGCGCCGTGCCGAGGCTCGCGCCAAGGGTGAGGCCGAGCCTGCCCCGGCGAAGCCCGCCGCCGCGCCCGCTGCGCCTGCAGCCGCTCCCGCGGAAGCGGCCGCCGCTACGCCTGCTGTCGAACAGCCTGCCGCTGCCGCGCCGACGGCTGAAGAGGCGCCGGCTGCCGAGGAAGCCGCCACCACTGGCGAAGCCGCGCCCGCCCCGCGCCGGTTCACCCCGGTCGCGCCGATCAAGCGGCCCGAACCGGCCAAGAAGGTTGCGCACCCGCGCGACAAGTCGGGCGTCAACGAACGCCGCCAGGCTGGCAAGCTCACCGTCAACCGTGCGCTCAACGAGGACGAGGGCGCACGCGCCCGCAGCCTCGCCGCGCTCAAGCGTGCGCGCGAGAAGGAAAAGCGCGCTCACTTCGGCGGAGCGGCCCAGCCGCGCGAGAAGCAGGTCCGCGACGTCGTCGTCCCCGAGGCGATCACCGTCCAGGAACTGGCCAACCGCATGGCCGAGAAGGGCGCCGACCTGGTGAAGGCGCTGTTCAAGATGGGCATGATGGTCACCGTCAACCAGACGATCGACCAGGACACCGCCGAATTGCTGGTGACCGAGTTCGGCCACAACCTGACCCGCGTTTCGGCCAGCGACGTCGACATCGACACCGCCGGCGACGTCGATGCCGCCGAGACGCTGAAGCCGCGTCCCCCGGTCGTCACGATCATGGGCCATGTCGATCACGGCAAGACCAGCCTGCTCGACGCATTGCGCGGGACCGACGTGGTCGCGGGCGAGGCGGGCGGCATCACCCAGCATATCGGCGCTTACCAGATCAAGACGAAGAACGGCGATCTCGTCACCTTCCTCGACACTCCGGGCCACGAAGCGTTCACCGAGATGCGCCAGCGCGGCGCCAACGTGACCGACATCGTGGTGTTGGTGGTCGCGGCGGACGACGGGCTGATGCCGCAGACGATCGAGGCGATCAATCACACCAAGGCCGCCGGCGTGCCGATGATCGTCGCGATCAACAAGGTCGACAAGCCAGAGGCCAATCCGCAGCGGATTCGCGAGCGGCTGCTCGAGCACGAGATCGTCGTCGAGGCGATGTCGGGCGACGTGCAGGACGTCGAGGTTTCGGCCAAGAACAGGACCGGGCTTGACGACCTGATCGAGAAGATCCTGCTCCAGGCCGAACTCATGGAACTGCGCGCCAACCCCGACCGCGAGGCCGAGGGCACGGTGATCGAGGCCAAGCTCGACAAGGGCAAGGGCCCGCTGGCGACCGTCCTGGTCAACCGCGGCACGCTCCGTACCGGCGACGTGCTGGTGGTCGGCACCCAGTCGGGCCGCGTCCGCGCGATGACCGACGACAAGGGGCGGCAGATCAAGGAAGCCACTCCTTCGATGCCGGTCGAGGTCCTCGGCATCGGCGGCGTTCCCCACGCCGGCGACACTCTGACCGTGGTCGAGAACGAGGCCCGGGCGCGCGAAGTCGCTGCCTATCGCCAGGAGTTGGCGACCGAGCGGCGCACCGCCATCGCGCCCGCCAGCCTCGACACGATGTTCTCGGCGCTGGCCGACAAGGCCAACGTGATCGAATATCCGATCGTGGTGAAGGCCGACGTCCAGGGCTCGACCGAGGCGATCGTCAACGCGCTGCACAAGATCTCGAACGACATGATCAAGGTCCGCGTGCTCAATTCGGGCGTGGGTGCGATCACCGAGAGCGACGTGACCCTGGCCCAGGCCAGCGGCGCGCCGATCGTCGGCTTCAACGTCCGCCCGAACGCCAAGGCGCGCGAGCTGATCGAGCGCCACAAGGTGCGGATGAAGTACTTCGACGTGATCTACCACCTGACCGACGACATCCGTAAGGAAATGGCCGGCGAACTGGGTCCGGAGCGGATCGAGACGGTGGTCGGCAGGGCCGAGATCAAGGAGATCTTCCCCGCCGGCAAGCACGACAAGGCCGCCGGCTTGCTCGTCACCGACGGTTATATCCGCAAGGGCATCCACGCCCGCATCACCCGCGACGACGTCATCGTCAGCAAGACCACCGTGGCTTCGCTGCGGCGGTTCAAGGACGACGTTGCCGAGGTCCGCGCCGGGCTCGAATGCGGTGTCGTCCTTCAGGACACGAACGACATCAAGGCGGGCGACGTGCTCGAGACGTTCGAAGTCGAGATGCGCGAACGGACGCTGTGATAACCTCCCCTCCCGCGTGCGGGAGGGGCTGACCGCCGATGCCCCGCTATGTCGCCTTGCTCGGTTCCATCAACGTCGGGGGCAACCGGCTGACGATGGCCGATTTGCGCCGCGCGTTCGAGGACGAGGGATTCGAACGGGTGGAGACGGTCGTCGCCAGCGGCAACGTCCTGTTCGACTTTCCCGCGCGGCCCACGCCGGGCCTCGAGGAAAAGCTCGGACTGATGATGCGGGACCGGTTCGGTATGGACAGCGCGATCTGCGTGCGCAGCCGTGACGAAGTGGCCGCGGCGATTGCCGACAACCCGTTTGCGGCAGCGGGCGAGGACCGGATGGTCCACACCCACTTTCTCGAGCGCGAGGCCGATGCCGACCAGTTCGCGGTCCTCGCCGCCGACCATGCGGACCGGGGCCCCGAGAAGTTGGCGCTGGGCGACCGCGCGCTCTATATCGATTTCGTCGATGGGGTGGCCGACAGCCGCATGACCGGCAAGTTTCTCGAACGGCGGCTGGGATGCCGCGGCACGGCGCGCAATATGCGCAGCCTGGCCCGCATCCTTGCCAAGATGGATGACGACTGATGGCCCGCCCCGCCGCCACGCCCGAAACGCGCTCGGTCCGCCTGCTCAAGGTGGGCGAGCAGGTGCGCCACGTCCTGTCCGAGTTGCTGATGCGCCAGGAAGTGCATGACGACGTGCTGGCCTCGCACACCGTCTCGATCACCGAAGTACGCATGTCGCCCGACCTGCGCCACGCCACCGCCTTCGTGAAGCCCCTGCTCGGCGCGGACGAGGAGGAAGTCCTTAAGGCGCTGCGCACGCACACCGCCTTCTTCCAGAAGGAAGTCGCCCGCCGGGTCAAAACGAAATACGCGGCGCGGATCCGCTTCCTCTCGGACGAGAGCTTCGACGAGGCGGCCCGGATCGAGGCCCTGCTTCGCGATCCGAAGGTGGCGCGCGACCTTGAAGCGCGGGCCGACGAAGACGACGCGAACGAGGCCGGCTGAACCGTCGCGATGGCCAAGCTCTATTTCTACTACGCCAGCATGAATGCCGGCAAATCGACCACTTTGCTCCAGGCGGACTTCAACTACCGCGAGCGCGGCATGGCGACGATGCTGTGGACGGCGGCGATCGACGACCGCAGCGGCGACCGCGCGATTGCGAGCCGCATCGGTCTCGATGCCGCAGCGCATCGCTATGATCCCGAAACCGACATCTGGGCGTCGATCAGCGCCGAACACTCGCGCACCCGGCTCGCTTGCGTGCTTGTCGACGAGGCCCAGTTCCTCACGCCCGCGCAGGTCTGGCAGCTTGCCCGGCTGGCCGACGAGGGCAATATCCCGATCCTGTGCTACGGGCTGCGCACCGATTTCCAGGGCGCGCTGTTTCCCGGCTCGGCGGTCCTTCTGGGCATCGCCGATTCGCTCGTCGAGCTGAAGGCCGTCTGCCACTGCGGGCGCAAGGCGACGATGAACCTGCGCGTCGACGAAAGCGGCGCGGCGGTGCGCGCCGGGGCGCAGACCGAGATCGGCGGCAACGACCGCTATGTTGCGCTGTGCCGCCGCCATTTCAGCGAAGCCCTGCGATGACGGAGGCGGCCAGGCCCCGCCCGATCGTTCACATCGGCTATCACAAGACCGCCACGACCTGGCTGCAGAAGGCGATCTTCCCCGCCGCGACCAGCCAC
Source organism: Novosphingobium tardum (assembly GCF_042652045.1). Classification (NCBI taxonomy): domain Bacteria; kingdom Pseudomonadati; phylum Pseudomonadota; class Alphaproteobacteria; order Sphingomonadales; family Sphingomonadaceae; genus Novosphingobium; species Novosphingobium tardum. The sequence continues at coordinate 1,073,652 of NZ_JBHSDR010000006.1, read as the reverse complement.
GCCTGGGTGCCGCGCGCCACCACCCAGAAGGCGCTGCTGAGCCCGCCGGGGATGCATTTCGATGCGGATGCCGCTCGCGCTGTGCTCGGCATGGCGGATCAGGCGCTGCCCGTGGTCCTGTCGGAGGAAAACCTCTCGGGCTATCCGCACAACGGCGGGCTGCACGGGCTGATCGGCCCGGAAATGGCGCGGCGGATCCATGCCGCGCTGCCCGATGCGCGGATCGTCGTGTTCATCCGCAACCAGCCCGACATCGTGCGTTCGACGTACGCGCAATATGTCTCGGGCGGGGGGACCTGGGGCCTTTCGCGCTATCTCCACACCCATTCCCGCGTGCGCGGTGCGCTGACTCGGGCCTACAAGGCCCCGGCGTTCGAGTTCGAGCATTTCGAATTCGACCGGCTCATCACGATCTATGACGAGTTGTTCGGTGCGGACCGCGTCCATGTCTTCGCCTACGAAGCATTGCGCGATCGCGACGCGATCCTTGCCCGGTTACGTACCGAGGTGGGGCTGACGCTACCGGAGGACTTCGCCCCGGCCGCCTCGGCGAATCGCTCGTTCGGGCCGGCGTCGCTGCTGGCGCTGCGTTTCGTGAACCTTTTCACGCGCCAGTCGGTCGTCAACAAGTCGTGGCTGATCGACCTGCCGGGCGGGCAGGGCATCCGCCACGGCGCCAAATGGGTGCTCGGTCACCTTCCCGGCAGCAGCGCGCGGGGGCATCGCCTGCCCGACGCGGTTCACCGGCGCGTGGTCGAGCACTACGCGGCATCGAACCGGCGCCTTGCAGCCATGCTCGACGCCACCGGGCGCGGCCTTCCGCTGGCAGAGCTTGGCTATCCGCTGGAAACAGGGCAGGTCGAGGCCGGCACAGTGAGGAACCCTGCTTGAACGACACGATCTACCAGGCCGCGGCACTCATCATCCCGCTGGTCATCGCTATCGTCTTTCACGAAGTGGCTCACGGCTACGTCGCCAACCTGCTCGGCGATCCGACCGCGCGCGAACAACGGCGTCTCAGCCTCAACCCCATTCGCCACGTCGATCCGGTGGGCACCGTGATCCTGCCGGGGCTCCTCGCGCTGGTGAAGGCGCCGATCTTCGGCTGGGCAAAGCCGGTGCCTGTGATCAAGCAGCGCCTTCGCAATCCCCGCTCGGGGATGATGCTGGTCGCTGCCGCCGGGCCGGGAACGAACCTGATCCTCGCCGCGATCGGCGCAGTGGTTCTGGGCGTGCTGGTAAGGGCCTATGGCGCAGCCGCGCCGGGCGACGCGGTTCGGTTCATTGCGCTCAATCTCAACAATTTCATCCTGATCAATATCTTCCTGGCGCTGTTCAACCTGCTGCCGATTCCCCCGTTCGACGGTTCGCATATCGTCGAGGGCGCGCTGCCCCAGCGCGCCGCCGCGACATACGAGAAGCTGCGCCCGCTCGGCCTGCCGCTGATGTTCATCCTGCTGCTGGGCCTGCCCTACCTGTTCCCGCAAGCGAACATCGTCCAGCGCGTGGTCCTGCCGCCGGTCGAATGGCTCGCGGATCATTACTTCATGCTCGCCCGGATCGTCGCGGGGGCCTGACGCCTGTGGTTGCCGGCTGGCTGATCCTCGACAAGCCGGTGGGGCTCGGCTCGACCCAGGCGGTCGCCGCGGTAAAGCGTAATTTGCGCCAAGCCGGCTACGGCAAGGTCAAGGTCGGCCACGGGGGCACGCTCGACCCGCTGGCGTCGGGCGTGCTGCCGATCGCGCTGGGCGAGGCGACGAAGCTTGCCGGACGGTTGCTGGACGCCACCAAGCAGTACGAGTTCACGGTCCGCTTCGGCGAAGAGACCGACACCCTCGACGGCGAGGGCAAGGTCGTGGCGACGAACGAAGTGCGACCCGGGGCGGATGAGCTGGCGAACATCCTGCCCACGTTCACCGGACCCATCAGCCAGGTTCCACCCGCATTCTCGGCGCTGATGATCGACGGGGTGCGCGCCTATGACCGGGCGCGGGCCGGGGAGGAGGTGGCGATGCCGACCCGCGCGGTGACGATCCACGCGCTGACGCTGCTCGCCACCGGGCCAGACGAGGCGACGCTGGCTTGTACCGTGTCGAAGGGTACCTATATCCGGAGCCTGGCGCGCGACCTCGCTGACGCGCTGGGCAGCGTCGGCCATGTGACCATGCTTCGCCGCACCCGGGCCGGACCTTTCGGGCTCGATCGGGCGATATCTCTGGACAATCTCAACGCAATCGGCCAAGGGGCCGCGCTTGAGAACGTGATCTTGCCGCTGGAGGCAGGGCTGGACGACATCCCGGCTCTGGACCTCGGCCCGGAACAGGCAAGGGCGGTCCGCGAGGGCCGGGTTCTGACCGGGCTGGCCTTTCAGGACGGGGTCTGCTGGGCGCGCTGCGGCACTTTGCCGATCGCGCTGATGCAGGTCGATGGCGGCGACGCCAGGGTTCTGAGAGGCTTCAATCTCCCCGATGTCGCGAAGGAAGATGAATGTCGGTAAGTCCCGAAGCCAAGCAGAAGATCATCAAGGACCACGCGCAGGGCGCAAACGACACCGGTTCGCCGGAAGTCCAGGTCGCCATCCTGACCACGCGGATCAACAACCTCGCTCCGCACTTCAAGGCGAACCACAAGGACAACCATTCGCGCCGCGGCCTGCTGATGATGGTCAACAAGCGCCGCAGCCTGCTCGACTATCTTAAGAAGAAGGATGTCGACCGCTACAACGCGCTGATCGGCAAGCTCGGACTGCGCAAGTAATTACGCCGGAGCGGCCCCTCGGGAAAAAACCGGGCGGGCCGCTTCGAGTATCTGGACCCTGTGCGCAATGAGGCGCCGGGCCAGCAAGGGGGGCGCAACGACGCGCTCCGACCGGGCCGGGACGGCAACCCCGGCAATCAGAGGCCCCGCACCGCAATAGGGCGATCGCGGGATCGACAAGGAAAACTCATGTTCGACACAAAGACCGTATCCATGGAGTGGGGCGGAAAGACCCTCACGCTGGAAACCGGCCGCATCGCCCGTCAAGCCGACGGCGCCGTGCTGGCCACTTATGGCGAAACCGTGGTGCTTTGCGCCGTGACCGCCGCCAAGTCGGTGAAGGAAGGCCAGGATTTCTTCCCGCTGACCGTTCACTACCAGGAAAAGTTCTCCGCCGCCGGGCGCATCCCGGGTGGCTTCTTCAAGCGCGAGCGCGGTGCGACCGAAAAGGAAACGCTGACCAGCCGCCTGATCGACCGTCCCGTCCGTCCTCTGTTTCCCGAAGGTTTCTACAACGAGATCAACGTCATCGCGCAGGTCATGTCGTATGACGGCGAGACCGAGCCCGACGTTCTGGCGATGATCGCCGCGTCGGCCGCGCTGACCATCTCGGGCGTGCCCTTCATGGGCCCGATCGGCGCCGCGCGCGTCGGCTACGTGGATGGCGAATTCACCCTCAACCCCAAGCAGGAAGATGCCGCCGCCGGCGCGCTCGACCTGATCGTCGCCGCCACCGGCAACGCGGTGATGATGGTCGAATCCGAAGCCAAGGAGCTTTCGGAAGAGATCATGCTCGGCGGCGTCATGTTCGCGCACGACGAGATCAAGAAGGTCGTCAACCTCATCATCGACCTGGCCGAAAAGGCCGCCAAGGATCCCTGGGACGTCGCGATCTCCGACAATTCGGCGATCAAGGACAAGCTCAAGGGTGTGGTCGGGGGCGATATCGCCGCCGCCTACAAGATGACCGACAAGTCGGCCCGCTCGAACGCGCTCAACGCGGTTCGCGCCAAGGCCAAGGAAGCCTTCGCCAGCGAAGACGGCCAGACCCAGATGGCCGCCGGCAAGGTGGTCAAGAAGCTCGAAGCCGAAATCGTGCGCGGCGCCATCCTCAAGGACGGCCAGCGCATCGACGGACGCCGCACCGATCAGGTTCGCCCGATCGAGGCGATCGTCGGCTTCCTGCCCCGCACCCACGGTTCGTCGCTGTTCACCCGCGGCGAAACGCAGGCGATCTGCACCACCACCCTCGGCACCCGCGAAAGCGAGCAGATGATCGACGGGCTGGAGGGGCTGACCTACTCCAACTTCATGCTGCACTATAACTTCCCGCCCTATTCGGTCGGCGAAGTGGGCCGTTTCGGCGCCCCCAGCCGGCGCGACATCGGCCACGGCAAGCTTGCCTGGCGCGCGCTGAAGGCGGTTCTGCCGACGAAGGAGGACTTCCCCTACACGATCCGCGTGCTGTCCGACATCACCGAGTCCAACGGCTCGTCGTCGATGGCCACGGTCTGCGGCGGCTGCCTGTCGATGATGGACGCCGGCGTGCCCGTGACCCGTCCGGTTTCGGGCATCGCCATGGGCCTGATCCTCGAAGGGACCGAGTTCACCGTGCTCAGCGACATTCTCGGCGACGAGGATCACCTGGGCGACATGGACTTCAAGGTGGCCGGCACGAGCGAGGGCATCACCTCGCTGCAGATGGACATCAAGGTCGCCGGGATCACCCGCGAGATCATGGAGAAGGCGCTCAGCCAGGCCAAGGAAGGCCGCGCGCACATCCTGGGTGAAATGACCAAGGCCCTGGGCAGCGCCCGGACCGAGCTTTCGGCCCACGCCCCCCGGATCGAGACCCTGCAGATCGACAAGTCGAAGATCCGCGAAGTCATCGGCACCGGCGGCAAGGTAATCCGCGAGATCGTCGCCGAGACCGGCGCCAAGGTCGACATCGACGACGAGGGGCTGATCAAGATCAGCAGCTCGGACGCGGCGCAGATCGAGGCGGCTCGCGCCTGGATCCTCGGCATCGTCGAGGAAGCCGAAGTCGGCAAGATCTACAACGGCAAGGTCGTCAACCTCGTCGATTTCGGCGCGTTCGTGAACTTCATGGGCGGCAAGGACGGTCTCGTCCACGTCTCCGAAATTCGCAACGAGCGCGTCGAGAAGGTCTCCGACGTCCTGAGCGAAGGCCAGGAAGTCAAGGTCAAGGTCCTCGAGATCGATCCGCGCGGCAAGGTTCGCCTGTCGATGCGGGTCGTCGATCAGGATACCGGCGAGGCTCTCGAAGACAACCGCCCGCCGCGCGAACCGCGTCCGGCCGTTGACCGGGGCGATCGCGGCGACCGACGTCCGCGCCGTGACGGCGACCGTGGTCCGCGCAGCGGCGGCGGTGATCGCGGCGATCGCGGTCCGCGTCGTGACGGCGGCGGTGACCGCGGCCCGCGGCGCGAGCGTTCGGAAGGCGGCGAGGGTGGTGATCCCAACTTCGTCCCCGCGTTCCTCAAGAACGACGACTAAGCCTTTCGCCTCCGGGCGAACGAAAGCAGGAAAGGGGCCGCGGGCGATCGCGGCCCCTTTTTTCGTGCGTGCAGAAGAAGGGTGCGGGAACCGGACTCGCGCATGCCGCGCTTAAGGCAAATCAGGCAATGCCAACGAGGTACCGATGACCAAGCTCGATGAAGCCAAGCGCGACAAACTGTCCGAGGGCAGGTTCGCGTTTCCCGAGCAGCGCAAGGAACCGCTCGAGGACGCAAGCCACGTCCGCAACGCCATCGCCCGCTTCGACCAGGTCGAGGGGGTCAGCGACGACGAGCGCGACGCGGCATGGCGGCGGATCAAGGACGCCGCGAAGAAGCACGGCGTGGACGTCAGCGAGAAAAGCTGGCGCGAACTCGGCAAGAAATAACCGGCCTGGGCGGCGCGAGGCCGCCCGGCGAAATCAGCGCACCCGCGGCCCGCCGAACGGCAGCGGTGGAGGAGGACGGCGCGAACCGCGCGGAAGCTGCGCCTGGTAGGCCCGTCCACAGTGCGTGACGCAATACGGGAAGCCGGGGTTCACCTTGTCGCCGCAGAAGTGGAAATCGGGCTCGCCCGGGTGGCCCATCGGCCAGCGGCAGATCCGGTCGTTGAGGTCGAGCAGGCTGGTCTTGTCCGCGATTTCCGCGCTGGGCCGGGCCGGAACCAGCCGGCGCGGCGGGGCGGGCGGAATCGGAGCTTGCTGATCGCCGGGGCCTTGGCGCAAGAAGCCGCCGGGACCGACCGAGACGATGCGGGGTTGCGCCTTGGCCACCGGCGCGGACTCGCTCGCGTCGGCCGAATCGGCGGCGCGGACCGGTGCAGGCGCGGGCTCGGCCGGTTCAGGCCGCACTTCGGCAGGCGGCGCGGGACGCGGCGCGATGGGAGCCGCCGGTGCGGCGCGCGTGGCGACCGGCCTTGCCGCAGGCGCGGCAGGCGCCGGGCGCGCGGCAGGGGCGGGGGTCTCCGCCTTCTCGTTCGGCTTGACGGGAGAGGGCCGGGCCTTGAGACCGAGGCGGTGCGCCTTGCCGATCACGGCGTTGCGGCTGACCCCGCCCAGTTCTTCGGCGATCTGCGACGCGGTCGCGCCGCCTTCCCACATCTTGGTCAGCTTCTCGATGCGTTCGTCGGTCCAGCTCATGCCTGCTCCAAATACCTTTGCGTCCCGCGTGACGGGAACTTGCCATGCGGCGGCGGCGCCGATAGGCGCCAAAGCCATGGCCGATCATGCAATCCCTTCGCAAGCGCAATCGCCGGAACCGGCCCCGCACCCGGTCGCATCCGGGACAGTGCCGATCAGGCCGCGCCGTGGGTTTGCACCCCACGGCACGCCGCAGCTTTCGAACGTCAACCGTTTGGGATTGTTCACCCTCTATATGAAGGAGGTGCGGCGGTTCTTCAAGGTGCAGACGCAGACGATATGGGCCCCCGCGATCACCACCCTGCTGTTCCTGACGGTGTTCACCGTGGCGATGGGGCGAAGCGGGCGGATGGTGCTGGGCGTTCCCTTCGCCACCTTCGTTGCTCCCGGGCTCATCGTCTCGACCGGGATGATGCAGAACGCGTTCGCGAATTCCAGCTTCTCCCTGCTCGTCGGCAAGATCCAGGGAACAATCATCGACTATCTGATGCCGCCGCTGAGCGAAGGCGAGTTGCTCGCCGCCATCCTCGGTGCGGCGGTAACCCGCGCGGTGCTGGTCGGGCTCGCCATCGCGGCGGCCATGGCGTTCTATCCCGGGGTGAGCCTCTACATGCACCACCCCTGGGCGGTGTTCTGGTTCGGGATGATGGGCTCGCTCTTCATGGGATCGATCGGCGTGCTGTCGTCGATCTGGGCGGAAAAGTTCGATCACAACGCCGCGATCACAAACTTCGTGATCGCGCCGCTTTCGCTGCTCTCGGGCACGTTCTACGTGATCGACAACCTGGCCCCGCTGTTCCAAACGATCAGCCGGCTCAACCCGTTCTTCTACATCATCTCGGGCTTTCGCTTCGGGTTCCTGGGACGCAGCGACATCGGCGATACGAACACCGCCGTGCTTCACGCCGCACTTGGCCTGGGCGTTCTCAACCTTGCGCTGATCGCGCTGAGTTACGGATTGCTGAAGTCGGGCTGGCGGCTGAAGAACTAGCCCCGCGAGCAAGCCGTGCCGTGCCCCTAGTGGCGCAGATCGCGGCGCAGCCGGTAACGGCCCCGGTCGTATCCTTCGAACAGGTCGTCCACCGAAGGGTGATCGATCGGCCCGCCATCGCCGTCATCCAGCAGGTTCTGCTGGCTGACGTAGGCGACATAGCTACTGTCGCCGTTCTCAGCGAACAGGTGGTAGAACGGCTGTTCGCGGCTGGGGCGCATTTCCGCCGGAATGGAATCGTACCATTCTTCGCTGTTGGCGAAGACCGGGTCGATATCGAAAACCACCCCGCGAAAGTCGAACATGCGATGCCGCACGACATCGCCGATGGAAAAGCGCGCTTCGGCCACCGGCGGGGCGGTGACGAGCTTGCCGGCCTGGGGCGAGAAGAATTGCGAGCGATCCATGGGCGTGAATATAGTTTTCACCACGCCATTAACAAGCCGAGCGCCGGCGTGTTCCCCGGCGATGTTGCAAAGCGCGGCGCGAAGGGCTTGGCAAGCCGCCCCGCTTTCGCTAACCGCCGCGCTTCGTCGACCGGCCCCGCACCACGCGGCGCCGCACATCTCGCGGAGAGGTGGCAGAGTGGTCGAATGCACCGCACTCGAAATGCGGCATACGGGCAACCGTATCGAGGGTTCGAATCCCTCCCTCTCCGCCACGCAGTTACAGCACCCGTCTCCAACTGGAACAGGCCGCCGAACAGCGGCGCGTTGCGCGGGCTTTCAGGGCCATATCCGTTTCCCGGCGTCCGATCAGCCCGTTCTCCGGCGGCGTTATGTCGCCACGATCTCAGCGCGTCTCCGCGCGGATCGAGATCGGTCCGGTTTCCCTGTTTTCAGGCGATAACAGGGAAAAACACGAAAACGACGGCCCCGATCAGGCCATTTGGCCTTGCTCGGCGACCAGGGCTGCATGAGAACTCGCAGAGTTCCGCCAATCTCGCCCCGCAAAATGCCTGTTCCCTGTTATTCGCCATAACAGGGCATTTAATCGCCCGTATCAGGGCATTTAATCGCGCGGATCAGGCTGCCAATTCGCCATAACAGGAACGTTGGCGCTTCGCGAAAACCCGAGCATCGCGCGCTGCGCGGACCAGGCGAGCGGGACGCCGCGGTGGATCAGCTGCTCAAGGTTGAGTGAGCGCGGCTGGCGCCCGGCGAGGATCGCCTGCTGGATGTCGGGGGCAAGGAAGGCGAGGCGCAGGAGCCGCCGCTCGTAAGGCGAGGCGGGCGCAGTAGTCATGATCGGCTGGCCGCGGGGATCGCGCTCGAGCATCGCGTGGGCCTTGCGCAGCGCGCCGATCAGGATCGCATCGGGGCAAGTCTGCATCCGCGCCCCGGCGTCGATGCTGCGCCGGCCGCCGCGCAAGGGCAGGCAGAGCGGGATGGTGACGATGCATGCATCATCCTCGAGCGTGACCGTCTCGTCGTCGCTGACCCGCGCGGCGATGCTGCGCGCCGCCGGGCGGGGCAGGACCAGGTCGATCGCGGCAGCCTTCAGGTGGACGGCGCGGAGGAGATCGCTGGATGCGGGCTGGCCAAGCAGCCGTTCGAGCGTGGTGGTGACGACTTGTTCCAGCGCGGGAGCAGCGACGCGCTGGAGACAGCTGCCGCGCGAGGCGCCGCGCTGGAGCGAGGCGGAAACGTAGTAACGATAGAGCCGGCCGGAGCGTCCGCGCGAGTGGGCGGGGCTCATCGGCTCGCCCTGCGCGTCGAACAGGCGCCCGGCAAGCATGGCCTTGTCCACGCGACGGGGACTGTCGGGACTCCGCTTCGTCGCGCTACCAGCAAGGCGCTGCTGGACGTGTTCGAACAGGCCCTGATCGACGATGGCGTCATGCTCACCATCGTGGACGGCGTCCTTGTGGACGATCTGGCCGAGATAGATGCGGTTGCGCAGGAGGTGGAACAGCGCGCCGCGGCCCAAGGGGGTGCCGCCGAGCACGCGTCCGCTGCGCGCGGTGTGGGCCTTGGAAACGACGCCTTCGTCGGTGAGCGTGCTCGCGAGCCGGTGGACCGATCCGATCGCGAGATAGCGCGCGAAGATCATCCGCACCGTTGCCGCCTCGTCGGCGTTGACCTGGAGCTTGCGGCTGCCGGGCTCGGGCAGATCGTAACCCAGCGGCGGTAGCCCGCCCATCCACATGCCGCGGGCCTTCGACGCGGCGATCTTGTCGCGGATCCGCTCGCCGGTGACCTCGCGCTCGAACTGGGCGAACGAGAGCAGGACGTTCAAGGTCAGCCGGCCCATCGACGAGGTCGTATTGAACGCCTGGGTGACCGAGACGAAGCTGACCCCGCGGGCATCGAAGCGCTCGACGATCCGGGCAAAGTCGGCAAGGCTGCGGGTGAGCCGGTCGATCTTGTAGACCACCACGACATCGACCAGCCCGGCCTCGACGTCGGCGAGGAGGCGCTGGAGCCCGGGGCGCTCCATCGTGCCGCCCGAGAAGCCGCCATCGTCATAGCGGGTTGCAATCGCCTTCCACCCTTCGGCCGCCTGGCTCGTGATATAGGCCTCGCCAGCGTCGCGCTGGGCATCGAGGCTGTTGAACGCCTGGTCGAGCCCTTCGTCGGAACTCTTGCGCGTGTAGATCGCGCAGCGCCTGGGCGCGGGCCTGCTCATGCCGCGTCGCGCAAGCCGAAGAAGCGCGGCCCGTTCCACTTACTCCCCGCGATCGCGGTCGCGACGGCCGACAGGCTGCGGTACGTCCTGCCCTCCCAGCGGAACCCTCCCGTCTCGACGATGACCTCGTGGACCCGGCCCTGCCAGGTGCGGGTGAGGCGGGCGCCGATGCCGAGGTCGAGCCCTTCGGCGCGCGGCGCGCCCTTGCGGCCAAGCGTGCGCCGCGTGCCCGGATCGATCCCGCCATGCGCTTGCGCCTGCACGCGCCACGCAAGCAGCAGGCGCAGGATCGGGACCGAGCGCAGTGGTGGGGGCGTGCCGAAGCGCTGCTGCCAGAAGCGGCGCAGCCCGGCGAGGTCGAGCGCGTCGAGCGCGGCGACCTGTTCCTCGACCGGGCTCACGAGGCCTTTCTCGCGCGGTAGCGGCGGACCCCGTCGACCTTGTCGGACGTGATGGCGAGCCAGCGCTTCTTCAGCGCGCCCGCCATCGCGCCGCGCACCGAGTGCTGCTGCCACCCGGTTGCAGCGACGAGCTCGGCGATGCTGGCGCCCTCGGCGGCAAGCAGCAGCGCTTCCACGCAGTCCAGCTTGCGCGGCGCTCTGTCTGTACTCGCAAGGTCCGCCTGCGGGGAGACGGGCGCCCCTTGCGCCTCGCGCGCCATCCGGCGGGCGCTGCGGGGTGTGGTCGAGGTGTTGCTGGAAATGGTCATCGCGGCATCCTTGCGTAGACGCGCCCGAAGATCCCGGCCGCTACCGCCACGAGCCCGGCTCGCCGGGCAGTTCCCACCAATGCTTGCGCTGCGCCGACAGTCCAGTCGCAAAAAGTTCTTCACGGCTTTGTCCCCAGACGCCGGGCGGTGTTGTGGTCAAAACAGGAACGTTCTGCTATTGTTCGCAAATGAGCAGCGCCCCCGCCACGACCGCACCGTCGGTCGTCCGCCCGCTGACGGTCGTTTACCGACCGCTCGGCTGCCTTGTCCCCGATCCGCGCAATGCGCGCACGCATCCACGGCGCCAGGTCGACCAGATCGTCGCCTCGATCCGCGCGTTCGGGTTCACCAACCCGCTTCTCGCAGATCACGAGGGCCGCCTCATCGCAGGCCATGGCCGGCTGCTTGCCGCGAAAGGGCTGGGGCTGACCGAGGTCCCGGTGATCGAGCTCGCCGGGCTCAGCGAAGCGCAGAAGAAGGCGCTGCGCCTCGCCGACAACAAGATCGCGTTGAACGCTGGCTGGGACGTCGAGATCCTCAAGCTCGAGCTGGCCGACCTGGCGCTGCCCGAGTTCGAGATGGACCTTGCGCTGACCGGGTTCAGCTCGGGCGAGATCGACGTTGTCCTCGGCGACAAGGGCGATCCCGATGATGAACGGATACCGCCCGTGCCCGCGACGCCGCGCACGCAAGCCGGCGACATCTGGCAACTGGGCGAGCACCGCATCGGCTGCGGCGACGGCCGTGACCTTGCGTTCCTGCGCGCGGTGGTCGGCGAGGGCGAGGCGATCGACGCCGCGTTCCTCGATCCGCCCTACAACGTGAAGATCAACGGCCACGCCAATGCCAGAGGCCGTCACCGCGAGTTCGCGATGGCCTCGGGCGAGATGACCACCGAGGCGTTCCGCACCTTCCTGCGCGAGACCCTGGCTGCCTGCGAGCGCGTCTCGCGCGGCGGCGCGGTCCACTTCGTCTGCATGGACTGGCGCCACCTCGACGATGTAAGTGCTGTCGGCGGCGAGGTCTACAACGCGCTGCTCAACATCTGCGTGTGGAACAAGAGCAACGCCGGGATGGGCTCGCTCTACCGCTCGAAGCACGAGATGGTGTTCGTCTACCGGGTCGGCGACGCACCGCACACCAATGCCGTCGAGCTGGGCAGGCATGGCCGCAATCGCACCAACGTGTGGGATTACCCGTCGGTCAACTCGCTCCAGGGCAGCCGGCGCGAGGACCTTGCGCTCCATCCCACGGTCAAGCCGGTGGCGATGGTCGCCGATGCGATCTGCGACGTGACCCGCCAGGGTGAGCGTGTGCTCGATATCTTCCTTGGCTCGGGCACAAGCCTGATCGCCGCCGAGCGGGTGGGGCGCAGGTTCCGCGGGCTCGATATCGACCCCGCCTATGTCGACGTGGCGATCGCGCGGTGGGAGCGACTGACCGGGAGGACTGCGGTGCTGGTGCACCGCGCGGCCGGGGAGGCTGCGGCTTGAGCCGGTTCGCCAAGGGCCAGTCGGGCAACCCCGCCGGCCGCCCGAGGCTTCGCCGCCCGCACGTCTCGGCGTTCGATATCATCTTCGACAAGACGCTCACCGTCACCCAGGGCGGGGCCATGCGCGAGCTGTCCGTTGACGAGGCGCTGCAGCTGCAGACCTACCAGGCCGCGCTCAGGGGCAGCAGGATGGCGATCCGCAAGGTGCTCAAGATGATCCACAGGCGCGAGCTGGCACTCGCGAAGAAGACGCCGCCGCGTTCAAACCCGGTCAAGGTCAAACACCACTATGGGTCGGACAATGCGAACGAGGCGCTGCGCATCCTCGGGATCGCAAGCAATGATCCCGACTTTCCAAGTCGGATGAAGGTGCATGGCTGGGCGACGCAAGCCGCTCTCAGTCGCCCCGGGCGCAGGAAACTATCCGGCAAGGACGTCGACGACATCAAGTTCTTCACGTTCGACTCCGAGACACTGCGCTGGCCGCGCGGGAGGATTGGATGAGCGTCAGCGAGCAACCTGTGGGCTACGGCAGACCGCCAGCTGCCACGCGGTTCCGCAAGGGACAGTCCGGCAACCCGAGGGGCCGGCCGAAAAGCCGCGTCCGCGAAATGCCCTACGATGCGGTGCTCGGCCAGATGGTCACGATCCGTGAGGATGGACGCGAGCGCCGCGTGACCGCAGCCGAAGCGTTCCTGCTCCAGCTGACACAGAAGGGCCTCGCAGGGGACAGCGGGGCCGCCCGCGCATCCCTCGAAGCGATCGAGGCGGCGCGCGCTTCTCGTGGCGGGGAAATGAAGACCATCAGCGTCATCATCATGAAATCGATCAGCAGCGGTGCGGACGCGATCCTCGACCGGCTTGATCTCGCCCGCCTCAAATATCCGACCGACCAAAAGCGGGTCCGCTGGGAGATTAATCCCTGGATCGTCGAAGCGGCATTGGCGCGGCTCGGTGCTCGCCGGCTGTCACGGGAAGAACAGCAGGAGGTCTGGTCAAACGTCAGAAATCCGCTGGGTGTTGTCTGGCCTGACTGGTGGACCGAGCGAGGCTAGGTTCCGCTTTGCGCCCCAATCCCAGTCATTGAAGCTCCGTCGCCGCGTTCCTGAAAGCGGAAATTGAAGCGAGCATCGCCGAGCGTCAGGTATGTTGGACACTCCGGTCAGTCCGCTTTTCGGAACACAGATTAGTGTATAGCCGACATTCCCGGCCGCGAGCCGACGTGTCTGTTTCGGGCCTAATTTTGGTCGCTGCTGTTGGCATTTGCCCAAATCTGCCATTCCGGACCCAACCGCAGGTGCGCTGAACGGCGAATGGTCAGCTGGCCGCCAATCGTGCGTCAGGCGGCCTCCTCCATAATGCTGGCAAACTTTGGCATTGCTGCCGACGCTCCGGTCCGAGCAGCCCGCACACCGCCGGCAGATGGCATTCAGGCACACGCATTCTCGCAACCGATAAGGCCCTGAACAAACTGTCCGCGAGATCTTCGAGTGTCAGCGCGCATTGCACTTCCTGAGAGAGTAACAGATCCGTCGTGCTCATCACTTTAACTGACGGGAACTGGCTTCCGCAGAGAGCGGTCGCTTTCCGCTCATCGATCAGCGCAACCGATCCTGATCCAAGCGCATATGCAATGGTCGCGGCCTCGCCATCGTCGAGCGTTTCACTGACAGGACCAGCAACGAGGCTAAGGAAGGTTGCCTCCTCTACGGGTCCGAGCCCTACCTCATCGACCAACCCCATTTCGATCAACTCTGCAACCACGGCCGCGGTCCGTCGCCCCTTCGCTCGACCGGCGTCAAGCTCGCCGAGCGCCGTCGAAGTAATGAGGTGACGTACAGAGGAAGCTCGTAGAATGACCTCAGCGCGATCCGTTGCAACGAGATTGATCCAGACACTTGCGTCGCTCACCAGCGATGCGGCACCGTTAAGCCAGGAGCCAGGGGGACTCATCGTCGACCGCTCCTTCCGCTTCGAACTCGTCAATCATCTCGCGAGCCTCGACCCGGTCGATGTGTAAAAGCCGCGCCAGCTGTCCCTCGCTCAACAGACCCCGTCGCCAAGCTTCGCTGGCCAGCAAGCTCAATCGCATCGAGACCGGACGAGACGCATCCCCCTTTGCAGGGTCCGGCGCAATAGCGTCCCCCAATACTTCCCGAGCCTGCTCGTCAGTGATTCCGCCATGGTCCGCGAACCAGTCCCAAGTTCCCGACTTGGTGAGGCCGAGTTCCTCGAGCCGGCGCACCATGGCCTCGCGCGACACGCCAAAAGCATGCGCGAGGATGATGATATGGCGACGGGTCAATCGTGACGCCCCGGCGGTCACATCCTGAAACCGGGCAGCTACTGCCCTTGCAGGGGTCAGGAAGCAGCGTGCAAAAGCGTTGGCATAACGCTCCTCGCGTGTCGCTTCCGGCGAGTCGCTATAAAGCGCGTCGGGCGCCCGGCGTGTCGAAATGAAATGCCCGGTCTCGTGGGCGCCGGTTTGCGCCCGGCGATCCCGGGGATGTGCCGCATTGAGAAGGATGCACGCACCTGCCTCCTCGTCGAACGCGTAGAGACCAGACACTCTCGCCGGTAGCTGCCTAACGAATACGCGCGCGCCGAGCTGCACCTCCAACAGGCTGAGCATGTCGTGAATTGGCGCCATGCCCAGTCCGAGCCACTGCCTCAGTTCCGCAGCATCCTGCTCGGCTTGCAAGATCACGTTCCCGGGCAGCAGCGGCCTCTCCGGTGGATCGTTGCGCGCACGCTTGATGCCGAGCAAATTTTCAAGCTCCAGTTCGGCCTGGACCAAGCTGTTGAGAAGGGCAACCGCGCCTTCCACCTCCTGATCGTCTTCGCCTGCCTTCCGGAATCTCGGACGCAAATCGACTCTAACACCGTCCTTTCGCAACAAGACATTGAGCGAAACACGATACAGTGCGGCAAGCTTTTGAAGCTCCTCGATGCGGGCACGGCGTTGCCCCTGTTCGATCGCGACGAGCGTAGTACGTGCCACATTGAGCGCCTGCGCCGCCGCTGCCTGTGTCAGCTTTGCATTCTCGCGAGCTTCCCGCAGAAGTTCGCCAAGCGCTTTGGGTGTGAGGCCGCCGGTTACCGCGGCCATGGAGATACCTGGGCAAGCTGGGAAACAAATGACTTCGGCCCCAGACTAATTTGGAAGCCAAGCCATTCGTCGCGATGACGCGCCAAGAGATCATGAATCTTTTGTTCCCCTTCGACGGGCTCGATTGACAGGGCGTCAGAGGTCTCGCGTGCAACGCGATCAATGGTCCGACGATGGATGGGCGATCCGGCCAGTGCGGCCAGATGGTCAAGATGCAGCACGCCAGCGATGGCATGTTCGCGAAGAGCTTTGGTCATAAGGGTGAAGCCCGGTACGGCACCCGACGCAATGTCGGGAGCGGAAAGATTCTCCCAAATATAATTGGATGCAGGTTCGTCTATCTCAGCCGCGTGCATGCTAAGCCGCCGAAGCATACAGGCTGCGCAAATTCCGCACTGACGGCGCTGCTGCGCGAAACTGACTTGCCGTGAATTCTGCCAACAGGAGCGGGTGTTCGACCAGCCGGGAGGAGATGCGAGCGCACTCGCCGCCTTCACGGTTTCTCCCTTGGTCGACCAAATCCGCGGATATTCGTACCGGATTCGCTTGCCGGTGAGTACCGCGAATAGTGCTTCGATCCGGCGGGTGAACGCCGGATGCACGCGATAATCTGCGTAGGCTTGCCCCAAGCTCGCGAGGATCGGACCAAGCGCACCCTGACCGCTCTCGGTCACCACGATCCGCTCTACATTGGCGAGGGTCGCGGCGATGCCGGTGATGACCGCAAATTTGAAACCGCGCGATCGCGCGGTGGATTCGACGCGCTGTCTTGCAGCGAGCCGGACTTGATAGGGAACCGACATGAACCTTCGCTCCCGGGGATCGCGCGAGCGAGTATCAGCCCCCTTGGTCCCGAGGCGCACCCGCACGAGGCCGCCTCCTTCTTCCGCGTCAACAAGAGCCGATACGGCGCGTGAATCGATGCCGTCGCTGTACGGCATGATAATGCGATCGCGGACGTCGAAGCCCAGCGTCCCTTGACCGACGCGTGCGATGTCGTGTTCGCGCTCGACGAACGAGATCGCCCATTGGTCCCCAGTCAAAAATGTCAGTGCATCTTCCAGCGCCATGCCGACGTCATTGTCTTCCCATCGCGCGAGATCATGGACAGCGACGCGCAGATCAAAAGAGCGCGCCCAGCCCCATCTCGGACGCCGAACGCTGAGATCACAAAACTCGACGGCTCCGGCGATCACCATCAGGTCGACAAGTTCGGGCCGCCAGCCCGTGTAGAAATAGCTCTCCAGGCCTGCGGTCGACAGGCTGATCGCAGAGTCCAAAAGGGCACCGACAGCACCATCGCGCATACTGACGCCAGCCTCGACGGCGTCTATCAGTGCCGCGTCTTCGCGACTTGCGTGATAGGTTCTGGCGGTCATAGGGACACTCCAGCATCAAGATCGGTATGTGAAGCGCGGGTTCGTCGGGGCAACGGATCGCCGGTCCTCAAGAGTGCGCGGGCGAGACCCCGGAAATCGACCCGCTGATGGGCGGTTTCGAACCTGCTCCGGACGAAACGCGCATTCTGCAGGCCGTCATCGCGGCGGACATGTTCTTCCACTTGGCGATAGCTGCTCAGCAGTCGGTCGGACAGGGCATCCTCTGCTGCCCGTTGCACGGCGGCTGCCCCGGAGTGTCCCGACCTAACGGCCTCCATCGCGGTAAGAACGAAAGTCGACTCCATCGGAGAAGCGCATGTTCGCTGAAGTCCACCAAGATCATTCAGGATCTGATCGGCAAACAACGATTGCTGGCCGACGGCATTAACGATTGCGGCCACGCTACTGACGAAAGTCTGCCGTACTTCGCTACGCCAATCGGCATGCGATGCCCGGGTGACGCTATCCACGACCTCGTCTGGCGAATAGGCCTCTTTGTAGGCGCACTTAGCGGCTCGCCGCCAACGCGGCTTCATCGGCAGTGATTTATATGGACCATCACTCATGCAGAGCTCCCGCACCCTATTTGCGCCCAAGACCTGACATTGTCAACATATATGTCTAAATATCCTGACATTGACTGGGCCCGCCAGTCGCTGCGCCAGGGCGCGTCGCGTTTGAGCGGGTCTGCCGTCACGTCGAAGTTTGGTTCCGGCTGCGCCCAGCAATGGGTTGTCTGGGGCTAATTAACATCGCTGTGATTCTGGGCGCCACGATTTGGGCGCTGGTGTATCCGGCGGCCTACGGCCCGCTGCCGCCGTCGCAGCGGCATTCTCGCTCACAACCCAGACGCTCGGCATATCGCTCGGGATCGTCCGACTGGTGCTGCGCAGCCCGCGACCTACTGGCTGATGCCGGCGATCTCGAATACGCTGGGACGGCCGAGGGGGCCGCCGCGCCAGCCACCGGGGTCCCAACAGCGCCCCGGTGCTAGAAAGGAAGATAAGCGTATGGGGCATATCATCATGCCATCTTTCGCGTTCCGTACTGCGCTCAGCGAGGATGCAGGCGTGCGCTCTGGCTTCGCGCTCAGCGAAGCCGACATGCTCGCGCATTTGCCGAAGACTCACAGCTTGCGTGAAGGCCTCGAAGCCGATGTTGCGATGAGGGTGGGATCGGAAGACTACGCCGATACCGTCGGCGACCTGCTACACTCGCTCGGTGCCACCGACGAGCCCGGCATGCCGACGCTCGGCATCCGACTGATGAAGCTGATTGGGCGCGACTGGCGGGAGTTCGCGACGCTCGATGGGATGATGGCGATCGAGGCAGTCGCCAGCCATTATCTGCGTTTGCGCAACAGCAACGATGCCGAGCAGGTGGCGATTCTTGCAGAATTGAAGGGGATGGTGGCGGGCAAAGCCGGCGTCTGGGACGCGCTTCAGGAGGCGATGACCTATCATCTCGCATTTTCGCCTTTCTTCACGCGTTCGGTGACGCATGCCGACCGGATCGCGCTCGACGCGTTGTTCGCGAGCGAGCACCTTCCCGTCGAGCCCGAGCGCTATTTTGACCAGCGCTTCATCAATTACTTGGCGAGCCAGCCAGAGCGCCTAAAGGACATTCACTGGCGGCAATTCGAGGGATTGACCGCCGAGTGGTTCCAGCGCAGCGGCTACAGTGTCGAGCTCGGGCCCGGGCGCAATGACGGCAGCATCGATGTGCGGCTATGGAACGCCAACGCTGCCCCCGGCACTCCGCCGGCGGTGATGGTCCAGTGCAAGCGCCAAACGCGCAAGGTCGAACGCGTAGTGGTGAAGGCACTCTATGCCGACATGCTCGAGGAGCGTGCGGATGCGGGACTGGTGGTGACGACGAGCGACATCAGCCCGGGAGCCGCAAGCGACGTGAGCGCCCGCGCTTATCCAGTCACGACGGCGAACCGGGCACAAGTGCAGCGGTGGATCGAGGCGATGCGAAGCCCCGAAGCGGGCGTGATCGCCGGCGAATTCGAATGACGCGCCCTATCAACGCGACGAGCGCTCGCGTCAGCTTGGTCTTAAATCGGCATAATCGTTACGAGTTCCCTACGCGCCTTCGCACCTACGATCCGAGAGCCTTGGGGTCCGCCCAATCAATCCAAACCGTTCGCTCGGCATCGCGCTTAATGAAGGGCAGGTACCGGGATGTTATAAAGGCGATGGAAATGACCGCTATGTCGGCGCAAGCTGTCCGAGACATTAAGTCAAGCGAACGGCAGCTTCGCTCATGCTAGAGCCTGAAACCGGACAGGCAGAAGACGGCCCAGAATTAGTCATCCAACGGTGCGTGAATGAGCGTACGGTTTCGGAGACAGGAGAGGCGCCCGGAACGACCAACGATCCTTCGATAGCCCCGTCGATTTTGTCGAAACGACGCAGGTTTGAGAACGTCCGATCCGCCGCGTAACGAGATCGGAGTGGGCGTTCAAATTTAGGGGTGGTAGCCGAACGCCATGACTCTTGATGGCTTTATCACCTTTCTGGGCTTAGTCGCCGCGGCGTTGGCTATCGTCTCGCCGGTCACGAGGCTGCAGCTTGGCATGGCTGCTCGCCGGCTGGCGTGGTCGTCCGTCCTGTTCACCGCTGCGATCCTGTATTTTGAATTTTTCGATCTGCTGGCGCTGGGCTGCCCCGACCTTCTCGGCACAGCTTGCCCGGTGCTGACCAAGGACGGGGCGATCACCCCGCAACAAGCCGCCTTTCTGGTCGTCTTTGTCTGGTTGGTGCTGCTAGCGGAAATCCTGCGTCGGCCGAGCACATCGCTCAGTTCGCTGGTCGCGCTCGAACGGCTGGTCGCGCGGCTGGCCGAATCGGCGCGGTATGCCGAGCTGGTCGAAGTCGTTGAAAGGCCGATCGGATTCATCGACGATTGTGCTGCTGGAGAGCTTGGTTTCCAACGCCGCCGTTCGCGGTTGCTCGGAGCGCCCGCAATCCCCCGGCTGCAGATCCGCCTTGGCGGTGAAGAACTCGAGCCCAATCCGGTCCGTTCAACCGGGATCGCCACCTTCCTGACGACAGTCAAACGGACGTATGTCGCGCTCCTGCCATCCGACGCTCAGCCCCGCGAAGCAGCCGAACGCATTCTCCAGACTGTGTTGCGCTCAGGCTCCGTTGTCGACTGGATTGCCGAGCACCGACCTCACTTCGGTGCCAGATTGCTGTCGCTGCGTTCTCACAAAGTGGGGGATTTCTCCGACCGCTTCCTCGGGAATCTCATCGCCCACCCCGGCAGCGCGCTTTATGATGAAGTTCAAGACAATCAAAATCTCGACCGGTGCGGATATGTGCTCACCGGGCACAACAAAGTCCTGCGTGCTTTGCTCACCGACGCGGCACTTGCGGAACGGTTGGAGGCATACCGGCCGATCGGCGAGCATGTTTTGGGCGTGCTAAGCGCGACCAACGCGCCCGAGTATGTCACCACCTTGAACCTGCCCTTCGACAATCATTGGAACGAGCGGGGGCGCTGGCGCGACCAGACTTTTGTCGCCATCCGATATTTCGACATCCTGGTTCAGGCGTCGGCCTGCCAGAACATTCATTGGCATATGTGGCTCTATTATCTCGCTCATTTCGTGGAACGCCTCGAGACGTTCTACGAGGAACCAATCAATGATGATGGGTTTGGCGAATTCCCGACCCGGGGGGCCAGGCTGATATATGCGGCGGTCGACGCGCTGGCCGACTTTGTCGTTTTGGCAGGGAAGGTTGGGGAGGGATCGAACCATCGCGCGCCCGAGAACGATCGGGTCGATCATGAGAACGGCAACATTCCAAAGTCCGCGGCGCTTGCGCTGGGGATCTGCATGCGCACGATCATTCTGTCCGATCGCATAAGTGAGCGCGTCCAGCGGACTTTGGTCGGTGTCGCGCTCAGCCCTTTGAGCGACCCCTACCTCCGCGAAGGGCATGACCGCCTGCGCAAGGTCCTGATTGGATCCATCATCGCCGGCGGCATCGTTGGAGGCGGCGCACCCTACCTGGCGCGGTTGCGTGAGCTCTATGCGCAGAGAGATCGGCCATGGCTTGATGATCTTGACGATTTTCGGACGGCACTCGCCGCGGCCTAGTCTCGTCCCCTCGCGTGCCGCTGGGGCCACTGGGCGCGAACAAGCGGGCGGTGTGATGCACGAATGTCTGCGTCGAGACTACCACGGAACCGAGGTGAAATTCTTCCCTGAGTTTTGCTACGTGGGCTGGTAACCGAACGAACGTCTGCTTCTCGCATCCTGGCGCCCAGGAGCGGTCTGTCCGCAACCGGTCCAGGTGCTGCCAAGATATTTCGGACTGTTCGTTGGGCTTATTCGTCATCAAACAAGTTAGTAAGCGAGTTCCGCACCTCGTCCTCAACTTCATCGTCTTGAACGCGTGGGGGCGCTTCATGGGCGCAAGCCATTCACTTCAGGATGAAACGTTCGACATCGGGCAAGCAGTAGGTAGTTCCCGTTCCTCGGGTAAGAGTTTTTCTCGCAATCGGTTCATCGATCTGTTGATATAATGACTGGGCCAAGTCGCCGGCATGCAAGTGCGCCCAAATTGGCATGGGCGTTCGGCACGAAGGATCGAACCGGAGTAAGCGAACGCACAATGCCGGGCGCAACGCGTGGAAATAGCGCTTCACTGCGACCTCACCGATATCATGGACCGAGCGATCGACAATTTTTGGGCCGCTCTAGCATCTGTCGGATTAACTCCGAATTTCTTGGTGAACGATCGTGAAAAATGGCTCTGGCTGGCGAAGCCGCTGGCCGCGCTGATCTCGGCAACTGAACTGGTCGTCTCGACAAGAAGCTTGTACGCCAACTCCAGCTTCAACGCCTGGGCATGGCGTGCAATCGACGAACCGAGGTATTGCCTGAAAAGCCGGTCTAGTTGCCGGACCGAAACCCCCGCTACGACGGCCAGTTCGTCGCGTCCGAGCGGCTCCACGACGCGTGCTTCCATGGTGGCCAAAACCTTTACCAGCCCGGAATGCGTGACGCGGTAACGTTGGATGATCGAGTGGCGTTGCGAGCGCCCGGCCTGACGTTGCTCCGTCTGGATATACCAGTCGCTCACCTTGTCCGCCAGCTCGGCGCCATGGTCGCGCGCGATCAGGACCACGGCAAGATCCAGTCCGGCGATACCACCGGCACAAGTTACCCGGTTGCCATCGATGACGAAGAGACCGCGCTCGAGTCGAGGCCGGTCGAACGTTTCCAGGAAAGCCTCCTCGTGCTCCCAGTGGATAGTGCACTGCACGCCATCGAGAAGCCCGGCGCGAGCGAGAATAAAGGGGCCGCCCGATACGCCGGCGACCGTCGTTCCGAACCGGGCGGCGCGGCGCAGCGCCTGCAGCGTTGTCGCATCCCTGAACTGCGAGGGATTGCCGCCCGCACAGACGAAGAGAATGTCGGTCGCTTCCATGCCCGCGATGGCGCTATCGACCGCAAACGAAATGCCGTTCGATGCGCTGGCTGGGCTGCCAGTCGGAGAATAGTGTTTCCACACATACAGTGCCTTGCCCGAAAGGCGGTTGGCGGCGCGAAAGGGCTCGATGACCGGGGCGTAGGACATGAGCGCGAATCCGTCGATCATCAGGTAGCCTAGCCGGATCGGTCTTTCCGTGATGTCCGCTCGGGGCATGGTTATGTCGCTTTGGGGCATGATAAATCTCTATCAACGAGTAGTCAGGTCGTCGATCATGACGAAACGCTATTCCCTCCTTTCCCTCGCGCGCCAGGCGTTATCCGCGCACCGCGGATGGGAACCCGTTTGGCGCGATGCCGCGCCGCGCGAACACTATGACATCGTCGTCATCGGCGGGGGCGGGCACGGTCTTGCGACAGCCTACTACCTGGCCAAGGTGTTCGGCGAGAAGTCGGTGGCGGTGCTGGAGAAGGGCTGGATCGGCGGCGGAAATGCCGGGCGCAACACCACGATCATTCGGTCGAACTACCTGCTGCCGGGCAACATCCCATTCTACGAGCATTCGCTGAAGCTCTGGGAGGGGCTGGAGCAGGACTTCAACTACAACGCAATGGTCAGCCAGCGCGGCATTATAAACCTGTTCCATTCGGACGAGCAGCGCGATGCTCACGAAAGGCGCGGCAACGCTATGCGGCTGCACGGCGTCGATGCGGAGCTCCTCGACGCGTCTGGTGTGTGCAAGATGGCCCCGTTCCTCGATTTCGAAAACGCGCGTTTTCCGATCTTCGGCGGGCTGTTGCAGAAGCGGGCCGGCACCGTACGTCACGACGCAGTGGTCTGGGGTTTTGCCCGCGGGGCATCCGTGCTGGGCGTCGACATCATCCAGAATTGCGAAGTAACCGGCATGGAGCGTGGCGCCGGCGGGCGCGTCGTCGCCCTGGATACGACGCGGGGCCGCATCGGCGCAGGGAAAGTCGGGATGGCTGTGGCGGGCAACAGCTCGCGCGTGGCGGCACTCGCAGACCTGCGGCTGCCCATCGAAAGCCATGTCCTTCAAGCATTCGTCAGCGAAGGGCTGAAGCCGGTAATCCCCGGAGTGATTACGTTCGGGGCAGGGCATTTTTACATCAGCCAGTCGGACAAGGGCGGACTGGTCTTCGGCGGGGATCTCGACGGCTACAAGAGCTACGCCCAGCGCGGCAATCTACCCATCGTAGAGGACGTCTGCGAAGAGGCGATGGCGCTGATGCCGATGGTCGGTCGCGCCCGGCTCCTGCGCTCGTGGGGCGGCATCATGGACATGACGATGGACGGATCGCCCATCATGGACCGTACGCCCGTCCCTGGACTCTATCTCAACGGCGGCTGGTGTTACGGGGGGTTCAAGGCGACGCCCGCGTCGGGCTGGTGCTTTGCCCACCTCCTTTCCCGTGACGAACCGCATCCTGTAACCGCCAGTTACCGGCTCGATCGTTTCGCGACGGGCCGGCTCATCGACGAAAAGGGCTCCGGCCCGCAACCGAACCTGCAGTGAGGGGCGCAAGATGATCATCGATTGTCCCCATTGCGGCGCCCGCGACAGCGGCGAATTCCACATGCGCGGCGAAGCGACTGGGTCGCGTCCGGCCTATGCGGACGGGCCGGACGCCTTCGCGGGATATGTCTACGACCGGGCCAATCTCGCCGGCGTGCAGCGCGAGCACTGGTATCATGCCGCAGGCTGCCGATCGTGGCTGGTGGTGGAGCGCGACACCCGCAGTCATGTCGTGGCCTCGGTTACCGCCGCCCGAAAGGGCGGGGCATGACCCGTGCGCCACACGGCGGTCTTGTCGACCGAGCTCGCCCGATCGCTTTCAGCTTCGACGGACGCCCGATGCAGGGATACTCCGGCGACACACTTGCATCCGCGCTGATCGCCAACGGCGTGAAGATCGTCGGCCGCTCGTTCAAGTATCACCGACCACGCGGCATCCTTACCGACGGAGCCGACGAGCCGAACGCGCTGTTGACCCTGCATCGCGGCGCCCGTGCCTTGCCGAACAGCAAGGCGCCGGTGGTCGAGCTGGTCGATGGCATGGAAGCGTTTAGCCAGAATTGCTGGCCCAGTCCCCGCTTCGACCTGATGGCCATCAACGGCCTTTTCTCGCCGATTTTCGTCGCGGGTTTTTACTACAAGACATTCATGTGGCCGGCTGCGTTTTGGGAACGCATCTACGAGCCGTTGATCCGCCGCGCCGCCGGTCTCGGCAAGCTGAGCGACCAGCCGGACCCCGACACTTACGATCGCAGCCACGCTTTTGCTGATCTCCTCGTGATAGGGGCCGGTGTGGCGGGCCTGACGGCAGCGCTCGAAGCGGCAAGGATGGGGCAGCGCGTCATTCTGGTCGAGCAGGATGCGGAGCTGGGCGGACGCCTGTTGTCCGAGCGCGGCGATGTGGGAGGCAAGCCCGGCGTAGCATGGGCGAAAGATGCAACGGCCGAACTCGCCGGCCTCAGCAACGTAACGATGCTGAATCGAACTTCGCTGTTTGGAGCCTACGACGGGCGCAGTTACGGCGCGGTCGAGCGGGTGAGCGAACATCTGTCGCAAGCCGTCAGCGGCATGCCCCGCCAGCGCTACTGGAAGATCGTGGCCGATCACGCGGTGTTCGCCACCGGCGCAACCGAGCGTCCCATCGCATTCGCCGGCAACGATCGGCCCGGCGTCATGATGGCGTCCGCCGTACAGACTTACGTCAACCGCTATGCGGCCCTCCCCGGCCAGCGCGCCGCCGTTTTCGCCCAGTGCGACAGCGCTTACGCCACTGCCGCCGACCTCGTTGCCGCCGGCGTCGAGGTGGTCGCCATCGTTGACCCGCGCCCAGATGCCGGCCAAGTCGAGAGGTCTATTGCCCCTATCATTCGGGGCGAAGTCGTACGCACGCATGGCAAGTGCCTGAAGGCGATGACCGTGCGGCGCCCCGATGGATCGACGCACAAGCTCAAGGTCGACCTGCTAGCGGTCGCGGGCGGATGGAACCCGAATATCGGGTTCGCCAGCCACCTCGGTCAGCGGCCTACCTGGTCGGACCAATTGCAAGCCTTTGTGCAAGATGCGCCGCCCGAGGGGATGCATTTTATCGGCGCAGCGGCTGGCCGCAATTCGGTCGACGCGGCTATG
The DNA here is from genome assembly GCF_042652045.1 of Novosphingobium tardum. Taxonomy (NCBI): domain Bacteria; kingdom Pseudomonadati; phylum Pseudomonadota; class Alphaproteobacteria; order Sphingomonadales; family Sphingomonadaceae; genus Novosphingobium; species Novosphingobium tardum. Next base: position 1,048,322 of record NZ_JBHSDR010000006.1, on the reverse strand, counting down.
ATCGACGCGCGCGCGGCGGTGGCCGCTCTGTGCCGCGGTGTGGGCATAGCCCGGGCCACCCACACGGACCGGCTCGCTGCGCCGCTGGTCGTTTCCGGCAGTGACAAGAAAGCGTTCGTCGATTTTCAGCACGATGTCACCGTTTCCGACGTCGTCCTGGCCCAGCAGGAGGGCTATGCTTCTGTCGAGCACCTGAAGCGTTATACCACGTTGGGCATGGCGACCGATCAGGGCAAGATCGGGCAAGTGCTGGGCCACGCCCTGCTGGCACGCCTAAGGGGCAAGGACATCTCCGCCGTCGGTACCATCGCGGCCCGCCCGCCGCACACGCCCGTCGCGATTGGCGCGCTGGCCGGCATCCATCGCGGCGAGCACCTCAAGCCGACGCGCCTCACGCCGACGCACGACTGGGCCGTCTCGCAAGGCGCCAGTTTCATTAATGCCGGGCTGTGGAAGAGGGCGCAGTGGTACACCCGCCCGGGCGACGCCGACTGGCTAGCCAGCGCGGTGCGCGAGGCGAAGGCGGTGCGATCGGCGGTTGGCATTTGCGACGTTTCGACACTCGGAAAGATCGAGATCGCTGGCTCCGACGCAACGCTGCTGCTCGAGCGGCTTTATTGCAATGCGATGGCTAGCCTGGCTGTCGGCAAGGTCCGCTACGGTGTGATGTTGCGCGAGGATGGCTTCGTCTTCGATGACGGCACCGTCGCCCGTATCTCCGCGGATCGATATGTCATCTCCACCACGACCGCCAACGCGATCGCGGTGATGCGGCACATCGATTACGCGCTGCAGGTCATCTGGCCCGATCTCGATGCGCAAGCATGTTCGATCACCGAGAACTGGGCGCAGGTCGCAGTGGCCGGGCCGAATTCGCGCACTCTGCTGCAGCGGCTGTTGCCCGACATCGACCTTTGCAACGAGGCATTCCCATTCATGGGCGCACTCGAAGGCCGGTGGGCAGGGGCGCCGATGCGGCTGTTCCGAATCTCGTTTTCGGGTGAACTTGCCTACGAAATCGCAGTCCCGGCCGGTCTTGGCGACGCGCTCACCCGCCGGCTTATGGATCTCGGGCGCGATCTCGGCTGCACGCCATACGGGCTCGAGGCGTTGGGGATCCTGCGCATCGAAAAGGGCCACGCCGCAGGCGGCGAGCTGAACGGGCAGATCACTGCCGGTGACCTCGGCCTTGGGCGGATAGTGTCGAAAAAGAAGGACTTCATCGGACGGGCGCTGGCCGAACGCGCTGCGCTGCTCGATCCCGACCGGCAGGTGCTCGTCGGCCTTGCTCCGCTCGACCCGGCTGCCAGGGTGACCGGCGGATCGCACATTCTGCCACGCGGCGTGCCGGTCACGGCCGCGCATGACGACGGCCATGTCACTTCGGTCGCGTTCTCGCCGACCCTCAATCGGTGGATCGCGCTTGGCTTTCTTGCGCGGGGGGCGGAGCGTATCGGCGAGGTCGTCAATGTCGCTTCACCGGTTCGCGGAACCAGCATGGACATGATCGTGTCGAGCGCCATTTTCGTCGATCCGGAAGGGGAGAGACTGCGTGGCTAACCTGACGATCGGAGCATTTTCCCGTTATGTCGCGAAGCTCCCGGCGGCGGTCCATCCGACATTGACCCTTACCGAATGGACCGAGGTATCTGCTTGCCACGTCATTGCTTTACAGGCTCGCGCCGAAGCGACCGCAGCCGTGCTGGGCGCCCTTCCCCGTGACGCGCATATTCTGCACACCGGCATCGGCCAATGGCTGGTCATCGTGAAAGGCGGCGGCGTCGTCGACCTCACTTCGCGCCTGCACGGTCTCGCCAAGACTTTCGACCAGTCGGCCGCATCGGGCATACTGGAGTTCGAAGGCCACGATGCTCTCCGACTGCTGCAAAAGGGTGTCTTCGTCGATCTTACGCGCACACTCGACATGGACGGAAGTTGCCTAGTCAGCGTGATCGCGCATGTCCCGGTTACCATGTGGCGCATTTCGTCGGACCGGTTCGGCATCGCCGTGCCGCGCAGCTATGTGGGCAGTTTCTGGCACTGGCTCGAGGCCAGTGCTGCGGCCGATGCGATGACGCTCTCGACGCTTAACTGAAACACTCAATTCTTCGGAAAAGTTGACACGATGACTGAAAAATACGTCCTCACCATGTCGTGCGGCAACCGGCGCGGCATCGTTTCGCGCATTTCCGCGGCGATCTTCCACCGCGACGGCGACATCGTCGAAGCCGACCAGTTCGACGATCCGGAAACCGGCCTGTTCTTCATGCGGATCGTCTTCGCGCTTCCCGTCACGATGGGCGAGCCGCTGGGCCAGGATATGGCGATCATCGCTCGCGACCTCGACATGACGTGGCAGCTTCACCGGATGAGCGCGAAGAAACGGGTCCTGCTGATGGTGTCGAAATTCGACCACTGCCTTGTCGACTTGCTCTATCGCTGGCGAATAGGCGAACTGCACATGAACATCACTGGCATCGTGTCGAACCACTCGCGCGAATGCTTCGACACCGACTTCGGCGACATTCCCTTCCATCACCTGCCGGTCACCATAGACACGAAGCCGGAGCAGGAAGCCGCGATCCGTCAACTGGTCGCGGAAACTCGAACCGACCTCGTCGTGCTCGCGCGCTACATGCAAATCCTGTCAGACGAGATGGCGGGCTTCCTCAGCGGTCGCTGCATCAATATCCACCATTCGTTCCTGCCGGGGTTCAAGGGCGCCAAGCCTTATCACCAGGCGCACCTGCGCGGAGTGAAGCTGATCGGCGCGACCGCGCACTACGTGACGTCGGACCTCGACGAAGGGCCGATCATCGAGCAGGATGTCGAACGCATCAGCCATGCCGATACTCCGGAAGATCTCGTTAGGAAGGGCCGCGACATAGAACGCCGCGTGCTTTCTCGGGCAATCGGCTTCCATCTCGAAGGACGTGCGCTGATGAACGGCGGCAAGACGGTCGTTTTCCGGGACTGATGCGGTGGCCGCCGAAGTTATCGATGGCGCCGCGTTCGCCCGCGACCTGACCCGGGAACTGACAGCAAAGGTTGCCGACCTCGCGTCTCAAGGCACCGTTCCTCAACTTGCGGTCATCCTTGTCGGCGAGGATCCGGCCAGCCAGACTTACGTGCGCAGCAAGATTCGCGCCGCTCGATCGGTCGGCATCCGCTCGGTCGAACATCGGCTCGACGCGGCAATCGCCCAGGATGACCTCCTGGCGCTGATCGTCCGGCTCAATTCCGATGCGGAAACTGATGGTATCCTAATCCAGCTGCCGCTGCCGCCGCAGATCGACGTGACGAAGGTCATCCGCGCTATCGATCCGGCCAAGGACGTGGACGGTTTCCATCCCAACAATGTCGGCCAACGGGTAACGGGGGCGGGCGGCATCGTGCCGTGCACCCCTAAGGGCGTAATGCTCTTGATCAGATCGGTCGTAGCGAACGTAGAGGGGCTGGACGCGCTCGTCATCGGCGCATCGAACATCGTGGGCAAGCCGATGGCGGACCTCCTGCTGACAGCAGGATGCACGGTGACAACGGCGCATATCAAGTCGGTCGGGCTGCCGGGCATATGCCGTCGCGCCGACATTGTCGTCGTCGCCGTTGGCAAGGCCGGGCTGGTGCGCGCGGACTGGATCAAGCCGGGCGCCATCGTCATCGACGTGGGCATCAACCGCGTCATTTCGCCTTGCGGGCAAAGCCGTCTCGTCGGTGATGTCGCGTTTCAGGAAGCGGTCGGCGTTGCGGGGGCGATAACGCCGGTGCCGGGCGGGGTCGGCCCCATGACCATTGCGTGCCTGATGATCAATACGGTCCACGCCGCCATCGAGCGGCGCGGGCTGAAGCCGGTGCTCAGCGCGGTGATCTCTGCGCGTTGAAAAAGTCGACCTCGGCCTGGGGGACCAGCCGGGGGCGTTCGTTGCGCAGCAGCAGAAGCAGCCTTGCTGTTTGCTCCAGTTCCTCGATCGCGTAGCCCGCTTCGAAAAGCGTGTCGCCGGCCACCACCGGTCCGTGGTTCGCCAGAAGCACTGCCGAATAGACCCCGTTCAGGTCTGCAACGGCATCGCCCATCGCCGGATCGCCGGGCCGGAAATAGGGGAGCAGCGCGGTCCGACCCACTTTCATCAGTTGGTAGGCGGTGAACGGGGGCAGGGCATCGCCGGGATCGATGTCGGGGAGCATCGAGACGGCCACGCTGTGCGTCGAATGAAGGTGCACGACGGCCCCGCTGCCGCCACGGGTGCGGTATAGAGCTTCGTGCAGGGCGACCTCCTTGGTCGGAGACGGTCCGTCGACGAGGCGGCCCGTTGCATCGAGGCGAGCCAGCGCTGCAGGATCGAGCGTCCCCAGTGATACGTTAGTGGGCGTCACCAGAAATCCGCCATTGTCCAGCCGGGCGCTGATGTTGCCGGACGCGCCGTGCGTGTAGCCACGTTCGACCAGCGAGCGGCCCAGATCGCAGATCGCGTCCCTCAACCGGGCTTCGTTCATGAACATGGCTCCATCGCGGCTACGGCCTCGTGCAGGAAATTCTCCGATCCGAAGTTGCCCGATTTCAGCGCGAATGTCTGGGTCTCGCTGGCCAGCAGGGGAACCCCCGGCGCGATCATTTTGCCGACCTGCAGCGGGCCCGGGCGCAAGGCTTCTACTACGCCACCCGACGTTTCGCCGCCAGCCACCACGAATTTGGTAATCCCTCGCGCCGCAGCCCTGGTCGCCAGCTTGGCCAGAAGATTCTCGACTGCGTGGGCCGCCCTGTTAGCACCATCGTCAGCGATGAAAGTTCGCGAATGTTCCGGTGGTGCCGTCGAATAGGCCAGTGGCGCGTCTGCGGCATAGCGCCTAAGAAAATCGTCGACTTCATCCACCACCGGGCATCCCTCCAGAAGACGGCTCACGTCCACCGCGATAGCCGGACGTGAGGCGCGGTAGGATGCCACTTGCGCATTCGATGCAACCGAACAACTGCCCGAAAGCAGGATCGTCGGGCCAGGACGAGCTAGATTGGGTAAGGCGGCATCGCCAATCAGCTCGCGTTCGCGGAAATTTGCGGGCAATCCCATGCCGATCGCCGAACCCCCGGTAATCAGCGGCGCATCGGCGACGGCGCGGGCAATGATGCGCAGATCGTCGTCGGACACCGCGTCGGTGACCACCAGCCCGGTCGCACCTGCCAGTTCGGCTGCCAATCCGGCGGCCCGCACGCGCTGCAGCGGAATGTGCCTCACTGGCAGCGAGGTCTGCGGTGCCAGCCAGCGGCGAATATCGCTGTCAGTCATTGGCGTCAGCGGATGATCTCGCATGCCGCTTTCTGCCAGCGGAACGTCGCCGACGAAAAGATTGCCCTGATAAACCGTCCGGCCGTTCGCGGGGAAAGCGGGGCAGACGATGGCTGTCGCGACGCCAAGCCGGGCCGCCAGCGCTTCGGCGACAGGTCCGATATTGCCCCGCGGGGTCGAATCGAAAGTCGAGCAATACTTGAAAACGATCTGCCGGCAGCCCGCAGCCAGCAACGGCACAAGCGCGGCGAGCGACTTTGCGACCGCATGTTCGACCGAGATCGAACGGGTCTTCAACGCGACCACGCCGGCCTCGCAGTCCCTGCTTCCGATGTCGTCGATGCTGGTGAACAGGCTCGTCCGCATGCCTTCGGCAGCGATCAGCCCGGCGATGTCACCCGCGCCGGTGAAATCGTCAGCGATGCAGCCAAGGATCATGCCACGTAGTCCGGAAAGAGCCGGTACAGATGCGCAGCGAGGACGGCGGGTGCCTCGAGAGGTACGTAATGGCCGACGCCGTCCAGGACCGTCAGCGTGGAATCGGGTCCCGAAGCGGCCTGTTCGTACCGGTCGCGAGGGCAGAGTCCGTCGGCCGATCCCGCGATGACGTGGATCGGCACGCGCGCTCGCGCGGCGAATGCACGCAGGTCCGGGCGGTTAATGTTCATCTCTGTCTGCAGGGCGTGCCGCTCATGACCGACCGCTTCGGCCATTTCCACGATGAGAGAACGCAGAGCGGTATTCGTCCGGTGTTGCGGGCCCAGCATTCGGTCCCATTCTTCCGCGAAGACGGCATTGAACCCGCTTTCCCGTCCCCGCGTCACGCGGTCGCGGCGGCTGATCGCGTTTTCGGATGCATCGGGAAAGGCATTGCCGCTGATGAGGACGATGCCACGAAATCGCTCGGGCGCAAGCCTGGCCATTTCGAGCAGGACCCACGAACCAAGCGAGAAGGCAACGCCGAGCGTCTCCGGCTCGACGGTCCCTACGAGATGCCGTGCCGCGTCGGTGGCATCACCGTACGTCGCAATATTGTTAATCCGCGCGCCCTCTAAGCTGTGCTGCAGGAGGCCGAAGACCCGTGCGTCGCACAGCGTGCCGGGCAGGAAGACGGCGCGTCCGGTCACTGGCGCGCCTGTTTTACGGCACTCGCCATCGCGACGCGCAGCAAGGCTGCGTCATTGCCGGGCGTGACCAGATCGAAGCCCTGTGCGATCCGCATCGACGCTGCCTCACCGTTGCTGCAGAAGATCCCGCTGATCAGGCCAACCTCGTCGGTCCTGGCCCTGACGAGTTCGATGGCTTCGGCAACCGGACCGCTCTCGGGTTCGTTGAGCGGACGATGCCCCAGCGCCAGGCCGAGATCGTTGGGCCCGACATAAATACCGTCCAAACCTTCGACCGCAAGGATCGCGTCCAAATTAGCCAGGCCCTGGCGAGTTTCAATCATGGCGAGGACCAAGATTTCGTCGTTGGCATGGTCAAGATAGTCCGCGCCGCCATAAAGCATTCCGCGAGCCGGACCGAACGAACGGTCGCCCGCCGGCGGATAGCGGCAGGCAGCAACGAGCCGTGCGGCATCCTCGGCCGTTGAGATCATGGGGCAGATGATGCCGTAGCTCCCAGCATCGAGGAAGCGCATGATCTCGGCGGCATTGAGGCCGGAGGGTCGCACCAAAGGGATGGCTGGCGTGCTCGACACAGCCTGCAGCATCGCGATCGCGGTGTCGAAGCCGATCATGCCGTGCTGGCAGTCGATTGTGGCGGCGTCGAAGCCCTGGTGCGCGATCGCCTCGGCAGCGTAGGCCGCGCCAATGGAAAGCCACGCGTTGACGATGGGCTTGTCTTCGGCCTTCAGCCTGCGAAGTGCGTTGGGGCGCATATCAGGCTGTCGGCAGGAGATGCGCTGGCGCTATATAACCGTTGGGATCGAGCCCCACGCCGGCGGCCATCGCCGCGGCGACGATGTCTGGCGACCACTCGATGTCGGGCCTTGCGTCGCCCGCAGTCGTCAGGGTGAAGAGCGCTTCCTCGTCGCCGACGGAACGGAACGTACGCCATGTGTTCGCGGGAACCGAGAAGGTCGACCATGGTTCCGCGACGGCGCTGGTCGCGTCTGCGCCATCGCCCAGTTGGATCTCGAGCTTGCCTTGGCGGACAATAAGTACCTGCTTGGGCGCGATGCGATAGGTGCCGATAATGTTCCCCGCGGGAAGGCGGACATATTCGAGCATGAAGCCGTGCGGATCAGAGATCGGTGCGACGGCATTGCGGTCCTCCGTCATGCCGGCGCCGATGACCGGAGCGACAAAAGAAGCATGACCTGCGAGCCCGCTGTCGAGCAAGGGGGCGTCGGACCATGCAAGATCCTCGAAACGCACCACGCGGCGAGCCATCTCGCTTGGCGTGGGGCGACGCATGGCGGCGATGTCGGCGGGACTCAGCGGCTGGATCAGACCGGCATCGGCGGGCTTCGCCTTACCTTCCGCAGTGTCGACCATCATGTTGTCGCGCGTGAGGTAGAGACCCTGATCGGCAGCGAGCTCGAGTATCGAGGGGTGCCAGACCACGCCACCGCTGTTGTCACGGCCGAGAAGGGTGAAGATCCAGCTATCGTCGGGCCCGACATTGGTAAACCCGCGGAACATCCAGGTCGGCATAGACAGGACATCCCCCTCGCGGCCGGTGATCTCGCCATCGTTTCCTTCCGGCCCCCAGCGGAACAACCATTCGCCGCGATAGATCATAAATACTTCGGCCGTGTAGTGCATGTGGAGGTTGTTGGTGACGCCATTCGGCATCGCCGCCACGCCCAGCGCGAAACCATGCGGTTCGGCAAGGTTCACAAACTGCTCGCGCGATTGGGTCACCCCGGCACCGATGATGGAATAGTTAACCTTCCGGTCCGAGCCGGGAATCTTGCAGTCAATAAAGGCAAGCGTGCAGGGAACCAGATCCTCGAGGCGGATGAGGCGATCGGACGCGGTGAATCTATTATTAGGCATCGGTTTTCAGCTTTCGAGATCTCTTGCGAGGGTCGCGCGGCCATATCAGTGCATCCGAATGCAATCAAGAGGCGCATTTCAGGTCATTTTCGATGCAGGAATCGTGCATCGGCTTTGCTATGGGTTGGTCATGATCAAGCCTGACACCGCTGTGCGTGCCGACCTCCCGGTAACTTTGACGGATGCGCAGGCGATTGGCCGGATCGTCACCTCCTACGACGTGGCGAAATTCGCCGGCGTATCGCAGTCGGCCGTCTCGCGCTGCTTCACCCCGGGCAAAAGCGTATCCGAACGGATGCGGACCAAGATCTTGCGGGCGGCGAACGAACTTGGTTACCAGCCGAACGCCATTGCACGGATGCTTATTACCAAGCGTTCCAACCTGATCGCGGTCATCGTGTCCAACCTTAGCGTGAACCCGGATTTCACTTCCATTCTCAGCCAGCACATGATCGAGCGCGGGCTGAACCTGCTGTTCTTTACGCTGGACCAGGATGCGGACGCGGACCGTGCGATCGAGCAGCTCTGGCAATACCGTGTCGACGGCGTCATTTCGGCGGCGGAACTTTCGATCGACCAGATCCGAGTATTGCGGGAGCGCGGAATTCCGTTGGTTTTCATTAACAGGCTCTACGACGTGATGGGCGCAAACAGCGTTGGTTGTGACCACGCCGAGGGCGAAGGATGGCTGATCGAGAAACTGGTTGCGGCGGGGCATTCCCGGTTTGGCATTGTCGCGGGGCCGGAGGCTTCCGTGGTCAGCCGGATGCGGCTGAGGGGCGCGGTGGATAGGCTGGAGGCGCTGGGGTGTGCTGCGCCGCAAGTCGTACACAGCGACTTTACCTATGCCGGCGGGCGTGGAGCGATGCGTGCTCTGTGCGGCGGCAAGAAGCGCCCGGATGCAATCGTCTGCGCCAATGACCTCATGGCGGTCGGCTGCATTGACGAGGCGCGGTTGGCGCTGTCGCTCAAGGTGCCTGAAGACGTCTCCGTCGTGGGCTTTGACGGCTTCGCTCCCGGCCAGTGGGGCGGCTATCGGCTCACAACTGTCCGCCAGCCCGTGGCCGCAATGGCAAGGGCGGCGGTCGATATGCTGGTTGCCCGAATCGAGGATCCTTCGATGGCAACCGAAAAGCGGGTTTTTTCGGGCGAATTGATCGAAGGCGGCAGTGCTCGCAGTGAATTGGCTTGACCAAAATCTGCATCCGCTTAGCATTCGGATGCAAACTTTCAAAGGATTTTCATGGACAAGTTCGATCCACTCGCCGATCTCGATCCGGCTGCCTACGCTCCCTTCCGCGACCCGCGTGACTACATCCTGAGCTGGACCGACCAGATCTGGATCGACAAGGGCCTCGGCCGCCTGGGGGAACACTACGCCGACGATATCAAGGTCCACACCGCCTATGGCGAGACCTACGATTTCAATCATGTCCTGACGAACAGCGTTCAGAAGATGAGCGCTTTTCCCAACGGCGGTGGTGGGTCGGGCGAGGACGTGATCTGGGAACAGCGCGGACCGATGGGTTTCATCAGTTCGCACCGCGTCCTCAAGACCGGCACGAACCTGGGTCACTGGACCTACGGCCCGCCGACTGGGCGCAACTGGATCTCGCGTACGATCGCGCACTGCGTCGTGCAGGACGGCAAGGTGGTCGAGGAATGGTTGGTCCGCGATGAATACGCGGTGCTACTGTCTCTTGGGATCGATCCTGAGCAGGTTGCTGCCGACATGGTGCACGCTTCTCCGATTACGGGCGAGGTTTTGGCCATCACGGACGAAACGCCCGCCTTTTCCGGCAATTACCCGGAGCCTGGCCGGGAAGGACTCTCCGGTAGGCGACCCGATCGCTTCCAAGCTGAGTGCGATGCCATTGTCGCGATGTACGATGAGGTCTGGAACCGAAAGCGGTTCGACCGTGTTTCGGCCTACTGCGATCCCAAGGTCGTGTCCCACACGGTGCGCCTGCACCGGGCCCAGGGCATTGACGGATATCAGCAGCAGGTCATCGACCTGCTCGCCGCATTCCCCGACGGTCGCATCGAGGTCCGCGACCTGGTGGTCTGCCAGTCTGACGAACTGGGCATGCGCATCGCTGCGATCTGGACGCTGCACGGCACCTATAGCGGAGTTCCGCTTTACGGTCCCCCGACCCGGAAGCCGGTGAAGGTCATGGGCGCGACCCATTTCGAGATGAAGGATAACAAGATCCTGCGCGAATGGCGCCTCTTCGACGAGATTGCGGTCATGGCTCAGATCATCGGCGCGCGTACCACCGCCGCCGCCTGACTTCTGGATAAAGGACATCTAAGGGGGCTGGTCGAAAGGCCCGCCCCATTTTGTCTGTGCGTCTAACTCGAGCGCTGCCCGGCGAGCGCTATTCGCAATACTTCGAGAGCTGAACGGGGCGCGCGGCGTGGCATGGTGCCCGTGACCCAGATCGCGACCACCAAGCTTGTCCCTCCGGCGCAACAGCAGGGCCAAAGGCAAAAAAAGGGTAGGCGATCCCGGCGGACCGCCCACCCTTGCTGTGCCCCTCTTGCCCCAATCCTAGGCCTTGACCCGGCTCGACGCAGAGGGCGCGTGAGAGTTAAAATTTGATCCGTGCGCGCACGCCGTAATTGCGCGGCATGCCCCAATTGGCTTGCTGCAGGCCGTCACCACCGGTTTGCGTGCGCTGGTTGAGCATCTCGTCCTCGATGTTTTCGACGAAGAATTCGACGCCATAGCGGCCTTCGTAGTCCGAAAGGGCAAGGCGTACGTCCGTCTGAGTGAAGCTAGGCTGGTAGCCGGACAGGTCGAACGGCAGGCCGCCATGGGCAAAGAAGCTGCTCGAATAGCGCATTTGCGCCTGCGGCGTCAGATAGCCGAAGCCGACGTCAATGTCATAGCTGGTGCCGATCGTGAAGCTGAACTTGGGGGTATAAGGCGGACGATAGCCCGACAGGTCGATGAAGCGGCTGGCCGGGACTGCGCCGTTGAGCACCTGGAAACCGCCCGGCAGGTTTATGCCGAATTTGCCGTACTTGGCATCGAGCAGAGACGCACCGAATGAAATCTTCCAGCGGTCGACCGGCAGCAGGGCACCGGTGACTTCGACGCCCTTGGCGTTCAGCACGCCGCCGTTCGACGACATCGTGATGAACGATCCGGGGTTGGCTGGGTTCGCCACCTGGAACGTCGTGGCCAGATCCGAATAGCGCGCCTTGAACAGCGCGATGTTCAGTTCCGCCCGGCTATCCCAGAAGCGCGATTTGAGGCCGAGTTCGAACGAACGGGACTTTTGCGGCTGGGTGACTGAGCCGTTCTGATTCATCGCGCCCGACAGGAAGCCTGTCGAGGCGGTGAAGTAAGCCATGACGTCGTCGGCCACGTCGAATTCGGTGCCCGCGCGCCAGGTCACGTTCTCGAACGTAGCGCGCACGTCGCTCTTCGCCGTGGCGGTAGCGAAGTCAAATGGGAAGACCTCGCGCGGGTCGGTCGGCGGGGTACTCGGAGTCAGGCTGCCGACATATATCGCGTTGCCGTTCTTAGCGTGCTTGCGCTCGTTGTTGTAGCGCACGCCGCCGATGACACGCCATTCGGGCATGATGGCGAACGTCACTTCGCCGAAAGCACCTAGGTAGCGCGAATCGATGACCTGCGTGTTGTTCGACGCGTTGTTGATAACGTTGTCGAGCGAAAGCAGCGGCGTGCCAGTCTGGACCGGCAGGGTCACGCCGTTCGTTGACGTAGCCGTTGGCCGAGCCAAAAGATTATCCCGCGTATGGCGCAGTGAAGAATAGGAGAAGAAAAGTTCGTCGTAGGACGCGTACGCGCCTACAGTCATGCTCAGGGGGCCGTCCCACTGCGAGATCAGCTGCAGTTCCTGCGTATACGACTTGTTGTTTTCCTCCACCCATTCGCGTGCATTGGGATTGGAGCTGTAGTCCGCGTCGTTGCCGAGCAGCGATGTATAATTGGTGTAGGAACTGATCGAGCGCAGTTGCATGCTGCCGAGTCCTGCCGTCACATCAAGCGTGGCGTTGGTTTCGCGCAAGCTGTCTTTGTTGACGAAGTCGCGCGATACGGTGCGGCGGTCCTTGTTCGACATGCCGGGTTTGCCGTCTAGCATGTCGAAGGCGACCGTCCCGCCCGAACCGCGGCGCGGGTTCTGGCAATCGAATTGGGGGCCAAAGGGATCGGTCAGGCCGTTCGGCTGGACGGTTCGGCAGGCGCCGTTAATGGCGAACATTCCGGCTGGGTTGCCTTTTTCCGAAATCGACGAAACTCGCAGGATCACCTCCAGATCGCTGCTCGGCTTGTAGCGGGCCGAACCGCGGACCGAGAAGGTGTTCGCAATGCCCAGATTGCGGCCATTGAGATTCTTGACCCAGCCATCGCTGTTGTCGGTCAGCACCGCAACGCGCACGCCGACGTCTTCGGTTATGCCGGCGTTGACAAACATCTCATTGCGGAACTCGTTGAAGCGGCTGAACCGGCTGTCGATGCCGCCCGAGACGCCGCGGATCGAGAGGTCGGGCGCCTTGGAGTAGAGGTTGATCGCACCGCCGAGAGTGTTGCGGCCGTAGAGCGTACCCTGCGGCCCACGCAACACTTCGATCCGCTCCACGTCGAAAAAGGCGCGGGTCTGCTGCGAAGCGCGCGGCTTATACACGCCATCGACAAAGACGCCGACGATGGAGGAGTTGTCACCGAACGTGCTGTTCGAGTTGGCACCGCGCAAGGCGATCTTGGCATCGTTTCCACCCTTGGCGAAAACGAGGCCAGGAGCCATCTGCTCGAGCCGCGACACGTCGTTGATGCCGGCCTTGGCAAGGTCTTCGCCGGTCAGCGCCTGCACACTGGCACTGACGTCCTGCAGGTTCTGGGCACGCTTGTTCGCAGTGACGACGATTTCGTCGAGGCCTTCGCTTGCACTGGCCGCAGTCGCGGAATCGGAAGCGGGGGCTTCCTGCGCGAAGGCGACCGCCGGGAGGAGCGCGGTGGCGAGAGCGATGCTTGCGGTGGTTGTCCGGAAAGTTGTGCGGCTCATGAACATGGTCCCCTGTTCGGATTATCGACGGGCATTGCGATGCCTCGCCCCTAGACTGTAATCCGAATGCAAAATTCAGCAATTAAAAAAGAGGCCACAAAATCAATAAGATGGTTTCCTATGTCTGGAATACAGCTGTGGTTTTTTGGGATTTCGGCAAATAACCTTGCATCCCATTTCAATCGGAGGCAGCATCGCCTCGACACCGATGTAAGGATGATGGATGCAACGCGCGGAAGACATGGCCTTGGGCCGCAGGATTTGCGCGCTCGCATTTCTGGCTTTGGCCTACATTCTCTACAGCTGGTCGTGGAACACCGTCGATGTCCTGCGCCCCTACATCGCGGCCGACTTGGGCCTCTCCCTGACGCAGGCCGGGTCACTCTACAGCGCACAGGCGCTGGGTGCCCTGCTCGGCGCCGTTATCAATGGCCAGCTTGCCGACCGGTTCGGCCGCCGTAATGCCTTGATGGCCGTGATGGTCGGTTTCGGTATCATGCTGATTCTGGGCACCCTGGTCACCAGCTATGTGCAGGTCCTGTGCCAGCGCTTCGTGCTCGGCTATTTCACCGGCTCGATGTATCCGATCACGGTGGGTATCTATGCCGCCCTGTTCGGTCCTGCGGTGCGCGGCCGGGTTGCATCGGTGATCATGGGGTCGTCCTACCTCGCCGTTTCGCTGCTTGGCTTTGCCTCCGCTACCGTCTTTTCGCTCGGACTCGACTGGCACCTACTTCTCTGGGTCGGTATTTTCCCGATCGCGATGGCCGCTTTCGCGCCGCTGGTAATACCAAACGATCGCAAGCTGATCGCATTCGGTGCGCCGGCACACGAGGGGCTCCGCGCAGGCGGATTTCCGGTCAAGGAGTTGTTCTCACCCGTCTTTCGCAAGCAGACCATTATGCTGACACTGGTGTCCGGACTGAATTTCTTCGCTTACCAGGCCTTCAGCGGCTGGGCGACGACCTATCTCAAGGACGAGCGCGGCCTGAACGACAGTGCCATTGGCGTCTCGGTGTCGTGGATGTTTGCCGGCAGCCTACTGGGCGGATTCTTCTGGGGCTGGATCGGTGACCGCTTCGGACGCCGGGCCGCTGCACTCGGCTTCTTCCTGACGGCAGGCCTTATTCTCGTATACCTCTATGCACCAATCTCGCCGATGGTGCTGAACCTGGTCGCTTTCGGTTATGGCACCTGTCTAGCATGCAGCGTGGTTTGGGGTCCGTGGCTGGCGGAACTCTACCCTCATCACCTCAAATCGACGGCCGCATCGATCTTTCAATGGGGCCGTATCGTGAGTTTTGTCGCGCCGCTTATAACCGGGCAAATGGCTGAGGTTGTAGGGTTGTCGCTGACCATGACAGTCGCAAGCGTCGTATTTACTATTGCCGCGCTTATCTGGCTGCGTCTGCCCGAAACCTATCGTTATGCTGCCTCGCCAAAGGCACTTGTCGTAGAGCCCTCCAGGTAACCTAAAATGACCAGCGATTCCATTCGCATTCGCCTGATCGCCATGGGCGGCACCATCGCCATGCGGCGGGAGGAGGGACAAGGCTCTACGCCGCGTGACGGGGCCGACGAACTGGCCGGAAGTACGCCTTCGCCGTCTGGCGTACGCGTTGAGCGGCAGGACCTTACGCTGAAGCCGAGCGCGAGCGTGACACTGGCCGATGTCGCTGACTTGTGCCGCGCGATTGCCAAGGCCGAGGCAGACGGCGTGACCGGTGTGGTCGTGACCCACGGTACCGATACGCTGGAGGAAACCGCCTTCGCGCTGGGGCTGATGGAGCGCGGGGCCATTCCTGTAGTCGTCACCGGCGCCATGCGCAGCGCCGACAGCATCGGCGCAGACGGGCCGGCCAACCTCGCCAACGCGATCCGAGTTGCAAGCCATCCCGATGCCAGGCGGCATGGGGTGATGGTCCTGTTCGGCGACGAGATTCACGCCGGGCACTTCGTACGCAAGGTCCACAGCGGCCGGCCGCACGCCTTTTCCTCCGAGCCTTACGGCCCGCTCGGCCACGTGACCGAGGACGTGGTGCGTTTCGAAATGGCCGCGCTGGTCGACCTGCCGCAACTGACGCTCGGCGAGACGGCGGACGGGCGCATTCCGGTCGTGCCGATCCTGCAAGCCGGGCTGGACCTGGAGCCAGAAGCCATTCGCCTGTTCGAGGCGGCCGAGATCGACGCGCTGGTTATTAGCGGCGTCGGTGGTGGGCACGTGTCGGCTCGGGCGGCGCAAGAACTCGAACGGCTGGCGCGCATCAAGCCCGTGGTCATGACCAGCCGGGTCGGCATGGGCCCTACGCTCAGCAACAGTTATGCCTATGCGGGCGGCGATATAGACCTCGGCAAACGCGGCATTCTCAATGGCGGCCGCTGGCGTCCGGCGCAGGCGCGCATCCTGCTGCAACTGCTGATCAGCCGGGGCATGCGCTTCGAGGAGACTCGTTCAGGCCAATGAGACAGCTGCTAGCGACAGATCTGTCATAGCGAGTGTGTCAGAGCAAATGGCTCTGTTAGAGCTAATGCACCAGCTGGCAATCATCTGAGGGCAGGGCGGCCCGATGCCTCGCAGAGGCTCTGTCAGAGTAATTGCACCCGTTGGTGATCCGAAGAGGGCAGGGCGGGCTGATGTCCCGCAAATGCCAGCCCGCCAGCCCGTTCCGCTATTTCAACTCATCGCCCGAGGTGATCCGCCTTGTGGTGATGATGTATGTTCGTTTCCCTTTGTCGCTCCGCAACGCGGAGGACCTGCTGTTCGAGCGTGGGATCGACGTCTGCCACGAGACGGTTCGGCATTGGTGGAATCGGTTCGGGCCTATGTTCGCAGGCGATATCCGCCGGCAGCGGGTCAGCCGGATGCGCGGCTTCCGGCAGTGGCGCTGGCACCTTGACGAATTGTACGTGATCCGAAGGGCGGCGAAGCCAACCTCGACGGTGAGATGGTCTACCTGTGGCGCGCGGTCGACCAGCAAAGCGAGATCCTCGAGAGCTACATCACGAGAACCCGTGACAGGGCAGCGGCGCTAACCTTCATGAAGAAGGCGCCGAAGCGTCACGGCAGGCCCGAGAAGATCACGACCGACGGTTTGTGCTCGTACAAGGCCGCGATGAAAGATGTGGGAGTGCCGACAAGCAGGAGATCGGCCGCTGGGCCAACAACCGGGTGGAGAACAGCCATCTGTCGTTCCGACGACGGGAGCGCGCGATGCTCAGGTTCAGGCGAATGAAGACGCTACAAAAGTTCGCCTCGGTCCACGCCAACGTCCACAACCACTTCAATCAGGAACACCACCTCGTCGATCGACAAACTTTCAAGCAACGCCGCTCGGCCGCACTGGCCGAGTGGCAAGGCCTCATGGCCTAGGACCGCGCGCTCAAGGCTGCAGCTCCACCAATCGGTGACGAGTGGCAGTTAGACTGACAGCACCCTCCTTAGAAATGATAACCAACGCTCACGCCAATCTGGCGTGGGGGAGTGTATTCCACCCCATCGATCTGCGCCGCAAGAAGTGTCCCGCTGATCACATGCTGCCCTGTAAGGTTTTTTCCAAACAACGCGATGCGCACATCACTGTCGGAGGGGGTTAAAGCCAGCTGCCCGTTAAGGATCGCATGTCTAACTGTTTTCACACGGTCTGTGAGTTCCCAATTGTAACCGCTCGAGTAGGCCAACGTTGCATTAGCCTCCAGCAGACCCAAACCGATTGTCCGCGAGTAATTGGCGGAGATTGATCCGCCAAGCCTCGCCGATTTGAGGATGCGGTGTCCACTTGCATCGATTACAGTTTGAGCCATGCCTGTAGGCTTGTTGGGCAAGAGAAAGGCAACAGCGCCGGGAAAGTTCCGATACTCGGCCTTGGGCAGCCATGAACCTGCGACGCGCAATTGCAAGCCCTCAGCGACTTCCGCCGATGCGTCGATATCCAAGCCGATAATTCGGGCGGTTGCCGCATTTCCGAGAAGCGTGCGCGTTCCATTGAAAAATTGAACTTGGAGATTGCTGTAATCATAAAGGAACGCCGCAGCGGTGAAGCTGTACCGGGGTCCTCCAATCTTCGTTCCAACTTCGTATGAACTGATTGTTTCCGGCAGGGCGGGCGAGTTGGTAAAGCCTTGGGCGTCGATTACCCCGCTTTTGAACCCTTTGCTGTATGTTGCGTAGATGTTCGCGACGTCGGTTATGTCGAACCGTGCCGAAAATCTGGGCGTCCAACGATGTGACGTCGGTAGCCCTCCGAATGCGAACGGCACTCCCGCTACGCCTCGCTTGCCGACCCCACTTTTCTTGTCGACGCTGTACCGGAGCCCCCCGATCAGGTGGAGCCGATCGGTGACGTCCAACGTTGCCTCACCAAATGCCGCATAGGACCGTGTCCGAACGGTGGCCGCGCTCCGAACCAAACCAACTCCGCCGTCGACCAAAGAGCCGTCTGGGTTGAGCGGAGGATTGAGGTTCGTCGTGGAATCGCTGCGGTCGTGGTAATAGAACAAGCCAGCGACAAAGCTGAGAGCGCCGAACTTCTCGGAAGCAAAGCTGAGCTCCTGTTGAAAGGTTCGCGACGGGCCGTAGTTCACGTTATACAAGAGGCATCGGGGAAACGGACAAGTTGGGGCATATGCGCCATCAATGTCCGATGTCGTGACGGAGTCAGCGAAAGTGTACCCTGTGAGAGACGTCAGTTTGCCGGCGTCCAGGAAGTCGAACTCCGCTCGCAGCGTCGCGCCTCGATGCTCCGATCGTGTCGGTACGACACTATCCTTTAGCTCACTCGCCAGATGGTACGGTTTCGTAGAGATCAAGAAGGGCGGATAAAACTGGGCATTGGTATTGCCGCGCAGGGGCGCTGCAGAAGCAGCGGCGTCATCGTGACGATGATCGGCAAAACCGGCTAGAATAAATCGTAGTCCCGGAGCGGGCTTAAACAGAAGCTTTCCCCGAACAGCGTAACTCTCGACTTCTCCCGTGCCCCGACCGGTGCGGTCATCGACAAGATAGCCATCAATTTTGTCGTAATAACCACTGACGCTTACCGCGAGGACGTCTTCGACTAGCGGAGCGCTCAAGAAAGCCTTGGCGGTGAACTCGTTCGAGCGATGCGAGCCTCCGCCGCTGAACACGCCATCGCTAACGACAATATCGCCCGTAGGGACGAAACTAGGATCGCGCGTATAGATGGTAATCGCCCCGCCCGTGGCGTTCCTACCAAAAAGTGTACCTTGAGGGCCTTTGAGGACCTCGACGCGAGATACGTCGGGTAGGTCAAAGATGTTTGCCACTTGGTTTGGCTGATAAAACCCGTCGATATAGATGGAGATTGGATTCTCGGATCCGGTCACGCTGATGGAAGACTGGACTCCGCGGATCGTCGGCTGGGCGAAGGTACCCTGCGTAGTGAAGGTTAGTCCCGGAACAAGGTTACCTAGCTCCCGAACGTTTGCTACGCCCGCCTGCGCGAGAGCATCACCGGTAACGGCGGTTATCGAGATTGGCACATCGCGTAGTCGCTCAGAGCGTCGCTGAGCAGTTACAACAATATCTCCGTAGCCCGCTGTTGCAGGCGTCTCTTCTACGGTGTCCGTCGCCGTCACGGAGTCGCTGGGGGCTGAAGGTGTTCCGGAGGTAGCTTGCGCTAGAGCCGCATGGCTCGATGCAAAACAGAGCATCAGGATTGCGGCTCGAGACGAGGTTCTGAGCAACATGTATACCCTCCCTAAGGCCGCCGGTTTTATCCGGTCGGCGTCAAATCAAAACGAAACCTAGCTTAGTCAAAAGAGACATGGAGATGGCGGAGCGCACGAAGCACGAAGCCTGGCCAGTGAGTGAAATCATTGGCCCCGGGGGTCAGCCGAAGGTTGGGTAGCCGCTCCAAGAGCCGCTCATAAGCTATCACCTGTTCAAGCCGGGAAAGAGCAGCGCCAGGACAATGGTGCTCCCCCTTGCTGAAGGCCAGATGACGGGAAGCGTTCTTCCTACCGAGATCAACTTTGTCGGGATGAGCAAATACTGCTTCGTCGCGATTGGCGGCGGCAAACCGCATGTGAATGGTGGCACCTTTTGAAATGGGGACACCACGTATCTCGGTGTCGGCCGAGGCTGTCCGGTACAGGCCCTGGGTGGGGGATTCTAGGCGAAGGACCTCTTCGGCGAACGTCGGCAATTGCGACGGATTGGCAATTAGCGCCTTATAGATTTGTGCCTCGCGCAGCATGAGCCACAAGCCAGACGCTATCGCAAACGTCGTGGTTTCGTTGCCGCCAATATATAGGTGGTCGACGATCGAGGCGATCTCATGATCCGTTAAAGGCCGCTCGTCGTCGTAGCGAGCTTGAACCAGATGGGTTATGATGTCTTCGCGTGGGTTGCGGCGTCGCTCATTTGCAACATCGCGAATATAATTCTGGAAATCCACGCCTTGACGCGCGACCTCCATCTCCTGCTCGAGCGACAACCCCCTTGCGAATGGAGCCGCCCAAGCGGCCGACCACTGTCTCAGCTGGGGTATATCCTCGAGCGGCAAACCCAAGAGCGAAGTGATAACGGTGACCGGCAAGGGTTCCGCAAATGCACTGACTACTTCAACTTCACCTTGGGTAACAAATCCATCGATGAGCTCGTCGACAAGTTGCTCGATCAGTGGCCGGGCGTCCAGAAGAGCCCTTCCCTGAAAGAAGCGGTCGACCAGATCGCGATACTTCCGATGGCGAGGGGGATCGGTGGACAATGGAGACCAGCGGCCTACTCCAGTTTCCTTTCCCAGTCCGTTCTCGCGGTAAAACTCCCGCGCTTGTTCATGTTTGATGAGTAGATCGCCTCCTAGGCGCTCATGCTCCACCGAGAAGAGCTTCGGGTCCCGAACCACGCGCATGATATCCTCGTAGCGGGTCAGGACATACAAATCTGACCCAGGGAGTCGGTAGACCGGGTGGTTATCCCTCAGCTCCCGATAGGCCGGATACCAGTCCTCCTGGGTGGCTGGATCAAACAAGTCGATATTCGGTTGCCCCACGCCACCCTCGGTCTCTGCCACTGGTGGAGGACTGTTACTATCAGTGATGCTAGTGAGGGCCTGCCGATTTTGATAGCTCATTCAGGCATTCAATGAGCTCCTCGGCAGCCTGACGAAGTCTGTTCAGTTTGGGCTCGGCCGAAGGCATAGAAACCGGATCCGATGATGCCTGGACGCCGCGCTCTGACCAATAATCTCTCAAAAGTGAGGAAAGGAGGGCCAACTGGCGCTCCTGGGTCGAGTCTTCTGCTGGAGAACCGAAGCGGTGCCTCAAAAGGCCCTCAAGAAAGATTGTGGTAAAGGCGCGCGCCTCAGTAAATGCAGCTTTATCGGCAACAGAAAATGTTGAAAATTTTATAGCAGCCTCATCGTAACGCATATGTGCGTCGTCAGCGCTTAATTCGTCAATTATCCTGCGAAGTTCTGGATCAGTCCGCGATGAAATGTCTAATTCGTAGTAAGCTTGGTACTCGGGCAGATGCATGTGATTCCATAATCTAATAATACCAGACAGAATGTCTTTAGATTCCTCTTCTGGGTTTGAAAGAGAGAAATAACGTTCACGCCAATCATCAAGGATACGACGAATTGCAGCTCGCAGAAGAAGCTCGCGGGTCGGAAAATAATATTGCACCAGTGGCCGCGTTACCCCCGCCAGCCTAGCAACGTGAGACATAGTCGTGCGATTATAGCCGTCCCGTACGACACTTTTGATCGCAGCCGCTAAGATGTCCTCCCGGCGGGTCTGCTTTGGGTTCGGCGCAACCGGTGCTGCCTCTCTCACATCATTCACCAAAAAAATGCGATTCTGAAATCATACCTGTCAGGCATGATAGTTGCGCGCCTCAACCAGATCAACTGCGCCGCCCGCCGGCTTGCCTCTATAAGGACTGATTGCCTCAGGTACCGGCGCAATCCGCAGGTCCGCTGCGAAATGACGGCCAATGCACGCCTTGGCTCTGTCAGAGCAAGTGCACCGCTCGTTAGGAACTGACGGCTAGCGGGGCGCGCATGCCCCGCAAACGCCAGCCTGCCAGTCCGTTCCGCTACTTCAACTCATCGCCCGAGGTGATCCGTCTCGTGGTGATGATGTACGTGCGGTTTCCCCTGTCGCTGCGCAATGTCGAGGACCTGCTGTTCGAGCGTGGGATCGACATCTGCCATGAGACGGTGCGGCATTGGTGGAACCGGTTCGGTCCGCTGTTCGCAGGGGACATCCGCCGGCAGCGCGTGAGCCGGATGCGTGGCTTCCGGCAGTGGCGCTGGCACCTCGATGAGATGTATGTGAAATTGAACGGCGAGATGGTCTACCTGTGGCGCGCCGTCGACCAGGAAGGCGAGATCCTCGAAAGTTACATCACGAAGACCCGCGACAAGGCAGCGGCGCTGACCTTCATGAAGAAGGCGCTGAAGCGCCACGGCTCACCTGAGAAGATCACTACCGATGGCCTGCGCTCGTACAAGGCCGCGATGAAAGACCTGGGCAATGCCGACAAACAGGAGGTCGGTCGCTGGGCCAACAACCGGGTGGAGAACAGCCACCTGTCCTTCCGACGACGCGAGCGCGCGATGCTCAGATTCAGACGAATGAAGACGCTACAGAAGTTTGCCTCGGTCCACGCCAACGTCCACAACCACTTCAACCTCGAACGCCACCTCGTCGACCGCCAGACCTACAAGCAACGCCGCTCGGCCGCACTGGTCGGGTGGCAGAGCCTCATGGCCTAAGACCGCGCACTCAAACCTGAAGATCTGCCAATCGGAGACGAGTTGCGGTTAGACTGACAGCACCTTCCAAATCGCCCAATGGCGACCTCGCCGAATGCAGCAAAAGGATTGCACTCTGGATGTCGGCTTTCTTCTGTCTGGTCGCTCAAGCCGGACAGTCTCCTCCCGGCCCAGGATCGGTCGGATTGCAATGGCGATCGGCAGGGATGCGACCGATGTTGCGCTAACCACCGCATTCCGCGATGCGCGCCTTAGGGACTTCAAGGTTCATACCGACGAAGTCACGACTCTCGATCTTGAGATCGCACCGAAATTGTCCGCCGTTCCGCAGCGGGAACTGGAGCCTTCCTGACTGCGAACGGCCACCACCGATGAGCGCGAGGTGGCGGTCAGGTTCGATACGACGGGTCGATCCGGTCCAGTTTGCGCAGCAGTGCGGGCCACGCGAGCCGGTCGGCGACGACGGACAGTGCGGGCCCGCCCGATTGTTCGCGAACCTTCTCCGGCGTGCCCTGCGGCGGGTTGTGGAGGCCATCGCGGCCGGCGCTGAGCATCTTGACCTG
Organism: Novosphingobium tardum; assembly: GCF_042652045.1. NCBI lineage: Bacteria > Pseudomonadati > Pseudomonadota > Alphaproteobacteria > Sphingomonadales > Sphingomonadaceae > Novosphingobium > Novosphingobium tardum. The sequence goes on along the minus strand of NZ_JBHSDR010000006.1, from coordinate 1,025,695 downwards.
CGCGTCGCAGGCGCGTTCGAGGAAATAGAGCCGCAGGAAGCACTGGGCGACTGACTCGCCCACCGCCAGGGTGCCGTGGTTGCGCAGGATCATGACATTGCGCGCGCCTAAGTCTTCGACCAGGCGCTCGCGCTCCTCGAGCTCGGTCGCGATACCCTCGTACTCGTGATAGGCGATGTCGTGGCGCGCGATCATCGCGGTCTGGGTGTGCGGCAGCAGGCCTTCAGCCATCGCGCTCACCGCCTGGCCAGCGGGCGTGTGTAGGTGCATCACCGCGTGCGCGTCCTCGCGCGCCATGTGCAGCGCGGAGTGAATGGTGAACCCAGCCGGGTTGACCGGGTGCGCGCTCGGCACCACCGGATTGCCGTCGACGTCGATCTTGACCAGCGATGATGCGGTGATCTCCTCGAACATCATGTCGTAGGGGTTGATCAAGAAATGGTGCTCGGGGCCGGGCACGCGCGCCGAGAGGTGGGTGAAGATCAGGTCGTCCCAGCCGTACAGCGCAACCAGACGATAGGATGCGGCGAGGTCGACGCGGACCGTCCATTCCTCCGCACTCGCGCTCGAGCGGATATGTTCATCGTTCGTGGCGGTCGCGGTATCGAGCATCGTCGCCATGGTCGGTTCCTTCCCTCAGGCAGTCGCCGGCCGAGCGGCGGGCGCCGACCCCGCCGGGCTGTAGTGCAAGTCCGTGTTCTCGGCGAACAAAGGCCACAGCAGTTGCTGGCCCAGCGTCGCGTCGGCGAGGTTCTCGACGCCGTAGCTCGCCGGATAGCTACGGGTGATCTGCGCGGTGCCGAACAGCACGTCCCAGAAGAACAAGAGGTTGCCGTAGTTGCCCTTGTAGTGAACCGCTGGATCGTCGAGGTGGCGGCCGTGGTGCGCGTGGTGCGTCGAAGGCGTCGAGATCGTCCGCTCGACCAGCCACATCAGCGGTGACAGCGCGGGGATGCGATAGAGCGGGGCGTCCCACTTCACGTCGCTGTGCGCGCCAATGATGACCAGCATCTTGACCACCAGATAGCCGGCATAGAACCACCCAAGCCCGAGGTAGATCAGCGCTGCCGCGAACCACAGGCTGGGCATCATCGCATAATAGATGACGTTGTTGCGGTAGACCAGCCGCACGCTCATGTAGCGGGCGTTGTGGTGCGCGCGATGGAGGTTGTAGAGCCACGCGAAGCTGTGCGAGGCGCGGTGCCACCAGTACTGCATCATGTCCTCGAACACGAGGAACAGCGCGAGCGCGGCGAAGAAATTGAGGCCTGCGAGCGCGCCGCGATATCCGGGAAGAAACCGCGCTCCGAGGATGTCGACCAGCGTGATGATCGCCGGCTGCGTGACCATCAGCAACATGGCGGTCGAGACGACCTCGACGATCCCGTCGTTCCGGCACTGCTCGGGCTTGGCGAACAGGTTTGAGCTCAACAGTTCCAGCAGGCCGAAGCCCAGATAGATCGCAATCACAGCCTGGGTGGCGACGGGCATCTCTTCTCTCCTTTGCGCGGGCCGGATTGCGCGCCCGGCCGCTTGTGCCGGAACACGCAATAAGCCATTGCAGCGCTCAGGAATGCAAAGAACTTATCAATTCGGTGGAATTGCCCGCACCCGCGCCGACGACGCGATGACGGCGATGCTTGCGGGCGCCGGGCGGCGGCGGCATTTCGACGATGGCGCCACGATCCAGCAGCAGGGAGACGAGGGCGACGGGTTCTGGCTCGTAGTCTCGGGTCGCGTTGTGGTCTGCCGTTTCGCCGAGACAGGTGACGTGACCGTCTTCGCGGTGCTTGGTCCCGGCGACCTGTTCGGCGAGTTGGCCTATTTCGCCCAGGTTCCGCGACAGGTCGATGCTGTCGCCGAGGGCAACGTCGAGTTGAGTTGGATCGGCGCGGCGCTCGTCGACCGGCTGCTGGCCGACGAGCCTGCGTTCGCACAATGGCTGCTGAGGTCGCTTGCGCACCAGCTGCGCACCGCGCTCGATCGCGTTGATCGCGACCGACGGCTATCGGCCCACGCGCGGTTGGCGCGCGTGCTTTCCGACATCGCTGTGCGCGACGGCCCCGCCATCACCGCTACGCAGCAGGACTTGGCCGATCTGGTTGGCGTCTCGCGAGTGACGACCGGCCAGGCGCTAGCGCGGTTTGCCGAGTCCGGCCTGATTGAACGTGGGTACGGCCGGATCACATTATGCGATCCGGTGGGCCTTGAGGCGTTGGCGGCTGGGTTATGACTGTTCTCGCTTAGTTTTCACCAAAACCGGCCATGCGGCAAACGGCCCAGAAATCGCCGGCAGCCGACCCTCAACTGAGCGGCGATCCGCCTCATCCGTTGAGCGCAGTTGCTTTGACTGCGCCTGTGGAGCCTCTCAGACGCCCACATCCTGCTACTTCTGAGGTTTCAGCGAAACCCAGACGTCGATTGGCGCCACGAACTTTCCCGGAGGGGGCTTGCCGACGTCGATCCGTTCGGCAGTCACGAGTGTGCCATTCTCCAAGGTGAAAGACGCCCATGGCTTGGGCATCCGTTGAAACTTCATTCGCTGTATGGGGCGGCCCGTGAGGGTGTTCATGATCGTTGCAACAATAGCTGTGCCGCGATCGCCTAGGTGCTCAGGACGTACCCTGTCGAGGGCCTGGCGGCGACCCCAGAATTGTCAGCTCACAGGGCGGGGGACTCGCTTGCCCTTCATATGGTGGGTCAGGTGCATCATCCTGCAAACGCTCCGCCGGGTCCGCATGATGCTTCGTAATAGATTGCGTGTGTTGAGCGTTTAAACGCCTGAGCTGTCAACGATCACTCGAGGTGAGACAGCAAATCGGGTGGTACAGTTCCAAGCCCTAGTAACCCAGGGAGGCAGCTTGTGCGCTTCGCAAGACGGCTATTGCTCCGGCACATTCACGCTCAGGATTTCGATCGCATCCTCGGCCTTGCCGAACGGGAGCAGGTCTCCCTCCTGCCCGCCCAGCATGGCTCGGCTCAAAGGTGCGTTGAAGGAAATCAGACCGTCAGACGGCGCCGCTTCGTCGTCTCCGACAATCCGAAGGGTCCGGGCGATGCCGTTCAATGTAAAGTGAACCTCCGTGCCGAACTCTACCTTAGCGCCGGAAGGCACTGGCACCAGATCGGCCGTGACTTGCCGAGTCTGCCAGTAACGCAAATCACGTTGAAAGCTGGCGATGTTTGGTGGGTCGGTAGAGTCGGCAATGAGGGCTTCCAGCTCGGCGATCCGTTCGTCGATCAGCCGCAGTCCACGCGCGGTCACGAAGTTTGGACCAGCTGGGATCGGAAGCTCGAATTTCGGCTCCAGATGCTCTTCGTCGCCGTCGCGACGGAACGCTACGCTCATCAGCGCTTCTTCTTCGAGATCGTCGCGGTAAAATCGGGATCCTTGTTCGCCACCCAATCCACGAACTTGCGCATGGCGGGATTGGCCAGCAGGCCCTCCAAATCCATTCCGTGGCGCTGCAGTTCGGAATTGGTGAAATTGACCGTCAGCGTCTGCTGGCAGATCGGATGCATCGGCACGACATTACGCCCGCCCCGGCTCTTGGGTACAGGATGATGCCAAACGATCTTCTCCCCGGTCGGACGGCCGCATAGCCAGCAGGGCGTCGTCGCTGCCGCAGTGTTGTCGTCCTCGGCCCATGAGGTTTCGAAACGGTCATGATTGGAATGCTTGCGGGCCATGTGCTTGCCTCAACGGGAGCTGCCGGAGCGCCCGTATAGAGCGCGCGGGCGACATTGCCAGATCGGCCGGCCTTCGAGCTTGTGAAGGGATGCTTCCTCGAGAAGCGACCTCCGGATCTCCGGGCCCCAGTTGCGCTCGGTAGCTATAGGCGCCGCGCGTATGTCCGCTTCAACGCCCTTGGACCCGAAAGCAGCCGTTCTGCAATCGGCCCAGATTTGACCGGTCCAAGCGAATCCCGGCTAACCCGTGGCGTTGAGAATAGCGCGGACTGTTTCGGGCGGTTGATCCCACATAGGAAAATGGCCACTCTCTTCGAACCAGTGCATCGTTGCATCTGGAAAGGCAGCCATCGCTCGGCTCGCTTGCGCAGGAAGGCACAATCGATCCTTGCGGCCCCAGCCGATGACGACGGGGGCAGCGGTGGCGGCAGGACCTTCCTGCATCGGACTTGTAGCAAGGTCCTTGACCAGGGAGTTGAAGGTAGAGGTACCAGCGAACGATCGCAGTTCGTTCAGAACCAAAGAGGGATCCAGCGCCCATGGCTTCGCAGAAAGCTGAAGCATGAGTGCGGTCCGACTGGCGACGTTCTTGGTGATGGCGGGAAGAACTGGTTGCATTGCCCGCACCAGAGCGATCGACGCCGAAATCGTGGTTCTGAAGAACGTGCGTTCCCAACCTTGCCAGAACCCGCCCGGATCGAGAGCGACAACCGCACCGGCGCGACCGCGCCGTGCCATCTCTAGAACGAGGCGCGCGCCCATGGAGCTGCCAACCATATCAATACCTGCGAGATTCTCGTTGATCAGCCAGTCCTCCATGCCACGCGCCAAGCCAGCAAACGTGCCGCTGTCGACATCCGCAGCGGTTTGACCGTGGCCGGGCAGGTCGACGGCAATTACCTCACGTTCGTTCGAGAGTGCGGTAGAGACTGTGTCCCAAGACCGGTGACTTCCCCCCAAACCGTGAATGAGCAGGAGGGGTTTACCGCGGCCTGAGCGCGTGTGGTGCATGGTCATGGCGATAGAACGCCTCGCAGCGACTTATGGCCTCCAGACTGGCGAATGCCCGCTTCCTCGGTTTGATCCGCAAAACCGGATAGTCTGTAACCGACCCCACAGCGGCCAGTAAGCAGGCCTCGATACTGCGTCAGATTCTGGGAAGCTGATCCCGGACGGCTACGTCAGCAATTGGGGTGGAATGCGGACGTCATCTCATCGTTGGCGGGGTGGGATTCTTGGCGTGTGTCGGGAGGTCGGTTAAAAGCAGCCAAGGATGCCGGCTTTCAGCCCACACCTGCTGTTCTGGTAATGGGAACCCTGGGTCGGCGAAAGCACCGACGGCAACACCGATCAAGGCCGGTAATCGTTCAGCTTCCCACCAAAGGTTAGAACCGCAGGCACGGCAAAAATGAAACGTTACATCCTTTCCGCTGCCTGATGGGCGACGGAACGAGCCGGCCTCATCACTCACAATCCGAACAGCATCTCGGGGGTAGAAGGCGGCCACGCTGAACAACGAGCCTGTTCGTCGCTGGCAATCGAGGCAGTGACAGAGCGATACCTTGGTTGGCTCGCCGATGCATTCGAGTTGTAGGCCACCGCAATGGCACTGAGCCTGTCGGATTACTGTCGAGGTGGGCGATTGGAATGCCATCGCTCACGGTCTGCTCCTTCGCTCCTTTGTCCGCAATGGGGTCGGTAGCGGACCGACAGTTTCCCGGCTGATCAGACGGAAAAGCAGACAGTCGGCAACTGATGCTGTGGACGGCTCTCCACCCCCTCCCGCGCTATGATCGCGGGGTTGAGCTGGAAGGAGAGTCGATATGGGCGAAGTCATTACGATAGGTCTGGATATCGCGAAGTCGGTGTTCCAGGTGCACGGGGTTGGATCGGATGGCGAGGTACTGATCCGTCGCCGACTGACGCGAGCAAGGATGCTGCCGTTCTTCGCGAAGCTGCCGCCATGCTTGGTCGGCATCGAAGCCTGTAACAACTCACATTACTGGGCGCGTGAGCTCATCGCACTCGGCCACGATGTGAAGCTGATGCCGGCGCAATATGTGAAGCCATACGTCAAGTGCGGGAAGAACGATGCCGCCGATGCCGAAGCAATCTGCGAGGCGGTCACACGCCCGACGATGCGGTTCGTCGCGGTGAAGAGCCCGGAGCAGCAGAGCCTGATGATGCTGCACCGGGTGCGGCTGATGCTGAACCGGCAGCGCACGCAGATCTCGAACGCGATCCGCGCTCACATCTCGGAGTTCGGCGTAGTGGCACCGGTCGGCCGGCTCGGGGTCGAACGGCTGCTCGAGGTGGTCGTGGATGCGGGCGACGATCGTGTCCCGGAGGATGCACGCCTGTGCCTGCAGATGCTGGCAGCGCAGCTCGAAGTCGTGAAGCAGCAGATCCTCGAGAACGACCGGCGTGTGCTCGCGAGCGCTCGGCGGACTGAGCTCGGGCGCAGGCTGATGGATATCCCCGGCGTGGGTCCGCTTCTGGCGAGTGCGTTCGTCGCCTCGGTCGCCGATCCAACCGTGTTTAGGACCGGGCGCGACCTGGCGGCCTGGATCGGACTCGTGCCGAAGCAGAACTCATCGGGCGGGAAGGATCGGCTCGGCAGCATCACGCGGGCCGGCAACCGATACCTTCGGCAGATGCTTGTGGTCGGGGCGATGGCAGTGATCCGCTATGCCGAGCGGCATGGCACGAAGCGACCCTGGCTGGTCCAGCTGCTCGCGCGCCGCCCAGCCAAGGTCGCGGCAGTAGCGCTGGCGAACAAGAACGCGCGCACGATCTGGGCGCTGATGACCAGCGGTGAGCGCTACCGAGAGCCGATGCCGATGGCAGCGTAAGAGCTTAGCGCGGAGCACCGCGCCGGCGATGTTGGAAAGGGCAACGAGGAGTTGATGCACAAAGCCGGTTGAAACCGCCGGATCGGGAAAACCCATTTTGGGCCGTGGCGCCTCGAGCGCGAGCTATAGGTCGGGACCCGGTTCGCGCGAAAGGCATCATGGCCAGCGGCGCATGACAATGCCGCATCGAAAGGCCGGACACATGGCCGCCTCGACCAGCGGAATGCAGAGCCTCGAAATACCCTTGCCAACGGAGGGCCGTCCACACACGGCCCAATCCTGGTCGTGTGTCTCTGTGTTCCAGGAACCGAACTTGCAATCCATCAGCGCACCATGTCAGCGAGATCAAAGCGAACAGAAGACTCTTCGCGCTCGCATTGCCGAAACCGAGCGGCTCATGAGCGATGCCGAGTTAATTCTCGAACTACATCCAACCGAGCAAAATGATCTGGCCGAGACCTTAGGCAGCGGCCAGCCAATTGCGACCCAAATCGAGCCGCTGCCGCGATTGTCCGAGAAATCGTCAATGAGGCACTGGCCCACGGACTAGGGATTTGCGCCGAAAGTTCGAGGGATCAAATCGAACATTCCGTGACGCAGGAACATCCAGGTTCCGAGCGGTCGGCCGGAGCCCGCTTGAAAGAGTTGCTTGGATGACTAGTCCTATATCGTTTCGATATTAATCTCTTCCCTTTTAATATTGGACCGCACCTCGACGGACCGGCTATCCTCCTCGCGGAAATCGATCGACGAAGCGCGATAAACGAGGCAGATAAGCTTCAAGTTGCGGTCCAATTTCGTCGGTCGAGTGCCTTGATATAAAACCTACCATCAGATGGGCTGGGCGAGGATGATCGAAATGAAGGCCGGAAGCGACGATAGTACCGATCTGGACGTCATTGTTGTAGGGGCTGGGTTCTCGGGCCTTTACATCCTTCACGAATTTCTGAAGCGAGGATACCGCGTTCAACTATTCGACGACGGTGAGGGCCCTGGCGGAACCTGGGATAAGAACAATTATCCAGGTGCGAGGGTGGACTCCGAGGTATGGGTCTATCAGTTCACGGACCCTGCGATCAGGCAAAACTTCACATTTTCGGAAAAATTTCCCAGCTGGCGTGAACTGAAGCCGTACTTCAACTTCGTGGCCGATAAGTGGGAATTGCGGCCCCACATGAAGTTTGGCACGCGGCTCGAGGGCGCCTCTTTCGACGATCGCGAGAACTTGTGGACAGCCCGTTTCAACGACAAAACGACGCGTCGCGCCCGCCATCTCGTATTGGCTATGGGCTCAACAACGACCCCTGTCCTGCCGAAAATCCCCGGCATAGAGAAGTTTGAAGGCGAATCCTATCACAGCGCACGTTGGCCAAAAGGTGAGGTTTCATTCGCTGGAAAGCGCGTCGCCGTCATCGGAACCGGCGCTTCAGGTGTGCAGACAATTCAGGAGGCGTCCAAGACGGCCGATCATCTTACCGTCTACCAGCGCACGCCCAACCTCGCTCTCCCAATGGGCCAGGAGACGTACAGCAAGCAGGAGTACTCCAAGATGGGGCCGCTGATCGGTTCCGCGATGGATTATAGCAAAAAGACATTTGGCGGTTTTGCATACGATCTGGATTACCGCCCCTGGGCCGATCATTCCGCGGCAGAAAAAGAGGAGGTCTTGCGGCGGAACTGGGATCAGAAGGGTTTCCGCTTCTGGCTCGGAGCACCTTCGGATCTGTTCTTCGACGAAGAGTGCAACCGGGATCACTACTATTTCTGGCGTGACGAAATCCGCAAGCGCATCAAGAAAGACTCCCTGATCGAACTGCTTGCGCCCACCGAACCGCCGCACCCCTTCGGAGCCAAGCGGCCTTGCCTCGAGCAATGGTATTTCGATGTCTATAACCAGGAGAATGTGGACCTGATCGACGCCAATGCCGCGCCCATCGAATGCATCACCAAGACCGGTATCATAGCCGGCGGCGTCGAGCGTGAGTATGATTGCATCGTCTATGCGACCGGCTTTGATAATTGTACGGGTGCGTTGGCATCGCTAGACATTAAGGACGCCGCGGGGCGAACAATTAGAGATATCTGGGACGAGAAATATCTTACTTACTTGGGCAAAATGGTGCCCGGTTTTCCCAATCTTCTCTTTACGTATGCGTTGCAGAGCCCGTCGGCTTTCCTTAACGGGCCGACTGCCGCTGAACTCGAAGGTGACTGGGTCGTAAAGACCGTAGCCAAGTTCGACGAAACGGGAATTCACCGGTACGAGGCGCGTCTAGAAGCGGCCCACCACTGGGCCGAAAGATGCAACGAAATTGCAGACATGAGTCTTATGCCTAAGGCAAAGTCATGGTACATGGGTGCTAACGTTCCGGGCAAACGTCCGGAGATCCAGCCATTCATCGGCGGCCAACTGGCCTACAAAGCGGCGCTCGATGAGGAAATGGAGAAGGGGTACCCCGGCATGACGCTTGAAACATCGTCAGTGTCGAGCGTAGCGGCCGCTTAGGAGCCCCGTCCGGCGGCACCTTCCCCCTGTCCGTGGCAGCTGTCCGTGGCAGCTGTTTCTCGGACATCGGGAAGGTTCGTCTTCCCCTTGGCTGGCGCTTGAGTTATCCGGCCCCGATATCATCAGCCCTTGCGCGCACGAACAAGCAGGCAGTGTGTTGGCAATGTCGCCTAGGGAATTGCGTCTTCTGAAACCGCCACATTTGATCTCTCAGGACAGCCTGGAGTCGCACGGTGCCTGACGAAGCGCAAATTCCAGAAATCTCTCGGTTACGCGACTGCGCTGGTCCTTCGGGAGGGCCAGCGCCAGACCGATCCGGTTGCTCTGTTCCGAGCCCTTAATTTTAAGAAATTTGATGTTGCTTGCCGAATAATTACGGGTGACCCCTGCGACGAGCGCGACCCCGATCCCACTTTGAACAAGCGAGATCATCGTTTGTGCCTGTATCGCTTCCTGCACCACGTTTGGCTGAAAGCCGGCCTCATGGCACATGAGCATCATAACAGCTCTCATGTTCGGAACCGCTGCCTCGGGGTGGGTGATAAGCGGCGCGTCCTTCAGTTCGCTGATATCTATGCTGGTCCGTTCGTCATACGGACCGGGCGACTTCACCACCGCGACAAGGGTATCGTGCTCGAGGACATGCAGTTCTGCATCTAGGTCTCCAAGCACTGGAGTGCGGACGAGTGCTACGTCGATTTCTCGGTCCGAGAGCTTTCGCAACAAGGCAGTGGTGTAAGACTCCTCCAGTAACAGATCGATGTTTGGATATTCCAAACGGAAACCGCTGAGCAGCCGGGGCAACAGGCTGTAGGTCGCGGAGCCCACGAAGCCGAACCGCAGCCGGCCCGTCGAACCAAGAAGGCTTTCTCGGACCGCTGCCTTGACCTGCTCAATGTGAAAGAGGGCCTGGGCCGCGTGTGGCAAGGCGGCCGCTCCCGCGGCTGTCAGAGTGACCTTGCGACGGTCTCGGGCGAACAGGCGCACGCCAAACTCAGCTTCCAATTTGGCGAGTGAGATCGATAGCGGCGGTTGGGCCATATTCAGCTTTTCCGCTGCGCGGCGGAAACTGAGCGTATCGGCCAGTGCGACAAGCTGGCGCAGCTGCTGCAGGTTCATGATATCCCTTGCATATTAAACATCTCTCTACCGATATTGGACCCTATTTGAACTGACAGCTAGCCTCAATCCTCATGCATATGCTCAGGTTCTAACATGCTTCCTTTGTCCGGTATTAAAGTAATAGATCTCGGATCGGTGCTTATGGCACCCTATGCCAGCCAGTGGTTGGGCGACCTTGGCGCAGATGTGGTGAAGGTCGAGACTAGGGATGGCGATTCCACACGGCATACCGGGCCAAGCACTGAACTTGGCATGGCAGCCATGTTTTTGGGAGCGAACCGTAATAAGCGGAGCATCGTTCTTGATTTACGCAATCCGGAAGGCCTCGAAACCCTATTAAGACTTGTCGAAGGCGCCGACATCTTTCTACACAACATCCGTCCTCAGAAAGTCAAGAAGCTCGGCATTGATCCCGAGACAGTCGCTGCGCGCAATCCGCGGGTAGTCTATGCTGGCCTGTACGGGTTCGGAGAAGGTGGGCCCTATTCCGGGCGCCCTGCATACGATGACATTATTCAAGGCATGTGCGGCAACAGCGATCTGATGATGCGTCAGACCGGAATGCCTGGCTATTTCCCAACGGTGAGCGCAGACAAGACGAGCGGATTAGTAGCTGCTATAGCTATTCTCGCGGCGCTAAGCGCTCGAGAGCGCAGCGGCCGCGGGGGCGTGGTTGAAATCCCCATGTTCGAGACGATGGCTGCCTTTAATCTCGTGGAGCATTTGTATGGTGGCCACTTCGAGCCGCCATTAGGGCGCCCTGGGTATCCCCGTGTCCTGGCGCGCACAAGAGCGCCATTCCCCACTCTCGATGGCTTCATCAGCGTCATGCCCTACACGGATCGCCATTGGACCGATCTGTTCGAGGAAGTTGGATCGCTGAGTATGCGTGAGGACATTCGGTTCGCGGACATTGCTGCACGGACACGAAACATCGGCCTTCTTTACGAAAAGCTCGCTGAGATCATCGCTACGCGGTCGACATCTGATTGGGTGGATGTCCTGGGTCGTCTCGATATCCCGTCAGCACCAGTGATCGGTCTCGATGAACTGGTCCACGACCAGCACCTTGAGCAGACTGATTTTTTTAGCGAGCTGAGCGACGAAAGCATGGGTCATATGCGCTTTCCCGGGGTTCCGGTACGCTTTGACGGAGTGCGACCCGGTATAAGTATGCCGCCGCGGCTCGGTGAACACACTATAGAGGTTCTTGTAGCGGCGGGACTGAGTTCGGCCGACATCGAGCAGCTCCTTTCCGCCGGTGCGGCATTTCAACACTCCTTTGATCAGGTCGACCAAGTTAGCGCACGCTACGAAGAATTCGGCGGTGCAATTGTCTAACTTGCTACTCGTGGAGCGTCGCGGCGACATTGCGGTGGTCACGATCAATCGTCCGGATCGACGAAACGCTCTGGGTTTCGGCGACGATGGCGACGTGGTCGAAGCTCATCTTAGAGAACTTAATGCAGACCGAACCCTGCGCTGCGTCATTCTCACTGGAGCTGGGACCGCGTTTTCCGCGGGCGGGGATCTGAAGCAGCTCAGTCGTTGGGCGCACGATGCCAGCATCAGGCCCCCCGATTTTCTCAAGCTGTATGAGGCCGGCATTCACAAGGTGGTCCGCGGATTCTGGAGCCTTGAAATGCCTGTGATCGCGGCGATCAACGGTTCGGCCATAGGGCTGGGTAATGACCTTGCCTGCCTGGCGGATATGCGTCTCGCCGCCGCTTCTGCGAAGTTCGGTGCGACCTTCCTGAAGATTGGCTTGGTGCCCGGGGACGGCGGCGCTTGGATCCTGCCAAGGATAATTGGCTGGGAGCGAGCTTCTGAATTGTATTTTACCGGCAAGATCATCGATGCCCCCACGGCCCTCGACTGGCGTCTCGTTGGACGTGTCGTGGCCGACGAAAGCCTGATGGATGAGGCAATGGCCGTTGCGGAAATGGTTTGCCGGCAACCGCCTGAAGTCCTGCGGGCCACCAAAAAGCTCATGCGTGCGAGTATATTGCAGGGTTTCGAAGACATCATGTCCTTGTCCGCGAGGTATCAGGTCATGGCGCATCTCACGGATGACCACCGCGAAGCGCTCGATGCGATCCACGAACGACGCCCTCCGGCATTCTCAGGCAGCTGATCTGGCCGGAGAACGGCTTCGGTGACAACTAGCGTCCGAAGACCGAACCGACAGTCATAAGGGGCGGCGGCTCCATCTCCCCCGGCCCAAAAGAAGACCGACGTGCGAAGCTCTGGGTGTCTAGGCACTCACCTCCGGGAGATCTGGATAGCCGGCGTGTGCAGTCGACCAACTCAAGCAGCTTCTAATATCCAATATTAATTAATCGCGACAAAACTAATATTAGACGCAATAGCCTTCCGCCCCGTAGGTTCCTGAGAAAGCCGGTACAACTCCAAGCCCAAAGATCGGGCGGAGCTCCAGCAAAGGGGTAGGGTATGAACAACATTCTGAAGGCAACGTTTCTGTGCACCGCGACGGCCCTAGCTAGTGTCGCTCATGCCCAAACTGCGCCGACCCCATCGGACTCAGCGAGCCCGATAGCGGCCGACGTCGAGGCGCATTCCTCCCAGGCCGGCGACCCCGTCACGGCGACTGACCCGTTACAAGGCGGGGCAAGCGTCGCGGACGCCAGTGAGCCTGTTAGCCAAGGCGATGGTGACATCGTTGTCACCGCCCGGAGGCGTAACGAAAACCTGCAGGACGTGCCGGCGTCCGTTTCGGTGCTTACAGAGAAGCAACTGGAGGCCACCGGGGCTCGTATGGTTCTGGACTTCGCCGAACTCACTCCCGGTGTAACGATGCAGGTGGGGGCGACGGAGCCTGGAGACGCCTCTATCAACATTCGGGGCCTGAACGGCGCACGCGATGCCGAGAACAACGTAGCGCTTGTGATTGATGGTGTGCTTCGGACCAGCGCAGTCGCCACGACCCAGCCACAAGGGGACATCACTCAGGTTGAGATCATCAAGGGTCCCCAAGGGGCCCTGTATGGACGCAACGCCTCTGCTGGCGCGATCGTCATCACAACTCGGAAGCCGACAGATCAGCTCTCTGGTCAAGTTAAGGCCATCGCAGCCAATGATGCTACATATCTCGTATCTGGCCTGCTCAGTGGCCCCATCACCGACCAGATCGGGTTTACCGTCAATGCCGAGTATTCCACCTCGGACGGTTTTCACCGAAACACCTTCCTTCAGTCGCCGGTGAACCAGCAAGTCTACCCCGGGAATAGCCGAAACGCCGCGTCCATTGACAATTATGAAAAATTCTATGCCTTCGGCCGCCTGCTGATATCTCCCAGTGAGGACACCGAGATCGACGTCAAAGCGAACTATGGTTCGCAAACGGCCAGTTCGATCAACTACAACGCAGTGTTTCACCTTCCTGCATTAGCCGCCGCCTTCAACACGCCACTTTTCGACCTCCCGATCAGTGACCACAAGTTCCTTTTCACGAACAATACCGAGGCCCAGAGCTGGCAGAAGAGCTATGGTGGATCGATCCGCTTCAATCAGCGTCTGGATTTCGGTTCGCTGATCGGATTCGCTGCATACAGCAACATAAAGAGCGATTTTATTGGCGGCGGAACGAGCGGGGCATTCGGCTTCTTCGCAAACGAGCCGACCTGCATGGCGACGCGTGCTGCGACTGCGCCTCGAGTGACTGGGGTCGCCAACCAAGAGCCCTTCACGACCTTCTACGATGTGTTCGGTTACGCTCAGCCGTACTCTCCGAGCACCTGCGACGGGATACAGTACAACGATCGTCGGCAGAAGGACGTTGTAACTGAGCTCCGCCTGGTCAGTCCAGAAAATGGGTCAGCGCTGTCGTGGCAGCTCGGATCCAGCTACATCTTCATTGACCGTCGGGTTTGCATCAACCTCACGCTCGACACAGGACAGAGTGCGTCGCGCCAGTGCTATACCACCGATCCCCGCTTTCCCACGGAAAGCCTCGTCGACGATAACTTCAAGACAAACGTGTACGCGCTTTTTGGCTCAGCCGAATACGAGGCCACCGACAAGCTGACGCTCGGCCTGGCTCTTCGGTACGATATCGAGGCGCGGAAAACGTCCAACAATGTGCCGGTGAATGCCCGGACACGCTGGGTGGGTAACGCACGAACGGGCTTTCCGACAGGCACGGCGACAAGCCCCGCGAACTACTATCTTAATCCGGGCCTCGACCCCGCCTATAACGCGAGCGGTGTTCTCGCGCCGCGCTCGAAAGCCTTCAGGCAGCTGCAGCCGAAAGTGTCGCTCACGTATCAAGCGAACTCCGATATGACGTTGTTCGCAAATTGGGGAGTCGGCTTCAAGGCAGGCGGTTTCAACAACGCTGGCACTGAGGCCATTGTTAACGGCTATTTCAACGCTCCGGTCTCGGCTGGGGGCATCAATGCCGGCCTGACAGTGGGCGACGTTTTCAAGAAGGAAGTAGACAGCGCATACGAAGCTGGAATCAAGGGGCGCGTCTCGAACAACATTAGGTACGAACTCGTTGGTTATTATACAAATGTGAAGGACATGCAGTTTTTCGAGTTTTTTGTCGGTGAATTCGGGCTGCTTAGAAGCGTCTCAAATATCGATAAGGTGAGAATCTATGGAGCAGAGGCGTCTCTTAACTATGAGTTCGCTCCAGGTTACAGCGTCTATGCCTCCGGTAATTACACCAATAGCAGGATTCAGAAGAACTCATCTCGCCCATATACCGTCGGGAACAAGTCTCCCAATACGCCCGATTACACCCTCAATTTTGGCGCGAGCGCTGATCAACCTATCACCGCGTCGATGAATTTTATTGGCCGGGTAGATGCGCGCATTACCGGCCCCACGCCCTATCACACCGTTCAGGACAACGACGTTCCGACAATTTTTGGGCTTACGGGGAACTATAAGAATTCCACGAGGGGTGCGTACACGATCGTGGACGTGCGCGCGGGTGTTCAAACCGACAGCTGGAGCATCACTGCCTTTGCCAGCAACCTCTTCAACAAGGCTTATATAAACGACGACGTTGTAGCACCGGAATTTGGTGGCGATTTCGTTGCTCCCGGTAGCCTGCGTCGTTACGGCATCGAAGCTTTGTTCAAGTTCTGACGGATGGCGGGGCGAGCATTCGATGTTGCAGACAGTGGGCATTAGCGAGTGCTAGCTTCGCTTGAACTCTCCAGCGTTCCTAAGGAGGACGAGGCGATCAGGCCGCTCGTGCGGGCATTCCTGGACGAAAGTCTCGTCCAGATGCCGCACGACATTCGCGCGCGATCGTGGATGGGGCACGATCCCGATTTCAGCCGCAACCTGGCGGCGCGGGGATGGGTCGGCATGACGCTGCCGATTGAATATGGCGGACAGGGCCGCAGCTACTTTGCACGGTTCGTTGTGGCGGAGGAACTGCTCGCCGCAAGTGTCCCGGTGGGCGCGCATTGGGTCGCGGAACGCCAGAGTGGGCCCCTGATTCTGCATTACGGTACCGAGGACCAACGGCAGTTCTATCTGCCGCGCATTTGCCGCGGAGAAGCCTTCTTCTGTATCGGCATGAGCGAGCCTGATACCGGATCGGATCTGGCCAGCGTCAAGACCAGCGCTGAGCGGACCGATGGCGGTTGGCTGCTGAACGGAGCGAAAATCTGGACCACGTACGCGCACGTGGCTCATTACATGATCGCGCTCGTCCGGACCTCCGGGTCGGGGGCAGATCGCCAGCAGGGCCTTTCCCAGCTTATCGTCGACCTATCACTCCCCGGGGTGACTGTTACCCCGATCGTCGACCTAGCGGGCGATAGCCACTTTTGTGAAGTGCACTTCGATAACGTCGAGCTGGCAGCCGATGCGCTGATAGGCGTCGAAGGCCAGGGTTGGCAGCAATGCATGGCCGAGCTGAGTCTCGAGCGCAGCGGACCCGAAAGGCTCTACTCGAGCATTCTCGTGCTCGACGAATGGCTGGCCCATCTGCGGGAGCAGGGAGCGCCTGACGATCGCACCATGGCGCTAGTCGGCAGTCTCGTGGGCCGCCTTGCAGTACTTCGCGCGCTTTCCCTCGCGCTCACTGCCCAGCTGGTACGGGGGGAGCGTCCAGAGGCCGCCGCGGCGCTGTACAAGGATTTCGGGACCGCGTTCGAGCAGGACTTGCCCGCTCTGATTGCGGACGCCATCGCGTCTCAGCCGGATATCATGCCCCCCGACGAACTTATGCGCACGCTTGCTTACGCCACGACCATGTCGCCGACGTATTCTCTCCGCGGCGGCACTCGTGAAATCCTCAGGGGCATGATCGCCCGTGGGCTCGGACTTCGATAGGGCGCCCGACGAATGGACACGCTTCTTGAAGACATGTTCGCGCGTTTGCTGGCCCGATCCTGCTCAACTACGTTTGTGCGTGCCGCCGAGCGCGATCCTGAGGATAAGCTGCTGGCACTGGTGTGGGACGAGATCGAAGAGTCCGGCCTGCCCAATGCTCTGGTAGCAGAGCAAGACGAGGGGTTCGGCCTATCCCTCGCGCAGATCTTGCCCCTGGTCCTTCTGATGGGCGCGCATGCGTTCCCCCTTCCGCTTGCTGAGACCATGGTCGCGCGGGCGCTTCTTCGCCGTGCCGGAGTGGAGCCGCCCCTTGCGCCTATAATCCTAGCGACTGCTCTCTCTCACGAGGACCAGGCGACGATCCAGACCGCGGGGCTTCCGCTCGCGCGTACCGCTGGCTATATGCTGGTTGCCCGCGGCGAGACCTTTGATCTTGTCGAGTTGAGCCCCTCGGTCCTTTCCTCGTCCCGGAATCAGTTCAGTCTCTCGGCACGCGTCGTTGCCGGGGCGGAGCAGATTCTGAACACGATCCCATCGGGCGCGCTGGCGCTCCGAGAAACGATAGCGTTCCTGCACGCTGCCAAACTAGCTGGCGCGATGCAGTCCGTTCTCCAGATGACCATCGATTATGCTCAGACCCGGTCGCAGTTCGGTCGACCTATTGGAAAGTTTCAGGCGATCCAGCAGCAGGTCAGCGTCATGGCCGAGCATGTCGCGGCGGCGCGCATGGCGGTGCAACTTGCCTCAGGCACCGGCCGAATGTTCCCCGATCCCCTCGCGGCGGGCGTCGCCAAGGAGTGTGCGAGCTCCGCCGCACTCGTGGTGGCGCAGATCGCGCATTCAGTGCACGGCGCGATCGGGATCAGCCGCGAACACGATCTACAGCTCTACACCCGGCGTATGGCCGAATGGCGCGCTGCAGAGGGCGCGGAAAGTTACTGGGCGACTCAGGTAGGGCGGGAATTCTTCGCAAGCAACGCAGCGCGCACGGCAGACTTCGTGCGGACGCGGCTGTCCGCCTGATCAGGCCATCCGCCAGACAACCGGTTCAATCGGCACGATCAAAGAACAACTCGGGAGAGATGACATGAGCACGACGCAGGCAAATGCCCTGACCGAAATGTACAAAAGCTGGACTGCGCGGATGGCGACGGGGACGATGGAACTCCCCGAGATGCGCACGATGTTCGAGGAGTGGGGAACGCTGGCGACGGAGCCTGAGGGCTTTGCCTATACGACCCTGTCGCTCGGCGGCGTGCCTTGCCTGGAGGCGGTGGAGACCGGCAGAGCCGATAACGGGCGTGTCCTGCTCTGCTTCCACGGCGGTGGGTTCGTGTGCGGTTCGCCTGAATCCCATCGCAAGATGTTCGCGCACATCGCCAGGGCGGTCGGTTGCAAGGCGATCATCGTCGACTACACGCGGACACCCGACAACCCCCACCCCGGCATCGTCAATCAGTGCACCGCCGTTTACGGCGCTTTGCTCGATCAAGGCTACGACCCCCGTCAGATCGCCATGATCGGGGATTCGGCGGGGGGGAACCTCGCCACCGCGGTCCCGCTCAACGCGCTTCGCGAAGGCCTCCCCGCTCCAGCTGCCAGCGTCCCCCTATCGCCCTGGTACGACATGGAGCCGACCGGTGAGACTTTCGTGACCAACGCAGAAGTCGATGCCTTCGTCAGCCCCGACGCGGTGCGACTGATGGCGGGAATGTATCTCGGCGGTGCCGATCCGAGCGATCCGGGCGTCAACCTGTTGCACGCGGACCCGTCCGCATTGCCTCCGCTGCTGATCCAGGTCGGCGGATATGAGGCCCTGCTCGACGACAGCCGCCGCTTCCACGACCGTGCAAAGGCCGCGGGCGTCGACGTGACGCTGCAGATCTACCCCGAGATGCAGCATGTCTTCCAGTTGATGGCGGGCAAGGCTCCCGAAGCCGATGATGCTATCGACAAGATCGCGCAGTGGCTGCGGCCGAGACTCGGACTTTGACCACCGGACAGGAACACGGCTGATGTTGTATGAGCTTCGTATCTATCACTGCGTCCCTGGCCGCCTGGGTGCGCTGCATCGCCGGTTCGAGGAGGTCACGCTCAAGCTCTGGGACAGGTTCGGCATCCAGCCGGTCGGCTTCTGGACCACGGTGGTCGGGCCGAGCAGCCAGACCCTGACCTACCTGATCCGCTGGGACTCGCTGGCCGACCGCGAGAGCAAGTGGAACGCGTTCATTTCGGACCCGGAATGGGCCGCGGCAAGAACCAGTTCCGAAAGGGACGGTGCCATCGTCGAGAAAGTGGAGAACCAGTTGCTGGAACCGACGGCCTATTCCCCGATGCGATGACGGCCCTCGGCCCGAACGGGCCGATCCCGGGCGAGCATGATCGGAGCCCGATGCGACGGTGCATTCGATCATGTCTTCAGTCCAGTATCCCGCGCGCGAAGAAGAAAGACTTATCATGGCCGACCATCTCGCTTGCACCCTCCTCATCGCTGGCGAGGCGTTAACCGGCACGGGTCGCGAGAGCCAAGACGTCATCGACCCGGCGACGGGCGAGATTATCGGCAGCGTGCCGCACGCGACCGCCGCCGATCTCGACCGCGCGCTCGAGGCGGCGGAACGCGGGTTCAGGACCTGGCGCGGCACCTCGGCCGACCAGCGCACCGCGATCCTGCTAAAGGCCGCGGGCCTGATCCGCGAGCGCTCCGCCCAGATCGGCGAAGCGCTGACCCGCGAGCAGGGCAAGCCGATCAAGGAGGCGATCGGCGAGACGCTCTACAGCGCGACGCTGCTCGAATTCTACGCGCAGGAGATCAAGCGCATCTATGGCCGCACGCTCGTGCGCCCCGCGGGGCAGCGGGCCGAGGTGCAGTATCACCCGGTCGGCCCGGTGGCCGGGTTCGCGGCATGGAACTTCCCGTCGCTCAACGTCATGCGCAAGATTGGCGGTGCGCTCGCCGCCGGCTGCTCGACGATCATCAAGCCGTCGGAAGAGACGCCAACGGCGGGGATCGCACTCGTCCAGGCCCTGATCGACGCGGGCGTGCCGGGCGATACGGTGCAATGCGTCTTCGGCGTGCCAGACGTGGTCAGCCGGCATTTGCTTGCATCGCCGATCATCCGCAAGGTGACCTTCACCGGCTCGACCGCGGTGGGCAAGCATCTTGCAAAACTGGCGGCCGAAGACCTCAAGATCGCGACAATGGAACTCGGCGGACACGCCCCGGTTCTCATCTTCGCCGATGCCGACCTCGACGCCGCGCTCGATACGATGTCCGCTAATGCCTTCCGCAACGCCGGTCAGGTCTGCGTCAGCCCGACCCGCTTCCTGATCGAGGAGCCGGTGTTCGAACGTTTCCGCGACGGGTTCGTCGCGCGGGCGAAGGCGATCAAGGTCGGCAGCGGGTTCGACGCGGATTCAGCGATGGGCCCGATGGCTTCGGCCCGCGGGCTCGAGCGGATGGAGCAGATGATCGGCGATGCCCGGGAGCATGGCGCACAGGTGCTCGCCGGCGGTGAGCGGATCGGCAACCGGGGTTTCTTCCATCAGCCGACCGTTCTGAGCGAGGTGCCTGAGAGCGCCGAGATCATGAACGAGGAACCGTTCGGTCCGGTCGCGCTGCTCAATCCGATGAAAGGCGAGGATGCGATGATCGAAGAGGCGAACCGCCTGCCTTACGGCCTTGCCGCCTATGCCTGGACGAAGGACCCTGCGCGCCGTCGGCGTCTTGCCGCCGAGGTCGAGGCGGGGATGCTGGCGATCGACACCGGCAGCGTTTCGGCCGCCGACGCCCCGTTCGGCGGGATCAAATGGTCGGGCTATGGCAGCGAGGACGGGCGCGAAGGCGTGATGGCGTGCATGGTCACCAAGACCGTTCACGAGGGATGAGGCTCCATGGCCCCGGGCCTCACCCAGACAGCGGAACGCTCTGTGCAATCTAACCGAAGTCCTTGGCGGACAAGGCTGGAGGCAGGCGTCGCAGCCGACTTCAGTGAGAGCGGTCAGTGGCTGGGTGTCACGCTTGTCCAGCAGGCGGCAACCCAGACGAAGGTGCGCGGCGCGACGACGGCAATCGTCGATGGGAAGGGGTCGCAAACTTTTGCCGAGATCATGGCGGAAGCCCGGCTGCTTGCCGGTTGGTTCCGCCAGATCGGTCTCGCCCCCGGTGAAGTCGTCAGTTTCCAGCTGCCGAACTGGTCGGAGGCGATCGCGATCAATCTCGCCGCCTGCATGTGCGGACTGGTGGTCAACCCGATCGTCCCGATCTACCGGGATGTGGAAGTCGGATATATCCTGCGCAGTTCGCGCACCCGGATAGTCTTCATCCCCGAGACGTTCAGAGCCACAGATTACGTGGAGATGGTCGAGAACCTTCGACCATCGCTGCCGGATCTCGAAGCGGTTGTGGTGGTGCGCGGTACGGAGAACCGCAGCGGGGTTCTAAACTACGGCCGATTGCTCGCAGAGGCGCCTCAAGCCCCTGGTTTCGCCGTGCAGATCCAAGACCCGAACGCGGTCAAACTGCTGCTTTACACGTCGGGCACGACGGGCCGACCCAAAGGCGTCCTGCACAGCCACAACACGATCCAGTCTGAGATCGACGCGGTCGGAAAGTTCTGGGGTATCCAGTCGACCGACGTGATACTGATGCCGTCACCGGTCACTCACATCACCGGGTATATCTATGGCATAGAGATGATGGCCACGTTCGGCTGCAAAGCGGTCTTCATGGACAGATGGGATGCGGAGCTAGCCGCCGCCCTCATCTTGCAGCACGGCGTCACTTTCAGCGTCGGTGCGACACCTTTTCTCAGGGAACTCGTCGGCTTCCTCGAACATCGCGGCGAGACCAGGCCCAGCTTGCGACTGTTCGCTTGCGGGGGGGCGCCGGTCGCGCCCGACGATATCCGGCGGGCCCGCGCTGTTCTTCCCAACTGTCTCGCCTTCCGCATCTACGGCAGCAGCGAAGCGCCGACGGTGACGGCGGGCGTCGCCGCAGGGGACCCCGTCGAACTCGGTGCGACGACCGATGGCGCGATCGTGAACTTCGACGTGAAGATCGTGAGCCCGGACACCGGCGAGACGCTTGGCGACGGCAGGGAAGGCGAGATTCTGGTCCGCGGCCCCGAACTGATGCTGGGCTACACCGAGTGGGAAGACACCGTGGAAGCCTTCGACGCGGAGGGATACTTCCGGACCGGAGACCTCGGCTTCATCAGCCATGCGCGCTACGTCACGGTCAGCGGCCGGAAGAAAGACCTTATCATCCGGGGCGGCGAGAACATCAGTGCCAAAGAAGTGGAGGATATTCTCCACACCCATCCCGCCATCGCGGAAGTCGCGGTCGTCGCGATGCCCCATGAGAGACTGGGCGAAACACCCTGCGCCTTCGCCGTTTTGAACAAGGGCGGCAGTCTGACCATTCAGGAGGTTCAGACCTTCCTGGAAGACACCAGGCTCGCGAAACAGAAATTTCCCGAGAATTTGTTCCTGCTCGCCAGCATGCCGAAAACGGCATCGGGGAAGATCCAGAAGCATGTGCTGAGAGCACGCTGCAAGACAGACACTTGAAAGGAAACGATATGACTGCGTACATCATCTTCGATCGGAGGCAGACCACCGATGCCGCCGAGCTCGCGACCTATGCGCCTTTGGTCGGGGCAACGCTTGCAGGACGCGGAGCGACCAAACGCGCCGGCGGCAGTCCAATCGTCGTCGAGGGGGAGCCGAGTGAAATGGTGGTAATCCTGGAGTTTCCCTCGGTCGAGGAAGCCAAGGCGTGGTACGACAGCCCGCTCTATCAGGAGGCCTCAGCTCACCGCCTCAAGGGTGGCGAATGGCGTGTCATGATCGTCGAGGGAGCCTGATTTCGACGCTTTCATCATGCGGTGACATTCGGGCGGGTGGCGTGGGCGCAGAAACCGCGGACCCGCCCGATGGCTGCTAAGGCTTTCCAACCCCGTCACCAGAGCGTGTCGCGCGGCATTGCCTTCCGGCTTGTCTCGGTCGGCTGTTATTCAGTGATGGCGGCGCTGCTCAAGCTGGCCTCGGAGCACGGGGTGGTGGCCGGCGAGATGCTGTTCTACCGGGCGATCTTTGCCCTTCCGGTCGTGCTGGTCTGGGCGCTTCGCAGCGGGGGAGTGCGCGCGCTCACTACGCGTCGACCCTGGGCGCACCTGGGCCGATGCGCGCTGGGCATCGCAGCGATACTTTGCTCCTTCCAGGCGCTCATCATGCTGCCGTTGGCCACCGCGACCACGGTCGGCTTTACCGCGCCGATATTTGCGACGGTGCTATCGGTGCTCTTTCTTGGCGAGAGGGCGGGGAACCATCACTGGCTGGCGGTCGCGCTGGGTCTTGTCGGCGTCGCGATCATCATGCTCCCCGGCGGGCCCGCCAACGATACCGCTCCGCTTCCGGGTGTCGCGGTCGCGCTGCTCGCTGCCCTCGGGACCGCTTCTGTCGTCACCGTGGTGCGACAGTTACGGCATTCCGAGCATGTGGCGGCGATCGTTTTCTGGTTCTTCGCGTCCTCCGCACTGGTCGGCGGTATCCTGCTGCTTTATGTCGGAAAGCAGCACGACTTGCAGACGCTGGCCATCCTCGCCGGAGCGGGGTTCGCAGCCGGAATCATGCAGATTACGTTGACGGAGTCGCTGCACGCGACGCAAGTATCGATTCTCGCGCCGCTCGACTATCTTCAGATCGTGGGTGCCTTGGCGCTTGGATGGCTGGTATTCTCGGAACTGCCCGGGCAAAGCGCGATACTCGGCGGGTGCCTTATCATCAGCAGCGGAATTTACCTGATCTGGCGCGAGTACAGACCCCAAACGATTGCCCGGCGCAATCTGGAAGCCAATACTGTTTAGCTCATGCTCGTCGCGCCTGTCGCAGCTGACCAATCGGAGCCGGAAAGATGACGAAGGGATTGTTCGACCTGACCGGGAAGGTGGCGCTAGTGACGGGCGGCAATGGGGGGATCGGCCTCGGGATGGCGCGCGGGCTTGCCATGCATGGCGCGTCGGTGATCATCTGGGGGAATAAGCCCGAGAAGAACGAGCGAGCGGTCGCCCAGCTCCAGGAATTCGGCGGTGAAGTTCGATCCCGTCAGGTCGACGTGTCGTCGGAAACCGCGGTGCAGGAAGGCATCGCTGCGATCATCGAGGAGTTCGGCTGGATTGACCAGGCGATAGCCAACGCCGGGATCGGCATACCCCGGAAAGACATGTTCGACATTTCCGCAGCCGATTTTCGCAAGCTGTGCAGCGTGAACGTGGAGGGTGTGTTCTTCACCCTGCGGGAGGCGGCCCGGCACATGATCCGGCAAAACGGGCAAGGCAGGCGAGGGGGCTCGCTCGTCGCGATCGGATCGACGTCGTCCATTCACGGCGCCGCCCGCAACGAGCATTACGGCGCTTCCAAGGGTGCGGTGGAATCCCTCGCGCGCGCGATGGCCGTGGAACTCGGGCCCAATGGGATCCGGGTGAATGCGATCCTGCCCGGCTGGACCCGATCCGATCTGACCGAGCGCCTGCAGACGTGGGACAAATTCAACGACAATGTCATCAGCCGGGCGCCGGTTGGCCGATGGGCGAGTGGTGACGATTTTTCGGCGATCGCGGTCTACCTGGCGAGCGATCATTCGAGCTTTCACATCGGAGACACGATCGTCATCGACGGCGGATATACTGTCTTCTGATATTGATCGTCCGGCGGGCGGGACTCGGTCTCGCCAATCTGACGACACACACAGTTGCTACCGATCTCTCCATCGGTGACCTAACTAGCTCAGCCTCGGGGCGCGGGGAGATAGCGAGCGACGCCGTTGACGGGCGTTAGTGCGCCCATGGGCGCGGGCGGCCACATTTTTCACCGGGGAACGGGCAGCGAAGACCAACCGCTTGATGGTCGTCACCGACGCCGTATTGGCGATCGCCAGCCGGCCGGTTTGAGGGACCAGCGCCATCACTCGCATGCCTCGCCGATCGAACGTCTAACGCAGGAAAGTGCGTTGTTTTCAGAATCTCTTCGCAGTCGTTATGGATTCATGGCCTAATTCGGCGACAATTCGGCGTTCCCCTTCAAGGAAATGCGCGCGATCAGCGGTGAGATCATCCCGTCGGCCGGGTTGCTTGATCCGTGAAGCCAGCCAACTTGCCTCCGACAGGACGCCATCGGCTGGATCGATGATGCAGGCGGGCCCCGTCAGAGCAAATGCACCGCTGGTGGCTGAGGGGGGACGGGCTAGGGCGCCAGACATGCTGCGCCCCCGCAAGCCTGCCAGCCCGTTCCGTTACTTCAACTCGTCGCCCGAGGTGATCCGCCTGGTGGTGATGATGTACGTGCGGTTTCCGCTGTCGCTGCGCAACGTCGAGGATCTGCTGTTCGAGCGCGGCATCGACATCTGCCATGAGACCGTGCGGATGTGGTGGCACCGCTTCGGTCCGCTGTTCGCCGGAGACATCCGGAGCCAGCGCGTGAGCCGAATGCGCGGCTTCCGGCAGTGGCGCTGGCACCTCGACGAGATGTACGTTAAGCTGAATGGCGAGATGGTCTACCTGTGGCGCGCGGTCGACCAGGAAGGCGAGATCCTCGAGAGCTACATAACGAGGACCCGCGACAAGGCAGCCGCCCTCACCTTCATGAAGAAGGCGCTGAAGCGCCACGGATCACCGGAGAAGATCACCACGGACGGTCTACGCTCGTACAGGGCGGCGAT
This sequence comes from Novosphingobium tardum, assembly GCF_042652045.1. Lineage (NCBI taxonomy): Bacteria > Pseudomonadati > Pseudomonadota > Alphaproteobacteria > Sphingomonadales > Sphingomonadaceae > Novosphingobium > Novosphingobium tardum. Next base: position 1,000,491 of record NZ_JBHSDR010000006.1, on the reverse strand, counting down.
GACCGCGCTCGGCAACGCCGGGAAGCAGGAGATCGGCCGCTGGGCCAACAACCGGGTCGAGAACAGCCACCTGTCGTTCCGACGGCGAGAGCGGGCGATGCTCAGGTTCAGGCGGATGCGAACGCTACAGAAGTTCGCCTCGGTCCACGCCAACGTCCACAATCACTTCAATCAGGAACGCCACCTCGTCGATCGCCAGACCTACAAGGACCGCCGCTCGGCCGCACTGGCCGAGTGGAACAGCCTCATGGCCTGAGGCCACGCACCCCAAGCCACAGCTCCGCAAATCGGAGACGAGTTGCGATTAGACTGACAGCACCGCCACGGACCCGCGCCGGGTTTTGGGGTGTCGCGAACCCGCCAGTCCGCAGCACACATTTAGGGGGTACCCTTCCTTGGTCTCTCGTCCGTCCATGAAGACCGTGAGATCGCTGGTTCCAAACGCTTTGAGGAGCGACTTGCCCTCATGCGTCGGCAGGCCGACGACTGACGTACCTCAGCGTGGTCCGATCAGCGCCCAACACCCGGCAGCGATTCCGATGCCCGAGCTAATCCGCATTCTGTCAAGCGAATGATCTGCCCGCACATTGCGGCCTTTGCGGATGTTGCCGCCGCCCGCCGACCTTGACGTTGTTCGGCTGGCGCTTTTTCGCTTATGCTGCAGGCCCTTGGCGCAGGTCGGCTTTGAGCGTAACCTCGGGGACGAAGGAGTGCGATCAATGGTTCGTCGTTCCCTTATGGGCGTAATGTGCCTGACACTCGCGAGCTGCGGGGGAGGGGGTGGAAGCGGTGGAGCGACCGGCGAGATCATCAATCCGCCCCCAAGCCCGACGCCGACACCCTCCCCCTCTCCCACTCCGACACCAACGGTCACGCCAGCGCCGACGCCCACTCCTTCGCCTGCTTCGGTGAGCGCCCCTTACCCAGAGCCGATTGCCGCGCCCGGCGCGTCCGGCAGCACGCCAACGGCCTCGGTCGGCCCCCTTCTGCCTGCCAAGTCGGCCGCTGCCAGCCCCAATCTCTTGGGGTCAACCGCGGACTGGAGCGTGCTCAATCAGCCTGGCCAGCTTTTCCTGACCTATAGTTCTGGTTTCGCGAACTACAGCTTTGGCGCCGTCCCCGACAGGTTCAGCGCAGTCTACGCCAAGGCGTCGGACAGCTACCGTGTGACCGCATCGTACTACCGCGCCAACCATGACGTGACGCCCTACCAGACCTTCGATCTGACCTTCGGCCAAGGCGACCTCGCCGCCAGCGAGACAAACGCACGCTTCACGACCTATCGAAAGAACGCGAACGGGATTGCATCACGCCTGCTCCTTCTGAAGCCGACGAACGATCTCGTGAGCACGGCGTATTGTTCGATCGGGATGTGGGATGCGACGCTCAACTCCGGTGCTGCGAACCAGAGTTCCTTCACCGAAGCTTTCGTCTACGGCTATCAACAGAGCGGCGAGCCGCCGGCAGGAACCCGAACCTTCAATGGGATCGCGGTCGGTCAGGTTGCCGGATACGAAAACCGCCAGATGATGGTCATCGGCCGTGTAACTCTCACCGTCAGCTACGACGCCACTGCCCAAGCCTACCGCGTCGATGGACCCGTGAACCTGACGGGCGTCGACGCCAAGACGCATGAGGTGATCGCACTGGCGCCGATCCGGCTCCAGAACAATGGCAACGCCGATATCATCCTGGCCAACACGGCCGGTTTTGCCGACTTCGGACAAGGAAGATCCAAGTTCTGCGGCCCTTCATTCGATGAATACAGCGGAGTCGTATTTTCCCGGGTGTCCTTCGGAAACGGTATCACCGCCGGGGTGAATCTGGCGATCATCGCAACGCCTTCCCCCTAGCCAAACACGCTGCCGGCCCGGCGCACGCGCTGGCGTCAAAGACCCGCCATGGCCAAGATGCTGCTCCGCAACTACCCAATGACAAAGGTTCGACGCCACGCCGCATATCGGCAATCGAGTAGGGATGCTGACGTTGGGCTGGCTGAGGATGCTGGGTCATACCAAGATCGAGAACACGGTCCGCTATCTCGGCGTAGACGTCGAAGACGCCTTACTGTTGGCTGAGCGCACCGAAATCTGACTTCTTGTGCGGTCGGTCGGCAACGTTGGCCGACCGCTTGTGTGCAATAAACTCGCTGGCGAGATCGGCCGCTATGGGGTGGAAAGCGGACGTTCGACTCGCCTACGCCTTTCATGACATAAGCGCTCTGGATGGGACCGAAACAGCCGTCGTCGAGACTTTCCCGCCGAACCTTCATTGGTGCAGCAGGGCTGTCCGCGCTTCTGGTGAGTAGCCATACCTTTGCCGCGCCTCGTTCCGCGAAAGTCATTTTGCTCGGCACTAAGGGGGGGCCGACGCCGTCCGCCATTCGTGCTCCGGCTAGCGTCGCAATCGTAATCGGGGGTTTGGTCTATCTGGTCGATGTTCCGAACGGCGTCGCGAGACAATTAGCCTTGGCGGGGCTTTCGCTCGACCGGCTTGGCGAAGTTTTCATCACCCACAACCATTCGGACCATGTGCTGGACGTTGGAAGTCTGCTCGTCCTGGCATGGGGATCAGGCTTGAAGTCACCGGTGGGTATTTATGGACCTCCGCCATTGAGGGAAATCGTCCACGACTCCCTCGCTGCTTCGAGGTTCGACATTAACGTTCGGATGCGTGAAGAGGGACGCCCCCCCTTGGCGCCCATGATTCATGTGCACGAGCAAGCAAATAGCGGCACTGCGTATCGCGACGAGAACGTCACTGTAACGAGCGCTGTGGTGGATCATTACTCTGTGAAGCCAGCGTTCGCTTATCGGTTCGACACCCCAGGGCGCTCCATCGTCATCTCCGGTGATACCACCTACCGTGAAGCTCTTGTCGATCTCGCCCGAGGGGCCGACTTGCTTATCCACGAAGCCATGTATCTGGACGGCGTCATCCAACTCGCTGGCGGCAACGAGAGTTTGAAGGATCACCTGTTGCGTAGCCATTCCACTACAGAGCAAGTGGGCCTAGTGGCAGCGCGCGCAGGCGTGAAGAAGCTGGTGCTTTCTCACCTCGTGCCAGCTTTCCCTTCTATCACCGACGAAATGTGGCTTGCTGGCGTGCGCAAACATTTCACCGGCGAAGCGGTTGTTGGACGCGATCTGCAAGAGGTTTGAACTCCAACAACGACAGCGTCCGCAATGGGGTGGCTACTCGAACGGAAGCTCCCGCCTGCCGGTCAATTAACAGCGGACTGTCCGAAACCAGCCCAGCAGTTCGGCCGGTGGAAGCCGGTGAGATTTCCCTTGCAGTTATGTCCGCAACCGTGGCGGTTATCGCCCTGTCACCAAAGGTCCTGCGGGCGGCGGGGGAAATTGAAGTCCCGGCACGTAGGCGCCGTGCGAACCTGCGGTAACGGCGGCATAGAGTGCATCACCCAAGGGCGAATAAGCGATCGCCTCGTATGCTGCGGTATAAGCGAGAAACACCGCCACCGTCACGAACCAAGCGGGATGGACGCGTCCCAGCACGCGGCGATCGCGGATCATCCCGGCGATCGGGAACACCATGGTGGCAACGCCTGCGGCCTCGAAGGACCAAGGGATAAGGAGGGGCAGCGGTAGGAGCCGGCCAAAGGCTGGTGCGGTGAGGAGCGCCATCGCACCCAAGTGGAGCCGGTCATGCCAATCGGTCCGCTTGCGCATGGCGATCGCAACATAGGTCAGCACCGCGAATGCCAACAGATTGATCGGATCGCCCACCATAAGCAATTGCGGCTGGAAAAAGAACGGGATGGTGCCGTTCCGGGCCGATACTATGATTACGGCCATCGCCGCGCCGATCATCAACACTATCCAGCCGGCGGCGAACCAGCCGAGCTTGCGGTGCAGCGCCAGCGGCCCCCGCGTGGCCAAATAAGTCTGCAACAGGAATATGACGACCCAGCCCATGAAAGCGATCGCATGGACATGGACGCGCAGTGGTGAGCCAAAGGTGGATCGCCCCATCGCAAGTTGGAACGAAAATCCTGCGACGACGGTCAGGGCCATCACGATCGCCAACTTGAACGCGAAGGTTTCCGAGCGTGCGGGTTGATCGGGTCCTCTCCGAAGCTCCGACGCGGTCAACGATATGCTCGCCATTGCTTTTGCCCCCAATGAAGCCCGCTTAGCTGACGCAGGTTATAAGTCGTCAGACACGAAGTTTATTCAATGAACGTGAAAGATCCACAATTGGTCGTTTGATGTCGGTCGGCTCCTAGGCTCCGCCCACGAGAGTGCTGAAGTCGGGCATGTGGTGGAAATATGTCGTAAGTTAGGGCTGCTCTCGAATCCCTCAGCCAAGAATTTTTGTCGCTCTCGAAGTCTAAAAGAGGGTGATCAGCCAATAAAATAGCGCACCGACCGCAGCACTCGCCGGGATCGTGATGATCCACGCAATGACCACGTTCTGCGCAACGCCCCAGCGCACCGCGCTCGCCCTCCGCGCAACGCCCGCACCAATGATGCACCCGGTGATCGTGTGCGTTGTTGAAACGGGAATGCCCAATGAGGAAGCAGCGAACAGCATGATCGAGCCCCCGGTCGATGCGGCGAAGCCCTGGTGATGATCGATCTTGGTGATCCGGCTGCCCAACGTCTCGATGATTTTCCAGCCGCCGGTCAGCGTGCCCAGCGAGATCGCGATGTAGCAGGATATCGCCACCCAGTGCGGCACCTCGAAGTCGCCGCTGAGATAGCCCGTTGAGTAGAGCAGCACGGTGATCAGGCCCATGGTCTTCTGCGCGTCGTTCAGGCCATGCCCGGTAGAATATGCTGCGGCCGAAATCAGGTGGAGCATGCCAAAGCGCTTTTCCGCCCCGCGCGCGGTGGCCCGACGCATCGTCCAGCTGGTGATCAGCATGATCAGCAGCGCGAGGAACATCCCCAGCAGCGGAGACAGGACAATCGCGACGAGGGTCTTGTTGAGCCCGTTCCATTGCACGCCGGTCAACCCCGCATGCGCTACCCCCGAACCGACCAGACCGCCGACCAGCGCATGACTGGAGGACGAGGGAATGCCCTTGAGCCAGGTCACGACGTTCCAGAAGCTCGCCCCGATCAGCGCGCCGAACACCACCCCGGGGGTCACCAAGTCCTTATCGATCAGACCTTTGCCGATGGTGTCGGCGACCTTGTGGAGCGCGGGGAAGGCAATCGTCAGGAAGTAAGCGGCGAAATTGAAGAACGCTGCGAATGCGACCGCCTGGACCGGGCCGAGCAACCGCGTCGCCACCACCGTCGCGATGGAATTGGCCGCGTCGTGCAGCCCGTTGAGGAAATCGAACGCCAGCGCGATCACGATCAAGGCGACCAGCAGCGGGAAAGCAAGCTGGTGCATCAGGCGTGATCGATGACCAGGCCGTCGATTTCGTTTGCGATGTCCTCGAAACTATCGACGATGCGTTCAAGGTGCTTGTAAATCTCGCGCTTGACGGTGAAGGCCATGGCTCCGCCAGCCTCGGTGGAGTGGCTGCGGTAAGCTGATTTGAGACCTGCACGGTGCACTTCGTCGGCGTGGCTTTCCATGCGCACCAAGCGTTCCGTGAGCTCATGCAAGCGACCGCCGTTTGCCGATATGTCACGCAGCAATGGGATGGCCTCTGCCAACACTCGCGCTGAATCGATCGCGATCCCTACCATATCGGCCATCTCCGGCTCGAAATCCGTGATGTCGTAGAGATCGACGGCATTGGCAGCCGACTGCATCTCGTCGATTGCGTCGTCCATTCGCCCGATCAGCGACGTGATCGCTCCACGGTCGAACGGGGTGAGAAATGTGCGGCGGACGGTCTGAAGCGTCTCGCGGATGATGTTGTCGGCGTCTTGTTCGCGTTCGTTGATTTCGCGAATATGTTCGGCACGCGCACCGCCGTCGCGAAACAGGCGGCCGAGCGCGTCGGCACCGGCAACGACACTGCGCGAATGGGCCTCGAACAACTCGAAGAAGTTGCCCGTCTTGGGGAGCAGGCGTTGGAACCAGGCAAACATCGGACCCACCTTCGATTTTTGCGCGACCACCGAAATGATCGTGTTGCGCTTGGCTGCTTTGGAAAACTCGGCGGCGTTGAACGATCGGATCAGGTTGGCCAGGTCGGCCTCCTCGACCATGTCGGCTGCTTCGCTGAGGCTGAACCAGCGTCGGGTCCGCTCGCCCGCCTCTTTCCACTCGGACAGCTCCTGGCTGACAGCGAGCGGATAGACGTCGACATCGAACCACAGCGAGGCGCCGGTCTTGCGGCGCTTGCGATAGCGATACTGGCCTAGCGGGATCGGACAGATCGCACCGCGGACACCCGCCTCTTCCTCAGCCTCAAGCGCCGCCGCTGCATGCGGCGAGTCAGCTCCGCCCTGGTTGCCCTTGGGCACTACCCAGCGCTTGCTCTCACGAGAAGTGACCAGCAGCACGCTGACCGCTCCGCTTGGAGTTGCACGATAGGGAAGGGCAGCGATCTGACGAATTGCGCGTTCCAAGCAGTCGATTGAAATGCCGTAGCCGTTCGTCAAACGACTGCAATATGAGCGTCATGATTGCCCACAACGGCGATCAGTTCGTACTTCCAGCGAACGGCGCCTTCAACCTCATGGTGAGGGTTGCCGAATGCCAGCCGACGTCGCTCAAAAGCGTCATTCACTCCAGCGCTTGAGCGTGGGGACGGGCAGTTTCGCACTTCGCGCACGCTCGTAGGCCGCGCCAGCATCTAACACCGCCGCATCGGCCCACTTTGGACCGATGAAACTGAGGCCCACGGGAAGACCTTCGACGGCGCCCATGGGGACGGTCAGGTGCGGGTACCCTGCAATCGCGGCGAGACTCCCAGCGCCTACGCCACTGAGCCCACGCTCGCCCATTACATGGTCGATCGGCCAAGCCGGTCCCTCGGTCGGAGCAATCAGGAACGAGACCTGGTTTGAGCCAAGCAGGCGGTCGATCCCGGCAATTCCCGCCAGCGTCAGCGAAGTCACCCGCGCCGCGGAGTAGGCGGAAGCGTCGGTTGCAAGCGCGGACTTCTCGAAGGTTTCCTGCCCGAAGAACGCGAGTTCGGCGGGGTTAGCCTTGTTGAACCCGATTACGTCAGCAAGGCTGCGGACGGCCGCAGTACCCGGCAAGTCACGAAGGTACGCGCCGAGGTTCTCGCGCAGTTCGTATTGGAGAACCTCGTTCTCGCCTTTGCCCATCGCTCTCGGAAAATCATAGTCGATATCGACCAGCACCGCGCCAGCGCGGCGCAGATCGGCGAGCGCCGTTTCGAACACGCGCAGCGTCTTGGGTTCGTCTCCCGCCTGCTTGCGCAAGACCCCGATGCGCACATCCTTGAGCGAACTGGTCGCAAGTCCCGCGGTGAAGTCGCTCTTACGGGAGTCGGCGTCGACGGTCTGCGCGTCGAGCGGATCGCTGCCTGAGATCGCGTTGAGCAACAAAGCGGCGTCGGCGACGCTTTTCGCCATCGGCCCCGGTGTATCCTGGCTGTGGCTGATTGGAACGACGTACGTGCGGCTCACGAGTCCCACCGTAGGCTTGAACCCGACCAGACCATTCACCGACGAAGGACAGGTAATCGATCCGTCCGTCTCGGTGCCGATCGCCGCCCAGGCCATGCCGGCCGCAACCGCGGCACCGCTGCCTGATGACGAGCCGCACGGGGTTCGGTCGAGGGCATAGGGATTTCGCGTCTGGCCGCCGACGGCGCTCCACCCGCTAGCCGACCATGGCGAGCGGATGTTCGCCCATTCGGATAGGTTCGTCTTTCCCAGTACGACTCCGCCAGCCGCTCGCATCCGCGCAACGAGCGGTGCGTCACGCCCGGTCACGTTGCCCGCTAGAGCCAAGCTGCCCGCGGTCGTGGGTAACTCGCGGGTCTCGATGTTATCCTTGACCAGCACGCTTCGTCCAGCAAGCAGGCCGGTAGCGGCCCGCGCCTCGGCAACCGCCGCGGGGTTGATCGCAATTACTGCATGGATGGCCGGTCCCTTGTCGTCGATGGCCGCTATCCGCTTGAGGTATGCCGCAGCAGCGCGGGCCGCTGCCTCATCCGCTTGCGCGGGGGCGCCGCCGAGTAAGGCAGCAAGGATGAACACGAAGGGGAAAGCGGCGCGCGACATTGGGTTCTCCTGGAGGGGCAGCGCGATGCTGGGACAGGCACCTCGACTGCGCAAGAGCCGCAGCTACCGCCATCAGTTCGCGCGGCGTCATCGGTCAGGTACGGCGCTCGCTAGAAGATGCGCCCTCGTCAAAGTCTGTCCGCTAATTGCGCTTGGCGGGGGCTAAGCAATTGACAGCCGACTTGCCCTGCTCAATACCAACCTAGTTATATAACTAGGTTTTATATATAGCGAAGCTGAAGCAGAGGAGGCCGGGAGGGCATGGACATCCGCTTTTCCTCGGATGAGCAGCATTTTCGCCAGGAATGCCGCAGTTGGCTCGCCGCCAACGTGCCCATCGAAAAACGTCCGCTCAACGCCGACGAGGCGCTCGATTTCGACAAGGCGTGGCAGCGCCGCCTGTTCGACGGGGGCTATGCCGGGATCGACTGGCCGGTGGAATATGGCGGCCGGGGATTCTCGATCATCCAGCAGGTGATCTGGCTCGAGGAGTACGCAAAGGCGAATGCACCCTGGATCGGGGCTAACTTCGTCGGGATCAATCACGGCGGCCCGACCCTGATACTCAACGCCAGCGAGGCGCAGAAGGCCTACCACCTGCCGCGCATCCTCCGCGGCGAGGCGATCTGGTGCCAGGGCTTCTCGGAGCCAGGCGCCGGATCAGACCTTGCCGGGATCAAGACCCGCGCTCGCATTGAGGACGGCGAACTGATCATCAACGGATCCAAGATCTGGACCAGCTTCGCCCACGTCGCAGACTGGCAGGAACTGGTCGTGCGGACCGAGGAAGGCTCGGTTCGCCACAAGGGGCTGTCGTGGGTGATTTGCGACATGCACGCCCCCGGCATCGAGATCCGCCCGATACGCAAGATCAACGGGACGATCGAGTTCTGCCAGGTGTTCTATGATGATGTGCGCATTCCGCTGGAAAACGTCGTCGGCGGACTCGGCAACGGCTGGAAGGTGGCGATGAGCACCTTGAGCTTCGAACGCGGCACCGGGTTCATCGCCGAACAGGTCAAGCAGAGCCAGGAAATCGAGGAACTGCTCGAGAAGGCGCGGGCCACCGGGGCGATCGAGGACGACCGGATCGCGAACGAGCTCGCCCAGTTGCGGGCCGAAGTCGCCGCGATCCGGTCAATGACCTACCGCAATGTCAGCCAGTTGATCCGCTCCGCTCAGCCGGGTCCGGAAGCTTCCGTCATCCGGCTGTTCGGGTCCGAGCTCGGCCAGCGGCTCGAACGCATGGCCATGCTGCTTGCCGGACCCGAAGTCCTCGACTTCCGCTATGGCGACGACAATCTCGTCGCCGACTACCTGCGCGGCTTCGCCGGGACGATCGCGGGCGGCACGTCCCAGATTCAGCGCGACATCATCGCCGAGCGTCTGCTCGGCCTGCCCAAGTCGAGGTGACATCCATGGACCTGTCGCTCGATTCCGATCAGGAAGCCCTCGTCACCGCGACCGCCGACTGGTGCCGCGCCAACATGCCGCTCGAGCACGTGCGCGACCGCCCGGTCGACCTGTGGCGCGATTTGGAGGCGATGGGCTGGACCGCGATGACCGCTCCCGGCCTGGACCTTTCCCACGCGACCGAAGCGATGGTCTTCGCCGAACTCGGCCGCTTCCTCGCTCCGGTCGCGCTACTGTCGAGCGCTGTCGCAGCGCGTTGGCTGGGCAGCGCGGACAAGGTCGCACTCGCGCTGGACGACGGTAATCGGCTACGTGTGTTCGATGGCGAGAGCGCGACTCTCGCGATAGGCGTTACGAGCACGCAGGCCAGCGTCTATCGCCTGCCCGAAGGCCTGTCGGGCGCACCCGGCCTCGATCTTTCTGTATCCCTCACCCTGCTCGAAACCGCGCCTGCCGCCGAGCCGCTGGGCAATCCGCACGCTGCACTCCACCTCCAGCTCCTCGCCGCGGCCTTCACAGTGGGTTGCGCCGAGGCGGCACGCGACATGGCAGCCGGCTATGCCATTATGCGCGAACAGTTCGAGCGCCCGATCGGCTGGTTCCAGGCGCTCAAGCACATGATCGCCGACACGGCGGTGCGCGCGGCCGTCGCGCGCTCGCAACTTTGCTACGCGGCCTGTGCGCTTGATGCGAACGCGCCAGATGCGGCCTTCCACATCGCCGCGGCGCGGCGGTTGGCCGACCAGGCGGCGATCGACAACAGCCGGACCAACATCCAGGTTCACGGCGGCATCGGCATGACTGACGAGGCTTTCCCGCATTTCTGCCTGAAGCGCGCCCACCTGCTGTCGTTTATCGCGCCGGCCGAACAGGGCGCCCTGCTTGGAGAGGCTTCATGAGCGAAAAAGTCCTTTATCATGTCAGCGACAACGTCGGGATGATCACTCTCAATCGTCCGGACGTTCACAACGCGATGGATGACGAGGCTTCAGAGCGCTACGCCGAGGTCCTCGACCAAGCCCTGGCCGACGACACGGTCCGCGCTGTGCTGATTCAGGGCGCGGGCAAGTCGTTCTGCTCGGGCCGGGACATCACGATGCTCGGCCAGCGGGCAAGGGATGAAAGCGACTACCACTTCGTGCTGCGAGCCCAGCAGGGCCGGCTCAAGATCCTCGACAGCGCCAAACCGTTCATCGCCGCGGTCAAGGGCGCGACGATCGGCGGGGGCTGCGAAATGGCGCTAGTCTGCGATATCCGCGTCTCGTCAACCGACCTCAAGATGGCTTTGCCCGAAATCAACTACGGCATTCTGCCCGATACTGGCGGCACCCAGTACATGGCCAATCTGATCGGGACGAGCCGGGCCAAGTACCTCGTGATGACGGGCGATCGCATCGGTGCGCAGACGGCGCTCGAATGGGGCGCGGTCGATTTCGTGGTCGAGCCGGACCAGCTCGACGCCCGCGCGCTGGAAATCGCCAAAACGATCGCGTCGAAGCCGCCCCTGTGCCTCGCCATGGCCAAGACCATGATCGACCAGTCGGTCGCCGGGGCGGTGCGAAGCGGGATCGCGCAGGAGCTGATGGCGCAGTCGTACCTGTTCAAGACCGCGGACTACCAGGAAGCCCGCGCGGCGCTGCGCGAGAAGCGCAAGCCCGTGTACAAGGGGAAATAGGATGAGCGAGGACTACAAGGGTTTGCGCCGGGCGCCGGCCAAGGGCATGCGGATGCTGCCCGAAGGCACCTTCGCCAACGACGTGGCGATCATCACCGGCGGCGGCTCGGGCCTCGGCAAGGGCATCGCGGCCGAGTTCGGTCGGCTGGGCGGCGCGGTGGCCATCGCCAGCCGCGATTCGGAGAAGCGCGCGCGCGGCGTCGCGGCGGTCGAAGAAGCGGGCGGCCGGGCGATCGGCGTCCAGCTCGACGTGCGCAGCCCCGAGGCGGTTGCCGCCTGCTTCGACGAGGTGGAGGAAGCCTTCGGCCCGGTTACCCAACTGATCAACAACGCGGCCGGAAACCTCGCCGGCGCATCCGAGGACTTCAGCCTCAACGCCTGGCGCGCGGTGACCGGCATTGTCCTCGATGGAACGTGGATCTGCTCGACCGAGTTTGCCCGGCGGCGCGTCGCCGACGGCATCGGCGGGGTTATCCTCAACATGGGCGCAACTTATTCCTGGACGGGTGGGCCGGGAACCAGCCCCTCGGCGGCGGCCAAGGCCGGGGTTACCAACCTGACCCAGAGCCTCGCGGTGGAATGGGCGCCCTACGACATCCGAGTGAACTGCCTCGCTCCGGGGCTGTTTCCGCACGAGGACCGCGCCAAGCACCTGCAGGTATTCGACAAGTCAAAGAGCGACCTCGACAGTCGCCAGCCCGCGCTGCGGGTGGGCGAGATCCACGAGCTCGGCTGGGCCGCCGCCTATCTGTGCTCCGACTACGCCGCGTTCTGCTCGGGCCACACCTTCGTGCTCGACGGAGCGAACTGGCTGCGTCGCAGCTTGCGGATGCCGGTGTTCGAGCCGGTGCGGACCTGGGTTCCGGAAAAGAAGGAGAGGTGATGCTTCCTGTGCCAACCATCGGGTCTTGGCAGTCTTAAGCGCGCAATGCTGAGGTTCAGGCGAATGAAGATGCTACAGAAGTTCGCTTCCGAACACGCCAACGTCCACAACCATTTCAACCAGGAATGTCACCTCATCGACCCAGACCTCCAAGGAACGCGCACGGCCGCACTGGCCGAGTGATGTTACCTCATCCGCTAAGCCCGCACGCCACTCGACCGCGCTGCCGATGGCGTAGGCAAGCGCCATCATGGCTACCTCGCGGGGACAGTCCGCCGGCGGCGGACGATCAAAAGCCAAAGAGGTTCTAGAACTTGTAGCCTGCCTCGACCCCGACGACCCGGCGGGCACCCGGAGAGATGAACGATCCTCCGAATTCGATCGCCGGGATGACTTCTGCCAGATATTTGCGATCGAGCATGTTGTTTGCGAAGGCGGCGATGGAAAACCGGTCTGTCTGAATGCCCGCGCGAAGGTTCAGGACACCGAACGCCGCGCGTTGCGATTTGCAGAAGTTCGCGTCGCCGACGAAGCTCGGCAATGCGAGCGCCGAGATCGGAAGAAGACCGGAGAAGAGGGACGGCCGGTCCTGGCACTGTACGTTGCTGAACCACGTCGGGCCGGTGATGCGGTAGTCCGCTCGCACGAGCAGCTTGGCCGCCTCGCTGATCGGTGCGACGATCTCCGTTCCCAGATTGATGGTGTAATCGGCCGTGTAGGGGGAGTTGTTTCCTACCGTATAAGGCCGTGTGCTGTTCTTCTTGATCTCGCTGTCGGTCACGTTGCCCGAAGCGAAGAAGCGCCAGCCATCGATCACGCGTAGCCCCAGATTGAGCTCGGCGCCCTTCAGGTCGACGCGGTCGATGTTCGAGACGACGCGCAACAGGCCGAAGCCGCCGACGAAGAACTCGAAGAACTGCATGTCGGTGACGCGGGTATAGTATCCCGCGAGGTCGAACGTCAGTCGCTCGTCGAACAGGCTGCCCTTCATGCCTACTTCGAAGGCGCTCGACCGTTCCTTGCGATACTGGTCGCTGATGTTCACCCCGGCGTTGATGGTGCCGGGGGTCACGCCATCATTGAAGTTGGCATCGATCAGCGCAGCCGAGCCCTGATTGTTGAAGCCGCCCGATTTGAAACCGATGCCCCAGTCCGCATAGAGGTTGAGATGGTCGGTCGGACGCCAGCTGACCGAGATCTTCGGCTCGAGTTGATTGAACGTCGCAGCCTGCGGCACGAGCGGCCCGAACGCCTGGCCGGGATTGATCGGGGCGCCGGTGAATGGGTCATTTGCGGTCGGCACCAAGGGGTTGGATCGACGGTGCTCGCTGTCGTATCGGAGGGCGAGGCCGGCGGTGAATTGGCTCGTCGGCTTCCAATCGACGGACCCGAACGCGGCATAGACATCGGTCTTGAACTTGTCAGCGAGCAGCAGGGAAGTCGGGTTCACGCTGCTCGGAGGATTATAGAGCTGCTTGATGACCCCTTGCCCCTCGTCGGCACCGAGACTGACGCCCACGGTCCGGTCGATATTCAGGTAATAGGCCCCGACCTGCCAAGCGAACGGACCGTCGCCGATCGACGACAGTCGCACCTCACCGCTGATGTCCTTCTGGTTACGAAGCTGGTACTGGATGCCGTCGCAAGTCGTCGGGCTGTAAGGGCCGAACGTCGATCCCGTCGCGGGCGCGAAAATGAATGGAACCGGGATCGTCCCGATGAAGCCGGGCGGGTTGACGGGAAATCCCGTAAGCGCTGCAGTCGAGGCGAAGCACTTGTTGACGGCCGGCTGCGCGGCGGGGTTAGCTGCCGAGATGTATCGCGCGAAATCCGCGGACGTGCCGTCGGCGACAAGGTCCTGCTTGACGTCGGAATACAGCGCCCAAGCGGTGAGCTTCATGGCCTCGAATTCATGCTCGACCTTTGCCGATACGTCGAAGCTGGTCTGATCGTTCGTCGGGCGGACGTTGCTGTAGAAATTGAACGGGTGCTTGTTCACATCCTCGTAGAACGCGGGATTCACGGCAGCGAAGTTCGGCAACGCAAACGCTGCATTGAACGGGAGCGATGCGCCGCTGAAATCCGCGTAACGCGCTTTCAGGTCGACCTGTGTCGCGCTGTTCATGCCGAGCATGACCCGCCCGTCGATCGCCCAGCTGCGGTGATCGTCGACTACGCTCCGGTTGTTGAGGTAAATGTTGCGATAAAAGCCATCGGATTTCTCGTAGATCCCCGACAGGACGAATCCCGCTCCCTCCGCGATCGGGCCGGCGACGTGGGCCGAGGTGCTCCAGGTGTTATGCTCGCCGTAACTGCCCTTGATGGCCCCGGTGAAGGTGTCGGTCGGTTTCAGGGTCTGGATGACGATGGCGCCCGCGGCGGCGTTCCGGCCGTATATCGCGCCCTGCGGACCCTTCAGGAACTCGACCTGCTCGAGCGTTCCCTGGTCCTGGTTGAGCTGCGCGGTGTTCGTCTTGAGAATGCCGTCGACGACAAGCGCGACCGAGCTCTCCGCATCTCGCGCGCCGTTGATGCCGCGAATGTTGATCTGGGTATCGCCTGCCTCGGCCGTACCGGTGACGATCGTCACGCCTGGGGTGAGCTGGACGAAATCTGCCGCCTTCGCTGCGCCGGTGCGATCGAGCGCCGCCGCCGTCAACACGGACACCGATGCGGGGACGTCCTGCAGTCTTTCGGACTGGCGACGGGCCGTGACGATGATCGCGCCCTCGTCCGGCTGTGCAGCTTCCGGCCGATCGGCATCCTGGGCGAGGGCCGGACTGGCGAATAGCGCATTGAGCGCTACGCCGGTGAGGAAAGCCTTGGCGAAGTTCGTCATGCGAGAAACTCCCTCATATCGATGTCGGGGTGCAATTTTTGCGGCACTTGATCCTTGCGACGAAATCACCTTATTGTATACAAAACCGATCAGTCAAGAGCAAGGAAGCCAGATGTCACGGGCGTCCGACAGGGCCTACACCGCCATCCGCGAAATGATCATGTCCGGCGAACTGGCGCCGGGAGATCCGCTGGGAGAAGAAGCCCTCGCGGAGCGCTGCGGAGTCTCGCGGACACCGGTGCGCGACGCACTGCGCCGGCTGGAGTCGGAAATGCTGATCACGCGAAGCGACACGCAGCGCAGCTTCGTCGCAGACTGGTCGATCGACGACGTGGCCGACCTTTTCGAACTGCGCGCCATGCTCGAAGGTCACGCAGCAAAGCGCGCTGCCGACCGGATGAGTGCCTCGACCTTGCAGGAGCTTCGCCGTTGCAATGCAGCGCTCCGCAGCGCGGTCACCGCCTCGCCACCGGACGTCGACCTATTTCTCGAGCGAAACCGTGAATTTCACGCCCTGATCCTCGAGGCCGCCGGTTCGCGGAAGCTCGTTTCGCTGCTGGCCGCGGTGATCGAGCAGCCGGTCATATGGCGCACCGCGCACCATTATGGAGAAGAGGAATTGCGCCGCTCGTGTGGGGAGCATGAGGAATTGCTCGCTGCATTCGCCAGGCGCGACGGAAGCTGGGCGGAATCGATCATGGCCGGGCATATCCGCCGTGCCTACCACGCGTATGCCGACGCTCATCACGGCCTGACCGCGATCGACAAGGCCGGACGAAAGCGGACAGCGTAATGGCAAAAATGTATACAGATAAGATCGAGATTGTCGAGGTAAGTCCTCGCGACGGGCTACAGAACGAGCCCGTCATCCTTCCGGCTTCAAGCAAGCTCGAGCTGATCGGGAAAGCGAGAGCGGCCGGGTCGCGCCGCATCGAGGTGGCGAGCTTCGTGAACCCCAAGGCAGTGCCGCAGATGGCAGATGCGGAAGAGGTGTGCGCGGGCCTGCCCGACCGCGACGACGTCACATACATCGGACTCGTGATGAACGCTCGTGGAGCGGAACGGGCTATCGCGACGGGCCGGATCGACCAGCTGGGCGCCGTGGCGGTCAGCACCGACCGTTTCGCGATGGCTAACCAGGGTCAGACGAGCGACGGCTCGGTCGACGCATCGCGGGCAATCATCGAGCGGGCCCGCGAGGCGGGACTGACTGGCCAGGCGACAATCGCCGCCAGCTTCGGCTGTCCCTTCGAAGGCGAAGTCAGCGAAGACCGGGTGCTTGCCATGGCGGTGGCAATCGCTGCCTCCGGACCCGTGGAGATCGCCCTGGCCGACACCATCGGTGTCGCCAATCCTGCTCACGTTGCAAGCCTGGTCGAGAAGGTCGGCAAGGCCATCGCGCCGATCCCCGTCCGTATGCACTTCCACAATACGCGCGGAACGGGGCTTGCGAATGTCTGGGCGGCCATTGGCGCGGGAGCGCGCGTCATCGATGCATCGATCGGCGGCCTTGGCGGATGCCCCTTCGCGCCCGGCGCGGCCGGCAATATCGCGACCGAGGATACGACGTACATGCTCGAGCGCGCAGGGATATCGACCGGCCTCGATCTCGAAATGCTGATATCGACAAACCGCTGGCTTGCCGGACTCATGAACAAGGCCCTGCCCGCAATGGTGGGAAAAGCGGGCGGATTTCCCGCTCCTTCGACGTATTGAAAAGAGGAAGCTGCCCGATGCGTTACCGGCTTGGTGTGGATGTCGGAGGCACGTTCACCGACCTGCTGCTGTTCGATAACGAAACCGGCGACTTCTGGCGGCACAAGACGCCTTCCACCCCAGACGACAGCAGCGAAGGAATTCTTGCTGGCGTGACGGCAATCACCGCGGAAGCTGGTGTCGACCCGGCGGCGATCGAATTCTTCCTTCACGGTACGACGGTGGCGACGAACGCCATACTCGAAGGAAAGGGCGCCCGGGTCGGGCTCATAACGACCGAAGGCTATCGGGACATCATGCAGATCGCCCGCAGCTTCGTGCCGGGCGGACTCGCAGCATGGATCGTCTGGCCCAAGCCGCAACCTCTGGCCGCGCTCGAGGATACCGTGACCGTCAAGGGCCGGATGGATGCGGACGGCAACGAAGTGCGTCCGCTCGACGAAGACGAAGTTCGCGCAAAACTTGCGGCGCTGCGGGATTCGGGCGTCGAGGCGATCACGGTCAGCCTGATCAATGCATATGTCGATGGACGGCACGAAAGGCGCATCGGCGAGATCGCAAGGGACATCCTGCAGGAAATGCCCGTGTCTCTCAGCCACGAGGTCCTGCCCGAGATGCAGGAATACGAAAGGACGCTGTCGACGGTCGCGAATGCATCCGTCCGGCCCGTCGTCGGCAAGTACGTCTCGAACTTGCGGACCAAGCTCCAGGATGCCGGGGTAACGGGCAAGTTATCGCTGTTGCGATCGGATGGCGGCCTGATGAGCAGTCAAAAGGCCGAGGAACACCCGGTCAATATTCTCATGTCCGGGCCGGCCGGCGGGGTTACCGGTGCGCTTTGGGTTGCGAAGAACGCGGGGTTCAAGAACATCCTCACGCTCGACGTAGGCGGAACCTCGACCGACGTTGCGCTGATCGAGAACCTCGAGCCGCGCAGGGTGCGCACGACGGAAGTTGGGCATCTTTCCGTCCGAGCATCGTCGCTCGACGTGAAGACGGTGGGTGCCGGCGGCGGGTCGATCGCCTACGTTCCCGAACTCACCGGTGCGCTGCGGGTCGGTCCGCAGTCTGCCGGCGCGGTGCCGGGCCCGGTCGCCTACGGCAAGGGCGGCCATCAGCCGACTGTCACGGATGCCAACGTGGTTCTTGGCTACTTGCCCGAGGATCTGCTCGGCGGGTCCTTCAAGCTCGACCGCGAGGGCGCGAAGAAGTCGATCCAGGGGATCGCCGATGCGCTGGGGATTCCTCTCATGGATGCCGCGCGCGGTATTATCGACATCGTCAACGAGAACATGTTCGGCGCCCTGCGGATGATTTCCGTTCAGCAAGGTTACGATCCGCGACATTTCGCCCTGATGGGATTTGGAGGCGCGGGACCGCTTCACGTCAACGCGGTCGCGCGACTGATGGGAAGCTGGCCGGCAATCTCCCCAGTTTCGCCGGGCGTGCTCTGCGCTCTCGGCGATGCGACCACACGCATGCGGACGGAGACTGCGCGCAGCTTCAGCCGTCTTGCCCACGAGACCGATGTCGAGGAACTTGTGGCCATCCTCGACGAGATGGCGACACAGACGCGCGCCGAACTTGTCGCCGACGGCATTCCGGGAGGCGAGGTATCGAGCGAGTTCGAGATCGATGTGCGCTATGCGGGCCAGGCGTTCGAAGTACCCCTGACCATCGACCAGGCCACGTTGCGTGAAGGGGGCATCGAGAAGATCCTGGAGCGCTTCGATGACGAGCATCGACGCCTGTTTACATTCAACATGCAAACGCCGCACGAAATCGTAAACCTTCGGGCGGTTGCTCTCGGTCAGCCGCCCCACCTTCCGGCCGCCGAGCTCGAGAAGGGCTCTGGCGATCCTTCGGCCGCAAAGATCCGCGATCACACGGTGTGGATGAATGGACGAGAGCAGGCAGCCGTCATCTACGACCGATCGCGCTTGAAGCAGGGCGATACAATTCCAGGTCCTGCGATCGTCACCGAGATGGATTCCACCACCCTGATCGAAAATGGCTGCGTCGGCACTGTCGATCCGGTCGGCAACATCCTGATCACCCTGGCCTGAGGAGCACCCCATGCCCGCCCGGATCATTGAACAGAACGCCAAGCCCTTCGACCGGGTCCCCATCGATCCCGTCACGCTCGACATCATCGAGAACGCCATGCGCAATGCCCGGATCGAGATGGACGCAACACTCGTCCGGACCGCAATGTCCCCGGGCATCCGCGAGCAAGGCGATGCCTTTCCGCTTATCGCCGACCCTTCCGGCAAGATGATCGTCGGCCAGTTCGGCAGCTTCATCGATGGCTTCCTCAAAGGCTTCGACGGGACGATCGAGGACGGGGATATGATCTTCCTGTCCGATCCTTATTCATGCGAAGGCGCGATCAGCCATTCGAACGACTGGCTGGTACTGTTGCCGGTCTACAAGGACGGACGCCTGATCGCGTGGACGGCAATGTTCGGCCATCAGAGTGACATCGGCGGCAAGGTTGCCGGCTCCATGCCGATCGACGCCAAGTCGATCTTCGAGGAGGGGGTACGCATCCCGCCGGTCAAGATCTGGAAGAAGGGCGAATACAACGAAGACCTGATGAAGCTGGTTCTGCACCAGACGCGCAAGCCTGACTGGTGCCAGGCCGACCTCAATGCCTTGATCGCGTCCTGCCGGGTTGCTGCCAATCGGGTGACCGAAATGGCCGGTCGCTTCGGCGACGATGTCTATGTATCGGCGACGCAGGAACTGCTCGCGCGCAACCATCGGGCGATGAAGGCGCTGATCGCCATGGCTGTTGCCGAGGAACCTGTGAGTTTCGAGGATTACATCTGCGACGACGGCCTCGGCTTCGGGCCATACAAGATCAGATGCACGATGCGGCGCGAAGGCGAGAAAGTCGTGCTCGATTTCGACGGTACCGATCCGCAGAGCGCCGCTTCGATCAACTTCTATCTCAATGAAAACATGTTCAAGATGTTCTTCGGCATCTACATGATCATGGTCTTCGACCCGCAGATCCTGTTCAACGACGGGTTCTACGACTTGATCGAGGTGCGCATCCCCGAAGGGTCGCTCCTCAAGCCGAAATTCCCGGCAGCCCTGTCGGGTCGCACACACGCCCTCGGGCGCATATTCGACATCCTCGGCGGACTACTGGGGCAAAAGACCCCGGAGTTCCTCAACGCCGCGGGATTCAGTTCCTCGCCACACCTGTTCTATTCGGGGTGGGACAACCGGCAAGGTCGTGAAGGCGAGTGGTTCCAGCTATTCCAGATCGGTTTCGGTGGAATTCCCGGGCGACCGCTCGGTGACGGACCCGACGGCCATTCGCTTTGGCCCGGGTTCACGAACGTCCCGAACGAGTTCCTCGAGCGATACTTTCCGATGAGGATCGAGCGCTACGAAACCGAGCCCGACAGCGGCGGAGCCGGACTTCATCGTGGCGGAAACGGCATCCACATGACCTACCGCTTCCTCGCGGATGGCCAGATCGGCATTCATGACGATCGCTGGTTCGTCCCGCCATGGGGAGTGAACGGCGGGCTTCCGGGGCGCCGCGCTCGCAAGATTCTCGAAAAGGCTGACGGCACGACGCAAATCGTCGGCAACAAGACCGACGACATCGCGGTCTCGGCGGGCGACCAGTTGCACTACGTCACATGGGGCGGTGGTGGCTGGGGAGATCCGCTTGAGCGCGATCCCGAACTCGTCGGGCTCGAAATCCGGCAAGGTCTTGTGACACCCCAGGGTGCACGCGATTATGGCGTTGTCGCTTCGAGCGATGGCGCAGTGGACGTAGCCGCTACGCACGATCTGCGTACGCAAATGCGCGCGGCCCGTGGTGACCCCAAGCTGTTCGATTTCGGTCTTTCCATTGAGGACCTCCGAAGGAATTGCGAAAAGGAAACCGGTCTTCCTGCCCCGATCCAGCCGGTGTGGCAGCATCAGGTAGCCGCAGAATGAGCGGCGCCCCCGGTGCATTGAACGGTTTGCGCGTGGTGGAGCTGGGCCAACTCCTCGC
Organism: Novosphingobium tardum; assembly: GCF_042652045.1. NCBI lineage: Bacteria > Pseudomonadati > Pseudomonadota > Alphaproteobacteria > Sphingomonadales > Sphingomonadaceae > Novosphingobium > Novosphingobium tardum. Next base: position 979,818 of record NZ_JBHSDR010000006.1, on the reverse strand, counting down.
GGGCCCGTTCTGTGGACAGCTTCTGGGCGACATGGGAGCCGACGTCATCAAGATCGAGCCGCCTGGGGCGGGGGACCCCATGCGGGTGTGGGGGCAGGGCGAAGAGAAGGTCCAGTGGGAGGTGATCGGACGCAACAAGCGATCGGTCACCTGCAATCTCAGAGTTCCGGAAGGCCAGGCGCTCGCGCGACGCCTGATCCTCGCGGCAGATGTGATGGTCGAGAACTTCAAGCCCGGCACGCTCGAGAAGTGGGGGCTCGATCCATCCGACCTGCTGCGCGAGAAGCCCTCCCTGATCGTGTCGCGCATGTCTGGCTATGGCCAGACGGGCCCATATTCCGACCGCGCAGGCTTCGGCGGTATCGGTGAGGCAATGGGCGGGTGGCGGTATATCGTCGGAGAGCCCGATCGCCCGCCTGCGCGCATGGGGATTTCGATCGGCGATACCCTTTGCGCGACTTACGGATGCATGGGCATTCTGGCTGCGCTTCACCATCGCGAGAGGACAGGTGAGGGCCAGGTGATCGACACAGCGCTCTATGAAGCGGTGCTGCAGGTCATGGAGGGACTGATCCCGGAATACGACTACAACGGCGTCATACGCGAACGCTCCGGCTCCATCCTGCCGGGCATCGCACCGTCGAACGTGTACACATGCAAGGACGGCCCCTTCATGATCGGCGCGAACAACGATGCGATCTTCGCGCGGCTGGCTCAGGCGATGGGGCGTCCCGAACTGGCCCAGGACCCGCGCTATGCCACTCATCTCGCGCGGGGCCGGCACCAGACCGAACTCGACGAACTGATCAACGCCTGGACCTCGACCCATACGATCGACGAAGTCGATCGGTTGATGATCGAATATTCGATACCTGCGGGCCGGGTCTATACGGCGAAGGACATGCTCGAAGATCCTCACTTCGCGGCCCGGCAAGCGATCGTCGAAGTCGAGACGCAGACACACGGCAAGGTCAAGATGCAGAACGCCTTCCCCAAGTTCTCCCGTACGCCCTCCGGGATCTTCCGCGCCGCCCCTGCCCGACCTGGTGTACACAATTTCGAGGTCTATGCGGACATCCTCGGCATGGATCCGGCGGATCTGGATCGCCTTTCGGCCTCTGGCGTGATCTGATGGAGCCTGGCGACACGGGAGTGACCCGCGCCGGCGCATTCGCGGGACACATCGAGCCGGGCAACTCGCCCGCCCTGCTGCTCGTCGACATGGTGCAGGCGTACCTCCAGGCCGACTCGCCGCTCTATTGCGATACTGCTGCGGCAGCTTTGAACTGCGCTTTGAAACTGCTTGGCGCGGCTCGATCCGGCGGTCGCCCCGTGGTGTTCACGAACGTCGTTTACGCACCGGGAGGGACAGACGGCGGAATCTTTTACAAGAAGGTGCCTGCTCTCAAGGTGTTCGAGAGAGGCTCACCGCTGGGAGATTTCCCCCCGACCTTGAGGCCATCTCCCGAAGAACTCGTCGTCACCAAGCAGTATCCATCTGCATTCTTCAAGACCGGGCTGGACCGATGGCTCGCCGAGCGAGGCGTGGACACACTTGTGATAGCCGGTTTCTCCACATCCGGATGCGTACGCGCCTCCGGTCTCGACGCGCTTCAGTATGGTTTTGCGCCGTTCATAGTGCGGGAAGCATGTGCTGACCGACAGGCCGAGACTCACGAGGCCAACTTGTCGGATCTCCAGGCCAAATATGCCGAAGTGTGCACACCGGAGTTCGCCCTTTCTATCCTAAACTCCGATGCGTGAACGCAATTTTGAATGGATGCGAAGAGTACGGGATTGTCGAGGGATGCGCACTTGGGTGCCATCCAGTCTTGTCTGTTGAAGATGCACGTCCGGTTGACGGATCAACCGCTTAGCGCCCGCCACCCGTTCCACGACCTTTCTAAATCGCTGAGTTGGTGGATTTAGGTTGGTACCGCACTCCGAAAGCCGAGGGACCATAGACGGTGGCCTGATGCCAAGAGGCGGGATAGGGGTCTTGGCTACAAATGCATGGAGCCGACCAATGCCGAAAGAGAGTCTGCATCCCGAAACGCTCGCGCTCCATGCAGGATGGCGCGCGGACGCCTCGACGGGTTCGGTGGCCGTGCCGATCCACCAGACAACATCCTATCAGTTCCGTGACGCGGAACATGCCGCGTCTCTCTTCGCGCTCCAAGAAATGGGGAACATCTACACTCGGATCATGAACCCGACGACGGATGTGCTGGAAAAGAGAATAGCCGCTCTCGAAGGGGGAGCGGCTGCTTTGGCAGTCGCTTCCGGGCAGGCGGCTTCCGCCTTCTCGATCCAGAACCTTGCGCGAGCAGGAGACAATATCGTCAGTTCGACAGCGTTGTACGGGGGAACTTACAACCTGTTCGCGAACACGCTTCGAGACCAAGGGATCGACGTCCGGTTTGTCGACTCCTCGGATCCGCAGAACTTTGCCCGTGCGACCGACGAGCGCACGCGTGCCTATTATGCCGAGACGCTGCCGAATCCGAAACTGGAGGTCTTTCCCATGGCGGAAGTGGCGAAGATCGGACGTGCATCGGGCATCCCGCTCATCATGGACAATACTGCCGCGCCGCTGATCTGCCGTCCCCTCGATCACGGCGCTGCGATCGTGGTCTACTCCGCCACGAAATACCTGGGCGGCCACGGCTCCTCTATCGGTGGTATCCTCGTCGATGGCGGAAACTTCGACTGGGCGGCGCATCCTGACCGTCAGCCGCAGCTCAACACACCCGATCCATCCTATCACGGAGCTGTATGGGCCGAAGCAGCCGAGCCGCTCGGCCCAATCGCATACGTGCTTAGGGCCCGCGTGGTGCTCCTGCGGGATCTCGGTGCCGCGCTTTCGCCGTTCAACGCGTTTCAGCTAATTCAGGGGATCGAAACGCTGCCGCTGCGAATGGAAAGGCATTGCACCAACGCGCTGGCCGTTGCCGCCCACCTGGCGCAACACCCGGCCGTCACCAGGGTCATCCACCCTTCGCAGCAAAGCGGCGAGGCCCGAGCGCTTGCCGAGCGCTACTTGAAAGGCGGGCAAGGCGGATTGATCGGCTTCGAACTCGCCGGTGGGATCGAGAGCGGCCGGCGCTTCATCGATGCTCTGCAGATGTTCTACCACGTCGCAAACATCGGCGACGCACGCAGCCTCGCCATTCACCCCGCGTCCACCACACACTCTCAGCTAGGTGAAGCCGAACAGGTCGCGTCGGGGGTATCTCCCGGATATGTTCGGCTTTCGATCGGGCTAGAGCACATCGATGACATTCTGGAGGATATCGATTGCGCCCTGGCGCAGTCGGAAACGTCAGCCTTGAAATGAAGTCCGCGTCCAAGCTGCTGTCCGCCTAACGGCCCATGAAGCGCGCCCCCGATACCCCCACGCGGATTTCGCTGATCACCCAGTGGATAGAACGCAAGACCGCCATCACGTCGGTGTCGTTTGGAAGTGAGTGCCTTTGCCCATAAACTCACGACTGGGGCGCGAGTCGAGCGGGTGGATCTTACTGCCCGTGAGTCGATTTGGGGGAAAGTTGATGAAGCGGATTATACTTATTGCCGCACTCGTGACCGTCAGCGCTTGTTCAAAGCCAGCGCCGGCGCCGACGCCTTCGCAAACGACGACCGAAGCATCGTCGACCGTCCCGGCTCAAACGCTCGCGGCCGACGGAAAACCCTCCGTTGGAACTTACAAGGTCACGACTTCGGATGGGAAGATCGTGACGGAAGTGGCTAACGCCGACGGAACCTATGTCGACACGATCGACGGTAAGGTAGTGGAAACCGGGAAGTGGGAGCAGAAATCGCCGGAGCAGTATTGCTATACCAAGGACGAGCCTGGCGCGAAGCAGAAGTGCAATGTCGAACGCGTCGATGAAAAGGGCGTGTGGACGACGAAGGATCCCGAAGGAAAGATCGCGACCGTTGAGCGGGTGAAGGGCTGACTGACAGCGTAGGGTCGCCGCGACTTTGGGTCTCCGACCCGCGATCCAAATGGTCGATGTGGGAGCTTCCGCCAATCGGCGGAAGCTTCTGCGCCCAGGGGTGAGGGCAAGCCGGCCTCTAACCCTGCGGTAAACTTGTATGGACGCGACAATCGTTCGCGCCAGGCCGATTTTCGGCAATGGAATCGTTGACAACCCTCCAAATTGGGACATTTTCGTTCACGGGACAGCGCGTGGTCCGCAAAACGCACGCCATCCTATCGACCTTAGGCGTAAGGCGGGCAATCCGCATATTCGGGCGTCGTCGGCAAGGCCGGACAATCTCCGACTTGAGGGTAAACGATCATGAAACTAACTGTCTTGGTGGCGCTTTAGGCCATCCCCGCCGTGTGCGTTCCTTCCGCGGCCAAGGAACTGCACCCCGTCATCGTCACCGGCCACATGAACTCGGTTGCTCAGTGGTCGAGCGGGATGACCGACAAGATCAATCAGAACCTCGAACTCCCCCGTCGGGTTCTGAATGAATCCACCGATGGAACGGTTTCGGTGGCGTTTCTCTGCAGCGAGGACGGAACCCCTGCAGCATTGCGGGTGATTCACCGGTCTGGCAATTCGACGCTTGATCGTGCGGCACTGCGAGCGGTCAGCCGCATCCCCACGATGCACCCGCTGCCGCAGGGCATCGATCACGGGCAGCGTTTCCAGGCCAACATCATTTTCGCGTCGTCCCAGTCCGCCTATGACGATCAGATCAGGACGTTACGCAGGGACGCGGCAAGGACAAGTCAGGCGCTGGCCGCTCAAGGCGATACGCTGGTTCTGAACGTGACGGCGAACCCGCGCGGATAGACCCCTTCATCCGACCCTCCTCGCGCTCACTCGGCTTTTGCGGACGGGTGGGCGCGTTGGCGGCCGCCCTGGCTCAAAGCTGAAGTTCCGCCAATCCAGACGAATTGGGATCAGACTGCCAGCAGCAGCTCCCTGATCGCGCCGATTCCCGTAGTCACTTTCGGTGCCTCTCCGAGCTCACTGCGCGAAATCGTTCCAACGATTGCCCAGTACGTATTGCTCCAAGCTGAGAGGAACGACGGAGTGGCTCTTTCTCCGAGCAAATCCTTCAAGCCGACACTGAGAAAATCGCCAAAACAGGAATAGTGGGCAGGCGTAATGCCAAGAGCGCGATGGCGACTTGCCGTCTCTTCAATCGGTCGAAGCAAAGGCAGACCGACGACGTCGCGGACATGGTCGAACCACGTGGCAGAGAAGAACGGCCACGTCGATGGCACCACTATGTAGAACAAGGCTCAATCTCCGTTTTGACCTCGGTCGGAGCCGGATTAATCGGCATGCGCGGCGGCAGTTCGATCGCGTGGCCATGTCCCGATGGGCGCCAGTGCTCGTTGACTATCATCCGCGTCGGCAAAGGCGCGTCGTAGGCAAGGGCTACCTCCGGTATTTCACTTCATCGGGCGCAGGGGCCCGCATGGCGTTGGTGATTTACGCGCCGCTAACTCGTTACTTCGCAACGTAGCTTATGTCTTCGGGCACTTGGTGAAATGACCCTTGGCATCGCGGCACTTGGCGGCCTTCACAGGCGCGGCTTTGGCGCACTTGATGAACTTGCCCTTGGCGTCGCGACAGGCCGCCGCGTCGGCGGTTACGGGCGCGGAGAGAAGGGCTCCGGCGACCAGCGCATAGAGAAATTTCCGCACGGACTGTTCCTTTCCTCCTTGATGAGGAAGCAAGGGTGAGGGCGGGCGCTTTTCGGCAAGATGGCCGGTCGATTACGGTTCTGTAATTTCGGCAACACCTTGAGAGGTTGATGTCGTCGCGGCGTCACAGTTCGGAAACGTGGACTGTCGAGAGGCGCGAAATGGGAAACTATGAAGCCTATGTTTTCTCGCTACCCTGCGACGAGGCGCGGTCCTTCGCGAGGTCTCGGCGTCGACAACAGCGTTTGCTCCAGGCGGCGAGCAAATGGACTGGCCTGGTTGCGGCCGCCGCAATCAGTCTGGCTATTCTGCAGGGTTGGCATCTCTGATCAGAAAAATGCGCTGCCCATGACTGCGACTAACCCGCTTCCGCGCCGTCCAGATCACGGTGCGGGAAGGAAGAACTCCCTTCGTCCTTCCCGCATCGCCAACCGAAAAAGGGGAAGCAGGGGCCTGTAGGGACTAGCTTCCCTCTTCTGGGCCAGCCCCTTCGATCCTGCGGTGCCGCTGTAGCGATTTGCCAATAAGCGAGCAGCCAGCTGCCCACGCTGCACCCACCGCCCATCCGGCGACAACGTCGCTTGGCCAGTGAACGCCGAGAAAGACCCTCGAGAATCCAATCATGAGCGTGAGAGCAATCGCGGCGCAGAGGAGATAAACGCGGCCCCTGACGTCCTCCTGGGATCGACCCAGGAGCGTTGCCAACGTCAAGTAGACGACCGCCGAGTTCATGGCGTGGCCGCTGGGAAAGCTCGCCGAGGTCACCTCGACGAGGTGCGGCACAACCTCGGGTCGCGGCCGGAAGAACAACTCCTTCAAGGCTCCGCTGAACAATGCCCCTGTTGCGACCGAGAGAGCCACGAATACCGCAGTGGAGCGCTTTCTGACCGCGATGAGATAGCCGTCTGTCAGAATCGTGATCAACGTGAGGACGGTCGAACTTCCCAAGGCCGTCACGTCGATCATCGAGAGCGCCAGCCATCTTGGGCCAATAGGAACTGCTGGGTTGGCCGCGGCGCGCAGACCGCGCAGGATGAGGCGGTCGATGGCGAAGGTCTCACCTTCGATAACCTCAGACGCCAGCCAGAGCAGACCGAAGGCTGCCGCCGAGAATAACAGGAAGAGCACAAGGATCTTGCTGTCGACGCGGTGCCCTCGAAGGGTGCGGGCCAGAGTTGAACCTGCCTCGATCTTTGTCACAGCGAGCTCCCCCGACAACTGCGACTAACAGATCGCGAGGAGGCATGTTCCCTGGGATTGTTCAAAAGCAGTTGGTGCGAATCCCCCACTCCGCCAAGTCGGCTTATCGGAACGCCGCGAACACGTCGGCGAGGCCTGGCGGGTCGCACCCTGCTCTCAGTGCTTCGACAGCTGAAATGGGCTTGGGGCGCGAGTTCTTCGCACTGCTGCGCCACCACGCCAGCGGCGCAGAGCAGGGTGCCAGCGCGATACTCGCCGAAGCAGGGCTCTAACGCACTTCGACGATGCCGACGTTCAATGCCTTAATGCGCAAGGTGATCCTCAGTGCTCGTGGTCGATGATCCGGCCCATGGGCTCCGTCAGAGCCTTATCGAGTTCTTCGTGCAGTCTCATGGGGGTCGGATTCAGACCGGCTCCGCAAGATTCATCGATGCCACAATGTAGCGCAATGAATGCACAATCTTCGGGACAGATTCCCCTGCCCACATAATCATCATCGCGGATTTCGGAGTGGTGAGGTGTTGTGCTGCGGTTAGGTCAACCAAGCCGGGTGTCTGCATGGACGCGGGGAATATGCAAAACGCATCGCTGCTCGCCACAAGCTGTGCCAACATCTGGAAATCGTCCGAAGCAATTACGGGGTCATAGAGTATCGACTGCGGCGCAAGCTCTTTGATCATTCGTTGGTCGAGAACCGCGCCAACGAAGGGGTAATGGCTCAGGTCGTCGGCAGTTAAGATGGCCTTGTCCAGAAGAGGGTGACCTTCCCGCACCCGCATCGAAATTGGAATGTCAAAGAGATGCTCGGCGTGCAGATTGCCCCGCACTTCGAATGATCCTTCTGCGCAAACAGCTACATCCAGTTCGTCCGCCTCGATGAGCTCTCGCAATCTCATTCCGGTATGGACCTGGCACACCAGCCGTTCAACTACTCCATCCTTGATCTGCTGCCGGCACAATTCAGCCTGGATAAGCGATGCCGGCATTGGTCCCATACCGAGCCGGACTGTTGCCCCCGAATGCCGCCAAGCCAGGCGCATCGCATCCTCAAGATCGTCCACTGCCCCCAGCATGTCCTGCGCCTTGCGCAAGAACAGTTTGCCGATCGGGGTCGGGATGGTTCCCATTCCTGTGCGTTCGAAGAGCGTAAGGTCGAGCTGGTGTTCGAGTGTCTGGATGCTCCTGCTCAGCGTCGATTGGCTGATGTTGAGCTCTATTGCGGCACGCGCAAAATTTCCGTGCCTTGCCAGAGTCGCCGCGTGCCGGACGCGTTCCATGCTTCGTAATGCATTTTTTGCATTAGGAGGCTGCTTTCTTCTCATTGGATTTATCAAGCCTTCTCAAGCTATCGAACCTGCTCGTCTGAAAGGATTTCGGATCTTGAACCGAAACCCGGAGACACCGACGGCCCCTGACATGAGCTTTCTTCATGAAAGCAGGTGACATCGCAAGGAAGAGGTAGATGACTAGCAACCCGACCGGAATCGCATTCCTCTTTGCGGCGGTACTCATCCTCCTGGCAGAAATTTGGGCAGGGCGGCATCGTGGCGCCTACAGTCCGCACGATTTGAGTGTCACGGTTCTGTGCGCCGCAATCGGAGTTGCCATAACGCGCCCGCTCAGCGCTCTTCTTGCCGCCTCGTTGTTCGCGTTTGCCTTTCCCGAGGGTCGAAATAGCCTCGAGGGGGCTTCATTCGGCACCGCGTTCGTTCTCATTTTGCTGGCAAGTGAATTCGGCTTCTACTGGGTGCATCGACTGGCTCATGACTCTCGTAACACCCGCTTCAACTGGTTCTGGGGCTTCCACCGGACACACCATTCCGGAAAGTTCATGAATGTCCTGCTCAACTTCCGGGTCCTTCCCATCTGGAGCTTCATCGTCCCCAACACCTGGATCTGGGGGCTTGCGGTGTATCTTGGACTGGGTTCCGCAACGGCAGCGGTAATCGTCGTCGTTACGATCTGGAACCTTGTTACCCACGCCAATTTCCGTTGGGACGATGCCATTCGCAGTCATCGGATATGGGGCGAAACCTGGCGCATTCTTGAGCACGCGTTCGTGACGCCGGGAATTCATCATACCCATCACGGTTACGGCAAGGACGGAGCGTCCTACCGCAACTTCGGAGTGGTGCTTTCGATCTACGATACCATCTTCGGTACGCTCCACATCCCTGATGGCAGGCCGTCCAGATATGGCCTGCCCGGCCCGAATGACGTCCATTGGACGCGGGAAGTGTTTTACCCCTTCGGTCGGCGTTAGGGAGGACAGGTCTGGCGATCGACGAGTTGGCACGCGAGGGCCCGGCGCGAGCGCTTCAAGCCGAGTATCGGCATGGGCATGAATGGCACCCCGTGCAGCGGTCTAGCTGCTGCAAAAGCCGGTCATGATACCCGTGACTGCGCCCTTGGCTCGAACCGCGATTTCAGACGCCTGAGGTCCGAAGAAACGGCTCTCAAGGACATTGTCGTTCGACGTTCCGTAAGTCGCGCTCAATTGGGTAGGTGCGGTGCGGGAGTATAGAGCCTGGCTTAACGGATAGCGCGGCAGAGGCTCCCCGTTCATTGCATAAAACGGCTCGACAAACCCCGATTGAGTGCCGGTCGAAGAATCGAACGTTATTTCTCCGTCTCCGATTTCGTCCATGCCGAAGCGGCAGGTTTTCGTCCCCGAGGCAGGGACATCGCCGGGTGCGGTTGCGAAGCCAAATGCCACATACGCCTTGGCGGACATGTCCGCGTAGATACGGGCTTCGGCAAGATATTGCGGCAATGCGGAGCCGGAAGCCGGCGCAGAGATCAGCATCTGGAACGGGAACTTCGAGCCGTCAGGGGCCAGGACATCGAACTTTCCGCCGCCGCTCGCGAGAGCTTTCAGACTTCCCCAATCTGCATAACCGGTCGCCAGCACTTCATATTGCGATGCCGCCGCATTCCAGCGCAGGCTCATCGCCGACGGGACGGGAGCAGCGGGCCATGCGTCCCAGCCGAACACGTCGAAAGTGCGATCCTGGGTCAGCGAAAACGGTACCGGCGTCGACATGTACTGGGTGGGCGTTGCCGTTGGCGTGGGTGTTGGCGTCGGCGTGGGTGACGGTGCTGGTGCGACCGCGATAGGCATCGACCCACCGTTGTTGCCGCCACCGCCGCAACCGGCGATCACCCCTATCGCGCAGATCGCCGATAGCCGGATGGTCGCATGAATTATTCGCGGCGCAAGACGGATCATCGCTGGCCCCCAGAGATGCGGTGCAGGAACCTGATGCCTGCCAAAGCATCCTAGCCGTCGCGCCCGATGGGCGCGCGTCGTATCAAGTTGCAAATAGCGGCAGGTGGCGGATGAGAGGAGCCGCGGGTTATCCTTTGGGGAAGCTGAGAGCTGCGAGCCCTCGAAAATCAGGCGGTTTGCGGGCCTCGCGCCAATATCTTTCGAGGCCGAGCTCCTCGATCAACAGACCGAAGCGCCGATCCTTCCACATCGGCGAAAGCGGTGGTTCGAAGAGGTAGTTCGTGTGCCGCTGGCTCTGCGACACGAAGAGGCCGCCTCCGAGCTCTCCGCCAACGGTAAACCCGCGTGCGAAGTAGTAGGCCTGGGCGAGTGTAAAGGCATCGTCGAGGCGGCCCGTGAGTGAAGCAACCCGCAACGCATTGGTCGCCGCGCGGATGCCGATCCGGGCGCCCGTAAGCAATTTGCCCATCAGATCGTCAATCTGCGCTGCGTGCCTGCTGCCGAGGGCCGCAGCCAGAAGAACGAGGTCTTGCGCTTCGCTCTCCGTCACGACCTCGGGTCGGCCCCTGGCATCCTGCGCCAGCGCAACCGCCTCGTCGGGACGGCCGCCGAAAGCCAACACCTCGAACCGCGTGTACCAGAGCATCTTGTTGGTCGGGTACAGTCCCGCCGCCTCGGCGAGCTTGCGGTCCCGTTCCGCACTTTGCCCCGCGCTCCACAATGCCCTGATCCAAATGTTGTAGAGGGGCGGGGTGCGATGACGGGTTTGAAGGCGCGCGCATACGGCTGCCGCCTCTGCGCAATGGCCGGTGAACCGCAGGATAAAGGCTTGCTCGACGAGCGCGTCGGGATCGGAGGGGGCGCGGTCAAGCGAGCGCTTGATGCCGTCGGCACGGGCGAGCCAACTGTCGGTCCCGCACAATGGAAGCGCCGTAGCCAAGGCCAATTCGCCCTTGGCATTGCCAGGATCGAGGTCGAGCGCTCGCTGTCCGCTCATTGTGGCCTGTTCGCGCAGCGATCTGGATTCCGCCTCCTGGCGCCAGCGCGAGGCGGTGGCCTGCGCGTAACCCAGTTCACCCCAGGCAGTTGCATTGCTCGGGTCCTGCCTGACTGCCTCGCGAGCGAGACCGATCGCCTGATTTTGCGTCTCGCGCGTATTCTGGCTGCGAAGGATGCGGGCCTGCTCGAGCAGCGCCTTTGCGTCGCTTTTTCCTTCGGTTGGGCGAAAAGCGGCGATTCCCAGGGCGGCGACCGTCGCCGCGGCGAACGATCCCACGATAAGGGTGCGGCGCGCGATCGTTGGATCGGCAGATATCGAATCCATACCGCCTGCCAGCCAGGCATCAAGCTCCTGGCAAACGGCATAGACGCTTGCTCTTCTTCCGCCCGGCAACCGATGAACGGGGAGGCCCCGGGTCGCCGCCCAGCGCATCGCCGTCGTACGATCACGGTCGACATAGCGTCCGATGGCTTTCCACCCGCTGATCCTCGGAGAATCCACAGGACTGCCCCTTCCGACGACCCATCCTCAATAAGTGGAGGATGCAAGATCGTACCTTCGGCCAGACCGGTCATCAAGCCGATCGGTCGATAGGTCCACGGACGGAGGACAGACGGGTTTGCCCGACTGGGGCCGCTCGGCCTCAACGCCGGCAAGCATTATCGGGACCACCGGTGGCCAGCCAGTACCCTCACAGCGCCTTCGTGATGCCGATCTCGCCACCCAGGCCCGCCTGATTGTAAAGGGCAAAGGTCGACGACGGTTCTCAAGCGACTTCCACCGCGAAATCTATTGTGTTGCGACAGGCCCCGGTTCGATTTCGCCTACCGTCGGAACATCGAGGTCGGCGGTCCCGTTCAGCGCCGCGTCGAGCTGGGCGCGATCGAGACCGCCTTCCCATCGGGCGATGACCACGGTCGCGACGGCATTGCCGATGAAGTTCGTTACGCTCCGGCATTCGGACATGAAGCGGTCGATCCCGAGGATCAGCGTCAGTCCGGCAACCGGCACCGAGGGGACGATTGCAAGGGTCGCCGCGAGAGTGATGAAGCCGGCTCCGGTAACGCCGGCGGCGCCCTTGGAGCTGAGCATCGCGACGCCGAGCAGGAGAGCGATCTCGCCGAATGACAGATGAATGTTGCACGCCTGGGCGATGAACATCGTCGCCAGCGTCATGTAGATGTTGGTGCCGTCGAGGTTGAACGAGTATCCGGTGGGAACGACGAGGCCGACGACCGCATCGTCGCAGCCGGCGTTCTCCATCTTGCGGATGAGGTTGGGCAGGGCCGCTTCCGACGACGAAGTGCCCAGGACAAGGAAGATCTCAGCCTTGAGGTAACGGATCAGCCGCCACAGCGAGAACCCATTCATCCGGCAGATCGCGCCAAGCACCACCGCGATGAACAGCACCGAGGTAAGGTAGAAGGTGGCGATCAGGCCGACGAGGTTCGACAGCGCCGACAGGCCGTAATTGCCGATCGTGAACGCCATCGCGCCAAAGGCGCCGATCGGCGCTGTTCGCATGACGATGGCAACGACGCGGAAAACGATCAGCGCGAGCCGGTCGAGGAAATCGCGCACCGGCGCGCCGTCCTCACCCGTCGCGGCAAGCGCGATGCCCACCAGAACCGCGACGAGGAGGACCTGGAGTACATTGCCCTGGATCAGCGATGAAAGCAGCGTGTCGGGAATGATGTCGGTGAGAAAGCCGACGACCGACTGGTCGTGAGCCTTCGCGACATAGTCCGAGACGGCCGCGCCATCGAGCGAAGCCGGATCGACGTTCAGGCCGACGCCGGGCCGGATGACGAGCGAGGAGGCCAGTCCGACGAAGAGCGCCAAGGTCGAAACGCTGATGAAGTAGGCAAAGGCGCGCGTGGTGACGCGGCCGAGTTCGCCAAGCTCTCGCATCCCCGCGATGCCGGTCACCACGGTCAGGAAGATGACCGGCGAGACGACCATCTTGACCAGTTTGACGAAGGCATCACCCAATGGCTTGAGAGCGGTGCCGAAGGTCGGGAAGAGCGCCCCGACAGCAATGCCGAGCAACATGCCCAAGACGACCTGGACGTAAAGCGAACCCAGCAACCCGCGGCCGCGCCCGCTCTTTTCGCCCCGAAGGATTATGGTCGGCTGCAAATTGCTTCTCCCGGCGTCGATGCGCGTCCCCCCTGAGGGGCTTAGTCAAGGTAGGGGCTGCCAACTGGAACGGGAAAACAAAAGCCAGAATTCATTGGTCACGAAGATAATGCGGCAAGCGGCGAGCCCATCGACAACTCGAGCCACCGCAAGGAGCTGCGGGCAGGAGGTGACGTATCGCCTGCTCGTTCCCATATCGGCGAAATGGAATTGCCCGCGCCCTCTGCCGAGAAGATCATGCAATTGGCGCAAAGCGCGATCGCGCGGCTCCCTCGGCAGTTCCGGGATCATCTGGCTGACGTGGCGTTACGGGTTGACGACTTTGCTGACGATGAAACCCTCGATGCGCTCGACATCGACAGCGCCTGGGACCTCACCGGCCTGTATCACGGCCGTCCGCTTACCGAGCAATCGATTTGGGCCTCTGGCGATCTCCCGCCGGTAATCTCGCTGTTCCGGCGTCCCCTCCTTAGCGAATGGGCCGAAACCGGCGTCGATCTGGAAGCGCTCATCTACCACGTCATAGTTCATGAGGTGGGGCACCACTTCGGGTTCTCGGACGAGCAGATGCACTCGATCGAGGATGACGATACCTGATCGCTGCCGGGCTCGTCGTGTAGTCGCTATCCGGCGAGTGGACTTGCGGTCAGGCTCAGGGAAATCCACACAGGGCTGTCCCGCGCGCATTGGCGCGCCGTTCCGGCCTGAGGGGTCCAACCGTGCTAGCAGAGCTGACCCTGGCGACAGTGATGGTCACCCTCACCGTGCTGGTGCATGGTAGCGGACTGGTCCTGCTCGCGCGGTTGCTCCGGTTGGAGGAGCGCTCGGACACTTCTGGACATATGCATCCCAGTTCGCCGCTGCACATGGCGATAACCCTGTTCTCGATCCTCGCGCTTATCGGACTGCACGGGGTCGAGATTTGGCTCTATGCAGCGCTTTATCTGGTGATCGGCGCGATCGGCGACCTGCGTGAAGCGGTCTATTTCTCGACCATCACCTATGGCGCGATCGGCTACAGCGATACCGCCATGGCTCCCGAATGGCGTCTGGTTTCGGCGATCGAGGGCATCAACGGCATCATCATGATCGGCTGGTCTACGGCATTCCTGATCCGCATAGTGTCGCTGCTACGGCGGGTTTAGCGGGCCGGCATTATCGCCTTGCCGACATTTCATTCCCACGGAAGCGCGTGTCAGCGCTCCGATCTCAGCGCAACGCGCAGTCGGTTGGAGCCGTCGATGCGCGCATAGCAAGGCTTGTGCCCCCAGGCGTTGAGCAGCGCGAGTCCGACGCCTCCGCCGGTTTGAGGATCGGGTCCTTTGAAGGCACGTTTCCGGGTCGGATCGAACGGCGCTCCGTCGTCCTCGAAGGTAAGCGCGATACCCCCGGCTACGGACCGCAGGTGGAGACGCACCTTCTGCGCCTTTCCATGGCGCAACGCGTTGGAGAGCACTTCCTCGACCATGACCGAGAGCCTCGCTGTGGCGGCTTGCGCCAGACCGGCGCCGGCAGCGAAGTTCGCCACGGCTGCTTGCGCGGCGATAAGGACATCGCCCGGATCGCTGCCGGGCTTCAACCTGGCTGAAAACCGTTTGCTCGCCCCCATGGGCGGGGTTATGCCACACGAGGTCGCGTTCGGGGGAGAAATCGTGCGCAACCTTATCATCGTTCCCGCCCTTGTGCTGCTGTTTACGGCGGCACCCGCCTGGGCCGAGATCGGCCGGATCAAGAGTCACGTCGGTGAAGTCCTGGTCGTGCGAAAGGGGGCTGCGGTGGCTGCGGCCCCGGGGCTCAAGCTTGAACAAGGTGATATCGTGAAGACCGGCAAGGACGGCCGGGTCGGCATCGCCTTTCTCGACAACACGCGGATGGCGCTGGGGCCGAGCAGCCGGATCACCCTCGACGAATTTTCCTACGACCGTTCCCGCCAGACCGGCAGCTTCGTCACCAGCGTCAATCGCGGTTCGCTTGGCGTCGTGTCGGGCAATATCGCGAAGTCCAAGCGGGATGCGATGCGGGTGCGCACGCCGACCTCGATGCTGGGGGTCCGTGGCACGAAATTCGTCGTTGAGGTCAAGGGAAGGGGCTCGGACAAGTGAGGCGCGCGCTCCCTGCGTCGGTGCTGGCCCTGGCAATGGCGATCGCAGGCTGCGCCACCGACAAGGTCACCTTGCTCGAGAACGAGCCCGGCCACGACACTGGCGCGGTTGCGGTGATCGGCAAGGGCGGGCGCGAAACGGTGGTCGACCGGGTCAACGCCCAGGCATCTCTGGGCAGCGGGTCCAGCCATGTCCGCGGTCTCAAGAAGCTCAAGCCCGCGTACGGTACGCTCCTTGGATCGCTGCCGCCTTCGGCAAAGGCCTTCGTCATCACTTTCCCGACGGGCAGTTCGGATATTCCGGCCGACCAGCGCGGCGTGCTCGAACAGATCCGCAACGAGCTTTCGACCCGACCCGGCGCGCAGATCGAAGTCGCGGGCTTCACCGATTCAACCGGCGGGGATGCGATCAACGACAAGATCTCGCTCGATCGCGCGCAGGAAGTTGCCGAACAATTGCGCAGCTTCGGCTTTCCTGTGGATCGCGAGGATGCGATTGGACGCGGCGAGGACGAGGCGAGGGCCAGGCTGGGTGACGAAGTCGCGAACGAAGGCTATCGCCGCGTCGAGGTCATCGTCCGCTAGATCGCGCGAAAGCGCACGGTGAGGATCGTCAGGTCGTCGTTCGGGTCGGTTCCAGTCTCGAACGCCCTGATCCGGTCGGCAAGATCGGCGGCGCGGCGGGTCGCGGGAATGTCGCCCTGACTACGCAAGGCTTCGATCACGCCATCGAGCCCCAGCATAGCTCCTTGCGCATCCTGGGCCTCGGTAGCGCCATCAGTGATGAGGATCAGCGTGTCGCCCGGCGCCAGCCGCAC
Source organism: Novosphingobium tardum (assembly GCF_042652045.1). Taxonomy (NCBI): domain Bacteria; kingdom Pseudomonadati; phylum Pseudomonadota; class Alphaproteobacteria; order Sphingomonadales; family Sphingomonadaceae; genus Novosphingobium; species Novosphingobium tardum. Next base: position 963,660 of record NZ_JBHSDR010000006.1, on the reverse strand, counting down.
GCGTTCCTCGGGATAAGGAAAGTCGACCACGCAAAACGGCGGCCCGCCACGCATCCCAAGTGATTCCACGGCGCCCTGTTTGCGAACCACGACGGGGTTTTCGTGGCCGGCGTTGACGAGGGCCAGTTCGCCGTTCGTGCAATCGAGAATCCCGACGAGCATGGTGACGCCCATTTCCTCGTCGGCATCGGCCATCAACTCGCGGTTCAGGCCTGCCATGGCCTGCCCCAAATCGCCATCGGCCCTGCTCAGCACACTTTTCGAGACCGCTTTCGACAGCGCCATATAGAGAGCAGCCGGGACCCCCTTCCCGGTAACGTCCCCGATCACCAGCAGCAGCTTGTCCGGCGAGATCATCAGAGCGTCGTAGAAGTCGCCGCCGACCGACCTGGCGGGCCGCAATACCGCGCCAATTCCGACGCGCTGATCAAGCCGCCCGAGCCTGTCGGAGCTTGGCACCATCCCTTGCTGGATTCGCCGTGCCGCGTTCAACTCGCCGTCCTGCTGGGCCGCGGTGATGCGTTGTTCCACCAGCGCGGCGGCGAGCCGGGAGCGTTCTGCCCGGGCGAGCATGTAGAGGGTGATCCACATTGCGATCGCGGCGCTGAGGCCCACCAAGACCGGATTGATCGGATCGAACAGGATGTTGGCGCGGTCGAATGCCACGAAGGAGGCAAGAGGAAGGGCGATTGCCAGCGCAAGCGCCACCCCCAGCAGCCAGTATGACCTCCGCCCCCCGGCGCCGAGTATCAGAACGAGCAGCAAGAGGCCTGCCGCAACCTCCGCCCAGGGGACCCAGGGCGGGCGTGACAGCCAGCCGTTCGAAAGGATCGCGTCGACCGCCTGTGCCTGCACCATCACGCCGAAGATTTCGGTCTGCAGCGGTGTGGCGACGATGTCGGCCGTGCCTTCGGCACCCTGGCCGACGAGCACGATCTTGTCCGTGAATGTGCCGGGGCGAACCTTGCCGCCGAGAACTTCGGCGGCGGACGTGACCGCGGTACTTGGCAGGGCGCCCATCCGGAATGGAAGGTTCGCAGTGTCCTCGGCCTCGAGCGTGCGGCTGCCAATGGCGAGCTTGCGATCGTGCCAGTCGAGGCTTTTCGCACCCAGGCCGATCCGGGCAAGCTCGACGGCGAAACCGGGCATGGACCTGCCGCCGGCGATCATAGTGAGGGGTATGCGGCGCACGATGCCGTCGTTGTCGGGCGGGCCATTGACGAGGCCGTGACCCAGCGCAACGCCATCGATCTCGGGCAAACTCGCCAAGACCTGGGCGCGGCGAGCGGTCTGTGCCGGAGGCGTTCCCCGAATTTCGGGGTCGACCATCAAAGTTGCTGGATCGGCGCCATCGTGATCCGACGCGCTGCGCGCAAGGACCACCGGCGCCCGCCCGAACACATTCGCCAGAATGGCGTCCATTGTGGGGAGCGACGAAATTCTGGCGCGCGTCGCGGGATCGAGTTCCTGGGGATAAAGCCCGGCGAAATTGGCGGGGCTGAGCGCGTCGGGTTCCGCGAACACCATGTCGAAGCCGATTGCCTTGGGCTGCTGCGCGGTGATCGCCTCGGTCAGGCGCGCGATGTAGTAGCGCGGCCAGGGCCAAGGCCCCACCGCATCGAGGCTGAGCGAATCGATAAGGACGATCGCCACCTTGTCGCCGCTGATTTCGCGGGGGGCGAGCCGCTGCCATTCGTCGAACAGCGTGCGGCGGTGCCAGTCCGCGGTGGCGAGGCCGAGCAACGCGCCGACGAGGCCGCCGAGAATGACCGCCCAGCCCGCGACGCGGCGGGCGCGCGTTTCAGATGTCGACCGCGAGCCCGTCATAAGCACAAAGCACCTCGAGTGGCGCCTCGGCGCGGGTCAGTTCCTCGTAGCGGATCGTCTCGAGATGCATTCGCTCGATGTCGGCGTCGGAATAAGTCGGCTCGTGATGGAACAGGACCAGCCGCCGGGCCTTCGCTTCATGGCAAAGGTCGACCGCGACGATGTTCGACGAGTGGCCCCAGTCCTCTTTCATCGAAACGCTGTCTGCCAAACTGTACATCGTGTCGCAGACGACAAGGTCCGCATTGGCAAAGAACGAAACGACGTCAGCCTCCCCGTCCATCCGGTCGATCTTGTGCTCGCTGTCGGTTGAATAGATCGCGGATTTTCCGGTCTTGTCGGTGAAACGGAAACCGTAGCTGGCATGGCTGTGGTGTTGCTCGATGCACGATACGATTACCGCGCCGATGGTATAGTCGCGGGCTGGTTCCAAGGTACGGAATTCGATGTCCGCCCGCAGGTAGTCGAACGGCACCGGGAAGCTGATCTCCTCCTGCTGACGGCGCAGCGCTGCTTCGGCATCGGCATGTCCGGCATGGATCACGATCTTCGACCCCGGCGCAAATGCCGGAACGAAGAAAGGGAAGCCCATGATGTGGTCCCAGTGAAGGTGCGACAGGAAAAAGTGCCACTCGCGCGGGCGGCCCTCTGCGCAGCGGCGGAGGCTGTCGAGGCCGAGTTCGCGCAAACCCGAGCCCATGTCGCAGATGATGAACGCCCCTTCGCCGACATCGAGCTCGACGCAGCTTGTCGCGCCGCCATACGAATGCGCGCCGGCAAAGGGCATTTCGTGTTCGAGGAAGTTGCCCGCTTGCGCGACGGTGGCGAAGCGTCGCCCATCGGCCGCAACCAGTGCCGCGGCGATCTTGTCCCGGACTGCCTGGGCCTTGGGCGCCACGGGAAGTGAACCGCGGGTGCCCCAGAACCGGATCTGCATCGCCCCCTCCCGCGTTAGTCCGCGATAGCATCCTCTATCGTTTCGGTGACCGTGAAGACCAGATCGTACCGGCTGATCGCCAGGATTTCCCGCATCGTATCGTTGGGCCGCGCGAGCACCAGCGCCGACCCGCCATCAGCCCCGCGCCGCTGCGCCAGGGTAAGCGCACGAAGCCCGCGCGACGACATGTAGGCGATGCCCGCGAGATCGAGAACGAGCCTGCCCGCTCCGGCGCTGGCTGCCTCGGTCAGGCGTTCGGTAAATTCCGTTGCCGTGGATTCGTCGACCCGTCCGACTGGTGCGACGATACGGACGCCATCGCGCTCGTCGCTGCTCCAAGTGAGCGTTCCCTCGTTCATTGCACAGGGATATCCCTGACCGCGGCCAATGCCAAGCGGCGCTTGCCTTCCCCAATGGAGTTCGCGCCGATGCGCCTGCGTTTGCGTTTGGCCGGGTCACCCGCGTAAAGCGGTGGACATGACCAATCCCGCACCCGCCACGTCAGAAGAAGTCTCCAAGCCCGCGCATGCGCGCCGGCGCGGGGGCTCCGCTCCAGGGCGTCGTTACGACAGCGCGGGGATGCAGAACCGGCGCGCGCGCATCCTGGCCGAGGCGCAGGCCTTGCTCAGCGAAGTGGGCATCGAGGAGTTCACGATCGGCGAGCTGAGCAAGCGCGCGGGCGTGGCCCAGCGCACGCTCTACCGCAACCTGGGTTCGCGAGAAGACATCATGGCCCGCGCCATCGCCGCGCAGCATGATGGCCTGCTATCGACCATTCCCCCATTCAAGGCGCGATCGCTGGCCCAATGCCTCGACCGCGCGGCAACCGTCGCGCGCTTCGTGATCGCCTTGCGCGGCTACGCCACAGCGATGGTCACCGTGTTCTTTTCGGCAACGATCGACCGCCGTATCTTCGAGGAACTGCGCGGCATTCCTTTACGCGGATACGGCAACTTCTTCGAGGACGGGGTCGAGGCGGGGATCATCCGTCCGATGACAGAGGGAGAAAAGCTGCTGGCCGCGCAGCGCATGCCGCACCAATCGTACGGGCTGGTCAGCGACTGGGCTGCCGGACGCCTGACCGACGAGCAATTCGTCGAGCGGGCGCCGATCTCGTTCCTGCTTTCGATGCACCCCTTTCTGACGGACGAGGCAAGGGCCGAGGCGGACGCAATCCTATCGGCCCACGCCGAGCACGTCGCGGCAGAGCAATCGGCACTCGACGACGATTGAAAACTATCATGTCTGCTATTTTCTAGTTCGCGTTCGTCTGCTACCTCTCCCTTCGAGAGAGGGTGACGAGGCAAGAAAATGTCGCTCAAGAAAGTTCTGACGCCGATCGAGATCGGCGGGGTCACGATCCCGAACCGCGTCGTGCGCACCGCGCATGCCACGGGCCTGGGACCGATGAACGATGCGCTCATCGCCTATCATCGTGCGCGCGCCGTCGGCGGCGTGGGGCTGACCATCGTCGAGATCCTTTCGGTCCACCCCACCAGTCCCGCGTCGCTCAACGCGTTCGACCCGGCGATCGGCGATGGCTACGCCAGGCTGGTCGATGCGGTTCGTCCGCATGGCATGAAGCTGTTCCAGCAGATCTGGCACGCCGGTCACAACAGTTTGCCCATCGATGGTTCGCCGCCGTGGTCGTCTTCCGACGTGCCGAGCACGACCGTCGGCGTCGTTCCCCTGGCGATGACCAAGGGGATGATCGACGAGATCGTCGGCGCCTATGCCGACGCGGTGCGCAAGTGCGCCGCATGGGGCATGAACGGCGCGGAAATCCACTGTGCCCACGGTTACCTGCCGGCGCAGTTCCTGTCGGCCGCGATCAATCGCCGGGACGACGACTATGGCGGGTCGATCGACAATCGCGCGCGGTTCGCGATCGAGGTCCTGGCGGCATGCCGCGATGCCGTGCCGAAGGGATTCGCCCTTGGCGTGCGCGTCGCGCCTGACATGGTGACGGGCGGGGCCGGGATCGACGAAAACGGGCGGCTGGTCGAGCTTCTGGAAGCTCGCAGCCTGATCGATTTCGTCGATGTCTCGCTGGGCAACTACCAGACATTTCCCAAGATGATCGGCGGGATGCACGAGCCGGCGGGCTATGAATTGCCGACAAGCGAGCCGATCACGCGCCTGACCGGGCTGCCGACCATCGTGACCGGCCGCGTTCGCACGCTGGAAGAAGCCGATCAGATCATCCGCGATGGCGCGGCGGACCTCGTCGGAATGACCCGGGCGCACATCGCGGACCCGGCCATCGTCTCCAAGACCCTTGCCGGGCATCCGGAGCAGGTTCGGCCCTGCATCGCCTGCAACCAGGGATGCGTCGGCAATCTCCTTTCGCCCAAGCGTCGCATGGAATGCGTGGTCAATCCGGGGGCAGGGTTCGAGACGAGCGTTGGTGACGACCACCTTATTCCCGCCGTTCCGCGCCGCGTGCTCGTGGTTGGTGGCGGCCCGGCGGGGATGGAAGCGGCACGCGTCGCGGCGCTACGCGGCCACCAGGTCACGCTGGCCGAGGCCGAGCCTGAACTGGGCGGAGCGCTGAAGCTCGCCGCCCGCGCGCCCAAGCGCCACGGCTTTGGCGATCTGCTCGTGTGGCTCGAACAGGAAGTATTCCGGCTCGGTGTCGAGGTGCGGCTGTCGACATATATCGAGGCGGACGAAATCGTGGCCGAAGGGTTCGACGCCGTCATCGTGGCAACCGGTGCGCAGCCCCGGATGGACGGGCGCGTGATCTCTGCTCCCGGACTACCGATCCAAGGGGTCGATGGCCGGAATGTCATTTCGACCCACGATCTGTTCCGCAGCCCGGCCAGCTACAATCCCGCCCGCGCCGTCGTGATCGACGACCTGGGCCACTACGAGGGGATTGCCGCCGCCGAGCAACTTACAAGCTCCGGAGCGGCCGTTGCCTGCATAAGCCGACATCCCTCATTCGCGCCCCTCGTCGAATCCGCGCTGATGGTCGAACCCGCGCTCGAGCGGCTTGCGCTCGCCGAATTCGAGCAATTGGCTCGCCACCGCGCGGTGCGGATCGAGCGTGACGCGGTCATCGCAGCGCCCGTCTACATGCCCGCAGGATCGGGCGAACGGCGCATTCCGGCCGATCTGGTGGTCGTTGTCACCGCCAACCGGCCCGACCGCAGTCTCGCCCAATCGCTTGCGGGCAAGGTCGAGGTCACGATGGCGGGGGACGCGCGATCCCCGCGGTTCCTCCAGCAGGTGATCCGCGAAGGTCATCTCGCCGGCGCGACGATCTAGGGAGACGAAAGATGACGCTCGACGAGCTGGCCGCGCACGAGGCGATACGTCAGGTGCTGTACCGTTACTGCCGCGGCGTTGACCGCGGTGATGCAGCCATGATTTCCGCGGTCTATCATCCCGATGCCATTGACTACCACGGCGCGTGGTCGGGCCTTGGGCGGGAGTTCGGCGACTACCTCGTCCCCTCGATGGACGGGGCGGCTGGCGCCGGGCAGCACCATATCACCAACGTCCTGATCGAGCTGGATGGCGCCAGCGCAGCAGTCGAAAGCTATTTCATCGCATTTCACCCGCAGCCCGCGCAGGAGCATGAGGCGCGACACATCCTGGTCGCCGGGCGCTATCTCGACCGGTTCGAGCAGCGCGACGGAGCCTGGTTGATCGCGGAACGTCATGTCGTGATTGACGTCAGTCGTCCGATGGCGCCTGAGGTGGCGGACTGGATCGGCGCAGCGAGCTTTCCGGCGGGGGCACGGCGCGGCGACGATCCGTCCGCTTCGCTCTTCCGGAAGACAACCCGATGACGCGCGCGGTCCACCTGGCGCGCCAGCCCGGCACGCATATCGCGCCCGACGATTTCGAGGTTCGCGACGTTGTCCTTCCCGCGGTGCAGTCAGGCCAGGCAAGGGTGCGCAACCTGTTCGTCTCGCTCGATCCCTACATGCGACTGCCACTGACCGCGCGCGCCGGGCTGCACCCGGCCAAGGGTCCGGGCGACCTGCTTGGCGGCGCTGCGGTGGGCGTGGTCGAGGAATCTGCCGATCCCGCGCTTGTGGCGGGAACCCTCGTCGTCAGCCAGTCCGGCTGGACCGAAGGCTTCGTAGCGCCCGTCGCGAGCTTGCGCGCGCTGCCCGCGGACACTCCGCATCCGAGCTGGCATCTGGGCGTTCTGGGGCTCACCGGGATCACAGCTTGGCTCGGCGTGGAACGCGTATTGAAGCCGGTGCGAGGCGAAACAGTCTATGTTTCGGGCGCAGCGGGCGCGGTGGGTTCTATTGCTTGCGGCCTTGCCCGCCGACGCGGAGCGACCGTGATCGGAACCGCGGGGACCGACGCCAAATGCCGCTTGCTAATCGACGAGATCGGGTGCGCTACGGCGGGCAATTATCATCGCGAGCCGGTCTCCGCGTTCCTTGCGCGAGCCGCGCCTGACGGGGTCGACGCGAGCTTCGACAACGTCGGGGGTGCAACGCTGGACGCCATTCTCGGCGCGACGAGGCCGGGCGGCAGAATCGGAGCCTGCGGCGCGATCTCGCTTTACGAGAGCGACGACTATCGCGGCGGGCCGGCCGACTTCTTTCGCGTGATCGAACAGGGCCTGACCATCACTGGCTTCAATGCCGGGCAGGCAGGCGACGACGCGCCCGCGATCGTCTCGGAACTGCAGCAGATGGCCGCCGCGGGCGATATCCTCGTCCGTGAAACAGTCGTCGAAGGAATAGCCGCTGTGCCTGCCGCCTTCGCATCGCTCTTCACGGGCGAGACGACAGGCAAGCTCATCGCGCGGCTGGGATGACGGGAAAAGCGGCCGGCAGATGCGCGGCATCACGGAGAGAACGGGCATGACCTACCAACGGCTAACCGCCGACGACCTGATCGACCGCGCCGAAATCGTGGACACGGTCCATCGCTATGCCTCGGGCATCGATCGCTGCGACTGGACCATGTACCGCTCGATCTTCGCAGACGAGGTCCTGTTCGACTTTTCGAGCTGGTCCGGCGCGCCTGCCGCACCGATGGCGGCGGATGACTGGGTCGCGCGGGTCGGCGGCACCTTGTCGCTGTTTGATTCAACCCAGCACCTGCTCAGCAATCACCGCATCACCCTGGACGGGGATGCCGCGCAGTGCGTCACCTACATGATCGCTCTGCATCATCTGGTGACCGGCGACGTGCGCGAGATGCACGCCATCGGCGGCTTCTACACCAACCGGCTGAAGCTCACGGACGAAGGCTGGCGGATCGTCGCCTGCACGCTCACCGTGACCTGGGAAATGGGTGACCGGGGGCTGTTCCAGCGCGCCGCCGATCGCGGACGGCGCCGCCCCGCCGGAAAAGCCTGAACGAAAGGTACGTCATGGATATCAAGGGGAAGACCGCGCTGATCACTGGCGCGGCAGCAGGGATCGGGCGTGCGACGGCCATCGCCTTCGCCGAACGCGGCGCGACACGGCTTTTGATCGCCGATGTCGATGAGGCGGGCCTGGCCGAGACTGCACGGCTCGCGGCGGGGGACGGCACGCGGGTCGACGTCTGCAAGCTGGACGTGACCGATTCCGATGCCTTTGCCGCGTTGTTCGACGGCGATGCCTCAATCGACATCGTATTCAACAATGCGGGGATCGTTTCCGGGCCGCCGCCCTATCCCGGAACGCCGATCAAGCGGATCGAACTGCTAGTTGCGATCAACCTGACAAGCGTTATCGTCGGCACCACGCTCGCGGTGCGGCACATGCAGGCGCACGGGCGCGGCGGGGCGATCGTCAACACTGCCTCTACTGGTGCGCTCAATCCCTACATCGACGATGCGCCATATGCGGCATCCAAGGCCGGCGTGGTGATGTTCTCGCGCAGCTGCGGCGCGCTGAAGGATCGCGACGGAATCCGCGTCAATGCGGTCCTGCCCGGGGTCACCGAGACACCCATTCTGGAAAAGCTCGGAGGCGGGGAGCGGCCCGAGTGGCTTGGGCCGATCATGGAAGGCATCCGCATCCACCAGCCGTCAGACATCGCGGCCGCCGTCGTCCGGATCGTCGAGGACGACGAAATGGCCGGCGATTACGTCACGCTGTCCAACGACCGCGCCGCAAGCTGATGGCGCGCGTCCTGATCCTGGGGGCACGCGGCTTCGTGGGCTCGGCTGTGGCCCGCGCCCTGGCCGCAGAGGGGCACCAGATCTCGGGTCTTGCGCGGTCCGACGAAGCGGCAGAGGCGCTGCGGCAAGCGAGGATCGCACCGGTGGCTGGCGACATGGACCGGCTCGAACAAGTCGCCGCGCAAGTGGGAGCGCACGACGCCACGGTCTTCGCGCCGACCGTCCCCTTCGCGGACGAGTGGCGGATAGCCGAAGCGCTGATCGAACCGCTGATCGGCAGCGATCGCCCTTTCATCTTCACCTCCGGCACCGCAGTCCTTTCGCACGAGGCGCATGACGGTCATTGGAACGAGGCAACCTATGCCGAGGACGACCCGTTCAGTCCGCCCGAATGGATCGCAATGCGGGTCGAGACCGAGAATCGGGTGCGCGCAATGGCCGAGCGCGGTGTCCGCGCGATGGTGGTGCGGCCTCCGCTGATCTGGGGACACGGCGGCAGCAAGCAGATCCCGGCCATTTTCGATTCAATCGCGACGACCGGGGCCGCCTGCTATCTCGGCGCCGGGCTTAACCTCTATTCCAACGTCCACGTCGATGATCTTGCGGCGGTCTATCGCCTGGCGATCGAGCGCGGCACGGCCGGCGCGCTCTACCATGCGGTAGCCGGTGAGGCGAATTTCCGCGCGCTGGCCGAAGCGGCTGCGGTCGCCATGGACTGTGGAACGCGCTCGATCGACATCGACGAGGCCCGAAAGGTCTGGGGAGACTTCGTGGGACCGCTGTTCTTCGGCGTGAACAGCAGATCGCGCGCGGTGCGGACGCGAGCCGAACTGGGCTGGGTGCCGCAGCACCTCGATGTCGCCGAGGATGTGCGACGCGGCTCGTACCGCGCCCGCTTTCGTCAGGATTAGGCGCTCCACGCCCACCGAAAACTCACGGTTAACGCGGCGCGACGGCTTTGAAGTCGGAGCGGAACGAGCGTGCTTCTCTGTTGTGCGACACCGTCGTTGAACACGCATTTTTAAAATTGACATGCATGCGCAAAACATGAAAGTTATCATGCAGTAGCAAATTCAAACCGACAAAAGCTGCTTTGGGATGGGAGAGGAAGATGGCGAAGTACGCCGGTTCGCGCGCGTCGACGCGTGCTTTTATGATGTCCGTTGCCGCGGCGGCGCTGATCACACCAGCCGGTGCGGCCTTTGCCCAGGAACAGGCTCCGGACCAGTCATCACCACCCGAAGCCACGAGTGACCACGCTATCGTCGTGACCGCCCGCCTGCGTGAGGAATCTCTGCTCGAAGTGCCGGTCGCGGTGACCGCGCTGAGCAAATCCGACCTCGAGCGCTACGGCGCCGCGTCGCTCAACGCGATCGCCCAGCAGACCCCGAACATCATCATCAACAAGTCCTCGTCCGGCGGCGGCGGTCAGATTACGCTGCGCGGCATCAGCACAGCCGCGGGTCAGGCCGGGTTCGACCAGGCGGTGTCGGTCAATATCGACGGCATCCAGACCAGCCGCGGCCGCGTCATCACGCAAGGATTCTTCGATCTCCAACAGGTCGAGGTGCTGAAGGGGCCGCAAGCGCTGTTCTTCGGGCGCAACAGCCCTGCCGGCGTGATTTCGCTTACCAGCGCGGGCCCGACGAACGCGTTCGAAGGCTATGTCCGCGCCGGCTATGAATTCAACGCCGACGAAGCCTACGGCGAAGCTGCCGTATCCGGGCCGCTCAGCGATACGTTTGGCTTGCGGCTGGCGCTGCGTGCGCGCAACCTGAAGGGCTGGATGCGTAACCAGTCGGTGGCGCAGCCGACGCCCTTCAACACGCCGGGCGCCAGCGACAGGCGCGCGGGCGAGCGCGAGATCATTGGGCGGGTCACTGCGAAGTGGCAACCGACCGATAACTTCACGGCGACGCTCAAGATTCTCGGCAGCGACTACAACGACGATGGTCCGTCGGCGGGCAACATCCAGATCATCTCGTGCGGATCGGCGCTGCTTCCCGAAGTCACGTTCAGCGGCAACCGTTTCAGCGATCCGACGGGCGACTGCCGCCGCGATTCGCGCAATTCCAGCGGCGACCAGCGCGCCGTGGTGGCTGCCAACTGGCCCGTCGCCGCCGAAAACGGGGGCGTCAATTTCGGGCGCTACAGGTCATTCACGGGATCGCTGAACCTCGACTGGCGCTTTGACAATCTGCGCGTAACCTCGGTGACCGGGCTGTTCGCAACGCGCGCCGCCTCGCTCGACAGCTATGATGGCGTCACTTACGCGCAGATCGCCGCGGCGGAGCGGGATCGCTACCGCCAGCTCAGCCAGGAGCTGCGCATTCAGTCCGACTTCGACGGTCCGATCAACTTCATGGTCGGCGGCTTCTACAGCGACGTTAACCACCACTTCTTCAACGCCTCGCGGATCGCACCCGTGCCCGTCGACGCCGCGACCGGCAAATACCATAGCTGGGAGAAGCCGAGCCAGTCGCTGGGTGAAACCTATTCGCTGTTCGGGCAGGTCCGTTACACCATCGGCGACGTCGAGATTGCCGGCGGTGCGCGTTACACGCACGAAAAGAAGGACTCGCGGATCGAGAACACTTACGTCCACCCGCTGTTGCGGGCGGCGCTGTCGTTGCGGCGGTTCGATGACCATTTCCGCGACAACAATGTCTCGCCCGAAGCGACAATCGCGTGGCACCCGGCTCCCGACACCACGATCTACGCCGCCTACAAGACCGGCTACAAGTCGGGCGGTCTCGGGCTAAGCGCAGTGCTCACGACCGCGATCACCAGCGTCGAGACGATCAATTACGACCCGGAGCGGGTGAAGGGCTTCGAGCTGGGAGCAAAGGGCGAGTTTCTCGACCGCAAGCTTCGCGCGGAACTGACCGTCTATCGCTATCGCTTCGCCGATCTTCAGGTGAATTCGTTCGATCCGGCGACCGCATCGTTCACGATCCAGAATGCGGCCAGCTTGAAGCAGTTCGGCGTCGAGGGGCAGGTCGTGGTTCGGCCGACCGACGAGCTCCAGCTGCGTGGATCGCTTTCCTACAACCGCAACCGCTTCGGCCAGTATATCGGTCAATGCTACGCGCAGCAGACCGCGGCACAAGGTTGCACGCCGCTGGGTCAGAGCTTTGCCGGACGCGCGCCGGCACGTTCGCCCGATTGGTCGGGAAGCGCAGGTGCAACCTACACGGTCAACCTCGGCAGCGCGAAGCTGGGACTGACCGGAGACGCTTTCTACACCGACGGCTATTTCGGAGCAGAGACCCAGTCGCCCGGTTCGTACCAGCCTTCGTTCTGGCGCTTCGACGCCAGTGCACGGGTCCAGTTCGACGATAACCGCTATGAGCTTGCGCTGATTGGCCGAAACCTGTCGAATGAACGCTACGTGCTGTCGTCGAGCGACAAGCCCGGCACGTCGACCGGCCAGCAATACGGCACGATCTCGCGTCCCCGCGAGATCATTCTGCAGGCAACCACGCGGTTCTGATCCAATGGCCTATACCCACGTCCTTACTCCGATCCGGCTTGGCCCCGTAGAGGTCAAGAACCGTGTCGTGCGCACCGCGCATACGACGATGATCGGGGGCGGGACGGTGAACGACGCGCTGATCGACTATCACCAAAGGCGCGCGATCGGGGGTGTAGGACTGTCGGTGATCGAGGCGATGGCGGTCCACCCTTCGTCGGTAGCAACGCTCAACGCCTTCGATCCTCGACTGCAGGACGCCTATCCTCCGCTGGTCGAGAGGATGCGCCCGCACGGCATGAAAGTGTTCCAGCAGCTCTTTCATGCCGGACATAACGGCCAGTCAGCGGACGGTGGCCCGCCCTGGGCGCCGTCAGATATCCCGGGCTGGGCCAACGGCGCGCCGCCGCTGGCGATGTCGAAGGGAATGATCGACGAAGTCGTCGAAAGCTACGCCAATGCGGCGCGGATGTGCGCTGACTGGGGGCTGGACGGCGTTGAGGTCCACTGCGCGCACGGCTTCCTGATCCAGCAGTTCCTCTCCACCTATGCCAACGATCGCGAAGACGACTACGGCGGCCCGATCGAGAATCGTGCGCGCTTCATGCTCGAAGTGCTGCGCGCGGTTCGTGGGGCTCTTCCCGGCTCGATGGCACTTGGCATCAGGGTCGCGCCTGATTTGATGCCGGGTGGGGTCGGCATCGACGACAACTTGTGGGCGGCGCAGGCCGCGGCCAAGGAAGGCCTCGCCGATTACGTGAGCATCTCGTCCGCCACGTTTCAAACCTTCCCTAAGATGATCGGCGGCATGCATGAGCGAGCCGGGTTCGAGCTGGAAACGAGCGCGCCCATCACCACCAAACTGGAATTGCCGACCATCGTGATCGGCCGTTTCCGCACGCTGGAGGAGGCCGACCAAGTCATCCGTGCAGGCGAGGGCGACATGGTCGGCATGGTGCGCGCGACGATCGCCGATCCCGATCTCGTCGCCAAGTCGCAGCGCGGCGAGCCTCAATCGGTGCGTCCGTGCATCGCCTGCAACCAGGGCTGCATAGGACAACTTCTCGGTGCGCCTGGCCGGATGGGCTGCGCGGTGAACCCCGCAGTGGGTTTCGAGGCGACATTGTCCGACGAAGACGCGCTTCCTGTCATCGAACCGCATAAGGTTCTGGTCGTGGGCGGTGGGCCCGCGGGCATGGAGGCCGCGCGGGTCGCGGCGCGGCGCGGACACCATGTCGTGCTGGCAGAGGCAGCCCCGCGGCTTGGCGGAACGATTTCACTCGCGGCACGCGCCCCGACGCGTGCCGGACTGCGCGACATCACGGAATGGCTGGAACAGGAAGTCTATCGGCTGGGCGTGGAAGTGCGGCTTTCGACCTACATGGATGCCGATGACATTGCCGCGGAGCAGGCGGACACCGTTATCCTGGCCACGGGTGCATCGCCGCGCATGGACGGTGTGCAACTATCCAATCCGGGCGAGGCGATCACCGGCATGGACCTGCCACACGTGCTGTCGTCCACCGACCTGCTGGCTGCGCCCGATCGCGATTTCGGCAAGCACGCCGTCGTGATCGACGACCTTGGTCATTACGAGGCTGTGGGGGCGGCCGAATTCCTCGCCGCGCGCGGCGCGACGGTAACGTACCTAACCCGTCACACAGCCTTTGCGCCGCTGATGGAGCCGGCGCTGATGAACGAGCCGGCGCTGCGACGGATGGACGGGGCGATCGATGTTCACCTTCGCACCCGCGCCATCGCGATCGACCGTGAGAGCGTCCTCGCCGGACCGACCTACTTGCCCGCGCAATCGAACGCATCGCGCCGTTTCCGCGCGGATACCGTGGTCTTCGTCTCGCACAATCGTCCCAATCGCGACCTTGCCGAAGCGCTCGTCGCGCGGGGGATCGAGGCGCGGAGCATAGGGGACGCAAACACGCCCCGATACCTGCCCGCTGCGATCCGCGAAGGGCGCATTGCCGGGCTTGCCGCATGATAATTCAATCGGAAAAATCGCTATGAGCACGACCAAGACCCATCCCGTCGAAGGCATGATGGAGATCGACTTCAACTCTCCGGAGTTCCAGCGCGACTTCAAGGAAATCTACGCCCGCATGCACGCGTCGGGTTGTCCGTTCGCGCACTCGACTCCCGGTGATCACTACGCGATCGGGTCGTACAAGGAACTGACCGGCGCGCTCCTGCAACCGCAGCTGTGGCGCAGCAAGTTTGGACCGGGCCTGCCCTATCAGCCCGAGGACACGCCCGGCGTGCTCGTCAGCGTCGATCCGCCCGAACACACGGTCGAGGCTCGGATCGCGGGCAAGGTCTTCTCAAAGGCCTATTTCGATTCGTTTGAGCCGCGCATCGCGAAGTTCCTCGACGAGCGGATCGACGCTTTCTTCGCGCGCGGCAAATGCGACATCCACGCCGAACTTTCGATCCCGTTACCTCTCTTCGTCATCTTCGAGATGTTCGGCATCCCCCTCGAGGGACGCGCAGAGATCTTCCGCAAGGAGTTGAAGGACAGCGTCGGCTTCATGCTCATGCCCGCCGACATGCGCGGCGGGAAGGTGCAGACCGACTTCACCCGCGAGAGCGAGCGCATGATCGTTGCCCATGTCGAGGACTGCGAACGCAAGCTGGCGTCCGGAGAGATGGGACCCGAGGACAATCTGGTCACCAAGTTCATGACCACCGAGGTGAACGGCGAGCGCCTGAGCCGCGAGAAGATCCTCGGCTTCTGCCGATTCCTGCTGGTGGCGGGAAGCGCGACGACAACGATCCTGTTGTCGAACGTGCTTCACCGCCTGCTGAGCGAACCGGAACAGTTCCGCATGATCATCGAGGATCCGTCACTGATCCCGATCGCGATCGAGGAGGCACTGCGCGTCGACGCACCGGTCCAGGGGCTTTTCCGAACCAACGACGAAGAGACGGACCTGGGACCCGTGCACCTGGAGCGGGACACCAAGGTCATGATGCTGTGGGCCGCGGCGAACCTCGACCCTGAGATGTTCGAGGATCCCGAGCGCTACGACATCACCCGCAAGCCCAGCGTTATCCGCAAGCACGTGGCATTCGGGCATGGCATCCACGTCTGCCGCGGCGCGCCGCTGGCCCGGATGGAGGCAAAGCTGTTTCTCGAAACGCTGATCCGCCGCCTGCCCAATATGCGCATTGCTGGCGAGGTGAAGCCGGAACTAGCGATGCCAGTGCTCCAGGGCATCGCCGAATTCCCGCTCGCTTGGGACGTGTGATCCTCCGGGTGATCGCCCTTCCAGCCAAGGAGAATTGCCAGTGACCGAGATGAGCCGCGCGACCGATGCGGAAATAGATTCGCTGTTCGCCCCGCTCGCGGTTGGCAATATCACGGTGCGCAACAGGATCGCGATGGCGCCCTGCACGCGGCAGCGGTCGTACTTGGACGGAACGCCGACCGCGTCCGTGGCGGAATATTACCGCCAGCGCGCAAGTGCCGGCCTGATCATTTCAGAAGGCATCTACCCCGCAGAGATGGGGAAGGGCTACCTGTTCTCCCCCGGTCTGTGTTCAGCCGATCACGTGGAGGGATGGCGCGCGGTGACCGATGCCGTCCACTCCGAGGGCGGCGCGATCTTCGGGCAGATCATGCATGTCGGGCGTCTTTCCGATCCCCTCATGCTGCCCGCCCATGCCGATCCCATCGCACCGTCCGCGGTGCAGCCGGACCCGCTGGCGCGGCACTACACCGTCAACTGCCCCCGCGCGAAGCGCCCCTATCCCACGCCGCGGGCGTTGACGGCCAAAGAGGTAAGCGAGGTGGTCGAGGACTATCGCCGCTCCGCCATTCTGGCGCGCGACGCCGGGTTCGACGGCGTCGAAATACACGGGGCCAGCGGCTATCTGCCGATGCAGTTCATGTCGACCAACACCAACGTGCGCACCGATGTCTATGGCGGGAGCGTCGAAAACCGCGCGCGCTTTCTCCTGGAGTGTGTCGACGCGATGATCGATGCGACCGACAACGGTTTCGTGGCGGTCAAGGTCGGTCCGGGCTGGGAATTTCACAACGTGTTCGACGTCGATCCCGTAGCGACTTACAGCCACGTCGTATCCGAGTTGTCGAAGCGCAGGATCGCGTTCCTGGAAGTGGGTGACTACGGTCAGAAATGGGACGTGCATGGCACCCTGCGCCCGCTGTTCGACGGGCCTTACATGGGGGTAGCCGGCTTTACCCGGTCGACCGCGGCGCGCGCCGTGTCATCCGGGCAGATCGACATGGCGGCGTTCGGGCAGAACTATCTTGCCAACCCGGATCTTGCCGAGCGCTACCGCAACGGCTGGCCGCTCAACCGGCCGGACCCGGCGACATATTATACGCAGGGCGATGCGGGTTACACCGACTACCCCGCATACAATCCGGAGTCCGGCGACGGTCTGGTGGACGTGGAATCGCCGCCTACCCGCTCGCGGCTCGCGACTGACGCAAATCCGGCGATCGAGAGAAGGACGAAGATGGGCAAGCTTTCGGGCAAGGTCGCGCTGGTGACGGGCGGCAGTGCGGGAATAGGCCTGGGGATCGCCCAGCGTCTGGCGCAAGACGGCGCGCAAGTCGTGATCATGGGACGGCGAAAGCCGGTGGTAGATGAGGCCGTTGCCCAGATCGGACACGACGCTGTCGGCATCGCGGGCGACGTTACCGTGATGGCCGACCTCGACCGCGTCTTCGCGCAGATCAAGGAGCAATTCGGCGGGCTCGACGCACTGGTGCTCAATGCCGGCGGCGTGGGCGCGGGACCGCTTGAAACGTGCACCGAGGAAGCCTTCGACGAGCTTGTGAGCCTCAACATGCGAAGCATCTTCTTCGCTACGCAGAAGGCCCTGCCGCTCCTGCGCGATCCGTCGAATGTCGTCCTGATCGGATCGGTTGCGGACCAGATCGTCGTGCCGGGCGGATCGGTCTATTCGGCCACCAAAGCGGCAGTTCGCGCATTCGCGCGCTGCTGGGGCGAGGACCTCGCCCCGCGCGGCATCCGCGTTCATCTGCTGGGGCCGGGGTACACCGAAACCCCGCTGTTCGAGCGGATCACAGCAACCGACGCCGGACGCGAGCGGTTCGACGAGTGGGTGGCGCAGCGAACTTCGCTGAAGCGGCGCGGGCGGCCCGAGGAGATTGGCGCAGTCGCGTCGTTCCTTTGTTCCGACGACTCATCCTACATGACCGGCGGCGCGATCTATGTCGGCGGCGGCGCGGAGAACTGGTGAGCGCGGGAGCAGGGCGATGAAAGCCGAGACGATCTTCAGCCAGATCCGTTACGAGGAAAGCCGCGACGACGCCCCACCGGGCTTCCCGTCGTTGCCCGAGGTGCCCGGCGGGCGCTATACCGATCCCGCCTTCTTCGCCCTCGAGGTCGAGCGCGTCTTTCGGCCTGCATGGCATCTGGCGGGGCATGTCGCCGACCTTCCCGAGCCCCGCAGCTACTTCATCTTTGACAAGCTGCTCGGCAAGCCGATCCTCGTCGTCCGCGACCGTGAGGGCGAGGTGCGGGCCTTTTACAACACCTGCCGCCACCGCGGCGCGCCGATCGTCAAGGATGCGGCCGGGCGATGCAACCTGCTGCGCTGCCAATACCATAGTTGGGCCTACGACTTCGATGGCCGGCTGCTGTCGGTCCCCGACGCCCACGACTTTCCCGGACTGGACAAGGCGGACCGCGGCCTGATTCAATTGCGCTGTGAGACGTTCGAAGGGCTCATCTTCGTGAACGAAGATCCCAAGGCGATCCCGCTCGTCGAATGGCTTGGCCCCTTGGCCGAGGAATGGCGGACGGCCGATCTGCGTGCGCTGGTGCCGGACTATCGCTGGTCGCGCGTGATCGGCTGCAACTGGAAATGTGCGCTCGACGCCTTCCAGGAAGTCTATCACATCAAGACCCTGCACCCGACGACCGTCGGCGCGGCGCTCGATCATCACGCGACCGCGATTTCCCTTCTGCCGAATGGGCACAGCCGCATGTGCGTGCGCTATGCCCACGGGGATTGCGAGACGCGGCCCGATGGCGGCTGGAGCGATCGTTCCGTCTACGAGCAGACCAGCGTGGCGCACACGATGTGGCCCGCGCTGAACGTGCCGTGGCGGATCGGCTCGGGCAAGTTCATGATGTTCTGGCCGCGCGGTGTGGACCAATGCGAAGTTCAGATCATCGGCGTCGGCATGCCGTGGGGCGAGGGTCCGCTTCCGGCAGCGCGCCAGGCCGGGAACGACCAGTTCGACAGCATCCTCATGGAAGACGTCGAGAACCTGGAGGCAATCCAGGCCTCATTGGAGAGCGGGGCGTTTACCGGAATGATTCTCGGCTACCAGGAGCGCCGCCTGTACTGGTCCCACGAGCAGATCGATCGCGCCATCGGCATCGATCGTCTGGAGAAAGACCTGCGGGTCGAACAGCTCCTGTCACCCCTCGTGGAATCCCCGGCGTAGGGGAATCGCCGGTTCTTTGGAGAGCTAGAATGCGTTGGCGAAGATTGCCGAACTGACAGTCGGCGCGCCGGGGCCCCCGGCAAGCAGGCACGTACGCGCACCGGCAACTGGATTTGGCGATTCGCCCCGCAACTGGCGCACTGCCTCGATCGGCAGGCCGATGCCGTGGATGAAGCCTTGCGCGAGATTGCCTCCCGCGGTGTTGACGGGGAGCTTGCCGCCATCGCTGATCAGGTTCTCGAAGCGCAGGATCTCCGCGGCGTTTTCGTACGTGCAGAAACCATGGTCGATCAGGGACATGATGCCTTGCGCGTCGAAGTTCTCGTAGAGCTGGACGACGTCGATGTCGGCGGGCGTCAGGCCCGTGTCGCGATAGAGTCGCCCCGCCACGAAGCGAAAGCCGGCGGTGGCGTAAAGCTCGGTGTCATCGTTTTCCAGCAGGTCGCCCCAGCCGGCCTCGGCCCCTTGCGTGCAGCCCAGCAGATACACGGGAGGTTTGGCCAGGTCGCCGGCTACATCGGCGGCGACCATCAGCAAGGCCCCAGCGCCGTCGTTCTCGCGCGAGCAATCGAACAGTCGGAATGGTTCGGCAATCAGGCGCGATGAGTGGAGCAAGGCCGGATCGAACTGCTGGCCGAACGCGACCGCTTCGGGATTTCGGCTGCCGTGAAAATAGGATGCGCGGACGAGATCCTCGACGATCCTGCGCGGAACGCCGTGATGCTCGAACAGCCGGTTGGCGCGGATCGCGCATACCTGCGCCGGCGACACGACCCCGGCGGCAAGCATGTGATCGTTGAGATGATGCGCCATGACCGCGGCGGAAAGCCGGCCGCTTGCTCCTTCCACCAGTGCGCGGAAGATCACCACCGCCTTGGCCTGCCCCGAAAGGATTGCCGCGGCGGCCACGCCGAAGGCCCCGGCGATGCCGCCGCCGCCGCCGCCCCACACGGAAGCCGACCAGCGCAGTTCGCGCGTTCCCAACTCCGGCATCAGGCGGACAGGCTCGTTGTGGTCGTCGCCGTACGAGACGAAGCCATCGACATCGGCGGGATCCAAGCCGGCCTCGCCACATGCATCGAGGATGGCCTCGACCAGAACGCTTCGCTCCGGCAGGGGGGATGCGCCGCG
Organism: Novosphingobium tardum; assembly: GCF_042652045.1. Taxonomy (NCBI): domain Bacteria; kingdom Pseudomonadati; phylum Pseudomonadota; class Alphaproteobacteria; order Sphingomonadales; family Sphingomonadaceae; genus Novosphingobium; species Novosphingobium tardum. The sequence continues at coordinate 943,742 of NZ_JBHSDR010000006.1, read as the reverse complement.
CTTGTACTGGCGCAGGCCGACGCCGGCGATCGCCGTCGTGCCGAACAGCGGGTTCATGGCCGGCTCCAGATGATCGTGGGAATGCTGTCGTCGCCGACGACAGTTGTGGCGAAACGGCCGCTCAGCGCCTCACCGATCACGGGGTTGATCCGGTCGGGATCGTCGAGCCGGCCGAGCAGCCGCACACCGCAATCGTGGATTTCGGCAAGGACGGTCGTGAATGGAAGGTCGAGCGCCTCGGTAAGAACGAAGCGATGCCAGGTTCGGGTCCATGAAAAGACGGTGGCCCTGGCTTCGCGCTCGAGCCAGCGGACGGCGGTGCTGCCGCAGTGGCCGCAGCGGTGCCCGGCGGGCCACATCCAGCGATCGCAGCCCTCGCAGCGCGGGAGCACAAGCCGGCCTTCCGCCAGCGCGGTCCAGTAGGGCGCGTCCGCGCCATCGAAACGGTTCATCCGATCAGACGTCCCATTCGATGGGCAGCTTCTCGAGCGCCATGACGGTGCCGGTGCGGAACGGGCGTTCGGCCCCTTCGACGATGTGGAAGCGCGGTACCTGGCGCACCCATTCTTCCACCAGCACGCGAATCTCGGCACGGCCGAGGACGTGGCCGATGCACAAGTGCGGCCCGGTGGAGAAAGTCATGTGCGCGACCTTCTTGCGATCGATGTCGAGCGCGTGGGGATTTTCGAACTTGCGGTCGTCGCGGCTCGCTACCGGCAGCAGGTTGAGAACCATGTCGCCCGTCCGGAATGGCACCCCGAGCAGGTCCTTGTCCTTGACCACTAGACGGGGCGAATTGACCACGCCGAAAGCGCGAACCGCTTCGTCGGCGAACGCGGTCGACAGGCCCGCGGGGTCGGCCGCAAGCCGGGCCTGAAGTTCGGGCATCTGGGCGAGTTGCTGGAAGGCGAAGCCAGTCACGTTGGTAACCGTGTCCATCCCGCCCAGGAACAGGACGAAGCTCATCGCGAGGATTTCATCGTCGTTCATCGTGCGGCCGTCTTCGATTTCGGCGTGCACGAAATGGCTCATCAGCTTGTCGTCGGGGCGCGCGCGCTTCACGTCGACGAGCTCTTTCATGATGCCCAGGATCGTCGCGCTCAAGCGGCCCATCTCCTCGGCATCGTTCTGCACTTCGAAGAACCGCTCGGCGAGGTGGCGGAACTCCTGCAGCCGCGAGAGGTCCATGCCCATCAGTTCCATGAAGATGCTGACGGGATAGACCTTGGCGACGTCGGCCATGAAGTCGCAGCCGCCCTTGGGCGCCACTTCGGCCACGATGGTCTGTGCCCAATGGCGCAGGCGCGGCTCAAGCGCCTTGATCGCGGTAGGCCCGAACATTGGCGCCATCGCCCGGCGATACTTGAGATTGTCGGGCGGATCGAGGCTGAGCGGAATGAAGAACGGGGGGTTTTCGACCCTCGGGATCTGCATCTCGCGCACCGAAAAGTGCTCCGGATCGCTCGCGACGGCGGCGATCGCGTCGAAGCGCTTCACCAGCCAGTGGCCGCCGTTGGCCGGCGACCAGAAGATGTCGGGCGCGTCGGCGATCGCCTCGGCATAGCTGCGCTGAACGTCGCTCGAGACGCGTTCGTCGGCGTAGATGTCGAAATTGTAGACCAGGTGAGGCGGCACGTGATCAGGGATCGTGCGGTCGATCTGGGCTTGGGCGTTCATCGGCCGGTCTCCTTCAGCGGACGCGGGGAAGGTGCTTGTGCGCGTCGGCGTACCGTTCACGGACGGCGGGCTTGGATAGCTTGCCGGTCGCCAGCCGCGGCAGCGGCTCGCGCGAGTAGGCGACGTAGCGCGGCACCTTGTAGTTCGCGAGGTTGGCGTCGCAGTGTCGGATGAGCGCGGCGACGTCGATCTCGTCGGGACCGTGGATGACAGCCAACGGCGTTTCGCCGAACTTGGTGTCGGGCGCGGCTATCACGAGCGCCTCCACGATGCCGGGAAACTCGGTCACGACGCCTTCGACTTCGGCGGCCGAGATATTGAGCCCGCCCGAGATGATGAGGTCCTTCAGCCTGTCGACGAAGGTCAGCATGCCATCTTCGTCCAGCATCCCCAGGTCGCCCGAATGGAGCCAGCCGTCGCGGATGGCTCGCGCCGTCTCTTCGGGATTGCGCCAGTAGCCCTGCATCATCGCGGGGGACCGCATCACGATTTCGCCGGTCTCGCCCGGTGAGCAATCGCTGCCGTCGGGCCGCACGACGCGCAAGTCCATGAACACTCCGCCCCAGCCGCACTTCTCCGGCGCGGCGAGCGCGAGATGCTCGGGCATCATGGTCGCGTTGCCGCCGACTTCGGTCTGGCCGTAGATCTGGCGGATGACGATGCCCTTGGCCTTGTAAGCGTCGAGCAGCTGCCGGCTGACGCGCGAGCCACCGGCGGTGGCCAGGCGAAGCGAACTGAGATCCGCATCGGGGAATTCGGGCAAGGCGGCGATGAATTCGAAGAATGCCGGGACCGCGCCGAAGCAGGTAATGCGCTCCTGCTCGATCAGCCGCAGCGCCTTCAGCGGATCGAACTGGGGCACCATGTAAATCGTGCAGCCTTGAGTGGTGTAGTGCATCAACTGCACGAACCCTGCCGAGGTATTGAGCGGCGCAAGGCTCATTACTCGCGATCCCGCGGCCGACGTCGTCTCCTCGATTGCCCAGTTTGCGGCATAGGCCGTCATCGAGCGGTTGGTGAACACCACGCCCTTGGGCTTGGCGGTCGATCCCGAAGTCGCGATGATCACCACGGGCGCATCGGGCGCCGGATCGTGCGCGCAGATGGCAGGGGCACCCGTCCTCAGGGCGAGGATGAGGTCCATTGCGCGCGGCGAGATGCCAGTCGCGGCCACGTTCTCGCGGAACTCCTCCGCCGCAAAGGCGAAGCGCGGTTCGGTGGTCTCGAACAATTCGGCGATTTCACGAGTGGTATAGCGGAAATTGACCGGGTTCACGATCCCGCCGGCGCGGATCGTGCCAAGGATCAAGGCTACATAGGCAAGGCTGTTGGTCGCGCAGATCGCAACGCGGTCACCGGGCTCCAGCCCATCGGCGATCAGCATCTGGGCGACCCGACGCGACCAGTCGCGATATTCGCTGTAGGTGATGGCATCTTCGCCGAGGACGACAGCCGGCTGGTCCGGCCGCATCCGCGCCCACCAGTCAATCGCCGCTGGCAAAGTCTGCGCCATTCCACTCCTCTCGGCATCGTATCGCGCAATGCGACGTGCTTTGCGATGTAGCTATTGCCCATTCTATCTAATGGCAATAGGTTTATTGCACCGAGCGACCACAGATGTTGCCGGACTCCGGAGGAAGCGCATGAAAAGCTATGATTTCGTGATTGTCGGAGCGGGTGCAGCAGGGTGCGTCCTTGCCTACCGGCTGAGCGAGAATCCTGCGAATTCGGTCCTCCTGATCGAAGCCGGACCTCGCGATACACACCCGTTCATCGCCATGCCCAAGGGGCTGGCGAAGGTCATGGCAGACCCGAAGCATCTCTGGGCCTATGCCAGCAACCCTGAGGAATCGACCGCTGGGCAGTCCGAAGTCTGGGTTCGCGGCCGCGTCCTCGGCGGGTCGAGCTCGATCAACGGAATGATGTACGTCCGGGGACAGCCTGCCGACTTCGACGCCATCGCGGAACTCAGCAGCGACGACTGGAATTGGGAGCATATCGGCAAGGCCTACGCCGCGCTGGAAAGCCATGAGCTGGGCGCAGCGGAAACGCGCGGCGCAAAGGGCCCGCTGCGGGTAACGATGCCCGATCTGCGCGATGAATTGTCGGAAGCACAGGTCGGTGCCGGAGAGGCGATGGGCTGGCCGCGCAAGGCCGACGTCAATACGCCCGACAATGCCGAGGCAATCGGCTTCGCCCCGCGCACGATCTCCAATGGGCGCCGACAAAGCGCAGCGGTTGCCTTCCTCCGTCCGGCCGAGAATCGCGCGAACCTGACCATCCTGACCGGCTGTACGGTTGATCGGGTGACCTTTACCGGCACGCGCGCCACGGGGGTCGAGCTGATCCGAGAGGGCAAGCGCGAAAGCTTCGGGGCTGGGCGTGAGGTGATCGTCTGCGGCGGCGCCATGGCAAGCCCGGGAATTCTCGAACGATCGGGCATCGGCGACGCCGCGCGACTCGAGGCGCTCGGCATCAGGGTGGTCCACCACAATCCCGAGGTGGGCGAGGGCCTGATCGAGCATCGCGGCCTGATCATGCAGTGGAAGCTGAAGCGCGATATCTCGCAGAACAAGGAGTTCAAGGGCTGGCGGCTGCTGCGATCGACCTTGAAGTACTATCTTACCCGGCGCGGGCCGATGGCGGCGGCGGCCTACGAGATCGGCGCCTGGTTCCGCACGCGTCCGGGCCTCAATCGCCCAGATGCGCAAATGCTCATCGCCCCGTTCTCGTTCGACTTCGCCAAGAATCGTCAGGACGTGGAGCGGTTTCCCGGGATGCATGTGGTCGTCTATTCGCTGCGGCCGACGTCACGGGGGCAAATCCATATCGAGACCTGCGATCCGGATGCTCCCGCCCGTTTCAGCCCGAATTACCGGGCGAATGCCGAGGACCGGCAATCGATGATCGGCGCGGTGCGGGTTGTCAGGGACTACGTCCGCAAAGCACCTCTCGCCGACCTTATCGCCGAGGAGACGATGCCGGGACCGCAATATGCATCCGACGATGAGATCCTCGATGCTTACGACCGTTTCGGCACCTGCGCCTATCACGCGGTGGGCAGTTGCCGGATGGGCAATGACGAAGGTTCGGTCGTCGACCCTCAGCTCAGGGTCCGCGGAGTGGATGGCCTGCGCGTCATGGACACGTCGATCATGCCCGTGATTCCAGCGGGAAATACCCAGGCTCCGACGATGGCGATGGCCTGGCGCGCAGCCGATCTCATCCTGGCCGGGAACCAGTAGTAGCTGGTCCGCTTTCGTTTATCTATTGACATTAGGTTGACGGAATGGTGGATATGGAACCGCGTAAATAAACGTGGTGAAGCCCAGCAACGGCGAATGTCGCGGGCTTTTGGGAGGATTGGCCGTGGCTCATAAGTTCCGAATTGCTGCCCTGATGTTGTCGACCGGGTTGGTCGCGCCAGGCACTGTCTTTGCTCAGACCCAGGCGGATGCCGTCCCCGGCGGCGTATCGACCGACCCTGCCGCCGATGCCGCTTCGACCGAGCCGCAGAACGACCAGGAAATCATCGTTTCGGCCCGCCGCCGCGACGAGCGCCTGCTCGATGCCCCGGTGGCGATCACCGCGATCGGTGGCGAGACGCTGAAGGATTATTCGGTCAACCGGGTGACCGACCTCGCCACGCTTGTCCCCTCGCTCATCGCGGGCAAGGCGGCTTCGGGTTCCTCTGCCAGCATCTTTCTGCGCGGGGTTGGCTCCACGGCCCTTTCCGCCGGTTTCGACCAGTCGGTCTCGTTCGTCATCGATGGCCTTCCGATGAGCCGCGGGCGCGAGATCAGCCTGCCGCAATACGATATCCAGCGCGTCGAAGTCCTGAAGGGACCGCAGGCGCTGTTCTTCGGAAAGAACACCACGGGCGGCCTGATCAGCATCACGACCAACGGACCGAGCGACACGTTCGAAGCGGGGGTCAAGGCCGGTTACGGCTTTAATACCGAGGAGAAGTACGTCGAGGCATTCGTCTCGGGTCCGATCAGCGATACCTTCCGCGCCCGGGTCGCCGGCCGCTTCTCGGATAGCAACGGCGCGTTCACCAATACCGCGGCGGCGATTTATCCTACCCCGATCCCGGGGCAGGTCCGGACCCGCAATTCCGACAAGCGGGGCCCCGCGAAAAGCTACAGCGGCCGTCTGACGACCGAATGGGATGCCAGCTCGGCGTTGACGCTCCAGCTCAAGGCCGGCGCGACCAAGGTCGAGGACGGCGGACCGACCGATCTGCTCGAGCGGATCTGCGGGGGCGGGCGCACCGTGCCCTTTGCCGCCAACGGCATCCCGCCGAGCCCGAACGCCGATTGCCGGATCGACGGCCGGGCCGACAGCTCCGCGATCCCGATTCAGGTCGCGCAGGCCAACTATCGCTATGCCCGCAACGGCAAGATGTATGCCGACTTCCAGTCGCAGTACGCAATCCTGACCGGCACGCTGAAAAGCGATCCGTTCGATGTGTCGTCGATCACGGGCTACTATCGGTTCAAGCAGACCGATCTCAACAACGTCTCGGGCGAGGGTTATCCGGCCGGGTTCAGCCAGCTTGCCGAATTCCAGCAGTATTCGCAGGAACTGCGCTTCCAGTCGCACTTCGACGGGCCGCTGAACCTGCTGTTCGGTGGATTCTACGCGCACGGGAAATTCGACTTCAACACCGATGCCTACATCTTCCCGGTGCCGATCGATCCGATCAACCAGACCTTCGTGACCTTCAAGCGCGACAACGGGTTCCAGACGGATTCCATGTCGCTGTTCGCCGAAGCGACGCTGAACCTGGGCGAAAAGTTCGAAATCGCCGGGGGTGCGCGTTACAGCCTCGAGGCGCGCGATTCTTTCCAGCAGTCGCTGCCGGCGCACATTGCCTTTGCCGGCGCGTTCCCGGGTAACATCCGCCTGACCGACCGTTATCGCGACACCAATCTCTCCCCCCAGGTCACTGTGCGCTACAAGCCGGAGGCCGATACGACCTTCTATGCCGCGTACAAGCAGGGCTTCAAGGCGGGCGGATTCAACATCTCGCAGGCGCTGACGCCCGCCGCCAGCGTCGCGGCGGGCCGCTACGGCTCGGAAACGGCCGAGGGCGGCGAGGTCGGCTTGCGCACCTTGCAGCTCGACCGGCACCTCAGCTTCAACCTGACGGCCTATCGCTATATCTACTCGGATCTGCAGGTTCAGTTCTTCGATCCGCAGGCGGTTTCGCTGATCGCGGGCAATGCGGGCAAGCTGCGCACGCAGGGTGTCGAGGCCGACCTGAACTATCGCGTGCCGGGGATCGACGGGCTTAGCCTTCGTGCCGCGGCGGCGTATAACGACGCAAAGTACCAAGACTACATCGGCCAATGCTATCCGGGCCAGACCAGCGCGCAGGGTTGCAACCTGCAGCTAGTGGGCTCGGCCTTCACGGCGCAGGACTATGACGGCCGCACGCCGCCCAAGGCGCCGAAGTTCGCGGGCAGGGCCGGGTTCACCTGGGACATCCCACTGACCGACGCCGGCTGGACGCTGCGCGCGATGAGCGATGTCAGCTACACCTCGCGCTACAACTTTACCGACGCGCTGCGGCCGGACTCGATCCAGAAGGCCTACACCAAGGTGGACGCCAGCCTGTCGCTGCGCGGGCCGGACGATCGCTGGTCGCTGTCGCTGATCGGGCGCAATCTGACCAACGAGCTGGTGGTGACCGCGGCGAACGACATCCCGTTCACCGGCGGCACCGGTACCGGCACGGCTGGACCCGGCGTCCTCGCCGACATGTCGGCGTTCGTCGACAACCCGCGCGAGGTGTTCGTCGAGGTCGCGCTGAAGTTCTGACGAGTTCGCGCGCCGCGTGTCCTCGGACCGCGGCGCCCGCTCAGTCCTTCGCCAGCTTCGATCCGAAGCGAACGCGAAAGCCGTCGAGCAGCGCCTTCAGCGCCTCCACGTGAATCGCCTCGTCGTCGCCCGGCGCCACTTTGAGGGCATGGGCGAGGCGGGGAAAGCGCCCGGCGTCGACCGTCGGCATGGCCGGCACGTGGTGTGCCTCGGCCGCCGCGGCGAACAGCGAAGTTCCATAAGTGAACTTCTCCACCGCCTCGAGGATCACCGCCTGCGCCTCGGGAGAGTAGGGACAGTCGATCAGCGACCTCTCGTAGGCGGGAAGCATCAGCTTGCGCGGAAAGAACCGCAGCGCCAGCGGAGCGCCGTTGGGATGGCGCAGCATCACCCGGCGGGTCGCAAGGCTGAGCTCGATCGTGCGGGTTTCCCAATCGTCGGACCAGGTGTCCTGTTCGGCGCCGATCTCTTCCAGCATCCGGCGCACAACTTCGGTGAGGATTTCCTCCTTGTCCTTGAAGTGGTGGTAGAGCGACGGAGCGCTCACGCCCAGTTCGCGTGCCACGCCTTGAAGGCTTAGGCCGTCGAGCCCGTGTCGATCGATCAGTTTGAGCGCGGCATCTGAAGCGGTCTGCCGTGTGATGAGCGGCGTCGCCGGTCTCCCTGCCCGCGGCACGCGAGGCGCGGCCGCGGCTGATGCTTTTCCAGACTTCACTTCATTGTCCCCATTGCACAAGGCCCTGACCTCGGGTTCGGTAGGATACCGGCGAATCCGACGCCAGCAACTTCGCTGGCTTGTCACTAAACCTAATTACAGTAGATTAACGGACTAAGCGAGTGAAAGGTCGGTGCCGATGAGTGTAGTTCGTCGCTATGTGGCTCCAGACGGCGTGACGTTGGTGGCCGACGAGGCAGGCCCTGAGGGCGCGCCGACAGTGATCCTGCTGCACGGCGGCGGGCAGACCCGCCATAGCTGGTCGGGGGCTATGCGCGCCCTGGTCGGACGCGGTTATCGCGTGATCAATGTCGACGGGCGCGGGCATGGCGACAGCGACTGGTCGGAGGCCGGCCGCTACTCGCTTGACGATCGCGTTGACGACCTGCGCGTCATCACGGCGGGCATCACCGGCCCCTTCGCGCTCGTGGGGGCCTCGCTTGGCGGGATGACTGCGATCCACGCGGCGGCATCGGGTCTTGCGCCGTCGGCTCTCGTCCTCGTCGATATCGTGCCTACTCCGGAGCCTGCCGGGATCGACCGCATCGTCACTTTCATGCGCGGAACTTCGGCCGGGTTCGATACGATTGAAGACGTTGTCGCCGCGGTGACCGCCTACAATCCGCATCGCCCGCGCCCGCGCGATTCCTCCGGCCTGCGCCGCAACCTGCGCGAGCGCGAAGATGGGCGCCTCTATTGGCACTGGGACCCACGGATCGTGTCGACTCGTCCCGAAGACATTCACGCGATGGTCGAGCGTTCGGCCCGCATGCTCGGCCGTCGCCTGGAGATGGGCGTGCTGGTCGTGCGCGGGATGAGCAGCGACGTGGTGAGCGACAGCAGCGTCGCCGCCTTCCGCAAGATCCTGCCGACGCTGGAAGTCGCCGATGTCGCAGGCGCGGGTCACATGGTCTCGGGAGACAGGAATGACGCCTTCAACGCCAGCGTCCTCGAATTTCTCGACCGCCGGATGCCGGTCGCGGCGGAGACCTAAAACTATTGCCATTAGATTTAGGTGGGGGTATGCTCGCTTCAACGAGTCTGGAGAGGCATCAAGACCATGAACGAGGTCACCGATATTCCCGCGACAACGACGCGCAAGGTAACCCGCCTTGCCGACCTGACCGCCAGCCAGCAGGAATCGATCCGCCGAATCCCTGCCGAGAAGGACGCGGTCAACGTGCCACTCGCCGCGACCCGGCCCAATTCCATCTTTACGGGCACGGAGCGGTTCGAGGCTGAACAGGCCAAGATCTTCCGGCGTTTTCCGGTCCCGGTAACGCTTTCGGCCCTACTCGAGGAACCCGGCTCGATTGTCGCCATCGAGGCATACGGGATGCCGTTGCTCGTCTCGCGAACCCGCGACGACGAGATCAAGGTCTTCGTCAATGCCTGCCAGCACAAGGGCTCGAAGCTCATCGAGGATTGCGCGGTCCACAAGCAGGGGCGGATGACCTGCCCCTACCATGCCTGGACCTATGGCATTGACGGCCAGCTCGTCGGCGTCGCCAGGTCCGACATGTTCGCCGACTTCGACAAGTCGAAGCGGGGGCTGCGGCAATTGCCGTCGCGGGTCATGGGCGGGATCGTCTATGCCCAGCTCGACAGAAGTGAGCCCGATTATTCGCAGCTTTCGGACCAGGTGGCGGAGGACTTTACCGCGCTCGGCATCGCCGACGGACATGTCTACGGGCGCCAGACGTTCGAGCTGAAGGCCAACTGGAAGGTCGTTCTGGAGCCCTTCCTCGAGGGCTATCATGTGCAGCGGCTTCATGCCGCCTCGATCGGCAACCTGTTTGTCGATGCGCCGAACATCGTGGACATGTTCGGACCGAATATCCGCCAGGTTTCCGGCAGGATCGGCTACGAACCGGCGATGCTGGACGAGGATCCGGAGGGCAATGTCCACAAGCTGGTGACGCATGCCTACACCGCGTTTCCGAACTTGGTAATCGTGACCAGCCAGTACTATACGAGCGCGATGATCCTTATGCCGCGGGACGTCGATCATACGACAGTGCATTACTTCATGCTGACCCCGGGGCCGGCGACGACGCAGAAGGCCGAAGAAGTGTTCAAGCGCTCCTACGAACTCATCATCAGCGTGTTTGGCGGCGAGGATTTCCGTGCCGCAGAGATCAGCCAGGAGGGCCTGTCAACCGGCGTTCCCGCCGAGGTCGTCTACTGCGGGCTCGAAGCCAATATCGTCCACTATTACGAAGCGCTCGAAGCGCTCCTCGCCCGGGCGTGAGCGAGGCTGCGGAGGCTGACGCGGCTGGTGCCGAGCGGGACCAGCTCTACGATGCGCTCAGCCGCCGGCTGACGCAGGCCGATGCGGCCAGCGCCTGGCCGATCCTCGGCGACGCGGGGGTTCAGGGCATTCTGATACGTGAGGCGTTGGGCGGCCTCGGGATGACGGCGGGCGAAGCCGAACCGATCATGGCCGCGCTGGGGGGAGCCTGTTGGCCCACACCCTTCGTCGAAAGCAGCATTGTCGCGGCCACGCTTCTTGCTCGATTTGCAACCTCAAGTTCGGATGAGGTTTTGCGGTCGATGGCTGAATCCGGAGAGATTGCGACTGTCGCGGGTCTCGACGAGCGCCTCCGCGGAGGTGTCTCAGGGTCCAAAGACGGCGAGCAGTGGCGCGTCGACGGGACGCTCAGACTTGTCCTCGACGCCGATCATGCGAAGGTGACTCTCGTCGTTGTCGATCAAGCCGAAGCGACAGGACTGTTCCTGATCGATCCGGCGCTCGCCTCTGGGCGCCGTTCCTATCCCACGATCGACGGCAGGCTTGCTGCCGACCTTCAGTTGGACCGTGCGCCCGCGACCATGCTCTCCGCCGATGCGGGGGAAGCTGTCGCGGCAGCCGCAGACGCAGCGCGGGCCTGCATCGCAGTCGAGGCGGCCGCGATCATGAAGAGGCTTGTGCGCGATACGGTCGAGTATGCTCGCCAACGGCGCCAGTTCGGACAGACGCTCGCCCAGTTCCAGGTCGTGCAGCACCGCCTGGTCGACATGCAGATGCACGCGCGGCGGGCAGGTGCGATTGCGCGCCGGGCAATGCAGGCGCTGGACGAACCGGCGGAGGTTCGTGGACGTATCGTCAGCGCGGCGAAGGCGACGGTGGCCACGGCCGGACGGTTCGTCGGCCAACAGGCGGTCCAGCTTCACGGCGCGATGGGAATGACCGACGAGCTCGCGCTAAGCCGTTGCTTCAAAAGGCTTACCGTGATCGCCGACGAACTCGGTTCAGCCGACCAGCATGCAGCCCGCCACGCATCCCTGCGCGACGCAGGCTAAACCGAACTACAGTCCCAGCTCTGCCTTGGCGATGATGTTGCGCTGAATTTCGTTGGTCCCGGCATAGATCGAGCCCGCGCGCTCGTTGAGATAGCGCAAGGGCGCGATCGCCTGCCAAGGTTCACCGCTCGAATAGGGCTCGATGTTGCCCGGGTAGCCCAGTACTGGCCCGCCAGGCATTGTCACCCCCGGCTGCCAGGCACGCGATAGCGGCCCTGCGGCTTCAAGCCGCAGTTCGGTCATCAGCTGCTGCAACTCGGTCCCGAGGATCTTCATCATCGATGCGTCGGTGCCGATCGAGCGGTCGTTTGACAATGCCGAGAGGATCTCGATCTCCAGCGCGTCGAGCACCTCGATCTGGACACCGGCGTCCGCCACCCGGCCGGCGAAGACCGGGTCCGACGCGATCATTCCCGCTGCCTCGCGGTAAAGAAGGTCGAGCTTAGCCTTGAGTTCGGGCGCGTATGCGCTGCCGCCGCGCTCGAAATCGAGCAGATACTTGGCCACGGTCCAGCCGTCGTCGATCTGGCCGAGGACGTTGGCGACCGGGACCCGGACATTGTCGAAGAAGACCTGGTTCTGAATCCACTCACCCGAATGCATGACGATGGGGCGCACCTCGATCCCCGGGGTGGTCATGTCGATCAGCAGGAAAGTAATGCCTTGCTGCCGCCGCTCGGTGCGCGTCGTGCGGACGAGGCAGAACATCCAGTTCGCGACGTTGGCGTGAGTCGTCCAGATCTTGCTGCCAGAACAGACCAGATCATCGCCGTCGCGCACTGCCTTCATGTCTAGCGCAGCAAGGTCCGATCCGGCCTGCGGTTCGGAATAGCCCTGGCACCAGAAGTGTTCGCCCGACAGCATCCGGGGCAGGAAATGGGCCTTCTGCTCGGCGGTGCCGTAGCCGAGGATCGCCGGACCGGCCATGCTGATGCCCATCGGCGAGGTCGGCGGCGCCCCGGCCGCCACGCGCTCACGCGTGAAGATGTGCCGCTGAACGGCTGTCCAGCCCGCGCCGCCGTGCTCCACGGGCCATGCCGGCGCCGCCCAGCCGCGCTCGTGGAGGATCGCCTGCCACGCCATCTGCGCCTCGTGATCGGCATATACGCTGGTCATCCTGCTGCCCGCCAGGCGCAGCTCCGGGGTCAGCTTGGCATCGAGGAACGCGCGCACCTCCTCGCGGAATTCCAGGTCGCGGGTGGACAGGGCGAGGCTCATGCGGCGGGCGCCGTCTTGGGAATGTAGATGGCCTTTGGCCGCGTGAATTCCAGCAGCCCAGACAGGCCGTTCTCCTGGCCGAAGCCCGATTGCTTGGCACCGGCCAGCGGCGTGAAGGGCGTCGACTGCAGGTTCTGATTGATCCACACCGTACCGGTATCCAGCCGATGGGCGATAGCCGTCGCCTGCGCCACGTCGGCGGACCAGACAGCGCCTGCCAAGCCATATTGGGTGTCGTTCGCGCGGGATACCACGTCGTCGACCTCGGTGAACTTGAGCAGCGGCAGCACCGGGCCGAATGCCTCCTCGACCACCACGCGCGAATCCTCGGGCGGGTTGTCGACGAGCGTCAGGGGCACGAAATAGCCTGCCTGCGGTACGGGCCCGCCTTCCAGCAAGGTAAGGCCGTTTGCGCGCGCGTCTTCCAGCAGGGAAACCACACGGCGATACTGTGCCTCGTTCTGGATCGGGCCATAGCGGTTGCCCTGTTCGGCGCCGTCGCCCACTGGCGTCTCGCGGATCAGTTCATGCAGGCGGTCACGAAGCCGGTCATAGACATCGGCGTGGATATAGAGCCGCTTCGTCGCCACGCAGACCTGCGCGGTGTTATGGAATGCGCCTTCGAAGAGCTGTTCCGCCACGGCATCGACATCGACATCGGGCATCACGATGGCGGCATCGTTGCCGCCGAGCTCCAGGGTAATGCGCTTGAGATCGCGCGCCGCGGATTCCATCACCCGCCGCCCGGTCGCGGTCGAACCGGTGAATGAGATCTTCGCGAAGCCAGGATGCGCGGTCATCAGCGGGCCAAGCGAGTCGTCGCCGCAGATCACGTTGAAGACGCCGGCAGGGAAACAGTCACGGATCAGTTCGGCGATGCGGAGGGTGGTGAGGGGCGTGAACGGGGAGGGTTTGAGGACCAGCGTGTTGCCCGCCATCAGCGCGGGGCCGATCTTCCATGATGCCAGCAGTACGGGGAAGTTCCACGGCACGATGCCGCAGACGACGCCAAGCGGAACGTGATGGACTTCAATCCGCCGGGTAGCGGTGTCCTCGGTGACCTCGACCGGGATGTCGAGCATCGTCGTGGCCTTGAGCCACATGGCGGCCCCCGCGATTTCCGCTTTCGCGCCGGGCAGGGGGCGGCCCTGTTCGCGCGTGAACAGCGCAGCGAGCGCATCGACCTCGCCCTCGATCTTTTCCGCCGCCTTGAGCAATGCCGCCTTGCGCGTTGCGATCGGGGTGTCGCGCCAGCCGGGGAAGGCGCGTCTTGCGGCGGCGACCGCCCGGTCGAGGTCACCGGAATCGGCGCATGGTGCCTCGGCAAACGCTTCGCCGGTCGCGGGATTCTTGACGGGGATTGTCCTGGCAGTCGACAAATCCTGACCGTCGACCGTCATCACGTAGCGATCTTGCGCGAGGGTTGCCATTTTTCTCTCCTGTCCGGCCGCCTGCAGCTGCTTGTTGCGATCAATCTAACATCATTAGATAAGTCAGGCAATCGTGCTTGGCAGGCAATCTTCGATCCGAGCAGGGGCGCGCCGGAAGCACAAGCCCGAACGACAGATGCTCATCGTAGTCGGTAAAGACTGACGAAGCCGATAGCCTCACGTCTGATCGGTGGCGCCGGTCGGCGTTCGCCCTTTTCGCCACACTCCGCGTTCAGGAGTGCGAAACTTAAATCCCGCCAGTCCGTTCATTCGCCGAACACCTGATTTGGAGGGCGCCGCGCAGCGGCAATTCGTTATGAACAAGAAGATTCACCTGATCCTCGGCGCTGCGGCGCTCTTGGTGGCCACGCCCGGCATGTCGGCCGTTCCGCGCGGCGACGAGCCCGTGGCGGTGGCAAGCAACATCAAGCAGGGCATCGATTTCGTCTACGTCGATCCGCAGATGAGCACGGTCGCGAAGAAGAAGCAGAAGCCGCGCAATTGGCTTCAGCGGATATTCAAGGGCTCCGATGAAGGCCGCGCGGGCGCGCCGAACATCCTGTTCGCCCAGCTCGCCCAAGGTTTGCAACAGTACGAAGCCACCTGGGGCGCCTTGCCGCAAACCCGGCTTGCAACCGGCGCGCCGCTCAAGACTGGCGCCACGGGCAAGCGCGTCGCCCAGCTCCGCTCGCGCCTCGGCCTGCCGGCCGGAAGCACGTACGATCAGGCGGTCTATCAAAGAGTGATGGAATACCAGTCCGTCCACGGCCTGGCTCCCGCCGACGGAATTGCCGGGCGCGCGACGATCGCTTCACTGAACCTCGGTGCGCCCTATTTCGAGCGCCGCATCGCGATCAACATGGAGCGCGCCTGGCGCCTTCCGGTCTCGCGTACGTTCGATCGCTATGTGGTGGTCGATTCGGGCGCGGCGGAGGCATACCTTTTCAACCGCGATCAAATTGCCGATACCATGCGCGTCGTTGTGGGATCGCCCAAGACCAAGACTCCGATGATGGCGGTTCTCATGCGCACGGCAAAGGCGAACCCCTATTGGAACGTGCCGCCCGAGCTAACGCGCAGCCTGACGGCCCGGCGGATCCTCGAGCAGGGGCCGTCGTACTTGCGCGATTTCCACTACGAAGTGCTTTCCGACTGGTCGGACAACGCGGCGCCTGCCGACCTGTCGACGATCAACTGGAAGCAGGTGGCGGCGGGCAAGCGCGAGGTGCGCGTGCGCCAGTTGCCTGGCCCCTGGAATTCGATGGGCGCGATGAAGTTCGAGATGCCGAATGATTACGGCATCTACCTGCACGATACCCCCCACAAGGAACTGTTTGCGCAGGATGCCCGCTGGGTCAGCAACGGCTGCGTCCGGCTGCAGGACTATCGCCGCTTTGCCTCGTGGGTGTTCCCCAAGATGCCAATGGTTACCACGCAGGCCGAGCAGAAGTTCGAACTGCCCAAACCGGTTCCAGTATACATGACTTACCTCACCGCGGCGCCGGGTGCCGGAGGCATTGTGTTCCGGCCCGATCCCTACGGGTTCGATGCCCTGGCCATGCCGCAGATGTTCGCTGGCGGACGCGGGAAATCCTCGGCGACCTAGTGCGTAGCTCGGGCAGGGGACTGAGGCGCTGCCCCAATCCCCCGCCCGGGCGAACTAAAATCGAGATACTGCCGATATACGAAATGGACGATTTGCAGTAAGCTTCGTCGGAAGCGTCCCGAAGCTTCGGGACGCCAACGATTGGAAAGTGAATCGTGACCGGTGCTGCAAACGTTCTTGAGGACGAGCTGGCACAGATCATCGCCTCGCACATTGAGCTTGACGGTCCGCTCCTTCCAATCCTGCACGCTGTTCAGGGCCGCTTTGGCGCCATTGGCGAAGCGCATGTCCGCGCAATTGCATCTGCCATGAACCTCAGTCGCGCCGAAGTTTACGGGGTGGTCAGCTTCTACCATGACTTCGCCGACGTCCCTGATCCGCGTCCCATCGTGCAGCTCTGCCGGGCAGAGGCGTGCAAGGCACGCGGGGTCGAAGCGCTTGTCTCCGCAGCCGAGGCGGCGGCCGGCGAGCGGGTTCGGCTTGAGACGGTCTATTGTCTAGGCCTGTGCAGCGTCGGCCCCAACGCGCGCGTGGGCGCGAAGCTCCATGCGCGGCTCGACGAACAGCGCCTTGCCGCGCTGATCGAGGCGGCATGACTCGGGTTCGGGTCTCGGACGATGCACTTGCCCTCGCCTGCGGGGCGGACGAGGTTGCCGCTGCCTTCAGAAGGCAGGGCTGCACCGTAGAGCGCGTATCGAGCTGGGGAATGCACTGGCTTGAACCGCTCGTGGATATCGGTGGCGATGGCTTCGGGCCTGTCGAAGTCGCGGACGTTCCAGAGATCCTGCGCGGCGACGGCGCGAAGGCAATCGGGCGCATCGCGGACCATCCGTTCCTCACCCGGCAGCAACGGCTTACCTTTGCGCGCGCGGGAAAGACCCGTCCTCTCGATCTGGGCGACTACGCCGCGAACGGCGGCTGGGCGGGGCTGAAGCGGGCCGGTGCGATCGGAGCCCAGGCGAGCATCGACGAAGTGACGGTCTCGGGACTGCGCGGACGGGGCGGCGCGGGCTTTCCCGCCGGGCGCAAGTGGCAGACCGTCGCGGATGCGCCTGCCGGCCCGAAATACATCGTCTGCAACGCGGACGAGGGCGACAGCGCGACTTTTGCCGACCGGATGCTGATGGAAGGCGATCCCTTCTGCCTGATCGAGGGGATGGCAATTGCGGCGCTCGCGACGGGGGCGGACAAGGGCTTCGTCTATGTCCGTTCGGAGTATCCTCACGCCTTTGCCAAGTTGAAAGCGGTGGTCGCGCTTGCCGCGCCGCTGATCGCGCCGTTCACGATCGAGGTCCGACTGGGCGCGGGCGCCTACGTCTGCGGCGAGGAGACGTCGCTGCTCAATAGCCTGGAAGGCAAGCGCGGCGAAGTGCGCGCGAAGCCGCCGCTGCCGGCGCTCGAGGGCCTGTTCGGTTGCCCGACAGTGGTCAACAACGTCCTCACCCTAGCCGCGGTGCCCCATATCCTCTCCGAAGGGGGAGACGCCTATGCGTCTCTTGAACCCGGAAGATCGCGCGGGACGGTCGCGATCCAGCTAGCGGGCAACATCCGCCACGGTGGCCTGTTCGAATGCGGCTTCGGCGTGACCCTGCGAGAGTTGGTCGAGGAAATTGGCGGTGGCACCGCGTCGGGTCGTCCGGTCCGCGCGGTCCAGGTGGGCGGGCCGCTCGGGGCTTATTTTCCACCCGAAATGTTCGACACGCCATTCGATTACGAAACATTCGCCGCGCGTGACGGGCTGATCGGGCACGGCGGCGTGTGCGTTTTCGACGATACCGTGGACATGGCCCGTATGGCGCGGTTCGCGTTTGATTTCTGTGCCGCGGAAAGCTGCGGCAAATGCACGCCCTGCCGGATCGGCGCGGTTCGCGGGCGCGAGACGATCGACCGGCTGCTTGCCGGCGAGGACGCAGCGGCGCAGATCGAACTCGTCACCGATTTGTGCGAGACGATGAAGTTCGGATCGCTCTGCGCACTGGGAGGCTTCACCCCCTTTCCGGTCATGAGCGCGTTGAGTCACTTTCCCGAAGACTTCGCCGGCCGGGGACGAGGGGGATGAGCGCCGCGCTCGACCAGGAACGCATCTTCGCGGTACACCGGCTTGGGCTGGGCGAACCGCGCGACGCCGATCTTGCGCGCAGCATCCCGATCGAAGCCCCCGTCGCGTTCGAGTACAATGGTCTGGGCTATGCCGTGATGATGGCTACGCCTTCCGATCTCGAGGCTTTCGCAGTCGGCTTCTCACTTGCCGAAGGCCTGATCGTGAGTGCCTCGGAAATCGCAGACATCGCGTTTCATCAGGCCGAAGGCGGCTGGGTTGTCCGCGTCGCACTACCCCCCGACAGGATGGACATCGTCTTGAAGCGGGCAAGGGCTCGGGTCTCGGAGAGTAGCTGCGGCATCTGCGGGATCGACAGCATCGAAGAGGCGCTGCGGCCGCTGCCGCCTCTCTCTGTCCGAATTGCCATCACGCGCAGGGCGCTCGCCCGCGCCCTGGCCGAACTGCGCGATCACCAGCCGCTTGGAAGGAGCACCGGCGCCGCCCATGCCGCGGCATTCTGTAGCGATGATGGCGCCATTATCCGCGCCAGCGAAGACGTCGGTCGGCACAATGCGCTCGACAAGCTTATCGGCAGGCTCGCCTTAGATGGGATCGATTGCGGGACCGGCTTCATCCTGCTGACGGCGCGGTGCAGTTACGAACTCGTCGAGAAGACGGTCCGCGCCGGATGCCCCATGCTGGTGACGATTTCAGCCCCGACGACGCTTGCCGCCGACCGCGCGAAAGCCGCCGGACTGACACTCGTCGCGCTGGCGCGGCCCGACAGCGCGCTGGTCATAAACGATCCGCACGGCGCCTTCAGATGAGGGTGCTCGGCGCAGTTCTCGCCGGAGGACAATCCAGTCGCTTCGGCTCCGACAAGGCGGAGGCACTGTTACATGGCCGCCCGTTGCTCGCTCACGCGCTCGAACAGTTGCGGCGACACGTTACATCGGTCGTCGTGGTCGGCCGCCAGACGGACTTAGCGCCCAGCGCGGTGGATTGGCCTCGACCTGGCGAAGGACCGCTGGGCGGTATCGCCGGAGCATTTCATTATGCCGAGTCAGAGGGCTTTAAATGGGTCCTCTCCGTGCCTGTCGATGCACTGTCCTTGCCCGATGACCTCCTATCCGCACTGTCGCCCGGACCGGCTTGCCTAGGCGAGCAGCCGGTAATTGGACTTTGGCCTGTTTCCGCGGCGCAGATCTTGGACGAACTGCTCGCCGGGGACGGCCGGAAATCGATGTTCGCCTTCGCCGAGGCGATCGGCGCGCGCAGAGTTTCGGTTTCGTCTCATCCCGCCAACATCAACACGGTGGCCGACCTTGTGCAGCTGGAGCAGCGCAATGGGATTTGAGCCGCAACCCGACTTCGGGACACCCGCCTCGCTTTCCGCGGAAACCGTTGCTCTAACGATCGACGGTCAGCCGGTCACCGCCCCCGCGGGAACCAGCGTGATGCGCGCGGCGGCGGAACTGGGCACCACGATTCCCCGGCTCTGTGCGACCGACAGCGTCGAGTCATTCGGGTCCTGTCGGCTGTGCCTGGTCGAGATTGAGGGCCGCGGCGGCACGCCCGCCTCGTGCACCACTCCGGTCGAGCAGGGCATGGTCGTCCATACGCAGACCCCGTTGCTTCAGAAGCTGCGCAAGGGCGTGATGGAACTGTATATCTCAGACCATCCGCTCGACTGCCTGACCTGCTCGGCCAACGGCGATTGCGAGCTTCAGGATCAAGCCGGGGCGGTCGGCCTGCGCGACGTGCGCTTCGGCCAGGAGGGCGCCACTCACCTCGGAGAGGTCAAGGATCTCTCCAATCCCTATTTCGATTTCGATCCGTCGAAGTGCATCGCCTGCTCGCGGTGCGTGCGCGCCTGCGACGAGGTTCAGGGCACCTTCGCCCTGACGATGGCCGATCGGGGCTTCGCGTCGAAAATCTCTGCGGGCACTGCGGCCGACAATTTCCTTTCGTCTGAATGCGTTTCGTGCGGCGCCTGCGTCCAGGCATGCCCGACGGCGACCCTGCAGGAACGGACGGTGGTCGAGATCGGGACGCCCGACCGCTCGATCGTGACGACATGCGCCTACTGCGGCGTGGGCTGCGCGTTTCGCGCCGAGATGCGCGGAGAGCAGCTCGTGCGAATGGTGCCGTGGAAGGACGGCAAGGCCAACCGCGGGCATAGCTGCGTGAAAGGGCGGTTCGCTTGGGGATACGCGAACCATGCCGAGCGGATACTTTCGCCCATGATCCGCGAAACCATCGACCAGCCGTGGCGGGAAGTGACCTGGAACGAGGCCTTCACCCACGCCGCCGCCGAGATCGCACGAATCCAGGAAAAGTACGGCCGCCACGCGGTGGGGGGCATCACATCGAGCCGCTGCACCAACGAGGAGACGTTCCTCGTTCAGAAGCTCGTGCGTGCCGGGTTTGGAAACAACAACGTCGATACCTGCGCGCGCGTGTGCCATTCGCCGACCGGCTACGGTCTGAAGACGACTTTCGGGACGTCGGCCGGAACGCAGGATTTCGATAGCGTCATGGCGTCGGATGTCGTCCTGATCATCGGCGCCAATCCCACCGATGGCCATCCCGTGTTCGCCAGCCGGCTTAAGCGCCGCCTTCGCCAGGGGGCGCGGCTGATCGTGATCGACCCTCGCCGCACCGACATCGTGCGCAGCCCCCATGTCGAGGCGGATTTCCACCTACCGCTCCGCCCCGGCACAAATGTCGCGGTGCTCACCGCGATGGCACACGTCATTGTAACCGAGGGTCTGGCAGACGAGGCCTTCGTCCGCGCGCGCTGCGACTGGGAGGAATACCGGCACTGGGCCGATTTCGTGGCGCTGCCCTGCAATTCGCCCGAGGCACTGGCGCCGGTCACGGGGGTCACGCCAGTAACGCTGCGCGCTGCCGCCCGGCTCTTTGCGACCGGCGGCAACGGCTCGATCTATTACGGTCTGGGCGTAACCGAGCACAGCCAGGGCAGCTCGACCGTCATGGCCATTGCCAATCTTGCAATGGCGACCGGCAATATTGGCCGGCCGGGCGTGGGGGTGAACCCGCTGCGCGGGCAGAACAACGTGCAGGGAGCCTGCGACATGGGCAGCTTTCCGCACGAACTGTCAGGCTACCGCCATATCTCCGACGCCGCCGCCCGTAATATGTTCGAGGCCGAATGGGGCGTGAGCATCGATCCCGAGCCGGGCCTGCGCATCCCCAACATGCTGGACGCCGCTTGTGACGGCACGTTCAAAGCGCTGTATATTCAGGGTGAGGATATCCTCCAGTCCGATCCCAACACCAAGCATGTCGCAGCCGGTCTTGCGGCGATGGAATGCGTGATCGTCCACGACCTGTTCCTCAATGAAACCGCGAACTATGCCCACATCTTCCTGCCGGGCTCGACCTTCCTCGAAAAGAACGGGACTTTCACCAACGCCGAGCGGCGGATCCAGCCGGTTCGCAAGGTGATGACCCCGCTGAGCGGACTCGAGGACTGGGAGGTCACCCAGGGACTCGCCAACGCGATGGGGCTCGGCTGGAGCTATGGGCATCCGGCGGAAATCATGGAAGAGATCGCGCGGCTGACGCCGACTTTCGCCAATGTCAGCTTTGCCCGTCTCGACGTTCTCGGCTCGATGCAGTGGCCAGCGACCGCTGCGGCGCCCGATGGAACACCGGTGATGCATGTCGACAGTTTCGTTCGCGGGAAGGGCAAGTTCGTGGTCACCGACTACATCCCGACCGACGAGAAGACCGGACCGCGGTATCCGCTGCTGCTGACCACCGGGCGCATCCTCAGCCAATACAACGTGGGCGCGCAGACGCGGCGCACCGCCAACGTGATCTGGCACGAGGAGGACCGGCTGGAAATCCACCCCGCCGACGCCGAGGACAGGGGGTTGAAAGAAGGCGACTGGGCGCGTCTGGCGAGCCGTTCGGGCGAAACGACGTTGCGCGTTATGGTGACCGACCGGGTCGCCCCCGGCGTGGTTTATACGACGTTCCACCATCCTGCGACCCAGGCCAATGTCGTGACCTCGGAATATTCCGACTGGGCGACCAATTGTCCGGAATACAAGGTGACCGCGGTCCAGGTCTCTCCTTCGAACGGGCCGACCGATTGGCAGGAAGACTATTCCGCGTTCACCGCACATTCGCGCCGGATCGCGTCTGAAGAACCCGCGGAATGAGCGACACCCGCTCGCGCCTCGTCTACATGGCCAACCAGATCGCGCGCAATTTCGCGGCGATGGGGGTCGATGCCGAAGCCGCGACGGCCGAGCACATCGCCAGCTTCTGGGATCCGGCCATGCGGGCCGTCCTGATCGCGGACCCGGCCGGGCTGAATGAAAGCGCCTCCGCAGCTTTCGACCGCCTGCGCTCCGCTGCGGCTGCGGCTCGAGTTCCTAAAACCGAGGTCGTGGAAAGGGCCAAGGCGCCCGGTGGGTCGGACGCAGGCTGACGACGCACTAGCGCGATGCATCGATCTTTCAGCTGACGGTTCACATGCTTAGGGGCGACCGACCAGCTCGTTGCCGCGCTTGAAGTCAGCTCGTGCGCAATCCGGGAGAGCGAGGACGAACTGGAGCGGGCCTGAAATGCTTAGGGTGCCTTGGGCGCCGCATCCTTCGCCTGCTCTTCGGATTCCCGGACCTCTTTGACGACGCGATTTACGTCGTAACGGTCGAGGCCCTCGCTCCAAGGTGCCTGTGCTGCGAACGCGGCCTCGACCATTTCGGCGCGGCGGCGGGCCGCGGGCCATGATTCCGCATGGGTCACGATCAGGCGCTCTCCGCGCCCGGTTCCTTCCACCGCCGCACGCGCGGCTTCCTCGGACGGCATTCCGCGCGACTGGACCGCCGCGCCGAAGGCGACGGCGCGCTCGCTGGGCTGGCGCAAATTGGCCGGTCGCGGGGCGTGCGCGAGATTGGTCGCCACCAGGCCAGGACAGAATACGGTGATGCCGATCAGCGGGGCCAGTTCTTCGCGCATCACGTCGGCAAGCCCCATCACGGCGTGCTTGGTCGCCGTGTACAGTCCCGCGCCGGTGTGCTGCAGCCCCAGCGAATGTTCCGAGGCGGTGACGCAGATCCGGCCCTCCTGCCCGGACGCGAGCATCCGCCGGGCAAAGGCCGACATCGTGCTCCAGGCCCCCCTGACGTTCACGCCGAATATCCAGTCCAATTCCTGGGGAGTGGCCGCAATCAGCGGTCCATTGATGATCGTACCAGCGTTGGCGAACACCAGGTCGACCTGTCCGAACAATTCGAAGGCGCGGTCCGCGAGCGCTTCGACAGCGGCGTGGTCTGACACGTCGCAGCGCATGAAGCTTGCGCCTTCGCCGAGCTCGGCCGCGAGGTCCGCGGCCGCGCCCTCGTCGATATCGGCAACCAGCACGCGGTCGCCGCGACGGGCAAGAATTTCGGTGATGGCGCGGCCGATACCCGATGCGCCACCCGTCACGACAGCGCAGCGCGGACGAGGATCAGCCATCGTCAGCGCAGCGTAAACTTCTTGGCCTTGTCGGCCATCAGCGTGGCACGGTCGACCTGTGGAACGCCAACCGGGTTGCCGATCTGCGGGAACATCAAGCCCTGCGCCAGCGCGACCGACCGGGGAAGGTCCAGGCTTTGCCAGATCGCCTTGACCGATCCGGCGGTCGCCGCCGGAGGCTTGGCCGCGATGATCGCCGCCAGCTCGGCGGCCCGCGGCCACAGGCGGTCGAGGGGAACCACCTCGCTGACGATCCCGATCGACTTGGCGGTTGCGGCGCAGATCCGCTCGTCATTGCCGAGCAGCACCATGCGGAGCACGTCCTGCAAAGGCATCCTGTACGTCATGCCGATGGGTTCGAGCGCGCTGGTCATGCCGTAGGTCACGTGCGGATCGAAGAATGTGGCGTCGTCCGAGCAGATCACGATGTCGCTCTCGTTCAGCCAATAGAACGCGCCGCCAGCCGCCATGCCGTGGACCGCGGTAATGACGGGCTTCCAGAAGTTCTGCGCCTTCGGGCCGAGGTACTTGCCGGGGTCCTCGCAGTGCCAGGTGTTCGCAAGGTCGACGACGGCCTGCCCGGGTTCCTGCGATGCCTTCACGTCGGCACCCGTGCTGAAGGCGCGGCCGGGAGCGGCGCGCAGCACGCAGCAATGCACGTCGTCGTTGTTGCCGAGAGCCTTCCAGACGGCGGCGAACTCTTCGCACATCGTCTTGGTGAAGCTGTTCATCGCCTCGGGGCGGTTGATCGTGATCGTCGCGACATGGTCGGCAATATCGACGATGATGGTTTCGTATGTCATCCTGGCAGTCTCCCAGACCGGCGTCGCATAGTTGACTTGGTTATACAAGTGAGTATGCCTCGAACGCGGGGAACGAGGAAGCCGGAAGATGAATTTCGACCTGTCGGATGAACAGAAAATGCTCGCCGAGCAAGCCCGCAACTTGCTCGCCGACCGGGTTCCCTATGATTCCCTGCGCGCGCTGATCGACGCCGGGGCCGAGTGGGACGAGCCGCTGTGGCGCGAACTCGGCGCGATGGGTTTTCTCGGCGCAAACCTGCCTGAAGATGCGGGGGGGCTCGGGCTTGGCGCGCTCGATCTCGGCGTGATCGCGGCCGAGCTGGGGCGGGTCAACGCGGCGGTCCCGTTCTTTTCGTCGATCGTGCTCGCCGCCGAGGCAATCCGCCTCGCTGGAAGCGACGAGCAGAAGGCGCGATGGCTTCCGCGGATGGCGACGGGAGAGGTCGTCGGCTGCTTCGCCAGCACCGAGGGCCCCGGACCGCTTCTGGGCTCGAAGGTCACGCTCGCCGGTACGACGATCACCGGGACCAAGACGCCGGTGGCCGATGCTGGCGTCGCTGCGATTGCCGTCGTGCAATGCGGCGATGGCCTGGCACTGGTCGAACTCAACCAGCCTGGCGTAACCCGAAAGCGGCTTGAGAGCTTCGACCAGCTCCGCCCTCATTATCGGCTGGATTTCTCTGATGCCGTGGCGGAGCCCATGCCCGGCGCCGGCAAGCTGGACGAATTGCTGGACCGGGCTGCGGTGCAGGCTGCGTTCGAGGCCGTGGGCGCTGCCGAAGCCTGCCTGACCATGGGGCGCGATTATGCGATGGAGCGCCAGATCTTCGGCCGTGCGCTGGCGTCGTATCAGGCGATCAAGCACAAGCTGGCCGATGTCGCCGTAGGGGTCGAACTGGCGCGATCGAATGCGTTCTACGCCGGCTGGGCGGCCGACGAATCCTCCGGCGACCTGCCGGCGGCGGCCGCAGCGGCGCGCTTGACCGCGATTTCGGCATTCGAGGCGGCTGCCCGCGAGAACCTGCAGGTGCATGGCGGCATCGGCTACACATTCGAGGCGAACTGCCACTTCTATTATCGTCGCGAGCGGCTGCTGGCGGTCAATGTCGGCAACCGCGGCTTCTGGGCCGATCGGCTGATCCGCCAGCAGCCCGGCTCGCAATCGACTTCGCACAAGGCGGCCTGATCCATGGATTTCAACGACACGCCCGAAGAAGCCGCATTCCGTGCGAAAGCGCGCGACTGGCTGGCCGCGAATGCCCCAGCCCACCTCATGCCCGATGGCGTGCGCCTGCCCGATACCGAAGAGGCCGAGCGCGGGCGCGCATGGATGCGCGCGCTTTATGATGGCGGGTATTCAGGGATCACGCTGCCCAAGTCGGTCGGCGGACAGGGCGGCACGGTAATCGAGGCGGTCGTCTTTGCCGAGGAAGAGTCCAAGTACCATCTGCCCAAGGGTCCGTTCACCAGCATAGGGACGGGGATGGCGCTGCCGGTCATAAGCAAGCACGGTACGCCCGAACAGATCGCCCGCTTCGCCGAACCGACGCTCAAGGGCGAGCTCACCTGGTGCCAGCTCTTTTCGGAACCATCCGCCGGTTCCGATCTTGCGAACCTGCGCACCAAGGCCGTCCGCGCCGACGATGGCAGCGGCGACTGGATCGTCAATGGCCAGAAAGTCTGGTCGAGCTGGGCTCACCTGACCGACTGGGGCATCCTGGTGGTGCGGACCGATCCGACGGTGCCCAAGCACAAGGGCCTGACATTCTTCGTGGTCGACATGAAGACCCCGGGAATCGATGTGCGCCCGATCCGCCAGATCTCCGGTGCGTCCGATTTCAACGAGACGTTTCTCACCGATGTGCGGATTCCCGACAGCCAGCGGATCGGCGCGGTGGGCGAGGGCTGGGCCTGCTGCATGACCGTCCTGATGGGCGAACGGCTCGGCAGCGGCAGCCACAAGAGCGCGATCGCCGGTCTGCTCGACTATGCCGTAGCGACACCCGACATGATGGGCGGCAACGCGCTCGACAACGGGGCCGTTCGCCAGTCGCTCGCCGAGGCCCTGGCCGAGGAGCAGGCTGAGAAGTACTTCCAGGCGCGGCTGCGGACGATGGTTTCGCGCGGCGAGAACCCCGGCGCGCTCGCCGGAATGGTCAAGCTGGCCTACGCCCGCCGCCTCCAGAAGACGAGCGGCCTCGCGCTGGAACTGCGCGGGATGGATGCGATGGCGCCCGCCTCAGGCGATGCCGCCACCGCCGAAATCCAGATGGACTACATCTGGTCGACCGTTATGCGGATCGCGGGCGGGGCCGACGAGGTCCTGCGCAACCAGATCGCCGAGCGCGTGCTGGGGATGCCGGGCGACGTGCGGATGGACAAGGACGTGCCCTTCGACCAGCTGCGCTGACGCGCTGCGCTTCAGGTCGCTGTGGCGCGCTTTCGCGCTTCGGCCTCTTTCTCGAGAAGAGGCTTCAGTACCTTCTTGAGCACCTTTCCATTCGGATTGTGCGGCAGTTCGGGCAGGATCAAAATCGTGCGCGGCACCTTGTTGTCGGCCAGGTGCTCACGGCAGAACGCGACGAGATCAGCCGGCGTGGCGCTGGCGCCGGAGCGCAGCGATACCGCGGCCGCGACGTCCTCGCCCAGCACGGGATGATCGATCCCCACCACTGCGGCGTTCTGCACCGCGGGATGCTGGTGCAGCACGGTCTCGATCTCCATCGGCGTGATGTTGTACCCGCCGCGAATGATGAGCTCCTTCGAGCGGCCCGCCATGATGAGGTCGCCGTCGTCGTCGAGATAGCCCAGATCGCCGCTGCGCGTCCAACCCTCGCGGAACGAGGCGGCCGTTGCTTCCGGGTCGTTCCAGTACCGCCGCGAGTGCTTCTGGTAGCCGAAGATCTCTCCCACGACGTTGGATGCGGTAATCACGTTTCCGTCCTCGTCGCGCAACTGCATGTTGGCGGGGAGCCGGCCGACGCAGCCGGGCTTCAGCACCTGCTCGCGCGTCGTGGTCATGATGCCGATCCCGCCTTCGGACATGCCGTAGCTGTTGCGCATCCGCACGTGCGGCCACAGCGCCAGTGCGCGAACCACGCTGTCGTGGGGCAGCGGCGCGGTGCCCGTCATCAGGTATTTCACGCCATCGAAATCGTACTGCGCCGCGTCGGGATGATCGAGCACCAGGCGCAGCATGGAAGGGACAAGGTAGACGAGGTCGGGCTTGCGCGACTTTACCAGTTCCAGGAACCCCTTCGGGTCGAACCTGGGCTGGGTGTAGGTCGTGGCACCGCCGCGCGCGGGCAGCATCAGCACGCCGAGATTGCCTCCGGACCCGCTGAACGGAAGGGCGTGGAGCGTCGAGCGGCTTCGGTCCATGTTCGTGCCCGTCACTCCCTTCATCAGGTCGGGATGCGAGATGACGACGCCCTTGATCTTGCCGGTCGTTCCAGACGTGCCGAGGATTTCGGCATCGGCGCTTGCGTCCAGCTTCGTCTGATCGGGCAGAGCGCCGATATCGCGCGGCATGTCGTCGACGTGCCAAACGCGCTCAAGGGGCACTTCGGCGAGCAGCGCGGGGTCGTCCGTCAAAGCGAAGCGCGGGCCGGTAAGTTCGGCGAAGTCGCGGATCTCGCGGGGCGAGAGCCGGGTATTGATCGGGCAGGCGATACCGCCGGCGCGGAACACGGCGAAAACCGCGATGGCATGTTCGACGGCGTGAGCGTTGCTGATCGGCAGGAACACGCGGTCGCCCGGCTTGAGGCCCGCGGCCGCCAGTCCACCGCCGACTTCGTCGGCCTCGCGGTCCCACTGGGCGAAGGTGAGGGTGCGGCGGGTGTCGTCATGCGCGATCTGGTCGGCCTGGTGCACCGCGCGAACCTTCAATGCATCGCTGATGCGCCTGACTTCAATCGCAGTTGGCAAGGCCCTATCCCCTCTTGCGTCTCTTCTCCCCGTATATTACCTAGTTATACAAGTGGGAGCAAGGAGAGTTTGCATGGCTGAGGGCACAACGGCGCCGAAAGACGATATTCTTCAGAGCGAGGAATGGCAGAAAGC
The DNA here is from genome assembly GCF_042652045.1 of Novosphingobium tardum. NCBI lineage: Bacteria > Pseudomonadati > Pseudomonadota > Alphaproteobacteria > Sphingomonadales > Sphingomonadaceae > Novosphingobium > Novosphingobium tardum. The sequence continues at coordinate 915,565 of NZ_JBHSDR010000006.1, read as the reverse complement.
CGTCGCTTATTCGATCACGGACGAGGACATCGAGCGCCAGCGCAAGCTTCTCGGGTATGACCAGGCGGCAAAGACTCGCGAGTACATTCAGACCGCGACCGAGGACAACATCCGCAATTTCGCGCACGGCTGCGGTGACGACAAGCCGCTGTTCTGCGATCCGGACTACGCCCGAAGGACGCGCTGGGGCAGCGTGATCGCGCCCGGGATGATGTGTTCGCAGATCAACAAGCCGATGCTTGGCGATCCGGTTCCCGACGAGATCAAGGCACTGCGCAAGAGCCTGTTCAAGGGCATCCACGTGTTCGTCTCGGGGTCGAACTGGGAGTTCTACCGGCCGGTCTTTCCCGGCGACACCATCTACAGCTTCAATGGCGACGAGAGCGTCGAGGTCAAGCAATCGGAATTCGCGGGCCGTTCCGTGATCAAGGTCCGCCGCGACGTGAAGGTGAACCAGCGGGGCGAGGTGGTCGCCGTCTATCGCATCCTGTCGGTCCTTACCGAGCGCAAGACAGCCGTGAAGAAGGGCAAGTATTCCGCGATCGAACCGGCGCAGTGGGACGACGACAGCTTTGCCGAGATCGAGCAGATCTATGCCAACGAGAAGGTTCAGGGGTCGGCCAAGCGGTGGTTCGAGGACATCAAAAAGGGCGACTCGCTGGGCCTTCAGGTCAAGGGGCCGCTGACGGTCACCGACGTGATCTGCTATCACGCCGGCGGCTATGGCTTCGTGCCCTACGCCCCCACCGTCGGGCGGCTGGCGCACAAGAACCGCCAGCGCATTCCTGCGTTCTACGTGAAGAACGAGAACGGCGTGCCCGATGTGGCGCAGCGGCTGCACTGGGATCCGAAGTGGGCCCAGGCGATCGGAAACCCGATGGCCTACGACTATGGCGTGATGCGCGAGAACTACCTCTGGGCCTATCTCAACGACTGGGCAGGCGACGACGCGATCATCACCAATGTCCACGACGAGATCCGCAAATTCAATTACATGGGCGACGTTCAGCGGGTTTCGGGTGAGGTTCTCGCCAAGCGCAGCGAGAACGGCCAGAACCTGGTCGATGTGGCGGTCAAGTTCGTGAACCAGCGTGATGAGGAAACCGTGCGCGCCACGGCGACAATCGCGCTGCCGTCGCGCGAGAATCCGCTGCCGATGTATCCCCAGGTGCCCGCCGAACTCGCCCAGAAGGCGGCGCAGATGATGGCGCGGCATTGGGAACTCGGCGGAAAGTGATAACGCTCGCCTGACGAGTGACCTTTGGGGGAAGCAATGGCTGACGAAGTGCTCGTCGAAGACGAAGGCGGAGTGCGCCTCATCACGATGAACCGGCCCGACCGGCTCAACGCGCTGACCGCATCGATCATGGCCCCGCTTGCCGACGCTGCGGCCGACGCCGCGCGCGATCCGGCGGTGGGCTGCGTCGTGATCACCGGCGCCGGCAGGGGTTTCTGCGCGGGCGGCGACCTCAAGGAAGGCGGAGCCGACAAGGCGGTCGTTCCCGCCAACGCGGGCAGCGGTGGCCGCACCGAGCAGGGCTTTGCCCGGTTGCGTGGTTTCATGGAGACGGCACGCCTCCTTCACGAAATGCCCAAGCCGACCATCGCGATGGTCAATGGCCCGGTAGCGGGCGCGGGAATCGGCATCGCTGGAGCCTGCGACCTTCGCTTCGCCGGCCCGGGCGCAAGCTTTCTCACTGCGTTCGACCGGATCGGCGCCGGGGGCGATTTTGGATCGACCTGGTTCTGGACCAAGATCGTGGGCACGGGCGTGGCGCGCGAACTGTTCCTTCTTGGCGAGAAACTGACCGCGGAACAGGCATTTGCCAAAGGACTTTACACCCGCCTCTTCGCAGAGGACGCGCTGCGCGAAGAAACGTTCAAGGCCGCACAGCGACTGGCCGATGGCCCGCGCATGGGCTTTCGCTACATGAAGCAGAATCTCAACAATGCCGAGGATTACGCGTTCGAGGCCGCGCTCGATGCCGAGGCGCTCAACATGACGCTTTCGACCCAGGCTACGGCGCAAATCTGGAAGGCCAGCCAGAGGAAGGACGGCTAGGATGGACCTGAGCTACGGGGCCGAGGCCGAGGCATTCCGCAAGGAGGTCCGCGCATTCCTCAGCGGGGCATGGCTTCCGCGCGAGCGCCGGGGGGCGGAACTGAAGGACTATGTCCGCAGCTTTCGCCGCGCGGCGATTGAGCGTGGCTATCTCTACCGCTCGATCCCCAAGCGTTATGGCGGGTCGGAGCAACCGGTCGACGTGATCCGCGCACAGGTTATCCGCGAGGAATTCAGCCGCGCCCGCGCGCCGATGGAGGTCGGCGGGAACGGGGTCAACATGACCATCCCCACGTTGCTCGAAAAGGGCACCGAGGAACAGCGCGAGCTTTTCATCCGCAAGACGCTGGAAGGCGAATACGTGTGGGGCCAGGGCTATTCCGAGCCCGGCTCCGGCTCGGACCTCGCCAGCGTCCGGACCAAGGGCGAACTGTCCCCCGACGGCACCCGCTGGGTGATCAACGGCCAGAAGATCTGGACGAGCCAGGGCGGCTACGCGACGCACATGTTCATGCTGGTGCGCACCGAACCCGACGCGCCCAAGCATGACGGTATCACCTACCTGCTGATCGATCTCGACCAGCCCGGCATCACCCGCCGCCCGATCCGGCAGATGACTGGGGAAAGCGGCGAGGGCACGTTCTTCGAGTTCTTTTTCGACAACGCGGAAACCCCGGTCTCGTGGCAGGTCGGCGAACGCGGACGAGGCTGGTATGTCAGCCGAACCACGCTGAAGCACGAACGCGCCGCGATCGGCAGCGCCGACGGGCTCGGCAGCCAGTTCCGCAAGCTGGTCGATCTGGCGAAAGAGACCGGCCGTATCGGTGATCCGCTGACCTGCGATCGACTGGTGGAGATCGAAGGGCGGGTCATGGCCCACCGCTATTCCAGCTTCCGCCTTTTCTCGAACGCGGCGGCGGGTGACGATCCCGGGCCGCTGCAGCTCATGATGAAGCTGCTGCTGACTGAAATCGGCCACGAGATTGCCCTGCTGGCGCAGGAGCTTATCGGCGAGAAAGGCCTGATCGAGCCGGCCAAGGGCGGTAAGGGGCCGCGCGGTCCGAACAAATGGCTCGACCAGATCATGGGGAGCCTTGGCAATTCGATCGCGGGAGGCGCGAGCAACATTCAGCGCAACATCATCGCCGAACGCGGCCTTGGCCTTCCGCGCGACCTCGCCATGAGCGGAGAGCGCTGACGATGCGCTTCCACCTGACCGGGGAACAGGTCGCGATCCAGGATGCGGTGCGCGGCACGCTGGCCGACGTCTGGCCGCTCGAGCGGCTGCATGCCTTTGCCGACGGCACGGCGGATCTTGATCGTCCGAGCTGGAATGCCCTGATGGGGCTTGGCCTCGCGGGGACGCTCCTGCCCGAAAGCGGGATGGGCTTGCTCGAGGCGGCACTTGCCTGCGAGGTTGTTGGCGAAGCGGCTGGAAACGGCCCGCTGATCGGACAGATGCTGGCGGTCTGGGCTGTCGCGCAGAGCGACCGCGCACCCCGCGGACTGCTCGATGACCTTGTCAGCGGCGCACGGATCGCGACGCTGGCGCTGGGTGACAGCGCACTCGTCCAGGCAGCTTCGAGCGCCGACCTGTTCGTCGCCGGCAGCCGCGACGGCGCAATCTCGCTGGTCGAGAGGGGTGACGACGTCACTGTCGAGGAGGTCGTGTCGACCGACCGCAGCCGTCCGATTTCGCGGGTGGCCTTGAGCGGCGGGAAGCACAGCGAACTGTTAGCTCCGGGGGATCCCAACGTCGCTCGCCTGTTCGACGCCGCGCTGGTGCTCGTCGCTGCCGACGCGCTTGGCGGAGCGCAGAAGTGCACCGACCTTTCGGTCGAGTATGCCAAGACGCGCGAACAGTTCGGCCAGCCGATCGGCCGCTTCCAGGGCCTGAAGCACCAGCTCGCCCACATGGCGCTCGACGTCGAGCCGGCGCGTGCGCTGGTATGGTATGCCGCCTATGCCTGGGACGCGGGTCTCGCCGATGCGCCGCGCTCCGCCGCCATCGCCAAGGCGCATTTGGCCGACGTCTATGTTCGTGCCACGCGCGCCGCGATCGCCGCGCATGGGGGAATCGGATACACTTGGGAGTATGGGCTGAACTACTGGTTCAGGCGGGCGATCTACGACCGTGCGTGGCTCGGCAGCCCGCCCGAGCATCGCGCGCGGGCAGCGGAGATGGCGGGTTGGTAGATTTCAGCAAGCTCGCCCTGCCGCTGATGTGCGCGCCGATGAGCTTCGCTTCCTCGGTGCCGCTGGCCGTCGCATGCTCGCGCGCGGGGGTCATCGCCGGCTGGCAGGGCGGAACCGTCACCACGACCGATCAATTCGCGCGATACCTTGCCGGATTGGATGAGGCGGAGGGTGCGCCGCCGATCGTGAACCTGCCCGCGCGGATCGCGGGCGAGGCGACCGGCGAGGAGAAACTGGCGCTGCTCGAACGGTATCGCGCGCCGCTGGTTCTTTCGAGCCTTGGCGACCCGGCCTTGCTGGCGGAGCGGGTTCATCGCTGGGGCGGAAGGGTGGTCCAGGACGTCACGACCATGCGCCACGCCGAAAAGGCGCTGGCCGCGAACGTCGACGGGTTGATGCTGACCTGTTCGGGCGCCGGTGGGCACACTGGTTTCCTCACTCCGTTCGCGTTCGTGCCGGCGGTCCGGCGCATCTACGACGGATTGATCATCGTCGCCGGGGGAATCGCCGATGCGGCGGGCATGGCAGGCGCCCTGGCACTTGGCGGCGACATTGCCTGCATGGGCACGCGGTTCATCGCCACGCCCGAAAGCGGTGTAGTGGACGGACACCGGGAGATGATCCCTGAAACCGGCATCGACCGCATCGTTACCTCAGCCGCCATGAACGGGGTGCCAGCGAACTGGATCCGGGAATCGGTGGAGCAGGCTGGGCTCGACATTGCGACCCTGCCGAATGTGCGGACAGCCATGCCCGAAGGCGTGCGGCCGTGGCGCGACATCTACAGCGCCGGCCAAAGCGTGGCGTTGATCGACCGGGTCGAGCCGGTCGATAAGCTGGTCGCGCGCCTGACGCACGACTTCGCGGCGCGCGTCCCGCAATCCACATGGCGCGCCAGGCTGGCAGAGATCAGCTCTGCCTGGGGCGACTGATGGGCGCATGAGCAGCGCAAGCGATCTTCTCGCGCCCGGCGTCCGGCGCATGCGCCCCGACGATCATTTCATGGTCCTGAGCGAGACTGACGCATCACCGATGCACGTCGGCGCCTTGCTGATGCTCGAGGTCCCCCAAGCGCAAAAGGCCGGCCTCGCCGCGGCCTTCCGCCGTCAGCTTGCCGAGCGGCTGCCGGCCACGCCTTTGCTCGTGCGGCTTTTCCAGTCGCCTGAGGGGTTCGATTCGGACGTCTGGGTCGATGTGGCCGGGGCCGACCTCGACCGGCTCGTAATGGCCGAGGACATGCCGCTGGCAGACGATGCCGCGCTTTATGCCGCGGTTGCCGAGCGCAACATGATCCGGCTCGACCTCACCTCTCCGCCCTTCCTTGCCTATGTCTTCACAGGCCTTCGCGACGATCGCGCGGCAATCTATTTCAAGATGCACCATTGCGTTGCCGACGGGATCGGCTTCCAGGAGGTACTGCGGCTGCTGAGCGACGAGGCTCCGCCTGTTCCGCCGCGCACCGCAGATGCAACGCTGCCCGGCGAGGACGAATGGCGGCGGATCGCCGAAGCGCGATTCGCAGCGGAAGAGGGCCTACGGGGGGCGCAATCGGCGACCCGCAAGCAGGCGCTTGCCGCGCTCGAACCACTGGCCGGCGAGCGCGCCGCTACGCCGGCACTCGACTTAGGCGGCGCGACGTCGAACCGGCGCTCGTACACCACGGTGAGCATCCCGCTCGAACCCTTCAAGGCGGTCGCCGGCAGGCTCGGCGCGACGGTAAACGATCTGTTCCTGGCATGCGCCAGCCATGGACTGCACGATGTCCTTGCGAGCGAGAGCGCCCTTCCTGCCGAGCCACTCGTGGTCAATACCGCGCGCAGTTACCGGCGCGCTGAGCACGGATCGTTCGGCAACCGGATCGTCGCCATGCATCCTCACCTTGCGACGAACCTTTCCGATCCAATCGCCCGGCTTCACGCGATCCAGGCATCGATGCGGTCAGAAATGCGGCGGACCGCCTATGACGAAGCGCTTCTCGATGCGCTGGAGAAGCCATTTGGCGCGCGCGATCGCAGGGCGACGTTTGCCAGGCTCCACGGCAGCGGCGGGCGCGTGCTCCCCGGTAACGTGACACTATCGAACGTGCCGGGCCCCGCTGCAGAGCGCCGCTTCATGGGCTGGCGCCAGCTTCACAACTTTCCCGTGCCGATCATCGGCAGCGGCCGCTTCGCCAATATCACTTCGCGGCGCAGCGGCGCCAATCTCGACATGGGAGTGATCACCGACGCGGCGAAGATCGCCGAAGCGCGGGCGATCGCCCGCGGATTCGAGGAGGGGTTTGCGCAATACGCCGCCCTGGGCAACAACCAGACATCAATCGAGGACTAGACGCATGGCTTTCAGGACACGCATCACCGACTTGCTCGAGATCGAGCATCCGATCGTCCAGGGCGGGATGCAGAACGTGGGGCTCGCGGGCCTGGCCAGCGCCGTCTCCAATGCCGGCGGCCTCGGCATCCTCACCGCACTCGCCCAGCCGACGCCCGCGGCGCTTCGCGACGAAATCGAGCTGTGCCGGTCGATGACGGCCAAGCCGTTCGGCGTGAACCTCACGGTCTTTCCGACGATCAATTCGCCCGACTACAAGGCCTATGCGCAGGCGATCATCGATGGCGGGGTGAAGATCGTCGAGACCGCCGGCACCCCCGCGGTGCGCGAGATCTGGGAGCAGCTTCGACCCCACGGGATCAAGATCCTGCACAAATGCACGGCGGTGCGGCATGCCCTCTCGGCGGAACGAGCCGGGGTCGACGTCATCTCGATCGACGGGTTCGAATGTGCGGGGCATCCGGGCGAGGATGACATTCCGGGCCTGATCCTGATCCCCGCCGCAGCGGACAAGGTGAAGATTCCGATGCTCGCCTCGGGCGGTTTCGGCGACGGGCGCGGTCTTGCCGCGGCGCTCGCGCTCGGTGCCGACGGGATCAACATGGGCACGCGCTTCTGCGCCACGCAGGAAGCAAAGATCCATCCCAACGTGAAGCAGGCATATGTCGACAATGACGAGCGCGGCAGCTTTCTGATCTTCCGGCAGTTTCGCAACACCGCCCGCGTCGGCAAGAGCCCGGTCAGCGAGGAAGTCGTCCGGCGCCTGGCCGAACCCGACGCCAAGTTCGAGGATGTGCGCGAACTGGTAAGCGGGGTCGCCGGCAAGGAACTGCTGGACACGGGCGACCTGTCCAAGGGCGTGTTCTGGGCGGGAATGGTGCAGGGCCTGATCCACGACATTCCCACGTGCGAAGAGCTCCTGACGCGCATCGTCAGCGATGCCGAGGCGATCATCCGGCAGCGGCTTCAGGGGATGCTGGCCTAGGCTAGCGCCCCGTCATTCCATCGTGAGAACGACGCGGCCGGCGGTGGCGCCCGCCGCCGCTTCGTTCATGGCTGCCGCGAACTGAGCCAACGGATAGCGGCTTGCGATCGGCGGGCGCAGGACGCCGTCTGCCGCCAGCGCGAAGACCGTGTTGCGATTGGCCTCGGCCCTGTTCGGCTCGAACTGGCCGAACTGGCGGATATCGACACCGACCAGGCTGGCGCCCTTGATCAGTGCGAGGTTGGTGCGCAGCGCGGTCATTCCGGCGGGAAAGCCGACGACGAGATGCCGGCCGCCCCAGCCGAGCGAGCGGAACGCGGGCTCGGTCGCGGCGCCGCCGACCGGATCGAACACCACGTCCACCGCGCGCCCGCCTGCGGCCGTGCGCACCGCCTCGCGCCAATCGGAATCGTTGGGATCGACCACCGCATCGGCGCCCCCTGAAAGCGCCAGCGCCCGCTTTTCCGGGATGGAGGCCGAGCCGACCACGGTAGCACCCAGATGCTTGCCGACCTGGACGGCGGCATAGCCGGTCGCCCCGCCCGCGCCCAAGACGAGCAGCGTCTCCCCGCGGGCAAGCCGGGCACGGTCGACCAGCGCATGCCACGCAGTCGCGTAGCTGACCGGGAAGACGGCTCCTTCCGAGAAATCGAGCGCGGCGGGCAGCATCCTTACCGCCGCAGCGGGCAGGACGGCGTCGGTCGCGAACATCCCGCCCCAGCCGGAACAGACCACCCGGTCACCAGCGGCGAAGCCGCAATCCGCGCTGCCCGTTGCGGTGACCAGCCCGGCCGCTTCGCTGCCTGGAACGAATGGAAGCGGAGGCTTCACCTGATATCCGCCCCCCGCGGTCAGCACGTCGACGAAGCTGATCCCCGCTGCCTTGATGGCGATCCGCACCTCGCCCGGCGCCGGCTCGCGAAGCTCGATCTCCCGCAGCGAATAAGTCTCGGGCGGCCCGAACTGGTCGGCGATTACGGCGAGGGTCATCGGCAAACCTTGCTTTGGCCGGCGCGGGGGAGCAAGCCCGGATTTCAGTGCGCGGTGCCCGCGAATTGGGAGAAATCCGAATGAAGTACGTCAGACTGGGCAAGTCCGGACTGAAGGTCTCGCAGCTTTGCCTTGGCTGCATGAGCTATGGCGACGCGTCGCGCGGAGGCCACGGCTGGGTTCTGGACGAGGGGACGAGCAGGCCATTCTTCCGGCAGGCGATCGAAGCGGGTATCAACTTCTTCGACACGGCGAATGTCTATTCCAACGGATCGTCCGAGGAATTTACCGGGCGCGCGCTCAAGGAGTTCGGGCGTCGCGACGAGCTCGTCATCGCGACCAAGGTGGCAGGGCCGATGGGCAAGGGCCCGAACCAGACCGGCCTCTCGCGCAAGGCGATCATGCACGAAGTCGACGCCAGCCTGCGCCGCCTGGGTACGGACTACATCGACCTCTATCAGATCCACCGTCTCGATCCGACGACGCCCATGGAGGAAATCCTCGAGGCGCTGCACGACGTCGTGAAGTCGGGGAAGGTCCGCTACATCGGCGCGTCCTCGATGTACGCCTGGCAGTTCGCGACGATGCTTCATCTCGCCGACAAGCACGGCTGGACCAGGTTCATCTCGATGCAGAACCATATGAACCTGCTCTACCGCGAGGAGGAGCGCGAAATGCTTCCGCTGTGCCGCGCCGAGGGCATCGGCGTAATGCCGTGGAGCCCGCTTGCGCGCGGTCGCCTGACCCGACCGTGGGACGAACAGACCGAACGCTCGGGTTCCGACCAGTTCGGCGCGATGCTTTATGGTGGAACCGCCGACCAGGATCGCAAGGTGGTCGATGCGGTTGGTGAAGTCGCCGCCGAACGCGGCGTCCCGCGCGCGCAGGTTGCGCTGGCATGGCTGCTGGCCAAACCAGGCGTCACCTCGCCCATCGTAGGGGCGACGAAGGCCGCCCAGCTTGACGATGCGATCGCGGCGCTGTCGCTTACCTTGGATGAAAGCGAGATGGCGAGGCTGGAAGCGCCATACGTCCCCCATCCCGTTCTCGGCCACCAATAGCGGCTACTGCTGCCCGCCATCGACGCGGACGAGCGCGCCGGTGGTGTAAGACGACGAAGGGCTGGCGAGCATCAGCGCTGCTGTGACAATCTCCTCGGGATGGCCTGGGCGACCGAGCGCGACCGGCTGGCGTTCGCGCTTCTCTGCCTCCCATGCTTCGGCGATGTCCGTCAGGAACGGCCCGGGGCTGATCGTGTTGACGCGCACCTTCGGGGCATACTCGCGGGCAAGAGAGACACTCATCGCGTTGAGCGCGGCCTTGGCCGCGCCATAGGGAACTACCATGGGCAATGCCATAAGCGCGCCTGTCGAACTGATGTTCACGATCGATCCGCCGTCGCCGTCGGCCATGCGATGGCCGATCTGGCTGGCGAGCCGGAAGGGTCCTTTGAAGTTGAGGTTGAGGACCGAATCGAACAGGCTCTCGGGCATCTCGTGGCTGGGGCAGGGCGGAGACATGCCGGCATTGTTAACCAGCACGTCGATCCGGCCGAATTCGGCGTAGGCCGCCTCGATCAGCGCATCGCATTCCGCCCAGCGACCGACGTGCGCGGAAACGGCCAGCGCCCGGCGCCCGAGGGTACGCACTTCACCGGCCACCGCCTCACAGTTTTCGAGCTTGCGGCTGGCCACGACCACGTCCGCGCCGCGTTCGGCGAAGGCGCGGACCATGCGATAGCCCAGGCCGCGGCTGCCGCCGGTGACGAGGACGACCTTGCCGGTGAAATCGAACAGCGGATCGGGGATCATGCGGCATGCTCCATGCGCGTGGGAATATGTTCGCTGGGGAACAGGCCCTTGGCAGGGACAGCGTTCCGCAGGAGGGCTTTGGCAACCTGAACATTGTGCACTTCCGTCGGTCCGTCGGCCAGCGCAAGGCTCATCACTCCGCCCCACCATTCGGCCAGCGGAAGTTCCAGGGTCACTCCCAGGCTTCCGTGGAGTTGGATCGCCCGCTGGACGATGTCGTGATAGACCTTGGCCATCTGCACCTTGCACATCGCGATCCCGGTCCGTGAGGCGCCGTGGGGCAGGCGCCCGGCCTCGATCTCGTCGATCGTCCAGGCGGTGTGGAGTACCAGCAAGCGGAACTGGGCGAGTTCGATGGCGCTGTCCGCGATCATTCCCTGCACGAACTGGTGATCGGCCAGCAGCTTGCCCTGGGTGCGGCGCGACACCGCGCGTTCCAGCATCATGTCGAGCGCGCGCTGGCACTTGCCGACCGTGCGCATCGCGTGGTGGACACGGCCACCGCCAAGACGCGCCTGCGCCACCTTGAAGCCTTCTCCGGAGCCTCCCAGCATCGCGTCGAGCGGAACCCGCACCCGGTTGTAGCGCAGGTAGGCATGGATGCCGCCGTCGCCAGCGTGATCGTCCCCCATCACCTTTACGTGGCGGACGAACTCGATCCCCGGGGTGTCAGTCGGCACGATGAACATGCTCATCCTCTCGTGCGGGGCGGCGTCGGGATCGGTCACCGCCATGACGATCAGGAATGCGGCAAAGCGTGCGTTAGACGAGAACCACTTCTCGCCTTCGATGACCCATTCGTCTCCGTCGCGCGTGGCCTTGCAGACGAATTCCTTGGGGTCCGCGCCGGCCTGCGGCTCGGTCATCGAAAAACAGGACACGATGTCCCCGTCCATCAGCGGCTGCAGAAAGCGTGCCTTCTGCTGATCGGTACCGAACATCGCCAGGATCTCGGCATTTCCCGTATCGGGCGCGGCGGTGCCGAAGACTGTCGGGGCCCAGTAGGAACGCCCGAGGATCTCGTTCATCAGCCCGAGCTTGACCTGGCCATAGCCGGGTCCGCCAAGATGGGGCCCGAGGTGGCAGGCCCACAGCCCTTGCGCGCGCACTTCGTCCTGCAGGGGGCGGATCGCGGCGCGGCTTTCTGCATTCGCAACATCATAGACCGCGCCGTGGCCGGGGAAACGGTAGTCCAGCGGCTCGACCTTCGTGCGCACGAATTCGGCCATCCAGTCGAGCTTCGCCTGGAATTCGGGATCAGTCTGGAAGGACCACATGGGCATCGTCTCCGGTTGTTATCCTGCCTGGCGGCAGAGGTCTTCGGCGCGGGCAAAGTTGGTGGTCACCAGCCGATCGAAGAACCGTCCGGTCTCGGGTGAAAGGATCCCGCATGCGCTTTGCGCGACTTTGTATTCGAGGATGCAGCCGCCCTTGTAGAGCGCAAGGACGCAATAATAGTCGAAGTTCGACAGGTCGCGCCCGGTTCCCGCGGCGTAGTAGCGCGCCAGCTCCTGCCGGGTTGGAAAGTTGGCAATATCGTAAAGCGCGTCGGGATCGATCTCGTCGGGCCGATCCTCGTCGCGAAGCTTGTTGGTGAACCAGGCAAGGTCGATCAGGGGATCGCCGATGGTCGATAGCTCCCAGTCGATCAGGGCGGTCAGCCTCGCCGGGCGATCGAAGGCGAAAAGCGCATTGGGCGTGCCGACGTCGCCGTGGATGATGCCGGCGCGAAAGTCGTCGGGAATATTCGCGCGCAACCAGTCGCGGGCATAGGCGAAGCCCGGTATCTCGCGGCCTTCATAGCCGTAGAGCCGGGGGTACGAGTTGAGCTGGCCCTCCCAGCGATCGACCTGACGCTCGAGGAAGTTATCCGCGCGGCCGAAATCGGAAAGTGCGACCGCGACGTGGTCGACGTTGGCGAGCGCGACCAGCCCGTCGATCATGGCATAGCCGATGCCGTAAGCGCTTGGTGCGGTATCGAAGGGCGGGCGATTGTAGATCTTGCCGTCGCGCAGCTCGGCGGCCCAGCCGTCAACCTTTTCCATCACATAGAACGGTGCGCCGATGATCGCCGGATCGGCGCAACTGGCATGGCAGTGCGGATGCGGCACGGCAGTTCCGTTGAGCGCCGTCAGGACGCGCGCCTCGCGCATGATCCCCTTCTCACTGCCCGGGGGCGGAACCGCCGGGGGGCGACGCAGGACCATCGTGAGCCCGCCCCGGTCGAGGGTAAGGATCACGTTGGAGGTGCCGCCGTGAAGCTGCCCGATCCGCAATGGCCCATCGCCGAGTTGCGGAACATGGCGGTCGAGCCAGGGCGCGAGCCGAGCGGGGTCGGCGAGTAGCGCGATGTCGATCATGCAGGACTTCCCCGTTCCGGCGAATGAAGGCCCGCGCGGATGCTGCCCAGCAGGCGGGTTGCCTCGCGCACTTCAGCAGGGTCGAGGTTCGCGATGAGGCGTTCGGCGATCTCCTCGGCGCGGTCGTTGGCGCGGCGTTGAAGGCGAGTGCCGGCGTCAGTTGGCAACAACAGGTTTGCCCGCTTGTGGTCGGGATTCGGCGCCTGCGAGATGAGGCCGCGTTCCGCGAGTGCGTTTGCCGCCCGCTGCACGACCTGCCGGGGATGGCCCAGCGCGCGTCCGATCTGCGGGACCGTCGGCGGCCGCTGCGCCTCTACCACCGCCGTGAGCACGGTCTGCTCCATCTGGCTGAGGGCGATGCCTTGGCGCGCTTCGGCAAACGCTTCGCGCAGCCTTCCTCCGGTACGCATGATGGCGTCGAGCAGGACGATCAGATAGGAATGAGACGACGACATCGCACATTGGTGTCATGATGACACTATGGTGTCAAGTGCGGGTCACCATCGGGCGGAAAAGGGAAGACGGCGCTTGCCAGTCGATCCGGACCTTGCGCGACGCGATAAGCCACCGGCCGCCATCGTGAACGAGCGCGTCGACGTAAGTGCCACTGTGATCCGGGCCGTTGTCGCTCGTGACCGCAAAGTAACTGCGCGCCTCGGCGCGTTCGCCCTGAACGATGATCAGCGGGTTGGTGATATGGTGGCGCACGAAAGTGCGTCCTTCGACCGGCGCTCCGGCCGAGAGTGCGGTGGCAATCGCCTCCGGCCCCTCGGCGCGCGAACCGGGAAATTCCAGCACGCCGTCCGGCGCGAAGCAGGCCGCGAGTTCGGCAATCCGCCCCCGGTCTCCGGCATACGTGTAGCGCGCGAGAAGGTCCCGGATCGCTTCGCGCGCAAGTGCTTCTGATTGGTCCATAGATATCTCACTTGGTGCACCATGTCTTGACAGGCTCGCCGGCCCGGCACAAGCCTTCACTTCGGGAGAGACCTGCAATGCCTGTACCTGCACACCACATAGTGCCAGAACCGCCGCCGTTCGACCGACCGCCCTATCCCGCCGATATCTTCGCGGGCCAGGTTGTCCTGGTTTCGGGAGGCGGCTCGGGGATGGGGCTGGCTATGGCGCTGGCCTTTGCCCAAGGCGGTGCGGCCGTCGCGATTCTTGGCCGGTCGATCGAGCGGGCCGAGGAGGGCGCGGCGCAGTGCGCGGCGCTTGGGGTGCCCACGTTCGCGACAAGTTGCGATGTTCGTTCGCCCGAAGAGGTGGCGGCGGCGTTCGACGCGGCGGAGGCCGCGCTGGGTCCGGTATCGCTGCTTGCCAACAACGCGGGCGCGAACTTTCCGGTGCTGGCCGAAAACATTTCGGCCAACGCGTGGAACGCGGTCACGCGGATCGCCATCGACGGGACGTTCCTGTGTTCCACCGAATTTGCCAGGCGCCGCATCGCGGCGGGAGCATCCGGGGCGATCATCAATAATTCCGCGCAATACATTTGGACCGGCTTTCCCGGAGATGCGCACTCGGCCGCCGCCAAGACCGCGCAGGCGACGATGACCCGCGCACTGGCCCGCGAATGGGCGCCACACGACATCCGGGTCAACGCGGTGGCTGCGGGCTTCTTTCCCCACGAACGATCAAGCGCCGTTTCGTCTCGTAACGGCCTCGAACCGCTGCAGGGGATGATTCCCGCTGGTCGCACTGGCCGCATTCGCGAATTCGGCTGGCTCTCTGCGATGACCTGCACCCCGCTGCTTGGCGATCTGACCGGCCAGGTAATCGTGCAGGATGGCGGCGAGAGCCTGCGCCGCTCGCTGATGAATCCCGATTTCATTCCACCGCGCGAGCGCGAGGGTGGCCCGTGGGAGTGGCGCTGATGGAATGGTTGGCAGGAAGGAGCGCGCGCGTCATCGGGCCCGATCGCGGTATCCCGGCCGCGCTTGCGGCGCGGGGCGCAGTAGTAGTGGAGGATGGACCCAGCGAACTGCTCGTCCACGTCGCGTCGCCGCCCGATTGCCGTCCGGCGCAGGCAATCGCGCACGCCGACTGGCGGCGAATGCTCGACGACGGGCTTGATCAGCGGTTCTTCTCCGCGCGCGCCTTTGCCGCCGAACGCCGTGCGGCAGGGCGCGGAGGCGCCGTACTTTTCGTCGGCTCTCCCGAACAGTCGGCGGGCGCCGCCCAGGCGGCCGCTGCCGGCGCGCTTGCCAATCTCACCAAGACACTTGGCGTCGAGTGGGCGCGCGACGGCATCCGGGTGAACACGGTTCTCGCCGCACACGATTCGCCCACCCTCGGAACTTTGGCGGCGTACCTGCTCAGCGATTACGCCGCCTATGTCACGGGCATGGTGACTGGGGTCGCACTCGATGACTGATCGAATCCGACTGCAAGGGCAGGCCGCGTTCGTCACAGGCGGCGGAGGCGGGATCGGGCGAGGCATCGCGCTGCGGCTGGCGGAGGCCGGGGCTGACGTGGCGGTGTTCGACATCTTTCCCGAACGCGCCGAGGAGGCGGCCGCCCGCGTCCGTGAGGCAGGCGGACGCGCACTCGCAATTCCAGGCGATGTCATGGATACCGACGCGCTGCGCGCGGCGATCGCCGCCACACATGCCGAGTTCGGGCGATTTGACATCCTGGTCAACAATGCCGGGGGCGTGTCCGCCCGGCCGTTCCTCGAACAGTCCGAGCGCAGCTGGCGCCGTCACATCGACATAAATCTCGTCTCGATGCTTGCCGCGACCCACGCCGCGGCGCCGCTGATGACCGCAGGCGGGCGGGGCGGTTCCATCGTCAATGTCGCCAGCATCGAGGCGAGCCGCGCCGCGCCGAACTTCTCGGTCTATGCCGCATGCAAGGCGGGCATGGTGAGCTTCACCAAGTCCATGGCGCTCGAACTGTCGCAGGATGGCATACGGGTGAACTGCATCGCGCCCGATCACACCACTACGCCGGGCAGCAGCGGCAATCGGTCCGGACCCGTCGATCCCGCGACGTGGCGGCAGCGCTCGGCCGAACAAGTGGACGCCATGAATCGGGTCATTCCGCTGCTGCGCGAAGGTGTCGATCTCGAATGCGGCGATGCGGCGGTGTTTCTCTCCAGCGCGATGGCCAGTTATGTCACGGGCATCCTCTTGCCGATCGATGGCGGGACCTTCGCCGGGTCGGGCTGGGTGCGTGGGCGCAACGGAAAGTGGACGCTGAACGAGGGGCTCGACTTCGGAGGCTAGGCGCTGGCGGTCTTGCCCCAGTACCGATCCTTGAGCAGCCGCTTGTAGAGCTTCCCGTTGTCCAGCCGCGGCAGCGCCATGTCGAAATCGACCGAACGCGGGCATTTCACCGGCGACAGATGCGCGCGGCAATGCGCGATCAGTTCCTGCGCGAATGCGGGTGTCGCGTCGGCGGGATCGAGCGGCTGGACGACGGCCTTCACTTCCTCGCCGAAATCGGGGTTGGGCACGCCGATCACCGCCGCGTCGGCGACCTTGGGGTGCGTGATCAGCAGGTTTTCCACCTCCTGCGGATAGATGTTCACCCCGCCGGAAATGATCATGTAGCTCTTGCGGTCGGTGAGGAAGAGATAACCATCCTCGTCGAGGTACCCGATGTCGCCGAGCGCGGACCAGCCGGGATGGCGCGGGTGGCGGCTGTCGCGGGTCTTGTCCGGATCGCCGAGATACTGGAAGTCCCAGCCGCCCTCAAAATACACGATGCCCGGCTCGTGCGGGGGAAGCTCGTTACCCTCGTCGTCGCAGATATGGATCTTGCCCCAGCTTGCCTTGCCGACCGAACCCGGCTTGCGCAGCCATTCCTCGGCCGTGATGTTGGTCGATCCGTTGCCCTCGGAACCGCCGTAGTATTCCTGGATGATCGGGCCGAGCCATTCGATCATGCGGTGCTTGATCTCCACCGGACATGGCGCCGCGGCGTGGATGACGTGGCGCAGGCTGGACACGTCGTAAGCCAGGCGGGCCGCGTCCGGCAGCTTGAGCAGGCGCACGAACATCGTCGGCACCATTTGCGTCACGGTTACCTTGTAGCGCTCGACGGTCTGAAGCCAGGCTTCGGGATCGAATCTTGGCATTACCACGACGGTTGCACCCAGGCGGTGGCAAGAGGTGCAGAACGCGATGGGTGCGGTATGATACAGGGGTGCCGGCGACAGGTAGACCGATCCCGGGCCGATGCCGTAGTTGAGCGCCGCGCGCTCGGCCAGCATGTGCGGAGCGGTGGGATCGCCGCCCGCAAGGGGCAGGCGAATGCCCTTGGGCCGGCCCGTGGTGCCGCTGGAATAGACCATGTGAAAGCCCGCGCTCTCGTCGGCGATCGGCGTGGATGGCATCGCCGCGATGGCTGAGTACCACTCATGCAAGCGAAGGATGTGCGCCAGCTTCGATGGCCGGTTTGCTTCGATATCCGCCAGTCCGGCGATCTCGTCGGAGCTCACCAGCAGCCGCGCCTCGCTGTTGTCGAGAATGTAGTGCGCTTCCTCGCCGGTCAGGGCGGTCGCCACAGGCGTGATGTACAGGCCGGCTCGCTGCGCCGCCCAGTACACGCACAGGAACTCCACGCAGTTAGGCAGCCAGACCGCAACGGTCTGGCCCGTTTCGATGCCGAGCGAGCGGAAGAGCTGCGCGCCCTGATTGGCGACCTTTTCGAGCTCGCCGCACGTCACTGACTTCCCGGTATCGCTCATCACGATCGCCAGCCGCTCGGGAAAGGCTTCGGCATGAATGCGGGGATGCGTCATGTTGCCTGCCCGGCGATCGCGCGCGCGGCAGCGCGCAACTGATGCTTGAGCACCTTGCCCGTTGCGTTGCGCGGGAAGTCCTCGACGATCTCCAGCCGTTCGGGCGTCTTTGCGCGGGCGATTCCCGCCTGTGCGAAATGCTCGGCCACGCTGCCCAGGGTCAGCTGCGCGCCCGGGCGGACGATGACGAAGGCGCAGACGACCTCGCCCATCCTCGCGTCGGGCGCAGCGACGACCGCGGCCTCGACGATGTCGGGATGCGTGAACAGGATGTCCTCGACCTCGCGCGAGGAAATATTCTCGCCGCCGCGGATGATGACGTCCTTCTTGCGGTCGGTGATCACCAGGTAGCCATCGGCATCGCGGCGGCCAATGTCGCCCGTGCGAAACCAGCGGCCCGGCAGAAACGCTTCGGCATCGAGCGAGGCGTCAAAGTAGCCGAGAAACAGCTCCGGCCCGCGGGTCACCAGTTCGCCTTCCTCGCCATCGGGCAGGAACCGGCCCTCCTCGTCGACGAATGCCATCTCATTTCCGCGGGTCAGCCGGCCTTCGGTGCCAAGGCGCTTCTCGATCGGATCGTCGGAATTGCCGGCGGTAACGGTGGGATGCTCGCTCGAGCCATAGCTGCGATAGGGGCGCAAGCCTCGCGCCTCGGCCCGGGCGATCAGGCCCGCCGGAACGGGCGCTGCGCCGACGAGGCAATTGGTGAGGCTCGACAAGTCGCGCCGATCGCGATCGGCCGCGTCGAGAATGCCGGACAGGTGAAACGGGGTGAACGAACTGGAATTGATCGCGTGGCGTTCGATCAGTTCGGCGGCCGTGCCGGCATCCCACTGGTCGGCAAGGACCATGGACGCATCGCCGGCAAGGAAGCGCATCAACGAAATCGCGCCGGCCACGTGCCCGGGAGGCCATGGCGAGAAGATGCGCTCGTCAGGAATCGCGCGGCGCTGCCATGCTGTCGCGGATAGTTCGGCGATGAGGGTGCGGTGCGAATGACGCACGCCCTTGGGGTCGGCAGTCGTGCCCGAAGTATAGACGAGCATGGCCATGTCGTCCGGACTAGAGGAATGGGCTTCCTGGACCGGGACCGACCGTTCCAGTTCACTCCACGGCACCGTGCCCGCCGGTGCCGCGCCTATGACGACGTGGTGGGCAAGGGCGGGCAACGGCCCGCAGTCCGCAACGATCGCGGCGAAGTCGGCTTTGCGGAAGGTATCTGGGGTAATGAGGATCTTCGCCTGCGACTGGCGCAGGATGAAGCCAAGCTCCCTGGCGCCATAGATCGACACCACAGGTAGCAGCACCGCTCCGCAATGCGCCGCCGCCACCGCCGCGACGAGCCATTCGGACCATGCCGGAAGCTGAACCGCCACGACATCGCCGGGCTCCACCCCCAGCGCGCGCAGGTTTGCGCCAGCGATCTCGCCGCGCGCATGGAGTTCGCCAAGGGAAACATCGGCCGGACGCACATTCGAGACGACGACCAGCCTGCGGTCGGCGGCGCGCTGCGCGCCATCCCGATAGAGACCGGCCAAAGTCGGCCCGTAGATTTCGCGCATGTGCCTGCTCTCCCGGCAATCGGCAGCTTGCGCATGTGCAGCGATTGACAGAACCTGTCAAACCTAGTGAACTAGCTGGCGAAATTGCGGCAGTTTCTTGCCGTATCTTGCCGGGGGGTGCTAATGGCCGGTTCAAATCTCAAACTTCCCCCGACATCCAAGGCATCGAGCGTGGCAGAAAGCGATTATGGCGGCCTGATGGGCCGCATCCGGGTGCCCAAGAATTCCGAAGTCGTGGCGGACCATTTTCGCGGCATGATAGTCCGGGGCGAGCTGAAGGAGGGAGACTTCCTTCCGCCCGAAGGCCAGTTGATGACCACGCTCGGCATCTCGCGCCCGACATTGCGCGAGGCCTTCCGCATCCTCGAGGCGGAAAGCCTGATCAGCGTCGTGCGCGGTTCGCGAACCGGCGCGCGCGTGCACCAGCCATCGACCGAGTTGGTTTCGCGCTATGCGGGTTACGTGCTGCAATCGATCGGCACGACCATTTCGGATCTCTACCAGGCGCGCCTTGCGATCGAGCCCACCGTCGTTCGGTGGCTGGCCACGAAGCCCAACAAGAAGGCCGTGGCCCGCCTTCGGGAAGAGGTGGAGCGGCTGCGCGTCCTTCTCGCCACCGGCCGTTACGAGGATTTCCTCGAAGGCGTGACCGACTTTCATGCCACGCTCGTCCAGGTAAGCGGGACCAAGACGGTCACCTTCCTGAACCAGCTTCTTCTCAACTTGGTTGCCCGCCACCAGGCGGACTACAACCGGCGCCATCCCACCGATCGCGAGACGCATGCAAAGCGCTTGCAGGCCGGTCTGAAATCCTACGAGAAGGTGGTGAACTTGATCGAGGCCGGCGACGTCGAAGGTGCGGTCGCGCACTGGCGGCTTCATCTTCACAACGCGAACGAAACCTGGGCGCGCGACGGCGAGGGCAGCAGGCTGGTCGACTCGCTGGGACGATAAGCCGTTCGGAGTCTCCGAGGGGCTCGCGTCGCTGATTCGGGTTGGCGCGTTCACCTATTGCACCAGGTGAACTATGTTGGCACAGTGCCGGCATGGGAGAACTTTCAGGCAAGACGGCACTCGTCACTGGCGGCGCGCGCGGAATCGGTGCGGCCATCGTCCGGCGGCTCGCGGCCGAAGGCGTCCACGTAGCCGTCAATTATGCTGCGCGGGCCGATGCGGCCGATGCTCTGGTTGAGGAGGTCGCCAAGGCTGGCGGGCGCGCCTTTTCGGTGCGTGCGGACGTCTCCTCGCTGCTCGAGATCGCGGCGATGTTCGAAGCCTGTGACGAACATTTCGGCCCCGCTCCCAACCTCGATATCCTCATCAACAATGCCGGCATCGGCAGCGGGGGCATTGACGCGAGCTTGGCCAACGAGACCGAGCAGCACTTTGACCGGCAGATGGCGGTCAACGTGAAGGGGCCGCATTTCGTGACCCAGGTCGCGCTCGGCCGCCTTCGCGACGGGGGGCGGATCGTCAACATCGGCTCGATGTCCGGCAAGGTCGGCCAAACCTTTGCGGCCGGCTATGCGATGGGCAAGCGGGCACTGCAGAGCCTGACCTTTTCCACCGCGCTGGCGGTGGCGAAGCGCGGGATCACCTGCAACCTGATCGCGCCGGGAGCGGTGGAGACCGACTTCATCAGCAGTCTTCGAGCCAGGCCGGGCTGGGACGAGGCGACCGCGCGCCATACTCCGATGGGACGGCTCGGCCATCCAGAGGACATAGCCGGCGCGGTCACCATGCTGCTGGGCAAGGATGCCGGTTGGGTGACGGGCCAGGTGATCGAGGCAAGCGGCGGGCTGTCGCTGTGAGCCTCGAGGCGCAAGCCGCCGGGCACGGCTCGTTAATGACCGACAAGCTTCGGGCGATCATGGCGATCGACCCCGCTCGGGCCGAGATCGATTTTGGCGGGCAGGACTATACCTGGGGCCAGATCGCCCGCACGGTTGAAGAGGTTATCGCGGCCCTGGCGACGCTTGACCTGCCGGCAGACGCGCGGGTCGGCGTGATGCTGCGCAACAAGCCGGGCCATGTCGCTGCGGCGCTGGCGGTCCTGGCGAGCGATCGCTGCCTCGTCACGCTCAATCCCGCGCTGCCCGACACGGCGCTTGTTGCCGATTGTGTGGGGCTGCACCTGCCCGTGGTCGTGCTCGACCATGACGATCTTTCACGGCCCGGCATGGCGGATGGACTGGCGCAGGCGGGATCGGCCGTGATCGCGTTCGGGGCGCATCTGGAAGGTGCCCGCCTGGTATCGCGCGGAGCCGGCGTCCCGCCGTCGATGGCGCCCGGCGTGGCGATCGAAATGCTGACCAGCGGTACGACCGGCAGGCCCAAGCGCGTCCCGCTGACCCGCGCGGCGTTCGATGCAAGCTTCGCCGGCTTCACCCGCTACGAGCGCGGTCGCGATTACGCGGACCAGCCCCAGCTTCGGTCCGGCGTAACGATGATTGTGAATCCGCTGACCCATATCGGCGGAATATACGGCTGCATCGGCGCCCTGATGGCTGGCCGCAAGATCGCTTTGCTCGAACGGTTCACCGTAGACGCCTGGGTCGATGCGATCCGCCGCAATCGGCCCAAGGTCGCCTCCGCCGTTCCCGCCGCGATCCGCATGATCCTGGAGGCCAATGTCCCTCCCGAGGCGCTTTCCAGCCTCACCGCGATGATCAGTGGGACGGCGCCGCTCGATCCCGAGACGATCGACCGGTTTCACGCAAGGTACGGCGTGCCGATCCTCACCAATTACGGCGCGACCGAGTTCGCCGGGGCGATCGCCGGGTGGTCGATCGACGACTTCCGCGCCCACTGGGCCGACAAGCGCGGCGCGGCGGGCCGCATCCATGCCGACGTCGACGCGCGGGTCGTCGATCCCGAGACTGGCGTCCTTACAGGACCGCAAGGCGAGGGCGTGCTCGAAATTCGCGGAGCCCAGCTTGGAAACGGCATGAAGTGGCTGCGCACGACCGATCGGGCGCGGATCGACGAAGAAGGCTTCCTGTTCATCCTCGGCCGCGCCGACAACGCTATCATCCGCGGTGGCTTCAAGATCCATCCCGACGATATCGTCAGCGCGCTGCAGGCTCACCCCGCCGTGCGCGAGGCGGCCGCGCTGGGCCTTCCGGACGAGCGGTTGGGGCAGGTGCCGGCAGCCGTCGTCATCCTCAAGGACGGCGCTGCGCCTACGTCACCGGAGGATCTGCTTGCCTTCCTCAAGCAACGTCTGCTGCCCTACCAGGTCCCGGTGCATTTGCGCGTCGTGCCGGACTTTCCTCGCACTCCGTCGATGAAGCCCTCGGCGCCGGGCCTGCGCGCGCTGTTCGGAGATGAAGCATGAGCGAAAGTTTCGCAGGCAGGACCGTCGTCGTTACTGGCGCGGGTCGCGGCATCGGGCGGGGCATTGCCGAAGCCTTCGCCGCGGCAGGCGCGAACGTGCTGCTCGGTGCCCGCACCGCCAGCCATGCGGAGGCTGTCCGCGCCGGAATTTGCGCAAGCGGCGGGACGGCGGAAGTGTTCCAGCTCGACGTGAAGGACCACGCGGCATGCACTGCGCTGGTTGAGCATGCTGCGGCGATGTTTGGCGGAGTAGATGTGGTGATCCACTGCGCCGCGGAGATCCCGCACGGTGGCCTTGGCGCGGTAAGCGACGAGGCGATGGAAGCCGGCATTGCCAGCTCCGCGAAAGCGGCGTGGTGGCTGCTCGACTCCGCGCGCAGGTACCTGTCGCGGTCCGCCCAGGGCGGGCGCTTCATCGCGATCGGATCGGTCAACGGAACCTTCACGACCGTTCCCAACATGACCGCCTACGGCATGGCCAAGGCCGCGCTCGATGCCTTCGTGCGCGGAGCCGCACTCGACCTTGCGGCCGAGAACATCACCGTGAACGCGATCGTTCCCGGGCTTGTGGCAAGCGACCGCGCCCGCGACATCCTGGGAGACGAGGGCCTCGATCTCTACGGTTCGACCGTCCCCGTGGGGCGCGCCGGAACGCCTGCCGACATCGCGCACGCATGCCTCTTCATGGCATCGCCAGGCGCCTCGTACATCACCGGGACCAGCCTCAAGATGGATGGCGGGGCGACGCTCGGTTCCGGAGGAAGCAGCCGCAGCCAGCTTTTGCAGGAGCGCCTCGCCATGCAGCGCGAGCCGCGACAGTCATCGATCGAGAAGGAACAACAGACGTGAAAACCGACAGCAACACCGCGGCCGTCGTCACCGGGGGCGCATCCGGCCTTGGCCGGGCCAGCGCCGAAGCACTGGCCGCCGCCGGCATGAAAGTGGCGATCTTCGACCTCAACGAGGCAGCGGGCGAGGAGATCGCCAAGGCCATTGGCGGCGTGTTCTGCAAGGTGGACGTCACCAGCGAGGACAGCGTGGTCGCGGGCTTTGCCGCAGCGCGCGCCGCTCATGGGCAGGAGCGCGTGACGGTCCACTGCGCCCAGGTTTCGAAGGGGGGGAAGACCCTTGCGCGCGACCGCGAGACGGGCGGTTTCAAGCGTTATTCGACCGAAGATTACGAATTTTCCGCGCGCGGCATCCTCGTCGCCAGCTACCGCGTCGCTTCGCTGTCCGCGCTCGGTATGGCCGGGCTGGAGCCGCTGGACGATGGCGAGCGCGGAGTGATCACCCTGACCGCCTCGGCAGCCGCGCAGGACGCACAAATCGGCCAGGTCGGCTACGGCAGCTGCAAGGCAGGCGTGAACGGCCTCGTCCTGCCGCTGGCCCGCGACCTCATGGATCTGGGCATCAGGGTGAATTCGATCATGCCCGGCATCTTCGCCACGCCGCCGATGCTCTCGGTGAAGGATCGGGCGCCCGCGATCTTCGAAGGGCTGGCCGCCTCCGTCCCGTTCCCCAAGCGCCTTGGCAAGCCCGAGGAGTTCGGCAGCCTCGTGCTGGAGCTTGTCCGCAACAGCTATTTCAACGGGCAGAACATTCGGCTGGATGGCGCCATCCGCATGCCGCCGCGTTGAGGGCCGGACATTGAACGCCCCGCCGCAATTCCCGCTCGCGCGGAGCGCCTACGGGCCGGCGCCGGTTCGCCGGCCGGGCTCGGTCCGCCGCACCTCCACGATCGACACGTCCTGGCCCGAAGGGTTCGGCCAGGCGATGCGCATGGAAGGTCATGCGCGCGACGTCCTGACGCCTGCCGGTGGCGGGGAGCCGGTCGTCCTGGCCGAGGACCGCTACGTCATCGTGGCATCGCCGCGGCGCGAGATACTTTCGCTCGAGACGGTTCCTGCACGGCCAAAGGCGCAGGAGCTCGTCGGGATAAGGGCGGGGGGCGAAAGCCGCGCGGCGCTGATGCGGATCATGGCGGCCGAGCGCGAGGCGGGAGCGCCGCTGTACCTCATCCTCGACGACTTTGCGGGCGCAAGTCTCGTCGCCGGGTGGGTCTGGTCGCTATGGGACGACAGGTGGCGCGAACGTGCGTCGGAATCGGGGGCGAGGCGCACGTCGTCATCGATGGAGGGCGTCTGCACGGGCTTTGCGCCGGGGTCGTCCGCGCTCGACAGCCACCGGAATCCGGAAATGCGGGAACAGAGCAGCACGCGGGTTCCCTCGCTGGTGAACCCGCTGGATGCCGAGGGCTGGCACCGCCTCGGCGAGCAGCCCGGCGTCGGGATGCGCCGCGCGCGGCGGATCGACCTTTGGCGCGACGGCGATGCGATTGCGATTGACGTCGGCTTTCAGGACAGCGGGACTTCGCCCGACGGAGGCGACCGGATCGCGATCCACGAATATCACGTGACCGCCCGGGCGCGCGAAGGGCGCCTCGAGGATCTGAAGATCGATCCCCGCATCCTGCCCTTCCGCGAATGCCCTGGCGCGGCTGCGCTGGCCAGCCGGATACTCGACGCTCCGCTGGCGGAATTGCGAACGCAGGTGCTTGAAACCTTACCCGGCACGCTGGGCTGCACGCACCTCAACGACGTGCTTCGCTCGATGGCGGAAGTGCCGCTTCTTGCACGACACCTGCCCGACTGAGCCTTTTGCGCAACACTATTGCCGCGATGGCGGCGCGAACCGCGCGAAACATGCTCTCATGGGAGAATCCCGGTTGTAATGCCTAGGTGACCTAGTTATACAACTGGCACGGAACCTCGGAGTAACGGGGTACTCTTGGGAGAGGGCTATGGAAATTCAAAAGCTAACGCTGCGCACGCTGTCTGCGCGAACGCTTGCCGGCTGCTCGGTCATCGCGTTGGGCATGGCTTCGGCCACTCCCGCGCTCGCCCAGTCCACAGGCGCCGAACCGGAACAGACGACGACCGCTCCGGCGGATTCGACCGGTCTTCAGGAAATCATCGTCAATGCGCGCAAGGTGGCGGAAAACCAGCAGGACGTTCCTGTCGCGGTGACCGCCTTTACCGGTGACGACCTGGTCAATCAGAACGCTCAAAAGGTCGAGAATCTCGCCGCTTTCACGCCCGGCATGTCGACCCGCCAGGGCTCTTCGACACCAACCGCGCTGACGATCACGCTGCGCGGCCAGGTCCAGACCGATATTCTGGCCACGCTCGATCCCTCGGTCGGCACGTATGTCGACGGGGTTTACTGGGCGCGCGCCTACGGCCTCAACGGCTCGCTTCTCGATATCAAGTCGGTTCAGGTGCTCAAGGGTCCGCAAGGCACGCTGTTCGGCCGCAACACGACCGGCGGCGCGCTGCTGATCAACACCAACGATCCCGATCTCAACGATTTCGGCGGTCGCTTCTCGGTGACCTACGGCCGGTTCAACGAGTTCGAGACGACTGGCGTCGTCAACCTGCCGGTCGTGACGGACCGCGTCGCGCTGCGCCTCGCCGCCACCCGCCTGACCCGCGATGGCTACACTCGCAACGTGATCCCGGCGACGGCGAATACCGCGCTTACCGGCAACACGGTTGTCAATCGCGGCCCGTTCACGACCAACCAGAACGGCAAGCGCTTCGACAACCGCGACCGCTGGAACGCGCGGGGCAAGCTGCTCGTGCAGGCGACCGACAATCTGAGCCTGCTTTTCTCGGGCGAAGTGTTCGACTCCGACGAGACCGTGCCGGCCCGCCAGCTCCGGTTCGTGACCAATCCGTTCACGGCCGCGAATACGACCTACAACACGTCAGGCACCGCCGGCCTGTACGTCGGCCTCCTGAACGGCAGCCCGCCGCCGCTCCCCACGGACGCGCCTGCGGTGCAGGGGCAAAAGGCTGGCGCCGCAATTGCCCTGGGCAATAGCATTCTCAACGCTCAGGCGGCCACGCTTGCCGCAAATCCTAAGACGACGTCCAACAACGAGCGTCCCTACGCAACGGCGCGGACCTACACCTATGGGCTCACCGCCGCTCTCGAAGTGCCATGGGGTGAAGCCAAGCTGATCACCAGCGCGCGCCAGGTGCGCACCTCGGCGGGCCTCGACCTTGAAGGTTCGTCTTACTCGGTTCACTTCACCGAAGGGCAGCAGAAGCTCAAGCAGCAGTCGGCCGAACTTCAGACCACGGGCAAGGCATTCAACGGCGCGATCGATTTCGCCGCGGGCCTGTTCGCGTTCCATGAGAGCGGCCACGACCAGTCGATCTCGGTCGTCGCACCGGAGATCAATGGCGCGACGTCGCACTTCTACGGGCTGATCAACAACGATAGCATGGGCGTCTATACCCAGGCATCGTACCACATCACCCCCGCGCTGACGTTCACCGGTGGCCTGCGCTATTCGGTCGACGACAAGGGCCTGGAGACGCGCAACAACAACTACCTCCGCGCCAGCAAGACGACCATCTGCTCGATCATTCCCGGCACGTTTGTCGTGGCGACCGAGACCGTCGGTCCCGCCCAGTGCGCATTCCGCCGCCGTGACAGCTTCAGCGGCTGGTCGTGGACTGCGGGCGTGGATTACAAGGTTACCGACGACGTGATGGTCTATGCCAAGGCCTCGAAGGGCTTCCGCTCGGGCGGCCAGAACCTTCGCGCGCCAAGCACGGTGGCGTTCCTGCCGTTCAAGCCGGAAACCGCCTATTCCTATGAAGTTGGCCTCAAGAGCGAATTCTTCAATCGCCGGGTCCGCTTCAACGCAGCGGCCTACACCTCGGATATCAACGACATCCAGCGCTCGACGCTGATCGCCACTGCGCCGATCCCGCCATCGACGCTCCCGGGCACTGCGACGATCCTGGGCAACGCGGGCAAGGCGCGCATTCGCGGCGTCGAGGCCGAGCTGGCCGCAGTCGTGTTTCCGGGCCTGACGGTAAGCGCCAGCGGCGCGCTGACCGATCCCAAGTACGTGAAGTTCGCGGACCTTTCCGGCGACCGCTCGTTCGAACGTTTCGTCGGCGTGCCCAAGCGCCAGTTCGGCGTCGCGGCGGATTATTCGACCGAGCTGATGAGCGACGCGAAGCTCAGCCTTCACGCCGACTACTCATGGCGTTCCGATACGGCGCTCTCGGAATACAACTGGGCGCCCAATCCGCAGAACGCGCTGATCCAGGACAAGACCACCGCCAAGGCGCTGGGCTTGCTGGGGGCGCGGGCCGCGGTGGAATACGGCAACTTCGAACTTGCCGTGTTCGGGCGCAACCTGACCAACGAGCGCAAGTTCGTCACCAACCTGCTGGTGGCGCCGGTCGGCTACATCACCGGCATCCGCCAGGAGCCGCGGACCTACGGGGTCACCGGCACGGTCAAGTTCTGACGACTGCCTTGACCGATACTATCATTGCGGGGGGAGAGCCGGAGACGGCTCTCCCCCTTCGTGCGTCGGGCGTTTCGACAGCCACAGCGACGTCGCCGGCGCGGGCCTACCTTACGCTCACCCTGATCCTCGTCGTCTGCGCGCTGAGCTACATCGACCGGCAAGTTTTCGGGATCTTCATGGAGAAGATCAAAGAGGACCTGGGGCTTAACGACAAGGCGATGGGCCTGCTCGCCGGGCTGACATTCTCGATCTTCTACATCCTTGCCGCCTTCCCGATCGCGCGCCTCGCAGACCGGGGCGACCGGCGCCTGATCATCGCGACCTGCGTGGCGGTATGGAGCCTTGCCACCGCGGCGTGCAGCCTTGCGAACAGCGGTTTGCAGATGGCGCTCGCCCGGATCGGCCTTGCCGCCGGGGAGGGCGGTGCGGGACCGGCATCGCAATCGCTTCTGCTCCACCTGTTTCCCGCGCACCGCCGCACGCTGGTGCTTTCGACGATGCTGGCGGCAAGCGCGGTCGGGCTGGGACTGGGCGGAAAGATCGGCGGCTGGCTTTCGCAGTTCTACGACTGGCGCGAAGCAATGGTGATCGTGGGCCTGCCCGGCCTGCTGGTGGCACTGGCGGTATTCGTCCTGATCCCCGAACCGCGCCGCAAGGACGGCCGTGCAATCGCGCCGCCGCCGCAAGTTCCCTTGCGCGAGACGCTCGGCATCATCGCCGCGAACCCGTCGCTGCGCTGGGTTGCGCTGACCATCATCGCGGTATCGATGGCTGGTTTTCCGTTCCTGATCTGGGCGGGCTCGTTCTATCAGCAGGTCCACGGGATGACCGTGCACGAGGCCGGAAACGCGCTGTTCTGGCCCATTACCGGCGGCCTGGTGATCGGCAACCTGCTGGCCGGATGGCTTGCCGACCGCTTCGGCAAGGACAACCTGCGGTTTCACGGGTGGCTCGCGAGCAGCGGGCTCCTGATCGCCTTTCCGTTGGGACTGGCGATGGCGTGGCTCCCCGACGCCAAGCAATCACTGGCCTGTTTCTTCGCCTTTCACATCTTCATCACGCTTCATCTGGCGCCGATGATGGCGATTGCCTTTGCCCAGGTCCCTGTCGCCACGCGCGCGGTGCTGGGCGCGACGATCAACATGGTGATTTCGCTGTGCGGGATCGGGATCGGGACGTTTCTGGTGGGCGCGCTCAGCGATTACTATGCGGCGGCGCACGGGGCGCAATCGCTGCGCTACGCGATGATGACGGTTGTGTTCAGCCTGCTCTTGGGGGCGGTGGCAGCGGTGCGCGCGGCGATTACCGCGCGCCCGCTGCCAGTTGCCGTTTAGGCGAGTTCCATTCCCGGGCGTTCGCTGGTGAACACCTTGGGCGCGATGCGGAACAGGTTGGCCCCGTTCAGCCCCAGGATCGCTCGCTTCGTATCGACTGGGACGCTCATCCCCTCGAACAGCGCTTCGGTGATCGGACGCGAGCTGGGGAACGTGCCTTCGGCGTGGGGGTAATCCGAACCCCACATCACGTTGCGCCCGCCGGGCAGGTGCGCCGATGCGATGCAGGCGCGATCATGCTGGAAACTCGCCCATACCTGGTCGTCGATGATCTTGCTGGGCATCCGCGACAGCTTGGGATGGACGAAATTTTCGTGCGCGTCGTGCACCTCATCCATCCGTTCGGCCAGTGCGACGAGCCAGCTTGCGCCGCTCTCGATGAAGGCGACCTTGGCCTTGGGATTGCGGTCCAGCACGCCGCCGGCGACGAGGTACATGCATGAGCTGACCGCGTCGTTCATCTGGTTGGTGTAGTTGATGATCGCCGCGCCGGGTCCGCGCTCCACCACCACGCTTTCCAGACCCGTGCCCGTGTGCAGGACGAAAACGATGCCGAGTTCGCCGGCGAGGGCAAAGATCGGGTCCCACTTCGGATCGTTGTAGCGCGGCAGGCCCGGAGGGCTGACGGCCGGCAGCATCGCCGCGGTAAAGCCCTTCGAACCGAGATAACGCAGTTCCTCGAGCGTGTTGGAGAAATCGAGCACCGGCAGCATCCCGCAGCGCACGAACCGGTTGGGATTGGAGCCCAGGAACTCGTCGTTCCAGTCGTTGTAGAGGCGGGCCGAGGCGGCTTCGGCTTCCGGATTGTCGAGCGCGTAGAGCCACAGGCCGAGGCTGGGAAAACAGATTTCGGCGTCGATGCCCTCGAGTTCCATGTCCTCGAGGCGGCCCGGGATTTCACGAATGCCCTTGCGCTCCGGATCGCCCAGCGCCTTCTCGCTGTGGGCGCCAACGCGCAGGCGGTAGATCACCTTGTCCTTCGTTCCGGTGACCAGATAGTCGCCCTCCTTGCGGGCGTGGATCGCATGATCCTTCAGACTTGCAGGCAGGCCATCGAGAAAGATCTCCTTGGGTTCCATCACGTGGCTGTCGGCGCTGAACACAAAGGGCTTCACGGCAATTCTCCTGCATCGAATCGTGATTTGCCAAAAAGGTATCTCGATACGCGTCAAAAATCAACGATTATTCGAAATGTCTTGCCATATTGCCGTTAAGAGGTATCTATTATGGCATGAGCGACAAATCCACCCGTTCGGCCGTCAACCGCGCCGTGTCCCTGCTGGCCGACCGCAGCCTCGCTGCCGCGCCGGGTGACTTCCTGGGCCGCGAGGACACGCTCCTGGCCGAACTTGGGATCAGCCGGCCGACGCTGCGGCAGGCGGCGCGCATCCTGGAAGCCGAGCATCTCGTCGCGGTTCGCCGCGGTGCGCGGGGCGGCTTCTTCGCGCAGCGGCCGCAGGCCGAAGACGTGATACGCGCGCCGGCACGCTTTCTTCGCCTGAACGGCGCGACGGTCGCGGATGTTCACGCTGCAACCAAGTCGATTGCCGAGGAGGTGGGCGCGCTTGCCGCCCGGTGCACCGATCCAGAGCTGCGTGGCCGGCTCGACGCGTTCCGCGACTCGATCGACGCGAACGTCAGCCCCGGCTCGGTCATTGCGGCCGAGACCGCGCTTGCCCGGCTGCTCGCCGAGATGAGCGGCAACCCCGCGGCGAAGCTATTCATCGAGATCGGCTATACGTTCGGTCGCGACGAGCACCACCTGCACTTCTACCAGAGCGCCGAGGACCGCGCGCGTGCGCGGGCGTTGCAGCGGGGCGTCTGCGACGCAGTTCTCGCTCACGATAGTGAGGTGGCGCGGCTGATGATGCAGCGCAGATCCGCCCTCGTCGCCGAGTGGCTGGCTCGGGAACCGGCCTCTGGATGAAGAGGCTTGCGCCGCCGGCCTATCCAACCTAGTTGCATAAGTGGGAACACGAGAGGATATGTTGATGGGCTGGGTCAACCAGGACAAGTGCGCCATCGTCGGCGTGGGTGCGACCGACTATTACATGCGCGGCAAGAGCTGGCCGCGCACGATCAACGACATGGCCGGCGAAGCGATTCTCGCCGCCTGCGCCGATGCCGGAATCAGCGTGAAGCAGATCGACGGCATCGCCTATTACTCGACGGCCGGCGCCGGCTATCTCGACAAGTTCGACACCGCGAGCCTGATGGAGACGCTGGGGATCCCGCACGTCGGCTTTTCGGCGACGCTGACTTCGGGCGGGGGCGGATGCCCCGGCGCCATCGGCCTCGCCACGGCGGGCCTGATGAACGAGGATTGTACCTACACGATTACCCTGATGGCGCTTCAGCAGCTTCCCCAGCACCGCCTCGGCGTGGTCTTCGGGGCCTCGGCGCCGAGCCCCGAGAACAGCTTTCTCCAGCCCTCCGGGCTCGTCGGGCCGGGGCACCTTATGTCGGTCCTCGCCCGGCGCCACATGCATCTCTACGGCACGAAGCCCGAAGCCTTCCAGGAGATCGTCCAGGGAACGCGAGCGAACGCGTACAACCGGCCCAAGGCGATCCGCAAGAACCCCTTGAGCGACGAGGAATACCAGAAATCGCCGATGCTGGCGGATCCGCTGCGCCGGCTCGACTTCTGCCTCGAAACCGATGGCGCGGTTGCGGTGGTCACCACCACGATGGATCGCGCAAAGGACTGCAGGCACAAACCTGCAGTGGTGCACGGCGTGGCTCACGGCGGCCAGCGCGAATGGGGCCGCGCCTTCGCCTGGATGGGCATGCCCGATCCCCACTTCGCGTCGTCGGGCCACAAGTTCGTTGCCGACCGCATCTGGGACCAGACCGGCCTTTCCGCCAAGGACATGGACGTGGCGCTGATCTACGATCACTTCAGCCCCATGGTCCTGATGCAGCTCGAGGATTACGGTTTCTGCGCGAAGGGCGAGGGGAGCGACTACGTTCTCGGCGGGCGGGTCCGCTATGATGCGGCGACAGGCCGAGGCGTGAACGGCGGCGTCCCCGTCAACACCCACGGCGGCAACCTCAACGAAGCGTACATCATCGGCATGACCCATATCGTGGAGGGGGTGGAGCAGGTTCGTGGCACCGCGATCAACCAGGTCAAGGACGCTGAATTCGCGCTCGTCAGCGGCGGCCCGGCCTCGCTCCCCGTTTCCGGCATGATCCTGAGGAAAGCAGCATGACCTACGGCCCCGCGCGCGCGCTCCCTGGCGAACAGATCCAGATTACTACCAATCCGGACACCGAACCGTTCTGGGAAGCGGCCAAGAACCACCGGCTGACCGCGTGCCAATGCGCGGCATGCGGGCATTTCCGGATGCCGCCATCGCCTTATTGTCCGGAATGCCAGTCGGCAGAGAAGCGCTGGCCGACGCTTCCGGGCACCGGGACCGTGTTCAGCTACGCGATCTGCAACAAGAACCCCAAGACCGGCGAGGACTATGTCTACGTGCCCATCGTCGTCGATCTCGACGAGGCGCCCGGTACGCGCCTCAACGCCAATGTCACCGGCTGCGATGCCGAGGACGTGACCATCGGCATGAAGGTCACGGTCGACTGGACGCCGATCCAGGATGGCTGGGTCCTGCCCAACTTCCGCAAGGCCTGAGGCCATGCTGGACGACCTGCGGATCGTCGAGATCGGCGAGGGGATGGCGGTCCAGGTCGCCGGTCTGATGTTGGGCGAGCTTGGCGCCGACGTGCTCAAGGTCGAGCGTCCCGGCGGCGACCCGGCGCGCGGCACCGCGCCTTTTGCCAACTGGAACCGCGGCAAGCGCAGCATGGTCTGCGATCTTGCGAGCGAAGAAGGTCGTGGCGACCTGCGCTCGCGGCTCGCCGATGCGGACGTCCTTCTCCACCAGTTCTCGCCCAAGCTGGCAGCGGCCTTGGGCCTCGACGATGAGACGCTGGGCAAGCTGTTCCCCCATCTCGTCGTCTGCGCCGTCACCGGATCGCCGCACGACCATCCCGATGTCGAGCGATCCGACGACGAGCTGCTCGTCGCCGCGCGCCTGGGCGTCCTTTACGAAAACGATGGCCATCGGCCCGGCCCGATCGTCTACCGCTACCGAATGGGAAGCTGGAGCGCGGCCCACCTTGCGGTCGCGGGCATCCTGGCGCGGATCGTGATGCGTCTGCGATCGGGGCGAGGCGGAGCGGCGCACACCTCGATCATGCAGGGCTTCCTCGCCAAGATTCCGTTGGTGTGGGCGCGCAATTCGCAAGGTCCGATGCCCAATCCGCCCACTTATCCGCTTGCCGCGCGTCCCGCGGCCAACCAGCTCTGGGAATGCCAGGGCGGGGACTGGCTCCAGATCATGGATCCCACCCAACAGTTCGACTACGCCACCATGCCCACGATGTGGGAAGTGATGGCCGAGGGCGTCGATATCGATACGCCGGAGGGCGTGGCCGAGGCCTTTCGCCGCCGCCCGATCGAATCCTGGCTGGCGGACTTGCGGGCGCAGGACATCGCGGTCGAGCCGGCTTATCCGATGGGCGAGATGCTGCGCCATCCCGAGGTGGTCGCCAACGGCTACGTCATCGAGGTCGACGATCCCGACCTCGGCCGGACGATCCAGCCCAATGTCCCGTTCCATACCGACGCGCCGCTGCCGCTGGGGCGCCCCGCGCCCAGGCTGGGCGAGGGCGGGGACGCGGCGTGGCGCAAGCCGCGCGCCCCACTGGGGGATGACGGCACCCCGGCTCACCCGCTCGAAGGCGTGCGGGTGCTGGATCTCGGCATGTTCCTCGCAGGACCGATGGGGCCCTCGATGATGGGCGACATGGGCGCCGACGTGATCAAGGTCGAGGCACTGACCGGCGACCGGCTGCGGTTCATGCATCGCTACTTCCAGGCCGCGGCGCGGTCGAAGCGCTCGATCGCGCTAGACCTCACACGCCCCGAAGCGCAGCCCATCCTCGAACGCTTGGTGAAGTGGGCGGAGGTCCTGCACCACAACATGCGTTTTAAGGGCGCGACAAAGCTGGGGCTGGGGGAGGCGGACGTGCGCAAATACAATCCGCAGATCGCCTACTCCTATGTCAGTGCCTATGGCCAAAGAGGCACCCGCGGCAACTGGCCGGGATACGATTCCATCTTCAACGCCATCGCGGGGTGGGAATTCGAAAACGCGGGCGAAGGCAACCGCCCGGTGTTCAACCGGCCCGGCACAATGGATGTCCATTCGGCCCAGAGCTGCCTCGTTTCGATCATGGCCTCGCTCTACGCCCTGCGCGCGCACGGCGAAGCGCACGGGGTGCAGACCTCGCTGCTGGGCGCGGCGGCGTTTTCGCAGGGCGAGCGGCTGATCCTGCCCGATGGATCGATGAGCGAGACCTATCACCTGACCGCCGACCAGACCGGGTTCGGCCCCTATCACCGGATCTTCGAGGCGAGCGACGGCTGGGTTGCCATCGCCGCGCACGACGATGCCGCGCGCGCCGGCGTGCGCAACGTGTTCGGCAATGTCGAGGCCGACTTTGCCGCAAAGGCCGCGGACTTCACCGCGGGGGGCCTTGTCGCAGCGATGGAGGAGCAAGGCGTTCCTTGTGACCGCGTGGTGTTCGAGGACGCGATGAACCGGTTCTTCGACGATCCCCGGAATGTCGAGAACGGGCTCGTCTCGCGGCTCCCGCACCCTGTCTATGGCACGGTGGAGCAGCCGGGCGAGTTCTGGGACTTCGGCGAAACGCCATTGGCGATCGAGCGGGCCTGCCCGACCATCGGCGAACATACCGACGAGATCATGCGCGAGATAGGCTTTTCGGACGACGAGATCGCGGCATTCCGCGCCGACAAGATTATCGGCTGATCATTCCAGCGGAGCGAAACCCACTTTCGCCAGCGCGCCCATCGCGTCGGCCATGAGCGCCGCCTCGCGCGTGACGTGGGCATTTGCGATGCGGATTGCGACAGCGATATCTATCGCGCCCGTGCGTACCGCCTGGCAGTAGGCGGTCCACGCCTCGGCATGGGTGGCGTAATCGCCGCCCAGGGCCGCAGCGATCTCCGTGCGTTCGGCCTCGAGGTATCCGGCCTCGTAACGCTCGCAGTCGCGCCACCATTTCACGAGGCGAGCCATTCCCTTGGCCTTCACCGCCGCCTGCTGGTCGCCACTGCGCGGCACGATCACGTCGCGCAGGTCGTCGAGCGCGATGGCGAAGCTGCGTTCGCGCGGCCCGGGAGGTGCGTCGGGAAGAGCGACGGGCGGCAGAGAAACTCCCGCGGCCTCGGCCAGCGCCTCGCTCAGCACGCGGCGGTGGATCGCCGAATAGACCATGTTCATGCCCAGGTTGGGCGGCGGCGGAGCATCGGGGTCGAGTTGCTTGCCGCGCCCCGCGAACCCGGCCTGGAACAGCAGCCGCCAGTAGCGCAGCCGCTTCAGGTCGATGGGATGACCGCCGGCAGCCTCATAGGCCCGGAAGGCATGGGGCAGCGGTACGAACGGCTGGAACAGCATCCGCAGCGCCAGCATCGCAAGATCGGCCATCGGGTCGCCGTAGTGGACGAGTTCCCAGTCCAGGAGGATCGTGACCTTGCCATCCTTGAATAGGAAGTTTGCCGGCCCCGCATCGCCGTGAACGATGACGGGCGCAAACTCCGTGTCAGGAATATTCTGTTCGAGCCAGGCCAGAACGAGGTGCTGGAGGGGATCCCAGGCATCGCCCCCGTTGCGTGAGCCCAGCAACGCGATCCGGCGCGCGATGAGTTCGCCGATCGGCTCGATAGGGCCCATGCCTTCGATCGGCGTCGCGACGGGATCGATGCGGTGCAGGCGGGCGAGCTGGCCCATGAAATCAGTCGCGACCGCCATTCTTTCGTCGGGCGTGGCCAGCTTGTTGAAATTGGCCTCGCCGCCCACGAAGCCGCCCAGCAGCGCGCGCCGGTCGGGCAAGGCTGCGATGAACGGCGCAACGCGGACGCCGGCGCCGGCGAGCGGGCCGGACAGCGCGCGCACGATCGCAGCCTCGCGCAGGAACGCGGCATCGTCGCCAGCACCGGCGCGCAGCACGTCGTAGTTCATGTAGGCGCGCTGGCGGCGGCCGTCGGGCCAGGCGAGTTCGAGTTCCGCGCCTTCCCGCGACGCGCCGCCCCC
This sequence comes from Novosphingobium tardum, assembly GCF_042652045.1. NCBI lineage: Bacteria > Pseudomonadati > Pseudomonadota > Alphaproteobacteria > Sphingomonadales > Sphingomonadaceae > Novosphingobium > Novosphingobium tardum. Next base: position 879,392 of record NZ_JBHSDR010000006.1, on the reverse strand, counting down.
GCCGCGCGGGGTTATCGCGGTGATCGCCGCTCCCGTCTGGGCTTCCACCGCTGCCGCCAGGCCGTTGGGAAGCAGCGATGGGTCGGCTGGCTTGGGTTCCTTCACCGGACGGACTTGAGCGCGTCGAGCATGCGGACGAAATGCTTGCCGTTCCAGACGTCCTGGTCTTCGCCCCAGCCGATGCCCCCGTCGATGTCCCAGCGCATGAGCTGGTTCACGCCGTAGCCCGCCTCGCTCATCGAGCTGACGACGAAGCCTTCGCTGCGCATCGTGCGGCCCATGTCGTCGGTGAGGTCGACTTCCATGTGCGTCGACCAGCCGGTGCGCGGGTTGCGCCAGCTCTTCATCCGCGACTTGGAGGCATCCAGCCCGCCGAATTCGCCGTCGCGGCGGATCCATCCGGCGTTCATCGGCGCCCACCCGTCGGCATCGGCATCCTGCAAGCGGGCAAAGCCGAGGAACCCGGTACCGTCGGCGCGGTGCCCGAAGATATACTGGATGCGTCCGCGCCCGCGTTCGCGCTCGATCTCGCGCCAGCGTGCGCCGCCCGGGTGCTTCACCCGTTCAAGGTCGTTCGCATAAGTCTTGGGGCTGGCGGCATAGGGGCCGCCGCGCGGACCCCAGGTGCGGTCGCGGACCCCGATCCCGTCGATGCGGATGCGCTCGCCGCGCAAGGTCATCCACCCTTCGACATGGCCGAGCTGGTCGAAGTGCGGGGTCTGCATGAACGGCGGTTTGCCCGGGGGAAAGCGATGCGGGCGGTGCAGGCCGGCATGCGTGAAGTCGAGCGCGAACCCGCGACTCGGATCTTCGTAGAGCAGGTGATACTTCATCCCCGGCTCGATCATCTTGAGGCTGTAGCCGGGGCCTGCCTTGTCGCCGGGAAAGGCGATGTCGCGAAGGTCGGGGGCGTCAGGCATCGCCGCTTCCTCGACCTTGCGGTAATAGGCCATCCTTGCCGGGTCGTACCCTTCGTCATCCCACGCGAAGATCCGCCAGGTGATGGTCTTTCGGTTGGGATAATAGGGGGCGTGGATCCAGCAACCGATCTTGCGCTCGGGAATGTTGAACGACCACCAGTTGGTCTCGGTTTCATAGGGATCGTCGGAAAGCTGGTGGTAGCAATCGTCCTCGGGGCCAAACGCAAGTACCGGGGTATCGGACATCAGGCAGCTTTCCACTCAATCGGCAGGTTTCTGATCGAGAGCAGTCCCGGCATTACGGTCGTATCCGCGCCGTCCCGCACCTTGAAGGGTTGCGGGATCCGGCGGAACCATTCGTCGAGCAGCACCCGCAGCTCGCGCCGGGCAAGGTGCGCGCCCAGGCAAAGGTGGATTCCGCCCGCCAGGGTAAAGTGGCGGTTGGCGGCGCGTTCGGGATCGAACGCGTGGGGGCAGGCAAACTGCGCCTCGTCGAAATTGCCGGACGAATTGAACGCGGAAACCCAGTCGCCGGCCTTGATGTGCACGCCATGCCATTCGAAGTCGCGCTTCACCTTGCGCCCTGAATTGACGAGCGGCTGAACCCGCAGGAATTCCTCCACTGCGGTCGGAATGATTTGCGGATTGTCGCGGATGCGCTCCTGCAGCGCCTGGTCCTTTGCCAGTCGCCGGAACATCTGGCTGACAGTCGATGCCACGGTGTCGAGCCCGCCGAGCCACAGGAACCAGGTCATGCCCAGCACTTCCTCGTCGCTCAACGGCTGTCCCTCGATCGAGCCGTTGGCGATGTAGCTGCCCAGGGTCTCGTCCGGCGCCGCCTTCTTTTGTGCGATGAACGAGCGCAGGTAGCCAAGGATGCCCCGGACCGCCGCGGCTTTCGTCGCGATCTCGGGCTCGTGAAGGATATCCCATTCCCATGCGAGAAACTGGTCGAACATCGCGAAGGGGAAGCCCATCAGGTCGAGGAACACCTTGACCGGGAACACGCGGCCGAAGTCATAGGCGATGTCGACTTCGCCCTTGGCGGCGAATTCGTCGATCATGCTGCCGATGATCGCGCGGATGCGCGGCTCCATCGCCTTCATCGCGACCGGCGTGAACCACGGGTTGAGGAACCTGCGGTAGCGCGCGTGATCGGGCGGATCGATCCCCAGCGGAATCGATGGCCATGTCTCGCCCGCCAGGGCCTGGAACTGCGCCACCCCCTCGGTCGAGAACAGGTCGTTGTCCTCGTATAGGCGGCGGATGTCATCGTAGTGCGTCACCACCCACGCGCCATGCTGGTTGCCGCTCGTCGGCCACGGGAAATAGTGGATCCGCGGCATTGCCGGATCGCGCAGCACGTCTGCGGGCGTGTAAGGATCGGGCAGGTCGTTGGCGGTGTGGCCGTTGGCGAAACGCGTATCGAGCACCAGCTCGGGCGGAACGTGCGCGGGAGCCGCAGGGGCATCGGCGGGCGCGCGGGCGACCGGGCATTGGCCCGGCGTCCGCGTCGAAACGGCGGCCTCGCTCATGCCGAGGCGAACATTTTTTCGATTTCGCCCGAGGTCACGGGGCGACGTGACTTGCCGATCAGGTCCATGCTCTCGGTCTTGAGGCCGCCAAGGCCCACCCGGGGACTGACGTCGACGTCCTTGCCCAGTTCGCGCAGGTGCCCGACCGTGCAATTCTCGCGCCCGCCGTTGAGCGCGAAGGCATCGAAGCTGTATTCGCGCATGACGTTGGCGTGCGTGATCTTATTGATGATCGCGGGATCGAGCCCGTTGACCGAAGCCCACAGATATTCCGGCACGTTGGGCCAGACGGTATCCGAATGGGGATAGTCGCATTCGTATGCGACCATGTCGGTGTTCATGTATTCGAGGTTCTTCACCCCGAACTGGTCGTCGATGAAGCAGCAGATCACGTGCCGCTTGAACAGGTCGGACGGCCGCTCGCCCGCAAAGTCGCTGAACGTCCATTCGTGGTGGTGTTCGTAGGTGAAGTCGGCCCGCTCGAGGAAATAGGGAATCCACCCGATCCCGCCCTCGGACAGCGCCATGCGCAGGTCGGGGTAGCGTTTCCAGAACGTGGCGAAGGTCCAGTCAGCGGCCGAATTGGCGATGGAGATCGGCATCGCCGTGATCCAGGCGTCGATCGGGCTTTCGGACGAAGGGTGAAGCGCCCGGGCGCCGGTGCCGATGTGGCAGTTGATCACGATGCGATAGTCGCTGCAGGCCTTCCAGAACGGCTCCCAGTATTCGTTGTGGATGCTCGGCAGCCCAATGTTGGCGGGGTTGTCCGAGAAGGAAACCGCATGGACCCCAAGGTCGCTCATGCGCTTCAATTCGGCAAGCGTGGCGTCCATGTCCCACATCGGCACCAGGCACATCGGGATGAATCGCCCGGGCGCCGAGGCGCACCATTCCTGGACGTGCCAATCGTTCCACGCGCGCGTCGCCATCAGCGCTTCGTCCTTGGCGCCGGCCGCGGCTGCGCCCACGAACACGCCGCCCGCGAAAGATGGCATCGTCGGAAAGTTCAGCGAGCCGAGAACACCGTTGGCGTTCATGTCGTCGACCCGCGCGGCTGCGTCGAAACAGCCGGGGCGCAGCTGCTCGAACCGGGTGGGCTCCATCCCGTATTCGGAGCGGGGGCGACCGACCACGGCGTTGAGGCCGATGGTCGGATAGACCTTGTCGTTCCACAGCCAGACGTCCTGGCCATTCTTGTCGATGATGCGCGGCGCGCGGTCCTTCTTGCCTTCGGGATAGTGGCGGACGAATGCCTCGGGCGGCTCGACCGCGTGGTCGTCCACGCTGATGATGACCATGTCTTCCATCTGCATCGCCGCTCTCCTCGCGCGCTGCCGGATCGGTTCACTGCCGATTCGGTCGGGTCAATTTCTCAAACTTGACGGTTCGTCAGTTTATTGATCGCTGCGTCTAGGGCAAGCACTTTCTCGGCCGGTCAGCGCTGGAAAATCACCCTGCCGCCAATCATGGTGAGGGTGACGGGCGATCCCGCGGCGATCGCCCAGTCCGCTTCCAGCAGCACGAGGTTCGCCGGCGAACCCGGTACAAGCGTTCGCCCGCTTCGGTAGAGGTCCAGCGCTGCCGTGGGGGACAGCGCCTCCCCCGGCCCGAGCACCGCACCTTCGTCCGTCCGCCGGTCGACAGCGGCACGGATGGCGAGCCAGGGGTCGGGGAATCCATAGGGCGCATCCGATCCGGCAAGGAGCGGGATCGAGCACCTCTCGAGCGATGCAAGCCGGTAAAGGTCAGGCTGGTCATCCACCGCGATCGTCGCGCGGTACCGGTCCCCCCGGGTGCGCACGAAGCCGGGGTTGCTCACCACCGTCAGCCCAGCTTGCGCGATATCGGGGAGCAGGCTTTGCGGGATCATCCCGCCATGCTCGATCCGGTCGCCGCGCACGACTCCGCCCGCTTCGTCGAGGGCGGCAAGGTAAAGGAGAAGTTCGGATATGGTCACGCAATGCGCGGCGACGCCGCGTCCGGCGGCGCGCGCGGCCCGGACGCGCCGGGCCACGGCGGCCGGATCGGGCAGGGTTGCCTCATCGTAATGCAGCTTCAGCGGGCCGCGGCGATAGAGCCGGGATTCCGGCAGCGTCTCATCGCCCATCAGGATCAGATCCTGCAGCAGTTCCCCGCGCTGAATGGCGGACTCAAGCAGCGCGGCCTCGTCGGGACCGTTGTGCGGTCCGGCATCGGTTACCTCGGTGAGGCCCCATTCCGCCAGGGCGCGGCTCAGCGGCGCGAGGTCCGGTGCCGATCCTCCAAGCCTTTCCCTCAGCCAGCGGTCCTCCCGGCGGATTCGCCCGGTGGGCGTTCCGTCCGATGCGATCTCCACTCCGCCAGGGAAGGGGCCGGCGCCGAGGGTGCCGACGGCCGCGCTGTTGAGCAGCCATAGCGCACCCGTCCGGTCCTGGATCCGCAGCGGCCGGTCGCCGACCCAGCGGTCCAGAGCCTGGCGATCGGGCAGCCCGGCGCAGCGCTCGTCATAACCGATCGCCCGGATCGGTCCCGGCGGAGCGGACCCTAGGCGAGAGCGAATGTCGGAGGCGCTCAAGCAGCCGGAAAGATCGACCGAGCGAAGCCGTGCGGCCGCCGCGAACAGGTGGATGTGATGGTCGGCAAGTCCGGGATGAATGACCCGCCCACCCGCGTCGATCGTCCGGCCGGCGGGCTCGATATCGGCTCGCGCCGCAACGATCATGCCGTCTTCGATCCTCAGCGATTGCGGCGCACCGTCGATGGTCCAAGCATCGCGGATGACGATCGTATCAGCCACCGAAGCGCGCCGCGGCGTCCGCCGCGGTTCCCGCCAGCGAGATGTCGAGCAAACCTGCGTATCCTCCCGCAAGCGTGCCGAGCGCCGCTGTGGCCGCGGCTATGCCCGTCAGCGGATCGGCGAGCGCATCTCCAGCGAAGTTCGGCTGCGCGCCGTTCCAGGACACGAGTCCGCCCGCGGCGGCGCAATCGTCACCGAACCCCACCCGCCAAGCCTCAGGGCCGTGCCAGCCATGCGCCGTGATCGCGATCCACAGAAGGCCGGGGTTGAGCGCGCGCAGGGCGGTCTCGTCCATTCCCTTGCGGGCGAGCGCCAGCGGGCGGCTGGAGGTAATGAGGATGTTGGCTGCGGCGATCAGGTCCAACAGTTCAGGGCTGTCGAGCTCCAGCGTTCGGCGCCGCTTGGCGCCGTTGAGCGAGGCGTCGCCGGCGGTCGGGTCCGGACGCCCCGGGGCCTCGACTTTGTCGAACGCAATGCCGCAGCGGGCGAGCAGTGCGCCGCACAGCGGGCCTGCCCAAAGTGCCGACAGATCGACCCCGCGCAAGCCGCCGTCGCGCCTGACCACACGCATTCCGTGCGCGGTCGGCCCCGGCTCCTTGCGTTCGCCAACGGTGGACACTGGCAGGCCCAGAAGAATAGCGGATTCCAACATTTCGGCCACCGCCCTGCTTCGGCACCCGTCGATTACCGTGTCCCAAGTGTCAGACTCGAGCGGACCTTCCAGCCAGGCCGGAACCGCCCTGCGATCCTCGTCGCGCGCCAGGTTGACCGCCAGCCAGCCGTCGCCGGCTTCGACCATTCTGCAGTGCCGGTTGGGCGACCAGATGCCCGGCGCGGCGAGGGGAACAGGCGTCGCGCGTTCGAGAAGCTTCGCCCCGTCCAGATCGAGAGACGCGCCGAAGTCGGCTGCCGCTCCGGACAATTCGGCGCACAGGCCGACCGCGGCGCGTTCGCCGATGCCGGGATTCATTCGCGGACCTCACGCACCAGGCCCCAGGCAAGCGCCTGTTCGGCCCCGATGCGCCGACCGGACAACGCGAGCCACATCGTGCGGTGGCGTCCGACGGCGCGAGGGAGAGTCACGGTCCCGCCCGCGCCGGGGATCAGACCCATGCGCAGTTCGGGAAGCTGGAACCAGGCGCCGCGCCGCGCGATCCGCCGCGCGGCGGCCGCTCCGATCTCGAGACCCGAACCGATGCTGGCGCCATGGAATTCGACAGTGGCGCGCTCGCCCAGAGCCATCAGCGCGCCGGCGCAGCTTCGCGCGGTCCGGATCACGTGCGCGAGCGACAGGTCCGTCGCCGTTCCGAACTCGCCAAGGTCGCCCCCGCTGGAAAAGCACCGCCCGGCGCCGCGCACGGTCACGAACGGGCGGGTAGGATCGTCCAGCGTGTTGGCAAGCGCCTCGTAGAGCGCGTCTCGCATCGCCGCGGTCATGGCGTTGCGCGTTTCAGGCGAGGCAAGCGACAAAACGACGCCGTCCTCATCATAGGCACACGAGACCTTGCCTACGCCCGTTGCCGCGGGCGGCAGCACGCTCCGCTCGCGCCAGCGGCGAAACTCGGCGCCGCCCAGCAAGGCGGAGTAAGCCATCGATTCTACAGCGATGGCCGAATTGGCAGGAATCCCCGCGGTTGCTCGCACGACCCCGGCAAGAACCGTCGCGGCCACCGGGTTGGCGCGGACGGCCTGGGCGAGCGCATCCGCCGCCTCCTCGATCCGGTCCGGCGGCACGCAGACCCATGGCGCCCCGGCGTCCGAGGCGCTCGTCAGCAGAATGTCGAAGCAATCCGGTTCGATCGGTGGAAGGGTGCCGGCGGCATCAATCCCGATCACGACCGCCTGGACAGGCGAGGCGGGCGCCCGCCAGTCTGCCGCAGGCACGACGATGACGGGGCAATCGCCCAGTGCCGAGTAGCGATCGGTCGAGAGGAAATCGATGCCGTCCACCTGGCCGGTCTAGTCCTGGCCGGTGGCCTCCGCCAGTTCGGCCTTCAGCACCCGCCGCAGCAGCTTGCCGGTTTCGTTGTAGGGCAACTCGGTGCGGAAGAACCATTGCTCGGGCGTCTTCGTCGAGCGAAGGCGAGCCTGGACGTGGCGGCTGAGTTCGGCGGAGTCGGGGTCGGCATCGCGGCAGACCACGACCGCGGCCACGCACTCTCCCCACGATGGGTGAGGCAGGCCAAGGACGGCGACATCAGCGATCGAGCCGTGTTCGCGCAGCACGTCCTCGATCTCGCCCGGAGAGATATTCTCGCCCCCGCGAACGATCACGTCGTCCAGCCGCCCTTCGACGAAGAGATAGCCGTCCTCGTCGATCCAGCCGCTGTCGTTGGTGGCGAACCAGCCGTCGTCGGCAATGGCTTTCTTGTGCAGGTATTCGCCCGAAACCTGCTCGCCGCGCACGCAGATCTCGCCCTTCTGTCCGGGCGGCAGCGCGTTGCCCTGCTCGTCGCGAATCTCGATCTCGAGCGAGGGCAGGACCCGGCCGACCGAGCCCAGGCGCGCGCGCACGACGGCATCCTCCGAAGCGAACGCCTCACGGTGATCGTCGGGAGAAAGCAGCGCGACCGTCGAACTGGTTTCGGTGAGGCCGTAGGCGTTGACGAAATCGACGTTGGGAAGGACGCGCATGGCGCGGGCGATCACCGGCTCGGGCATCCGTCCGCCGCCATAGGACAGCGCGCGCAGGGCCGGCAGCTTCTCGCCCCGGCTGTCCAGTTCGTCGAGAATCCGGTCAAGCATCGTGGGAACGACCATCGCATGGGTCACGCCCTCGCGCGCCGCGACGGCGACCCAGTCCTCGGCGGTGAAGGCCGGGATATAGACGATGCGCCGGGCGCCATAGACCGAGGTCAGGATCGCCGAGATTCCGGCGATGTGATAGGCGGGAACGCTGACGAGAGCGGCCTCGTCCTCGTCGCAGCCGAGCAGGTCCACCGTCGACATGACGTATGAGGTCAGGTTCGCGTGGCGCAGGACCGCAGCCTTCGGCTCCCCGGTCGTGCCGCTGGTGAACAGCAGGACCGCGATGTCGTTTTCGCTTTCGGGAAGATCGACCGGTTCCGCGGCGCCATGGAGAAAGCGTTCCTCGAACGTGCTGCGGGCGATCACCTTCACCCCCTCGATCGCGCCCAGGCGGGGCACCATGTCGTCATCGGCGACGAGCACCGCGGGCGCGGTCCGGGCGACGAGCCGGCGCAAGTCGGCATCCGCAAGGCGATAGTTGAGCGGCACGAAGGGCATGCCGGCAAAGCCGGCGGCGAACAAGGTGAGCGGAACCGCAGCGCCGTTTAGCCCCAAAAAGCCCAGGTTTTCGGCCGAGCGCGACATGAGCCAGGCGGCGGCGGCGCGCGCGCCGTCGCGCAGTTGTCCGAACGACACTCCCCCCTCGCGCGGGCCGACCGCGATCCGCTCGCCGCAGGCGTCGGCAACGATATCGAGAAGGAGGGTGGTACGCATGTCGGGTCAGTCGGACGCGGGAAGGGGCTTGGCTTCCTTCAAACTGAGCGGTCGGCCATCGAAGGCGAGCGAGCCTTCGCCGGCCTTCGCGCCCAGCACTTCGATGCCGCTCTGCTCGTCGGTGTAGCGCTTGCCCACAAGGACGCCGCCGGCATGGCCGGGATCGACGGTCCCGCCAGGCGACGCAGCTTCGCCGTGCGGGATCACAGCCACGCCGCCGCACTGCAGTTCTCCGACGCTCGACGGCGGGCGGACCACGACCATTTCGGCGCTGCATACCGCGCTCTTCCAGCGCGAACCGGGCTTGATATCCATTACGCGATTGCCTTCTTCTGCTTGAGCGCTTCGATCCTGTCCCACTCAAGGCCCAGTTCCATCAGGAACAGTTCGGTGTGTTCCGAAGCCTCCGGCGCGCGGGTGTTGGTCACGCCCTGCTTGTTGAACTGGACCGGATTGGCGACGAGCCTGATCGGCGGGCCGCCATCGGCGCTTTCTACCTCGAAGATCAGGTCATTGGCGAGGACCTGTTCGTCGCTGCCGATGTCGGACGGCTGCTGGTATGCGGCCCACTGGCCCTTCATCGTCTTGAGATGCTCGATCCAGTAGGCGAACGGCTGCTTGGCGATCGCTTCCTTGGTCAATGCGTGGGCGGCAACGGCGTTCTCGAACAGGTCGTCGGCGGTCGAGAAACGCGGATCGTCGGCTGCCTCGGGAATGCCGAGGTGCGTGAAGGTGTCCGTGATGAGCAGCGACGGCGACAGGACGGTAAGATTGATGAAGCCGCCGTCGGACGTGCGGAAAACCCCGATCCACGGGTTGCTGCCGACCGTATCGGTTCCGGGCATTGCATTTTCGAACGGGTTGAGCCCCAGTTCCATGCACACGTCGATGGAACAGGCCGTGGCCCAGATGCCCGACGAGAGCAGCGAGACGTCGACCTCGGTCGCCTCGCCGGTGCGTTCGCGGTGGAACAGCGCCGCGGCGATCCCGCCGGCGATGTTCATTCCGCCGATGGTATCGCCATAGGCCGGTCCCGGCTGCATCAGCGGGCCTTCCAGCGCCTTGGGCGTTACCAGCAGCGACGAACCGCCGCGGGCCCAGAAGGCGGTGGAATCAAATCCGCCCTTCTCGCGCTCGGGCCCCTTTTCGCCGAACGCGGAGCCGCGGCAGTAGATGATGTCGGGGTTCGCCGCGCGGATATGCTCGAGGTCGATCTTCAGCTTCTGGCGCTGTTGCGGCAGGTAGTTGGTGAGGAAGACATCGGCGGTCTTGGCGATTTCGTAAAGAAGCTCCTGCCCCTCGGCGGTCGCGATATCGATGCCCACGCTGCGTTTGCCGCGATTGGGGTGCTGCATCAGCGAGCTGCGCTGCGGGTTGACCGCGAGCCGCTGCAGCATCTTGATCCCGCGCTGCGCATCGCCGCGCACCGGATGCTCGATCTTGATGACATCGGCGCCCCAGTCCGACAGGACCGCGCCGGCGGCGGGAACATAGGTGAACTGCGCGACTTCAAGGACGCGCACGCCCTTCATAACCTGCGTCATGAGCGGCTCCCCTCAGGCACCGTGGAAACCGACGGTCTTGATGTAAGTGAACTCGTTCAGGCCGTCCTCGCCGTACTCGCGGCCATAGCCCGAGCGCTTGATCCCGCCGAACGGTGCGTGGCTCGACATCCGGCCCGAGCCGCCATTGATCGAGACCCCGCCGGTCCGCATACGCAAGGCCATCTCGTAGGCCAGACCGACGTTGGCCGAGTAGATCCCGCCCGACAGGCCGAAATCGCTGTCGTTCGCCATGTCGATCGCCTCGTCGTCATCGTCGAACCCGATGACCGCCCCGATGGGGCCGAAGACTTCCTCTTGGGCGATCCGGCTGGCGTTGCTGACACCGTCGAACAACGTGGGCTCGTAGTAGAAGCCCTTGTCGAGCCCGGCGGGCCGCTTGCCGCCGGCGACGAGAGTCGCGCCCTCGCTGCGGGCGATCTCGACGTAATTCTCGGTGCGCGTGCGCGCCACCTCGCGGATCAGGGGGCCGTAGTTGACCGTGGGATCGGCGGGATTGCCGATCTTCACATGCGCCAGCATGGCCTTGAGCGTCTCGACGTACTGCGCGCGCACCGAGTTGTGGACCAGGTGGCGGGTCAGCAGCGCGCAGCCCTGGCCGCAGTGAACGGTGAACCCGCCCAGACCGGCCATCGCGGCCTGCTGAATATCGGCATCGGCCCGCACGATCAGCGCCGACTTGCCGCCAAGCTCCATGAGACAGCGCTTGACCGTTGGCGCAGCCTGCGCCTGGATCATCGAGCCGACCTTGTCCGACCCGGTGAAGCTGATGAGGTCGACCCGCTTGTCGGTGGTGAGAAGCTGGCCCGCCTCAATGTCGCCGGTGACGATGTTGAGCACGCCGTTGGGCAGCCCGACCTCTTCGGCGATCTCTCCCAGGATCAGCGCCTCGATCGGGGTATAGGGCGAGGGCTTGAGCACCACGGTGCAGCCCACCGCCATTGCCGGGATGATCTTGCCGATGTTGAGGAAGAACGGAAAATTGTAGGGCGTGATCGCGGCGACGACACCCATCGGCTCGCGCGACATCACGCCTGCGCCCAGCGTGATCGTACCTTGCGCGTTCGGAGTCGTTTCTACCGGAAGCGGGGTTACCGCCGGGCGAGAGGAAAGCTCGACCATGTGGCGCGCGTGCTGCATCGGAATACCGAACTGGAGGTAATCGGCCAGCATCTGGGTTGCCCCCGCCTCGGCGACGATGAGCGCGACGATATCGTCCTTGCGACGGTCGATCGCGTCGAGGAAGCGGGTGAGGTATGCCTGCCGCTCGCGCTGGGGGAGCCGGGGCCAAGGGCCCCTGTCGAACGCATGGCGCGCCGCGCCGATGGCGGCTTCGACCGCGGCGCTGTCGCCCACCGGAGCCATTGCGAGAAGCGATTCGTCGGCGGGATTGATCACCGCCTCGCTGCCCGAGACTTCATGCCACCCGCCATCGATGAACAGCGAACGCGGATGCGCCAGAAGTGCCATTGCCAATCGTCCTTCCCAAAGTCTTCCGCCTAAAACTGACGGTTCGTCACCTTCTATGGAATAACTGGCAAAGCGTCAATGCTCGATCACCGGCCAGTCGACGATCGACTGGAACGAATGTTCGAGCCATGCGCGGCTTCCCGGATCGAGCTCGCCGCTCCAGGTCGGCAGGCGGTAGAGCAGGCGATAGGTGAACAGCCCGCTGGACAGGGTCATGACCTGGGCGGCGCGATGTTCGCCGTCGGGGGCGCCGAACCATTCCGCGAGTGGCGCCAGCACCATCTCGCGCACCAGGCGATCGGCGATGGCCCGGGCGCCTTCGTCGGCCGTCGCCAGGACAAGGATCTGGAGCGGATTTATGCCGGTGGCCGAAGCGTCGACGAAAGTTTCAACCAAGCGCTTGCCGAAGTTTTCGCGCGGTTGCTCCGTCAGCAGGCTCACATCGAGAAGATCGGCGAGCGCCGCTTCGAACAGCTTCTCCTTCGATCCGAAATAACGGCTCACCAGCGCAGGGTTCACTCCCGCAGCAGCGGTTATCTCGCGCACCCCGGCCGCAGCATAGCCGCGCGTTGCAAAGGCATGCTGCGCAGCATGGAGGATTGCTGCGCGCGTCCGATCGGCATCGCGGGCGGGGCGGGGGGCTGCATGGCTGGCCATTGACAAGTTTTGTAAACGAACGTTTACTTGGCGGCAAGAGGAGATGGTTATGAACGAGTCGGCGGAGCGCCAAAGGGCGCCGGTCTACGATTTCGATTTTTACGGCGACCCGCTGATCCGGCGCGACGTCCACGCCGCCTATCTCGAGCTCAAGGCCAAGGCGCCGCCGTTTTTTTGGACTCCGCGCAATGGCGGCCATTGGGTCGCGTTGGCTTCGGCAGACGTGCTTCACATGATGCAGCACCCCGAAAGCTTCTCGAACTGCCAGCTCGCCATTCCCGCCGCGGTCGATGCCCCGCGGATGATTCCCGAATCGCTCGATCCGCCCGAACATAAGCGATACCGCCAGTTCCTTCGTCCCTGGTTCGAATCCAGCGCGATCGCCCCCCGCGAGCAGCGGATTATCGAATGGGCCGAAACCTACGTCGGACGTCTGGCGGCGCAGGGACGGTGCGAATTCGTAGAAGATGTCGCTTCGCGTTTTCCGGTGTCGGTGTTCATGGAGATGTTCGGACTCCCGCTCGACCGCATCGACGAGTTCCGCGATCTTATCACCGCATTCTTCGGCAGCGGTGGAGACGAGAACCGCGCCGATTATGTGGGGCAGATCACGGCGATCCTGGTCGAGCTCCTCCAGGCCCGTATGGCCGAGCCGAAGGACGATCTCGTCAGCCAGCTGATCACTGCCGATTTCGAGGGCCGGAAGCTCGAATTTGCCGAGCTCATGTCGATCAGCTTTCTCATGTTCCTCGCCGGGCTCGACACCGTGACGAACGCCATGACCTTCGGCATGCGGCACCTTGCCCAGCATCCCGAACAGCAGCAGCAGTTGCGCGACGACCCCTCGCTCATCCCTGCGGCGGTCGAGGAATTGATGCGCCGCTACAGCTTCGTCGCGACCCCGCGCCAGGTGACGGGCGAGGCCGAGATCGGCGGCGTCAAGCTGCATGACGGCGACATGGTCCTTTGCGCCCTGAACCTCGTCGGGATGGACGAGCATCTCAATCCCGATCCGGACACGGTCGACTTCCACCGCCCGCGCTGCCGCCACGCGGCGTTTGGCAACGGGGTGCACACCTGCCTCGGCATCCATCTCGCGCGGCTGGAACTCAAGACCTTCTACCGGATCTGGCTCGAGCGGGTCGGCCCGTTCCGCCTCGCCGCCGACGCGCCCGCCCAGGAAACGCGCGGTGGCTCGGTCTTCGCGCAAACCGCGCTGCATCTCGAATGGAGCGACGAATGAAAATCGATCAGCGGCTCAATATGGTGATGGTCGGCGCCGACGATATCGCGGTGCTACGCTGTTTCTACGAGGACGGTCTGGGCTGGCAAACCTGGGGACCGGTATCCGAAATGTCGGTCATGTATCGCGCCGGGACCGCAGTCATCGTGTTCCTCAACCGCGGCTATCTCGCGCAGGAAAGCGGCATCGAAGGCGGAACCACACCCCGTTCGATCTGGGCGATCTTCGTCGACGACAAGGACGCGGTCGACCGCGGCTTCGCGGCCGCCGTTGCCGCCGGGGCCACCGTGACAAGCGCCGTGCGCGACCGCGATGGCGGCCTCTACTCGGGCTATTTCACCGACCCTGAAGGCAATGGCTGGGAGCTCGTGTGGAGCCCGCACATGCCCGTCGGTGTTGACGGCGGCCTGACCTTCGCCGCCTGAAAATTTATTCATTCTCCAAGGAAAACCCATGCCCATCGTTCCTCCTTCGGTTTCGCTTCATGTCGGCGGCGTTCCCCGCAACTCCGGTTCGGGCGGCACGCACGAACACCGCAATCCCGTAAGCGGCGAGGTGCAAGCCAGCATCCCGCTCGCTGGCGCTGCCGAGGTGGACGAGGCGGTGCGGCTGGCCGAGGCGGCCCGCGAAGGCTGGCGGCGCACCGCGCCCGAAGTGCGGCGCGATATCCTCAACCGGCTGGCCGACCTGATGGAAGCCAACAAGGGCAAGCTCGCCGAAGCCGCAGCGCTCGACGGCGGCACGCCGCTCGTTGCGGGCGAGCGCGGCGTGGACACGGCGGTCGCCTGGACGCGCTACTACGCGGGCTGGTGCGACAAGCTGTCTGGCGAGCTGATCAGCACGTTCGATACGCGCGGCGAGTTTTCCTACACCGTCCCCGAACCGGTCGGCATCGTGGGCATCATCATCACCTGGAACGGACCGATCATTTCGCTGGGAATGAAGGTTGGCCCGGCGCTGGCGGCGGGCAACTGCGTGATCGTCAAGCCAGCAGAGATCACGCCGTTCGCGCCCGAGCTGTTTGCCCGGCTGTGCAAGGAGGCCGGAGTTCCCGACGGCGTGCTTACGATCATGCCCGGCAGCGCCGAGGCGGGCGAGGCGCTGGTCCGCCACGACAAGGTCGAACTGATCAGCTTCACCGGCGGGCCGATCACCGCGCGGCGGATCATGGCCGCCTGTGCGGAGGCGATAAAGCCCTGCGTGATGGAGCTAGGCGGCAAGTCGGCCAGCCTCCTGTTCCCGGATGCCGATATCGACGCGGCCTGCCAGCGCGCGGTCTTCTGGTCGATCGGCATCCTGTCGGGCCAGGGTTGTGCCCTGCCGACCCGGCTGCTGGTCCACGCCGACATCTATGACGCGGTGCTGGAAAAGCTGACCGCGATCGCGAGCCAGTACAAGGTCGGCGATCCGTTCGAACCCGGCGTGCAAGTTGGTCCGGTGATCAATGCCGCGGCGGTCGAGCGCGTGATCGGCATGTTCGACCGAGTGCGCGAGCAAGGGTCGGGCCGGTTCCTGATGGGCGGCAAC
This sequence comes from Novosphingobium tardum, assembly GCF_042652045.1. Classification (NCBI taxonomy): domain Bacteria; kingdom Pseudomonadati; phylum Pseudomonadota; class Alphaproteobacteria; order Sphingomonadales; family Sphingomonadaceae; genus Novosphingobium; species Novosphingobium tardum. The sequence goes on along the minus strand of NZ_JBHSDR010000006.1, from coordinate 864,240 downwards.
AGGTGCGAAGGCGCGCTCGCCAAAGGCAACTTCATCCAGCCCACGATCATCGCCGACGCCGATCCCGACAGCGAGATCGCTCAGGTGGAGATCTTCGGCCCCGCGCTGGTGGTGATGAAGTTCACCGACGAGGACGACGCCGTCCGCATCGCCAACAACAGCAAGTACGGGCTTGCCGCCTATATCCAGTCGAACGATCTAAAGCGCGTCCACAGCCTGGCCGAGCGGCTCTATGCCGGCGGCGTCTATGTGAACGGCGCGACCCAGATCAATCCGCACACGCCCTTCGGCGGGGTCGGGATTTCCGGCTTCGGCAAGGAAGGCGGCAAAGCCGGGATCGACGAATTCCTGCGCTACAAGACCGTCACGATCGCCTGAGGGACCAGACAATGCCATTCACCAACGAACAGTTCCGCCTTGACGGCAAGGTCGCGATAATGACCGGCGCCGGCGGGCGCGGCAATTCCATCGGCCGGGCCTATGCCTTCGGTCTCGCCAATGCAGGCGCTGCGGTAATCGTCGCCGATCTCAACGGCGAAGGCGCAAAGGCGGTTGCGGACGAGATCGTGGCGGCGGGCGGCAAGGCGCTGGGCGTCGAGGCGGACATCACCGATCGCGGATCGGTCGCGAAGATGGTCGAAGCCGGGGTCGCGGCGTTCGGCGGGATAGACATCCTCGTCAACAATGCGGCGCTGATGGTCGAGATCGTCGGAACGCCCGCCAGCCAGATCAGCACCGAGGACCTCGACCGCGCGCTGAAGGTCAATCTCCACGGTGCGCTGAACTGCTCGCAGGCGGTGATACCCGAGATGGCTAGGCGCGGCGGCGGGCGGATCGTGAACCAGCTTTCGGCCGGGGCATTCCCCGCGCAGTCGGTCTATGGCGTGACCAAGGTCGCCCTCCTGGGGCTCACCACCACGCTCGCGACCGAGCTGGGTTCGCAGAACATAACGGTCAACGCGATCGCGCCCGGCATGACCAAGAGCGACGCCGGCCTCTCGCTGACGCCCGACGACAGCCCGCTGGTGCAGTACGTCGAAAACCGCACCCCGATCCACGGGCGCGATGTTCCCGATGCTTTGGTCGGCGCACTGATCATGCTGGTGTCGGACGCGGGCCGGTGGATGACCGGTCAGACGCTCAACATCGACGGCGGCTGGGTGATGCGCAACTAGTCGCGCGCGAGGAGGAAGCTTCCCGCCAGGGGACCGCCCGCGGTGGTCAGCGACGCGACCTTCGGCTCGCCCTTCACCTGGCGCGCGCCGCCAAGGCCCCACAACTGGACGCAGGCCTCGTGGACCTGGCCATAGGCGTGCATCCGCCCCGCCGAAAGCGCGCCGCCGTTGGTGTTGATCGGAAACTCGCCCTCGAGCGCAATCCGCGACCCGTCGCCGATGAAGTCCTTCGCCTCGTAGCGCCCGCAGACGCCCAGGTTCTCGAGCCAATTAATCGTGTGATAGCTGAACCCGTCATAGAGTTCGGCGACATCGATGTCCTTCACCATAAGATCGGTGCGGCTCCACATCATCCGCGCGACCTCGGGTTGGGCCTGCGTGTCGAGTGCGTCGAGCTGCACCCAGCTGTTGCGGTAACGCATCGAGCTGCCGATGGCCTCGATCCAGGTCAGCGGGTTTGGCCCGTCCTTCGCGGCATCGCGATGCGACAGGATGATCGCTGTCGATCCGTCGATCGGAACGTCGCAATCATAGAGTCGCAAGGGCGTGGCGATAACCGGCGAGGCGAGATAATCGTCCAGCGTCAGCGGCGTGCGATAGACCGCCGCCGGGTTCAGCGCGGCGTTGCGCCTGCCGTTGAGCGCGATCTGCGCCACTTGTTCCGGCCGGATACCCGACTTGTGGACATAGAGGTTGAAGAACAGCGCCTGCTGCAAGGCGGCGGCATAGACGTGGTAGGGCGCGTACCAGTTGAAGATGCCGTGGACCCGCTCCCCCGGCTGGTTGAGCGCGTTGGCGAAGCTCGTCTTGCGCGCAGTCGCCTCGTACATCGTGCGGAACACGAGCACGTGCCGCGCCAGCCCCGCCCCGATCGCGCCGACCGCGTTGAACAGCGCCCCGAACTGGCCCGAGGTTTCCGAAGCATTGGAATACCAGTCCAGCTTGAGCCGCAGCGCATCCTGCAACACCGAGATGGAAACCGGCGCGAAGCCGTTGGCCTCGCCAGTGCCGCCCGGCCAGCAGGCCATGCCGTCGATGTCGGATCGCTTGAGGCCCGCATTCTCGATCGCCTGCATCGCTGCGTCGATGGTCAGGCCGAGCGCCGACTTTTCGGCCCCGCGCGAAATCTTCGACTGGCCGATCCCGGTGATCGCGGTCTGCTTTTCGGGATAGGCGGTCATGCCCCGGCGTCCGGCGCGAACAGGGGCACCCAGATGTCCTCGCACTGTTCGAAGCGCACGCTGACGGGCATCCCGAAGCTGACGTCCTCGGGCGCGCAGCCCACGATGTTGGTGGCGAGGCGCACGTCGTCCTGTTCCGCCAGCCTGACCAGCGCGAGGACGTAGCGTTCGGGCAGGCCGGGCATCCACTGCTTGTGGTTGATCGTGAACGTTTCGACGAAGGCCTTGCCGGAGACCGGCGCAAAGCGCGTTTCGCGGCCTTCGCACACCGGACAGAAGCCGGTCGGCGGATGGATAAGGTATTCGCAGGCGCAGCACTGCTCGATCAGCAGTTCACCGCACGCGCCGCCGGTCCAGAACGGGCGGCTATCTGCGGTCAGCGCGGGGAGCGGGCGGGGAAGGGTCATCGCGGGTCATCCATGCGGCCCTTCGGCAGGGCAAAGGCGCACAACGTCGCGGCCAGGCTCAATCCGGTGACCACCGCGATGGTGAAGCGAAAGGCGGCCTCGGTCGGATATTGCGCGTGACTGGCGGGATCGCTGACGATGTCGCTGGCGAGCAGCGTGGTCACGAGCATCGCACCGATGCCCATGAACAGGCCGCGCACGACGGTCAGCATGCCTGAGACTTCGCTGGTCCGGTCGGGCGGAACGGCTTCGGCCAGGATCGTCGGGCCGACGGCAAAAAGGATGGTCGTGCCGAACGAGATCACGCACAGGATCGCCACGACCACCGCCACGCTCCCGTGAAAGAACAACACCAGCGCCCAGCCGAGCGTGGCCAGCGCGCCACCGGCCAGCATCGCCGCCCGCCCGCCCCCGCGCCCGGTCAGCCACCCGCTCAGCGGGCCGGCAAAGGTCGAAAGGATGTTCGACGGCAGCTTGGCGAGGCCGGACGCCAGCGCGGTCACGCCCAGGCCGACGCCGGTCCACTTGGGCGCCTGCAGCAGAATGGCGAACACAAGCGTGATCTGGAGCGAGCTGAGCGCGACCAGCGCGGTCACCACGTTGGCCACCGCGACGCTCCTTTGCCGCAGCTGGCGCAGGTCGAACAGCGGATCGGGGATCGACAGGCTGCGCTGGACCCACCAGGCAAGAAGCGCGACGCCGACGCCGAGGTAGGCGAGCCCGAGCGGGTCGGCAATTCCCGACTTGGCGATCGACCCCACGTAGAACAGCACGAGCATGATCCCCGGCGCGAACAGGGCGCCCGCGAACCAGTCGGTACGCGGTCCCGGCGCACCCTGGCGCGAGGGCGGCACGAGGAGCGCGACGGCGATGAAGGCTGCGGTGCAGAAGATCACGCTGGCCACGAACACGCCGTGCCAACTGAAATTGTCGGCGATCCATCCGCCCAGGATCAGGCCCGCCGCCGTCCCCAGCGATGCGCCCGAGATCATCAGCCCGATCCCCATGGGAACTAGCCTGCGGGGCAGCGCCTCGCGGGCGATGCCGATCGAAAGGGCCAGGATCGCGCCGGTCGCGCCCTGGAGTACGCGCCCTGCCAGCAGGACTGCGAAACTGCCCGACAGCGCGCTGACCAGCGAGCCGGCCGCGCCCACCGCAAGAACGATAAGCAGCAGCCGGCGCCGCCCGAACAGGTCGCCCATCCGTCCGACCAGCGCAGCGGCGGCCGCGCCGACGATCAGGTACGAAGTCACCAGCCAGCCGACCCGCGCGGGATCGCCGAAATCCTCGATCAGGCGCTTCATCGCGGCGATGATCATCGCGCTTTCGAACGAACCCGTGATCTCGGCGATGAACAGCGCGAGGATCAGCCCGGCATAGGGCCGCAGCTCGGCTGTTCGACCTTCCCGGGCGACGGCAGCTTCGCTCGCGGTCACGCGCGGTGGAGCAGCATCGCCCCGGCCAGTGGCCCGCCGCCCATGCCGACGACCGCGGTCTGTGCGGCGGCAACCTGCCGCGTCCCGCCTTCGCCCCAGAGCTGGACGCAGGCTTCGTGAAGATGGCCGAAACCGTGCAGGCGGCCCGCGGAAAGCTGGCCCCCGCCGGTGTTGGTGGGCAGGCGTCCGTTTAGTGCGGTATGGCCGGCGGCGATGAATGCCTCGCCTTCGCCGCGCGCGCAGAAGCCCAACCCTTCCAGCCACATCGGCACGAAGACGCTGAACCCGTCATAGACCGCGGCGACATCGACATCGGCGGGCGCGAAATCGGTCCGGCGCCAAAGGTCCTGTCCGGCGTCGAGGGCAGCCATCTGGGTCAGGTCCTCACGCTGGTCCCAGCTGTCCCGGTCGAGAGCGGCGCTCATCGCCGGGATCGAGATCGGCGGCTTGCGGCAATCCCGCGCCGCGTCGGCAGCCGACACGATCACCACGCAGGCGCCGTCGATCGGAATATCGCAGTCGAGCATGGAAAGTGGATCGGCGATCATCCGCGCATCGAGGTAATCGTCCATGGTCATCGGCTTGCCGTGGAATACCGCGCGCGGATTGCCTTGCGCGTTGGCGCGCTGCAGCACGCATTGCGCGCCCAGCATCTCGCGGGTCGCGCCGAATTCGTGCATCCGGCGCTGCGCGAACTGCGCGGCCCAGGTCGCCGCGGCGAACGCGCCCATCGGCAGCAGCCATTGCAGCCAGCCGCCGACGCGCCCGCCGCTGCCGGTCGGCACGCTCGCGCGCCGTCCCGCCGATTGCGAGGAGCTTTCGGTCAACGCGCGAAAGCACAGGACATGGCGGGCCTGGCCGGTCGAAACCGCCATTGCCGCGATCATCACCGGCGACATCTGCGCGGGACCTTCCGCGCTCGACGAATGCCAGCGGGTGCGCAGGCCCAGCGCCTCGCGGACTTCGGTGCAGCCGAGGGGCGACATCCCGGGCGAGTTGTCGTGCTTGCCGGGATAGGTCGTCAGGCCATCGATATCGTCACGGGTCAGGCCGGCATCGGCCATGGCCTCGAATGCCGCGTCGGCGAGCAGGTCGACGCATGGCCGGCCCGTGTTGCGGCCCAGCTTGGACATTCCGATCCCGGTGATTGCTGCTGAAAGCACTGCCTCTCCTGCGCTTGCCTTCCGGCCAGTCGAGGCTATTACTAACGAACCGTCAGTTTTTGGAAAGCGCAAAGTCGATGGGTTTGCCGGTTCCTGCGATCACCCCTGAAAGCGAGCCCTTCTGGAGTGGGGGCGCCGTGGGCGAATTGCGCATCATGGCGTGCGGCGACTGCGACCTCCGCATCCATCCGCCGCAGCTTATCTGCCCCCGTTGCCTGTCGCGCAACGTCGCGCCGGTGGTGGCGAGCGGCACGGGCACAGTCCACAGCTTCACGATAAACCGGCAGCAGTGGCTCCCCGACCTCGCGGTTCCCTATGTCCTGGCGATCGTCGATCTCGACGACCAGCCGGGCGTGAGGCTGACCGCCCGGGTGGAGCTCGACGATCCGTCACGAATGGCGATCGGCGCGCCCGTCGCGGTCGACTTCGAGCCGCGCGAGGACGTGTTCGTGCCGTTCTTCCGCTTGCGCTAGAGCGCCTTCGCGCCCGCCGGCAGCCCGCTACGCGCGGCCCGGACCTCTACCAAATCGGCGCTGACGTCGGGCGGCAACGAGATCATCGCCAGAAGCGCTTGGGCCATCGATTCCGGAGTTGCCGGTTCCCCCGACATCGCAGCGTGCCCGCTGGCCACGATCCGGCGGTAGAACTCTTGCGTCACCGCCGGATCCCATGCCGCGCTGGCGGTGCTGCCGGCGACCGAGCCCGAGCGCAGCACCGAGACGCGCACGCCTTCGCCGCGCAATTCCTCGCGCAATCCGGCGGAGAGCGCCTCCACCGCGGCCTTGGTCGCGGCATAGACGCCGAGCATCGGGAAGGGATGGCTGACGGATTCGCTCGAGATGGTGACGATCTGGCCGAACGACGCCTTCAGGTGGGGGATGGCGGCGCGCATCATCCAGATCACGCCGGTGAGATTGAGCGCGATCTGGCCTTCGATCTGGGCGTCGGTCGCGCTGTCCAGCAGGAAGGGTTCGAACGCCGCGGCGTTGTTCACCACCAGGTCGAGCCGGCCGAATCGCGCGACGGTCTCCGCCACCGCATCGGCGACCGCCTTGCTTGCCGAAACGTCGCAGGACAGGGCGATCACCTTGTCCCCGTAGGCAGCGCCCAGAAGGTCGAGCTCGGCCGAAGGGCGGGCGAGGGCGGCGACCTGCCAGCCCTGTCCGACCAGCGCATCGACGAAGTGCCTGCCCATCCCTTTCGATGCCCCGGTGACAATCGCCACCTTGCCCGCGCCTGAGTTCACGCTAGTTCTCCTCTTCCGCAGCCGACCTTTGCGATCATTGACGGAATGTCAATTTTGAGAAAGGAATGGTTGCCTGCGCTGATCGATCGATTGGGGGATCCGACTTTTGAACGAACCTGGCGTCATCACGGCCGACCCGCCGCAGCTCGTCAACCAGAACGGGCAGCGCATCGGGGCAAAGGGCCAGCGTACCCGCCAGCGGCTGATCGAGGTGACGGTACACCTGCTCGAAACGCATGGATTGCGCGACCTGACCGTGGCCGAGGTCGCGCGCGTGGCGCAGACCTCGCCGGCCACGTTCTACGTCTATTTCGACGGGGTGCCCGATGTCGTCCTGGCCGCACTGGCCGCGACCAGCCAGACCACGCCCGAGCTTCTCGATCTGCTGCAACAGGACTGGATCGGGGCCGAGGGGAAGGAGAAGGCACGCACCTTCGTACAACTCTACTGCGCCCAGTGGGAATCGCACCGGACAGTCTTCCGGGTCCGCAACCTTGCCGCCGAGGAAGGCGATCCGCGGTTCATGGAGGCGCGGCGCGGGGCGGTTCGCGGGTTGCTCGAACTGTTGGCGCGCCGGGTGGCCGCCGCTCGCAGCGCCGGCCGAGTCGATCCTTCGACGAACGGCCCGGCCCAGGCCGCGGCGATCCTCATCCTTCTGGAACGGCTGGCGGCGGTCCGCCTCCTGATCGTCCCTGGGGAGACCGACTACGGCCTTGTCATGCATTCGGCGGCCGACATGATCGCGCATGCGATGGGGGCCGGCTAGCCCGCCATAGCCGCGCCGATCAGCGCGGGAACATCGATCAGTCCGGTATTCACCCCGCCGGTGAAGGCGCCGTCGACCGGAAGGCACACGCCGCTGATGAATCCGGCGGCGGGGCTGTTGAGGAAGATGAGCGGCCATGCCTGCTCCTCGGCAGTCGACTGGCGTCCCGAAGGCAGCGCGAAGACGTCGAGGATCTTCTGGCCCGCGACCTGCTCGAAATCCTTCATCATCGGCGTCGCGGTGGGGCTGGGCAGGGTGGCGTTGATGCGGATGCCCTGCTTGATCAGGTCGACGCCGCGCTGCTGGGTCCACACCACCAAGGCTTCTTTCGAGAAGCCATAGCCGTCGGCAACGTCTTCGGCATGCGCCGATACCCAGGCGGCGGCCTCGGCCGGGTCGGCGATGGCGACGAATTCCTGAAGCAGCGGCAGCCGCCGCTGGTAGTTCATTGCCGCATTGGACGAGACCGTGACGATAGCCCCGCCCTTGCGGATGCGGGGAATCCACCGCTCGGTCCACCGCTTGAGGCCGATGAAATTGACCCGCACGACGTCCAATGCCGGGAAGGTCTGCGGCAGGCCGGCGCAGTTGAAGACCGCATCGACCTCTCCGCCGATTTCGTCGACCACCCGGTCGATCGCGGCGACGTCCTTGAGGTCGAGTTGGGTGAACGATGCGAGATCGACTTGCGAAGGCCGGATATCGACGCCGTGAACCTCGGCGCCGAGACGCACCAGTTCGCGCGCGCAGGCCTCTCCCATCCCGGAAAAGCACCCGGCGATGACGACCCGCTTACCCTCGTATGACCACACGTCGCCCATCGTCAGCACCCTCGCATCTTTGTTTCCGGGCGCACATTAGCTAATCCACCTGGTTATACAAGTCTTGCACTCGGCGGGATGCGGGACATTCCGGTGGGGCAAGGTCCCGATCTTTATTCCAACCTAACCATCTCTGGTTGCCAACTGTTCGCCCTCGCGGCCCAGTATGGTCCCGGGGGGGCAGAAGGGCCTCAGACATGGGTGATATGGGAGCCGCAGGAGAGGAGTTCCGGATCGGTTCGCGCGACGCGGATCGCATTCCCGTGCGTGCGGCGATCGAGATCCGCGACGGGGGTCGCGCGATGCCGGCCTTCGCGCACGACATCTCGATCACCGGCCTGCGGATCGAAACGCGCGGCGTCACGCTTGCGGCCGGCGACCTTATCCTCGTCCGGCTGCCCACCGCTCCGTGCGATCTCGCGGCGGAAATCGCCTGGGCCGCCGGAAGGGTGGCGGGGGCGAAGTTCTGCCAGCCGCTGGAACGCGACCAGGTGCGCACCCTGGCATTGGCGATGCAGCCACCCAAAGCCTTCGAACACGAGCCGTCGCTGGCGTTCCCGATCCCGAGATACGAGTGACCGGAGCGATCCGGTCAGGCGTTCTCGAGCTGGGCCGGCACCTTGGCCGCGGATGCGCGCACACCGTCGTAGATGAACTCGCTGCCTTCGAGGTCGATGTTGGGAATTTCTCCCTTTTCCGCCCAGTAGTCCTGGTTATGGCGCCATTCGGGCTTGTCCCCGCGGCGCGGCATGAACTTCAGGCCGCGCATGAGGTAGCCGGGATTGAAGTTCTCACCTTCAATCCAGTCCTCGAGCGGCATGTCACGATCCTCGTCACGCAAGGCCACCTCGACCCGCCTGGCGCCGCGGGCGTCCATATGGTTGAGCAGCTTGCAGACGAAATCGCCGAGCATGTCGACGCGCAGGGTCCAGCTCGCCCGGAAGTAGCCCATGACCCAAACCAGATTGGGGACGCCGGTGAACATCATCCCGCGGTAATTGATCGTTTTATGCCAATCGACTGGCTTGCCGTCGACCTCGAAGGCGATGCCGCCCATCATCAGCAGGTTGAAGCCGGTCGCCGCGACCACGATGTCCGCCTCGATTTCCTCGCCCGAAGTAGTCCGCACGCCCTTTTCGGTGAAGGTTTCGATCGTGTCGGTCACCACTGTCAGCTTTCCGGCGACGGCAGCCCGGAAGATGTCGCCCTCGGGGCAGAACGCCAGGCGCTGCTGCCATGGGCGATACCTGGGGGTGAAGTGCGGCTCGAACTGGAAGTTCTCGTCGCCCGAAAAGGCGCGGATCAGCGCCTTGAGGTCCTCGAACACGGCGTCCGGTTCCTCGATGCAGCGCTTCGTCAACGCATCCTGGTCGTACATTATCTGGGTTCGGACGACGCGGTGGATGGTCGGCTCGTCGATGCCGACCTCGCGGAGCCGGTCGGCGAGCTCGTTCTTGTTTTCCGAGCAGAAGAAATAGGTCGGCGAGCGCTGGAGCATCGTGACGTGCGCCGCCTCCTTGGCGATCTCGGGGATCACCGTCGCCGCCGTCGCGCCCGAGCCGATGACGAGGACGCGCTTGCCCTTGTAGTCGATCTCGGGGCTCCACAGCTGGGCGTGGATCAGCTTGCCGCGGTAGACGTCCTTGCCCGGCCAGTCGGGGATGAAGGGCTTTTCGTGATCGTAGTAGCCCTGGCACATCCACAGGAAATTGGCGGTGAAGCTGACCGCGGCCCCATCCGAATTGCGCGTGGCGTCGATGGTCCAGAGGTTGGTCTTGCTGTCCCAGGCGCAGCGGGCAATCCGGTGTCCGTAATGAATGTGACGGTCGATCCCGTTCTCGGTGATCACCTCGCCCATGTAGTCGAGGATCGCCTGTCCCGAGGCGATGGGCGCGCCGACCCATGGCTTGAACCGATAGCCGAAGGTGTAGAGGTCGGAATCCGACCGGACGCCCGGATACTTGTGCGTTTCCCAGGTTCCGCCGAACGTGTCCTTCATCTCGAGGATCGCGTAGCTCTTGTCCGGGCATTGCTGCTGGAGGTGGTACGCCGAACCGATGCCCGAGATTCCGGCGCCCACGATCAGCACGTCGACATGGGTCGCCTCGCGCGGCGTCGCGTCCGGGGCTCGTACCGTTGCACTTGCCATTGCTTTCTCTCTCCCAAGGGGCGCCGGCGTCATTCTGGCCGCTCGTCGCCATCTTCGCCGCGAATTGCACGGCGCGGCTTTGATGCCGGTCAATCGGGGCACGCGGCCCGGCTGACGGGTGACAGGTTGTCGCGGCGTGGAGGCGGGCGCAACCCAATCTTCAATGAAATGGCCAAGTTGCCCGGCAGGTGGGTCGGAGCGCGAAGTGCTGCGCACGATGAACGCGCTGGGGCGGAACAATATTTCGCGTGATCCGTTCCGCGCACGGGTCAGCGCGCTTTCTCTACCTTGAGGGAAAGCGGCGAGGGAAGGGTCGAGATGGTTGAAAAGACGAATCGGGTCGAAACCGGGCTAAGCCGGCGCCAGCTCGTTGCCGCGTTGCGTACCCTGCGCCGGGGCGATTTCAGCGTCCGGCTGGACGAGGTCACTTCGGGCGACGATCAGGAAATCGCGATCCTGTTCAACGAGGTCGTCAGCCTCAACCAGCAGATCACCGAGGAATTCGAGCGTCTGTCGCGCGTTGTCGGCAAGGAGGGCAAGACCGGTCACCGGGCCAAGGTGCGCGGGGCAAGCGGCGGCTGGGAAAGCAAGCTGCGCGCGGTCAACGAACTGATCGAGGACATGGTCCAGCCGACCGCCGAGGTCAGCCGCGTGATCGGCGCGGTGGCCAAGGGCGATCTGTCGCAGATGATGGCGGTCGAGATCGACGGCCGCCAGTTGCGTGGTGAGTTCCTGCGCATCGGCAAGGTCGTCAACACGATGGTCGAGCAGCTCGCCTCGTTCGCATCGGAAGTGACGCGCGTGGCGCGTGAGGTCGGCACCGAAGGCAAGCTGGGCGGTCAGGCGCTGGTGAAGGGCGTGTCGGGCACCTGGAAGGACCTGACCGACAACGTCAACGCGATGGCCACGAACCTTACCGGCCAGGTCCGCAACATCGCCGAAGTGACGACCGCCGTGGCGAGCGGCGACCTTTCCAAGAAGATCACCGTCGACGTGAAGGGAGAGATTCTCGAGCTGAAGAACACGATCAATACGATGGTCGACCAGCTCAACTCGTTCGCCTCCGAAGTCACCCGCGTGGCGCGCGAGGTTGGGACCGAGGGCAAGCTGGGCGGTCAGGCGCAGGTCGAGGGCGTCGGCGGCACCTGGAAGGACCTGACCGACAACGTGAACCTCATGGCCGAAAACCTCACTGGCCAGGTCCGCAACATCGCCGACGTGACGACCGCCGTGGCGCGCGGAGACCTGTCGAAAAAGATCACCGTCGACGTGAAGGGCGAGATTCTCGAGCTGAAGAACACGATCAATACCATGGTCGACCAGCTCAACGGCTTTGCTTCGGAAGTGACCCGCGTGGCGCGCGAGGTCGGCACCGAGGGCAAGCTGGGCGGGCAGGCGCAGGTCCCCGGGGTCGCCGGCACCTGGGCCGACCTGACCGACAACGTGAACCTGATGGCCGACAACCTGACGGGCCAGGTTCGCAATATCGCCGAGGTGACCACGGCGGTCGCCAGCGGGGACTTGTCGAAGAAGATCACCGTCGACGTGAAGGGCGAAATCCTCGAGTTGAAGAACACGATCAACACCATGGTCGATCAGCTCAACGGGTTCGCTTCGGAAGTTACCCGCGTGGCGCGCGAGGTCGGCACCGAAGGCAAGCTGGGCGGGCAGGCGCAGGTCGAGGGCGTCGGCGGCACGTGGAAGGACCTGACCGACAACGTCAACCTGATGGCCGCGAACCTGACCGGCCAGGTCCGCAACATCGCCGACGTGACCACAGCCGTTGCGCGCGGCGACCTTTCGAAGAAGATCACGGTCGAGGTGAAGGGCGAGATCCTCGAGCTGAAGAACACGATCAACGTGATGGTCGACCAGCTCAACTCGTTCGCGTCCGAAGTCACCCGCGTGGCGCGCGAGGTCGGGACCGAGGGCCGGCTGGGCGGACAGGCGCAGGTCGAGGGCGTCGGCGGCACCTGGAAGGACCTCACCGAGAACGTGAACGCTATGGCTGCGAACCTGACCGGCCAGGTCCGCAACATCGCGGAGGTGACCACCGCGGTGGCGCTGGGCGACCTTTCGAAGAAGATCACCGTCGACGTGAAGGGCGAGATTCTCGAGCTGAAAAACACGATCAACACGATGGTCGACCAGCTCAACTCGTTCGCGTCCGAAGTCACCCGCGTGGCGCGCGAGGTCGGCACCGAAGGCCGCCTCGGCGGACAGGCCAAGGTGGTCGGCGTCGGCGGCACCTGGAAGGACCTGACCGACAACGTGAATGCCATGGCGGGCAACCTGACGGGCCAGGTCCGCAACATCGCCGAAGTGACGACCGCGGTGGCGCTGGGCGACCTTTCCAAGAAGATCACCGTCGACGTCCGCGGCGAGATCCTCGAGCTGAAGAACACCATCAACACGATGGTCGATCAGCTCAACTCGTTCGCCTCGGAAGTGACGCGCGTGGCGCGCGAGGTCGGCACCGAGGGCAAGCTGGGCGGTCAGGCACAGGTGCGCGGCGTCGCCGGGACCTGGGCCGACCTGACCGACAACGTGAATCTGATGGCGGATAACCTGACGGGACAGGTCCGCAACATTGCCGAGGTTACCACCGCGGTGGCGCGGGGCGACCTTTCGAAGAAGATCACCGTCGACGTGAAGGGCGAGATCCTCGAGCTGAAGAACACCATCAACACGATGGTCGATCAGCTCAACGGGTTCGCTTCGGAAGTGACGCGCGTCGCGCGCGAGGTCGGCACTGAAGGCAAGCTGGGCGGCCAGGCACAGGTGCCGGGCGTCGGCGGCACGTGGAAGGACCTGACCGACAACGTCAACCTCATGGCCACGAATCTGACCAATCAGGTGCGCGGCATCGCCGACGTGGTCACGGCGGTGGCGCAGGGCAACCTCAAGCGCAAGCTCACCTTCGACGCCAAGGGCGAGATCGCGGCGCTGGCCGAGACGATCAACGGCATGATCGAAACGCTTTCGACCTTCGGTGACCAGGTGACCAACATGGCGCGCGAAGTCGGCGTCGAAGGCCGTCTGGGCGGTCAGGCCCGCGTGCCGGGCGCGGCCGGGCTGTGGCGCGACCTGACCGACAACGTCAACCAGCTTGCCGCCAACCTCACCAACCAGGTGCGTTCGATCGCCGAAGTGGCGACCGCGGTGACCAAGGGCGACCTTACCCGCTCGATCGCCGTCGAAGCGTCGGGCGAAATGGCAGCGCTGAAGGACAACATCAACGAGATGATCCGCAACCTGAAGGATCAGACGCTCAAGAACGCCGAGCAGGACTGGCTCAAGACCAACCTCGCGCGGTTTTCGCGGATGCTTCAGGGTGAGCGGGACCTGTCGACGATCTCGAACCTGATCATGTCCGAGCTCGCCCCGCTGGTGAACGCGCAATACGGCGTGTTCTATGTCGCCAACGACCGCGACGGGGATACAACGCTCGACCTTATCGCCAGCTACGGCGCTGCCGGGCAGGGCGAGCTCAAGCAGACCTTCGAACTGCGCGAAGGGCTCGTCGGACAGGCTGCCGCGGACAAGCGGTCGATGCGGCTCGCCAAGGTGCCGGGCGACTTCATCAAGATCGGCTCGGGCCTCGGCCACGCCTCGCCCGCCAACATCAGCATCCTGCCCGCCCTCTTCGAGGACGAGGTGAAGGCGGTGATCGAACTCGCCTCGTTCGAGCAGTTCAACGAGACGCACGACAGCTTCCTCAACCAGCTGATGGAAACCGTGGGCATCGTGCTCAACACCATCGCCGCGACGATGCGCACCGAGGAGCTTCTCAAGGAATCGCAGCTTCTGACGCAGGAACTCCAAGCCCGGCAGACCGAGCTCACGACCAAGCAGGAGGAACTGCACAACACCAACGAGGAACTGCAGGAAAAGGCCCAGCTGCTCGAGAACGAGAAGCGCCAGGTCGAGGCGAAGAACTTCGAGATCGAGATGGCGCGGCGCGCGGTCGAGGAAAAGGCCGAGCAGCTCGCGCTCACCTCGAAGTACAAGTCAGAGTTTCTCGCCAACATGAGCCACGAATTGCGCACCCCGCTCAATTCGCTGCTGATCCTGTCGAAGCTGCTGGCCGACAACCAGCAGGGCAACCTTAACCCCAAGCAGACCGAATTCGCCCGCACGATCCACGGCGCGGGCACCGACCTGCTCAACCTCATCAACGACATCCTCGACCTGTCGAAGATCGAGTCGGGCACCGTCTCGATCGAGCTTGGCGACATGTCGATGGCCGGGCTCAAGCAGCACATGGAGCGTACGTTCCGGCAGCTTGCGTCCGAAAAGGGCCTGCGTTTCGACGTGACCTTCTCGGAAGACCTGCCCGCCGCGATCAGGACCGACGAGAAGCGCCTCCAGCAGATCGTCCTCAACCTCCTGTCCAACGCCTTCAAGTTCACGTCGGAAGGCGGGGTCACGATGGAAGTGCGCCGGGCACTGGGCGGGTGGAGCGCGCACCACCCGGTCCTGCGCGAGGGCGAGCCGGCGATCGAGATCTCGGTGACCGATACCGGCATCGGCATTGCCAAGGACAAGCAACGCCTGATCTTCGAAGCGTTCCAGCAGGCCGACGGCACCACCAGCCGTAAGTACGGCGGGACCGGGCTGGGCCTGTCGATCAGCCGCGAGATCTCGCGGCTTCTGGGGGGCGAGCTGCGGGTGAATTCCGAACCCGGCGTGGGCTCCACCTTCACCCTGTTCGTGCCGATGACCGCGCCCGCCGGTGCGATCGCGCTGGCCGAGCCCGAGCACCTGCCCGAGCCTTTGGGCCCGTCCGAGAGCGCCGCCATCGTCTATCCCGTCGCCGACGACCGCGACGATCTCGGCACCGATCCCTTCGTGGTGATCGTCGAGGACGATCCGACCTTCGCCTCGATCCTGCTCGAGGCGGCGCGCGATTCGGGTCTGAAGGGCGTAATCTCGTCGTCGGGCTCGGGCACGGTGGCGATGGTGCGCAAGCTCCAGCCGCGCGCGCTGACGCTCGACCTCGGCCTGTCGGACATCGACGGGTTCGTCCTGCTCGACCTGCTGCGCCACAACCCGGAAACCGCGCATATCCCGGTCTTCGTCGTTTCGGGCGCCGAACAGGCCGAGCACGCGCTGGCGATCGGCGCGTCCGGGGTCGTTGAAAAGCCGGCCGATCTCGATGTGCTCCACGACCTGTTCAAAAAGGTCCGCGCGCTGCCCGATCACCGGCCGAACGCCGCCAGGCCAGGGCGCAAGGCGAAGGGGGCGGCGGCAGAAGCGATTGCGCCAACGGCCGCCGCGCCCGAACTGTCACGGCGCAAGATCGTCATCATCGACGACGATATCCGCAACATCTACTCGCTCACCAGCGTGCTCGAGGCCTACGATGTGGAGGTTTTCCACGCCGAGAGCGGGGCCGAGGGCATTGCGGTGCTCGAGTCGACGCCCGGCATCGACCTGGCGCTGGTCGATATCATGATGCCCGAAATGGACGGGTACGAGACGATGCGGCGCATCCGCGGGAATCCCGCCATCGCGCACATCCCGCTGATCTCCGTGACTGCCAAGGCGATGAAGGGCGACCGGCAGAAATGCCTCGATGCGGGTGCGTCGGACTACATCTCCAAGCCTGTCGACATCGATCTCCTGATCGCGCTGCTGCGCGTCTGGATCGGGCGGAGCAACGCACTGTCGGCCGCTGAGTCGATTGCCGCCGAATGAAGCGAACAGTGGCCAGTCTGGTTCGCACGGATGCGTCGTCCTCCGCGGGCGCGCAGCCTACGCCCGCGCTTCCGCGCGTGCTGGTGGTTGACGACGACGAGCGCAATCTCCTCGCGTTGAGCGAGGTGCTCAAGGGCCTGGGCGAGATCGTTACCGCCATGTCGGGCAAGGAGGCGCTGAGGCGCCTGCTCAAGGACGATTTCGCGGTCATCCTGCTCGACGTATTCATGCCCGGAATCGACGGTTACGAAACCGCCCAGCTTATCCGCCAGCGCGAGCAGACCAGCCGCATCCCGATCATCTTCCTTTCAGCGGTGAACAAGGAAACCGAGCACCTCATGCGCGGCTATGCGATGGGTGCGGTCGACTATGTATTCAAGCCGGTCGATGCGGTGGTGTTGCGTTCCAAAGTCGGGGTGTTCGTCGACCTCTACAGCATGCGCCAGCAGGTCGCGGTCCAGGCAAGGGCCGAGCAGAAGCTGAAGGACGAGCGCCACCGCGCCGACCTGGCCCGCCTGAAGGTGGAGCGCCAGCTTCGTGACACGATGCAGCGGCAGACCGATATCCTGAGCATCCTGCCGCTTGCGCTCTACGAGGAAGAGCTCGACGCGCAAGGAGAGCTGGTCCGGCGTTTCGTCGGGGGCGACTTCGAGCGGCTGACCGGCGGGGGCGCGCAGGGCGAGCCCGAAGCGTTCATCTCGCGCATCCATCCCGAAGATGCCGAGCGGGTGCGCACCTTGTTCATGCGCGGGGCGCCTGGCGCCCAACTATGTTCCTACCGCTGGATTGCGCCCGACGGCGACGTGCGGCATTTCCTCGACCAGCGCAGCGTCACGTCTGGCGGCAAGCGCCCCGCCGGCGCGGGCGCGACGCGCAAGTGGGCGGGCACTCTCGTCGACGTGACCGAGCAGAAGCGCATGGAGGCGCAGCTCGTCCAGACCGGCAAAATGGACGCGATCGGCCAGCTTACGGGCGGGATCGCGCACGATTTCAACAACCTGCTTGCCTCGATCCTCGGCGGCATCGACATTCTGGACCGGCGGATGGAATTCGCCCCGGCGGAAGAGAAAATACTGTCCCTTATGCGCCACGCCGCGTTGCAAGGGGCCGAACTCGTGCGACGGATGATGACCTTCGCGCGCAAGCAGGACCTCAATCCGGTATGCGTCGAGCTGTCGGCCGTGCGCACGACGGTGCTGGGCCTGGTCGAGCATGCCGTGGGCGATGCGATCGCGCTGATGTGGGTTTGCGATGACGATGCGGGCGAGGTCTTCGCCGACCGCGCGCAGCTCGAACTGTCGATCGTCAACCTCATCATCAACGCGCGCGACGCGATCGGCGGGGCCGACGGCCTCATCACGATCCGGACCGCTTCCTGTGCGCTCGAAAGCGGCAACGAGCATGGGCTGCCCGCCGGCGATTACGTGCGCCTGACGATCGAGGATACCGGCGAGGGCATCGCGCCCGATATCCTGGACAAGATCACCGAGCCTTTCTTCACCACCAAGGATGTCGGCAAGGGCACGGGCCTGGGCCTGTCGATGGTGTTCGGCTTCGTCCGCCAGTCCGGCGGGGCGATGAACGTGCGCAGCGTGGTGGGCAAGGGCACGACTGTCGAACTGCTTCTTCCCCATGCAGAGCGGAGCGCGGCGGACGAACCCGATGGCTCCGATGCCAGCCATCCCGCGCCCATCCCCTTCGCCTCGGCCCTCCTGGTCGATGACGACGAGGGTGTGCGCAGCGTCGTTCGCGAGCAACTCGTCGATCTCGGTCTCGCGGTCGAATGCGCCGAGGACGGCCCGCGCGCGCTGGCGCTGGTCGACAAGGACCCGTCGCGCTTCGACCTGGTGATAACCGACCTGTCGATGCCGGGAATGAACGGCGTGGAGCTGATCGACGAGCTTGCGGTGAGCTGTCCGGACGCACGGATCGTGCTGATGACCGGGTTCATCGACGATGCCGTGGTCGACCGGCTGGCTCCTTCGGTTCTGAGGCTGCGCAAGCCGGTGACGAGCGGGGAACTGCGCGAGGCGCTCAGCGCCAAAGTGTGAGCAGGCGGGGCAATGGTCCGCGAACCGGACGCGGCCGAATCAGCCTTCAGCCCGGTGAAGGAGTGGGCGGCGCCGGCGGCTGGCAGTTGAGGAGCGTCGAGATCGCGGTGACGAGCTGCGCGTCGGCGAACGGCTTTTGCAGGATGACGCTGTCGGGCACACCTTCGGCCGACCATTCGGCGAAGCTGTCCCCCGTTACATAAACCACCGCGATGGTCGGGAAGAGCTTGCGCGCATGGCGGGCGATCTCCCAGCCGTTCGGTCCGGCGCCGGCGCGGATGTCGGTGACGAGTCCGTGAATTTCGCCGCCGCCGTCGAGGTGTTCGATCGCCGCATGGCCGCTGGTCGCTTCGAGCAGGGCGAAGCCTCCGTCCGCCAGCACTTCGGACATGCTAAGCAGCAGTAATGCCTCATCCTCGACGAGGAGCAGTGAGGGTCCGTCAGTCACGAAAAGGTGTTTGCCTTGTTTGCGTTTGTTGCGACGCGACCCGGCTTTCCTGAAACTCTTACGGCCGCGTGGCAAGCCGGGAATGGCGATAATGCGACGGGCGCCGACTTTTCCCGCGATGCTTTGCTGCGCTGGGCGGAGCCCGCAGGTCCCGCGCGGTCAGGCGGCCAACAGTTCCAGCACCCGTTCGGCCAGCTCGACGCGGCAGATCAGCAGGTCGGGCATGTAGAGATCGGCCTGGTTGTAGCGCAGCGGCGATCCGTCGAGCCGGGAGCAGTGCAGCCCGTGTGCCAGCGCCACCGCGACCGGGGCGCAGCTGTCCCATTCGAATTGCCCGCCGGAATGGAGGTAGATCTCGGCCTCGCCGCGCACGACCGCCATGGCCTTGGCCCCGGCGCTGCCCATCGGCACGAGCACCGCGCCGAGCGCGGCGGCGACCCGGTCCGCTTCTGCGGGCGGGCGGCTGCGGCTGATCACGATGCGCGGCGCGCCGTCACGGGTGGGCACGGGCGCGAGCTTGTCGGTGCGCAGGACAAGGTCCAGCCCCGGGAGCGCAACCGCGCCGACGCTGGCCACGCCATCGATCGCCAGGCCGACATGGACTGCCCAGTCGGTGCGCGCCTCGCCGTATTCGCGCGTTCCGTCGACCGGATCGACGATCCACACCCGGCGCTTTTCCAGCCTTTCGGGGGTGTCGCGGCTTTCTTCCGAGAGCAGCCCGTCGTCGGGCCGTTCGGCGCGGAGCGCGGCGCACAGCAGGCGGTTCGCCGCGGCATCGCCTTCGGCGCCCAGCGCCTTGCCGGTGAATTTCCCAGCGGCCTGGATGTCGAGCAGGAGCCGCCCGGCCTCGCGCGCCAGCCGCGCGGCGAGCGCGGCATCGTCCGCTGCCGCGTCCATCACGCGTCGCCGATCACGACGTCGACGATCCGCTCCGCAGCCTGCTCGGCGGTCATCGTGGTCGTGTCGATATGCACTTCGGGCTTTTGCGGCGCTTCGTAGGGACTGTCGATCCCGGTGAAGTTCTTGAGCTGCCCGGCGCGGGCCTTGGCATAGAGGCCCTTCACGTCGCGGCGCTCCGCTTCGGCCAGCGGGGTGTCGACGAACACCTCGATGAACTCGCCCTCGGGCACCATCGCGCGGACCATCTCGCGCTCCGCCGCGAACGGGCTGATGAAGGCGGTGATCACGATCAGCCCGGCATCGGCCATCAGCTTGGCTACCTCGCCGACCCGGCGGATGTTCTCGATCCGGTCGGCCTCGGTGAAGCCCAGGTCCTTGTTCAGCCCGTGCCGCACGTTGTCGCCGTCGAGCAGGAAGGTATGCCGGTTCATCCGGTGCAGCTTCTTCTCGACCAGGTTGGCGATGGTCGACTTGCCCGAGCCCGAAAGACCGGTGAGCCAGACGACCGCCGGCCGCTGGTTCTTCAGCCGGGCGTGCTCCGCCCGTCCTACGTCGAGCGCCTGCCAGTGGACGTTCTGCGCGCGGCGGAGCGAGAAATTCAGCATTCCCGCCGCGACCGTCGCGTTGGTGAGCTTGTCGACCAGGATGAACCCGCCCAGCGCCTTGTTCGGCACCGCGCCTTCGCTGGCATAAGGCTCGAACACGATCGGCCTGTCGGTCGCCAGTTCGGCCACGCCGATGGCATTGAGGTCGAGCGTCTTGGCCGCCAGGTGCTCCATCGTGTTGACGTTCACCGCATACTTGGGCTGGTGGATCGTGGCCGAAACGGTCTGCGTCGCGAGCTTGAGCCAGTAGGCGCGGCCCGGGATCAGCGCCTCGTCGGCCATCCACACAAGGGTGGCCTCGAACTGATCGGCGACCTGTGGCGGCGCGTCCGCGGCTGCGATCACGTCGCCGCGCGAACAGTCGATCTCGTCGGCAAGGGTCAGGGTGACCGACTGTCCGGCCACCGCCGCATCGAGATCGCCGTCCAGCGTGACGATCCGGGCCACGGTGGTGGTCTTGCCCGAAGGCAGCACGCGCACCGCGTCGCCTGGCCGCACCGTTCCCGACGCGATCAGCCCGGCAAAGCCCCGGAAGTCGAGATTGGGACGATTGACCCACTGCACCGGCATCCGCAGCGGCTGCGCGGCAGCCGCGTCGCTGTCGAGTTCGACCGTCTCGAGATGGGCGATCAGGGTGGGGCCGTCGTACCACGACGTGTTTGTGCTGGGCGCGGTGATGTTGTCGCCCTTGAAGCCCGAGATCGGCATCGCGGTAAACGCGTCGATCCCGATCCCGTCGGCAAAAGCGTGGTAGTCCGCGACGATCGCGTCATAGGTCGCGCGGTCGTAGCCGACGAGGTCCATCTTGTTCACCGCCAGCACGATGTGGCGGATACCGATGAGGTGGGCGAGATAGCTGTGCCGCCGGGTCTGGGTCAGCACCCCCTTGCGCGCGTCGACGAGGATCACGGCAAGATCTGCGGTCGATGCGCCGGTTACCATGTTGCGCGTGTACTGTTCGTGCCCCGGGGTGTCGGCGACGATGAACTTGCGCTTCTCGGTCGAGAAAAAGCGGTAGGCGACGTCGATCGTGATGCCCTGTTCGCGCTCGGCGGCGAGGCCGTCGACGAGCAGGGCGAAGTCGATCTCCTGTCCTTGCGTGCCCACGCGCCTGCTGTCAGCCTCGAGCGCGGCGAGCTGGTCCTCGAAGATCATCTTGCTGTCGTAGAGCAGCCGCCCGATCAGCGTGGATTTGCCGTCGTCGACGCTTCCGCAGGTGATGAAGCGCAGCATGGTCTTGTGCTGGTGCGTGGCGAGATAGGCGTCGATATCGTCCGCGATCAGCGCGTCGGTGACGTATTTCGGTTCGGTGGCGGTGGGCTGGTCGGCCATCAGAAATAGCCCTCCTGCTTCTTCTTCTCCATGCCCGCGCCGCCCGCATCCTTGTCGATCGCGCGGCCCTGGCGCTCGCTGGTGGTGGTCAGCAGCGTCTCCTGGATCACCTCGCTCAGGCTTGCCGCCTCGCTTTCGACCGCGCCGGTCAGGGGATAGCAGCCCAGCGTGCGGAACCGGATCGAGCGCATCTGCGGCACTTCGCCGGGTTCCAGCGGGAAGCGCTCGTCATCGACCATCAGCAGCATTCCGTCGCGCTCCACCGTCGGGCGCGGCGCGGCGAAATAGAGCGGCACGATCGGGATGCCTTCGAGCTGGATGTATTGCCACACGTCGAGCTCGGTCCAGTTCGAGATCGGGAATACGCGGATGCTCTCGCCCCGGTTCTTGCGCGCGTTGTAGAGGTTCCACAGTTCGGGCCGCTGGTTCTTGGGGTCCCAGCCGTGGCTGGCGGTGCGGAAGGAGAAGATGCGCTCCTTCGCCCGGCTCTTTTCCTCGTCACGCCGGGCGCCGCCGAACGCCGCATCGAAGCCGTATTTGTCGAGCGCCTGCTTCAATCCTTCGGTCTTCCACATGTCGGTATGCAGCGGGCCGTGGTCGAAAGGGTTGATCCCGCGCGCCTTGGCCTCGGGGTTCTGGTAGACGATCAGCTCCATCCCGCTGTCGCGCGCCATCTTGTCGCGCAGGTCGTACATCGCCTTGAACTTCCAGGTGGTGTCGACGTGGAGCAGCGGGAACGGCGGCGGAGCGGGGAAGAATGCCTTGCGCGCCAGGTGCAGCATCACCGCGCTGTCCTTGCCCACCGAATAGAGCATCACGGGGCGCTCGGCCTCTGCCACCACCTCGCGCATGATGTGGATCGCCTCGGCCTCGAGCCGCTGGAGATGAGTGAGGGGCTTGGTCATGCGAAAACGATTGTCCGGGCTGTCAGGCAGGAGTTCAGAGACCGCCTGATCGCCGTTCGGCCGCGCGCGGGCAAGGGCAGCGATGCTGTCGCGGGGCAAAGCATGGCTTGTCCGTTCTGCCTGCCTTCAGGCCAGCACGAGCCTGATGGCCCATGCCACCACGCCCAGCGCGGCAACGCTGGCGGCCCACAGCCCCACGAACCAGCCGAGCTGCCTAATGGTCATGCGAATGGTATCCGCCCTGCGCGTCGACCTTGCCCCGGAACACCCAGTAGGCCCAGGCGGTATAGCCCAGGATCACGGGCAGCAGGACCGCCACCCCGGCCAGCATGAACAGCTGCGAATCGGCCGGGGCCGCGGCCTGCCAGATCGAGATCCGGCCGGGCACCGCGTCGGGCCAGATCGAGATGCCGAGGCCTGCCATGGAAAGCGCGAACAGGATGAGCGTCCAGCCGAACGCTGCGCCATCGGCGAATGGGGCCGGGTCATCGCGGCCCATATGACGGGCGGCCTCGCGGCGCAGCGCGGACCACAGCCGCCATGTCGCCAAGGTCACCAGCAGCGGCATGGGCACCGCGACGAAGATGCCGGGACTGGCGAACCAGCGCTCCCAGTACTTCCCTTCGAGGAACGGGGTATAGGCGCTGACCGCCGCGACGACGAGCGCGAACAGCGGCAGCAGCCGGCGGGCATAGCGGCGCGCATCGTCCTGGACTCGGCCGGTCGTCTTCCACACCAGCCAGGTCGCCCCGAGCAGGGCATAGCCGATGACCAGCGCCGCGCCGGTGAGCAGCGAGAACGGGGTCAGCCAGTCGAACCAGCCGCCCGAATAGGCGCGGCCCGAGATCGCGATCCCCTGGACCAGCGCGCCCAGCACGATCCCTTGCGCGAAGGCGGCGACCACCGAACCGAGGGTGAAGCCCGCATCCCAGCGGCGGCGATGATTGGGATCGCGCCAGCGAAACTCGAACGCGACGCCGCGAAAGACGAGTCCCAGCAGCATCGCGATAAGCGGCGCGTAGAGCGCGGGCAGGACCACCGCATAGGCCAGCGGAAACGCGGCGAGCAGCCCGCCGCCGCCCAGCACCAGCCAGGTTTCGTTGCCGTCCCACACCGGCGCGATCGAATTCATCGCGGCATCGCGTTCCTCGCCCACGCGGAAGCCGGGAAACAGGATGCCGATGCCCAGGTCGAACCCGTCCATGAACACGTACATCGCGATCGCCACGGCAATGATCACCGCCCAGATCACGGGAAGCGCGGGGGTGAGCTCCGCGATCATCCGGCCTCTCCGGTCTCTGTGGAAGCGTCCGCCGCTGTCGCGCGGGCCGGGGCGGGCGTTATCCCGGCGGTGCGCGTCGGGGCGGGCGCAAGCGCGGTTTCGCCGGGATGCGGCGGGCGGCTCATCATCTTGAGGATGTACCAGATGCCGAAGCCGAAGACCGCAGTGTAGACCGCGACGAAGGCGATCAGCGATCCCGCCACGCCCGGCGCGCCGATCGCGGACACCGCCTCGCGCGTGCGCAGGACGCCGTAGATCGTCCACGGCTGGCGCCCGACCTCGGTCGTCACCCATCCGGCGATCACCGCGACGAAGCCTGCCGGCCCCAGTGCCACCGCCGCGCGGTGCAGCCAGCCGGGGGAATAGAGCGCGCCTCGCGCCCGCGCGAAAAGACCCCACAAGCCCAGCGCGATCATCGCCAGGCCCAGGCCGACCATGATCCGGAACGACCAGAACACGATGGCGACGGGCGGCTGCTCGTCGCGCGGATACTGGTCGAGTCCCTTCACCGGCGCATCGAGGCTGTGCTCGAGGATCAGCGATCCAAGCTTGGGGATGCCGATGGCATAGCGCAGTGTCTGGTGCTCCTGATCGGGGATGCCGAACAGGTACAGCGGCGCGCCGTGGGGATGGCTGGTGAAATGCCCTTCCATCGCCATGACCTTGATCGGCTGGTGTTGCAGCGTGTTGATCCCGTGCGCGTCGCCCGCCAGAAGCTGGAACGGCGCGACCAGCGCGACCATCCACATCGCCATCGAGAAGGCGGTGCGCACCTGCGGGGTGTCGTGCCGCCGGATCAGGTGGAACGCGGCGACCCCGCCGACCGCGAGCGCGGTGGTGAGATAGGCGGCGGTCACCGTATGGACGAGGCGATAGGGAAAGCTGGGGTTCCAGATCACGTCCCACCAGCCGCCGGATTTCACGAACTGGCCGACGGCATTGGTGGTCCAGGCCACCGGGGTCTGCATCCAGCTGTTGACTGAAATGATCCAGAACGCCGAGATGAACGTGCCCAGCGCGACCATCAGCGTCGCGATGAAGTGCAGCTTCCTGCCAACCCGCTCCAGCCCGAACAGCATCACGCCGAGGAAGCCCGCCTCGAGGAAGAACGCGGTCAGCACCTCGTAGGCCATGAGCGGTCCGATGATCGGGCCTGCCCGGTCCGAGAACACCGCCCAGTTGGTCCCGAACTGGTAGCTCATCACGATGCCCGAGACGACGCCCATGGCGAAGGCGACCGAGAAGATCCGCAGCCAGTAGCGGAACAGGTCGAGGTACTTGTCGTCGCCGCTCAGCAGCCAGCGCGCCTCGAGCACCGCGAGGAAACTGGCGAGACCGATGGAGAAGGCGGGAAATATGAAATGGAAGCTGATGGTGAACGCGAACTGGGCGCGGGCGAGAAGCAGGGCGAGTTCGGCAGGCGTCATCGTCGGCGTGGTCCTTGCGCGCGCCTTGTGCGCCGTTCGGCCGCGTCCCGCAAGCGCCTGCGGGGTCCTTGCAAGGCAAACGCGGGGCGGGCAGGACGGGCCGGTCCAGCGACCAGCCACGAGGAACGCCAATGCCTTCGCAATACGAGACGATCACCATCGAGAAGCGCGGCAAGGTCGACTGGCTGACCCTCGACCGGCCGGAGGCGATGAACGCCATCAACCTCAAGATGGTCGAGGAGCTGAACGACTATTTCGGCGGGCTTTATCACGACGGTTCGGTGCGGGTTGTGGTGATGCGGGGCGCCGGGCGCGCGTTCTGCGCCGGGCTCGACATCCGCGAGCGGAGCGGAAGTGACGCCGAGCCCGTTCCTTTCGGTGGAGGGTTCGGCTTCCAGGGCTACCTTGCAGATGTCTACATCAAGATGCGGCGCTGCCCGCAGGCGATCGTGGCGCTGGTCCACGGCCCGGCCTGCGGCGGCGGCTTTGCCTTCGCGCTGGCCGCGGACATCCGCCTTGCGGGGGAAAGCGCGCGTATGAACGCCGCCTTCATCCGCTTGGGCCTTTCGGCGTGCGACATGGGGGTCAGCTATTTCCTTCCCCGGCTGGTCGGCGCATCGGTCGCGGCCGAGCTGATGCTGACGGGACGCTTCATCCACGCGCAGCGCGCTCTGGCAACCGGGCTGGTCGCCGAAGTCGTGCCCGACGATGCGCTCGAGGCCGCGGCGGGGCCGTGGATCGACGATCTGCTCCACGCCTCGCCGATGGGGCTGCGCATGACCAAGGAAGGTCTGGCTATGGCGATCGATGCGCCGAGCCTCGAGGCGGCGATGGCAATCGAGAACCGCAACCAGGTGATGACCAGCCGCAGCGCCAACTTTGCCGAAGGGATGGCCGCGTTCCTGGAGAAGCGCGCGCCCGACTACGCCGACGACTGATCTTCGGCGGCGTGGGCTCGCCGCGCGAACGGCCCGCCGAGGTAGGCCGGATAGCCTGCCTGGTTGACGATCGCGTAGTCGAGCAGGCGCAGCTCGGCCGGGGTGCGTCCGGCGGCGAGCGGGGCCAGCGCGGCATCGATCCTGGCGACCGCGACCCGGGCTGGCCCGGCCCATGGCGCGTTGCTGTCGATCCAGTACCCGGGCGCGGTGCGGGTTCGCGCGGGCGGGGCGCTGCCCATCCCCCAGAAGCCCGCGCCGGCGAGCGAGGTGGTGTCGCTGTCGCGGATCGCCTGCCGCGCGGCCGCCACCGCCTCGGCCACGAAGGTGGGCAGTGCGGTGGCGCGGTCGAGCCGCTCGTAGTCCGTCCGCCCGGTGAACATCGTGGCGATCATGTTGCGCGGTTCCTCGCGCTGGATCAGCTCGGCGAAGATCGCCGCTTCGCTGCGTATCCCGCCTTCGAGCGATTGCGGCAGCCCGAATTCGAAGCAATCGAGGATCGCCAGCGGCGCGGGGTAATGGCCCAGCGTCTTGCTGAGGACGCGGGTGCGCACCGGCGCGATCGCCGCGCTGACCTCGGCCGCGGGGAGGGGCTGCCAGTCCGCCCGGTCCCAGGGCTGGACGGGTTCGGGATCGCCCAGCAACCAGGCCTCGGCGCGCGCGACCGCATCGCCCGGCTCGGCCAGTTCGCTCGCCAGCCCGGCGTCGAGCGCCTCGCCATCGGCAAGGCGCGCGGCGTCGAGCAGGACGGGCAGCGCGGCGCGCATGCCCACCAGCCGAGGCAGGCGCTGGGTGCCGCCGGCGCCGGGCAGCAGACCGACCAGCACGTCGGGAAGGCCGAACGCCGCGGCGGGATCGCGCGCGAGGACGCGGTGGTGCGTCGCCATCGCCAGTTCGCAGCCTGCGCCGAGCGCCAGCCCCTCGATCGCGGCGACAACTGGCGTGCCTGCGGTCTCGAGCCGGCGTATCGCCGCGCTCAACCGGAAGAAGCGATCGAACGCGCTGGCGAACCTTTCGTGCGGCGGAAGCGCGGCCATCGCATCGTGGGCAGCGGCCAGTTCGGCAAGGTCGGTGCCCGCGCAGAAGCTCCCGGGCTTGGCCGAGCGGATCACCACCCCGCGCAAGGCCGCGTTCGGGAGCCAGGCGACGAAGGCCGCGAGGTCGGCAATCGCGGCATCGGAAAA
This sequence comes from Novosphingobium tardum, assembly GCF_042652045.1. Taxonomy (NCBI): domain Bacteria; kingdom Pseudomonadati; phylum Pseudomonadota; class Alphaproteobacteria; order Sphingomonadales; family Sphingomonadaceae; genus Novosphingobium; species Novosphingobium tardum. The sequence continues at coordinate 837,127 of NZ_JBHSDR010000006.1, read as the reverse complement.
GACATTCACCGCCCGCCCGGGACAATCGAACACGAGATGGGCAATGCGGTTACCCCCCAACTCGATGCGGAACTGGGTAAGGGCGGGAGGAGGGCTTGCCGGCATCGTGGGTTCTCCGCGCGCGCGCATCAAAGCCGCGCCGCGAACGCGCGCCAGCCGGCGTCGAGCGCCTCGCGGTGCTCCGGCGCGGCCAGAGCGATCAGACGGGCGGCACGGGTCGGATAGTCGGTGCCGCGCAAGTCGGCGGCGCCGTGCTCGGTCACCACGACATCGATTTCCGTCCGGGAAAGCGAGACCGGTCCCGCACCGGCGCCGGGCAGGACGATCCGGCTGATCTGCCCCTCCTTGCCCGCGCTGGCGGGCAGCGCGACGATCCGCGTGCCGCCTCCCGAGCGTGCGCCGCGGGCGAAATCGGTCGCGCCGCCGGGCCCCGACATCAGCCCCTTGGGGACAAGTTCGGAAAAAGCCTGGCCGAACAGGTCGACCTCGATCGCCGAATTGATCGTGACGAGGCGCTCGACATTCGCCAGCGCCGCCGCGCCATGAGTGACCGCCACAGGTTGCATCGCGATCGCCGGGTCGTCGAGCGCGGCATAGAGCGCCGTGCTGCCCACAGCGATCCCGCCGAGGACCGACGGGCCCGGCGCCAGCGCGCCGCTGGCCTGAAGTTCGAGCAGCCAGTCGCCCAGCAATCCCGAATGAACCCTCAGATTGCGGCGATGCGACAGCGCGGCGGGCAGGGCATCGGGGATCTTGCCGATCCCGACCTGCAGCGTGGACCCGTCGGGCACGAACGGCGCGACATGCTCGGCGATGGCCTGGGCCACCGCGTCGGGCGTTCCCGAAGGCGCGGTCAAGAGCGGCTGAGCCTGTTCGACGTAGGCGGTCAACGCGGAAAACGGGATGCCCGGATCGCCCGCGACGCGCGGCATTTCCGGATTGATGTGCGCCACCAGCACGCCGATGTCGCGCCACAGCCCGGGCAGGAAGTCCACCTGCACGCCAAGGCTGCACATCCCGTCGGCATCTGGCGGGCTGCACATCAGCAGGGCGGCGTCGGGGCGGCGGCGGCGCAGCTCGCGGCCGATGTCGTCGTAACACAGCGGAAGGAACGTCACCCGCTCGCCGGCCGCGCGCAGTTCGGGGGTTAGGAAGAAAGTCAGCACGCGGCTGTCGGCGCCCGCCTGCCACACCCGGCGGTTGGTGCCGGGCAGGAATATCCCGGTGAAGGTCATCGCGCCCAGCGCATCTCCCGCGGCTGCGACCCCATCGGCCAGGATCGCGGATTCGGCGGCGCATGACGATACCAGCGCCAGCCCGCCGGGCGGAAGCAGTTCGGCAAGGGCGGCAGGCAGCGCCTCGGGCGCGATACGGCGCGGTTCGCTCATTGCAGGATATTGACCCTCTTATGCCGCCATGGTGCGGACGGGTCTGCGTCTGGCCACGGTTCGCCGCGCGGTCAACCCGCGGCGGGGCATCTGGGGCCGGGGTTGCGCCCGCCCCGGTCAGGGATAGCGGGGCGGGCGCGCCCGCCGAGGCGGGCCGGGCAACTGAAGGGACCAGCGGGTCAGGCCGCTGCGGACCTGCCCCGAGGCCAGGCTTGCGCGCCGATGCCCTCGCGCTGGAGCACGCTGGCGATGCGAAGCGAAAGCTCGTCGGGGAAGAACGGCTTGACGAGATAGTCGGCCGCACCGGCGCGCAGGGCGGCAAGCACGTCGTCCTGCCCCTTGCGGTCGGTCAGCATGATGACGGGGACGTGGGCGAAGTCCTGATCGGCCTTCAGCGCCGACAGAACGGCAAGGCCGGACATTTCCGCAAGCGTCATGTCGAGCACGATGCAGTCGGGCGCGACGTCGGGCACTGCGGCAAGCGCGGTCGCCCCGTCGGGAAAGGAATAGACCTGATGCCCCGCGGCGCAGAGCCTCAGCCGCACCAGTTCGCGCAGCAGGTCGTCATCGTCGGCGGCAAGTATCCTGGGCATCGTTGGCTCCGCTGGTGCGAAGCCGACCATGGTTGACCAGGCGTTAGCATTGCGCCCACGCGGCCCTACGGACAAATACCTATCGCACCGGGCGGCTTGATCCCGCCGGCAAGGTCGCGGCGGGTCCACAGCCTGGCCTCGGCACCGTCGCGGCAGGCGCGGGGCGGCGGCATCAGCGCTTCCCACGCGGCGCGCGCGATCCAGCCCAGCTTGTGGAAATCCGATACCACGGTGCGGTGGTCCCAGGCGTGGGCCCCGCGCCGTTCCACCACCCGCGCGATCTCGCCATAGATGCCCGCGGCGGACAGCACCGCCCAGCGCTGGCGCAGCTTGAGCCGCCCCGCGCCGATCCGGGCCGAGCACTCGTGAGCATGGGCGATCCGCACCAGCCGCGCCACCAGCGGGGTCAATGCCCGGCGATAGTGCGGCTTGAGGTGCTCGCCCGGGGGAATGTCGGCCTCGGCCAGCCATTCCATCGGCAGGTAGCAGCGGTCGGCCGCGTCGTCCTCTTCGATGTCGCGGGCAATATTGGCGAGCTGGAAGGCCAGGCCCAGGTCGCAGGCGCGGTCGAGCGTGTCCTCGTCGGCGGGGGAGACGCCCATCACCACCGCCATCATCACGCCCACCGCGCCGGCGACGTGATAGCAGTAACGCATCAGGTCGGCTTCGGAATGCGGCTGCCAGTCGGCGGCGTCGAGGGCAAAGCCGGCGATCACATCGTCGGCCATCGCCCCGGTCAGGCCGGTTTCGGCGGCGACGAGGCCGAAGGCGTCGAACGCGGGGTCGCCGGTAGGCTTGCCCGCCAGCGCCTCGTCCGTCAGCTTGCGGATGATGGCAAGGCGGGCTGCGGCGCCGCGCTGATCGCCCAGCGCACCGCCCATGTCCTGCGCATCGGCCAGGTCGTCGCAGCGCCGGCACCAGGCATAGAGCAGCCACACCCGCTCGCGCGTGGTGCGGTCGAACAGGCGGCTGGCGGCGGAAAAGCTGCGCGACCCGCGCGCAATCGCGGAATGGGCCTGGGCCACGAGCGATGCGCGGTCGGGCCGGTCGGCGGTCACAGCTTGGTGGGGTCCATCTCGAAGATCGGGGTATGGGGCTCGTGCGCCGCCATGCGGGCCAGCAGCAGGTCAAGCTCGCACTCGGCGATGATGATCCCCTGGTGCGCCGGACGGACGAAGCCGACCTCGATCATGTGGCGGTTGAACGCGATCAGGTGATCGTAGAACCCGAACGCGTTGAGCAGGCCGACCGGCTTTGCGTGGTAGCCGAGCTGGGACCAGCTTACCGCCTCCCACAGCTCGTCCATCGTGCCGACCCCGCCGGGGATGGTCAGGAACCCGTCCGAGAGGTGGGTGAAAGCGGCCTTGCGCTCGTGCATGTTGGCCACGATCCGCAGCTCGGTGCAGTCGGTATTGGCGACTTCGCCTCCGACGAGAGCCTCGGGGATCACGCCGATCACCTCGCCTCCCGCATCGAGCGCGGCCGATGCCAGCGCGCCCATCAGCCCCAGCCGCCCGCCGCCATAGACGAGCCCGATCCCGCGCTGGGCCAGGGTGCGGCCGACGTCGCGGGCAAGTTCGATGTAGCGGGGATCGGCTGGGGTGGCGGACCCGCAATAGACGGCAAGCTTCTTCATAGATGTCTCATGTTCGTGTCTTGAGGTCTTCCAGCATCAGCCCGGCGGTGGCCTTGGCGCTCCCCACCACGCCGGGAATGCCCGCGCCAGGGTGGGTTCCGGCGCCGACGAAGTAGAGGTTGCCGATGGCGTCGTCGCGGTTGTGGGCGCGGAACCACGCGCTCTGCGTCAGCGTCGGCTCGAGGCTGAAGGCGCTGCCGAGGTGCGCGTTGAGGTCGCGGCTGAAATCGGCCGGGGCATAGTGGAACTTGGTCACGATCCGGCTGTGGATGTCGGGGATGAGCCGTTCGCCCAGCGTGTCGAGGATGCGCTTTTCCAGAAGTGGGCCGATCGTGTCCCAGTCGACCGGCAGCTTGCCCTGGTGAGCCACGGGGACGAGCGCGTAGAACGTGCTCATGCCCTCGGGCGCCATCGCCGGGTCGGTCACCGTCGGATGGTGGAGGTAGATCGAAAAATCGCGCGGCAGCACGCCGTGGACGTAGATGTCGTCGAGCAGCCCTTTGTAGCGCGGGCCGAACAGGATCATGTGGTGGGGGATGCCCGGCCACGTCCCCTCGATCCCGAAATGGACGACGAACAGGCTGGGCGAATAGCGCTTTTTCGCCAGGCTTTTCCCTTGCGCCTTGCCCCGGAAACTGTCGCCCAGCAGGTCGCGGTAACTATGCATGAGGTCGGCGTTGCTCGCCACCGCGTCGAAATCGGCGCGCCAGCCGCTCTTGGTCTCGAGCCCCGTCACCCTGTCGCCCAGCGTTGCGATGCGGGTCACGGGATCGCCCATACGGACCACGCCGCCGAGCCGTTCGAAGTGAGCCACCATCCCGGCGACGAGGCGATTGGTGCCGCCCTTGGCCCACCACACGCCGCCGTCCTTCTCCAGCTTGTGGATCAGGGCATAGAGCGCGCTGGTGGTGAACGGATTGCCGCCGACGAGCAGCGTGTGGAACGACAGCGCCTCACGCAGCTTTTCCGACTTCACGAAGCTGGAGACCATCGAATAGACGCTGCGCCAGGCCTGGTAGCGGGCCAGCGCCGGCGCGGCCTTGATCATGCTGGCAAAGTCGAGGAACGGCTTGGCCCCGAGCTTGACGTAGCCTTCCTCGTAGACCCCGGCGCTGTAGCGCAGGAAATCGTGGTAGCCCGGCAGGTCGCCCGGCGCGACCCGGCCGATCTCGGCGGCCAGCCCCGCCTCATCGTTGGAATAGTCGAACACCGTGCCGTCGGGCCACTGCAGGCGGTAGAACGGCATGACCGGGACGAGCTCGACGTCCTCTACCATCTTGTGCCCGGACAGCGCCCACAGTTCCTCGAGGCACGCGGGATCGGTGATGACGGTCGGCCCGGCATCGAAGGTGAAGCCTTCGCGCTGCCAGAAATAGCCGCGCCCGCCGGGCTTGTCGCGCCCCTCGACCAGCGTGACCGCGTGGCCCGCCGATTGCAGGCGGATGGCCAAGGCCAGCCCTCCGAAGCCCGCGCCGATTACCGCAACCTTGCTCATCTTGTCCCCGCAATCGTCGCCAGCGCACGGCCCAGCGGCACCGGCGGCCGTCCCATCAGGATGCGCAGCTTGTCCGTCATCGTCGAGCGCCCGGCATAGAACCGTTCGACCCGCGCCGCGCCGATCCGGTAGAAGTGCGCCAGCGGGCGCCAGCGCTGCGCCGGTTCGGCGGCGCGGAACATCATCCGGGTCAGCAGGCGGTAGTATCCGCCCGCGTTCCAACGGTTGCGCGCATGATCGCGGATCGCGACGGCCAGCGTCGCGCTGTCATGCGCGGGCAGCCCGGCGACCAGGCTGGCGAGCCGCACCGCATCGGGCAGCGAGAAGCTGGTGAGCGGGTGGAACAGCCCGGCGCGCGTGCCCGCGCGGGGCAGCGGGTCGTCTGCCGGCCAGAACGCGTCGAAATCGCCGCCGATCACCACCGGCAGCACGCCCGTTTCGCTGGCGAGGACGCGGGCATCGGACCACCCCTGCGCTTCGGCATAGGCGGCGATCCGCCCTGCCAGCAGTTGCGGGTCGATCGCGGGACCGTCGGAGTAATAGGTGTCCTCGACGAATACGCGGTGTTCGTCGAATGGCAGGCAATAGACGAAGCGAAAGCCGTCGTGCTGGGTGACGCGCGCATCCATCACCCGCGGACGGGTCAGGCCGTGCGGGGCCGGGCATTCGATCATCTGGCCGTGGAATTTCTGCCAGGCGCAGTCGAGCGCGGCGAGGCTTGGGTCGTCCGCTGTCAAGCCGCGCGCGTCGATCACCCCGCGCGCCGCGATGCGCCGCCCGTCGGCCAGCGTCACCCCGGCGGGATCGGCTGCGGCAACGACCGCGCCGGTCAGGACGGCATCGCCGGGGAGCGCCGCTCGCAACACCGCGTCGAACCGGGCCGAGGTGATCGAGTTGTAGCCCGTGCCGAGCGTTCGCGCCGAGCCGGGAAAGCGCACGTCGTAGCCGTCCCAGTGACGCTCGACCAGCGGAGCGACGAGCGCGCGGTCGGCGGGCGCGATGTCGCTGTCGAAGAACGACCAGATGTGATTGCCGCCCAGCGATTCGCCCTGCTCGATCAGCATGACCCGAAGGCCGGGGCGCGCTGAGGCGAGGGCAAGCGCGATCAGTCCCCCGGAAAGGCCGCCGCCGAGGATCGCGAGGTCGGTGTGATGCTGGATCATCCGCCGCCGCTTTACCGCAACGCGGAATACGCGCAACCGGATCGCTTGGCGGCGGCCTTCGAATGGGGCATCGTCGGGCACGATGAGGGGGACGATCGAGATCGCGCGGGCGAGCCTGGACGACGCGGCGGCGGTTGCCGCGATCTATGCCGTCCACGTGCGCGAAGGCACCGCCAGCTTCGAGACCGAGCCGCCCACCGCCGCCGAAATGGCCGCGCGCATGGCCCGCGTGCTCGATGCCGGGTGGCCCTGGCTGGTGGCGCGCGATGGGGCCGGCGCGGTCGTCGGCTATGCCTATGCCGCCCAGTTCCGCGACCGGCCGGCCTATCGCTTCGCCTGCGAGAACAGCGTGTATATCGAGGCCTGGCGGCGCGGGCAGCGGATCGGCGGCGCGCTTCTCGCCGCGCTGCTCGATGCCGCCACGGCCTGCGGGTTTCGCCAGATGATCGCGGTGATCGGCGGGGCCGAGCCGGCCTCCGTTGCGCTCCATGCCCGCGCGGGGTTCGCCGAGACGGGCCGGATGCGCAGCGTCGGGCGCAAGCATGGCCGCTGGCTCGATACCCTCTACATGCAGCGGGCGCTGGGCGTGGGCGACACGACCCCGCCGGAAAAGGAGCCGGCATGACCGCGCCCGCCAGCCTTTTGCCGCGCCGCGCCGGCTGGTTCGCCGCGCTGGCCATCGGGCTAGCTACGGGCGCGATCCTGCTCGCGATGGGCCGTTCCGCGATCTGCGCCTGCGGCACAGTCAAGCTATGGCACGGGGTCGTCCAGTCGTCCGAAAACAGCCAGCACATCGCCGACTGGTATTCGTTCAGCCACGTCATCCACGGGCTTCTGTTCTATTTCTTCGCGCACTTGCTGTGGCGCCGCTGGAAGCTCCTCGGCGGGCGGCCCACCTCATGGGCGCTGCCCATTGCGGTCGCGTTCGAGGCGTTCTGGGAACTGCTGGAGAACTCGCCGATCATCATCGACCGCTATCGCGCGGTCACGGTCAGCTTCGGCTACGTCGGCGACAGCGTGGTCAATTCGCTGTCCGACATCGGCTTCATGGTGGTCGGCTTCGTCCTGGCCTCGCGCCTGCCGGTATGGGCGAGCGTGGTGCTGGCCATCGCGTTCGAGCTGTTCACGCTGGCGATGATCCGCGACAACCTGACGCTGAACATCCTGATGCTGGTCTGGCCGCTCGATGCGGTCCGCGCGTGGCAGGCGGCGGGCTAACCGGGAGACCACGCCGCGCGGCAATCGACGGGCCGGCTGAAACCCCTTTGCGCCGCGTGCGTTGGTGCGTGGAACGAACAGGGGTTCCCACGATCATGCATGCCAAGACCTTGCGCGCCGCGGCACTTGCCGCGCTGGCCGCCGCCGCAACCACCGCCACCCCGGCCCGTGCCCAGAACGATGGCTCGCAGGCCGAAACCGTGTTCGACGGGAACTACCTCACCGTCGGGGCCGGCGCGGTCTATTCGCCCAGCTACGAAGGCTCGGACGATTACGTGCTCTATCCCGCGCCGGTGGTGCAGGGGAACCTGCTCGGCGTGGCGATCACCCCCCGGCCCGGCGGCGTAGCGCTGGACTTCATTCCCGACCCCAAGGGGGCCAAGGTCGGCTTCTCGCTTGGCCCCACGGCGCGGGTGCGCGCCAACCGGACGGGCCACATCAAGGACCCGGTGGTCAAGCGACTGGGCAAGCTCGATACCGCGATCGAGGTCGGCGCCAATGCCGGGATTACGTTCTACGACCTGCTGACGGGCTACGACAGCGTGACCGTGTCGAGCGACGTGCGCTGGGACGTAGCCGGAGCGCACAAGGGGATGATCGTGGCGCCTTCGGTCAGCTACTTCACCCCGCTCAGCAAGGGGGCGGCGGTCAACCTGTCGCTCACCGCCGAGCACGCCGACGACGATTACGCGAACTATTACTTCACCGTCAGCCCGGCGGGCAGCGTGGCCAGCGGACTACCCGCGTTCCAGGCCAAGGGCGGGTGGAAGAACGTCGGCGCGAACCTGTTCGCCGGGGTCGACCTCGACGGCGACTTGACCAACGGCGGTCTCGCGGTGTTCGGCATCGCCGGCTACAACCGCCTGCTGGGCGACGCGAAGCGGACCCCGCTCACCTCGATCCGCGGCAGCCGCGACCAGTGGGTGATCGGCGGCGGGCTTGGCTTCACGTTCTGACCGCTAGCCGGCGCCGCGCCGCCACCACGGCGTCGCGGGCAGGTCCTGCGACACGGTGCCCGGGAAATCGGGCGCCCGTTTCTCGAGGAACGCCGCCACGCCTTCGTGGACGTCGGCGGTCTGTCCCAGCGCGATATTGAGCGCGGCGTCGATCGCCAGCGCGCCTTGCGGACCGGGCTCGCCACCGAACTGCCACAGCATCCGCCGGGTCAGCGCCAGCGCGACCGGCGCGGTGCTCGCGGCGATCTCCAGCGCCAGCTCGCGCGCCCGTGCTTCGAGCTGGTCGGCGGGGCAGGTCTCGCTCACCAATCCCGCGGCCAGCGCTTCGCTGGCGGGGAACAGCGCGCCGGTGAGGCACCATTTGAGCGCCTGCGGCAACCCGACGAGGCGCGGCAGGAACCAGGCGGACCCGGCCTCGGGCACCAGACCGCGCCGGGCGAAGACGCAACCGAACTTTGCGTGGTCGGCGGCGATGCGGATGTCGCAGGGCAGCGTCAGCGTCAGCCCCACGCCCGCCGCCGATCCGTTGAACGCGACGATCGAGGGCTTGCGGCAGTCCATCATCGCGCCGACGAAATCGTTCGCGCGCTCGTTGTTGTCGCGCCCCGCGCCGAACGCGGTGGCGCCCGTGCCGCTGGCGGTATCGAACGCGCCGGCGCCCGCCGAAACGTCGGCTCCCGCGCAGAACACCCGGCCATTGGCGGTCAGGACCACCACGCGCACGCTGTCGTCGGTGTCGGCCCGGTTGAACGCGGCGGTCAGTTCCGCGCCCATGTCGGCGGTATAGGCGTTCATCGCCTCGGGCCGGTTCAGGCGCAGCCACAGGATCGGGCCATCCTGCTCGACGATCACGGTTCGGGTGTCGCTCATGCCGCGGCTTCCGCCGGTTCGCGGCCCGGGACGGGAAGCTTGTGTCCCCCGGCGGCGGCGCGCCTGGCGCCGGCGGCGAGTTCCTTCTTCAGGTGGCGGACGTAGTGATCGAAGTCGAGCTGGATCGTGTGGCGGCGCGACTTGTAATACTGCCCGGTATAATACTCCTCGTCCGCGCGGATGACGCGCGCCATCTCCTCGGGCGCGGGCGGCACGTAATCGCCCGCAAGGTAGGCGGCGACGAGCTTCGACTGCTGCTCGGCGAAATTGACCAGGGTCGGGAGCGGCTGGGCCAGCCCCATGTAGAACAGGTCCGGCACGCCCGGTTTCAGGATACGCTTGAACAGCGGCGGGGGGCGGTTCTCGGCATCGGCCTGCAGCGCGGCATCGGAAAAGAACGGGAACTTGATGTCGTAGCCCGTTGCCCAGACGATCACGTCGAGCTTTTCGCGGCTACCGTCGGTGAACACCACGCCGTCGCCGTCGAGCCGCTCGATCCCCGGCTTCATCGCGATGTCGCCCGATCCCGCGCGAAGCAGGAATTCGCCCGATACGGTGCCGTGGCTCTCGAACGGGCCGATGGTCGGCTCGGGCAGGCCATAGTCGCTCATCCTGCCGACAAGGCCGCGGATCATCCGCCCCCCCAGCCACTGGCGCAGCCCCTTGGGCATCCACGCCGGGGCGGGGTTCTTGTCGATCGGCTGGCCCTTGAAGTACTTGGGAAAGATCCACACGCCGTGGCGCGCGGAAACGAACAGGCGCTCGGCGATCGGGCGCTGCGAAAGCTCCGATGCGATGTCCATCGCGCTGTTGCCCATGCCCACCACCAGCACGCGCTTGCCGACGCAATCGACCGGCTCGAACGGACTGCGGTAGTTGTGCGAATGAAGCTGCGGCCCGTCGAAGCTGCCGGGATATTCGGGAATGCGCGCCGCCCAGTGATGGCCGTTGGCCACCGCCAGCGCATCGTAGTCGCGCGTCTCGCCGGTAGAGAGGGTCACCTGCCAGCCGCCTTCCGCACGGCGTTCCGCCTTCTCCACCCGGGTGTTGAACGCGATGTGCGGGCGCAGGCCGAAATGGTCGACATAGTCGTGGAAGTACTGGAGCAGCTGGGCGTGATGGGGATAGTCCGGCCAGTCGGCGGGGACGGGATAGTCCTCGAACGCGAGCCGCCACTTCGAAGTGTCGATGTGCAGGCTCTTGTAGCAGGACGACATGCCGTTGGGATTGGCGAAGTACCAGTTGCCGCCAATGTCGTCCGAAGCCTCGAACACGTCGAACGGAATGCCGCGGTCCTTCAGGCGCTTGGCGGTGGTAAAGCCGGAGCACCCGGCGCCGATGATGCAGACCTTGGGCAATGCGGGCATCGCGCTTCCTTGCGTTGCGGGCGCGGGGCCCCTCTCTGCCGCGAAGGTAGTTTTAATCGGGCGGTTAAGTCCAGAGGGGATTGCCGCCGGGCGCCCGCGTCCGAAAGTCGGGCGCGGCAACTGGACGCCGGCCCGCGATGCACTTATGGTCGCGCCATCCCCGGGGAGCCATGTGGCTGAGAGGTGGGCGTCACGTCCCACGACCCGTCGAACCTGAACCCGTTAACACGGGCGGAGGGAGGGCCGGCCGCGACCCCGCAAAGAAGGCCCGCTCCCGTTTCCGCCCAAGGAGCATCCATGGCCGACATCAATTCGAAGCTGGAAATCGGCGTGACCACCGGGCCGATCCGCGGCAGCCGCAAGATCCACGTCGGCCCGCTCAAGGTCGCGATGCGCGCGATCGACCTCGAGCCCTCGTCGGGCGAGCCGCCGCTGAATGTCTACGACACCTCGGGCCCCTACACCGATCCCGCCGCCACGATCGACATCGCCGCCGGCCTGCCGATGATCCGGCGCGACTGGCAGCTAGCCCGCGGCGATGTTGAGGAATACGCCCCGCGCCCCGTCCAGGCAGTGGACAACGGCCAGCTCGGCCCCGACCGGTCGGGCGGCGTGCCCCCGTTCCCCGCCGCGCTGCGCCGTCCCTTGCGGGCCCGGGCGGGCGCGAACCTGTCGCAGATGCACTACGCCCGGCGCGGGATCATCACGCCCGAGATGGAATACGTCGCCATCCGCGAGAACATCGGCCGCGAGGCCATCGCCGGCCACATGCGCGACGGGCAGGACTGGGGCGCGAGCATCCCCGACCACGTGACGCCCGAGTTCGTCCGCGACGAAGTGGCGCGCGGCCGCGCGATCATCCCCAGCAACGTCAACCACCCGGAATGCGAGCCGATGGCGATCGGGCGCAACTTCCTGGTCAAGATCAACGCCAACATCGGCAATTCGGCGGTCGCGTCCGACGTGGCAAGCGAGGTCGACAAGCTGGTCTGGTCGATCCGCTGGGGCGCGGACACGGTGATGGACCTCTCGACGGGCCGCAACATCCACGACACCCGCGAATGGATCATCCGCAACAGCCCCGTGCCGATCGGCACCGTGCCGATCTACCAGGCGCTTGAGAAGGTCGGCGGCATCGCCGAGGACCTGACCTGGGAGATCTTCCGCGACACCCTGATCGAACAGGCCGAGCAGGGGGTGGACTACTTCACCATCCACGCCGGGGTGCGGCTGCCGTACATCCCGATGACCGCCAGGCGCGTCACCGGCATCGTCAGCCGCGGCGGATCGATCATGGCCAAGTGGTGCCTCGCGCATCACAAGGAATCGTTCCTCTACGAACGGTTCGACGAGATCACCGAGATCATGAAGGCCTATGACATCGCCTATTCGCTGGGCGACGGCCTGCGCCCCGGCTCGGTCGCCGACGCCAACGACGAGGCCCAGTTCGCCGAGCTCTATACCCTGGGCGAGCTGACCAAGCGCGCCTGGGCGCAGGACGTGCAGGTGATGATCGAGGGGCCGGGCCACGTGCCCATGCACAAGATCAAGGAGAACATGGACAAGCAGCTCGCCGCCTGCGGCGAGGCGCCGTTCTACACGCTCGGGCCGCTCGTCACCGACATCGCGCCCGGCTACGACCACATCACCAGCGGCATCGGCGCCGCGATGATCGGGTGGTTCGGCACCGCGATGCTCTGCTACGTCACGCCCAAGGAACACCTCGGCCTGCCCGACCGCGACGACGTGAAGGTGGGCGTGGTCACCTACAAGCTCGCCGCCCACGCCGCCGACCTCGCCAAGGGCCATCCCGCGGCCAAGCTGCGCGACGACGCGCTCAGCCGCGCCCGCTTCGAATTCCGCTGGCGCGACCAGTTCAACCTCAGCCTCGACCCCGACACCGCCGAGCAATACCACGACCAGACACTCCCGGCCGAAGGGGCCAAGACCGCGCACTTCTGCTCGATGTGCGGGCCCAAGTTCTGCTCGATGAAGATCACCCAGGAAGTGCGCGACTTCGCGGCGAAGCAGAATGCGGGGGCGGACAGCTTCATCGCCGCCGAGGAGGTGGAAGCCGGGATGGCCGAGATGAGCCGCGTCTACAACGATGGCGGGCGGGAGCTGTATATCGGCGCTGGTGATCGGGAGCACGATTGAGCGTGCTCTGCGGGGTATGAAAAAAGGGGCGTGAGAACCGCCCCTTTTCCACATCTTGCTCGGCTAAGCTCTCTTTCGCTCTTCGGAGGTTTCCTCAGAGGACGATTTCCACCTGTGATGAGCTTGGAATTCGGTGCCCATGATGCGCGCCATGCGCGTGGTAGATTCGCTAGCCTTCCAAGCAGATTTACCGGAATTTTCGTCCGTTTTTGGCATAGCGTTCTCCCCTTGGTTTGCTCGGATGTAGGTTAAAGCTTACGAAGCTTCATAAGGCAACGAGGGTGAGGCTGAACGCGCGCAATGGCAGACCAACTGAGGCTTTTGAGTCACCCTGAAATTGTAATCGGTTTAGCTGGACCAATTGGCATCGACATTGAGGCAATGGCCGAGGAAGTTGGTCGTGCCTTGGGCCATGTCGGCTACGACCATCGCACGGTGCGCGTAACCGATCTCATGACGCGCTACGAAGCGCCGGGGGTCCAAGCCACCGGCAAAGATTACTTCGCCGCCATGAACTTCAAAATGGACTACGCAAACAAGCTTTGCGAGTTGGCCGGTTCCCCTGATGCTCTCATCCGCCTCATTATCCAGGGCATCAGAGAGCATAGGAATGAGCTTCTCGGTCTGAAAGGATCAGAGGCGGAGGTTCTATCAGAGACCGCGTTCATCATCCGCCAACTCAAACGACCGGAGGAGGTGCTTCTACTCCGTAGGATCTACGATAAGCGCTTCGTGCTCATATCAGGATACGGGAGCGAAGAGCATCGGTTGGAACGGGTTGTGGAGAAGGGGCGAGCAAGCCTCCCCCTTTCTGCAGAGCATCCCGAGATCGTTGAAAAGGCTTGGAGTTTGCTCCTCCGGGATCAGCACGAAGGCCAAGCCAAGACGACGCAGCATCTTCGCGATACGTTTCACCTCGCGGACGTGTTTGTCGACGGCATCAATCGCGACCAGATGCGGCCTGGTCTGGAGCGCTTCTTTCAGGCATTTTTTGGGCGGGTCGATATCGGACCGACCAAGACAGAATATGGAATGTATGCCGCAAAGGCGGCATCTCTCCGCTCGACCGATCTATCTCGTCAAGTGGGTTCTGCGATCTTCACCCCAGATGGGGAGATTGTCGCGCAGGGTTGCAACGAGGTGCCGCGCGCGTTCGGAGGAACCTACTGGTCTGGCGAAGAGCCTGATTTCCGAGATGTTCGCTTGGGATACGATCCTAACGACGTGCTCAAAAAGGATGTTATTCGGGATCTCCTTGAGAAGCTATCCGTGGCCGGATTGTTAAGCTGTCCAGATGGCAATGATGTTTCGTCCGACGGCTTCGTGGAGCAGCTTCTAGGTCGAGGCCCCACCACCGGTTCACACCACGGCTGCTTGAAGGACTCGCAAGTCAGCGACCTCACAGAATATGGCCGGGTAGTTCACGCGGAAATGGTTTCGATTTGCGATGCCGCGCGGTTGGGTAAAGCTATTAAGGGCTCTGTGCTCTATGTGACTACATTCCCATGTCACAATTGTACGAAGCATATCATAGCCAGCGGCATAAAAAGAGTTCATTTCTTAGAACCCTATCCAAAGAGTAGAGCCAAACAGCTCCACTCGAACGAAATCGAGATTGAGAAGACTAGTGTTAATAAGGTGTCTTTCCTGCCTTTCCTAGGCATCTCGCCATTCCGCTATCGAGACATATTTGAAAAAGGGGTCCGGAAAAAAGGGGGCGAGGCGAAGACTTGGTATTCGGAGGGGGACATTCCTCAGCCGCTCATCCCTCAGTCACTCCCGAAATATATCGAATTGGAAGAGATCGAGATCGACAAAATCGAGGGCGATTTCATATTATTAGCCTAAATACACAACCCCGCCGCCCTTAACTCCGCCCCCAGCCGCCCGGTCAGCCACAGCCACCACATGCGGAAGTCGGCGGCGAGGCTCCATAGGGGGTAGGTGAAGGTCGCGGGGCGGTTCTTCTCGACCGCGAAGTGCGCGAGCCACGCAAAGAAGTAGCCCGCCACCGGCATCGCCAGCAGCCACCACCAGCGGCCCGTCGCAATGGCGAACACGGCCACCGCCACTACGAGGGTGGTCCCGATATAATGCAGCGCGCGGGTGAGGGGGCGCGCGTGCTCGCGCAGGTAGAACGGCCAGAACTCGGCGAACGTGGCGTAGCGGGTGGCGGGGGTATCGGTCATTCGGCCCGCGATGCTGCGCCGCCGGGCGCGGGGACGCAAGGCGGTTGTCGAGGGGTGCTGTCTCGCGCCCCCGCCGAAGCCACCTTGGTCCTTGCCATCGCGCCGCACATCGGGCGAAAGGGTGAACGAGCAGCGGCCGGGCGCGCCGGCCCTCAACACTTGAACGAGCGCAAGTGGCGCGATCGGCGGGAGAGCGAGCAATGACGACGAAGACCGGCGGATGCCTGTGCGGCGCGGTGCGCTACAGCTTCGAGGGCGAGCCGCTGATGCAGGCGGTGTGCCACTGCAAGAACTGCCAGCGCCAGGCAGGAAGCGGCTGGTCGATGCTGATCGCCCTGCCGCTGAACGCGGTGACCGTAACGGGCGAGCTGCGCACCTACGTCGACCACAGCGAGACGGGCAACGAGGTTCACCGCCAGTTCTGCCCGACCTGCGGCTCCCCAGTCTTCACTCGCGTTCCCGCGCAGCCCGACATGATCTTCATCAAGGCCGGCTCGCTCGACGACACCTCGACCTTCGCCCCGCAGATCCAGTTCTGGACGAAGAGCAAGCAGAACTGGGTGGTGATTCCCGATGTGCCGGGGATGCCGGGCAACCCGGGATAAGAGCGCTCAACGGTGGGGCGTCAGCCGCATGATGAGTGCGTTTCGCTCGACTAGCGCTTCCTTACGAACTCCGCCCGCAGCACCAGGCCCTTGATCCCTTCGAAGCGGCAGTCGATTTCCTGCGCGTCGCCGGTGAGGCGGATCGACTTGATCACGGTGCCCTGTTTCAGCGTGCGGCCCGCGCCCTTGACCTCCAGGTCCTTGATCAGCGTCACCTGGTCGCCGTCGGCAAGCAGGTTGCCCACCGCGTCGCGCACCTCGACCGCGCCTTCGGCGGCGCGCCGGGCGGCGAGCTGCGAGGCGGGCATCCATTCGCCGCTGTCCTCGTCGAACACGTAGTCTTCATCGTCGCCCTGATCACCACTCGACATAGCGCTTCTCCTGTCGCGGGCTCCTCGCACGGCGCGGCGCGGTTGGCCAGAAGCACCGTGACCATTGCATCGCCCCCAAACGAGCGTAACCTCGTTTTCGTGGTCGCACCCAATGCGTTGGGAGGCGCATCGTCATGGTCGGCAAATACTCATACCTGCAAATCGCCATGGTCCTGTTCGGGATCGTGTTCTGCCTCGTCTATCCGCTCGCGATCGTCTGGCCGTCGGGGTGGGCCTGGCATGAGGGGCCGCCCGCCGCCGACAACTATTTCCTGATGATCGTCGGCATCTACCTCACGCTGGGCGTGATGCTGATCCTGGGCGCGCGCGATCCGTTGGCCAACGCGTCGCTGATCCGCTTCACCGTGGCCTCCAGCGTGGTCCACGCCGCGATCATGGCGGTGGAATCCTATGGCAACCCGATGCACGGCGGGCACCTGACGGGCGACGTACCGGCGCTGCTGCTCGTCGCGCTGGTGCTCGGCCCGCTGCTGGCGCGTGAGCGTGGCGCGGGCGGCGAACGGGCGGGAACGCAGAAAGCGTTTTCCTAACCGCGCGGTTTGGTGGATCGTCGGGGGCATGCCAGCGCCCGACGATTCCGCCTGCCTTCGCCCCGGACGGTCGCCGCAAGATCGTTGCGCGATGGCGAAAGAACATTTTATTTTCTCCCGCGTCCGAAATTGCCGGGATTTGCCGCGAAAAGCGCGGGGCTGTGCGGGCTTGGGCCGGGGGACGCCAGTGTCACCCCGTGTAACTTGTGTAACCCTGGGCGCGCCTTGCGGGCAGGAGAACATTGGCCGATGACCGACGCTTCCGACCGCATCGACGCGAAGATCGCTTCGCTGGGCGACTGGCGCGGCAAGACGCTCGCCCGCCTGCGCAAGCTGATCCGCGAGGCCTTGCCCGAGGTGGAGGAGACGGTGAAGTGGGCCAAGCCCTCAAACCCCGCGGGCGTTCCGGTGTGGGAGCACGGCGGCATCCTGTGCACCGGCGAAACCTACAAGGACAAGGTCAAGCTGACCTTTGCCAACGGGGCTGACCTGGCGGACCCGGCGGGGCTGTTCAACGCCAGCCTCGACGGCAACGTCCGCCGCGCGATCGACCTGGGCGAGGGCGACGAGGTGGATGCCGCCGCGTTCAAGGCGCTGGTCCGCGAAGCCGCCGCGCGCAATGCGGCCAAGGCGGCCAGGCGATGAGCCGGGACGGGGAGCTTTCGCGGCGCAGGCGCGTTGGGGCGGGGATGATGCTCACTGCATGGCTCGTTCGCGCGCCGCTCGCCCTGATCGCCGCCGTAGCGGTGGCCGCCTGCGCTTCCGCCGGGGCCGCGCCCGCGGCGACGCCCGCGGTGCGCGGGTTCGATCCGGTCGCATTCTTCAGCGGCGCCACGACGGGCGAGGGCAGGCTCAAGAAAGTGTTCTCGCGCAGCGTGGCGACCCATGTCGTCGGGCGCGGGCGGGTGGAGCACGGCGGGACGCTGGTGCTCGACCAGACGGTCACGATCGCCGGCGAAAGGACGCGCGAGCGGCAGTGGCGGCTGCGCGAGGTGGCGCCGGGGCGCTATGCGGGGACGCTTACCGACGCGCGCGGGCCGGTCACCGCCACGGTCGCCGGGCCGGTGCTGACCATCGCCTATACCTCGACCGACGGGATGGGCATCGCCCAGGCGATCACGCTGGCCCCCAACGGGCGCAGCGCGCGCAACATGATGAAGGTGAAGAAGCTGGGGCTGACCGTGGCCACGCTGGCCGAGACGATCACCCGCGACTGATCGGGGCGGAGGGCGCTACTTCGTCTCCTTGGCCATGATGCCCTTTTGCGAGGGGTTCGAGGCGTTCTGCTTCCTGGGTTTTTCCGCCTTGGGCTTGCGGACTTCCTTGTTCGATTTCTTCTGGCTCTTGGCCATGGCGTCACTCTCCGGCGGGGCGGGCCGCCCCGTCGCCAACTCCTGCGCCCGAACCGGCGCCTTGTCCAATCAGGGGCGCTGGAGCCGGGCCAGCGCGGTGTCGAGCGCCTGGAGAAAGCGCGAGCGGTCGGCCTTGGCGAACGGGGCGGGGCCGCCCGTGATCCCGTCGGCCCCGGCGCGCAGGTCGGCCATGATCGCCCGCGTCGCCACCTGCGCCCCGATGGATGCGGTGGTGAACGGCTTGCCCGCGGGGGAAAGGACGGTCGCCCCGGCCTTCAGGCAGCGGTCGGCCAGGAGGATGTCGGCGGTGACGACCACGCTGGCGGCGTCGGCCTGCTCGGCGATCCAGTCGTCGGCGGCGTCGAAGCTGTCGGACACCACTACGCGGCTCACCAGCGGATGCTGGGGGATGCGCAGGAAGGCGTTGCTGACGATCGTCACCGGCACCTCGCGGCGCCAGGCGACCTTGTAGATCTCGTCTTTCACCGGGCAGGCATCGGCATCGACGAGAATGCGGGGAGAAGCGGGCGTCATCGCCGGTGCGGTTCGCACTTTGCCGGCAGGCCTACAAGCGCCGGCATGAAAAAAGGCCCGGCGCCGCAGTGGCTGCCGGGCCTCAGACTGGGGGCATGGGCGGGCTGTTGGGCGGGGTCAGGCGCCGACACCCGTCGCGGTGAGCAGCGAGGCGGGCATGGCCAGCAGCACGAAGGCAAAGCTGAACGCGGTGGCGGCGATTGCGGCGGCGGCTGCGTTGAGGCGGGTCGTGGACATTTCGGTTCTCCTCTTCTCGGTGGTGGCGGGCCTTGTGTCCCGCGCTGTAGAACCCAGATAGTCCCTCGGGCCCGGCAAGCGTGAACACTGTTGTTGCAAGCCGGCTATCCGCAAATGCATAACCGCGACACGCCGCGGGCGCGGCCTTCGGGAAGGGGGCGGGCTAGTGTTCGAGTGGAACGATCTGCGATTTTTCCTCGCCGTGGCGCGCAGCGGCTCCACGCTCAGCGCGGCGAGGGCGCTGCAGGTAAGCCAGGCCACCGTGTCGCGCCGGATCGCGGTGCTCGAGGAAGCGCTTGGCGTCGCCCTGTTCTCGCGCAGCCCCGCCGGTTACGCACTAACCCCGCGCGGCCAAGCTCTGCTCGAACAGGCGCAAGAGGTGGAGGCCGCGGTCCATCGTTTCGGCCACGCCGTCGATGCCGAGACTCGCCGGCTTTCGGGCACGGTGAGACTGACCACGGTGGAAAGCGCCGCCAACGCCTGGGTTATCCCCGCGCTGCCGGCGCTGCACGAGGCCCATCCAGAGATCGAAGTCGAGGTTATCTCCTCGTACGAGATGCTCGACCTCGCGCGGGGGGAGGCGGAGGTCGCGATCCGTTTCGGCAGCCGGCCGACGCAGGAATCGCTCATCGTACGGCACCTGACCGATCTCGACGAATGCTTCTACGCCAGCCGCGACCTCGTGACCCGGCTGGGCCGCCCGTCCAGCGTGGCGGATATCGCGCGCTACCCGCTCGTGGGGTCGAGCGCCGACCAGACCGGCCGGATCGGCGAATGGATTTCCGCGAACCTGCCCGGCGTGCGGATGGCGCACCGCTTTAACGCGCTCTCGGCGGTGATCGCTGGTGCCACGGCGGGCCTGGGTGCGGCGGTGCTTCCGTGCATGATGGGGGACGACGTTCGCGGCCTCGTCCGGCTAGCGCCCCCGGTCCCCGAATTTTCCACGCCCTGCTGGCTGGTGACGACCGACGCCGCGCGGCGCCAGCCGCACGTGCGCGCGGTGATCGACCTGGTGGTGGCCAGGATCGCAGGCGCAGGCGCGCGCGCCAGCGCCGGGCGGGAGCGGAACGACGCTGCGTGATCGCTGCAGAAGCTACCTTAGATAGCCGCGATCACCAGGTTGCGGGCGTAAGCGCTATGGGTCCGCCGTCCCACGGTTCCCAGCCCTGGCGGCCGATCACGTCGTTGCTCTCGCGCGCCTTTCGCCCATCGGCCAGCGACCAGGTGATGTGCCAGGTGCCGCTGTCCGGCCGCTGGGTGACACCGCCGATCTCCACCACCAGCGCTTCCACTCCGAGGCCGTCGTCAACATGGCCGACGACGCGCGCGCCGACCGCCTCCTCGGGCAGTTCGGCATCATGACCATGACCCGCGGTCAGCGTGACGTGATCGGCATCGACGTTGGGGTAGCGGGGCGGGCGCAGGGCCAGCAGGCGCACGCGATCGGCGGTGCCAAGTCTCCATCCGGTGGGCATATCCTCCCTTTCCCGTTCGCCTGCCCGAAACAGTCAGACGCACGCGTTGCAACGACGGGTCCATCCCGCCTTCGAGTGGAAGTGCCAGTATGAGCGAGTCTTTCGATCCGGAAAAGCACCACCTTCTGCCGCTTCGCGGATTCGAGGACCTGAAGATCGGAGAGATGTTCCGCCTGCCATCACGTACGCTGGGCGACGGAAACTTCGCGGCTTTCCAGACGCTCAGCCTGGACAATCACCCGATCCACTACGACGCGGAATATTGCGCTGCACAGGGCCATCCCGCGCCGCTGGCGCACGGCCTGCAGGTGCTGGCCTTCACCGCGGCCGGCGCGGGCATGTTTCCGCACGTCATCGGTCCCGCCCTGATCGGTTTCGTAGAGGTTAGCGCGAAGTTCCTGAAGGCGGTCTATCCCGGCGACACGCTTTACCCCGCGCTGGAGATCGCGGCCCTGACCCCCCAACGTACCACCGGCCTCGTCACAATGCGCGCGACGGTCCACAACCAGCACAGCGCGCTGGTGCTGGATGGCGAGCACAAGTACCTGCTTCGCCTTGCGCGCGGCTAGCGGACCTCGACGCCCTTCCAGAAGGCGATACGATCCTTGATCTGCGACGCCGCTTCCTTGGGCTCGGGATAGTACCAGGCGGCGTCGGGATTGCGGGAGCCGCCCGCCTCTATGGAGTAGTAGTGGGCGGTGCCTTTCCACGGACAGACGCTGGTCGTGGCGCTTTCCAGCAAGGCTGCGGGATCGACCGCGGTCCTGGGGAAGTAATGATTACCCTCGACGATCACGGTGTCGTCGCTGTGGGCGATCCGGGTGCCGTTCCACCATGCTTCTGCCATCTCTCGATCTCCTTGCTGGATGCGAGATAGGCCCGCTATCAGGCCGATCAAGACGATGGGCGATTGCACGTTGCGCGTTCCAGTGCGACGGGCGCCTTGACCCGTTTCGGGGAACGCCGGGCGGGCCCCGGTGATTGAATTGGCAACGCACAAATTCCTGAAAGGATCACGATGCTCGAACATGTTCCCGGCTGGCTGGGACGAGCGCTGCGCGGCGCGCGCGCGGGCCACGCGAAACTGGCGGTAGCGCGATTGGGCGATGAAGACCTTCTTGGCGCGGGCGGGTTTTCACTGACAAGCCCGGCCTTCGCCGATGGCGAGGAACTCGACCCGATGTTCACCGCTGACGAGGAAGACGCCTGCGCCCCGCCGCTGGCATGGACCGATCCTCCGGCGGGCACCGAGGGCCTTGTGCTTCTGGTCGAGGATCCGGACGCGCCGGGGGCCGAACCTTTCGTCCATCTCCTGGGCTGGGGCATGGAGCCCGAAGCCGGAGAAATCCTTGAAGGCGAGGACCCACCCGTCGTCGGGCGCAATTCCTTGGAGCTGGACGCGTGGCTCGCGCCCGATCCGCCGGCCGGCCACGGACCGCACGACTACGTATTCCAGCTCTTCGCGCTCGACATCCCGATGGAGCTTGCGCCGGGGAGCGACCGCGACGCGATCCTCGACGAGATGGAAGGCCAGATCCTGGCCGTCGCGGTGCTGACCGGAACCTATTCGCGCGAGGGCTAGGTCAGGCGCCGGTTAGAACGAGCCGGGCACTTCACGCTGTTCGGTCGTGCCGTTGGGGACCTGCAGCACTTGCCTGGAGGCACGCAACGTCTGCGTCGTCTGTCCGCTCGTGCTGATCGGCGTGCAACTGCGGCCGGCAAGAAAATCGAGCGCGGTCTTGACTGAAGCTTCGTTCGGATCGCCGAGCTGGAACGAGAGATCGTCCGACGCGGCGCAGCTCGCCGCTACGCGCGTGGCAAGCCCGGTGTAGTAGTCGCCTTCGTGGTTGGCGTTCTCGGTGCGGAAGGCGATCGCGCGCAGGCGGTCGTCGCAACTGCTCTTGTCGAGCGCCACCTGCCCCACCGGCTTGCCGTAGGTGTTCGTGCCGATCAGCCCGGCATTGGCCCCGAGATAGGGCTTGAAGGCATTTATCAGCAGTTCGCTGGCGGATGCTGTCGAGGTGGTGCCGATGAAGGCGATCTTCATCGGCGCGATCGACTGCGAGGTCGGCTGGAAGTTGTGGGTGGAGTTGTTGTTCGACTTTTCCGGCCGGAAAGTGGTGTAGCTGAACACCTGCCCGGCGCGGCCGGCGCCCAGCAGGCTGCCGAACAGTTCGGAGATCGAGACCAGGCCGCCACCGTTGTAGCGCAGGTCGACGATGACGTTGGTAATGCCCTGCGCGCGCAGCGTGTCGACCGCGCTGCGGAGCGCCGGATCCGCCGAATCGATGAACGTGCGAAGGTTGATGTAGCCCACCTTCTGCCCCCCGTTATCGATGACCTTCACGCCATAGCGCGACGATACCGGGGTAAGCTCGTAGCTCGTCTTGGTGATGGTCAGGTCCTGCTGGACCCCGTTGATGATCACTCGCAGCACTCGTGATACGCCGGCGGTCGATGGTCCCAGCGCGTCGCTGACCGCTGCTGCGCCCCCGGCCGTGAACAGCGACTTGACCGTCTGGAGATTGGACGTGCTGGTGCCGATGGCGGTGATCTCGGTTCCCCGGTCGATGCCCGCGGCAAGCGCGGGCGCGCCTTCGAACGCTTCGGCCACGAACACCCGTTGCGCGGTTGAATCGTAGGTCAGGCGCACTCCGAAGCCGGCACTGGCGCCCTGCTGGTAGAAGGCGTTCTCCTGGGCGATCGAGGTGATGTAGGTGAAGTAGCGGTCCTTGGACTGCGCCCGCGCCGGGGCGACGAGGGCATCGATGTAGTCCTGAACCGTAGTATAGGAGCCGGGGCTTGCGCCGGTATCGAGCAGGTCGGGGAACAGGTACCATTCGCGCAGTTGGGAAAGCGTCCAGTCCTGCCGCTCACGCAGCGAGCAACCGGCGGTCGTCGTCGCGGTGGGGGTGGGAGTCGAACTGCCGGGCGCGGGCGTTACCTGGATCGGCGAGCCGGTGGTGCTGCCGCCACCGCCGCCGCACGCGGACAGCATCGCCACGAGGGCAACCATCGCCGGAAAACGACCCTTGCGCATCCCTTACTCCACAACCCGATCAGCGCCGGCGATCCGGCGAATCGGTCACCGCTACACCATCGCGCCAGTCCCGGCGATGAACAAGACGAGTGACTTCAATCGGTTGCGGTCGTTCCGGCGGGTTCTGCCAATCGCTTCCTCGCCGCTCGGGCGGCGTGGCCCGCGAGTTCACGAGCCACGATTGCGTTGAGGGCATCGGCCTGGCGCGCCCAGGCGGCGCTGGCCCCCGCGGGCCAGTCGCTGCCCGCCCGCCGCTCTATCGCCGCGATGGTCATGAGAATCCAGGCTTCGTAATCGCCCGCGTCGAAATCCGCATAGTTGCGGTGAAGGTCCACGAAGCTGGTCACGGCACCGTCTACCCACCATTCCGACGCTGCCAGTCCGACCATCGCCTCGAGAGTTTCGCCTGTCATGCGCTCTCGCGCAGCCTCGGGGTTGATGAAGGCTGCGGCATATTGGGGCCGCGAAGCGATGAGCGTTGCGAACAGTTCCTCCGCCAGCCCCTCGTACCTGTCGCCCAGGGCGACGAGGCTCTCCTCCATGATCTCGCGGTCGCTCATGCCGAGGCTTCCTGGCGCGGCGCGGCAAACGGCCACTCTATCACTTGGGCGGACCACAGCGCCAGCCACACCAGCAGCGGCTGCGCGAACATCCGCGGGACATGGTAGGCCCAGCCCAGTGTCGGATGCGGCGAACCCATGTCGATCATCAGGTGATTGATATTGGCCGGGAAGACGCACACCGCGTAAAGCGCCAGCCCGATCCCGCCGGCCCGGCGCAAGCCTGCCGACCATGGCTGTACCAGCGCCGCCGCCCCCGCCAACTCGGCAAGCCCAGTGAGGAAAATGACCGTGGGGGCAAATGGTACCCAATGCGGAGTGATCGTTAGGAACGGGCCGGGCCGGGCCAGGTGAAAGTAGCCGGCGACGAGGTAGAAGACCGCCAGCAGCCAGCGCAGCCCGATACGGATCCGTCCACGCGCCATCTGCTAGCGCGCGTCGCCCGTGTTCGAGACGACGCTCCATGCCATCTTCCAGGTCCCGTCTGCCTGCACCTTGTAGCCCAGGATCCAGTTGCCCGGCTCGGTCACCACAGCCTTCGATTTGGGATCGGTGAAGGTGAAAGCATAAGTCGCGCGATAGACGGCCATCTCGCCCGACTTTGCGACATCGACGACCTCGTCACTGACGGCGACCTTGGCGGCGGGGTCCGACACCTGCCGTTTCGTGACGGCAAGATCCTGCTCGGGGCCGACGACATTCGGCGCGCCGTGGAACATACCGACGTAATCGGGGGCGTCATGCGCGACAGTCATCGCCGCATCGTGCGCGTTGAAGGTCGTGACCAACTGGCCGACGTCGCCCTTGACCGCGTCGGCGATCTTGGCGGTATCGATGATCGCGGCCGGCGGCGGCGCGGCTGGCGGGGTGCATCCGCCCAGCGCAGCAAGCGTGGGCACGATGGTAAGGGCAAGGCCGCGGAAAACCTGTCGGTGCATGATAATCCCCTCTCGGAAGCGACCCCGGGGGAATAGGATTCCGCCCGCGCCGCGGAGTCAACCCGAACGAGGGAGAAACCCGCTACCTTGCAACCGCAGGCCAAACGGATACGATGCCGAGCAGGGCGGTCGCGACGCTAGGATGATGGGGAACGCTTGACCGAAATCGACACTTTCGTGCGCTTCGAAAGCGATGGCGAATGCTTCGAGGTTCCCATCGCTCAGCCGGGAACCTGCGGGTTCGGCCGGTCGCTGGAAAACACCGTCGTCCTGACCGATACGCTCGCCTCGCGCGATCACGCGGTCATCACGCGTGCCGAGGATGGAGCCTGCCTGCTCAGCGACCTGGGCAGCACGAACGGTACCCGCGTCAACGGCCGCCCGGTGACCGCGCCCACGGCGCTGTCGTCGGGCGACGTCATCGAGATCGGCCGTCAGGCGATCGTGTTCATCCAGGGTAGCGCGCCCCGCGGGGTCTAGACGCGAAGTTCGCCTTCTTCCTCGCCGTCCCAGTAATGGATGCGCGAGGCGCGGACCTTGATCATGATCGTGCCCGGCGTATCGGGCCCTTGCGGAAACCAGCGGTCGAGCGACTTGTCCCAGTGCTCAGAGAAAGTCGCGCGGTCGCGGACCAGTTCGGCCCTTCCCTCGACGTGAAGGAACATTCCGGGCGCGCCCAGCATTCCCTTCAGCCCGGCCGAGCCAAGATAGGTCACGCCAACGTTGGGGTCTCGCTCGATATCCTTGATCATCACCCGGTCGTCATAGGTGAAGAACCAGGCGTCGCCGTCGAAATCTACGTTGCGGTTGTTGCTCATCGGACGGGCCCCGATCGCGCCGCCTTCCGCGTGGGTGGCCAGGGTGCAGAAGTCTATGTCGCGCATCGCTTCGGAGATTTCGGCAAGGGTTTTGGCCATCGGTCGGGTGCCTTTCGTTCGATTTCACGGGGTTCGTGACACTAACCGCCGGTCGGCGTCCGCGTTCCGGGCTTTCCCTGCGTAAGACCGGAAACGCGCGACGCTTCGACGCGTTGGCTGCGGATGGACCGCGCGAAATATTCATCAATCCGCCCCGGAATCGGCGGGTGGACTTACCCGGCGTGGCGCGGCGGGGTGTTCTTTCCGGAAGGACTGCGCCAGGCCGACGAGCTGGCGTTTGCGGCGCGCGCTGTGTCGGCCATAGAGATCAACGCGACGTTCTATCGCCGTCAGGCGCCCGAAAGCTTCGCTGCGTGGCGCGCGGCGACGCCGGAAGGGTTCGTCTTCGCTCTCAAGGGGTCACGCTTCGTCACAAACCGCAAGGTTCTGGCGACCGCGGGTGAGGGGCTGGCGAATTTCTTCGCGCAGGGTCTTTCCGAGCTGGGAGACCGGCTGGGTCCCGTCGTCTGGCAACTGGCGGCGACGAAGCAGTTCGAGCCTGACGACATCGCCGCTTTTCTCGCACTGCTACCGGCGAGTGTCGATGGCCTGCCGCTGCGCCACGTGATCGAGGTCGGGCACTCGAGCTTCGCGTGCCCCGAGTTCGTGGCACTGGCCCGGGCGGCGGGGGTTGCGATCTGCTACTCCGACCATCCCGACCGCAGGCCCATCGCCGACCGCACGGCGCCGCTCGCCTATGCACGGCTTCAGGGGATGAAGGCGAAGGTCAGGACAGGGTATTCGCAGTCCGAGATAGCCAGGATCGCGGAGATTGCACGGGCCTGGGCAACCGGCCGCTGTCCGCCTGGCCTGCCCTATGCGGGCGACCGCGCGGCAGGCGAGGGCGCTGCGGGAGAGGTGTTCGTCTTCTTCATCAACGGAGCAAAGGAACGGGCGCCCGCCGCCGCGCAGGCGTTGCGCCGCGCGCTAGCCAGGTAGTCAGGAAACCTCGGAGGCGCGCTTCAGAACCCTTCCGCCATCGGCCTGCTCGATCAGCAGGGCGGGGTTTTCGGCGGTCCCGTTGCGGACGATCCGCTTGCCCTTGATCGTTCGGCTCACACGCCGCTCGAACCGTTCGGCGATCGTTCCGTGGGCGGTTCCTTCGCCCCAAGTCCAGCTCACCTTCGTGCCCTTGGCAAGTGTCCCGGCCACCGGATCGTTACTGCCGCGGCGTGGCCTGACCCGAGATGTCGCCAACCTTGGCGGGCTGATCGCTGGATAGCGCGCCGGTGATCCAGATCAGCGAAAGGGCGACGACCGCGAGCAGCAGGCTGATGACGAGGACGTAACGCACGATGTGCGGGGTCGAGCCGCCGCGTGCTTCCTCGGTGGTGACGTCGACTTCTTCCCCGTGGCGTTCCATGGTCGTCCGTTCCTTGAATGCGATCCCGTTACCCGGTCATTACGCTTCGACCCGACTCTAGGTTCCTTCGCGGTCCGCGTCCATCAATCCCGCAACAGCTCGTTGATGCCGGTCTTGCTTCGCGTCTGCGCATCGACGGTCTTCACGATCACCGCGCAATAGAGCGACGGGCCGGGCGATCCGTCCGGCAGCGGCTTGCCGGGAAGGGCGCCGGGTACGACCACGGCATAGGCCGGAACCTCGCCCATATGGATCTGGCCGGTCGCGCGGTCGACGATCTTGGTCGACGCGCCGAGATAGACGCCCATCGAAAGCACCGCGCCCTTGCCGACGCGCACGCCTTCGGCAACCTCGCTGCGCGCGCCGATGAAGGCGCCGTCCTCGATCACCACCGGCCCGGCCTGAAGCGGTTCCAGCACCCCGCCGATCCCCGCGCCGCCCGAGATATGGACGTTGCGCCCGATCTGGGCGCAGCTGCCGACCGTGGCCCAGGTATCGACCATCGTGCCTTCGTCGATGTAGGCGCCGATGTTCACGAACGACGGCATCAGCACGACGCCGCGCGCGATGTAGGCGCCCTGCCGCGCAACCGCGCCGGGCACGACGCGAAAGCCCGCGTCGCGGAAGCGGTTCTCGCCCCACCCTGCGAACTTCGAAGGCACCTTGTCGTACGCCGGCGCGCCACCGGCGCCGCTCTCGACCACCGCGTTGTCGTTGAGGCGAAATGACAGCAGCACCGCCTTCTTGAGCCACTGGTTCACTTGCCAACCGTCCCCGACAGGTTCGGCCACCCGCGCCTTGCCGGCATCGAGCAGGGCGAGCGCCGCCTCGACCGCCTTGCGCACCTCGGAGCTTGCGGGCGTAACCGTGTCGCGCGCTTCCCACGCGGCCTCGATCGCGGCTTCTAGCTGGTCGGTCACGGGCGCATCTCCTTGCGGGGGTTGTTGCTGGCCCAGCGCGCCTAGCCCAGCAGGTCCGACGCGACAAGCTGGCCGCCGGGCCAGGCGCACGGCAAGCTGGAATTAACCATTTTCGCGTCTAGTACTATTCGTTCAGGAACGGGGCAGGCGCCTGGTGATAGGGCCGCGCGCCTCGAAACGGGTCAGCCAGGGCGCACATGCACATGCCATCGATCAAGCCGCGTCGGACAGGGTATTATGCGGCACTCGCAGTGACCAGCGCCGGTGCGGCGCTGCTTGCCGGGTGTGGCGGCGGCGGGGGATCGGTCGGCAGCACGCCGCCGCCGGTCGCCAGCACGCCCACGCCGTCTCCGCCAGATCCGGCGCCCACGCCCAGCCCTTCGCCGAGCCCGACGCCCACGCCCACGTCGACCGGCGGCACCTTCGACACGGCCGAGTATCGCCAGTCGGACGGTCCGCAATTTCATCGGGCGATCCCGGCCTGGCAGGCGGGCGCGACCGGATCGAGCGTAACGCTCGCGATCGTCGATACCGGGATCGACCGCACCAATCCCGAATTCAGCGGGCGCATCTCGTCCGCATCAGCCGACGTCGCGGGCAGCCGCTCGATCCAGGAGGAGGACGATCACGGGACCCAAGTCGCGCTGATCGCTGCCGCCGCTCGCAACAACACCGGGATCATGGGCGTCGCCTATAATGCGACCATCCAGGTTCTGCGCGCCGACACCGTCGGAAGCTGCGCGACGTTCAGTTCGAGCAATCCAGACAGCGGCTGCTCCTTCTCGGACAACGCGCTGGCGGCGGGCGTCGACAAGGCGGTTTCGGCCGGGGCGCGGGTAATCAACCTTTCGGTCGGCGGATCGACGATCAATTCCACCTTGCGCGATTCGATTGGCAGGGCGGCAGCAGCGGGCGTGGTGATCGTCGTCGCGGCGGGCAACGGAGGCGACAGCACCGATCCGGCGGTGGATCCGAACCAGCCCGATCCCTTTGCCAGCTCGGTGCTCCAGGCGGGCACCGGCAAAGTGATCATTGCGGGCTCGGTCAACATGGCCGGGACCATTTCGTCGTTCAGCAACCGCGCCGGCAACAGCGCGGCCTACTACCTCAACGGACTGGGTGAGGACGTTTGCTGCGTCTACCAGAACGGCGTCCTGAAGGTCACGACCGACAGCTCGGGCCAGCGGTTCGTGACCGTCGTCAGCGGCACCAGCTTCTCGGCGCCGCAGATCAGCGGCGCGGTCGCGCTCGTGGCGCAGGCGTTCCCCAACATGAGCGGCGCGCAGATCGTCGATCTTCTGCTGCGGACGGCGCGCGATGCGGGCGCGGCGGGCACCGACAGCATCTACGGGCGCGGTATCCTCGACATCGCCAATGCCTTTTCGCCGCAGGGCACCACCAGCCTGGCTGGCGGCACCTCGATGCTGCCGCTCGGCGACGATACGGCCGTCACCAGTGCCGCGATGGGCGATGCGCAAGGGACGCTCGGTGCGATCATCCTGGACGGATACGCCCGCGCTTTTGCGGTCGACCTCGCCCAATCGGTCCATCATGCGCAGGCCGCACAGCGGCTGACCCCGGCGCTTTCGGCGCAAGTCCGCCATATCGCCGCGGGCAACCGGGACCTCGCGCTCGCCTTTACGATCGACGCGCGCCACCCGCAGAACTGGATCGCGCCGTTGCGGCTGACGGCGGGTGAGGCGCAGCAGGCGCGCGTCCTTGCCGCAAGCATCACCGGCAAGGTTGGCGAGGGCCGCCAGCTGGGCTTTGCCTACGGCCAGGGCGCTGATGAGCTTGCCTCGCGGCTTGCCGCACGGCGGCAGCCCGCGTTTCTGGTGGCCGAGGCTCCGGGCGAAGATTTCGGTTTCGCCCAGGCGGACCGCACGTCCCTGGCCTTGCGCCAGGCGCTGGGCGGTGTCGGCAGCGGGCTTGGCCTGACGATCAGTGCCGAGACCGGCGACGCGCTGACCGCGCCCGCCCACTTCGCCGAGAGCCTGCGTTCGCGCCGGCAGCAGGAAACGATGTCGCGCTTCGGCGTGACCCTCGACGCGCAACATGGTGCGCTCGACGGGGCGCTTGGCGCGTCATGGCTGCGCGAGGACCGCACCGTGCTCGGCGCGCGATTCCACGATGCGCTGGCGGGCGGTGGTGCGGACAGCGCCTTTGTCGATGCCCGGATCGGCTATGCGATCGCCCCGGACCTCCGGCTTGGCGCCGCGTGGCGCGGCGGGCTGACGGTGCCGGATCGCAGCGGCGCGATAACCGGCGGATCGCGGCTGCTGAGCCAGGCGTTCGCCGCCGATCTCGAGAAGGTGGGGGTGTTGCAACGCAATGACCGCCTCGCGCTGCGCATCGCGCAGCCGCTCCGCGTGGAATCGGGCGGAGTCGCCTTCAACCTGCCGGTCGCTTACGACTACGCAACGCTGGCGACGACGTACGGCACCCGCTTCATGCCACTGACCCCGCAAGGGCGCGAACTTATGGGCGAACTGGCCTGGCGCGGAACCCTGTGGGGCGGCGACGCTGCGGCGAGCGTCTATTACCGCAAGGACCCGGGTCACTATGCCAGCCTGCCCGACGACAAGGGCGTCGCGGTGAAGTGGGCAACGGGATTCTGAAGGGAAGGCGCCGGAAACGGCGTCAGGATTCCGCGTCAGGTTCCCACAGCTCGATGGGATTGCCCTCCGGATCGTGAATGCGGGCGAACCGGCCGACGCCGGGCATGTTCCATTCCGGCTTCGTGATCATCGCGATTCCCGCCTCGGTCAGCGAAGCACACAGCGCATCGAGATCGTCGACCCGCAGATTGAGCATCCACTGGCGGTCCTCGGCGAAATAGTCGGTATCGGCGGGGAACGGCGCGAACACGCTCGGCCCTGCCTGGACCTCCCACGAACCGTAGGGCTTCGAGCCCACGCCGAGGTGCTCGGCGTACCAGTCGCGCAGGCGGTCGGGGTCGGCTGCGCGGAAGAAGAACCCGCCGATCCCTGTCACGCCCATGCTCGTCCCCCCGATGTTGCCGACCCCCCGGTCTAGCGCGCGCCGGCCTTAAGCGCGAAGTCCCAAGCTCGATCGGCCAGCGGCGTCACCCGGTCCGACATGTCGCGCGCGTGCGCGCTCGATGCGGTGCCGTCGATGACCCGCTTCTTGATGCCCTGCATGATCCCCGCCAGGCGGAAGAAATTGTAGGCGAAGTACCAGTTGAGATCGGGGATGCTTTCACGCCCCGTCGCGGCGCAATAGCGGGCGACGACCTCGTCCAGTTCGGGGATGCCCAGCGCCTTGCGGTCGACGTCGGCAACGCCCGAGCGGCCACCGTTGTCGGTCACCCACGCCATCGCGACATAGGTGAAGTCGGCCAGCGGATCGCCCAGCGTCGACAGTTCCCAGTCGAGCACCGCAAGGACCTCCGGGCGATCGTGCGCGAAGATCATGTTGTCGATGCGGTAGTCGCCGTGAACGACCGACGTGCGGTCCTGCTCGGGCAGTGTCGCCGGCAGCCATTCGATCAATCGCTCCATCGGCTCCATCCGCTCGGTTTCCGAGAGGCGGTACTGCTTGGTCCAGCGGTCGACCTGACGGCCGAAGTAGTTGCCGGGCTTGCCGAATTCCTCAAGCCCCGCTGCCGCAAGATCGACGCTGTGCAGCGCGGCCAGGGTATCGATCATCGCCTCGTATGTGGCGCGGCGCTCGGCCGGCTGGGCGCCGGGCATCGATCCGTCCCAGATCGTGCGGCCGTCGACCAGCCCCATGATGTAGAACCAGCTTCCGACCACCGAATCGTCGGTGCACAGGCCATACTGGCGCGAGACGGGGAAGCCTGTCTTGTAGAGCCCGGCCTGGACGCGGTACTCGCGGTCCACGGCGTGGGCCGAGGGCAGGAGCTGGCCGAAAGGCTTGCGCCGCAGCACGTAGCTGCCCGAAGCGGCGTCGATCCGGTACGTCGGATTGGACTGCCCGCCCTTGAACTTGGTCAGCTTCAGCGGCCCGCGAAAGCCTTCGACATTGGCTTCCATCCAGGCAGCAAGGCGCGCTTCGTCGAGCCGGTCGGCGCCTTCGGGCTCGACCGTTCCGGTGAACAGCTTCTGCGCGTCGATCTGGGGAGCGTCGGTCATTGGTCGAACACGATGACCGAACGGGCGACATCGCCTTTCTTCATTTTCTCGAAGCCCTCGTTCACTTGTTCAAGCGGGATGCGCTCGGCGACGATCGAGTCGAGGTCGAGCATCCCGCGCAGATAGAAATCGACGAGGCGGGGCATGTCGACCGGGAAATGGTTCATGCCCATGATCGCGCCCTGCAGCTTCTTGCCCGAAAGCAGGTCCATCGCGCTCAGCCCCACCTTTTCGCTGAGCGGCATCATGCCGAGGATCGTTGCGGTGCCGCCGCGACGAAGCGAGGCGACAGCGAGCGCGGCCGAAGCCGGCCGGCCGACCGCCTCGATCGCGTGATCGACCCCGCCCTTGGTCATCTCGACGATCTGCGCCGCGGCATCGTTGGCCAGCGCGTCGATGGTGTCGGTTGCGCCCAGCTTCATCGCCAGTTCGCGCTTTTCGGGGATGGGGTCGGCAGCGATGATCCGCCCGGCGCCCGCGATCTTCGCGGCATTGACCGTGGCGAGGCCGACGCCGCCGCAGCCGACGACGACGACGGTTTCGCCCGGCGTTACCTTGCAGGCGTTGAAGATCGTGCCCGCCCCGGTGGTGACCGCGCAGCCGATCACCGCCGCCCGGTCAAGCGGCATCTCGGGGTCGATCGCGGTGCAGGCATGCTCGTGGATCAGCATCATCTCGCTGAAGGCCGAGAGGTTGAGCATCTGGTTGACCGGCGAGCCGTCGTCCGAGCGGGTGATGCGGGGGGGCTGGCCCGGGCCACGCCGGGTATCGCCGCTGATGCAAAGGGCCATGCGGCCGGTGACGCAGAATTCGCAGTGGCCGCAGAATGCGGACAGGCAGGTCACGACGGCATCGCCAACCTTCACCGTGCGCACTTCGCTGCCCACCGCCTCGACGATGCCCGCGGCCTCGTGCCCGGGGATCGCGGGAAGGGCGTGGGGATAGGTGCCCTCGATGAAGTGGAGGTCCGAGTGACACAGCCCGCAGGCCGCGGTGCGGATCAGCACTTCGTGCGGGCCGGGCTTGTCGATCGTCACGTGGTCGATGACCAGCGGCTGTCCGGGGGCTTGGAGAATGGCGGCTTTGGCCAAGGTGCTGCTCCGCTTGGTAGAGAAGGAAAAGGCAAACCCCTGCCGCAAGGATCGCGGCAGGGGCCGATATGGATTAGCGCGAAACGCCCACGTCGCCGGAACTAAAGCTGGCCGGATCGTTGCCCGGCTTGGGCGAATGACGGGCGAACTCGATCCGCGCGATGGCGCGGTTGTGCACCTCGTCCGGACCGTCGGCGAGACGCAGCGTGCGCTGGTGGGCCCATGCTTCGGCAAGGCCGTAGTCGTCGGATACGCCGCCCGCGCCGTGGGCCTGGATCGCATTGTCGAGGATCGACAGCGCCATGTTGGGCGCCTGGACCTTGATCATCGCGATCTCGGCGGCAGCGGCCTTGTTGCCCACCTTGTCCATCATGTCCGCGGCCTTGAGGCACAGCAGGCGAGTCATCTCGATGTCGATGCGGGCGCGGGCGATGCGCTCTTCCCACACCGACTGCTCGGCGATGGTCTTGCCGAAGGCGACGCGCGCCTGAAGGCGCTTTGCCATCTTGGCGATGCCTTCCTCGGCCACGCCGATGGTGCGCATGCAGTGGTGAATGCGGCCCGGCCCAAGGCGGCCCTGCGCGATCTCGAAGCCGCGCCCTTCGCCCAGCAGCATGTTCGTGACAGGCACGCGCACGTCGTTGAGCTGGATTTCCATGTGCCCGTGCGGGGCATCGTCATAGCCGAAGACCGGCAGGTGGCGGATGATCTCGACGCCGGGGGCATTGAGTTCCATCAGCACCATCGACTGCTGGGCATGGCGGCGGGCCTCGAAGTCGGTCTTGCCCATGACGATCGCGATCTCGCAGCGCGGATCGCCGGCACCCGACGACCACCACTTGCGGCCGTTGATCACGTATTCGTCGCCGTCGCGCTTGATCGAGCATTCGATGTTGGTCGCGTCGGACGAAGCCACCGCGGGTTCGGTCATGAGGAAGGCGGAGCGGATCTTGCCGTCCATCAGCGGCTGGAGCCAGCGTTCCTTCTGCTCGCGCGTGCCGTAACGGTAGAGCACTTCCATGTTGCCGGTGTCGGGCGCCGAGCAGTTGAACACTTCCGAGGCGAACGCGGCGCGGCCCATTTCCTCGGCGCAGAGCGCGTATTCGAGGTTGGTCAGGCCCGGGCCGTCGAATTCGAAGCTGTCATCGACATGGGCGCGGCCCGAGCGCGGCGGCATGAACAGGTTCCAGATGCCTTGCGCCTTGGCGCGGGCCTTTTCCTCCTCGATCACTGGCAGGACCTTCCAGCGGTCGCCTTCGGCCTTTTGCTGGCGGTATTCGCCGTAACGCGGGCGGACGTGAGCGTCGATGAACTGGCGGACCCGATCGCGCCAATGCTTCTGCCGTTCGGTCGGTTCGAAATCCATGGTCAGGGTCCTCTCTTCTTGCCGCGGCCGAGTCTGCGGCGTTTCGTTCTGCATTGGCGAGGGTCGCGGGCAAGCACAACCCCTCCATTTAAGCGGGCGCTTAAGGGTGCGCCCCGGTAGCGTCGGGATCGGCCCGGGCCGCTGCATCAAGCGCGGCGAGACGGGCGATGTGATCGTCGCGGCTGATCGGGAAACGACGCAGGACGGTGGCCTGAACGATCGCGAGGACAAGCAGGATGACGGCATAGGTCATCGTCAGCCGGTCGATGATCTGGGGCGCCACGGACCCCGGCGTCGCCTTTCCGGGCATCCCGGCATACTCGAGGATCAGGCCGGTCGCGAAAATTCCGATGCCGGTCGCGCACTTCGAGGCGAACAGCCCGCCGGCGGTGAAGGTGCCTTCGGAACGCCGCCCGGTCTGCTCCTCGCTGGCCTCGACCACGTCGGGGACCATCGATGAGATCGAGATCATCGCGATCACGCTCGCCATGTTCGAGGCGAGGATGAACGCGAACAGCAACGCCAGGGTTGCGCCCGCCACGCCGCTGCCGGGCGGAATCACGTAATTGCGCAAGGTCAGCGGGAGGACCCAAAGCGCCATGCCGACCAGTCCCGATCCGATTGCCACGCCGCGCTTGCCCCAGCGGCGCTGGAGCGGACCCACGAACAGGAACGCGCCCACCACGCTGGCGAACAGCAGCCAGGGGTAAAGCTGGAACGCCAGCGGCGAGAACCGCCAGACGTAGAGGTACAGGTAGTTGGAGATCGAGAAGGTGATGCCCTGGCTGATGTAGCCCAGCGCGATCGCCACCAGCAGGACGACGAACGCGGGATGGGTCACGCATTCGCGGATGTCGGAAAAGGCCGAACCCAGGCGCTTATGCTCGCCAGCGGCGCGGGGCGGCGGCGGAACCGCGACGTAACGGTGCTGGAAGAGCGCGGACAGGAGGACGGTGCCGGTGATGAGGATCGCGCCGGTCAGGCCGAAATTGCGATAGCCCGTGGTGCCGAGCATGTCGGCGGGCAGGAACACCTGATAGGCCAGCATGAGCATGAGCAGCCCGCCGGCCCAACCGAACAGGTAACGGTAACGCACCAGCCGGGTGCGTTCGTCGTAATCGCGGGTGATCTCGGGGACCAGGGCATTGGACGGCACTTCGACGCAGGCGACGAGGCCGCGCACGATCACCGCGCTGGCGACCAGTACGAGAAAGCTGGGCGTGCCGGATGGGGTCCACAGCACGTACCAGGCGACCCCCAGCGGCACGCCCGCAAGGTAGAGCCAAGGCAGGCGGCGGCCCCAGCGGGTGCGGGTGGAATCGCTGAGATGGCCGATCACGGGATCGAGAAACCCGTCGAACACCAGCGCGACCAGCAGCGCGAAGCTGACCAGCCGCGCCTCCATCCCCAGCACCTGGTTGTAGAACAGCAGCAGGAACGTCGAAAAGCCGTTGTCCTTCACCCCGTAGGCGATGCTTCCGACGGCGTTGGCAACGGCGAGCCGGGTCGGAACACGGCCCTTTATGGGGATCACGCGGGCGTATCCGCGAACTGCTGGAGCGCCTGGAAGAGGCCGGGCATGTCGGGATCCCAGCTATGACGCGGACCGACGGTGATGCCGCCGTCCACGATCAGCGAGGTTCCGGTGATGAAGCCGGCCTCTTCGCTGACGAGGAACGCGACCGCGCGCGCGATATCGTCGGGCTGGCCGCCGCGCGCCACGGGCTGCGCGCTTTGCGACATCTGCGCGATTATCGCATTGGCCGCCGGGACCTTGGCCTTGTCGATCTCGATCGAGCTGGTGAAGATGTTGGTATTGATGAAGCCGGGCTGCACCGCGTTCACCCTGATGCCGTAGCGGGCGAGGTCGGTCGCTGCGCATTTGGTGAGGTGCAGGACACCCGCCTTGGCAACCGCATAGGTCGTCGGCGAATAACCAGGTCCGACCGCGGCGACGCTCGACGTGTTGACGATCGCGGCTCCGGGGCGGCCCTTCATGTGGGGCACGGCATAACGGATGCCGAACGCCACCGACCGCAGCAGGAGGTCCATGGTGCGGTCCCAGCCTGCCGGCTCGATCTCGTCGATCGCGGCACGGTCGCCGCCCGCGCCGGCGTTGTTGAACACCACGTCGATTCCGCCCGTCTCGCTTGCCGCACGGTCCATCAATGCCTTGATGTCCTCGGTCCTGCAGACGTCGCAATGCTGGAAGCGGATCATGCCGTTGGACTGCTGGGCCAGCGCTTCGCCACCTTCGGTGTCGATGTCGGCGGCATAGACCGTCGCGCCTTCGCCGGCGAAAAGAAGGACGGCGGCCTTGCCGATCCCCGAAGCCGCCCCGGTTATGATGACCGTCTTGCCGGCGAATCGTCCAGCCATACCCAATCCTCTCAAAACGTTCTTTTATGCGCGCCAGCTTAGGCGCGCAGACGATACCGTCAACGCCAGATATGCGCGACGCTACGGAATCGCGGTGCCATCGGGACCGGGCCAAGTCCGCCTTGCGCGCGACGCCCTGTTCGACATACTCTGCATTCAAAGAGGAGCCCTGAAGCCATGTCCGATCTCGAAGCCTTCCGTCAGGAAATCCGCACCTGGCTCGAAGCCAACTGCCCGCCCGAGATGCGCGAGCCCGTCCGCGACGAGGACGATGCGTGCTGGGGCGGCCGCAACTTCAAGTTCAAGAACGACGCCCAGCGCCAGTGGATGGAAGCCTGCGCGGCCAAGGGCTACACGGTGCCCGACTGGCCCAAGGAGTATGGCGGCGCGGGGATGAGCGCGGCCGAGGCCAAGGTCTGGCGCGAGGAAATGGCCCGGATCAACGCGCGGCCGCCGCTGTCCAGCTTCGGCATCTGGATGCTCGGACCCGCATTGCTCAAGTTCGGGACCGAGGAGCAGAAGCGTCACTACCTCAACCAGATCGCGCGGGGCGAGATACGCTGGTGCCAGGGCTATTCCGAACCCGGCTCGGGCTCGGACCTGGTGTCGCTGCAGACCTACGGCGAGGACAAGGGCGATCACTGGGTGGTGAACGGCCAGAAGATCTGGACCAGCTATGCCGACAAGGCCGACTGGATCTTCTGCCTCGTCCGCACCGACAAGACGAACAAGTACCAGGGGATCAGCTTCCTCCTTTTCGACATGACGACACCGGGCGTCAGCACCAAGCCGATCCTTCTGATCAGCGGCAACTCGCCGTTCTGCGAGACGTTCTTCGACAACGTGGTGGTCCCCAAGGACCAGATCGTGGGCGAGCTCAATCGCGGCTGGGATGTGGCGAAATACCTCCTCGGGCATGAGCGCGAGATGATCTCGGCAACCGGCGGCGGCGACCGGGCGGGTTCGCTCGGCGCGATCCTGTCGCGCAGCGGCGTGCTCGACGAGCCGGTCCTGCGCGCCGAGCTGGCGATGTTCGACGTCGACAGCCTTGCGTTCACCGCGATGAGCGAAAAGTTCCTCGACGAGGCCAAGGTCGGGCGCGGTCATCCGGCGCAGCCCAACATGATGAAGTACGCCGGGACCGAGTTGAACAAGCGCCGCAACGAGCTGGTCATGTCTGCCGGCGGCAGCGCCGCGCTCGAGTGGGACAGCGAGGAAAGCGGTGGCGGCGCGCGCCCGCGCGGCTGGCTGCGGACCAAGGCGAACTCGATCGAGGGCGGCACCAGCGAAGTGATGCTCAACGTCATCGCCAAGCGCATCCTCGACCTTCCCGGCGCCTGACGCCGGAACCGACACACGATCAATCCGGCCGGGCGCGGACCCGGGCCGGCAGACTTTTGGGACGGGAACCGAAATGCCACTCTATCACGACGACGATCAGGCGATGCTCCACGAGACCGTCTCGGCCTTCATGGCCGACGAGGGCAGCATCAAGAAGCAGTTGCGCCGCTGGCGCGACGAGAACTGCAAGGACGGCTTCGGCCACGAACTGTGGAAGAATTTCGCCGGCATGGGTCTTACCGGAATGCTGGTGCCCGAGGAGAACGGCGGGCTGGGCATGGGCCACGTCGAGGCCGGCATCGTTCTGGCCGAGATCGGCCGCAACCTCACCCCTTCGCCGTTCCTCACCACCTCGGTCATGGGCGTGACCGCGCTTGCCGCCGGATCGGACGAGGTGCGCGGGCGCTGGCTGCCCGGGATCGTGGCCGGAGACAGCGTGGTAGCGGTCGCGATCGACGAAGGCCCCAAGCACCACCCTGAGCGGATCGCCTGCAAGGCCGAGCGCGCGGGCAACGGTTTCCGCCTGTCGGGCAAGAAGGATTTCGTGGTTCAGGGCGCGTCGGCCGATTGCCTGATCGTCGCCGCGCGCACCTCGGGCGGCGATGCCGATACCGATGGGGTGACGCTCTTCGCGGTTCCCAAGGACGCAGCCGGGATCGGCCACAACAGCGTTCGGCTCGTCGACAGCGCGATGGCCAGCCATGTGACCTTCGACAACGTCGAGCTCGACGGTGACGCGGTGATCGGCGAGATCGACGGCGGCCGCGCGCTGCTGAACCGCGTCCTCGACGCAGGACGCGTCGGCGCCGCCGCCGAGCAGACCGGTGTAGCCGCCGGGGCGATGGACATGACGGTCGAGTACCTGAAGCAGCGCAAGCAGTTCGGCAAGTTGATCGGCGAATTCCAGGCGCTCCAGCACCGCGCTGCGCACCTTTATTCCGAGGTCGAGATCGCTCAGGCCGCCGTGGTCAAGGCGCAGCAGTTGCTCGATGCGGGGAGTGACCGCGCCGAACTGATGGTGTCGGTCGCCAAGGCCAAGGCGGGCAAGGCCTGCAACCTCGCGGTACGCGAAGGCGTGCAGATGCACGGCGGCATCGGGATGACCGACGAATACGACATCGGCCTCTACATGAAGCGCGACCGCGCGCTCGCCGAGTTCATGGGCGATCCCTACTACCATGCCGAGCGCGTGGCCCAGCTTTCCGGTTATTGAGGACCAAGACGATGGACTTTGCCAAGCTGTTCAGCCTCGAAGGGCGCGTCGCGGTCATCACCGGGGGCTCGCGCGGGATCGGCAAGATGATCCTCGAAGGCTATCTCGATGCCGGGTGCGAGCGGGTCTACATCACCGCGCGCAAGGCCGCGGTGGTCGAGGAAACCGCCGCCGAATTCGGCGCGACGCATCCGGGTCGGGTGGTGGCGCTGCCAGGCGATATCAGCCAGATGGAAGGCATCCAGCAGCTTGCCGACGAGCTGGCCCGGCGCGAGGATCGCGTGGACATCCTCGTCAACAACGCCGGGGCCGCCTGGGGCGCGGACTTCGAGGATTTCCCCGAGGTGGGTTGGGACAAGGTCATGGACCTCAACGTCAAGACTCCGTTCTTCCTTACTCAGAAG
Organism: Novosphingobium tardum; assembly: GCF_042652045.1. Lineage (NCBI taxonomy): Bacteria > Pseudomonadati > Pseudomonadota > Alphaproteobacteria > Sphingomonadales > Sphingomonadaceae > Novosphingobium > Novosphingobium tardum. The sequence continues at coordinate 797,323 of NZ_JBHSDR010000006.1, read as the reverse complement.
CTGCACGGCATGCTCAAGGCAGCAGCCACGTTCGAACGCCCGGCCAAGGTCATCAACATCGCCTCGATCGACGGGATGCGGCCCAATCCCTGGGAGACCTATCCCTACCAGGCGTCGAAGGCCGGCCTGATCCACCTGACCAAACGCATGGCCGCGCGGCTCATCAAGGACGATATCGTCGTCAGCGGGATCGCGCCCGGCGCCTATCCGAGCGAGATGAACAAGGCCGCGGCGCGCAATCCGGAAGGGTCGGCCAAGGGTATCCCGGCACGCCGCGTCGGCGTGGCCGAAGACATCGCGGGCGGCGCGATCTACCTCGCCAGCCGCGCGGGTGACTATGTCGTGGGCACGACGATCCCGATCGACGGCGGCATCGTGAATGCCTGGGTGCCCAGCGACTTCCAGGACCCCTCGGGCCACTGATGGTGGCCGGCCCCGTCCGCACCATTGCGACCGGCATCTATTTCGGCGAGGGGCCGCGCTGGCACGACGGGCGGCTGTGGTTCAGCGACTTCCATTCCCACCGTGTCTGCTCGGTAGGAGAAGACGGCGAGGTGCGGACCGAGCTCGAGGTCGACGACCAGCCTTCGGGGCTGGGCTGGATGCCCGACCGCTCGCTGCTCGTGGTGCTGATGAAGGCGCGCGCGGTTTGGCGGCGCTGGCCTGACGGACGCTTTACCCGGCACGCCGACCTCGCCGACGTTTCGGCCCACTTGTGCAACGACATGGTCGTGGACGGGCAGGGACGGGCCTATGTCGGCAACTTCGGCTTCGATCTCGACGCCGCGATCCGCGAACGCGGCGCGCCGGCGGTGATGGCCGATCACCCCAAGACCACGCTCGTCCTCGTCCAGCCTGATGGCACCGTCTCGGTCGCGGCCGACGACATGAGCTTTCCCAATGGGACGGTTATCACGCCCGACGGCAAGACGCTGATCGTGGGCGAATCGCTGGCCGCTCGGCTCACCGCGTTCGACATCGCCGCGGATGGCGCGCTGACCAATCGTCGGGTCTGGGCCGCCACCCAGCCCTATGTCCCCGACGGGATCTGCCTGGATGCGGACGGCGCGATCTGGGTCGCCAACCCCATCGGCCCGCAATGCGTGCGCATTGCCGAAGGCGGCAAGCTGCTTGATGTGGTGGATACCGGCTTGCCCTGCTTCGCCTGCATGCTCGGCGGACCGGACGGCCGCACGCTCCATATGCTGATCGCGGCCAATTCGGATCACGAGGAAGCGGCCAAGGCGCCCACCGGGCAGCTTATCGCCTGCGAGGTAGACGCGGCGCGCGCGGGGTGGCCCTGAATTCCGAGGCGTGCCGACCGACCGTTTAAGTGGGCTTCCTGTCCTCGAGCATCGTTTCGCTGTGGGCGTGGCAGTGCCATCCATCGTCCCCACGCACCCAGGTCGAGCAGTCGGCGGCGCGCATCGTCTGGGGTTTGCCCTGGAGCGTCACCTGCTGGGTCACAGTGTAGGCGATGATCGCGACATCCGGAGCAGGAGCCGCCACCTGGACATCGTCGAATTCGTAGGATTCAAGCGTCCATTCGCCTTCCTCGGTCATGCTCGCCATCCTGGTGCGCGGGATCGCCATGACGCCGTTCTTGCCTGAAACGAGGCTCGGGTTGCCCGATAGCGCTGCGGCGCCATGGCCGTCCTTGCGCTTCATGGCGTCCCAATAGGACTTTTCCAGCGCGACGATTTCGTCGTGCGTGGCGGATTGGCGGGTTGTGGCGGCGGTTGCCATGGCAGGCTCCTGTGATCGTCCAGACGATCAATCCGCCAGTGCGCGCGCCGGTTCCGCGCCCTGCCGCACCGGTCGTGCAGCGCGCCGCGCCAGCGTTCAGGCGCCCCGCATCAACTCGCGCACGAAGTCGATCAGGCCGGTCTGGCGCTTGCGCTTCATCCGCTCGGCATGAAGGATTTCGCGCACCTTGATGAAGCATTCCTCCACGTCGTCGTTTACCACCACGTAGTCGTAGCCGTCCCAGTGGCTGATTTCGGCCTGCGCGCGCGCCATGCGGCCGTCGATCACCTCTTCGCTGTCCTGCGCCCGGGCGACGAGCCGGCGGTGCAGTTCCTCAAGGCTGGGCGGCAGGATGAACACAGGGACGACGTCGGCCTTGTCCTTCTGGCTGAGCTGCTGAGTGCCTTGCCAGTCGATATCGAAGAGGAAGTCCTGCCCTTCCTTCAGTCCGGCGCGGATATGGGCCTTGGGCGTGCCGTAGCGGTGCCCGAAAACGCGCGCCCACTCGTAGAACTCGTCGCCTTCGACCATCCGGTCGAATTCGGCGTCGGAGACGAAGTGGTAATCGGTCCCGTCGACCTCGCCCGGGCGGATCGGCCGGGTGGTGGCCGATACCGACAGGCAGATGTCGCTGTCGGCTTCGAGCAGGCGGCGGGCGATGGTGGTTTTTCCCGCGCCCGAAGGCGACGAAAGGATGAACATCAACCCCCGGCGGTGCAGGGTATCGTGCGTTGGGACGGGCGCGGGCATGGCCGCAGATGAAGCATCGGGCGGCGCGCGGTCAAGGCGCGGGCGCGTTATTTCCCCTTGGCTTCCTGCTTCGCGATCGCGTTGTCACCGGCCTTGCGGGCGGCGCGCTTGTCCTGGTTGCGGTCGTAAAGCAGCTTCGCCAGCGAGGCGCCGCCCACGATGATTGCGCCGGGGACCGAGCGGGTGGCGAAACGGGCGACCGCCGTGCTCACCAGTGTCTGGGTCAGGCTCCGGCCCTTCATGATCCGCTTGGCCCTGGTCTTGTCGAACTTGGTGCTCAGCAGCGCGCCTTCGACCGCGTGGCGCATGATCTGTCCGCCGCCGCGCAGGAGCAGGTCGGTCAGGATCAGGTTGGTCATGGGGTTGGGGCTCGGCCCCTCGGCCTTGTCGAGCGCCGCCTTGGTATCGTCGACCGCGACGGCGACCTTCTTGCCGACCTCGGCGCTGCTGTCGGCGACCTTCTCCGACAGAGTGGTCTTGCGCTTTCTGGCCATGGAAACCCCTTGCTTGCCGGCCTCGCTCGGCCGAGCGGAGGCTACTTCTTGCGGCCGAAGTCGACCGTGACGACGTTCGATCCGTCGTCCGCGCCATCAACGCCGTGCGCCTGGCCCTGTTCCTCCGAATCGGGCGAGTCGTTTTCGGCATTCTCGTGCGGTTCGGGCGAGCTGCCGCCCGCCATCGCCTGGAACTGCAGACCGAAATCGACCGCGGGGTCGACGAAAGCGGTGATCGCGGAATAGGGCACGACCAGCTTCGCCGGGATCTGGTTGAAGCTGAGGCTGACGGTGAAGCTGTCCTCGCCCACGCCCAGGTCCCAGAACTTGTTCTGCAGGACGATGGTCATTTCGTCGGGAAACCGTTCGCGCAGATGCGTGGGCACGCTGACGCCCGGTGCCCCGGTCTTGAAGGTGATGTAGAAATGGTGCGCGCCGGGCAGCTCGCCGCCTCCACGCTCGACCTGGGTGAGCACGCGCCCGACGACCGCGCGCAGCGCCTCCTGGACGATCTCGTCGTAGGGGATCAGGCTGTCGGGGGCAGTGTCGCTCATCGCTGAACACCTGACGCTCGGCGGGCCGCGCGTCAAGGTGACTCGCGCGCGATCCGCGCGGATTTGCTTGAGGTGCGCCGCGCGGGGGCTATAGGCGCAAGCCATGCGCAAAGGCCGGATCGCCCGAACCACGTCCGAAACCGACATTCTCGTCGAGCTCGATCTCGACGGCACAGGGACTTACGACGTCTCCACGGGGATCGGCTTTCTCGATCACATGATCGAACAGTTCGCCCGCCATTCGGCGATCGACCTTGTCTGCAAGGTCAAGGGCGACCTTCATGTCGACCAGCACCACACGACCGAGGACAGCGCCATCGCGATCGGTCAGGCGATCACCCAGGCGCTCGGCGACAAGCGCGGCATCACCCGTTACGGCAGCGCCTATTCCCCGATGGACGAGACGCTGGCCCGCGTGGCGCTCGACATCTCGGGCCGGCCCTGGCTGGTATGGAAGGCCGAGTTCACCCAGCCTCGCCTCGGCGAGATGGACACCGAGCTGTTCGAGCACTGGTTCCAGTCGATCGCCCAGGCCGCCGGCATCACGCTCCACATCGAACTGCTCTACGGCCAGAACAACCACCACATCATCGAGGGCATCTTCAAGGGTTTTGCCCGCGCGATGCGCGGCGCGGTGGCGCTCGATGCGGTGAAGGCCGATGCCGTGCCTTCGACCAAGGGCATCCTCGGTGGCTGAAGTCCTCGCGCTGGTGGATTACGGCGCGGGCAACATCCAGTCGGTCCGCAACGCGCTGCTGACCGCGGGGGCCGACAGCGTGACGGTGACCAGCGACCCGGCGGTGGTCCGCGCCGCCGACCGCATTGTGCTGCCCGGTGTCGGCGCCTTTGCCTCGTGCGCCGCGGCACTGCGGGCGGTGCCCAACCTTGTCGAGGCGATGGATGAGCGCGTTCGCGTCGGAGCGGCGCCGTTCCTCGGCATCTGCGTCGGCATGCAGCTTCTCGCCACGCGCGGGGTCGAGCACGGCGAGACGCCGGGCCTTGGCTGGATCGCGGGCGAGGTTCGCGCGATCGAGCGGACCGATCCGGCGATCAAGGTCCCGCACATGGGCTGGAACGACGTCGCCCCGATGCACCACGCCGACGGCGCCGGCCTGATCGAACCGGGCGAGGCCTATTTCCTCCACGGCTACCACTTCGCCGCCGACGAGGGGCGCGAGGTGGCGGCCATGACCGACCACGGCGGCGGGCTCGTCGCCGCGGTGGCGCGCGACACGATCCTGGGGGTCCAGTTCCACCCGGAAAAGAGCCAGGCGTATGGCCTGTCGCTCCTGGCGCGTTTTCTCCAGTGGAAGCCCTGACGCGGGAACGATCGAAGCGGTAATCTCTTGATTGGCGTGAAGGAGATTGCCCCATGGCCGACGCCGATCCCAACCTTGAAGATGCTCACACGCTGCTTGCCCCGCTCAAGGGCCGCAAGGCGGTCATAACCGGCGGCACGACCGGTATCGGCCGCGCCATCGCGGTCCTGCTCGCCAGCGAAGGCGTGGAGATCTTCACTTGCGGGCGCGACGCCGACCATCTCGCCGATGCGTTGGCGCGGATCGAGGAAGTGGGCGGCAAGGGCGACGGGATCGCGCTCGATCTTGCCGACCGCGACGGGGTCGAGCGGTTCTTCGCCGCCGCCGACAAGGCCCTGGGCGCCTACGACATCGCCGTGATCAACGCCGCGGTGCCCGCATCTGGGCTGACCGAGATGAGCGCCGAGGACGTCCGCTATGCGCTCGCCACCGATTTCACCGCCTATGTGATGAGCGCGCACCGCGCCTGCGACGCGCTGAAGGATCGCGGCGACGTGGTCCTCATCGGTTCGATGAGCGCGCACATCCTCGGCCCGCATTCGACCGTCTATGCCGGGATGAAGGCGGGGATCGCCGGTTTTGCCGAGGCGCTCCGCAAGGAGGCGGGCAACCAGGGCATCCGCGTCGCGCTGGTCGAGCCGGGCAAGACCGGCGCCGACTTCCAGTATCCCGACATTCCGGCCGACAAGCAGCGCGAGATGATAAACGCCGACAAGATGCTGCGCGCCGAGGACATTGCGGTAGGGGTCCATTACCTGCTCTCCCAGCCGAGACGCACGGTAATCCAGCAGCTCACGATCGTGCCGCGGGTTGCCGAGGAATGAAGATGGCTGTCGACCAGCTTGTCCTCACCCCGCGTGACATCGACCTCGCCCGCTCGCCGCTCGCCGGGCAGTTCGATGCCGAAACCTATGTCCTGGGCGCGTTCAATCCGGGGATGACGCGGCTGGCGAACGGCAACCTCCTGCTGATGGTCCGCGTCGCCGAGGCGCTGCGCCGGCCCATCCTCGACGGCAAGGTCCACGCAATCCGCCTGGAGGAGCCCGGCCGCTTCGTGCTCGACGGCTGGCCGCTGGAGCTGGCCGACACCGCCGACCCGCGCAAATTCCTGCTCCACGGCGGCGGCTGGAAGGTCATGGCGCTCACCTCGCTATCGTGGCTCCTGCCGGTGGAGGTGACCCCGGACGGGCTCCAGATCGTCGCGATCCATTACGACAAGGCGCTGGCGCCCGAGGGTTCGTGGCAGTGCTACGGGCTGGAGGACGCGCGGATCAGCCGGGTCGAAGGCGGCTACCTGATGACCACCTGCTCGGTCAGCCCCGAGCGGCACTCGACCACGCTCTATTCCTCGGAAAACGCGCTCGACTGGACGTTCGAGGGGATTGTCCTCGATCACCAGAACAAGGACATGCTGATCTTCGAGGGGCTGGTCGGCGGGCAGTACTGGGCCCAGACCAGGCCCCTTGGCGACCTCTACTTCGCCTACCCGCCGGGCAGCGAATGGCGCGCGGGGCCGTCGATCAACCTCGCCACCTCGCCCGACGGGCGCCACTGGAAGCCGTGCCTCGCGCCCGGCATACGCCCTCACGCCGGCACCGCCGCGACCGCGCGGATGGGCGGGGGAACGCCCCCGGTGCTGACCGAAATCGCCGGACAGCGCGGCTGGCTGACGCTGTGGCACGGGGTCGAGCCCAAGGAGATCGTCGGGATCTATCGTACCTACTGGTCGCTGCTCGACCCGGACGATCCGTCGCGCGTGCTGGCGACGAACCGCGAGCCGCTGCTGGAACCCGCGCCCGCGCTGACCGCTCCGCTCGAGGACCTGATGTACTTGCGCGACGTTGTCTTCACGACCGGCATCGCCGACGCCGGCGACCACTTCGTCGTCGCCTCGGGCGAGGCCGACTTGGCCTGCCGGATCACGCATGTTCCCAAGGCGTCTTTCAAGCCTGGCTGACCGCTGCTAGGCGGCGGCGATGATCGTCTTTCCCGCCATCGACCTCAAGGCCGGCCAGGTCGTCCGCCTGGCCGAAGGGGACATGGGCCGCGCCACCGTCTATGGCGACGACCCGGCCGCGCAGGCGCTGCTGTTCGCCGAGGCCGGGGCGCATCACCTCCATGTCGTCGATCTCGACGGCGCGTTCGCGGGCGAAAGCCGCAATCGCGCCGCGGTCGAAGGAATCGTCGCGGCGTTCCCCGGCCACGTCCAGCTCGGCGGCGGCATCCGCACGCCCGAGGCGGTTGCCGGGTGGTTCGATCTCGGCGTCAGCCGGATCGTGATCGGGACCGCCGCGCTGACCGACCCCGATTTCGTGCGCGACATGGCGCGCGAATGGCCTGGCGGTATCGTCGTCGCGGTCGATGCGCGTGACGGGATGGTCGCCACCGCGGGCTGGGCCGACGTGTCCGACGTGCCCATCGCCGACATGGCCCGCCGGTTCGAGGATGCCGGCGTCGCCAGCCTGCTGTTCACCGACATCGGCCGCGACGGCCTGCTCAAGGGCGCGAACATCGATGCGACGCTCGACCTGGCGCGCGCCACTCGCCTGCCGGTGATCGCAAGCGGCGGGGTCAAGGGGCTCGACGATATCCGGATGCTCGCGCTTCACGCGAACGAAGGGATCGAGGGCGTGATCACCGGCCGCGCGCTTTACGACGGTCGGCTCGACCTGGCCGCAGCGCTGGCGATGGCGGCGAAGGCATGACCGTCCGCATCCGCGTGATCCCGTGCCTGGACGTGGCGAACGGCCGCGTGGTCAAGGGCGTGAACTTCGTCGACGTCAAGGACGCGGGCGATCCGGTCGAACAGGCCCGCGCGTATGACGCAGCCGGGGCGGACGAGCTCTGCTTTCTCGACATCACCGCCAGCCACGAGGCGCGCGGCACGCTGCTCGACGTCGTGGCCCGCACCGCAGAGGTCTGCTTCATGCCGCTGACGGTGGGCGGCGGGGTGCGCGCGGTGGAAGATGCGCGCGCGCTGCTGCTGGCGGGCGCCGACAAGGTCGCGGTGAACTCCGCGGCGGTCGCCCGGCCCGAAGTCGTGGCCGAGATTGCCGACCGCTTCGGCAGCCAGTGCGTGGTCGCATCGGTCGATGCGCGCCGGACGGGTGATCGCAAGTGGGAGATCTTCACGCACGGCGGACGCCGCGCCACCGGGATCGACGCGCTCGCCCATGCCCGCAACCTCGCCGCGCTGGGCGCGGGCGAATTGCTCGTCACCTCGATGGACGGTGACGGGACGAAAGCGGGCTACGACCTGGCACTGACCCGCGCGATCGCCGACAGCGTGTCGATCCCGGTAATCGCCAGCGGCGGGGTCGGGACGCTCGACCATCTCGTCGCAGGCGTGCGCGAAGGCCACGCCAGCGCCGTGCTCGCCGCCTCGATCTTCCATTTCGGGACCTACACGATCGCCCAGGCGCATGCCGCGTTGCGCGACGCCGGGTTGCCCGCGCGCGGCTGACGCGCTGCCCAGTGCCGGCGCGAATGTGTCGGCGCGCCTGACATCCCTTGCCGCTTCGCGCCCTCGGTTAACCATCGCCATGCGCCGCCTGGGCGCGTTGCGCCGCGCTGGCACGGGGATTGCGTAAACCTTTCGCGGAAAGGGTTTTACGACAGATGGGACGCGCGCTCTACAGCCTGGCCACGCTTGCCGGCCTCCTCGTGGCGCTCGGCTGGTCCGCGCCCCTGCTTGCCACGACCGGTGCAATCGCCATTCCCGATCTATCGGGTGCCGGCCTGTTCATGCTGGGCCTGGCCGGCCTCGTCATCGGGCGGGAAGGCGCGCGCCGGCGTCCGCCGGACTGACGGCGCAAACCATCCGCCCGGGCGTTCGTCTCCTTGTCGACCGGGCGGCCAGCAAAGGGGGCGTCTTCGCAGCGGACGACGCCCCCTTCGCGAACCTCTCCGGGCATCGTCGCCGGGATTGGTGAAGCGGCCGCCATGGGCTAAGGCCGGCGGCATGACCGGAAGCACCCTGATCGACCGTCTCGAATCCACCATCCGCGCGCGCCGCGGCGCCGATCCCGCGACCAGCTATGTCGCCGCGCTCCATGCGGCCGGCCCGGCAAAAATCGCGCGCAAGCTGGGCGAGGAAGCGATCGAGACCGTCATCGCCGCGCTCGGCGAAAGCGACGCCGCGCTGACCGGCGAGGCCGCCGACCTGCTCTTCCACCTCCTCGTCCTGCTCGATGCGCGGGGCCTTTCCCTGGCCGACGTGCTGGCGGAACTCGAAGTCCGCGAAGGGCTTTCGGGGATCGAGGAAAAAGCCAGCCGGAGCCGTTGATGCCTATCGACCCGACCCAGTCCTACGACGACCAGAACATTTTCGCGAAGATCCTGCGCGGCGAGATTCCCTCGCGCACGGTGTTCGAGAATGAACATGCGCTGGCGTTCCACGACATCGCCCCGCAGGCGCCGTATCACGTCCTCGTGATCCCCAAGGGCGCCTACGTGAGCTGGGACGATTTCTCTGCCCGCGCCGAAGATGCCGAGATCGCCGGGTTCGTGCGCGCGGTGGGCGAGGTGGCGCGCGCCGCGGGCCTCGTCGAGCCGGGCTATCGCCTGCTCGCCAACGTCGGGCACGACGGCCACCAGGAAGTCCCGCACCTTCACGTCCACATCTTTGCCGGGCGCGCGCTCGGCCCGATGCTCGCCCGCCCGATGTAACCGCGCCGCGCAGGCCGTTACGCGCCGCTCCGGCGCACCGTCCGGTCCCGCGCCGCCTTGCCAGCCGAGTCGCGTCACGGCTAAGGACGGGCACCATGACGTCGCCCGCCACCCCGATCCCGTCGCCGCCCAGCGGGCAGTTCGACGGACCGGTGCACCTTTTCCCGGTGCGCGTGTACTTCGAGGACACCGATCTTTCGGGCGTCGTCTATCATGCCAATTACCTGCGTTGGTTCGAGCGCGCCCGCTCCGACATGCTGCGGGTGCTGGGGATCGACCAGCGCGCCGCGCAGGAAGCGGGCGAGGGCGCCTATGCCGTCAGCGAGCTGGAAATCCGCTATCGCGCGCCTGCCCGGCTCGACGATGCGGTGCTGATCCGCAGCCGCACCACCGCGATCGCCGGGGCCTCGTGCCGCATCGCGCAAAGCGCCTGGCGCGGCGAAACCCTGCTTGCGGACGCCGCGGTGCGCGCCGCCTTCGTCACCCCGCAGGGCCGCGCCCGGCGCCAGCCCGAAAGCTGGATCACTGCCTTCAAGTCCGTCCACAAACCGTTGCCTGATAACGAAAGTCCTTCCCTGAAATGAGCGTCCTCGCGACCCTGGCGGTCTCCGCCACCGGCACTCCCACCCGGCTCAATCCGATCCAGTTGTTTCTCGATGCCGACATCGTCGTCCAGGCGGTGATGGCCGGGCTGCTGCTCGCCAGCGTTTGGGTGTGGACGATCATCGTCAGCTTCACCCTGCGCATCGCCCGCGTGCGGCGGCGCTGCGCGTCCTACGAAGCTGCGTTCTGGGAGGCGCAGGACATCGATGCCTTCCAGCGCGCACAGGCCAAGGCCGACATCGCCTCGGCCCACGTCGTCTCGGCCGGGCTGCGCGAATGGCGCCGCTCGACCAATGGGCCGAACATCGACCGCGAGGGCACCCGCCAGAGGCTTGCCCAGGCGATGGAAGGGGCCGTCGCCGACGAGACTGACCGGCTCGCCAACCGGCTCAACTTCCTCGCCACGGTGGGCTCGGTCGCGCCGTTCGTCGGCCTGTTCGGCACCGTGTGGGGGATCATGAACAGCTTCTTCGAGATCGGGGCGCAGCAGAACTCCAGCCTCGCAGTCGTCGCGCCCGGCATTTCCGAGGCGCTCTTCGCCACAGCCATCGGTCTGTTCGCGGCGATCCCGGCGGTCATCGCCTACAACCGCTTCTCGCACCGGGTGAACGCGCTGGAAGGCACGCTCATGCGCTTTGCCGACCGCTTCCACGCCACGCTCAGCCACGAGCTCGAGGCCGCCTGACGATGGCGATGAACCTGTCCTCGGGCGGCGGGCGGCGGCGGCGCGGGCGCGGCGGCCGCGCCCCGATGGCCGAGATCAACGTGACCCCGCTGGTCGACGTGATGCTGGTGCTGCTGATCATCTTCATGGTCACCGCGCCGCTGCTCGTCGCCGGGGTGCCGGTGGACCTGCCCGAAAGCCGCGCCAAGGCGCTGGCCGAAGAGGCCAACGAGGTGACGCTCAGCATCGACGGCCAGGGCCAGGTCTTTATCGATGATGGCCAGGTCGCGACGGGTGAGCTGGCCCAGCGGCTGGAGGATCTGCGCTGCGGCGCGGCCGCCAAGCCGCCGCTCATCACCCTGCGCGCCGACCGCGCGCTCGATTACGGACGGGTCATGGCGGTCATGGGCGAGCTGAACCGTGCCGGGTGCAACGCGGTGTCGTTGGTGACCCAATCGGCCGCCGGCGGCGGTCCGGCGGCGTCAGGGCCGGTCACAGCCGGTTCATCGGGCGGACCATAGCCTCGCCCGCGTCCATGGCCGCCCATACCCTTCCTTCCGCCCGTTTTACGCCCGAAGAGCGCGTCGGCCTGGCAGTGGCGATCGCCGCGCACGTCGGGCTTGTGGCGTGGCTGGCGCTCGCCTCGCTGGGCAAGTCGGTGGCCCCGCCGCCCGAGCGGATGGAAGTGACAATCGCCGACGAGGTGGCGCTTCGGTCGACCTCGCCCGAACCCTCCGCGCAGGCCGCGCCCGACATCGCGCCCACGCTGGGCGAGCCCGCGCCCGAAGCGCAGTCGATGGTCGAGCCGGCGCCGCCCGCACCGATCAGCCCGCCCGCGCCCGCCCCCTTGCCGCGCCCCGCGCCCAGGCCGCAGCCGCGCGCGGTGGCGCCCGCACCGCGCCCTGCCGTGGTGAAACCCTCTCCGCCCAAGCCCGCGGCGGCGCGGCCCGCCGCCAAGGCTCCGGCCGACGAGCGCACCCGCCGCCGTCCCGACGCGCCGGTTGGCGCAAGCCGGATCGGCAACGACTTCCTGAAGGGCATCTCCGGTGGGCAGACGGCGGGCACGTCGCGCAACCCGCCCGCCGCGGCGATCGGGCCGGGGGTCGCCGCATCGCTGTCATCGTCGATCGCGCGCCAGCTCAAGCCCCACTGGAGCGCGCCGCAGGGCGCCGAGGCCGACCAGCTGGTGACGATCCTCGCGTGGGAGCTGAAGCCCGACGGCTCGCTGGCCGGCCGCCCACGCGTGGTCAGCCAGCAGGGCGTGACCGACGCCAACCGGGCGCAGAAGGACCGCCACGCCGAACAGGCGATCAGGGCGGTCCAGCTTGCCGCCCCGTTCGACTTGCCCGACCAGTATTACGCCGCGTGGAAGCGCGTCGCGGCATTCCGTTTCGATAGGAAGCTGTCTCAATGAACCTGCTCAAACTGCTCGTATCCCTGCCAATTCTTGCGTTTGCCTCCGTCGCTGTCGCGCAGCCGGCGCCGCCTCCGCCGTCGAGCGCGCAGCAGGGCGAGGGCGGGCTGACCGGCTCGGTCTCGGACGAGAACGCCTGGCAGGATCTGGGCATCGCGATCCCCGCCTTTGCCACCGACCGCGATGCGGCGACGGCGGCGGGCAACAGCGCGGTTCTGGGCCGCCAGCTGGGCGAGGTGATCACCGCCGACTTGCGCAACAACGGCCTGTTCAAGCCGACCGGCCCCGGTTCGCTTCCCGCCATCGCGTTCGGCGACGTCGCCGCGCCGCAGTGGCCGCAATGGCAGTCGCGCGGGGCCGAGATGCTCGTCCACGGCTATGTCCGGGTGACGGGCGAGGGCAAGCTCACCGTGGGCTGCTACCTTTACGACGTCAGCCTGCGCAGCGAGCTGGCGCGGCAGGGCTACGTGGTGGCGCCGGCCGACTGGCGCCGCGCCGCGCACAAGTGCGCCGACATGGTCTATTCGCGGCTGTCGGGCGAAAGCCCGTTCTTCGACAGCAAGATCGCCTACATCGCGGAGACCGGTCCCAAGAACCATCGCGTGAAGCGCCTGGCGATCATGGATTCGGACGGCGCGAACCATCGCTTCATCACCAACGGACAGGCTACCGCGCTGACCCCGCGCTATTCGCCCGATTACAAATCAATCGTTTACCTCAGCTACCTCAACGGCAATCCGAGGATTTACATCTACGACATCGGCACCGGCCAGCAGCGCCTGGTGACGCAGAGCCGCAACCCGACCTTCGCCCCGCGCTGGTCGCCCGACGGGCGCTGGATCCTCTATTCGATGGCGGTGGCGGGCAACACCGACGTCTATCGCGTCTCTGCCGCGGGCGGCGAGCCGCGCCGGCTGACCGACAGCCCGGGGATCGACGTGGGCGGCAGCTATTCGCCCGACGGCTCGCGGATCGTGTTCGAAAGCGACCGTTCGGGCAGCCAGCAGGTCTATGTGATGAACGCGGACGGTTCGAACCAGCAGCGGATCAGCTTCTTCGGCGGCCGCGCCGCCACTCCGGAATGGAGCCCGCGCGGCGACCAGATCGCCTTCACCCATATCGCCGGCAATTTCCGCATCGCGGTGATGAGCCCCAACGGCAGCGGGATGCGCGACCTGACCGACAGCTGGCAGGACGAAGCGCCCACCTGGTCGCCCAACGGCCGGATCATCCAGTTCTTCCGCACCGCGCGCGGCAGCGGGAAGGCCGGCATCTGGCAGGTCGACCTTACTGGGCGGAACGAGCGCAAGCTTTCCACTCCGGTCGATGCGTCGGACCCGGCCTGGGGCCCGGTCCTGCCCTGAACCCCCGATTCCCCCGCGCCCGGCGCGGATGATTGCACAAAGGAGAAATGCCCATGTCCCGCCTGTCCCTTACCGTGACCGTCCTTGCGATGAGCGCGGCACTTGCCGGATGCGCGCACAAGGCGCCCAAGGAACTTCCGCCCGAACCGGGCACCCCGATCGGCCAGGAATCGAGCTCTTCGGACATGACCAACGCTGCCGTTCCGGGCAGCCAGGCCGACTTCGTGGCCTCGGTCGCGTCGGACACGATCTATTTCGATACCGACCAGTACAACGTCGACAGCGCCGATGGCGCCACGCTGCAGAGCCAGGCGCAGTGGCTCGCCCGCTATCCCGACAAGCGGATCACGGTCGAAGGCCATGCCGACGAGCGCGGCACGCGCGACTACAACATCGCGTTGGGCGAGCGCCGGGCCAATGCGGCCAAGAACTACCTCGTCAGCCTCGGCGTCGCGGCGGCGCGAATCGGCACGGTCAGCTACGGCAAGGAGCGCCCGGTCGCGCTGGGTTCGGACGAGGCGAGCTGGGCGCGCAACCGCCGCGCGGTGACCGTCACCATCCAGTAGGTTCGAGCGCCTTTGCCATCATTAGGCTTTGCGGAACCGACCGCGGCCTCCTAGATCGGGCGGTGCGGCTGCAGCGATGCGGCCGCCCGCCCGAAAACCTTCCGCCCTTCGTGAAAGCCGCCCGTGCCCGCATCCCGCCGTTCCAATGACTGGGGTTTTCCGCGCTGGCGGGGCTACGAGCATGGCCGCGAAGCCGCGACCGTGCGGCTGTGCGATCGCCACGGCTGCGATGCGCGCGGCGACTGCCCCGCGCCCAAATCGCCCAACAGCCCCGATCGCTGGTACTTCTGCGAAAAACACGCGGCCGAATACAACGCCGGGTGGGATTACTTCGAAGGGCTGAGCAAGGAAGAGGCCGCCGCGCGCGAGGCCGAAGAGACGCGTGACGCGTCGGGCTTCAAGGAAGCGGCCCATTATGGCTGGGGCGGCAGCGGAGACGGGAGCCGCAGCCGCGACGAGATGCGCGCGCTCGACCTCCTCGGGCTCGATGCCAGCGCCGATTTCGAGGCGGTGAAGAAGTCCTACCGCACGCGCGCCAAGGAAGTGCACCCCGACCTTAAGCCCGGCGATGCCGAGGCGGCCAAGGCCTTCCAGGCGCTGCAGCTTGCCTACGAGGTGCTCAAGGCGGCTGAGGAAAGGCGCGAGTGGAAGGGCTGAGCTCGGCTCGCCCGCTTCGACCTTGACAAAACGAACCATATAGGTTATATGCTGCCGCGCAACGGGTGCGGTGGGCGGTCAGCGCTTTGCCTCTCGTCCCCCGCGTGACGGCCGGTGCCCGCCTGGCGGCGAGCGCCGCTTTGCCGAAAAGGACATCGGGAGCGGGAGCGCACGGCGCCCGCATCGCGCAGCGGAGCCAGTCCGCAGGACGTGACGGCAAGGGAGCGAGCCCGCCCCGTCACCCCCCGATGCCGCAGGGCCGACCGGACGGTTTCGCAGCGATTCCCCGTCCGGCGTTCGCAACAATGATCGCGCAGCCACGCCCGTATGGCCCGGGCCACCATGCACCGGCCGTCGCCCGTTGCTTTTCCCGGCGTAATCCCGCGCTCGCCCGCGGGCGCGTAGCCGTGCCCCCTGCAGAAGGCGACGGGTCTTCTCAGACCTGCGCCAGCGCCTGCTCGAAGTCGGCGATCAGGTCGTCGGCGTCCTCGACCCCGATCGAGATTCGTACCAGGTTGTCGCTGATCCCCATTTCGGCCTTGCGTCCGTCTGGCACCGACAGGTGGGTCATGCTCGCCGGATGGCTGGCAAGCGTCTCGGTCCCGCCGAGGCTGACCGCCAGCTTGGCGATCCGCAGCGCATCGAGGAAGGCGAAGCTCTCCGCCTCGCCGCCCTTGATGAACAGCGAGAAGGTGCTGCCCGCGCCGGTGCAGTGGCGGTCGTAGATGTCCTGCTGGCGCGGATCGTCGATCATGCCGAGATAGCCGAGCCCGACGACCTTGGGGTGCGCCGCCAGCCAGGCGCAGACCTTGGCCGCGTTCTCGCCCGCGCGGGTCATCCGCAGCTCCACCGTCTCGAGGCTGCGCAGCAGCATCCACGCGGTGTTGGGATCGCAGATCGTGCCCATCGTGTTGCGCAGGCTGCGGATGGGATCCATGAACTTCTTCGCGCCCGACAGGCCCCCGGCGACGAGGTCGGAATGGCCGCCGGCATACTTGGTCAGCGAATAGACCACGATGTCCGCGCCGTGGAGCAGCGGCTGTTGCCACAGCGGCCCGAGGAACGTGTTGTCGATCGCGATCGGCGCGCCGTCGGCGCCCAGCACCGCGTCGCGCGCTTCCTGCACCGCCTCGACATCGACCAGCGCGTTGGTCGGGTTGGCCGGGCTTTCGAGATAGACGAGCGCGACCTTGCCGCCCAGCTTTGCGGCCAGCGCCTTGCCCCGTTCCATCACCGCGTCGAGTTCCTCGCGCGTCGCCCCGGCAGGAAAGTCGACGTAGCCGACCCCGAAGCGCGACAGGGTGCGCGCGATGAAGCCCTCGGTCGCGGCATAGAGCGGGCCCGAATGGACGATCACGTCGCCCTGGCTGCAGAAGGCGAGCAGCAGCGTGGCGATGGCCGACATGCCGCTGGAGAACACCAGCGCGTCCTCCGCCTCGTCCCACACCGCGAGGCGATCCTCGAGGATTTCCTGGTTGGGGCCGTTGAAGCGCGAATAGACGAGGCCCGCGGCATCGTCGGGGCGGCGGCCGGTGAGCTGCTCGAAGTGCCGCTTGCCCGCCGCCGCGCTTTCGAAGGCGAAAGTCGAGGTGAGGAAGATCGGCGGCTTGAGCGCGCCTTCGGACAGCTTGGGATCGTAGCCGTGGCCCATCATCAATGTGGCCGGCTTGAGCTTGCGCCCGCCGAGCTTTTCCACGGCGAGACGCGGCTTGCGGCGCGCGGTGGGGACTGGCGGAGTGGCGGGCTTGTCGGTCATGGCGGTCCTGCTGCTGGCGGCGATTATCGTTTCGCTGCGCTAGGCCCGATTGGTTTCAACTGCAACCGTCACGCGCTCATTCGCGCAGCCGCCTGCGGCAGGCCGCCGCGCGCCAGCCACGCCAGGCCGACCACCAGCGACGAGGCGACGAGCGCCAGGCCCAGCCACGGCAGGACCGCGTCGAACGCGGCGGCGACGGGGCTGGGAGTGTCGCTCACCCGCTCGGCCAGCCAGGCAAGCGCCGCGCCCGCGGCGAGTGTCGCCAGCCCGCGCCGGGCCGCGGGATAGGCGGCAGTCCGCGCGCCGATCAGCAGCGCGGGCAGGAGCAGCGCGACGATGCCGAGCTGGATCAGCTCGATCCCCAGGTTGAAGCCGAGGATGGCGGTCGCGCGCGTCTCGGCGTCGACTCCGAAGCCCGCGATCACCGTCGCGAAGGCAAGCCCGTGGACGAGCCCGAACATCAGCGCGACCAGCGGCTCGCGCCCCGGGAACAGCGGGCGCAGGCCGTGGAGCGAGGAGACGAGCACCGACAGCGCGATCAGCGCTTCGACAGGGGCGGCGGGCAGGTGCGCGTTGAACAGTGCGGCGGCGATCAGGGTCAGGCTGTGGCCCACGGTGAAGGCCGACACCGTCCAGCCCAGCAGGTGAAGCGTGGCGCGCGGGCTGCGCGGCGCGCCCCAGCGCCCGCCGGCGGCGAGCAGCGGCGCAGGCAGGAGCAGCGCGAGAAGGAACAGCAGGTGGTCGTGCCCGCCCAGGATATGCCGCGCGCCCAGCAGGATCGCGCCGCCGAACAGGCCGGCCGTTCCGCTGGTACCGCGATCGATGCGCATCTCGGGTGTTTCGCGGGTGAAGCTGCCGAGCAGTTCGTTGCCCTCGCTCATTCCGCGCACGAGGTCACCGTCGATCGCGGCGAGGGCGAAGTGGCTCGGCGTCTCGCGGATCACGGCGTCCCAGCGCAGCCGCAGCGCCCGGTCGGGCGCGCCCGGCGGGGGGACGAAGCGCAGCGTGGCGAGCATGTCGGGCCCACCCGGCGCGGACACGACGTTTATCCGGGTCACGTCCTTCGCCCACGCCCGTCCGTCGGGCGCGAGCACCGCTGCGTGATCGAGCAGATAGCGGCGCGCCTCGGCCAGCGCGGCGGGCGTGGAGTCCCCCGACTGGCCGGTCGCATAGGCATATTCGCTGGCCGGGATCAGGACCGCCGCCTCGACCGCGCCGGGGGCGAAATGAAGCCGTATCTCGGAGTTGGGGGTGAGGTGCGCTGCAGCCGGCACGGCCAGCAGCGTCGCGACCATCGCGATGAAGAGGGCCAGGAGCCGGCGCCCAGGGCGGCGCTCAATCATGGCCGAACCAGATGAGGCGGGTGCGCGGGTCGGCGGCGCGCGGATTGATCGCCTCGGCCCTGGTGCGCGCAGCAGCGCTCGCCGGGCCGTTGCCCAGCGCGGCCTCGGCCTCGGCCCGCTGCATCAGGCTGCCCGCGCTGGTCCAGCCCTGCGCCTGGGCCCGGTCGAGGCAGGCCAGGGCCTCGGCCGGACGCCCGGCCAGGACCAGCGCGCGGGCGAGGACCACGATTGCGGCGCCATGGGGCCGGGCGGCGACATCGGCGCGGGCCAGCGCCACGGCGCGTTCCGGATTGCCGGCGATCAGCTCGTGCTCTGCAGCGTGCTGGCGCGCCGCCTCGGGAAAGCGGGCCAGCCGCTCCTGCCACAGCTTGCCCGCGCGGTCCGACCATTCGCGGCTTTGCTTGGGCCTGCCTTCCATCCGCAGGAGCAGGGCTAGCGCGTCCATCACCTCGGGCGCCTGCGACTTGCGCGCGACCGCGGCATAGGCGCCGATCGCCTCGGCGGTGCGGCCCGACAGCGCGAGCGCCTGCGCGCCGTGGGCTTCGACCAGCCAGTAACCCGGAAACGTCCGGTCGGCAGCGGCGATCCAGCGCCGGGCTTCGTCCCACGAACCTTCGGCATAGGCGAGCGCAGCGCGCTGCAAGGCGAGCTGCGCCAGCGCCGCCGGGCTCTGCCGCGGACGGAGCAACAGCCGGTTCATCGCCTCGCGCGCGGCGTCGCGGTGGCCGCGGCGCAGGTCCAGCACGGCGCTGCGCAACTCGAGCCCGGCCGATGGAGCCAGCGCCTCGCCCCGGGCATAATGACGCGCGGCCTCGTCCATCTGCCCGCGCTGTAACGCGATGTCGCCGCGCAGCGCTTCGGCATCCGCGCTTTCGCCCGGCTCGGGCGCGGCGAACCGCGCGAACTCGGCGAGGGCGGCCTCGGCAGCGGCCAGGCGGTGGAGCAGCACCGCAAGCTGGGCCTGCGACAGAACGGGGCCGCCGGGGTCCGGCGCGCGCGCGGTCGCATCGTCGAGCAGGCGTTCGGCCTCGGCCAGGTCGGCATAGTCGCCCGTCAGCCGGTGGCGGGAGACCAGCTGGCGGGCGAGGCCTTCTTCGCGCAGCCATTCACCGGGCGCCATCGCAAGGCGCCTGCGCGCCTCGTCCACGCCGCCATCGGCCCGCGCCAGTGCCTCGAAATAATTGCGCGGGCCAAAGCCAGGCGACAGCGCTGCCGGGTCGGCAGACACTGCGGCGCGATGGGCCCGCCAGGCATCGAGCGCCGCTCCGCCGCCGATGACCAGCAGCGCGGCCAGCGCCAGCAAAGCCGCCCAGCGCAACGGGGCGGAAAGGCCCGTCAGGCGGGGAACGGGCGCCGGGTGGGCAAGCGCCATTCAGGCTGCCCCGCCCGTCGCCCCCCGGACCCCGTCAGTTCGACTTCGCGCAGGGCTTCAGGCCCAGCGAGATGAGATCGTCGGCCAGCGCATTGGTCAGCGTGGTCAACTGGGTGGTAATCTCGGGCACGAAGGCGCCCGCCGCATCGTCTGCCGGATTGTTGTCGTTGTAGGTGAGCTTCAGCGAACTGCCGATCAGCGCCGTCGCCACCGCCGGCATCCCCATCCGGTCGACCCGGACGAACGACGAGGCGGGATCGGTGCGGAAATCGAACGTCGTGCCCGTGCCCGTCGCCAGCGGCGGGGTGCCGTTGGGCGGGGAGAGGAACGGGAACGTCGTCAGGAACGGGACCTCGTTGCCCGGCGGGTTCAGCGGCAGGTTGGCGAAGGTCGCCGCGCTCTGCCCGGTGGCGTTCACGTCGAGGAACAATACCGCCAGGGTCACGTCGATGACGGGATCCTGCAGCCGCCGCCCGTTGGGGAAGCCGTCCGGCTTGCTGAAATCCAGCGCGACCGTGTCGGGCACCACCAGCGAGGCCGGTGTCGCGCCGTTGGTGCCGGGTATGACCTGGTTGAGACACGACGAGACGTTGTACGACGCGGTCGTCTGGGTCGGCGTCGGCGTTGGCGTCACGGTCGGCGTGGGGGTGGGGATCATTCCGCTCAGGTCGCCGCCGTCCCCGCCGCCGCAGGCGGCAAGAAGCAGCGAGGCCGCGAGCGGAGCGGCGGTAAGGGCGAGGCGGCGAAGCGCGCCGCGGGTAGTGTGCGCGCGCATCAGATCTGCCCTCCGAACCGGGCGGTCGTGGCCCAGACGTTGATCTTGCCCGTGGCACCTCCCAGCCGGGACTTCGGAATCTCGAAGACGAGCGAGGTGTCGTTCTGGCCGTTGAAGAAATCGCGGTTCTTGTCGAACCTGATCGCGCCGGTCGACCGGGTCTCGCGGAAGCCGACGAGGTCGAAGAAGAACGGATCGTCGCGAAGGCCCGCATAGACCCGAACCCCGTCCTTGCTGAGAATCTGCTCGACCGGGCCGACCAGCGCCCCGTTCACGCCGGGGAGCCCGGCGACCGAGATGCCGAACTGTCCGGCCGAGGTTCCGGGACCGAACCGCGACTGGATCGAGATCTCCGGTGACGACGCGGGCGTCGCGGTCGAGATGTTGAGCGTGTAGAGCACGTCGCGATCGTAGAACGCGGATTTCGCCGAGGCTGAGGGGCCGGCGAACGTGATGACGAAGTAGGCGTTCGTCGCATCGCTGAAGGCGAACACGTCGGCGATGTCGGCAGCGATGTCGGGCACCGAGTCGATTGCCGGGTCGGTTCGCGATGGCGGGTCGAGGTGATCCGCGCTGGCCGCGAACTGCCCCGGGACGAGGGCCAGCGCGGCGATTGCCGCGACCGCCGTAGCCCCGGCTAACACCATGGTCCTGATTCGTTTCATCGGTCGTTCCCCTTCGCGTGAGGCGAAAACTTTCTCACTGAAAACGCGACCGATTTTTCTGATTCTTGAGAATTGGCCTGGCCACGAAGGGAAAAAAGCCCGTCTCGCCGCCGATTCTTAACATCGTTGATTTTCGCCGGGTTAGTCAAGGCGGGCAAAAAATTCACCCAAATCCGGCTTGACAATTTGCGAAATCGGCAGACTGTTTGCTGTGGGAAAGCGCGTGGTCCGCAAAACGCACGCCATCCTATCGACCTTAGGCGTAAGGCGGGCAATCCGCATATTCGGGCGTCGTCGGCAAGGCCGGACAGTCTCCGACTTGAGGGTATACGATCATGAAACTGACTGCTTTGGTGGCGCTTTGCGCCATCCCCGCCGTGTGCGTTCCTTCTGCGGCCAAGGAAGTGCACCCCGTCATCGTCACCGGCCACATGAACTCGATTGCTCAGTGGTCGAACGGGATGACCGACAAGATCAACCGGAACCTCGACTTCCCCTACGAGGCGTCGGAACGCACCGCTGACGGGATCGTCTCGGTAGCTTTCCGTTGCAGCGACGAGGGCCTGCCAGCCGCGCTCAAGGTGGTGCGGAAATCGGGTGACTCCAGGCTCGATCGCGCGGCATTGCGCGCCATCAGCCGGGTTTCCACCATGCATCCGCTGCCCGTGGGCGTCGGGCCGGGACAGAAATTCCAGGCTAACATCATCTTCGCATCGTCACAGGGCGAATACGATCGCCAGCTCAGGAAGCTGCGCACCGACGTCGCCAAGGCGAACAGGGCGATGGATGCCGACGACGGAACCCTGGTCCTCAACGTGACGCCAAATCCGCGCGGCTAAGCCACCTGGTCAAAACCGTGCCTTCGCGCTCACTCGGCTTTGCGGACGGGTGGGCGCGTTGGCGGCCGTGCCGCACGGCCGCCGACGAGGCGACCCGCAATGCGCCTACTTGGGCGCAATCACCATGAGCATCTGGCGGCCTTCCATGCGCGGATAGGCTTCAACCTTGGCAATCTCGGCAACATCGGCCTGGACCCGCTTGAGCAGGTCCATGCCGAGTTGCTGGTGCGACAATTCGCGCCCGCGAAAGCGCAGGGTGACCTTCACCTTGTCGCCGTCTTCGATGAACCGGTTCACGTTGCGCATCTTCACATCGTAATCGTGATCGTCGATGTTCGGACGCATCTTGATTTCCTTGATGTCCTGCGTCTTCTGGGTCTTGCGCTGGGCGTTGGCCTTCTTCTGCGCTTCGTACCGGAACTTGCCGACATCGAGGAACTTGCACACCGGCGGATCGGCGTTGGGCGATACCTCGACCAGATCGAGTCCCACCGCGGCGGCAGCCTCGATCGCCTCACGGGTGTACATCACGCCCAGATTCTCGCCCTCGCCATCGATCACCCGGACCTTGTCCACCGTGATGAAATTATTGAAGCGTGGGCCGCTCTTGGTAGGGGGCGTCATGAGGCGCCGGGGAGGGGGTGCGATAGGTACTGCTCCTGAAAGTTGAAATGACGTGCGGGTTGAATCAAGGCGCGCTCTTACTGGCAAAACCCGCGCAAATAAAGGGGGCCATGCACCGGGCGCGCACGGTGCGGATGTGGTGTTGCAAGCCTGCCCGCGCAAGACCTGCGCCGGCTTGAAATCAACGGCCTACGCGGCAGCGCGCCACAGCGCGAAACGGGCGAGTTGCCCCGCCGCGGGAACGATCGCGTCGATCGCGGTGGCGGGCTGCATGGCGGAAAGGATCGCCGGGTCGGCCGCATCCATGCCCCCGGTCAGCGCGCCGAACGCAGGCAGGATCATCCGCCCTCCGGTAGCGGTGTCGGCGCTTGCGACAAGGCACGGGCGCGAAATCCGCCGCCCGCGATGCACAAGCCGCAGCTTGGGGTGATAGTGCCCGGACAATTCCGGCCGCGTTTCTCCCGCCATCGCCCGGTGGCGCAGGACGACCCCGCCGATCTCGGTTTCATCGACCAGCGCGCCGCCGCACGATGCTTCCATCGCGGCGTCGTGGTTGCCGGTGATCCACACCCACTCGACCGCGCGGGTCAGCGCCGCGAGCATGCCGGCGGCATGGGGTTCGAGCCGCTCCACCCCCCGGCTGTCGTGGAAGTTGTCGCCAAGGCAATAGACCCGGCGCGCGCCCGTCTCGCGGATTGCCAAGGCCACTCGTTCCAACGTCTCGCGGCTGTCGTAGGGCGGGAGCATCTGGCCGTGACGGGCGAAGAAGCTGGCCTTTTCAAGATGCAGGTCGGCGACCAGCAACGCCTGCTCGCGCGGCCAGTAAAGCGCGCGGCCGGCGGTCATCAGCCATTCCTGCGATGCGAACGAAAAGGGAACCATATCGGGTCAATGCCCAAGCGACGCGCGCTTGGCAAGGAGCGATCAGAGCCAGCCCGCCCAGTCGGCAAGCTGCCACAGGCCCAGCGCGAGGAACAGCAGCGCCGCCGCGATCCGCGTGGCCTTGAGCGATACGTGGCGCACCAGCGTATCGCCAAACAGGACCGCCGGCGTATTCGCGAGCATCATCCCCACCGTGGTTCCCGCAGCGACGATCGCGATCGAATGGAACCTTGCGCCCAGCGCGATCGTGGCGACCTGGGTCTTGTCGCCCATCTCGACGATGAAGAACGCGATCAGCGTAGTGAGGAACGCGCCGCCGCGCCGGCGGATCGCTTCGCCGTCGTCATCGTCGAACTTGTCCGGAACGAGCGTCCACAGCGCCATCGCGATGAAGCCCAGCGCCACCGCGAGGCGGAACCACGGCGCGTCGAGCAGACCGGCGACCTCGCTGCCGACCAGTGCGGCGAGCGCGTGATTGGCCAGCGTGGCGAAGAAGATCCCGAGCAGGATCTGCACCGGGGCACGCAGCCGCGTCGCCAGCAGGATGGCCAGAAGCATGGTCTTGTCGCCGATCTCGGCGAGCGCGACGAGCGAAACGGAAGCGAGGAAGGCGGTCAGCATCGCCGGCGCCTTGCCCCGCTTCCCGCATTATGGCCAGAGCGTTTTCAGATCAGCGGCAGCGAAGTCCGCCGCGGTCGATCTCGCGGCCCAGCAGCGCGCCGCCCGCGGCGCCCAGGATGGTGCCGAGCGTGCGGTGTCGCCCGCCGTCGAGCGAGCGGCCGAGCAGCGCGCCCGCCGCACCGCCGATGATCAGGCCGGTCGTGCCGTTGCCCCGGCGGCAGTAGTAGCGGCCGTCGTTGCCGCGCCAGACCGTGTCATTGCGGCTGAGCGCGCGGGGTTCGTAGTAGCGGCCGTAGCTGTCGTACATCGCCTGGCGATCATGGGCGCGGCGGCCATGCGCCGGCGCCCAGGGCGGCGGGTCGGCCAGCACCGGGGCGACCGGCGCGGCGACCGCGGCGAGGGTTGCGGCAAGAACGAGCTTCCTCATGAAGGGACCTTTCCATGTTGCGGTTTCGTTGTCCTGAACCCGCACTATCGACCGGCGATCCCCAACCTCGGATTAACAGCGGCTGGATGAATTGGCTGCGCGGCGAGCCGTGCCCGCGGCCCGATCAGATGCCCGCATACCACTGGTATCCCGAACGATCCTCCCAATAGCCGCCCTTGCCCCCGGCGATCCCCGCCAGGCTGGCGACCGCCTCGATCCGCTCGATATATTTGGCCTGCTTGTAGCCGAGCTGGCGCTCGACCCGCAGGCGCAGCGGGGCGCCGTTGCGGATGGGCAGGGGGGCGCCGTTCAGGGCATGCGCGATGATCGTCTGCGGGTGAAGTGCGTCGATCATGTCGATGCTCTCGTAATAGGGCGTGCCCGACAGGCTGTCGGCGCAGTGGAACACGATATACTTCGCCTCGGGCCGGACTCCGGCAAGCGCGAGCAGCCGGGCAAGGGGCACGCCGGTCCACTGACCGATCGCGCTCCACCCCTCGACGCAGTCGTGGCGGGTGATCTGGGTCCGCTGCGGCAGGGCGCGGACTTGCGCCAGCGAGAGCGACAGCGGGCGCTCGACGAGGCCGTCCACCGCCAGCCGCCAGTCGGCGAACTGGCCGGCGGCGTGGGCGTCATAAGCTGGGGTGGCGGGATTCTGGGTGCCGTTGCCGCGAAAGAACGGCGAGATGTCGGCCACCGTGAACTCGCGGGCGAGCGCGGTGCGCTTCGAGATGGCCCGCTGCGCCGCACGGTTCCAGCGCTCGACCGTTTCGAGCAGCGCGCCGCCCGGCTGGCTTTGCGCGATCTTGGTGCAGCCGGCGAGCAACCCGCCGGCCAGCGTGCCGATCAATCCGCGGCGGCCGATCATGCCCCGGCCTCCGCCGGGATAGGCGGGGCGGACGGCTCCGCCACCTTTCCGCCGGTGATCATGTCGCGAAGCTGGCCGATCGGGCCGGACAGGAGGACCGCGAGGATGTGGGCGAGGAAGAATGCGAACAGCGCCCAGGCGGTCACGAAATGGATCGAGCGGGCGGTCTGCCGCCCGGCGAACAGATCGAGCAGCCAGGGCCAGGCGGCGTCCATCGCCGGGCTCATCGCCAAGCCCGTGAGGATCATCAGGGGCAGCCCGATGAACAGGACGAGGCCGTAAAGCAGCTTCTGGAGGAAATTGAACGATTCGCCCGGCGGCGGCGCGAAGTCGCGCCGCAAGTGCTTGACCAGATCTTCGCGGATCGCCCCCAAGCGCCATTCGTGCAGGTGTGTGACGAAGCGCCGCCAGTGCCCGCTGGCCAGAGCCGCGACGAGGAACAGCGCCAGCCCCAGCGCGAAGGGCCAGGCCGCAAGGAAATGCCACAGCCGCGCCTCGGCCAGGCTGTAATGGCCGGGGATCGTCATCCAGAACGGAAAGCGCGGGACTTCGAGCCAGGCGGTCGCGGGATCGAAACCCCAGGCGCCGAGATAGAGCCGGGGGTGCGCGTTCGATATGCCGAGGCCCGAGAAGAACAGGACCGCCATTGCCCAGGCATTGAGCCAGTGCCACAGCCGCGTCGAGAGCGCGTGTCGCTTCATGCCGGTCCCCATCGCATCCGGGCGAAAGGATGCACCCAACGTCGCTCACGCGAAACCGAAATCTGTGGCCGTCACACGCCGCGTGGCGTCGCGCGGGCAAGACAGGCTCGTGCCATTGCGCTAGCCAGGGGGGCAGGGCGGGACTTTAGGCCATCGAGCCAGGGAGAAAAGCGTGGCGAAGGTTCTGGTATTCTACGGCTCTTACCGGCGCGACCGGCTCGGCATCCGGCTTGCCGATTTCATCGTGGCGCGCCTTCGCGCACGAGGCGAAGCGCCGGAACTGATCGATGCGCGCGCCGTCGCGCTGCCCATGCTCGACCGCATGTACAAGGAGTATCCCAAGGGCGAAGCGCCCCCGGCAATGGAAGAGCTGGCCGGGAAGATCCGCGGCGCCGACGCCTTCGTGTTCGTTACCGGCGAATACAATTGGGGGGTGCAGCCGGGGCTCAAGAACCTGACCGACCATTTCCTCGAGGAATGGTTCTGGCGGCCCGCCGCCATCGCCAGCTATTCGCGCGGGCGGCTGTCGGGCGCACGCTCCAACTCGGCGTGGCATCCGACCCTGGCCGAAATGGGGATGGTCGTCATCTCGAGCACGTTGACGGTGGGACCGATCGCCGAGACGCTGGACGAGACGGCCGAGCCGACCGGCAAGGCGGGCGAAAGCCTTTCGAAGGCGTTCGAGCGGTTTGCCGATGATCTTTCGTGGTGGACCGAGGCCGCCGCCGCGCAGAAAAAGTTGCGCGCGCCGCCCTACTGACGGTCAGAAATCAGCCGAGCGCGGCCATCTTTTCCTCGGCAAGCCGGTCGAGTTCGGCGCGGCTGCGCTTTTCGGCCGAGGTCTTGAGCTGGCCGCAAGCCGCGTCGATGTCGCGCCCGCGGGGCGTGCGCACGGGCGCGCTTATCCCGGCGTCGAAGACGATCTCGCTGAACCGGCGGATGCGCTCGGGCGTGGAGCACGAATAGACCGAACCCGGCCACGGGTTGAACGGGATCAGGTTTACCTTGGCCGGCAGCTTGTACTGCTTGATCAGGCGGACCAGTTCGCGCGCGTCCTCGTCGCTGTCGTTCACCCCGTCGAGCATCACGTATTCGAACGTGATGCGGCGCGAATTGCTCGCCCCGGGATAGGCAGCGCAGGCCTCGAGCAGTTCCTCGATCCCGTACTTGCGGTTGATCGGCACGATCTCGTCGCGCACCGGCTTGGTCACGGCATGGAGCGAGACGGCCAGGTTCACCCCGATCTCCTCGCCCGCGCGCGCCATCATCGGCACGACCCCGCTGGTGGAAAGCGTGATCCGCCGCTTCGACAGGGCCAGCCCGTCGCCGTCCATCACCAGCTTCAGCGCGTCGCGAACGTTGTCGAAATTATAGAGCGGTTCGCCCATGCCCATCATCACGATGTTGGTCAGCAGGCGCCCGTCGGCGGAATACTGGCCGCCTTCTTCCTCGTCCTCGTCGTCGTCGGTCGCATCCGCTGCGAAGGCGGGTCGCTCGATCGGCGGGGTGGCACCGGCGCTTCCCGGCCACTCGCCCAGCGCGTCGCGCGCCAGCATGACCTGGCCCACGATCTCGCCGGGGGTCAGGTTGCGGACCAGGCGCATGGTCCCCGTGTGGCAGAACCGGCAGTTGAGCGTGCAGCCCACCTGGCTCGACACGCACAGCGTGCCGCGCGTCTCGTCCGGGATGAAGACCATCTCGAAATCGTGGCCGTCGGCGGTGCGAAGCAGCCACTTGCGGGTGCCGTCCTCCGAAACCTGCGCTTCGACCACCTCGGGCCGGGCGATGACGAAGCGTTCGGCAAGCCACGGCCGCATCGCCTTGGCAATGTCGGTCATCGTCTCGAAGTCTGATACGCCGCGGTGGTAGATCCAGTGGAACAGCTGGCGCGAACGCAGTTTCGCTGCCTTGGTGTCGAGCCCGGCCTCGGCCAGCAGCTCGGCGATGCGGAGGCGCGGCAGCCCCATCAGGTCGATGCGGCCATCGGCGCGCGGGGTAACGTCGCGCGCGACGGGAACGGGATCGACTTGGCCGGGGATCTGCATGGTGGCGGCGATATAGGGATCGTCGGGCGCCGGCGATAGCCCCCCGCGCGAACCCCGCCGAAGCCCTCCGGTTCCTGACTTTGGTCGTGCTGCAACTGCGTCCGGTCGAAAGGGTGTGACCAAAAAACCTCAGTATTTTCGTTGTGTTAGGTTCATGAAACTTGTTCGCGGTTGCATCATTCTCCCAGTCCCGGCGGCGTTCGACGCCTCGGGAAACCTAATGGAGTTGATAATGAAAAAGCATCTTGCAGTCCTGGCCCTCGGTTGCACGGCGGTGGCCACCCCCGCCCTGGCACAGGACAACTCGACCTTCACCGGTCCGCGTGTCGAAGCCATCCTCGGCTACGACAAGACCCAGGCCGGCAGCTCGGTCGACAACGACACCACCTCCAGCGACGACCAGTCGGTCGACGGCCTGCTCTATGGCATCGGCGCGGGTTATGACGTCGCCGTCGGCGGCGTCGTGCTCGGCGTGGAAGGCGAATATACCGACTCCACCGCGAAGACCGGCTACGACAACGGCGACTTCGAGGGTTTCGGCTTCGGCAACGTCAAGGTCGGGCGCGACCTCTACGTCGGCGCGCGCGCCGGCGTTCTCACCAGCCCCCGCACGATGGTCTATGCCAAGGCGGGCTATACCAACGCCCGCTTCGACGTTCTGGCAAGCGACGGGACGACCGAGTTGAAGAACAACTTCGACACGGATGGGTGGCGCGTGGGCGCGGGCGTCGAGCACGCGCTCGGGCCGCAGACCTTTGCCAAGCTCGAGTACCGCTACTCGAACTACAACAAGGGCGAGGTCGACTACCCGGTCGGCACCGACAGCGCGCGCTTCGACATCGACACCGACCGCCACCAGGTCGTGGTCGGCGTGGGCATGCGCTTCTGATCGCATGAAGCGATAGTCTGATGGAGCGGGCCGGGGTCAAACCCGGCCCGTTCTGTATCGGGCGTCGGCGTCAGCGGGTTCGGGCGCAGCCGACGGCGGCGGCGTCGATCGCGGTGGCCGCGCCGGCGAGCGTGTAGTTGTCGCGGAAACTGCCGCCCCGGACCGAACGTGCGGCGATCGACATCGTCTCGGCCGATCGGAGCGCCGCGACGATCGCGGCATCCATCCGCGCATCGAGCGCCCACGCATCGCCACCGCCTCCGGCGAGGTCGAACCGCTGCGACCCTATCGCGAGCCGGATCGGGCTTCCGGCGACAAGCTGGCGCGACAGGCGAAAGTGCACCTGGTTGCGGATGCCGCGGCGCGGCCAGTGGCCGACTGTTGCGAAGGGTCGGTAATCGATCCGCCGCCCGGGCGGGACTTCGGCCATCGCGATGGCATAGCAGCGCGGCACCTGCGGATCGCGGAAGGCGCCCCACCGGCCATAGATGCCGAGGCTGTCGCGCGCCGCCGCAATTCCCGCCGGCAGTGCTGCCGCGCCCAGCAATGCGGCGAGCAGGAGCGCGCCGCGCCTCACGCGTGCAGCGCGCCGACCGCGGCGCCTAGCAGCACGCTTTCCCGGCCGCCTTCGATCAGGGCGATCGAGCCCTGGGTCTGCGCCGGGGCGATCGGGGCATGACGGACGGGGTGATCGGGCAGCCCGGTCATCACCCCGCGCAGCACGCGGCTGGAGATGCCGTGCATGACCACGACGTGGTCGCCCCCGGCATCGGGCAGCGCGGCCAGCCAGTCGCGCAGCCGCGCCGCAATCATCGCATAGTCCTCGCCGTCAGGAGCGGGACGCAGCAGGTGCTCGGTATCGACGATCGGGCCGTGCTCGGCTTCGACATCGGCATAAGTGCGTCCGCACCAGCTGCCCATGTCGATCTCGACGAGGCGCAAGTCGCGGCGCGCCGCAAACCAGTCCAGCCCAAGCACGTCGCAGACCAGCGCCATCGTCTGCAGCGCGCGACCCGTCTCGGAGACATGGAGCGTGACCGGCGGCCGGTCGCCCAGGGCGCCGCGCAGCGCCGCGCCCATCGCCAGCGCCTGCTCGGTCCCTATCCGGGTCAGCGGCGTGTGGATGTGGTTGGCCTGGAGCCGCCGCGTGGCGTTGTACACGGTCTCGCCGTGACGCATCACGAAGAAGCGGCCGGGCAGGGCGGAAGGATCGAGATCGGGCATCGCCGGCTGCTATCAGCAGGCGCGGGCGCAACTCAAGTGCCGGGCGCGTTTTCGCCGGGATACGAGATGCTGAGGACTTCCCATTCCTTTTCGCCGCCGGGCAGGACCACGCGGCGAAGATCGCCGACCGCCGCGCCGCGCAGTGCCCGGGCAAGCGGCGCGCTCCAGCCGATGCGGCCCGCGCCGGCGTCGGCCTCGTCGTCGCCTACCAGCGCGACGGTGCGTTGCAGGTCGTCCTCGTCGGCGATGGTGACGGTGGCGCCGAACAGCGCGCGGCTGCGATCGCCCGCCTTGCCCGGCTCGACCACCCGCGCCGCCTTCATCCTTCGGGCGAGATGCGCCAGCTCGCGGTCGATCTCGCGCAGCCGCTTGCGGCCATAGATGTAATCGCCGTTCTCGCTGCGGTCGCCGTTGCCTGCGGCCCAGCTCACGATCTCCACCATTCGCGGGCGTTCGTCGCCCAGCAGCGCGTCGTAGCGCGCGCGCAGCCGGGCCAGGCCCTCGGGGGTGATGGGATTGCCCGGAACCCGGGCGCGCTCGTCGTCGCTCACCTCGGAACGCCTTGGCTGCTCAGCCGGGGGTCCGCTTGCCCAGGAAATGGCTGGTCGGATTGGGGCCGCGATAAGTGGCCTTGTCCGGGTTCATCGCTTCATAGACGACGGCGTTTTCGATCACGCGCTGGACGTAGTTCTTGGTCTCGTAGATCGGGATTCTCTCGATCCAGTCGACCCAGCTGATCGATCCGGTGCGCGGGTCGCCGTTGGCGGCAAGCCACTTGTTCACGTTGCCCGCCCCGGCATTGTAGGCCGCGACCGCCAGCGGATAGGACCCGCCGAAGTAGTCCATCATCCGCCCGAAATAGCTCGAGCCGAGTTGCATGTTGTAATTCGGGTCGGCGATCAGCGAATCCGGCGCATAGGACAGGCCGATCTTGCCAGCCTGTTCGCGCGCGGTGCCGGGCATGAGCTGCATCAGCCCGCGCGCGCCGGCATGGCTGACCGCGTTTTGCGCGAACTGGCTTTCCTGCCGGGCGATGGCGTGGATCATCGTCCATCCCGAATCGTAGCCGAGCGGCACCTGGATCCGTGGAAAGGCGATGTGCTGGAAATCGAGAAAGCCCTTCGTCGCAGCCGACTGGCCAAGGATCACGCCAAGGTCGCGGCGGCCGAGGTTGCGCGCCAGTTCGGCCACCAGCACGTGGTCACCCGCGGTCTGCGCGTTGTCGGAGATCTGGCGGAAGAACTTGACCGCGGTGCGCCAGTCGCTGGCGCGCGCCACTTCGCGCACCGCGGCGGTGAGCGGTGCCGAGGCGAAGGCCTGGCGCTCGGCCGGGGTGGGCACGACGGTCGGGTCGGTCGCGAATGTCGGGATCGGCCGGCCCAGCCGCTCGAGCGCGAGCTGGCCGTAGAACTGGTCGCCGTAATTCGCTGCCATCTGGAAATAGCGCTGAGCGCTTGCCGGATCGCGCGCCCGGTCGGACGCGAGGCCCGCCCAGTAGAAGCCCTTCGAGCGCGTCTGCGGTGTCTTGGCCGCATTGCCGTAGCGATAGAACAGCGGAGCGGCGCTGACGGGATCGCCCAGGTCCCACATCGCCTCGGTCCCGCCGAGCCAGACCAGCGACGTGTAATCGTCACGCAGGCCGAGCGAGAGCTGGCTGATGTCGGTGCCCGGCTCGAATGCGTCGTCGACCTTCGATGCGATCCGCACCGCGGTGCGAGGATCGCCCGAACTGGCGGCGGAGCGCGCGTTGACGAGGAGTTCGTCGACCCATTTCTCGACATCGACGGGGCGCCGGCTCAGTGCCCCGCGATTGGCGAGGAGGCTGCGCGCGGCCGCACCATTGCCCGACTTGCGGTACTGGCGGACGCGCTGGAACAGGTATCCCGGGTCGCTCATCATCGAGGAGCTGTCGACCTGGATGCCGGTCAACGCCGGGTCGATGCCCGACAGAGCGGCGAGACGCACGGCGGCGACCGCGCGCTGGGCGGGCGAAACGAAGCCGAGCTGGCGCTGGGCCTGCGCCTGGCTGCCGGCCCAGAGCAGCGCGTCCATCCGCGCGTCATGGTCGTCGGGGGTGAAGGTCGCGCCGAACTGCGAAAAAAGCATCGCCTCGGCGGTGTCGCTCATCGGCCCGCCGCGCCACGCGGCGTGGGCGACGGTCGAGGCTTCGGGGCGGCCCATCGCGCGCAGCGCCAGCGCGTACTGCGCGCGGGCCGGATTGGTCAGCGGCGGACGGCGGTCGAAATAGGAGACGAGCCGCTGGGCATCGACGTATTCGCGATCGAGTGCGCCTTCGGCGTAGCGGCGAAGCTTCTCCTCGTCGGGGAAGTTCGGATAGGAAAGCACGAAGCTGCTGTAGTCGGCGAAGGTGAAGCGGTCCGAGGCGGACAGCTGCTTCCACCGGTCCACCGCGTAAGTCATCGCGGTCGGCTGGCTGACGACGAGCGCGGCGCGGGCGCGATCCCAGTCGTTGGGATCGGCAGCCGATGCGGGACTCGCAGCGCCAAGCGCGATTCCGCCGAAAACCGTAGCAATCAAGACATGTTTACTGACCATGCTGGACATAGTGGCCGCCGGCTCCTTATCAGGCGCTGAATGGGTCTGTCTCATGATCCCCCCGCGGTGCTGAAAGCACCGTATCGGGTCATGATGGCCCAAAGCGAAGGAAAATGTCCATGTTTTCGGGCTCGATTCCCGCCCTGGTGACTCCTTTCCGCGACGGGTCGTTCGACGAGAAGGCATTTCGCCGCCTGGTCGACTGGCAGATCGACAACGGATCGAAGGCTCTCGTCCCTTGCGGCACCACCGGCGAGGCTTCGACCCTGTCGAACGCCGAGCATCACCGGGTGATCGAGGTGTGTGTCGAGCAGGCCGCCGGGCGCGTCCCGGTCATCGCAGGCTGCGGCAGCAACGACACGATGAACGCGCTGCTTCACATGAATTTCTCGCGCAAGTGCGGCGCCGCCGCCGCGCTGTGCGTGGCCCCTTATTACAACCGTCCCAGCCAGGCCGGGCTGATCGCGCACTTTTCGTACCTCGCCGAGCACTGCGACCTGCCGATCATCCTCTACAACGTGCCGGGCCGCACCGTGACGGACATCGAGCCCGAGACTGTCTGCGCGCTGGCCAAGCGCTATCCCGACGCGATCGTGGGGATCAAGGACGCCAGCGGCGACCTTTCGCGCGTGGTCGATCACCGGATGGGCATCGGCAAGGACTTCTGCCAGCTTTCGGGCGACGACGAGCTTTCGCTCCCGGCCAACGCGGCGGGCGCGGTGGGCTGCATCTCGGTCACCGCAAACGTCGCCCCGGCGCTGTGCGCGCAGTTTCAGCAGGCCTGCGCCGACAACGACTTCGCCAAGGCGCGCGAGATCAACGACCGGCTCTATCCGCTGCATTACGCGATGTTCGAGGACGCCAGCCCGGCTCCGCTCAAGTACGCGCTGACGCGGGTCCACGATTGGCTGACCGAAGACCTGCGCCTGCCGCTGGTCCGCTGCAACGAGGCGGCGCGCAAGGCGGTCGACGAGGCTTTGGTGCACGCAGGACTGGTGTGAGGCGCGCGGCGGCGCTGGCACCGCTCCTGCTGCTTGCCGGCTGCTGCGGGGCGGAGGAAGAGGCCAGCCCCGAACCGCCGAGGCAAGAATCGGTTCACCAATCGCGCGTAGATACCGGCGCCATGACCGCTCTTCCGCCCGCGCTCGTCGCCGCCATTTCCGCCCGCATCCGCGACCCCGGCCGTCGCCATGATCCCCTCGGCGGAACGCCGGGCGGCGTGGTGACCGACCCCGAGGAGCTGATCGCGATGTTCGGCCGGCTTAGCCCCGAAGCCGAAGGTCCGTTTCGCGGGGTCGTCGCGCAGATGGCGGCCTGGGGCCAGAAGATGCCGCCGATGCACGTGACGAATTACCCGGACGGGACCTTCGGCGCATCGAGCGAGGATGCCGACGCGCTGCCGCTGGCCGCACCGGCATCCGAGGCGGACATTGCCACGCTTGAGCGGAAGATCGGGCGCAAGCTGCCGGCAGATCTGCGCGCGCTTTACGCCATCGCCGACGGCGGCTGGGGTCCGGGCACGGCCTACACCCAGGGCCGGGGAAGTGGCTTCCAGTCGCTCGAGGCGGTTGGCAACGTGCTCGACGACCTGCGTCGCCGCGGCCCGGGCTATACCGGCGAGCATCCGTGGCCAGCCCATCTCCTGCCGATCGCCGACACCACCGGGCCGGTCTCGTACAACCTCGACACGGGCGAGATCGTGGCGTTCAACGACTACTATTTCGACGACGGCCAGACGGTGGAGGAAGCCTTCACCGTGCTTCACCCCTCGCTCGCCGCGTGGCTGGAGGAGTGGGTGGCAAGCTGAATCGAAGCCAACAACGGCTTTTACAATCGCCGGCCAGCCCCTACATGCCGGGACACAATGGCCCGACCCGCACACGCCGCATTCGACAAGCAGAAGACCGTCGCCGAGAACCGGCGCGCGCGGTACGAATACTTCATCGAGGAAGTGTTCGAAGCGGGCATCGCGCTGACCGGAACCGAAGTGAAAAGCCTGCGCTTCGGCGAGGGCTCGATCGCCGAATCCTATGCCGAGGTGAAGGGCGGCGAGGTTTGGCTGGTCAACGCCAACGTGCCCGAGTTCAGCCACGGCAACCGCTACAACCACGAGCCCAAGCGGCCGCGCAAGCTGCTGCTGAAAGAGCGCGAGATCAGCCGGCTGCATGGCGCGGTCGAGCGCAAGGGCATGACCCTCGTTCCGCTTTCGGTCTATTTCAACGGCCGGGGCCGCGCGAAAGTCGAGCTGGCGCTGGCCAAGGGCAAGAACTCGGCCGACAAGCGCCAGACGATCAAGGACCGCGACTGGCAGCGCGACAAGGCGCGCATCCTGCGGGACAACCGCTGATGCGGCGCCGATGAGCACGATCCTCACGCGCCTTTCGGGCTGGGCCCAGCGCTCGATGCCGACGCGCGAGCAGATGGAAGAGAGCCGCTGGATCCGGCCCTTTGCCGGCCGCGTGCTGCGTTCCGAACTGTGGCGCTTTACCCGCCGCTCGGTTCCTCGAGGGGTCGCGCTGGGAATGCTGGTGGGGATCATCATCCCCTTCGCGCAGATCCTGTTCGCCGCACTGCTGAGCCTGTCGGTGCGCGCGAACGTGCCCGTTGCGGCACTGACGACCTTCATCACCAACCCGTTCACCACGCCGTTCATCTGGGTGATTGCCTACAAGGTCGGCGCGTTCATCCTGAAGGTCGATGCGATGACCGTGATTGCCCCGGTCAACCAGGCGATCGAGCATTCCGACTTCGACCAGACGCTGCAATGGCTCACCGGCGCCACGCTGGTGACCGCCTTCGGGCTCGTGATCGTCGCCGTGGTGGCCGCGGCCGTCAGTTACCTCGCCACCAGTTTCAGCTGGCGCTGGTGGATCGCGCACAAACGGCGCACCCGGCTGGCCCGGGTGCGCGAGCGTGAGCGCGCCGCCCGTGATTGAGCGCAAGCCCCGCGATACGGCGCTTTCCGCGCGCCTCGGCCGCCTGATCCCGCAGCGCGAGCATATCGAAAACAGCCGCTGGCTAAGACCCTTCGCCGGCAGCGTCCTGCGCTCGGACCTGTGGCGCTTCACCCGCCGTTCGGTCCCGCGCGGGGTGGCGCTGGGCCTGTTCATCGGAGTCATCATCCCGATGGCTCATTTCATCGTCGCCGCCCTTCTCGCCGTCTTTGTGCGCGCCAACGTTCCGGCCGCGCTGGTGGCGACCTTCGTCGGCAACCCGGTGACCGTACTCGCACTGTGGGCGCTGGCCTACAAGGTCGGCGAACTCATGCTCCACGCCGATGCGATGACCGCGATCGCGCCGGTCGCGCGCACGATGCAGCAGACGCAGACCGACGTCCTGCTTCAGCGGATCACCGGCGCGGGCCTCGATACCGCGCTGGGCCTGCTGGTGATCGCCTCGCTGACTGCCAGCGTGGGATTCCTGCTTACCGGCTGGGTCTGGCGCTGGTGGGTCGCGCGCAAGCGCGCGGCGCGGCTGGCCCTGGCGCTTGAGCGCCGCGCGCTGCGCGCACAGGCGGGGCCGCACCCGCTGCCATGACCGAAGTTGCTACCCTGATGGCGGAGCAGGACGCCCAGCGCACTCAGCCGACCGACTTGCTGATCCTGGCGGCCGCGCTCGTCGCCAGCGCCGTCCTCGTCTGGCTCGCCTCGGGAGAACCGCTGGTCGCCGCCGGTTATGGAGCCGGCGTGCTCGCCTTCGCCGCCCTTGGCCGGATCCTTCTGCGGCCGCGATCCGTTGGCGGCACCGCCGAGTTCGCTCAGCCCGACTGGTCGGTCACCAACGCCGCGATCGACCGGCCCGATGCCGCGGTCGCGATAACCGACCGCGCCGGGCGGCTGGTCTGCGCCAACCGGTTGTTCGAAGAGTGGTTCGGCATGAGCTCGGCCCCGCCGCGGCTTCCGCTCGACGACGCCGCGGTGGAGCGGCTCGACCGCGCCGCGCGGGCCGCCTGGCGCGATGGCGAAGCCAGCGCAGACGGCCTCGAAGGCGCGGGCCGCCGCTGGACCGCGCACGCCAGGCGCAGCGGCCGGGGCGAGGATTACCTCGCCTGGACGATCGAGCCGGTGGAAAGCACCGACATCGTCGCCGACGCCGCGCGCGCCGTGGCGGGCAAGGCCGGCCTTGCACTGGGCCAGGCCGGGATCTGCGCCGCGGTCGTCTCGCCCGACGGCGCGATCCTGAGCGCCAATCCCGGCTTCGCGTTGGCCGCGACCGGCGAGGCGCAGGCAACGGTCGTCGGCACGGACTTCGTCAGCTACCTGCGCTCCGACGAGCAGGACCGCATCTACTTCGCGCGCGAGGGGCGCAAGGGCGCGCCGCAGCGGCTGATCCACCTGCCGGTGGCCGATCCCGAAAGCCGGACCGACGCCGATCCCGCGCTCACGCCTTCGCTGATGCTGCTGATCGAGAGCGGCACCGGGGCGGGCGAGGGACGCGCCGGGATACCGCAGATCGAGGCACTGCTCGCGCGGTTGCCGCTGGGCCTGGCGATGTGCGACCGCGACGGCCGCTTCCTGTTCGCGAACGAAGCATTTCTGCGTGCCGCGGGTCACGACGGCACCGTAGCGCCGCCCTATCCTTCGGACCTCGTCATTCGCGATGACAAGGGCGCGCTCGCCGACGCGGTGCGCCGCATTGCCCAAGGCGCACCCACAGCGGGCGACGTCGCCGTGCGTCTGCGCTCCGCGCCCGAGGACCCGGTGTCGCTCAGCGTGGCGGGTGTGCGGGGGCTGGGTGAGGGCGCGGTGCTGCTCAGCCTCAAGGATTCGAGCGAGGAGGCGCGGCTCAAGCGCCAGATCGCGCAGGCGACTAAGATGCAGGCGGTGGGCCAGCTCGCAGGCGGTGTCGCGCACGATTTCAACAACGTGCTGACCGCGATCATCGGCTATTGCGACCTTATGCTGCTGCGCCATTCGCCCGGCGACAGCGACTATGACGACATCGTCCAGATCAAGGCCAACTCGAACCGCGCGGCCAGCCTCACCCGCCAGCTTCTGGCCTTCTCGCGCCAGCAGACGCTGCGCCCGCAGGTTCTCCAGCTCCCCGACCTCGTCTCCGAGGTGTCGCAACTGCTGAAGCGGCTGATTGGCGAGAAGATCAAGCTGGTGGTCAGCCACGATCGCGACCTCGGGCCGATCCGCGCCGATCCGACGCAGATCGAGAACGTGATCATCAACCTCGCCGTCAACGCGCGCGACGCGATGCAGGGCAAGTCCGGCGAGGCGAGCGGCACGCTCCGGCTCGCAACCCGCAGGATCACGCCCGCCGATGTCCGCGCGCTGAAGAGCGAGATCCTCCCGGCGGGCAACTATACCGCGCTGGTGATCGAGGATACCGGCAGCGGCATCCCGCCCGAGAACCTCGGCAAGATCTTCGAGCCGTTCTTCACCACCAAGGAGCTGGGCAAGGGTACGGGGCTGGGCCTGTCGACCGTCTATGGGATCGTCAAGCAGTCGGGCGGCTTCATCTTCGCCGACAGCGAGGTGGGCAAGGGGACGCGCTTTACCGTTTACCTGCCGGTCTATTCGGGCACCGAGGTCGCGGCACCGCCAGTGGCGGCGCCGGCCCAGGCGCAACAAACCTGGAGCGGGGGCGGGCGGGTCCTGCTGGTCGAGGACGAGGACACCGTCCGCGCCGTGGCCGAACGCGCGCTGGTGCGGCAGGGCTATGTCGTCACCACCGCCGGCGATGGCGAGGCGGGGCTGGAGGCGATCGTCTCCGGCGGCACCTTCGACCTCGTGCTGAGCGACGTCGTGATGCCCACGATGGACGGTCCCACGATGGCCCGCGCCATTCGCGAGCGGCTGCCTTCGATCCCCGTGCTGTTCATGTCGGGCTATGCCGAGGAACAGCTTCGCCGCGAGATCGACCTGCCCAACATGCATTTCCTGCCCAAGCCGTTCAGTGTCGCCCAGATCGGAGAGGCGGTGGAACGCGTGCTGAAGGGCCAGTCTCTCTAGGCTGCGCCGCAATCGCGCAATTCCCAGCGCGCGGGCACGGACGAAAAAATTTCGTTCCACTCTTGTTCCATGAGAACAAACGCGATACACGCTGCCCAGGTTGACGGCGAGGCCCGCCGCTCTCTAAGCGAAGGAGGCACCTGCGAAATGGCTGCGAATCTCAAGATCGTACAGGAAGGCAAGGACTCCATGGATCGTCAGAAGGCGCTGGAAGCGGCGCTGGCGCAGATCGATCGCGCGTTCGGCAAGGGCAGCGCGATGAAGCTCGGCTCGAAAGAGGCGATGCAGGTCGAGGCGGTGTCCACCGGATCGCTCGGTCTGGATATCGCGCTGGGGGTTGGCGGCCTTCCCCGCGGCCGGGTCATCGAAATCTACGGACCCGAAAGCTCGGGCAAGACCACGCTGGCGCTGCACTGTATCGCCGAGGCGCAGAAGACCGGCGGCACCGCTGCCTTCGTCGACGCCGAGCATGCGCTCGACCCGGTCTATGCCAAGAAGCTGGGCGTCGACATCGACGAACTGATCGTGTCGCAGCCCGATACCGGCGAACAGGCGCTCGAGATCGTCGACACGCTGGTCCGTTCCAACGCGATCGACGTGCTGGTGATCGACTCGGTCGCCGCGCTCGTTCCCCGGGCCGAGATCGAGGGCGAGATGGGCGACAGCCATGTCGGCCTTCAGGCCCGCCTGATGTCGCAATCGCTGCGCAAGCTCACCGGCTCGATCAGCCGTTCGCGCTGCACCGTGATCTTCATCAACCAGCTGCGGATGAAGATCGGCGTGATGTACGGCAATCCCGAGACGACGACCGGAGGCAATGCGCTCAAGTTCTATGCCTCGGTCCGCCTCGACATCCGCCGCACCGGCCAGATCAAGGATCGCGACGAGATCGTCGGCAACGCGACCCGCGTGAAGGTGGTGAAGAACAAGGTGGCCCCGCCGTTCAAGCAGGTCGAATTCGACATCATGTACGGCCAGGGCATTTCCAAGATCGGTGAGATCCTCGACCTCGGCGTCAAGGCCGGCCTGGTCGAGAAGTCGGGCGCCTGGTTCAGCTACGATTCGGTGCGGATCGGGCAGGGCCGTGAAAACGCCAAGCAGTTCCTCAAGGACAATCCCGAGATGTGCAACCGGCTGGAAGCTGCGATCCGCAGCCACACCGACCGCGTTGCCGAGGAAATGATGACCGGTCCCGAGGCGGACGACGACATCTGATCCTCACCGCAGCGCGTCCCTCCGCGCCGCATAACAACAGACCGGCGTGCTTCCCCGGAAGGAAGCACGCCGGTTCGTCGTTTTGCGCGGGTTGAGGCCAATCCCTGCGCGCCTATTGCGCCGGACGTTGGCCGTTCTGCCGCGCGGCAGCAGCAAACAAGGCCGCCGATCCCAGCCACAGGGCCGCATAGCAAAGGGTGAGGATGCTCACGTCGCGCGACCAGGCCGGGCCGCCGGCGCCCATGTTGCCCGCCAGCGCCACGATCCCCACCACGACTTGAGCGATTGCGGTGGCGGCCAGCGCCCGGCTCATGCCCCGGGCGCGGAAGTGGGCGATTACGGTGCCGCCGCACAAGACCGCGAGTACGCCCGCGAACATCAAGTTGGCGGGATTTGCCTCGCTGCCAATGATCCCAACCGCAATGTTCATCCATACCAGCATGAACGCGGTCGCCATCGCCAGCGCTGCCCCGGTGCGGTACGCCATGTTCCCGGTGCGACCGGCGAGGAACTCGTACGCCAGGCCCGTCCCTGTCAGCATCGCGCCGAAGACGGTGAAGTCGGCCGCGTCCCAGTTGACGCCCTCAGCGCCGAGCCAAATCGCCACCGCGGGCAGGGCCAGCAACGCTGCAGCCGCGCTCCATCTCGCCACGAGCCATGAATTCGTGCGCAGCGCCTTCGCCATTGCTGACATTCGTTCTCTGCCCGCTCCCAGGAGGCAGCCGCTCGCGAAATCGAGCGCGGCTGCCGGCTCGGCGATGGTGTCGAATTCCGCCGCCATTGCGTCGGCCCACGTCCGGCGCGCGGTGGGCATGATCCACCGCGATGCAACCATCAGAGAGTGGGCGAGGAAGCTTGGCGCGCTCATGCCGGCAGCACTCCGCCCAGCGCCGGGCCTCGCGTGGGGGCCCGATCCGCAGACGCGCGCGCCAGGTTCAATCCCTCTTTTGTCAGCCGGTATGCGTGACGCGGTGCGCGCGCGGGGGGCACCGGCGGCTGCCACTCCGCTTCGACGAGCCCGCGATCGGCCAGACGCATCAGCAGTGGATACAACGTGCCCGACTTGAGCGCGGTGCGCTGCATCAGGTCGTAGCCGTGGCTCCATGCAGCCGGCCGTTCAAGCAGCGCGGCCAGGACGGCGCGGGTCTGGCGGGAGAGGCGGAGCGGTGCGTCCATCCCCTTACTCTACATATGTAGACTAACCCGTCAAGCGCTGCCTCTCACCCGGAAAGCTCGGCCGCGCGGGCCTTCACCACGTCGTCCGCCTGCTTGCCCGACAGCTCGGCGAGATGATCGAAGCTGGCGCTGAAACTTGCCAAGCCCTGGCTCAACGAGCGGAGTTCCGCATCCAGTCCATGCAGTCCCGCCTCGGGTAGCATCGCTTCGATCCGTTCCCACCGCGCCCAATCGGGGTGCGGTCCCAGGCCGAGGATCTGGCCGCGCCGGCTCGACAGGAGCGATCCGGCCTTGGAGCCGGTCCCTGCCGGAGTGTCGATCACGACGCGGCAGATCGGCTCGAGCAGATAGGGCGCGCATTTGGCCAGTCCCTCGTTCATCGCCATGCGTCCGGCGATGCGGAAGGCCAGTTCGGAGCTGTCGACCGCGTGGAACGACCCGTCGATCAGCGTGACGGTCACGTCGACCACCGGGAAGCCCAGCGGTCCGCGCTCCATCGCTTCGCGCACACCGGCCTCGACCGCCGGGATCCACTGCTTGGGAACCACGCCGCCGCTGATCCGGTCCTCGAAGGTGAAGCCCGATCCGGGCGGTAGAGGCGCGATCTCGATCACCGCGTCGCCATACTGGCCGTGCCCGCCCGACTGCTTCTTGTGGCGGCCACGCTGGGTCGTGCCTTTGCGGATCGATTCGCGATAGGCGATCCGCGGTGGCCGGGTCTCTACCGCAACGCCATAGCGCCGCTGCAACTTGGCCAGGACGACTTGCAGGTGCTCGTCGTTGATCCCGCGCAGCAGCGTCTCGTGGCTGGTGTCGTCCTGCGACCATTCGAGCGCCGGGTCTTCCTCGCACAGCCGATGGAGCGCGGTGGACAGCTTCACGTCGTCCTTGCGGTCGCGCGTCGCGATCGCGAGCGCCGCGTTGCGCGCCGGGTAGGTGACCAGCGGTTCGTCCCGTGCGTCGCCAGCGCGCGAGCCGAGCATCATCCCGCAGCGCGCGTTGTCGATCTTGGCCACCGCCACCACATCGCCCTGGCGCGCTTCGCCCTGCTTGGCGGTCTTTTCTCCCTGCAACGCGAAGATCGCGCCGGTCCGGGTGGTTTCGCCTCCGACCGTCAGGTCCTCTCCTTCGCGCAATCCTTCGCCAAGCACGCGGCCCAGCGCCAGCCGCCCCATCGCGCCGCCGTTGGCGATCTTGAAGACGTGTAGCGCGGCGCCATCGCCGACGCCGAGCCGGTCGCCGGCCTGCCGGGCCGGAGGCGTCTCGTGCCGCAGGAACTTGAGCAGTCGGCGTACGCCCCCGCCGTTCTGGGCGGAACCGAACATCACCGGCACCAGCTTGTTGCCGCCGGTGTCCTCGGCCAGATCGGCTAGCACCACGTCGGCGTCAGGCACTTCGTCCATCAGCAGCGCTTCCATCAGCGCATCGTCGAAATCGGCCAGGGTCTCGAGCAGTCGCGTGCGTTCGGCATGTTCGCGATCGGCCGCGTCGGGAGGAATCGAGATGACCTCGGAGGGCTTACCGGGCTGGTAGCGATAGGCCCGCTCCAGCGCGACATCGACATAGCCGGTGATCGCCTCGCCATCGCGCAGCGGAAATTGCCGCAGAGCCAGCGGCTCGCGGCTCAGCGGCTGGAGCGCCGCGATGACCTCGCGGATCGAGCCCGCGCGCGCGCCGTCGACCTTGTTGATGAAGATTGCGTGGGGAAGGCCAAGCTCGTCGATCCGGCGCAGGATCGGTCCGGCCAGCGCGGCGCGCGCGGGATCGGCGTCGATCACCACCAGCGCCAGGTCGGCGCTGGGCAGC
Organism: Novosphingobium tardum; assembly: GCF_042652045.1. NCBI lineage: Bacteria > Pseudomonadati > Pseudomonadota > Alphaproteobacteria > Sphingomonadales > Sphingomonadaceae > Novosphingobium > Novosphingobium tardum. Next base: position 754,780 of record NZ_JBHSDR010000006.1, on the reverse strand, counting down.
GCGGCGAGGCCGTCGGCGGCAAAGCCGACTCCGCCGGGCGTGTCGATCAGCGCATAGCGATCGTCCATGTAGTCGAAGTGAAACAGGTTAAGCTCGGTAGAGCCGCGCCGGGCGCGCGCTTCGGGGCTGGCATCGCCTACGGTGGTGCCGGCATCGACGCTGCCCATGCGGTTGATCGCGCCACTGGCAAAGAGCAGCGCTTCGGCCAGGCTGGTCTTGCCCGTGCCCGCCGGCCCCACCAGCGCGATTGCTCTGGTGGCCAGCCGGCCGCCGGGACTGCTGCCGTTAGTGGTGACACTCCTGCCGATCGTTGCCGCGCTGGCCATCGTCCGCTCCTCTTGCTTGTGCTTTAGGAGCGCGCCGGGCCTTCGCGCCTGACGCGCTGGGTTGCCGGATGCTCTGCCCCCGAGCGGTGAGTCGCAAGCGGAAAATAGTCGGCCCCTTGCCGGTGGAGCCGGCGTGCCTTACTTCAGCTCGCGATGACGAACGCCGAAGACTGGGAAAGCGGCGTTGGTCGCAACTGGGCCGCCGAATGGCGCCGCACCGACCGCAGCTTTGCCAATCTCACGCCGCGCCTGCTTTCGGCCATCGCGGCACTGCCCGGCACCGACATCGTCGACGTGGGCTGCGGCGCGGGCGAACTGTCGCTTGCGGTCGCGGATGCCCGTCCCGGCGCGCGGGTGCTGGGGATCGACATCTCGCCCGATCTCCTCACCGCTGCGGCAGCCCGCGCGCGGGGCAGGCCGAACCTAGCTTTCGCCTTGGCCGACGCTTCGCGCTGGGAGCCGGACCGGGGACGCCCCGATCTTTACATGTCGCGTCACGGCGTGATGTTCTTCGCCGATCCGGTCGCGGCGTTCGCTCACCTTGCCCGGGTCGCTACGCCGGGCGCGCACCTCGCATTCTCGTGCTTTCGCGATCGGGCCGAAAACCCTTGGGCCAGCGAATTGGCGATGCTCTTCGCTGCGTCCGGTGGGCCGCTCGCCGATCCGCGGGCGCCCGGGCCTTTCGCTTTCTCCGACAAGGACTACGTCGCCGGCCTGCTGGGCGAGGCGGGGTGGAGCGACGTCGTCTTCGAGCCGGTCGATTTCACCTACCGCGCGGGTGAAGGCGCGAATGCGGTCGACGATGCCATGGCGCTCTTCCAGCGTATCGGCCCCGCCGCAGCAGCGCTTCGCGCCCTGCCGGACGAGACGCGGGAGGCCGCTGCCGCCGAGATGCGGCGCGTGCTGGAAAGCCACCTGTCCGGCGACACGGTGAGCTTCCCTGCCGCGGCGTGGATCGTAACCGCGCGGAGCACCGGGTGAGTAACTCCCCGCTGACGGTGATCGTCAACAAGAGCGGAGGGACGGCTTCGTCCCTCGGCGACAAGCTGGAAGGCGAGCTCGAGGCAGCGTTTTCCGCGGCAGGGCAGCAGATCGACGCGCAACTGGTCGAGGGTGGCGACATCAAGCGCACGGTCGAGGCCGCGAAGGGTTCACCGCTCATCGCGGTGGGCGGGGGAGACGGCACCCTCGGCACGGCCGCCGCGCTCATCGCCGAAAGCGAAACGGCGCTGGGGATCCTGCCGCTCGGCACGCGAAATCACCTGGCCAAGCAGCTCGGCATTCCGCCGGAAATCGAGGGCGCCGCGAAGATAATCGCGCAAGGGGCCAGGGTTCGCATCGACTTGGCCCGGTGCGGCGAGCGGGTCTTCGTCAACAACGCGTCGATGGGCGTGTACACCCGCCTCGTGCGCGAGCGTGACCGCCATTTCGGCCCCAAGTGGCTCGGCACGATCCCAGCCACCTTCTATGTCCTGCGACACTTGCGCGCCAAGCCGGTCCGGCTGACGATCGACGGGAAGGAGCAGCAGGTGGTGACCCCGCTCCTGTTCGTCGGCAACAATCGCTACTCGCTCGACAGCGGGAAGGTCGGCACGCGCGAATCGCTGACCGACGGAGTGCTTTCGGTGTTCGCCGTCGCTCATGGCAGCCCACTATCGTTGGTCGGGTTCGCCTTGCGCGCGCTCATCGGCAAGGCCGATCCCGAGCGCGACTTCTGCGAACTGACCACGGCGCGCGAAGTGACGGTGGAAGGCACCGGCATGCTCGACGTGGCGTTCGACGGCGAGGTGGAGCGGATGGAACTGCCGCTGCACTTCTCGATCATGCCCGCGGCGCTGACCGTGATGGTCGGCGATCCCGCCGAAGCCGAACGGACCGACGCATCCTGACACCATCTCGCCGCTTGTCGCCGGGCGGCGGCTCGCCTAATCGGCGCTTGCCATGACCTCGACAAACGACATCCGCCGGTCCTTCCTCGATTACTTCGCGGCCAACGGCCACGAGCCCGTGCCGTCGGCGCCGCTCGTCCCCTACAACGATCCCACGCTGATGTTCGTCAACGCCGGGATGGTGCCGTTCAAGAACGTCTTCACCGGGCTGGAAACCCGCGCCGTGCCGCGCGCCGCGAGCAGCCAGAAGTGCGTGCGCGCCGGGGGCAAGCACAACGACCTCGACAATGTCGGCTACACCGCGCGTCACCACACCTTCTTCGAGATGCTCGGCAACTTTTCGTTCGGCGACTATTTCAAGGAACAGGCGATCACGCACGCCTGGACCCTGCTGACGAAGGAATGGGGCCTGCCCGCGGACAAGCTGACCGCGACCGTCTATCATACCGACGACGAGGCGTTCGACCTGTGGCGGCGGATCGCCGGCCTGCCCGAGGAACGGATCATCCGCATCGCCACCTCGGACAACTTCTGGTCGATGGGCGACACCGGCCCGTGCGGCCCGTGCAGCGAGATCTTCTACGATCACGGGGCGCATATCCCCGGCGGCCCTCCAGGCAGCCCGGATGAGGACGGCGACCGCTTCATCGAGATCTGGAACCTCGTGTTCATGCAGTTCGAGCAGGCCGCCGACGGCAGCCGCACGCCGCTGCCCAAGCCCTCGATCGACACCGGCATGGGGCTGGAGCGCATCGCCGCGGTGATGCAGGGCGTCCATGACAACTACGATACCGACACCTTCCGCGCGCTGATCGCGGCGTCGGAAGGCCTGACCGGCGTGGCTGCCGAGGGCGAGGCTCGCGCCAGCCACCGGGTGATCGCCGACCACCTGCGCTCGACCAGCTATCTCCTTGCCGATGGCGTGCTGCCCTCGAACGAGGGGCGCGGATACGTGCTGCGCCGGATCATGCGCCGGGCGATGCGCCACGCCCACCTCCTCGGCGCGAGGGACCCCCTGATGCACCGGCTCGTGCCTGCGCTGGTGACCGAGATGGGCCAGGCCTATCCCGAACTCGGCCGCGCCCAGCCGCTGATCGAGGAAGTGTTGGAGCGCGAAGAGACGCGTTTTCGCCAGACGCTGCAGAACGGCCTGCGCCTGCTCGACGAGGCGACCGGCGCGCTGGGCGAGGGCGACAGCCTGCCGGGCGAGACCGCGTTCCGGCTCTACGATACCTTCGGCTTCCCCTACGACCTGACCGAGGACGCCTTGCGCGCGCGCGGGATCGGGGTCGACCGCGCCGGGTTCGACGCGGCGATGGCGCAGCAGAAGGCCGCGGCCCGCGCCGCGTGGAAGGGTTCGGGCGATGCCGCCTCGGGCGAGGCATGGTTCGACATTGCCGAGCGCGAGGGCGCGACCGAGTTCACCGGCTACACCGCCACCAGCGGCGAAGGCCAGGTCGTGGCGCTGCTCAAGGACGGAACCGAAGTCGCTTCGGTCGAGGCGGGCGACGAGGTCGTCGTGCTCACCAACCAGACCCCGTTCTATGGCGAGAGCGGCGGCCAGACCGGCGATGCCGGCACGATCACGACACCCGAAGGCCTGCGGCTGGCCGTTCACGATACGTCCAAGCCGCTCGGCCGGCTGCATGCCCACCACGCCACGGTCGAAGCGGGGCGGATCGGCGTGGGCATGACGGTTCACCTCGCGGTCGATGTTGACCGCCGCGACGCGATCCGCGCTAACCATTCGGCGACGCACCTCCTTCACGCCGCGCTGCGCCACCGGCTGGGTGCGCATGTCACGCAGAAGGGCTCTCTCGTCGCCGCCGACCGGCTGCGCTTCGACTTCTCGCATCCCACCGCGCTGACCGCCGACGACATCGCCGCGATCGAGGCCGAGGTGAATGCCGAAATCCGCCACAACGAGCCCGTCACGACCCGGCTGATGAGCCCGGACGACGCAATCGAGGCCGGGGCGATGGCGCTGTTCGGCGAGAAATACGGCGACGAGGTCCGCGTCCTGTCGATGGGACGGCAGAGCGACGGGCATTATTCGGTCGAGTTGTGCGGCGGCACCCACGTCAATGCGCTGGGCGACATCGGGGTCTTTCGGATCGTATCGGAAAGCGCCGTATCGTCGGGGGTTCGGCGCATCGAGGCGCTGACCGGCGAAGGCGCGCGGCAGTGGCTGGTCGGGCGCGAAGACACGCTAAAGGCGGTCGCCGCAGCGCTGCGAACTGGTCCCGACGAGGTCGAGGCGCGGGTCGCCGCGCTGGTCGACGAGCGCCGCCGGCTGGAACGCGAACTGGCCGAGGCGAAGAAGGCGCTGGCGCTGGGCGGAGGCTCCGCCGCAGCGGGCCCGGCCGACGAAAGCGTGAACGGAGTGACGTTCGCGGGCCAGGTGATCGACGGGCTCGAGGCCAAGGAACTGCGCGGGTTGCTCGATCAGGCGAAGGCGCGGATCGGTTCGGGCATTGCCGCCATTGCCGCGGTCAATGATGGGCGCGCGGCGTTCGCCGTGGCGGTGACCGACGATCTCGTCTCGCGCTTCAGCGCGGTGGATCTCGTGAAGCTGGGCGTCGAGGCGCTGGGCGGCAAGGGCGGCGGCGGGCGGCCCGACATGGCGCAGGGCGGGGGTCCTGACGGGACCAAGGCGGGCGAGGCGATCGCCGCCGTCAGGGCCGCGCTCGCCGCCTGAGCTTCAGGTAAACCGCGTCAACCAGTCGGCGAAGGCCATCCATGCGTCGGTCTGGCTGAGCGGGACGCGCAGGAGTTGGACCGGCACCAGGATGCCAAGGCCCCAAAGCCACGCCGGGTGAACTTTTCCCCCGCGCCGCCAGTCGATAACCGCGCCCCCGACAATGATGAGGTCGAGCGTGAAGATGGGCAGCAGCGATGCCGCGACCGGGGCGGGCGGAAAGCTGTCGGGCCGTTGCCCCGCCGCCATGCCGTGCGCCGCGTAAAAGAAGAACCGCGCCATCGCCGCCTGGAGCACCGAGGCCGTGGCCACGATGATGAACCGCTTGTGCCATTCGGAGCGGTTGATGTTGGCGATTGCCGCGATGAAGAAACCGTAGAAGCCGCCGATCGCAGCAAAGGGCACGACGAGAAAGTGACGTCCCAGGTCGCCGTAGCCCTGCGCGATGCGGTGTTCCATCCCGACCACCGCGGTAGCCAGGCCGACGAGAAACATGGTCGTCGCCAGGACGATGCCGGCCAACCCCCAGGCGCGATGGTGGCGCAGTCCGCCGCGCGCGATCAGAACGGACTGGCTCACGAGCAACAGCGGCCAGGCGGTGAAGACGATGGCGTGAAGGTGGATGAGCGGCGTGCCGCGGAAGGTGTTCTGCGCGATCTGCGCCCAGTAGGTCGGGATGAACCCGATAACCGCGATCAGAAGGCACAGTGCCGAAAGCCAGACGAACATCGTGGAGGGGCGGCCACGCGACCGGGTCGGTTCGGGAGCGAGCGCGGTTAGCGGGGCGACGGTGGCCATCATCCTGCCTCCTCAAAGCCGAGGAGCGACCCGGCGGCATGTGTGCGCCCGAATCAGGACGTTGGCAACGGCCCCGTCTGCGAGAGCCTGCTGCTGCGAAGCTGGGGCTTGTGGTCCAGCTTGCCGCTGACCATGATCTCCTCGCGAAACTCGTCACGCTTCTCGTGGATCGAGGCGATGACCGGCCCCATCGCAAAGCCGAGATCGACCAGCACGGCTTCGCTGAGCTGGAGCGAGCTTTCCAGCGTTTCGGGCACCGCGTGGCTGGCGCCAGCACGATAGAGCTCCGCAGCATGGTCGGTGTCGCGGGCACGCACGATGATCGGGAGGTCGGGATAGGTCCCCCGCAACTTGCGCACGATGCGCGAGACGAGCACCGGCTCGTCCATCGTCACGATCAGGGCCTGCGCCTTTTCGATCTGTAGCCGATCGGTAGTGGTGGCATTCGCGACATTGCCGAACAGCACCGGAAAACCCGCCGCGCGCGCTTCGGAAACCAGCGTGGGATTGGCTTCGATGGCGATGAAGCGCTGGCCATGCGCGGTCAGCATTTCGCCGACCAGGCGGCCGACGCGGCCGAAGCCGAAGATCACCGCGCGCTCTGCCGCCTCGTCCTCGATCAAGGGATCGCTGCGTCCGGCGTCGGGCCCTTCGACCCGCCGCGCCACGCGATTGCCGAGGAGCGCGAGGAGCGGGGTGATCGTAAGGCCGATGGCGGTAACGATCTGCCAGAACTGCGCAGTGGCGGGCTGGATGAGCTGGGCCTGCGCCGCGGCGGCGAGAACGATCAGCGTCGTCTCCGATGGGCTGGCCATCAGCAGTCCGGTCTCGGTCGCGGTGCCCCGCGCGGCGCCCATCAGGCGCAGGAGCGTGCCGGTGACGAGCGCCTTGATCAGGACCACGCCAGCCACCGCCAGAACCAGCGGCCCGATATTGGAGATGATCACCGAGACGTCGATGCTCATCCCCACGGTGATCAGGAACACGCCGAGCGCCAGGCCCTTGAACGGCTCGGTGATGCTTTCGACCTCGCTGTGGTACTCGGTCTCGGCGATCAACAACCCGGCAAGCAGGGCGCCCATGATGGGCGACAGGCCGACAGCCGCAGTCGCGAGCGCGGCGGCGATCACGACGAGCAGGCTGGCGGCGAGGAACAGCTCGGGACTTTTCGTGCGCGCCGCCTGCGCGAAAAGGCCGGGAAGGGCGTAGCGGCCGACGATCAGCATGATCCCGATGGTCAGCGCGCCGGTCCACAAGGTGGTCAGCATCTGCTCCCACCCGCCGTTGGCGGCATAGGGGGCCATCGCGCCCAGCATGAAGATGATCGGGACGAGCGCGATATCCTCGAACAACAGCATCGCCAGCGCGGCGCGGCCTACGGGCGTCTGGGTTCCGGCGATGGGCAGGACGAGCGCGGTCGAAGACAGCGCAAGTGCCAGCCCCAGACCCATCGCTCCCGACCAGTACTGGCCCATGACCATCAGGATGAAGGCGAGAAGGGCGGCGGAAATGAGCAGTTCCATCGCGCCCAGGCCGAACACCAGCCGCCGCATCGACCATAGCCGGTTGAACGAAAGCTCAAGCCCGATGGAAAACAGCAGGAGGATGATCCCGAATTCCGCGAACGGCTTGATGCCCTCGGGTTCGGTGATCGATAAGTAATAGAGCCACGGATACCGGTCGACCATCGAACCAAGCCCGAACGGCCCGACCAGCAGCCCGACGAGGATGAAGCCGATGACCGGCGTAATGCGGAACCGGGCAAATGCCGGGATCACGATCCCCGCCGCGCCGAGGATGACGAGAGCGTCTGACAGTGCGGTCGTTGCGGTGAACTCTTCGGCCATGGTTGCACCTAAGCGGCTGGCGGCGCATTTGTCACTGCATGGACGCGATTAACGGCCCTGAAGTGCTGATCATCGGCGGCGGTCCTGCGGGAATGCTGGCGGGCCTGTTGTTCGCACGGGCCGGCGTCGCGACCACCGTCCTCGAGAAACACGTCGACTTCTTCCGCGATTTCCGGGGCGACACCGTGCACCCGTCGACGATGGAGTTCCTCGATCAGCTCGGAATGCTCGACCGCTTCCTGGCGCGTCCGCACGATCGGCTCGACCGCGCGGAGATCGCGATCGCGGGCGAGGACTACACGGTGGGCGACCTGTCGCACATTCCCGCGCGGGCGCAGTTCATTGCGATGATGCCGCAATGGGACTTCCTCGACTTCCTGCGCGATGAAGCCGCGTCCTTCCCTGCCTTTCGCCTCGAGATGGAAGCGGGAGTGGCGCAAATCCTGCGGGACGGCGGGCGGGTGACTGGCGTCCGGTTGGTGGACGGCCGCGAACTCAGGGCGCGCCGGCTGGTGATCGCCGCCGACGGGCGCGGATCGCTCGTCCGCAGCCAGGCGCTGCTGCCGGTACGATCGTTCGGTGCGCCGATGGACGTGCTGTGGTTCCGGATGCCCCGAGCCGGCAATCCGGGCGACGCGTTGCGCGGTTCGATCGCAACCGGGCGCATGGTCGTCATGATCGACCGCCGGACCTACTGGCAGACCGCGTTCCTCGTGCCCAAGGGCGGTGCCGAGACGGTGCTGACCAGAGGCGTGCAGTGGCTGCGCGAACAGGTCGCCTTGGCGTTTCCGGACATCGCCTTCCCAGCCGAGGGCGGGCCGCAGGGCGCCGCCGACGTCAGTGTGCTCGAGGTAACGCTGGACCGCCTGACCCGCTGGGCCCGGCCCGGACTGCTTGCCATCGGCGACGCGGCCCATGCGATGAGCCCGATCGGAGGGGTGGGGATCAACCTCGCAATTCAGGACGCGGTCGCGGCGGCGAACCTCCTGGCCGGTCCTCTGGCCGCGGGGCAAAACGTCGACGGCCTGCTCGACCGCGTCCAGTACAAGCGCGAATGGCCGGTGCGGATCGTCCAGGCGGCTCAGCGCACCATGCAGGATCGCGTCATCGGCAAGGTCCTGGACGGCACCCAGATCACCGGCGCACCCTTGTTCGTGAAGGCGCTGAACCGCATCCCGCTGCTGCGGCGCGTTCCGGGCCGCCTTATCGGCCTTGGGGTCGGGCGCGAACGGCTGACCGCGCCTGCCGCGTCCCGCCCGGCGGTCTAGCCACCGCCGGCGGTCGGCGGTCCGCTGGGCCGCGCGGTGGCCTTGGCGCGGGTATCGGGATGGTTCTCCCATTCGATCCGGTAGAGGTCGAAGCGCCGGTCTGCGAGATTACGGACGGTTCCCTCGGCCCGTGCCCAGGTCAGGTCGGCAAGGTTGATGTCGCTGATCGTCAGCGTCTCGACGTTCTCGCTCGCTTCGGCGGCGATGCCGTCGCGCGCGAAAGGAAAGTCGCATGGGGTCAGGATGCAGCTCTGCGCGTACTGGATATCCATGTTGCCGACGTTGGGCAGGTTGCCGACATTTCCGCTCATCACCACGAAGCACTGGTTCTCGATCGCGCGGGCCTGGCAGCAATAGCGGACCCGCAGATAGCCCTGGCGGCTGTCGGTGCAGAACGGAGTGAAGATGATCCGCGCGCCTTCGTCGACCAGGCGGCGGGCAAGTTCGGGAAACTCGCTGTCGTAGCAGATCAGCACCCCGATCGGCCCACAGTCGGTGGGGATCACGTCGATCGAATCGCCGCCCTTGATGTTCCACCAATAGCGCTCGTTAGGCGTGGGGTGGATCTTCTCCTGCTCGTGGATCGAGCCGTCGCGCAGGCAGACATGGGCCACGTTGTGGATGTCGCCGTCGTCCATCCGTGTCGGGTGCGAACCGCCGATGATGTTGATGTTGTAGCGCATCGCCATGTCGGACAGTGCCTGGCGGATGCGCGGGGTGTAGCGGCTGAGTGTCTCGATCGCCTCGACCGGCGAGAGTTCGCTCGGCTCGAACGACAGGAGCATGAGCGTGAACAGTTCGGGAAAGACGATGAAGTCCGCCTCGTAGTCGCTCGCCACGTCGACGAAATACTCGATGTTGCGCATGAACTCGTCGTAGTCGGCGACCGCCCGCGCCTGGAGCTGGCAGGTCGCCACCCGCACGCTTTCGACCCCGCGCGGAACCCGCATCTTTATCGGCTCGTCGCGATCGACGTAGGGATTGCGCCAGACCATGTGGACGGCGTTGCCCTTGGATTGACGATCTTCGGGCAAGTAATTGGAAAGGACGCCGATGGGCTCGAACCCGTTGGCGAGCTGGAAGCGGAGAACCGGGTCGTGGAGCTTTCCTGCGACCACCTGGTCGAGATAGTCTTGGGGGCCTGAAACCTTCCGGCGCGCCCGGGTGAGGCCGGGCATCCGCCCACCGAAAACGATCCCGGTCAGCTCGCGCTCTTCGGCAAGGGCGCGGCGCTCCTCGTAGAGCCGGCGGCCGATGCGCGCGCCGCGAACCTTCGGGTCGACGCACATCTCGTAGCCGTAGAGCCAGTCGCCGGTGGGATCGTGGCGGCTGCCGAAACCGTTGCCGGTGATGACGTCCCAGGTGTGCGGCGCGAGCGCGACCGAACCCGCGATCTGCATCGAGGCGCAGTAACCCACGACCTTGCCGTCGAGAATGGCGACGAAGCAGCCTTCGGGAAAGTTGTTCAGCTGGCCGCGGATTTCACCGAACGTATAGGCGGGCAGATCGTCGTACGCGCGGCGAACGAGCGCGGCGATGCCGCTGACGTCGCCTGCGGTCGCATTACGCACCTCGAGCCTTGCCGCGCCGACCCGTTCGGAGGCCTTGGTCCGGCGCTTCGCGGAAGGAGGAGCGGGAGTAGCGGCGCGAGCCATCAACGGCTGCCGGGTAGCGGCGAGGCGGCGTTGGCAGCCGCCTTGAACACCGCACCCATAAGGCGGTGGCTTACTGCCAGCTGCCCATCTCCGCTTCGAGGTTCTGAACGATCGCTTCGAAGAACTTCTCGGTGGTCATCCAGGGCTGGTCGGGACCAATCAGGATCGCCAGATCCTTCGTCATGGCGCCCTTCTCGACCGTCTCGATGCAGACCCGCTCAAGCGTTTCGGCAAACTTGACCACGTCGGGCGTATTGTCGAACCGGCCGCGATAGATGAGGCCGCGGGTCCAGGCGAAGATCGAGGCGATCGGATTGGTCGACGTCGCCTTGCCCTGCTGGTGCTGGCGGTAGTGGCGCGTCACGGTGCCGTGCGCGGCTTCGGCTTCGACCGTCTTGCCGTCGGGCGTCATCAGCACCGAGGTCATCAGGCCGAGGCTGCCGAACCCTTGCGCGACGGTATCCGACTGGACGTCGCCGTCGTAGTTCTTGCACGCCCAGACGAACTTGCCCGACCACTTGAGCGCCGAGGCGACCATGTCGTCGATCAGGCGGTGCTCGTATGTGATGCCCTTGGCCTTGAACTTGTCCGCAAACTCGGCCTGGAACACTTCCTCGAAAAGGTCCTTGAACCGGCCGTCATAGGCCTTGAGGATCGTGTTCTTGGTCGAAAGGTACACCGGCCAGCCGCGGTCGAGGCCGTAATTCATCGACGCGCGGGCAAAGTCGCGGATCGAATCGTCGAGGTTGTACATCGCCATTGCGACGCCCGGCGAGGGGAACTGGAACACTTCCTCGTCGATCACGGTGCCGTCCTCGCCCTTGAACACCAGGCTGAGCTTGCCCGGGCCGGGGACGAGGTAATCGGTGGCCTTGTACTGGTCGCCGAACGCGTGGCGGCCGACGACGATCGGGTCGGTCCAGCCCGGCACGAGCCGCGGCACGTTCTGGATCACGATGGGTTCGCGGAAGACCACGCCGCCCAGGATGTTGCGGATGGTGCCGTTCGGGCTCTTCCACATCTTCTTGAGGTGGAATTCCTCGACCCGGGCCTCGTCCGGGGTGATCGTCGCGCACTTCACGCCGACGCCGAATTCCTTGATCGCGTTCGCCGCGTCGACCGTTATCCGGTCGCTGGTCTCGTCGCGCTTCTCGACCGAAAGGTCGAAATACTTGAGGTCGATGTCGAGGTAGGGAAGGATCAGGCGTTCGCGGATCCACTCCCAGATGATCCGCGTCATTTCGTCGCCGTCGAGTTCGACGACGGGGTTCTTCACCTTGATCTTGGCCATGCTCGTGCTTCGTCCCTGGGGAGTGTGGGGAAGGGGGGGTCGCCCGCCTCTTAGCAGAGGGGCGGCGTGGTGCAAGTTCGCGCCGGAAGCGGGCCGGAACGATTCGCGCTGGACAGCCGGCGGACGGCTCGGCAAGGATTTAAGCGAGCGGTTAAAAGCCGTGGCAATCCAATCGAGAGGACGAAGCAGTGAGCGACAGCGAGGAAGTTCAGACCCGGGTCGAGGATGGCGTGCTGATCGTGACGATCAACCGCCCCGAAGCGAAGAACGCGATGAACCAGGCGGCGGCGCAGGGCATCGCGGCGGCGATGGACCGGCTTGAGTCCGAATCCGAATTGCGCGTCGCGATCCTGACCGGTGCGGGGGGCACGTTCTGTTCGGGCATGGACCTCAAGGGCTTCCTCCGCGGCGAGCGTCCGACGGTCGAGGGGCGCGGCTTCGGCGGCATCACCCAGTGGAGCCCTAAGAAGCCGCTTATCGCGGCGGTGGACGGCTATGCCCTGGCGGGCGGGATGGAGCTGGCCATGGCCTGCGATCTCATCGTCGCCAACCGCGGCGCCAAGTTCGGCATTCCCGAAGCGAAGCGCGGCCTGGCGGCCGGCGCCGGCGGCCTCATTCGTCTCCCGCGCCAGATTCCGTCGCGGATCGCGATGGAACTCGCGCTGACCGGCGACTTCATCGATGCCGAGCGCGCCTATGCGCTTGGGTTCATCAACGACCTCACCGACGGTCCTGCAATCGAGGGGGCAAAGGCCCTGGCGCGGCGGATCGCCGACAACGGCCCGCTGGCGGTCATCGCCTCGAAGGGCGTGATCCGCGACAGCGGGACGTGGTCCGACGAGGAGATGTGGGACAAGCAGCAGGGCTACATCGCGAACGTCTTTTCAAGCGCCGACGCCCGCGAAGGCGCGCTGGCCTTCGCCGAGAAGCGCAAGCCGAACTGGACCGGTGCCTGAACGCACCCGGCGCATTGTCGCAAACGAAAAAGGCCCCGGAAAACCGGGGCCTTTTTTGTGCGAATGGTGGGCGTAGCAAGGATTGAACTTGCGACCCCTACGATGTCAACATAGTGCTCTACCACTGAGCTATACGCCCACGCGTTCGCATGTCCGGCCAGTCCGAAGGCCGGGCCGGGGCCGTCCCTTAGCCGCGCCTTGCCTGGCTGGCAAGCCGGTTTCCCGAGGCTTGCCGAACCCTCATTGAAGCTGGCCGGTCATCGGCTGCTCGCCGAAGATCCGCTCTACCTCGAGCACGAGGTCGCGCAGGTGGAACGGCTTCGACAGGACCTTGGCCTGCGGCGCCTCGCGGTTGGCCTTCAGCGTCACCGCGGCAAAGCCCGTGATGAACATGATCTTCGTCGCCGGACTTACCTCGGCGCAGCGCTGGGCGAGCTCGATCCCGTCCATCTCGGGCATCACGATGTCGGACAGCAGCAGGTCGAAGTGCGACGACTGGAGATGCGGCAGGGCTGCGGTCCCGCGATCCACCGCCACGACGTCGTAGCCCGCGTTTTCCAGCGCCCGCGCCAGATAGGCCCGCATGGCGTCTTCGTCTTCGGCAAGAAGAATGCGAATCATCAGGCGGCCGGGTCCTTCGTAAACTTTATTGCGGGCGCGAATCCGCGGTTCGTCGTGGCAGACCAGCTTGCTATCACGGCCGAAGTTAAAATTCTGCTGTCCTGCCGCGACCGGCTTTGACACGGAACAGCAATGACGCCACGCTCAAGGGCAATGGCGCGCGAAGATCCACCCGAAGTTGAGCCGGTGCGCGGCGCGCCCGCCGTTGGCGAGATCCCCGGTCTGGATGGGCATCCCGCATTCACCCTGACCCAGTCCGAAGCCTCGCCGGTCCCCGTCCTCATTGCCGTCCCGCATGCCGGCCGCGCTTATCCCGCGCCGCTCGTTGCACGCCTCCGTCAGCCCGGCGCCGCGGCGATCCGGCTGGAAGATCGCTACGCCGACCTGCTGGGGCGCCATATCGCGGCCGAGACGGGGGCGAGCCTGCTGGTGGCGCATGCCCCGCGTGCGATGCTCGACCTCAATCGCGCGCCGGACGACATAGATTGGGACATGGTCGCGGGGCCCATACCGCCGGGCTCATCCTCAGCGGATCCGGGCAACGGCCGCCGTGCACGGAGCGGGCTGGGCCTGGTTCCCCGCCGCCTCCCCGGCATCGGGGAATTGTGGCGCGGGCGGATGCGCGAAGGCGAAATGGCGCAGCGCGTTTCGGCGATCCATGCGCCCTATCACGCCGCGCTTGGGGGAGCGCTGGCGGACCTGCGCCGTCGCTGGGGTGCGGCGCTGCTCATCGACCTGCACTCGATGCCGTCGCTGCCGCCGCGCGCGTCGGGCGACAAGCCCGCGCAATTCGTGATCGGCGACCGGTTTGGCGCGGCATGCGACGGCTTGCTGGTGGCGACCGGTTTCGCCTTCCTCGCCGAGGAAGGTCACCATGCCGCGCATAATCGCCCCTATGCCGGCGGCTATGTGCTTGAACGGCACGCCGCGCCGCGCGCGGGCATTCATTGTCTTCAGCTCGAAGTCGATCGGGCAAGCTACCTCGATCACCGCATGGCCGAACCGGGCGAGGGCTTTGCCGCTACAGCCGCGGTGCTGACCGAGCTTGTACGCCGGCTGGCCGGTGAGGTTGCCGCGCTGGGTGGTGCTGACCGCCGCGGCTGGGCGATCGCGGCCGAATAGGGCCGGGCGGACCGCGCCCATAAAAAAACCACCTCGTGACAAGCACGAGGTGGCCAAGGTTCAGGGAGGGAGTGCACCGAAGTACACTCGCCCAACCGGATCATGAGGGGAATCCGGTCAGACCCGTCGAAGATAGGAGCCCCCTTGCCTGCTGACAAGGGGGTCGATCATTCTGCCGTCAAATCAACGGTATGTGATTGGATCAGGCGTTTACCGGCGCGTTAGTGGTGCCGGGAATCGTGGCGCCTTCCGGCCCCTTGCCGAGCGCGACCTGCTTGGCGAAAATGTCTCGAAGCAGCTCGAGCGAGAACAGGTGGGCGTGGATGAGCGGCAGCAAGCCATTCTGGTTCCAGGTGCGCAGCACGTCGCCGCGCACTTCGCGCAGCTTGTCCTGATTGACCATCTGGAAGCCCCGATAGACGAAAGGCTGGTCGATCCCAGGCTGCTGGATCGCGACTTCGCCTTCCATCAGGAGATCGTGCTTCTGCAGTTCCTCGACGAAGGCGCCGGTGCGCTGTCCGGCCTGCTCGAAGCTCTCGCAGAACGACAGCGCGTTCTTGGTCGCCTCGCTGGGCTGGCCGTCGACGAACAGCGGCTCACCGTCGCTGAAATCGCCCACGATGTCACAGGTCGGATCGAAGCACAGCGAAAGCTCTTCGCTGTCGGGCGAAAGCTTGGCCAGCAGGAACGGATAGCGACGGACGTAGGCGGGCAGGTAGATCGGCGCCTCGGGCTTGCCCTCGGCATCAACGAAGACGTTGACACCGTCGTTGAGGCCCATCAGCGCCAGCGGCACGGGGTTCTCGCCCGAGGCGAAGATGATCGGGTAGAAACGCTGGGCTTGCGGAAATTCCTCGACCGTCAGCGGCACCGCGTGCTGCTCGGCCAGCCAGGGAGCCTTGTCCAGTCCGCGCGCGCGCCAGGTCGCGTGGTCGCGGCTGTTGAGCGGCATCAGGTCCTTGTAGAACAGGGGCAGGTTGGCGGATTGCGGCGCACTGGCCATACTTCGGTCTCCGAGCGGAAAAAGGTGGTTTCCCCACTTTGCTGCGAGGTCTTGCGACACGCCGGCGCCAGTCCGGGAAGCCGCGCTCTTTAAGGTCTTCCCCGCTTCGGCGCAAGCGTGCCGGTCAGATCAGCTTGCCGGGGTTCAGCAGGCCGTGCGGGTCCAGCGCATCCTTTACCCTGCGCATGAGCTCGAGCGCGACGGGATCGCCGAGGCGGGCCAGCTCGTCGCGCTTCAACTGGCCGATCCCGTGCTCGGCCGAGATCGAGCCCCGCCATTGGACCACGATGTCGTGAACCTCGCGGCTGATCGCCTTGCCTTCACCCTGTTGCCACGTCGGGCCATCCACGCCTGGCGGGGCGAGGACGTGAAAGTGAATGTTGCCGTCGCCCAGGTGACCGAATGCGACCGCGCGGGTGCCGGGGAACCGCGCCTCGATGGCCGGCACCGCGGCTTCGACAAAGGCCGGCATGTCGGCCACCGGAACGCTGACGTCGTGCTGCACGGCGGGCCCGATCGCCCGCTCGGCCGGGGCGACAATCTCGCGCAGTTGCCAGAATTTCTCGGCCTGCGTTTCGCTGCTCGCGAAGACTGCGTCGGCCAGCAATCCCTTCTCGAAAGCGTCCGCGATCATCGCCTCGGCGCGGTCGCGAAGCGAATCGGCGTCGCTGTCCGAAGCGGTGAGTTCGATCAACGCATGCCAGGCGTTCTGGCCGGCGAGCGGCGGACGGGCGTCGGGCAGGAATGCGACGACGTTGTCGAGGCAGTGCTGCGGCATGACCTCGAACCCTTCGAGCGCATCGCCCTCGGCAGCCTGACAGTGGAGCAGCAGTCCCCGTGCGGCGGCGATCGAGGGCACGCCGGCCCAGATGACCGCGCGGTCGGCGACCGCGGGAACCAGCCGAAGGGTCGCCGCGGTCACGATCCCGAGCGTGCCTTCCGATCCGATCAGCAACTGCTTCAGATCGAAGCCGCGATTGTCCTTTTTCAGCGGGACGAGCGCGTCGAGGATCTGCCCGTCGGCCAGCACGGCCTCCAGCCCCAGGACCAGCGCCCGCATCGAACCGTGGCGGATGACCTGTGTCCCGCCGGCATTGGTCGAGATCAGGCCGCCGATCGTTGCCGAACCCTTGCCGCCCAGCGACAGGGGGAAGCGCAGGCCCTGGAGTTCCGCGATATGATGCAGATTCTCGAGGATGACGCCGGCTTCGGCGGTGATCTGCATGGCATCGCGATCGAGCGCGCGAATAGCGTTCATCCTGCGCAGCGAAACCAGCAGCGACTTGCCGGTTTCATCGGGAGTGGCCCCGCCGGACATGCCGCTGTTGCCGCCCTGTGGAACGAGCGGAACGCGGGTTTGCGCGCAGAGCGCGACGAGCGCCGACAACTCGGCGGTCGTCGCCGGCTGCGCCAGCGCTAGTGCCGCGCCGTGGAAACGCCCGCGCCAGTCGGTCAGCCACGGCTCGACGAGATCGGGATCCTGCGTCAGGCCTCGCGGCCCGAGAATCGCCTCCGCCTGATCGAGGAAATCATTGGTAGCCATCATCGCCGCGACCGTATGGGTTCGGGCACCGGCCCGCAATCGCCCTGTGGGCTAACCGCACGCCAGGTTTGACGTAACGCGGCAGTCGCGCCATCCATCGAGTTAAGCCGATGTTCAATCGGGCCGTGCCAGCGGAGCGCTCTCGCCGCGCAAAGGAATCCGTCCTCGCCGCCATGCCTTCGCTCACCGTTTTCCTGATGCCCCTTGCCGCCGCGGCGGCGGCGCCGGCGCCGGCAGTCCCGTGGTGGGCAGGCGAAGCGACTGCAATCGAGCAGGTGTGGCCCGCGCGAGCGACATCCGAAGATGCGCCGGACGGGGCGGAATGGGAGTGGTCGCTGACGCAGCCGGTGCCCGGTCTGTTCGCGGTCGACCCCGCAGGTAGCGATGTGTGGAGGTCGATCGTCGACGGATTCAGCGCCCCGGCCCAAAACCAGGTGCGGATCGAGCAGCGCCTGGTCATCCGCGTCGCTCCGGTCGCCCCGACACGTATGCGCAGGCTCCCCGATCCCCCGGCTTTTTCGATCGACGACCAATATCGCGAACGCAAGGTCGGCAGGTGCGTGGCTGTCGCCGGCATCGCAGGGGTGCAGATCGCTTCGGACGATCGCCTTCTGCTGTTCATGCGGGACCAGCGCCTGATCAGCGCACAGCTTGAAAAGGCCTGCAGCGCCCGCGATTTCTATTCGGGTTTCTACATGGAGCGCAGCGAGGACGGCAACTTGTGCGTCGATCGCGACATGCTCCAGTCGCGGGCGGGAGCGAGCTGCTCGCTCAGCCGGCTTCGCCAGCTCGTCGCGAAGGACGAGTAGGCCTCCCTCGAAGGCCACGGATTTCTTGACTTTCGCGCGCCGCTGCGCTTAGCGGCGCACTGTGTCCGTCCCGGTGGATCGGATCGCGCATTCGCCGCTTCGACGGCGGTGCTGAATGCGGCAAGAACCTGCGGTTTATTGCCCTTTTGCCCTACTGGCCTTGTGCCACTGCTTCGGACTTGCCCATGAATTTTGCCGACCTCGGCCTCTCGGATGAATTGCTGAAGTCGGTCACCGACGCGGGTTACGACACGCCGACGCCGATCCAGGCGCAGGCGATTCCGCCCGTCCTGATGATGAAGGACATCATCGGGATCGCGCAGACCGGCACGGGCAAGACCGCCAGCTTCGTGCTGCCGATGATCGATATCCTGGCGCACGGCCGGGCCCGCGCCCGGATGCCCAGATCCTTGATCCTCGAGCCGACGCGCGAGCTTGCGGCCCAGGTTGCCGAGAATTTCGAGAAATACGGCGCCAACCACAAGCTCTCGATGGCGCTCCTGATCGGCGGCGTGCAGATGGGCGATCAGGTCAAGGCGCTCGAGCGCGGGGTCGACGTGCTGATCGCGACGCCGGGCCGGCTCATGGACCTGTTCGAGCGCGGCAAGATACTGCTGAACGGCTGCAACCTCCTCGTCATCGACGAGGCGGATCGCATGCTCGACATGGGCTTCATCCCGGATATCGAGAATATCTGCACGAAGCTTCCCGCCAATCGGCAGACGCTGCTGTTTTCGGCCACGATGCCGCCACCGATCAAGAAGCTGGCCGACCGCTTCCTGTCCAATCCCAAGTATATCGAGGTCAGCCGCCCGGCGAGCTCGAACCTCAATATCGCGCAGTTCAAGGTGCGCGTTTCCTCGCGCGGCAAGCGCCAGGCGCTGGTGGACCTGATCCGGCAGGAGGAGGTATCCACCGCGATCATCTTCTGCAACCGCAAGACCACGGTTCGCGAACTGGCAAAGAGCCTGAAGCGCGACGGCTTTTCCGCGGGCGAGATTCATGGCGACATGGACCAGTCGTCCCGGAACGCCGAACTCCAGCGGTTCAAGGACCGGGCGATCAACATCCTCGTCGCGTCCGACGTTGCCGCCCGCGGCCTTGACGTGAAGGACGTGAGCCACGTCTTCAATTACGACACGCCCTGGCATCCCGACGATTATGTCCACCGCATCGGGCGGACCGGCCGGGCGGGCAGAACGGGTCGTGCCTTCACCTTCGTCACGCCCGAGGACGGCGAGGCGATCGACAACGTCGAGAAGCTGACCAAGCTGGTGATCCCCGAATTCACCCTGGGCGCAGCCGCTCCTGAACTCGCCGACGCGGCTGAGGGCGAGCAACGTGAGGAACCGGCCCGTGCCGAGCGTCGCCCCGAGCAGCGCCGCACGCGCGGTGGTCGCAATTCATCATCGCGCCGCGAAGCTGCGGCCCAGGAAGATCAGTCTCCGCAGCCGAGCCACGGCGAGGAGCCGGCAGCGAGGGAGCGTTCGGAAGCGCGTCCGGCCCGCCGCGTACGCAGCGAAGCCCCGCGCCCGACACCGGCGCCCGCGCCGCGCAGTGCGCCGGAAGGCGATGACGACGGCGGCTGGAACGGCCCGGTGCCCGACTTTCTTCGGGGTACGCTCGCAAGCTGACCTGTTCCGGCGGCGCGCCTGCCGGTCGTTCAGTCTGCCGGCTTGACGAAGCTGTCGATCACCCGCTTGCGGCCGCTCGCCTCGAAATCGATCTCCAGCTTATTGCCTTCCTGCGCCGCGATCGTGCCGTAGCCGAACTTGTCGTGGAACACGCGGGCGCCGATCGCCAGGTCCGCTCGCGGCTTCGCGGCAAAGCTGGCCGCGCTCCGCCCGGGCTCGGCAATCCGGCGTGGGGCGGGGTCGAAGCCCGCGCTCAACGCCCGTTGCCAGCCGGGGCCGCGCGTCATCGTCCGGCTCGGTTGTTCGCGCGCCAGATGGGCAAAGGGATCGCCCTGCTCGGACCAGTTGGCCCGCCATAGTGAGGCGCCGCCGGTCATCGTGGTCTCCTGCGTCACGTGCGCGGGCGGCAGCTCGGCAATGAACCGCGAGGGTATCGAGCTCGTCCACTGGCCATAGATCTGGCGGTTCGCGGCATAGAGGATGGTGCAGGTGCGCCGCGCGCGGGTGATCGCGACATATGCCAGCCGGCGCTCTTCCTCGAGCGCGGCCAGCCCCCCTTCGTCGAGCGCGCGCTGGGACGGGAAGACCCCTTCCTCCCAGCCGGGTAGGAATATGTGCGCGAACTCCAGCCCCTTGGCGGCATGGATCGTCATGATCGTGATCTTGTCGGTCTCGGCGTCGGCATCGTTGTCCATCACGAGGCTGACATGCTCGAGGAAATCGCCGAGCGTCTCGTACTCTTCCATCGCCCGGGCGAGTTCGGACAGGTTCTCGAGCCGTCCCCCGGCTTCCACGCTGCGCTCGGCCTGACGCGCCGCGGTGTAGCCCGATTCCTCGAGGATGGTGCGGACAAGTTCCGCCGGGACGACCGTTGCCGCAAGGTCGCGCCAGCGGGCAAAGCCGCGCATCAGGCCGAGCAGCGTACCCCGCGCGCGGGCGGGCAGCTCGTCGCTGTCGCAAAGCTCGAGTGCCGCAGCGGCGAGCGGGATGCCGCGGGCGCGGGCATGGCGATGAAGCTTCTCCAGCGTCTTGTCGCCGAGTCCCCGCTTGGGCGCATTGTATATGCGCTCGAACGCGAGGTCGTCGGAAGGCTGGGCGACCACCCGCAGGTAGGCGAGGGCATCGCGGATCTCGGCCCGCTCGTAGAAACGGAAGCCGCCGACGATCCGGTAGGGCAGGCCGATAGCGATAAAGCGGTCTTCGAAGGCGCGGGTCTGGAACTGCGCGCGCACGAGGATGGCAAGGTGATTGAGCGAGACGCCGTCGGCCATCTTGGCTTCGGCCTCCTCGCCCACGCGGCGCGCCTCTTCGGGTCCATCCCAGACGCCGATGACACGAACCTTCTCGCCGTCGTTCGCTTCGGTCCACAACGTCTTGCCCAGCCGTTCGCTGTTGCCGCCGATGAGGCCCGATGCGGCGGCGAGAATATCGGGCGTGGAGCGATAGTTCTGTTCTAGGCGAATGACGGCGGCGCCGGGAAAATCCTTTTCGAAGCGCAGGATATTGGCGACTTCGGCACCGCGCCATGAATAGATCGACTGGTCGTCGTCACCCACCACGCACAGGTTCTTGCGCTCCTGCGCCAGCAGCCGCAGCCACAGATACTGGACCGCGTTGGTGTCCTGGTACTCGTCCACCATGATATACTTGAAGCGCTGCTGGTACTGAGCAAGCACGTCGCGGTGCGTGCGGAAGATGTTCAGCATGTGCAGCGTCAGGTCGCCGAAATCGCAGGCGTTGAGCGCCTTTAGTCGCGCCTGGTAGAGCGCGTAAAACTTCTGTCCCTTGCCGTCGGCGTAAGCTTCGTTCTCGACCGCGTCGAGATCGGCGGGGTTGAGGCCGCGGTTCTTCCAGCGGTCGATCAGCCCGGCGAGCTGGCGGGCAGGCCAGCGCTTCTCGTCGAGTTCGTTGGCCACGATCAGTTGCTTGAGCAGGCGAAGCTGATCGTCGGTATCGATGATCGTGAAGTTCGCCTGCAAGCCGACGAGTTCGGCATGACGGCGCAACATGCGCGCCGAAACAGCGTGGAAAGTGCCCAGCCAGGGCATGCCTTCGACCGCGCTGCCGATCAGATCGCTCACCCGGTGACGCATCTCGCGCGCGGCCTTGTTGGTGAAGGTCACGCAGAGAATTTCGCTCGGCCACGCCTTGCGCGACCATACCAGGTGAGCAAGCCGCGCGGTCAATGCGGCGGTCTTCCCCGTCCCCGCGCCGGCCAGCATCAGCACCGGTCCCTCGGTCGTCAGCACGGCCTCGCGCTGCGGGGGATTCAGCCCGTCGAGCCATGCCACGGGGGGCGCTGCGTCGCGCGGAGAGCTATCGGGGACGGGAATGGACACGTGTGAACAACTAGGGAACGCCGACGCTTCGCGCAAGGCGGCCGGGGCCATACGGCCGGAACCAAGGCGGATGGGAAGCGTAATGTGCCCGGACGATATGCTTAAGGAGCTTTCGATGCGTACCCTTCTTCTCGCCAGTGCCGCGGCCCTGGTCATGACCGCCGCGCCTGCCGTGGTCAGTGCGCAAACCGGTACGACCACGACGACGACCACCACGACCACCTGGACCACGGAGCAAAAGGCGGCTTACGACGCCTGGCCCGCAGATCAGCGCGCCATGTTCGATGCCTGGCCGATGAACTACCGCACCTATTACTGGACGCTGACGCCGAACCAGCAGGCCGGCTACTGGAAGCTGACCGACGAGCAGCGCGCGACGGTTTACGGAATGACGCCGGAACAGCGTGCCGCTGCCTGGGCCTCGATCGAGGCGCAGATGAGCGGCATGGGCGCGACGACCAGCGCGACGATGAGCGACGGAATGTCGACCACGACCGCGACGACCACCGCCGGCACCATGACGACGCCGCAGACTACGGTGGTCACCACGACGTCGGGCAACATGACGCCGCCTCCGGCGTCGGCGATGAACAAGACTTATCCGCTGTGCTCGAAGACCATCACGGACAGCTGCATCAACCCGCGCGAGGCCGGCAAGAATTACGGCAACCGCCCGCTGAAATACTGGCCGGGCAAGCCCGCCAGCGAAATGAAGAAGCCGGGTTAACCGCATCACCAGCTGCGGTCGCAGGGAAGGGCGTCGGGAAACCGGCGCCCTTTTCGCGTGGTTCGAAAGGAGCCCGAGGTTGACAGGGCGCGGTGCATATCCGAGCGCGCGACGATGAACCGGCAAGCACCGCTGGCGCAGGGCGCCTCACCGCTCAGGGTCAATGCCCGCGTGCTGACCTCCAGCCTCGTCGGCACGGCGGTCGAGTTCTACGACTTTTATGTCTACGCAACCGCCGCCGCGCTGGTGATCGGTCCGCTGTTTTTCCCGGCCTCGTCATCCCAGGCCCAGACGCTTGCCGCGTTCATGAGCTTTGGCCTGGCATTCTTCGCGCGGCCCGTGGGCGCGATTGCGTTCGGTCACTTCGGCGACCGCGTGGGTAGAAAGTCTGCACTGGTCACCTCGCTGGTTCTTATGGGCGCGGCGACCCTGCTGATCGGCCTGCTGCCGTCATACGCGGCCATCGGCTGGGCCGCGCCCCTGCTCCTATGCATCCTGCGCTTCGGCCAAGGGTTTGGCCTTGGCGGCGAGTGGGGCGGGGCAACGTTGCTGGCGGTGGAAAACGCGCCGCCCGGCTGGGCCGCGCGGTTCGGGTCCGCCCCGCAATTCGGTGCGCCGGTCGGGTTCATCGCCGCCAATGGCCTGTTCCTCGTGCTCGGCTTCGCGCTCGACGATGCGAGCTTCGCTGCCTGGGGCTGGCGAATTCCGTTCCTGGCCAGCGCAATTCTCGTCGCGCTGGGACTGTGGGTGCGGTTGCGCATCGGAGAGACGCCGGCGTTCGCCGCCGCCCTGGCGGAGGCGCCGCCCCCGCGCGTTCCCGTTGCCCGCCTGCTGCGCGACCACCTCGGCGCTGTCGTGGCGGGGAGCGCGGGGGTCGTGGCGTGCTTCGCGCTGTTCTACCTTTCGACCGCGTTTGCCCTTTCGCATGCGACGGGACCCGGCGGCTTCTCGCGCGAAGCCTATCTGGGCGTCGAACTCGGCGCGATCCTGTTCCTGGCGCTGGGGATCGGTCTCGCGGCACTCCTTTCCGATCGGACCAGTCCGCGGCGCGTGCTGATGGGCGGAGCGGTGGCGACGGTCGTCGTCGGGTTCGCCTTCGGTCCGGCACTGGCCAGCCCCTCGCTTGCCGTTCACTTCCTGGCGCTGTCGGCGGCGCTGCTGACGATGGGCTTCGTTTATGGCCCGCTCGGTGGGTGGTTGCCGTCGCTGTTCCCTGTGACGGTCCGCTACACCGGCGTTTCGGTCGCCTTCACTCTCGGAGGGATCGTGGGCGGAGCGCTGGCTCCGATCGCGGCGCAGATGTTGAGCGCGCAAGGCGGCATCGCCCAGGTCGGGCTGTTCCTGTCGGCGGCGGGTGCGGTAACCCTGCTCGGCGTCATTCTGGCGCGGACGAACCACGCAACATGGTAATCTGGGCCTTGCCGACGCTACGTTGTGCGTCGAGCTCGAGAGTGCTCACGATCGCGGGATCGCCGCGGCCCGTTTCCAGGCTGATCCAGCTTGCCGGTCCGATCCAGCCCAGTCTTTGAAGCTTGTCGAGCGCCACGGCCCCCGCGTTCGTGCCGTAAGGCGGATCGAGGAGAAGGAGGTCGAGCGGCGCAGGCGCTTGGCCGAGCGAGAGAACCGACGAGGCCCGGATGTCGGCTTCGGCACCCAGCGCGGCGACGTTTGCCCGCAGCGCCTTCAGCGCCTCGGCATCCTGTTCGACGAAAATGCAGTGGGCGGCGCCGCGCGACAACGCTTCCAGCCCGAGTGCGCCCGATCCGGCAAAGAAGTCGCCCACTCGCAGGCCTTCGAACGAGCCAAGCCTGCTGGCGAGCATCGAGAACAGCGTCTCCCGCGTGCGATCCGCGGTGGGGCGCGTGGTGTCGCCCTTCGGCGCGACGATACGTCGCCCCCGCCAGTTTCCGGCAATGATCCGCATCAGCGCCGCCCGGCGGGGCCGCCCTTGCGCGGGTCAGGGTGGGGCCGGGCGGAGCGCGGCGTTGCAGGTCGGGCCGGACGCGCCGCGGTGCGGACCGGCGGCGCTTTCATCGGCGCGCGGCGCGAAGGTGCTTCGGCAATGCTGGCCTGCAGGCGCTCGACGTCGCTCTTGCGCAACTCGACCGCAGCGCCGCGTTGAAGCTCGCCAAGATCGAAGGGCCCATACCCGGTGCGCAGGAGTCGCGAAACCTGAAGCCCAAGGAACTCGAGCACGCGGCGCACTTCGCGGTTCTTGCCCTCGGTCAGGGTCAGTTCAATCCACTGGTTGCGGCCCGTCCGCCGCTCCAGGTTCGCGTCGATCCGTCCGTAGCGGACGCCGTCGATCGTGATTCCTTCGATCAGGCTTTCAAGCTGGGCCTGTGTCACGGCACCGAAAGTGCGCGCGCGATAGGTGCGCGGAACCCCGGTCGAAGGCAGTTCCATCGCTCGCTTGAGTTCGCCGTCGTTGGTCAGCAACAGCAATCCTTCAGTGCTGAGGTCGAGCCGCCCGATCGGCATCAGCCGGGGAGTCCCCGCCGGCAGGGCATTGCGCAGCGCGGTGTAGATCGTCGGCCGCCCCGAAAAGTCGCGCTCCGCGGTCAGCAGGCCGCTGGGCTTGTGAAAGGCGAAAAGCCGCGTGGGCTCGGGGGAGGCGACCGGCTTGCCATCCACGGTCACGCCATCGAGATTGGCGAGAATCGTGGCAGGTGTTTCGATTATCGTCCCGCCCCGGGCAACCCGCCCGTCCGCGATCATGCGCTCCACCTCGCGACGCGAGGCGACGCCGGCCCGGGCCAGCAGCTTCGCTATGCGGTCGCCCTTCGGCGAGGCCGATGAGGGGGGGGCGGAGGATTCGAAAGTCTTCGGGGGCAGGGACATCGGACGGCCATAGCGAGCACGGCCGCCGCCGTCACCTTTGCCGGCTGGCCGCAAGGCCGTGCGGCAGATTCAGCTCTTGCCCATCTCGTCAACGAGGATCGAATGGAAGCGGCTGATCCCTGCTTCGAGCGACCCGAGCGTCAGTTCGGGTACGGCGCCGGTGGCCAGCCCCTGTTGCCCAAGTTCCGCCGCGCGGAAATCCTCGCCCGCGAAAACCTGCCCGTCGAGCAAGTCCCAGCTCCGCCGCCAGTGGCTTTCAGCCTTCTCGTCGCGCGGAGGCTCGGGGATAAGCATGAAATCCTCGACAAGCGTGCGATCGTGCGCCTGCGGCATCAGGGTCATGACATTGACGTAGTCTGGGCTGACGACGACGACGGTGCCGGGAAAAAGCTGATAGGCAAAGGTCACAAGCCGCCTCAGCTCGTTCCAGTCGGAAAGGTCGATTTCGGCGAGTTCGGCAGCGCGGCCAACGGCAGAGCGCGAATGCGGCCCGACCTGGTCGCCGGAGGTCACGCCGTCACGAAAGAAGGGGCCGATCGAACCCGAATGGAGCCGCGTCACGTGGTAGCTCTCAAGGAACGCATCCATGATCAGCTTCCAGTTGCCCGCCACTTCGTGGATCTTGCGGTTATACAGGTGCAGGCCGCCCAGGCCGAACGCGTCGAAGTCTGGCCCGATGGCAGCGGCGTCGGTGAAGTCGGCCTCTTCGGCGGGGGCGAACCAGATCAATCCGCCGGCCTCCAGGCTGGGCAGTTCGCGCAGACCGTGCGTGCCCTTGTCCAGCCCCTCGAACGTCTCCGGGCGGGGCAGCGCAAGCAGCCGGCCGTCCAGCCCATATGTCCACGCATGATAGGGACATACGAGGCGCTTGCCGCACGAAACCGCGCTGCCCTCGACAAGCCGCGTCCCGCGATGGCGGCAGACATTGAGAAAGACGTGAACCTGGCCATCCTTGTCCCGCGTCACCAACAGCGGACGCCCGGTCGCATCGTGTGGCACCGCCATGCCCGGTTCGGGCAGCAGGGCGGACGGCACGAGCACTTGCGGCAGACGCTCGAACAGCGTCGCCTTTTCTCGTTCGAACCAGGCGGGGTCGATGTAGGCGCTTGCCGGAACGCTGCTCATCGGCGGGAGCGCGCGTGTTTCTCCGGCGGCGATGGAGCGCGCTAGGGCGAGCTGCCCTTCGGTTGGTCGCAGCAACGGGGCGGTTGTCGTGAAGTCAGCCATCGGGACTATCCATAGCGGAAAATTCACCTAGTCTCGCCATAAGATTTGGGAGGACGCGCACTACCATGGCTTCAACCGCCGATACGAACACGGCACCGGCAACTCCTGCGGCGGCAGCGCCCGCACCCCGGCCAAAGGGCTGGAAGCTGCTCAAGCTGGCGCT
This sequence comes from Novosphingobium tardum, assembly GCF_042652045.1. NCBI lineage: Bacteria > Pseudomonadati > Pseudomonadota > Alphaproteobacteria > Sphingomonadales > Sphingomonadaceae > Novosphingobium > Novosphingobium tardum. Next base: position 728,023 of record NZ_JBHSDR010000006.1, on the reverse strand, counting down.
CAGAAAGCGCAAGTCCGCCTGCATGCTCGGCTTCGGCTTCTCGTCGGGGCTGCCATACGCGCTGCTGATCGGCACTCTCAACGCCTGGCTGGGCGAGGTCGGGGTGAACCTGGCGACGATCGGGGTTCTGTCGTGGATCGGCCTGTCCTATTCCTTCAAGTTCCTGTGGTCGCCGCTGGTCGACCGCTTCCACTTGCCGCTGCTTGACCGGATCGGACGACGCAAGAGCTGGATCCTGCTTTGCCAGGTGGTGATGATCGCCGGTTTCGCGGGCCTCGCCGCGACCAATCCGGCCACCGATATCGGCACCTTTGCGATCTTCGCGTTCATTTCGGCGCTCGCGTCGGCAACGCAGGACGTCGCGGTCGACGCGTGGCGGATCGACGTGGCGGATGAAGACACGCCGGTCGAGCTGCTCTCGGCGATCTACCAGTTCGGCTACCGCATAGCCTCGATCGTCGGCGGAGCGCTGGCGCTGGTCCTCGCCGCACGGATGAGCTGGCCGCTGGTGTACCTGCTGATGGCCGGGCTGATCGGCGTCGTCATCGTGGTGACGTTGCGGGCGCCCGATACAGATCGGCCGGAGCGCGAGACGCTTCACCTTGCCCTCGCACAGCCCGGGGCGCTTGCGCCGCGTTATCGCGCGCTGGCGCTCGGCGTGGTGGGACTGAGCTGGCTCTGGGCGATTGCGACGATCGTCCGCTTCATGGCCAGCATGCTGCACGAACCCGTGCCGGGCGTTCCTCCCCCGTCGGTGGCCGATTTCACCAAGCTTTATGGCCCGTGGGTCATTTTCGCGACGGTTGCAGTACCGCTCATCGTCGCGGCGATGACCAATTGGCTGCGCCATCGGCCGGGCTCGACCCTGAACGAGCCCGACACGCATGCCTCGCCGCTCCGCACTGCCGCAAATCACCTCTACGTCGCGCTGGTGGCTCCCTTGGCGGAACTGGCGTCGCGGCTTGGCTGGGGCGTGCTCATCGTCCTCGGGATGATCCTCACCTACACCCTTTGCTACAACATCTGGGGCAGCTTCGCCTTCCCGTTCTACCTTGAGGAGCTGAAGTACACGAAGGACGAGGTTGCATTCGCTTCGAAGGTCTTCGGCATTTTCATGACCATCCTCGGCATCAGCCTGGGCGGATACCTGTTCGCCCGGCTGGGCCGTATGCCGACCATCCTGATCGGCGCGATCCTCCCGATATTGGGCAACTTCGTCTATGCCGACCTGGCCGAAGGCGGGGCCAACATCGATGCCATCGGTCGCGGACTGGGCCTGCATGCGCTACTGGGCCTGTTCGGGTTCGACGATCGCATGCTGCGGTTGCTGATGGCGATCAGCTTCGAGAATATCTCGACCGGCATCGCGGGCGCGGCCTTCGTCGCGTACATGTCGGGGATCGTCAGCAGGCAATACACCGCGGTCCAATATGCGCTGCTTTCTTCGCTGACCTTCCTGATCGGCTCGCTCGGGCGCGGCATCGCGGGCGAGGCGTTCGACCAGTACGGCTATGCGACGGTCTTCCGCTGGACCGCGGCGGCGGGCCTCGTGGCGGTGGTCATGGTCCTGCTCGAATGGATGCGCGTCAGCCGCGAGGCGAGGATTACTGCGGCAACTCGCGATTGAGGCGAAGCACTTCTCCGGCGAGGTAGAGCGAGCCCGCGATCAGAAGGTGCGCCGCGCCGCCGGCATCCCCTGCGGCGTCTTCCAGCGCGCTCTCCAGCGAGGCGGCGGCTGACACCTTTGCTATTCCCAGCCTGTCGCGGGCTAGCCTGGCGATGACTTGCGGGTCGTGGTGTTCGTGGCCCGGAATCGGGACCGCACGCAGGCTTTGTGCGAGAGGCGCGAGCGGCCCGAGGACGGACGCGATATCGCGGTTGGCAAGCAGTCCGAACACGAGGTCGAGAGGAGCGTTGCCGCGCATTGCGGCGGCGATCGCCCACGCGGCATCGGGATTGTGACCTCCATCGACCCACACGGTTCGATCGGGCAGGGCGGCCGTTAGGGGTCCATCGCCAAGCTTCTGAAGGCGGGCGGGCCACCGCGCCGCGACGATCCCCCTTGCGATCGCATCGGCGCTTACCGGAACTTCGTCCTGATGGCGGAGCATGGCCACCGCCAGCGCCGCGTTCGCGGCCTGGTGTTCCCCCGGCATTGTCGGCAGCGGAAGGTCGAGCACGCCGCGCGCATCGCGATAGGTCATGCGATCGGCCTCTACCGTCGCCGACCAACTGGCCGGGGACGCCAGCAATTCGCCCCCACGCTCGCGAACGGTCGCGGCGATCACTTTCTCGACGTCATCGGGGTGAGGCCCTGTGACCAGCGGAACGCCTGGCTTGGCGATCCCCGCCTTTTCGAACGCGATCCGTTCAATCGGAACCGTCGGCACGTCTTCCTCGGGAGCGAGGAGGAACGCCTCGTGGTCGATCCCGAGGCTGGCGACGCCGCAGATTGTCGGGCGCTCCAGCACATTGGTGGAATCGAAACGGCCGCCCAATCCTACTTCGATCACGCAGGCATCGGCGGGATGCCGGGCAAAGGCGAGAAAGGCCGCGGCCGTCGAAACCTCGAAAAAGCTTGCCCCGATGTCGGTATCCGCATCGAGCACGGTCTTCAGCAATTCCGCGAGTTCGTCGTCCTCGACCAGTTTCCCGGCGATCCTGATGCGCTCGTTGAAGCGAACGAGGTGAGGGCTGGTGAACGCATGAACCCTTGCGCCCTGCGCCTCCAGCATCGCGCGCAGGAATGCGCAGGTCGAGCCCTTGCCGTTCGTGCCAGCGACGTGAAAGACAGGCGGCAGGCGCCGTTGCGGATTGCCTAGTCGGGCAAGAAGGGTTCGGACCGGATCGAGGCTGAGCCGCCCCCGCGGCACGGCCAGCGCGCCAAGGCGATCGAGCTGGGCCTGGACCGCCGGGTGATCCGAAACTGCGAAATCGCGCAACGCCGGGATTCCGTTCGCCGTCGCGCTGATCAGGCGGCGGCCGCCTGCTCCAGATAGCCGAGCAGGTCCCCCAGCGTGCTTTTGAGTTGGTGGCGGTCGACCACCATGTCGACCATTCCGTGCGCGTGGAGATATTCGGCGCGCTGGAAGCCCTCGGGTAGCTTTTCGCGGATCGTGTCCTGGATGACGCGCTGTCCGGCAAAACCGATGAGCGCGCCCGGCTCCGCGATATGGATATCGCCGAGCATGGCGTAACTGGCCGTCACGCCGCCCGTCGTCGGGTCCGTCAGTATGACGATATAGGGCAGTCCGGCGGCCTTCAGGCGGCTGATGGCGACGGTCGTGCGCGGCATCTGCATCAGGCTGAGGATGCCTTCCTGCATCCGGGCGCCGCCCGCAGCGGTCACGATGACATAGGCACAGTGCTCGGCAACGGCGCGCTCCGCTCCCGCGACGAAGGCGCTGCCGACCGCCATGCCCATGGACCCGCCCATGAAGGCGAATTCCTGGACGCCGATCACCGCGCGATGGCCTTCGACCGTGCCGAAGGCGTTGGTCAGCGCATCAGGATGAGGGTTGGCAGCGCGGGCCGCCTTGATCCGGTCGACGTACTTCTTGCTGTCGCGGAATTTGAGCGGGTCTTCCTTGACCTTGGGCGCGGGCAGTTCGGTAAAGCCCGGATCGAACAATTGCGCCAGCCGTGCGTCGGCGCCAATCCGGCCATGATGCTCGCAGCGCGGGCATACGGACAGGTTGTCCTCATACTCCTTGGTGAAGAGCATCTCTTCGCAGTTGGGGCACTTCGTCCAGAGATTGTCGGGCGTTTCGCGCTTCGCCACGAAGGGCAGGGAATTGCGAACCTTGTCGATCCAGCTCATGCGATCTTCTCCGGACGGGCGGCGCGGACCGCCGCGGCGAGCGAGGCAATATAGGAACGAACGGGCTCGGGCGCACCCGCGCCATGCTTTGCCACCAGTTCCACGATGGCGGAGCCGACCACCACGCCATCCGCGACGCGGGCCACCGCGGCGGCCTGCTCGGGAGTGCGGATGCCGAAGCCGACCGCTACGGGCAGTTCGGTCGCGGCCTTCAGCCGGGCGACGGCCTCCTCGATGCTGGCCTGGGCCGCCTGCTGCTTGCCCGTGATCCCGGCAACGGAAACGTAGTAGAGGAAGCCGGCAGAGCCATCGAGCACGGTCGGCAGGCGCGCGTCGTCGGTCGTCGGGGTGGCAAGGCGAATGGGCGCGATGTCCTTTTCGCGCAGATAGGGGCCGAGCGAGTCGTCTTCCTCGGGCGGGATGTCGACGCAGATCACTCCATCGACGCCGGCTTCGGCGATGCTCTCGGCAAACCAACGGGGACCGCGACGGACCATGGGGTTGGCATAGCCCATGAGAACCAGCGGAGTGTCGGGATGCCGCTCGCGAAAACCGCGGGCCATCTCGAGGATGTCCTTCGTCTTCGTCCCGGCGCCGAGCGAACGCAGGTTCGCAGCCTGGATTGCGGGTCCGTCGGCCATGGGATCGGTGAACGGCATCCCCAGTTCGACTATATCAGCACCACCCGCGACGAGCGCGTCGAGAACCGCCGGCGTATCGCCGTCGCCTGCGGTGACGAAGCAGACCAGCGCAGGGTGCGGCTTGGCGAACGCCGCCGCAAGACGACTGCTCACAGCCGCGCTCCAAGCGCCTCGGCGACGGTGAATATGTCCTTGTCGCCCCGGCCGCACAGGTTGGCGAGGATGATCGTCTCGCGCGGCAAGTTCGGCGCGATCTTGGCGACGGCAGCGATAGCGTGCGCCGGCTCGAGCGCCGGGATGATTCCTTCGGTGCGGCAGAGGAGCTGGAAAGCGTCGAGCGCTTCGTTGTCGGTCACGCTGGTATATTCGACCCGGCCGATGTCGCGGAGCCAGGCATGTTCGGGCCCAATGCCGGGATAGTCGAGACCGGCGCTGATCGAGTGGGCCTCGGCGATCTGGCCGTCCTCGTCCTGCAGCAGGTAGGTGCGGTTGCCATGGAGGATGCCGGGCGATCCCCCGGCGAGGCTGGCGGCGTGCTCCTTGTCGAGCCCATGACCAGCGGCCTCGACGCCAAGCATCTTCACGCTGGCATCGTCGAGGAAGGGATGGAACAGGCCGATCGCGTTGCTGCCGCCACCGATAGCCGCGACCAGCAGGTCGGGCAGGCGCCCGGTCCGCGCCATCAGCTGCTCGCGGGCCTCGCGCCCGATCACCGACTGAAAGTCGCGCACGAGTTCGGGATAGGGGTGCGGGCCGGCGGCGGTTCCGATTATGTAGAAAGTGTCGTGGACGTTGGCGACCCAGTCGCGCAGCGCCTCGTTCATCGCGTCCTTGAGCGTGCGCGCGCCGCTCTCAACGCCGATGACCTGGGCACCGAGCAGCTGCATGCGGAACACGTTGGGCTGCTGCCGCTCCATGTCACGGGCGCCCATGTAGATCACGCACGGCAGGCCGAAGCGCGCGGCAACCGTGGCGGTGGCGACGCCGTGCTGGCCCGCGCCGGTTTCGGCGATGATGCGCGTCTTGCCCATGCGGATCGCGAGGAGGATCTGGCCGACGCAATTGTTGATCTTGTGCGCGCCCGTATGATTGAGTTCGTCACGCTTGAACCACACTTGCGCTCCCATGCCAGGCGCTGCGTCCTTGCGCAGTTCCTCTGACAGCCGTTCGGCATGGTACAGGGGGCTCGGACGGCCGACATAGTGCTCGAGCAAATCGTCGAACTGCGCCTTGAACGCCGGATCGACCTTGGCCGCGCGGTATTCGCGCTCGAGGTCGAGGATCAGCGGCATCAAGGTTTCGGCGACGTAACGCCCGCCGAACTGGCCGAAATGGCCGCGTTCGTCAGGGCCGTTTCGGTACGAGTTTGCTATTGAAGTGGCCATGGCGCCCCGGCGCTTGGCAGAGGCGGGGGGCGTTGTCCAGAAGCGGCTCGCCCGCCCGCGATCTAACCCCGGGCGGCGGAGCAGAACGCGGCGATAAGGCGGGTATCCTTGACGCCCGGCGCACTCTCCACGCCAGACGAAACATCGACGAGCGGCGCACGGGTGATCGCCCGCGCTTCGGCGACATTGGCCGGAGACAGCCCACCCGCAAGGCCCCAGGGCATCTGGCCCCGCCAGCCCGACAGCAGGGTCCAGTCGAACACGAGCCCCATCCCGCCTGGCAGCGCGGCGCCGCGCGGCGTGCGCGCGTCGAACAGGATGAGGTCGGCCGCGCCGGCAAACCTGTCTGCGCCGGCCACATCCTCGCGACGCGTGACGGGTACTGCCTTCCACACAGGCAAGCCGAACCTCGTCTTCAAGGCGGCAGCGCGCTCGGGCGTCTCGTCGCCGTGAAGCTGGATCGCGTCGAGGCTCGCCGCGGCGATGGCTTCGGCCACCAGATCGTCTGCAGGCTCGACGAACAGCCCGACGCGGCCGATCCGCCCGCTTGCCCGCCGGCCCAGCGCCGCTGCGTCCGCAAGCGCGAGGTTGCGCGGGCTGGGCGCGAAGAACACGAATCCGGCATGATCGGCCCGCGCCGCGATCGCGGCATCGAGCGCAGCGGCGCGGTCGATCCCGCAAATCTTGATGGCCGGGGCGGACATGGCCCGAGCCTTTAGCGCATTGCGGTCAGGGCGCCAGTTCGAACAGCACCGTCACGCTGGCGGTCAGCTGGACTTCGCCAGGCGCAACCGGCGGAGCGGGAGGCGCGGCAACCTCGGCCCGGGCGAACATCACTTGCGGCGGCCGGTAGTAACCGCCCGACTCGCTGATCGACAGGATGCGCACGACCCGCATGCCTGCCGCACGCGCGTAGAGCTCGGCACGGGTTCGCGCCTTCTTCATGGCCTCGATCCGGGCCTCGTCGAGAGCAGGGTCGGGCTCGTCCATCTCGAAGCTCGGGCCGTTCACCTGGTTCGCTCCGGCGCTAGCCAGCGTGTCGATCACCCGCCCGTATTCTCCCAGCTTGCGCTGGCGGACCGAGACGTTGTTCGAGACCGAGTAGCCGATGATCCGCGGCGCGACCTGTTCTGGCGGAGGCACCGGGCGACCGGGGGGGGACTGCACGGCGAGGATGGCGTCGCGGGCCGGGTCCGAATAGATCGGATTGATGCTGAGGTTGCTCGTCTGGATGTCGCGCTCGGCGATGCCGGCGTTGCGGAGCGCCGCCATCACCGCGGTCATGCGCCGGGCATTCTCCGCCAGCGCATCGGCCGCCGTCTTGCCCTGGGTGGTGACCCCGGCGGAAAAGATCGCGAGGCCAGGAGTGCGCGCCGAGCGGCCTTCCGCCGTAATCGTCAGGACGGCATTGCCCGGCTGGAGAACCGGCGCGGGGCTGGCGACCTGGGCCAGGACGGGGGCGGAGACCGCCAGTGCCGTGCAGGCGAGAGCGGCGCGGAAAAGCTTCATCGTGTCGGGTTCCCTTCTCGTTTCATCGCACGGATGCACCGGCCCGTCTTGCGCGGAGGTGAACCGAGATCAGGGGGTTAAAGCGTTTCTTCTATCGCGCGCGCCGCGGCGAGAGGATCCTCGGCACGGCTGATCGGGCGCCCGACGACCAACACGTCGGCGCCGGCGTCCCGCGCTTCGCGCGGGCTGACAGTGCGCTTCTGGTCGCCCGCGGCGCCATTGTCGGGCCTCACTCCCGGCACCACGAGGAAGCCGTCCTTCCACTGACTCCGCACCGCCGCGACTTCGTGCCCTGAACAGACGACCCCGTCGAGACCCGCCAACTGGGCCAGTTCGGCAAGGCGCAGCACCTGATCGTGCGCGCTGCCGCTGACACCGGTGCGGACCAGGTCGCGCTCGTCCAGGCTGGTCAGCAGCGTGACCGCCACGACACGGGTATCCTTGCCCGCCGCAGCTTTCGCATCCTCGAGCATCGCGCGCCCGCCGGCGGCATGGACCGTCACGATCGCGGGCTGGAGCGCATGGATCGCATACATCGCGCCGGCCACGGTATTGGGAATGTCGTGAAGCTTGAGGTCGAGAAACAGCGGCAAGCCAAGCTTCCCCACTTCGTGAACCCCGTGATGGCCGTGGGCGCAGAAGAATTCGAGCCCGAGCTTGATCCCTCCGACATGCGACTTGACGCTGCGCGCGAGCTCGACCGCCGGATCGAGCTGGGCGATGTCGAGCGCAAGATAGACGGGGTTGGTCAGGGCAGGGGCTCCACGGCTGGGGTCGGAGTGACTTCAGGCGCGGGGGTTGGCGCCGGCGCGACCAACGGCGGAGCGGGGGTGCGGTCCGTCAGCGAGGATTCGAGCTGCGCTATCCGGCGCTTCCAGCGCCAGCGCGCGGCGCGATGGAACAGCCACATCGGGACCAGGCCCAGGAGGAACGCGACGATCGCAAGCGGCGCGAGCTTGGTTTCCAGGATCAGCGTCTGCCAGATCCGCACTTCCACCGGCTGCCAGTTGTTCACCGCGAACAGCACGATCAGCACCGCGATGACGACCCACAGGATGGTTCGCAGGATTTGCATTGGCGCCCCTCTTATCGCTTCCGGTAGCGGATGCTAGGCCGGAACCGGGCCGTTGGCCAGCGCCGCGCCGCCGCCTTCCCCGAACACCCGCGCAAAGATCGTGTCGACCTGCGCGAAATGGTAGTCGAGGTCGAAGCTGCTCTCCAGTTCGTCGGGCGCGATCCGGCCGGTGACGTCGTCGTCCGCCTTGAGCAGGTCCAGCAGCGACAGCGCGCCGTCGCTTTCCCATACTTTCATCGCGTTGCGCTGGACGATCTTGTATGCGTCCTCGCGGCTTACCCCGGCCTGGGTCAGGGCAAGCAACACGCGCTGCGAATGAACCAGCCCGCCCATCCGGTCGAGGTTCTTCATCATCCGGTCGGGATAGACCAGCAGCTTGTCGATCACCCCGGTCAGGCGGCCCAGGGCGAAGTCGAGCGTGATCGTGGCATCGGGGCCGATGAACCGCTCCACCGACGAATGCGAAATGTCGCGCTCGTGCCACAGCGCCACGTTTTCCAGCGCCGGCACGACGGCCGAGCGAACCATGCGGGCAAGGCCGGTCAGGTTCTCGGTAAGCACCGGGTTGCGCTTGTGAGGCATGGCCGAGCTGCCCTTCTGCCCCGGCGAGAAGTATTCCTCGGCTTCCAGAACTTCGGTCCGCTGGAGGTGGCGCACCTCGGTGGCGAGCCTTTCGATCGAGCCCGCGATCACGCCTAGCGTGGCGAAGAACATCGCGTGGCGGTCGCGCGGTATCACTTGCGTCGACACGGGCTCGACCGCCAGGCCAAGCTTGGTCGCGACGTGCTCTTCCACCGCCGGGTCGATGTTCGCGAACGTGCCGACCGCGCCCGAGATCGCGCAGGTCGCCACATCGGCGCGCGCGGCGACCAGACGGGTTCGGGCACGGGCGAACTCGGCGTGGGCCTGCGCAAGCTTCAGGCCGAAGGTGGTGGGTTCGGCATGAATGCCGTGGCTGCGGCCGATGGTGGGGGTGTATTTGTACTCCTCGGCGCGGCGACGCAGCGCGTCGAGCAGCGCGTCAATATCTTCGATCAGCAGGTCCGATGCCCTGGCCAGCTGGACCGCCAGCGTGGTGTCGAGCACGTCGGAGCTGGTCATGCCCTGGTGCATGAACCGTGCCTCGTCGCCCACCTGGTCGGCAACCCAGGTCAGGAACGCGATGACGTCGTGCTTTGTCACAGCCTCGATATCGTCGATCGCGGCGACGTCGATCGCGGGGTTAGTGGCCCACCATGCCCACAGCGCCTTCGCGGCGGAGGGCGGGACGACGCCCAGCTCGCCCAGCTTCTCGGTCGCGTGAGCCTCGATCTCGAACCAGATGCGATAGCGCGCCTCGGCCTCCCAGATCGCGGTCATCGCGGGGCGGGAATAACGGGGGACCATGGTCGACTCCGATGCTGGAAATTGGGGCGGCGGCGGATGCGGCGCGGGCTAGGGCGCTGCGGCCTGGAAGGCAAGACCAGCGCCGCCTTGGCAGCGCGGGCGGCAACGTTTTACCTATTCGATCACCCTGGAAAATGCAGAAAACGCAATTCTTGCGAGGCGGAGTAAGCTCGACCCTGCCCTAGAGAGCAGCAGGCAGCGCGACCTCGCCGGTCATCCGCGCCGCCGCGTCGAAGCTGCGCTCGATGATTGTGCCCGTGCCGTCGGCGGCGAGCAGGACCACCGTCGAGCAACGGGTGCCGTAGGTATCGTTGATGATGAACGGCGGCAGCGCGGTCGCCTCGTCGTAGGCTCCGGGCGGCACATGCTCGTCGCGCAGCGCCGCGAACAGCGCGGCAGGATCGTTCGCAGGCCCTTCGATCCAGTCTTCCAGCGCGCGGGTAAGCCCGGCAAGCTTGGGCCAGGGCTGGGCGAACGGTCCGTTCGTAAGGCCGTGGATGCCGCGCTCCAGGCGCCGGCTCTGCGCCTCCGGCCGGTTGGTGAGAAGCCAGGCCGAACCTGCATCTACGGCGATCAGGCTGAACGGGTTATACTCCTCAAGCGGCAGCGCGCCCGGATCGGCGACGCCGCGCAGTAGCCCGGCGACGAGATCGCCGCGGGTCCTTGCCAGCGGATCGGGCGGCACGTCGCTGCGCAGGTTGGTCAACGCGGCGAAGCGCCCTTGCTCGCCGATCCCCAGCCAGGTCCCGCCCGACCTCAGGTCGCGCCCGGCGATGATGCCGCTGCCGTCGTTCCAGGCGGTCAGTGGAGCCGCCGGGCGAGCATGGAATTCATCGCGGTTGGCCATCGCGACCAGCCGCCAGCGCGGATGCGCGTTCCAGGCGAGTGCGAGTACGCACATCTGCTCAGACCAGGCCCTTGGCGCGCAAGCTCACGTGGCCCTCGCGGCCGATGATCACATGGTCGTGGACGGTGATGCCGAGCAGGCGCCCGGCTTCCGCGATCCGGTTTGTGATCTGGATATCGGCGCGGCTCGGCTGCGGGGAGCCTGAAGGGTGATTGTGCACGAGGATCAGTGCCACCGCGCCGATGTCGAGCGCGCGGCGGATCACCTCGCGCGGGTGGATCGATGCTTCGTCGATCGAGCCGTCGCCGACGTGGTAGTCCTCGATCAGCATGTTCTGGGCGTTGAGATAAAGTACCCGGACCCGTTCGACCGTGAGGTGCGCCATGTCGATGTGGAGATAGTCGATCAGCGCCTGCCAGCTTCCCAAAACCGGCGTTTCGCGCACGGCTTGGCGGGCGAGGCGGCGCGCGGCGAAAGCGACGATCTTGAGAGCGGCGGCGCTGGCTTCGCCCATCCCGGCCATCCCGGCCATCCCGGCAAGCGTTCGCCCATCGGCGTCGAGCACCCCGGCAAGGCTGCCGAAGCGCGCCATGAGGGCGCGGGCGAGCGGCTTGACGTCGCGCCGCGGGATCGCGCCCATCAGCAGGAACTCGATAACCTCGTGATCGGCCAGCGCATCGATACCGCCCGCCAGAAGGCGTTGGCGCAAGCGGGCACGGTGGCCGGCGGCGGGGTTGCCGGCATCCTGCGCGGAAACGGTGTCGCCGACCGGGAACAGGTCGTCGTCACCGTCAAGATCGTCTGCCATGCAACTTCCCGGCTCATCGCGCGTTAAGGACCCGGATGCATTGCCTCGCCCACGCCGCCCGTGCAAGCGAAGCACGCGCGGGGCCCGGTCCGCACAGTGGGGATGAATGAGCGACAGCAGCGAGCCGGAGGCCATTCTCGACAGCGCGCCCGCTGACGAGACTCCGCGCCAGGAGCGCAGACGGTTCGGCCGCCTCGCTCGCGTCCTGGGCGCTTTCCTCGTCATCATGCTCTTCGCGCTGGCGATCGTCTGGTCCCAACGCGAACGCATCGCCGACAATGTGATCGAGGGCGAGTTGCGCAGCCGGGGTATACCGGCGACTTACAAGATCGAGAGGATCGCGGGGCGCAACCAGATCCTGCGCGACATCGTGGTCGGCGATCCGGCGCGTCCGGACCTGACGGCCGAGCGGGCACAGGTGGAGATCCTCTATCGCCTCGGGTTACCGCGCATCGGGCGCATCACCCTGACCAAACCCCGCCTGTTCGGTACGCTGAAGGGCGGCAAGCTCAGCTTCGGGACGCTCGACCCGCTGCTGTTCGGCGGGCCCAAGAAGGCCTTCGCCCTGCCGGACATCGACATCGCCCTGATCGACGGCCGCGCGCTGCTCGACAGCGACTACGGGCGGTTGGGCTTCAAGGCCGAAGGGCAAGGCAACCTGAGCGACGGCTTCAAGGGCATCCTCGCCGTTGCTGCGCCGCGAGTGGCGGGCGCGGGCTGCACCGCCGAGGGCGCAAGCTATTTCGGCAAGCTGGCAGTCGCGGCTCGCCGACCCAGTTTCACGGGACCCTTGCGCGTGGCAGCGCTCGATTGCCCGGACAAGGGGCTGTCGTTGCGCACGGCGGCACTCCAGCTGGACGCGACGCTTTCCGAAGACCTTCGGAATGCCGAAGGGACCGGGCGCCTTGCCAGCGGACCGGTGGTCCTCGGAACGAACCGCATGTCGTCTCTTGCAGCCGATACCCACCTGGCATGGCGCGACGGCGCGCTGACCGCGAAGATCGATGGCCGCGCGGGCGGTGTCGCGACCTCGGCAGTGGGCTTCGCCTCGCTGGCGACCGAAGGCACCTTGCGCACACGCGACGGATTTTCGCAAATCCAGTACGAGGGTTCGCTCGACGGGGCAGGGGTACGGCCAGGTCGGGGCCTCGACGCCAGTCTCGCCGGGGTGCAGCGCGGGTTGGAGGGAACCTTGCTCGCGCCGCTGCTGGCCAAGATGCGTGGCGCGCTGGTGCGCCATACGCCGGGAAGCAGGCTGACGGCGGATGTCGATTATCGCCAGACCGGCAGCCTCTACACCCTGGTCGTCCCCCAGGCCGCGCTTCGTGGCGGGAGCGGAGCGACGCTGGCCGCGCTCTCGCGGCTTTCGCTCAGCGGCGGACGGGCGGGCGCGCCGCGGCTTGCCGGCAATTTTTCGACCGGCGGACCGGACATGCCCCAGATCGCGGGGCGGATGGAACGTTCGCCGCAGGGACGGTCGGTCCTGCGCCTGACGATGGCCGAATACCGCGCGGGCAATGCAGCACTTGCGCTACCCCAGATGGCCTTCGCCCAAGCGCGCGACGGCTCTCTGGGCTTTGCCGGCATCGCCCGGGCCAGCGGTCCGCTGCCGGGCGGCTTCGTCCGCAATCTTGCCATGCCCATCGATGGCGGGCTGGCGGCCAACGGCGAACTTGCTGTGATGCGCCGCTGCACCACCGCGACGTTCGACCAGCTCACTCTTGCCAGCCTGAGTCTCGACCGGCGAAGCCTGACACTCTGCCCGCAGCGGGGCGGAGCGATCGTCCGCAATGGACGCGGCGGGCTGCGCATCGCGGCGGGCGCGCCTTCGCTCGACCTCGCTGGGCGGCTTGGCGCAACCCCGATCCGGATCGCCAGCGGCCCGGTCGGGTTCGCCTATCCCGGCGTGATGACCGCGCGGCGGGTTGACGTGGCGCTCGGTCCCGCGGCCACGGCGTCGCGCTTCTCGCTGAGCAACCTCGAGGCTAGGCTCGCACCGGGCACGGTCGAAGGGCGGTTCGACGGGACCGACGTGCGCCTTGCCGCCACGCCGCTCGACGTGACCGACGCGACCGGGCGCTGGCGTTATGCGGGCGGCCGGCTCGCGATCAGCGACGCCACGCTGAAGGTCAGCGACCGCAATGCTGAGCCACGCTTTGCCCCGCTTGTGGCGCGTGGGGCAACGCTGACGCTCTTTGCCAACCGGATCGACGCGGACGCGCTCCTGCGCGAACCCGCCACCGACCGCGCCGTCGTCCGCGCCGCGATCCACCACGACCTGGCCACCGCAAGCGGCCATGCCGACCTTTTCGTCGACGGGATCACCTTCGACCGCTCGCTGCAGCCGGCGGACCTGAGCAGGCTGGCGCTGGGCACGATCGCCAACGCCAACGGGACGGTGCGTGGGGGCGGACGGATCGACTGGAATGCGCGGGGGACGACGAGCAGCGGCGATTTCTCGACCGACAAGCTCGATTTTGCCGCCGCCTTCGGCCCGGTCACCGGAATGTCCGGGACGGTTCATTTCACGGACCTCCTCGGCCTGGTAACCGCGCCCGACCAGGAAGTGCGGATCGCCACGATCAATCCGGGGATAGAGGTCACCGACGGCGTGGTCCGCTTCAGCCTAGCTCCAGGTTCGGTCCTCAAGTTGCAAAGCGCGACGTGGCCGTTCCTGGGCGGGACGCTGACCCTGGCGCCCACCAACCTCGCGCTCGGAGTGTCCGAGACGCGGCGCTATGTGCTCCTGATCGAGGGACTGGACGCGGCCCGGTTCGTCGAGCGCATGGGCCTGGCCAACATCAGCGCCACCGGAACGTTCGACGGCAAGCTGCCGCTGGTCTTCGCCTCGGCCAGCGGCGAAAGTGTCGGCGCGGCACTCGGCACGGTGCTGGGCATCGGCACGCCCGAAGGGCAGCAGGCAGCAGCCTCCACCCCCGGCAGCGGGCGCATCGAAGGTGGACTGCTCACCTCGCGGCCGCCGGGAGGTAACGTCTCCTACGTCGGCGAGCTGACCTATCGCGACCTCTCTACGATGGCCAACTTCGCCTTCCAGACGCTCAAGTCGCTCGACTACAAGCAGATGACCATCCAGATGGACGGCGCGCTTGAGGGCGAGATTGTCACCCGGGTGAAGTTCGACGGAGTTCGCCAAGGCGCGGGCACCAAGCGCAATTTCCTGACCCGTGCGGTGGCCGACCTGCCGATCCAGTTCAACGTCAACATTCGCGCGCCGTTCTATCAGCTCATCACGTCGCTCAAGGCGCTCTACGACCCCGCATTCGTGAAGGACCCGCGCACGCTTGGCCTGATCGATGCCGAAGGCCGGCCGATCGCGCAGCCGACGCCCCAGCCATCACAAACCCCTGCTATTCAGCCTCCAGCAAGCGAGAACGTGCCATGACAAGCCCGCAATTGACCGGACCTGCAAAGGCTGCGACTTTCCCCGGAAAGGGGGACGCAAGCTTGCAGCAACGGAATCGACTGGGGCGACGCGCACTGCTCGCGTTGCCGGTGTGGGGATTGATGGCGCTCGGTGCGTGCGTGTCCGTAAAGGCACCCGACAAGCCGATCGTTATCGAGCTCAACATCAACATCAAGCAGGAGGTGGTCTACCGGCTGTCAGCCGACGCCGGCCAGACGATCGAGAAGAACCCGGAGATATTCTGATGCGAGTCCCTTCTGCCCCTACCTTCCGCCGCAAGCTGGCGCTGGGCCTTGGCGCCGGACTGATGCTGGCCGCGCTGCCTGGCGTGGTCTTCGCCCAGTCGGGCCGCGACCCGGCCTATTCGTCCGCACGCGCCGCAGGCCAGGTCGGAGAGAAGATGGACGGCTATCTCGGCTACGTCACTTCGCCGTCGGCGGCGCTGCGTGCTGTGGTCGAGGACATCAACATCAAGCGCAAGGCGGTCTACGCGGCGAAGGCCAAGGCCAACAACGCCACGGTCGAGGAATATGCACTTACATCGGGCTGCCTGCTGATCAGCCAGACCCAGCCGGGCGAGAAGTACCAGGCGCCCGACGGCAGCTGGCAGACCCGCACTTCCTCGCCTCCGCTGCGCGACAGCCGTTGCCCATAAGCGCGGCTGCCTGACGGTTCCCCGGGGGGCGTCCGACGCGGGTCGGGCGCCCCTTTTTGCTGCGTGCTGCCATAGGGCGACCGCAGTGCAGCATCGCGGTTGACTTGTCCGGCACCCCTTCCTAAAGGGGCGGCGCGCATGCCGTTCCGCCACCCGCGGAGGCGGCGCATTTGCGCACTTTTTCAGGCCGGAATCGCCCTTTCGGGCAACCAGTTCACCCGGCGAACTTTACGGGGCTTTCGCGTTGGTCGACACGAACGGACATAACGGCGGGGACGACCTCGACCGCCGGATTGCCGAAGCGCAAGTCCAGCACCAGCGGGGAATCTCGCCGGCAGAAGGTCGCGCCGAAACGCGCGGCTGGGCGATCGGCATCGAATTCGTCGGCACCGTGCTCGTCTCCGGCTTCATTGGCTGGGGGATCGACCACTGGGCTGGCCTCGGCACCGCACCGTGGGCGATGATCGTGATGCTCATGCTCGGCTTCATCGCCGGCGTGCGGCGCGCGGCGCAGACCTCGGCGCAATTCGACGGCGATGCCGGCAACGATACTCCCGGCAAGCCGGGCGCATAAGGTTTCACGATGTCCAACCCGATGCATCAGTTCGAGGTCGTAACGTACAAGCCGCTGAGCCTTGGCGGATACGACGTCTCGTTCACCAACAGCTCGCTGTGGATGCTGATCGCGCTTGCCGCGGTCTCGATCTTCCTGTTCGTCGGAACCGCGCGGCCTCAGGTTGTGCCCGGCCGCTGGCAGGCTGCAGTGGAGTATATCTACGACTTCGTCCGAAAGATGCTGGACGAGAATGTCGGTCCCGAAGGGCGGCGCTATGCCCCGCTCATCTTCTCCATCTTCGTCTTCGTGCTGGCCTGCAACCTGCTCGGCCTGATCCCCTGGATCGGCGCCTTCACTCCGACCAGCCACATCTCGGTGACGCTCGGCCTTGCCCTGCTCGTATTCATCACGGTGTGCATCGTCGGGTTCCTGCGCCACGGGCTGCACTTCTTCAGCCTGTTCTGGCCCAAGGATACCAACATCTTCCTTGGCGCCTTCGTGTTCCTGATCGAGATCCTGTCGTTCCTGTCGCGTCCGTTCACGCTCGCCATCCGGCTTTTCGCGAACATGACCGCCGGACACGTGCTGCTGAAGGTGTTCGGCACCTTCGTCGTGGCGCTCGGCTCGTTCGGGGCGCTGCCCTATGTCTTCGGGATCCTGCCCCTGGCGGTAACCGTGGCGCTGACCGCGCTCGAGGTGCTGATCGCGGTGGTCCAGGCCTACGTTTTCGCATTGCTCGCCTCGCTCTACCTGAACGACGCGGTCAACCTGCACTAATTCAAACTTTACAATCGTTTCTCTCGTTTCTTTCGGAAAGGTCAATATCATGGACGTCGCTTCGGCAAAGGTTATCGGCGCGGGTCTCGCGGCCATCGGTGCGGGTCTCGCGGCGATCGGCGTGGGCCAGATCTTCGGCCAGTATCTCAGCGGCGCGCTGCGCAACCCCGAGGCTGACGCCAAGATGGGCGGACGCCTGATCTTCGGTTTCGCGGTGACCGAAGCGCTCGGCCTTATCGCGGCCGTCGTCGCGCTGGCGCTGGCGTTCAGCTGATCTGACTGGACCGGCCGGGAATCGTCCCGGCCGGGCCGTTCATTAAGCGAGCACCCCGATGCCTCAGTTCGATTTCGCAAACGTCTTCTGGCCGCAGCTTGCGTGGCTCGCGGTGTTCTTCATCGTCCTCTATTTCGGCGTCGTCCGCGCGACCTTGCCGAAGCTGGGCAAGGTGATGACCGCGCGCGAAGACCGCATTGCCGGCGACCTCTCGGCGGCCCAGGCCGCCAAGCAGGCCGCGGACGAGATCGACACCCGTTACCACGCCGAACTCGAGGCTGCGCGCGAGCAGTCGCGCAACGCCATCGCCGCGGCGAAGCTGGAAGCGGCAGGCGTCGGCGAGCAGCGCCTCAAGGCGGCAAGCGCGGCCGCCGATGCGCGGCTGGCGGAGGCTGAAACCCGGATCGCGGCTTCGCGGGCCGAGGCGCAGGACACGCTGCGCGTTGCCGCGGCCGAAAGCGCCGCCGCGATCGTTGCCCGCCTGACGGGCCGCGAGCCGGCGCACGAGGCCGCACTGGCCAAGGTCGGCGCTTCGCTGGCCGGACAGGACTGAACACGATGGCGCAGCCAGTTCCCACCACCGAAACCGCCCACACCGAAGTTGCGGGCGAGCATGAGGCGACGTTGCTCGGCCTTGGGGCCGAGGGCTGGGTCTATGTCGGCGTAACCATCTTCCTGCTGATCGCGATCTTCGTCGCCAAAGCGCACAAGAAGGTCGTTGAGGCGCTGGACGCGCAGATTGCCGAGACTCGTCGCACGCTCGACGACGCAGCTTCGATCCGCAAGGAAGCCGAAGCTCTCCTCGCCAGCGCCAAGACGCAGCACGAGGCCAGCGCCAAGCACGCGGCCGAGATGATCGATCATGCGCGTCACGAGGCCGAGGCGATCGTTGCCAAGGCCGAGACCGACACGACCGACATGATCGCCCGGCGCGAAAAGATGGCCACCGACAAGATCGAGGCGGCCGAACGCGCTGCGGTGGAGGCCATGCGCGCCCAGACCGCTGGTGCCGCGGCCCGCGCCGCCCGCGCGCTGATTGCCGAAACGCACGATGCCGGCAGCGACCGCGCGCTCGTCGACGCGGCTATCGCGGACATCGGCGCGCGCTAAACCCTTCGTTCCTCCGCGCCGCTCAGGCGCCGGGCTCGAAAACCACTTTCCCCACCAGGTCGCGATTGGCCATCGCCGAAAATCCTTCGCGCCAGCGCGCTAAGGACAGGACGCGATCGATCAGCGGCGAAAGACGGCCTTGCGCCAGCATGCTGTCGATATGTTCCCCGATCGCGGCTCCGCGTTCGGGAAAGCGGCGCGCGTACTCGCCGGCACGGACGCCGACGATCGAGAATCCCTTGATGAGAGGGATGTTAACGTCGACGTGGGGGATGCGGCCCGAAGTGAAACCGACGACCAGCAGCTTGCCCCCGAAGGCGACGCAGCGCGTGCTTTCGTCGAACACGTCGCCGCCCACGGGATCGTAAACGAGGTCGGCGAGCACGCCCCCCGTCGCATCCGCCACGCCCTCGCGAAACCGACCCTCGGCCAGCAGCGTCGCGTCGGGCGCGTATACTTCGGCGATCCGTTCCAGCTTCCGGGGTGAACCGGACGTGGCGATGACCCGCGCGCCCAGTGCCTTGGCGAGGTCCACCGCAGCCGCGCCAACGCCGCCGGTGGCCCCGTGTATCAGCACCCATTGGCCCGGCTTCAGCCCGCCAAGTTCGACCAGCGCGGTCCACGCCGTGCGATAGGCTGCGCCATATGCTGCTGCCGCGGGGAATGAGAGCGTGCCGGGGATCGGGCGGAGCGCACTGGCAGGAACCGACACGAATTCGGCCATGCCGCCGAGCCGCGTTCCGGCGACGACGGCGTCGCGGGGGGCGTAGCCACTATCGGCCGGCGCGCTGACGATTTCACCGGCGACGTCCATGCCGGGGGTGAACGGCAGTTCGGGCTTCAGCTGGTAAAGCCCTTGGGTCATCAGCAGGTCGGGAAAGTTGAGCGAGACCGCCCCAACCCTGACCAGCGCCTCTCCAGGGCGGGGATCGGGGCGGTCGGTCGTCACCAGCGCGCATCCCGACAGATCGGGCGACAGCGCCGTGATCCGCAGAGCCTTCATGATGGTGGGCGCGGTCAGAAGCTGTCCTTCGCGGCACGCAACGCGGCAAAGGTGGCCACCGCATCGCCGCCGCCCCAACGGGCCTGGAGCGCGGGATCGTCCGCGCGGAGAAACGGGTTGGCCTCCAGTTCGCGGTCAAGCCGGGTCGGCACGGTCCATTCCCCGCGCGCGCGGCGCTCCGTCACTTCCTCGGCGTAAGCGCGCAAGGCCGCGTTGTCGGGATCGGCGTGAAGCGCGAAGCGTGCATTGCTCGCGGTATACTCGTGCGCGCAATAGAGCGTCGTCTGCCGCGGGAGCGCCTTGAGCCGCGACAGGCTGGCCCAGAACTGGGGTGCAGTGCCCTCGAACATGCGCCCGCAGCCCAGCGCGAACAGCGAATCCCCGACGAACGCAATTCCATCGGCGGCAAGGTGATAGGCGATGTGACCCATCGTATGTCCGCCCACGTCGATCACCGTCGCCGCGTGATCGCCGAGGCGCACGGTGTCACCGTCGGCCACGGTCCGGTCGAACCCGGCGATGCGTTCCGCCTCCGCCGCCGGGGCGACGATGGTGCAGCCGCTTGCCGCCTTGATCGCGGCATTGCCGCCGGCGTGATCGGGGTGCCAATGGGTGTTCCAGATCTGGGAGATCCGCCAGCCCTTGGCCTCTGCCTCGCGCAAATAGGCGTCGGCATCAGGGGTGTCGATGCAAGCGGTTTCGCCGCTGGCCGCATCGTGAACGAGGTATCCGTAATTGTCGGACAGGCACGGGAACTGGTGGACTTCGATCATGGCTGGGCTTTCGGCGCGATGCGCCCCTGGAGGAAATGCGGGATGTCGGCGGGCAGGGTGACCCAGGCGTGGCGGGACTCCTCCCACACCGAGCGTTCGGGCGGGGCAAACCCAGGATCGGCGAAGGCGCCCACCGGGATGCCGATCATCGGCGGCTCCTTGGCGGTTTCGATGGCGACGGTGCTGCCGCAGGTCGCGCAGAACGCGTTGGTAAAGGCGGCGCCGCTGTCAGTGGTGCGGGAATAGCGCTGCGCCTCGCCCGAGATCGTCACGTCGCCGGCGGGGTAGTAAGCGATCACGCCAAGCGGCGCGCCGGTGCGGCGCTGGCATGCCAGGCAATGGCACGCCACGACCTGCGGCCGCGTATCGCTGCGCGCCTCGGCGCCAAGCCGGCCGCACTGGCAGCGGGCCCAGTGAGTCTCGTTTGCCATGCACCTGAGTTAGCGCCGCGCACGGCAAAGCAAAGCCGATTATGCGTTGAGCTGCTGGCAACATGGGGCCGCCCAGGGGCGTAGGGCCGCCGTCAGCGCGACGCCTGATCCGCGTTGTCGAACTTCCTCACTTCGATTGCGCTTTCATCGAAACCGTCGAGCAGCCGGGCGTTGATGCCCATCTTGCCGAAGTCTTCGCCCAGCGTCTGCCAGTGGGTCCCGCAGCCGCAGACGGGACAATGGTGAATGCCGATCATCCGGTCGCCCCAGACATAGGCGGTAGTCTCGCCCGCGATGCGCACCTGCTCGGGCGGGTAATAGGCCACCCTCCACGCAAGCCGCCGGCAGAGCGAGCAATTGCAGTCGGCCACCCACTCGGGCGGGCTCGGCGACTTAATCTGGACTTTGCCGCAGTGACAGCTTCCGTAAACGCTCATGGCTGCATCTAATCGTGGCTTCGGAGCAACCGCAAGCGGGCCGGGTGCCTAATGGCGCGCACGCTGCACAAAGCGAGGGCCGGATTTAATCGAGATTAACTCTGTTCGCCTAATGCTCAGGGCCGATTTCGGGAACCAGAGCGAAGCGAGCGAGACCATGTCCATCGGGACAGCCACAATGCAGTTCGATCCGCGACGGACGGGCGGACGGCGTTATTTCGCTTTCCCGAAGATCGGGCACCAGAACCCCTGGCTCGACTTCCTGCGCAGCCTGGCGATTATCCTGGTGTTGCTGCGCCACGGGGTGAGGGCAGGGCCAGATGTGGCTCCGAAGGGCGATGGCTTCGTCGCTTCGCTTCTCATCAACGGCTGGGTGGGGGTCGACCTATTTCTCGTCCTCTCGGGATACCTGATCGGCAATGCGCTGATCCGGCGCAGCCAGGGAGGAAGCGTCTTCCCGGCGATGGCAGGCTATTTCCGGGCCCGAATCCTTCGGATCGTCCCTGCCTATTACGTCGCAATGCTGTTGATCGTGGGAGGGGCCTTTCCCTTCTACGCCGTGGATTATGGCGGGATCGTGCCGCGCGTCTTCTATCACGCGTTGTTCCTGCAGGATTATCTTCCCTCCGACATCAACGTCACGTTCTGGTCGCTCGGGGTCGAAGAGAAGTTTTACATCCTCGCCCCGTTACTCGTCTTTGCGATCGCGGCGCTGCCACTGCGGGCCGTGCTGGGCCTCTTGCTAGCGCTGTTCCTGATCTCTCCCACGCTTCGGCTAGTCGCCTTTGCGGGCCAGACCGAGCCGGTGACCTATGCTCATTTTTTCCGGGCTTTCCGCAGTCCCTTTCATATGGTGCTCGAACCGCTGATCATGGGCGTGACCGTGAGCTATTTGACCAGTCTGCGCGGTCTTGCCTTCACGCGCCGGACGGCAATCGTCATCCTGTGCTCCGCCCTCGCAGGCTTCGCGCTGCTTGCCGGATCGCACGATTTCATGGCCACGATTTCGATCTATGACATCGTGTTCCAACCAGTCGTGCTGGCCCTTCTGTTCGGGGCGATGGTGGTGGCTGCCTTATCGCTTCATGGTGTCGCCCTGCCGTTCGAGCATTTCTGGCGGGCAGTGGCTCGGCTGAGCTACACGCTTTACCTGGTCCATTTCCCGCTCATCCCCCTTGCGCTGCACATTGCGGGACGAACTCCGACATCATCGGCGGGTGCGTTCTGGGCTGCCTATATCTGCCTCTCGACGGCCATGGCCATGGCGCTCCATTTCGCGGTCGAAAAGCCGTTCCTGATGCTCAAGGACCGCTCGATACCGAAGTTGGCCGCCCGTTCGGAAAGCCGGACCTTCGCAATTCGCCAAAACACGGTGGCTTCGTAATGGTGTACGGTCTTCTGCGCGACCTGCTGTTCGCACTCGTCATCTTCGTCCCGCTCGAACGCCTCCTGCCGCGCAGCCGGGATCAAGCCGTCCTGCGCCGCTTCTGGCGCACCGACCTGGCGTTCGCGATAATTGGCGGCGTGCTGATCCTCGCCGGAACGATGCTGGTCCTGGTTGCGGGCGAGGCGTTGCTCGTGCCCTTGATTTCGGATGCCGCGCAACCGGCGATCCGTTCACAGCCGATCTGGCTCCAGGCCCTGGAAGTCGCAGTGCTGGCGGACATCGTTTATTACGCCATCCACCGGCTGTTCCACGAGGTTCCGTTCCTGTGGCGACTCCACAAGGTTCATCACTCGATCGAGGAGATGGACTGGCTGGCGGGTCACCGGGTCCACCCGGTGGATCAGATACTCACGCGCGGCTTGTCGCTCATCGTGCCGTTCGCGGTCGGCTTCGATGTCGCTGCGCTTGCGGCTTTCTCGATAGTGTCTGCATGGCATTCGCACCTGAAGCACTCGAATGTCGACGTCAGCTTCGGCCCACTGCGGTGGCTGTTCGTCTCGCCGCTGTACCACCATTGGCATCACGCGAACGAGCAGGCGGCGTTCAACCGCAACTATGCCGGACAATTTCCGATCCTCGATATCGTAATGCGGACGGCGTGCCTCAAGGAGCCGCTGGCGCCTCAGTCTTACGGAATCGATGAGCCGCTGCCGTTCGGCTTCGTCGACAAGATTGTCGAGCCGTTCCGCAAGGAGCGGTCTGCACCAGAAAGCAGCACCGTCTAATCCGGGTAGAATTGCCGGCCGCTGGCGGCTCGACCTCGGCCTGCGGCGTGGAGCGCGCCAACGCCATCGGCTTGTCTGCGACGAGAAGCTCCATGCAAAAGGCCCGCCCGCTCGGGTGAGCGGACGGGCCGGATGCTGTTCGCGTGGTGCGAAGAGGAGGAGGCTTACGCCCCCTTCTTCAGCGCCGCGCCGAGGATGTCGCCGAGCGAAGCGCCGGCATCCGACGAACCGTACTGTTCCACCGCTTCCTTCTCTTCGGCGAGCTGACGCGCCTTGACCGAGAAGTTGGGCTTCTTCGAACGATCGAAGCCGGTGACCATCGCGTCGAGCTTCTGCCCGACCTGGAACCGGTCGGGACGCTGCTCGTCGCGGTCGCGGCCAAGGTCCGAGCGCTTGACGAAGCCGGTGGCCCCATCGTCGCCGGCCTGGACCTCGAGCCCGCCGTCGCGCACTTCGAGCACGGTCACAGTGACCACGTCGCCGCGCTTCAGCGCGCCGTCGGCCGAAACGCCACCGGCTGCCGGAGCACCCTTTTCAAGCTGCTTCATGCCAAGGCTGATGCGCTCCTTCTCGACGTCGACGTCGAGCACGACCGCCTTGATCTGCTCGCCCTTGCGGTGGAGCGCCAGCGCGTCCTCGCCAGAGATGCCCCAGGCGATGTCCGACATGTGGACCATGCCGTCGACGTCCCCGTCGAGGCCGATGAACAGGCCGAACTCGGTCGCGTTCTTGACTTCGCCTTCGACGACCGAACCGATCGGGTGCTTCTCGGCGAAATCGCCCCACGGGTTCGACTGGGCCTGCTTGAGGCCAAGGCTGATCCGGCGCTTGGCGCTGTCGACCTCGAGGACGATGACTTCGACTTCCTGGCTGGTCGAGACGATCTTGCCCGGATGGACGTTCTTCTTGGTCCAGCTCATTTCCGAAACGTGGACAAGGCCTTCGATCCCCGGCTCCAGCTCCACGAAGGCGCCGTATTCGGTGATGTTGGTGACCGTACCCTTGAGCTTGGCGCCGACCGGGTAGTTCTTTTCCACGTTCTCCCACGGATCGCTTTCCAGCTGCTTCATGCCGAGGCTGATGCGCTGGGTATCCTGGTTGATGCGGACGATCTGGACCTTGACCGTGTCACCGATGTTGATGACCTCGCTCGGGTGGTTGACGCGCTTGTAGCTCATGTCGGTGACGTGGAGCAGGCCGTCGATGCCGCCCAGGTCCACGAACGCGCCGTAGTCGGTGATGTTCTTGACGACGCCTTCGATGACCTGGCCTTCGGCGAGGTTCTGGATCAGGCCAGAACGCTGCTCGGCGCGGGTCTCTTCCAGGACGGCGCGGCGCGACACGACGATGTTTCCGCGGCGGCGATCCATCTTGAGGATCTGGAACGGCTGCGGCTGATCCATCAGCGGCTGCACGTCGCGCACGGGGCGGATGTCGACCTGGCTGCCGGGGAGGAACGCGACGGCGCCGTCGAGGTCGACGGTGAAGCCGCCCTTGACCCGGCCGAAGATCGTGCCTTCGACGCGCTTGCCTTCGCCGAATTCGTTCTCGAGCTTGTCCCACGCGGCTTCGCGGCGGGCGCGGTCGCGGCTGAGCATCGCTTCGCCGTCGGCGTTCTCGACGCGGTCGACGTAAACTTCGACCTCGTCGCCGACCTTCAGGCCATGCGGTTGGCCGGGCGCGGCGAATTCGCGCAGGGCGACGCGGCCCTCGCTCTTCAGGCCAACGTCGATGACGGCCTTGTCGTTTTCGATACCGGTGACGGTGCCCTTGACCACCCGGCCTTCGAAGCCGCCGTCGCTGGCGCCGCCGAGCGATTCGTCAAGGAGAGCCGCGAAATCATCGCGGGAGGGGTTTGGCATGGTGGCCATATGCAATCAGTTTCCTGTGTCGATGTTTCCGGCCGGGCGGTTTTTCCGCCGGTCTTTCTCCGTCGCGGCGGGATTGCCGAGACGGGCCAAAGGGGCCGAACTGCCTGCCGGACCGGGTGCCGCGACAGACATCCTGCAAGCCGCGGGCGGCCTTCAGGACGCGCGCGCCCTAGTCCAAGGAGGCCGTGAAGGCAAGGGAAATGGCGCTTCAAACCCCTGCCGCACCGGGTGAGGCCTGGCGTTCCGCGAAGCGCCGTTCGGCAAGCTCGATGGCGGCTTCAATCGCGGCATCGCGGCCCAAGTCGGAGGTGTCGAGCAGGACCGCATCGGAAGCGGCGACCAGCGGCGCTTCGGCGCGGGTGCGGTCGCGCTCATCGCGCATCGCGAGGTCCGCGGCCACGTCGGCGAGAGCCACGTTGCGTCCCTGCGCCTGCATTTCGCGAAATCGCCGCTCGGCCCGCGCTGGTACGCTGGCGACAACAAACAGCTTCAGATCGGCTTCGGGCGCGATGACCGTGCCGATGTCGCGGCCGTCGAGCACCGCGCCGCCGGGCAGGTGCGCGAAATCGCGCTGGCGGGTGAGCAGCGCCGCCCGCACCGCGGGATGGACCGATACGCGGCTTGCCAGTCCACCCACGTCCTCTCCGCGCAGGATCGGATCGTCGAGCAGGGCATCGGGAAACGTGGTCGCCGCCAGGGCGTCCCCGCCGTCATCGGGATTGCCGCCGTCGAGAAAGCACTGCCGCCCGACCGCGCGATAGAGCAGGCCGGTATCGAGATGGGGCAAGCCGAAGTGCGCGGCGAGGGCCTTGGCGATAGTGCCCTTGCCCGAGGCGGTCGGGCCGTCGACCGCGATGATCATGCAGTGCGTTTCCGCCGCGCGAGCAGCGTCCGGACCAGGCCGAGCAAGGCAATGCCCATCCACACGAATTCCAGAACGAGCGTGGGCAGGTTGTAGTTGACCGTCAACGACACGGCCAGAAGTGCCGCGCCGACAAAGTTCAGCGCGTTGAACAACAGCATGTTCATCGCAGCGGACAGGTTGCTGTAGGCGTACGCGGCCACGATGCAGAAGCTGCCGGCAAAGCCGATCAGATCGGCGGTCTGGGGCGTCATCGCGCGCTCTCCTGCCCGGTGGCGGACGCCAGAAGCGTCTCGAAGTCGGGAAAGCTCGTGGCGATCGGGCGGATGTCGTCGACCTCCACCCCGTCGGCACTGGCGAGCCCCGCCACCGCCATGCTCATCGCGATGCGATGGTCGAGATGGGTCGTGACCGGCGCGCCGTTACCGGCGAGACCCGGAAGGGGAGCGCCCCCGGTCCCGTCGATCACGAGCCCGTCCTGCGTCTCGGATACGCGCGCGCCCGCAGCCGTCAATGCCTCTGCCATGGCAGTGAGCCGGTCGGACTCCTTGACCCGCAATTCCTCGAGCCCACTGGTGGTCGTCCGCCCGCGGGCGAGCGCGGCGGCGACAAACAGGACCGGGAACTCGTCGATCATGGCCGGCGCCACCGCGGGGTCGACATCGACGCCCGTCAGCGCGGAATGGAATACGCGCAGGTCCGCCACGGGCTCGCCTCCCACGTCGCGCAGGTTCTCTTCCTCGATCCGGGCGCCCATCTCGCGCAGCACCGCGAACAGGCCCGCCCGGGTGGGGTTGAGGCCGACGTTGTGGACCAGCAGTTCCGAACCGGGCACGAGCAGCGCCGCGACGACGAAGAACGCGGCGGAAGAAGGGTCGCCCGGAACCGTGATCGCCTGGGGCCGCAGCTCCGCCTCGCCGATCAGGCGGATCACCCGCGCGCCGGCGCTGTCTTGTTCCACCGAAATCTGCGCACCGAAGCCCGCCAGCATCCGTTCGCTGTGATCGCGAGTGGGAACAGGCTCGATCACCGTCGTGATGCCCGGGGTGTTGAGGCCGGCGAGCAGGATGGCGCTCTTCACCTGGGCCGAGGCGACCGGCAGGGTATATTCGATCGGCACGGCGGGGACGAGCCCGCGCACCATCAGCGGAAGCGTCCCTCCGGGGGAGGCGGTGATGTCGGCACCCATCCGGCTCAGCGGCTCGATCACCCGGCCCATCGGACGGCGCGACAAGCTGGCGTCGCCGACGAAGGTCGCGGTCAATCGGTGGCTGGCGACGAGACCCATGAGCAGGCGGGTGGAGGTGCCGCTATTGCCCATGTCGAGCGCGCCCGCAGGCTGTCCGAGGCCGCCCACGCCCACGCCGTGGACACGCCAGGTTCCGTCATTGCCGCGCTCGATCCCGGCGCCCATCGCGCGCAGGGCGGCCGCGCTGGCCAGTACGTCCTCGCCTTCGAGAAGCCCGGTGATCCGGCTTTCGCCGATCGCCAGCGCCGAAAGGATCAGCGCGCGGTGGCTGATCGACTTGTCGCCGGGCACCGCGATCGCTCCGCGCAACGGTCCCTGCGGCAGGAAGCGGCGTGGCACGGGTCGGGAAGCGGAGGGGGTGATAGGACCTGTCCTTGCACGAAGCCGCGGGGGGACGGGGCCCGGGCGCGCGGCTTTTGACAGCGCGCGCCGCCTATGGCAAGGCGCGCCACCGTCTGGGCGGCACGCTTGAAACGGCGCGCGCCCGCCACCATCATTTCCGCGGTCCGAGGGTGCGGCTCCCGCGCGCCCCGCCTGCCAATTTGCAAGGAAGTTTCATGGTCAAGCCAGAATGGGGTGCCAAGCATGGCTGCCCGAAGTGCGGCACCCGGTTCTACGATCTGGGCAAGAGCGATCCGGTCACCTGCGTGAACTGCGGATACGCCTGGCAGCCCGAGCCGGTGCTCAAGTCCAAGCAGCCGATCCCCTACGAGGAAATCCAGAAGGAGAAGGTCAAGGAGGTCGAGGACGCCGACCTGGCCGAGGAAGATCTGGATATCGACGACGACGGCGATTCGCCGGATAACGACGTGGATCTTGGCGGCGACGACGACCTCGGCGTGGCCGGTCCGGACGACGACGGCGACGAGCATTGATACCTGGGGCGTAGTCCTGCCGAAGGCGGGAAACGCCCTGACGAAATTGGCGCGGCGGGCAGTGCATTTACGCTTGCCAGCCGCGCCGCGGTTCGCCTAGAGAGCCGCTTCCCGGCGACCCAAGGGCCGGGAATTGGAGTGGCAGCGCCGCTCCGCAGCGTTGGTAAGGGGCCTTAGCTCAGCTGGGAGAGCGCCTGCATGGCATGCAGGAGGTCAGCGGTTCGATCCCGCTAGGCTCCACCATCGCCCAAACCCCTTTATCCTGCTCCACACCTGCGGCGCGCGCCGTTCCATATCGGGACTCGCGTTGTGCAGCGCGGCGAACCCAAGTCGCTGGCGGGCAATCGCAAATTCGCCAAGGCCATGCTGATCGGCGATTTCTCGTCCGGAATCTCATCTGAACTTATCACTGGATTTCAGTCAGATCGTGCTTGGACTTATTAGGCAATCGCTAATTTTTCCGGCGGCTTGACAGGCGCCCCGAATGTCAACCGCAGTGCGTCAAGCCGTTACTTTGAGGCGATAATTCGAGCCTCACCCGATGACTCCGCTTGTTGCCTGATCCGAAAATGAGTAAATCTCCCATTAACGAAAACAGGGTCGTCCGCGACTCGGCTGTTTTGGCCGGGTCTTCTTGGACGAGGTTTCCAAGGCACATCGCGAACTGGATGCGGCGCTTGCCCGAACGGGTTCGCGTGCCTGGACCATTGGGAGTTTTGAAAATGGCCGAAGAAATTATCCCCGTCCTCACCGTGGATGATGAGACGACCCCTTTCGATGAAGGCATCGCGACGATCACGGACCCCGTTTGGACCGATGATTTCTTGGTGAAGCATCTCTCCCCCGATGAATATCTCGTTTCCGGTACCGGTACCTATCAGCCCTTCCTCAATCTCAATGCAGGCGGGCAGTCCGACGGCATCGAGCTGGGCTACAACACGGATGCAAGCCCGCTCCCGCTCGACTCGGGACAGCCCAATTCCACGAACGCGATTCACCTTTCCGACCTTCCGATCGTCGTGATCGATGGCGTTTCGTATTACGAAATCCGCCTGGACGTGAACGAGCCGAACACGAGCACCAAGCAGCTATCGCTCAGCGAGTTCCAGATCTTTACCTCCGGTCGCCAGGCGACGTCCGGCGACTACACTGGCAGCGACGTAACCGCGCTGAATTCCGATTTCACGAAGGTTTTTGATCTCGACGCCACGACGGACAAGACCCTTGTCCTGAGCGACGACTATTCGGGCAGCGGTCGCGACGACTACATCTTCTTCGTCCCCGTCAGTTCGGTAGGCGCAGCGACCATCGGGTCCGACCCCTTCATCACCCTCTTCGCGCAATTCGGGCCCACTCCGCCCGAGAATGGCGGCTTCGAGGAATTCCGCCTGCGCGCGGCGCCGTCGATCGACGTGACCAAGACGGCCCTGGACGTCGATGGCGTCCCTGGCGCCCACGTGACCTCCGCCGGCGACGTGGTCCATTATCAGATCACTATCGACAATACCGGTAACGTGGACCTCACCGGCGTGACGGTCCTTGACCAGGTCGAAGCGCTGACCGCTACCGGTGCAACCTATGTGTCCGGCGATACCGATGGGGACCACGTCCTCGATAAGACGGAAACCTGGGTCTATTCGGCCTCCTACGTCGTGACGCAGGCCGATATCGATACGAAGGGCGGTGGCAACGGGTTCATCGATAACACCGCCACGGGCGACACAGATCAAACCGGCCCCGACAGCGCCAGCGCATCGGTTGCGATCGATTATAATCCCTCGATCATGATCACGAAGGCCGTTTCCGGCGTGACCGATGGGGATGACGTCGATGTTTCGCTTGTCACCGACGCCAACGGCGCCGGCGATATCGTCAACTACACGCTTGATGTTAAGAACGACGGCAACGTCACGCTGACGAACGTGGTCGTCACCGACCCCAACGCCGATCTGGGCAGCATTCATGCGGTGCTTGACGGTGACGGGTTCAACACCGGCGATGTCAATCAGGATGGCGAGCTCGATGTAGGCGAGACCTGGCATTACACAGCCGCTCAGACCGTCACCCAGGCGGATCTCGACAGCCAGGGCAATGACAGCACTGACGGGGTCGACAACGATCTCGACAACACCGGCATCGTCGTAGCCAATCCGATAGGGACGACGGACACGGTCACCGACAACGACAGCGCGCCCCAGCCGCTAGTCTATGATCCCTCGATCATGATCACGAAGGCCGTTTCCGGCGTGACCGATGGGGATGACGTAGACGTTTCGCTCGTCACCGACGCCAACGGCGCCGGCGACATCGTCAACTACACGCTTGATGTTAAGAACGACGGCAACGTCACGCTGACGAACGTGGTCGTAACCGACCCCAACGCCGATACGGGCAGCATTCATGCGGTGCTTGACGGTGATGGGTTCAACACCGGCGACGTCAACCAGGATGGCGCGCTCGACGTAGGCGAGACCTGGCATTACACGGCCTCTCAGACCGTCACCCAGGCCGATCTCGACAGCCAGGGCAATGACAGCACTGACGGGGTCGACAACGATCTCGACAACACCGGCATCGTCGTAGCCAATCCGATAGGGACGACGGACACGGTCACCGACAACGACAGCGCGCCCCAGCCGCTGGTCTATGCGCCTGCCATCGACGTGACCAAGACCGTCACCGCTGTTGATAGCGCTGGCAACCATGCGGCCGACGCGGCTGGCGACATCATCGAATACGGCATCACGATCTCGAATACCGGCAACATCACGCTGGATGGCGTGACGGTGGACGACCAGGTGGAGGGTTATGCCAAGACGTCGGCAACGGCGGTCCTGGCGGCGGGCACTGCCTATAACATCGGCGATACGAATGGGGACGGCCACTTCGACGTGGGCGAAACCTGGTCCTATACGGCGAGCTACACCCTTACGCAGGAAGACCTCAACACGAAGGGCGGCGGCAACGGTTACCTCGACAACACCGCGACCGGCGACACGAACCTGACCGATCCTGAGTCAGACTCGGCGCAGGTCGAGCTCGTCTACACCCCGCACGTCGACCTGACGAAGTACGTCTCGACTGACGGCGAGACCTACTACGACGCAAACGACCCCTCGATGCTGCCGGGTAACATCACCGTGCAGGATCCGGTGTACTTCAAGGTGACCATCGAAAACGATGGCAACATCGACCTGACCAACCTGGTCATCAAGGACACCAACTACACCGGAAACGTGGTCGGCGTTACCCAGACGCTCTACGCGAATGGAGCGCTGACCCAGTACGCACTCGACCATAACGCGATCCTGACCGGCGACGACAACCACGACAATATCCTGGACGTCACCGAGACCTGGACGATCACCTACACCCAGGGCTTCGACTACGGGCAGCACGTCAACGTGGCCGACGTCAGCACAGACGAGGGCGCGACCGACATGGATGCCGCCTACTACTATGGCGTCCTCGCAGGACCAGGTGTGCGGACCCCGGGGTTCTGGTCGAACCTGGGCATGCAGTTCTGGGATGGCATGCAGGGCAACGAAACAAAGGTCGGTCCGACCTTTGCCGATCACGAGTTGACGATCATCGATGTCAACCATGACGGCAAGTACGATGTCACCAACGGTGACACCTACTTGATGATCGGCGGGGTGAAGGGCCTGTTGATCGGCGACTGGAACATGAACGGCGTTACCGACCATACGGCGGGCAACGACGGCATGATGGGCACGTCCGACGACTACATCGAGGATACGCTGTTCATCAGCCTGGACGATGCCAAGAACCTCATCAACGCCTCCCAGAAGACGCAGGCCGGCGACGGCACGCAGATGCTGGGCCGGGACATGGTGGCGACCTGGCTCAACTACCTGGCTGGCAACGGTATTGGGGATGCCTCGGACCACAGCAGTCCGAAGCATTTCCTCCAGGACGCGATCGATTGGATGCAGTCATTCGCAGGCAAGGACGGGAACGGCACGATCCTTACCGCGTCCAAGGCCAATCCCGATCCGTTCATCGACAATCTGAGGAACGAGACGTTCGACACCTACAGCAAGGATCACGTCGTGGTGAAGACCAGCTCGGCCTACTGGTCGGTACCGGCTTCTCCGATCGATCACTCGGCGGCGGCGATGCACAGTGCCCTGGATCATTACAACAACACCGGTCAGACCGTGGATGGCGGCATCCATTACGCCATGGCGGCCGACAACCCGATGGACGCCATGATGATCAACGCTGCGGCATTGATCGCTTGACGCTGTGACCACATTCATAATTGCGTAGCCAAAGCCGCGTAAGATTGCCGGATAAGGGGGCACGGCTTTGGTTACCAATTCTGAAGTAGACATTCCGCGGGGCCGGCTATCCGAATGGCTGGCCGGCCCGTTGCGGAAGAACCGCGCGATTTACCTCAAGGTCGGCCTGGCCGCGATGATGGTGAACTTCTTCGCGCTGGTGACCTCGCTGTTCACGATGACAGTGTATGACCGGGTCGTGCCGAACAATGCCACGGAATCGCTGGTCGGCCTGACGATTGGCCTCGGCATCATCCTCATTTTCGATTTCGCGCTGAAGCTTCTGCGCGCCTATTTCGTCGACGTCGCGGGCGCGCGGATAGACCGCGATGTCGGCCGCGCGATCTTCCAGAAGATCCTCGACATGCGGCTCGACCTCGGGCGAAAGTCCACCGGCGGGCTGGCCGGCCTCGTCCGCGAGATCGAGACGCTGCGCGATTTCTTCGCCTCGGCCACGGTCACGGCGCTCGTCGACGTGCCGTTCATCTTCATCACCCTGGCGGTGATCGCGCTGATCGGCGGCAGCATCGTGTGGGTGCCGCTCGTCCTCATCCCGATCGTGATCCTGACCGCGCTGATCACCCAGCCGATGATGCGCAAGCTGTCCGCCGAGACCCTCGGCGAAGCGCTGGGCAAGCAGGCCGTGCTGGTCGAGACGATCGGCAGCATCGAGACGGTCAAGTCCGCCAATGCCGGGCCGATGCTCGCCGCGCGGTGGGACCAGGCGGTCCAGGGACATGCCGGCGCATCGCTGCGCCAGCGCCTGGTATCCACTATCGCGATCAACATGGCGGGCACCGCGCAGACGGTGGCCTATACGGGGGTAGTGATCTTCGGCGTGTTCGCCATTGCCGACCGCACCCTGACGATGGGCGGGCTGATCGCCTGTTCCATCCTCGCTGGCCGCGCGGTCGCGCCGTTGGGCACGATCACCCACCTGCTGACCCGCATCAACGCCGCGCGTACCGCATACCTCCAGATTGACCGGCTGATGGAACAGCCGCCCGAAGGGCCGGCGGGCGAGGGGCTCCGCCTCCAGCACCTTGAAGGCGGGATCGAGTTCCGCGACGTCGACTTCCGTTATCCGGGAGCGGCAGAGCTCGCGCTGACCGGGGTTTCGTTCCGGGTCGAGCCCGGCGAACACGTCGCCCTGATCGGCCCGATCGGATCGGGCAAGTCCACCATCGCGCGGCTTCTGGTAGGTCTCTATCCCCCCACCAGCGGGCTCGTCCTGGTCGACGGATCCGACATCCGCCAGCTTACGACCACCTCGCTGCGCAAGAAGATGGGCGCGCTGTTCCAGGACAACGTGCTGCTTACCGGCACGATCCGCGACAACATCAAGCTCGGCCGAGAAGAGGCCGATGATGAGGAGATGCTGCGGGCATCGAAGGTGAGCCTGGCTCACGATTTCGTTTCGCGCATGCCCAATGGCTATGATCTGGTGCTGGCCGATCGCGGCGACGGACTTTCGGGCGGGCAGCGCCAGTCTATCGCGATGGCCCGGGCGCTGGTCGGAAGGCCCGCGATCCTCGTCCTCGACGAGCCGACCTCATCGGTTGACACCGAGACGGAAAGCCGCCTCATCGCGAATCTGCGCGCGGAGTTCGAAGGGCGCACCCTGGTTCTCATCACCCATCGTCCGTCGTTGCTGGCGCTGGTCGACAGGGTTATCCTGCTGGCGCACGGCCGGGTGATGATGGACGGTTCGCCGGACCAGATCACCCGCAAGGTCAGCCAGATCGGGGCGAGATAGGGCAATGCCAAACCTGACCCAGTTCCTCGGCGACCGCGAAATCGATCTCGACGAGAGCGAATTCGCCGCGCGCAAATCCGCCAATGTCATGCTCTGGATCATCCTGGCGTTCTTCGCGATCTTCATCGCGTGGGCGGCACTGACCAAGATCGACCGCACTGTGCGCGGGCAGGGTCGCGTCGTGCCGAGCGCGAAGCTCCAGGTCGTCTCGAACCTCGAAGGCGGGGTGATTGAACAAATCCTCGTCCGGCCCGGCCAGACGGTTCGCAAGGGCGAGATCCTCGTCCGGCTTTCTCCAACACTGAGCAGTGCGGCCTTTGGCAGTTCGACCGCCGGGGTCGAAGCGTTACAGACGCGCGTTGCGCGCCTCAACGCCGAGGTCCGCAGCGCCACGCCGGTCTATGGCGCGGCGCCGCAGGATCAGGTCGCGGTCGAGAGGTCGCTCTACGCTGCGCGCTCGGCGGAGCTTCAGGGCATTCTGGCGGCGGGCGCGGCGCGCGTGACACAAGCCGAACGCGCTGTCGTCGAGGCGCAATCCGCGCTTGAGGCACGGCGCTCGAACCTCGTCGCGACGGAGCGAGAGCTTGAGATGATCCGTCCACTGGCCGAGCAGCTCATCGTTCCCAAGATCGACCTGGTGAAGGCCGAAAACGCCGCCCAGGTGGCGCGCAACGAAGTCGACGCGGCAAGCGCCGCGCTGGCCCGCGCGCGTTCCGGCGTGGCCGAGGCCCGGGCCCAGACCGCGCAGCAGCGCAGCGACTGGATGAGCCGCGCAGGCGTAGAACTTTCGCAGGCGCAGGCCGAGCTTTCGGAGAAGCAGCGTCAGCTTCCAGCGCTCTCCGATCGGGTCGACCGCACGACTATCCGCGCGCCGATGTCGGGCAAGGTCAACCGCGTGCTGGTGACAACCGTGGGCGGCTCGGTCGCGGCGGGATCGCCGGTCGTGGAAATCGTGCCATCCGAGCAGGCACTGTATATCGAGGCGATGGTTCGCCCGTCTGACATCGCGAACGTTCGCCTCAACCAACGCGCGAAGGTCGATATCACGGCCTACAATTCCGCGATCTTTGGAACGCTTGACGGCAAGGTGACGTCGATCTCGCCCGACGCGGTGCTGAACGAGAAGACGGGGGAGAGTTTCTACACCGTCGAGGTGCAGACGGTCGCGACGCTCAAGGACGAGAGCGGGAAGCCGTTGCCGATCGGCCCGGGCATGATCGCCAACGTCAGCTTGCTCGGCGAAAAGCGCTCGATCCTGTCCTACCTGTTCACGCCCATCACCCGGCTCGGTGAAACCGCTTTCCGCGAATAGTCCGGCCTGCGCGGGTTCGTCGAACTGCATCGCGACAAGTTGACGCTCGTCACAGCAGGGCGTAATTTCGATGGTAAGGCGTTGGCTCAACAGGAGTTATGCCGCCCCTACCGAACGGATTCGCGATCGGCCCGCCTCGCTGGCGGCATGGGTGCAGCGCTCCTCAGAACGGGACGAGGGATCGATGGGGCGCAACATCACGGACATTCTTGGCTGGGCCGCAGCGGGCGCGCTGGCGCTGGGCAACGCCGCTCCGGCAGCAGCCCAGTTCGGGGGTTTCGGCCTGCCTTCGATCCCCAGTTCCACATCGAGCAGCCAGACGAGCTCGGACGGCTGCCCAAAGGGCAAGAAGAAGAGCGCGGGCTCCGCTATACTGGGCAGCGTTCTGGGGCAGGTGGCCGGGCGGGCCGCAAGCTCGGCCGGCATTTCGAGCTGGGTGCCCACCGCCGCGGTCGCCGATCAGCTCACGAATGTCATCGCCTGCCGTCTCGACCCGCAGGAGCAGGCACAGGCCGCCGCCGCTACCGTCGCGGCGACTCGCGGCGACGAGGTAGGCAGCACTGCGGCCTGGACCTCGGCCACGCGTGAAAACGTGTCGGGCAAGTCCACCGTCATCGCCCGCAACGACAAGGCCAAGGGCATGCCCGAAGGCTCGACCTGCATCACCGTCAGCGACGTGATCATCGTCAACGGCGAGGAGACGACCGCGAACAAGCGCATGTGCCGCGCACCCGGTGCGGCTCGCTATTCGCTGATGGCCTGATCGGCGTGAACCGTCTCGCCTTCCTTGCTTTCACCGCGCCGCTCGTGCTCGCCGCGGCGCCGGCAATGGACAAGGACAATCCGAGCTGCCCCGCGGCTCCGGGCTGGGGAGAGGCGAAGGCGATATCCCTCTCGACAGCGGAGAAGGGCGGCAAGCGGGTGCTGATCGCCGATGGCATCATCGAGGAAACCTTCCCCGACCGGCTAAAGGCGGCGCTCGACAAGGACGAGAAGATCGAGGAAATCTGGCTGCGCAGCCGCGGCGGCGATGCCCGCGCTGGCAACGCGGCGGGCAAGGTGATCCGCTCGTTCCCCGGCATGGCGACTCGCATCCCGGCGGGGTGGACCTGCTTTTCAAGCTGCAACTTCGTGTTCATGGGCGGCGACCGCCGCTTCGTCGATCCCGGCGGCGTGTTCATGGTTCACATGTTCACCCACACCGCGGACCGCGATGTGATCGACCTGAGCGTGGGCGAGGGGACGGACGAGACGATCAAGCTGATCGGCGAGATCGAGCAGTCGAGCGCGATGCTGGCCAGCGAAGACAACGACTTCCTGATCCGCATGGGCATCAGCCGCAAGCTTCTGACCGATATCATGTACAGGCAGCAGGCGGTGGCGAGCACTGCCAACCATTCGACGCGCTATTGCCTGAGCCAGGACGAAGTGCGCAAATACAACGTGGTGCCCCAGGAAACCGCCGGCTGACCTTCCTGCTCAGCGGGGTGGACGCGTGTCCTCATCCAGCACCCAGGTGTGGTTCTCCTCGACGATCGCCCGAACCGGGCGTCCCGCTGCATTGCGCGCCGGGCGGAAATAATAGCGCCGCTCGATCAGGCGGCAGGCAAGTGCATCTATCCGGGGAAAGCCGCTCGAACGGGCCGCACGGCAGCCGGTGGCGCTGCCGTCGGTTTCGACCGCATAACGCACCACGACCCGCGCCGTCTGGCCCGGCATCAGTGCATCTTCGGGCAGGTCGTCGAACGAGAGCCGGCCCCTGATCTTCTGAGGTCCGACCACAGCATCGCCGTCGCCGTCCCCGCCGGTCCCTCCGCCGCCCAGGCCATTGCCGTAATTGCCCGCGCCCTGGCCCGGGCCGGCCCGGTCGGAAGCGCCGCTCTGCACGGCATTGCCGGTGTTCGCCGCAGTCGTCGCGACAGCCACCGGTGGTGGCGGCACTATCACGATCGGCGGCTTGGGCAGGACGATCTGGGTCGCCTTGTTCTTGAGGTTGTGCTGGCCGGGATCGCCCTTGGGCGCGGCCTTCGTGGTCTGCGGCGGTGGCCGGGTGGGGCTGGGAGTCGGCGTCGGCGCTGGGGGTATGATATTGAGCGCGACAAGCGACTGCGCCGCTTTGACCACCACCCCAGCTTGAAGCCCGAACAGCAGCATGGCGCCGATGCCCGCGACGATCGCGCCCGAGGCGATAGCCGACACAGTCCTGTTGCCTTGCGCTGAATACATGAAACGCGACCCGCTCGGTTGCCCTGCGACAACGCCCGAAGTGCCAGGTATATCCGCGCCCGCCTTTCGCCGCCCTTGACGGCGTGCTGCCGCGCCCGCAGCCTCAGCGAATGACAGCATTCGACGACTGGCGCGCCCGCTCCCCATTCTACGACGAAACCCACGAGGCCCTGGCGGCGAGCGTGCGCCGTTTCGTGGCCAAGGAAATCGCGCCCCACATCGATCGCTGGGAGGCCGAAGGCGAACTGCCGCGCGAACTTCATCGCAAGGCGGCCGAAGCGGGTATCCTCGGCCTGCGCTATCCCGAGGCCTATGGCGGGCACAGCGAGGGGTTCGACATCTTTCACGGCCTCGTCGTCACAGAGGAGCTGGCGGCGGTCGGTGCGGGCGGCTTGGGCGCATCGCTGATGACGCACGGGATCGGTCTGCCGCCCATCCTTGCGCTCGGCTCGGAAGAACTGAAGCAACGCGTCGCCCCGCCCGTGCTGGCGGGTGACAAGATCATCGCGCTCGGGATAACCGAGGCGGGCGGCGGGTCCGATGTCGCCAATCTTAGCACCACGGCGGTGCGCGATGGAGACGTCTATTTCGTCAACGGCGGCAAGATGTTCATTACCAGCGGGATGCGGGCCGACTGGCTGACTTGCGCGGTGCGCACCGGCGGGGCGGGCGCAGGCGGCATCTCGCTGCTGCTGATCGACATGACCGCGCCCGGGGTCAGCCGCACCCGGCTCGACAAGATGGGCTGGCGCTGCAGCGACACCGCCGCGATCCATTTCGACAACGTGCGGGTTCCGGCCGCCAACCTGATCGGGACCGAGAACGGCGGGTTCATGGGGATCGTGCGCAACTTCAACGGCGAGCGCTTGGGAATGGCGATGGGTTGCTGCGCCTACGCCCGCGTGGCGATGGCCGAAGCGGCCGACTGGGCGCAACAGCGCCAGACCTTCGGCAAGCCGCTGGTCGGCCACCAGTCGATCCGGATCAAGCTGGCCGATATGGAGCGCCAGATCGAGGCAACTCAGGCGTGGGTGGATCTTTGCGCCTGGCAAGTGCGCGAAGGACGCGACCGGCCCGCCGACTTCGCCATGCTCAAGGTCCAGGCGACGCGGATGCTCGAGCACGTCGCGCGCGAAGCGGCGCAAGTGCTTGGCGGGGCGAGTTACATCACCGGCAGCAAGGTCGAGCGGATCTACCGCGAGGTGCGGGTCAACTCGATCGGCGGCGGCAGCGAGGAGATCATGCTCGACCTTGCTGGGCGCCAGTTGTTCGGCGGTGCCCGCTAGGCCCGGCTACTCACATCTTCAGACCTATTTCGCGCAAGCGTTCCTGCAGGTAATCGTCCGCAGTAATCGAAACCGGGTACCGGTCGGGCCTCTCCGCCGTGATGCACTGGGGCAGGGTGACGAACGGGAAGTCGCTGCGCAGGTGCAGGAAGAACGGCATCGAGTAGCGGCTGTGCGCGGCGCGCGGCCCTTCGGGATTGCGCACGCGATGCGTGGTCGAGGGCAGGACGTGATTGGTCAGCCGCTGGAGCATGTCGCCGATGTTGACCACCAGCGCGCCCTCCGGAGGATCGACCGCAAGCCACTTGCCTTCGCGTGAAAGCAGTTCAAGTCCGGCTTCCTCGGCGCCCAGCAGCAGCGTGATGAGATTGATGTCCTCATGCGCGCCGGCGCGGATCGCACCGCCCTCGGCGTTGGGCACGGGCGGATAATGCAGCAGGCGCAGCACCGAATTGCCGTCCTCGATCGCGGGATCGAACCAGTGCTCGTCGAGCTTGAGCCAGGTCGCGATCCGCGAAAGGATCGTCGCGCCAACGCGGTCGAGCTCGGCGTAAAGCTCCTCGAAAGTCGCACGAAAGCCTTCAGGCCGGTCGGGCCAGACGTTCGGCGGCATCGAATCGGACAGCGGATGTCCAGCCGGCAGGTCGCGGCCGACGTGCCAGAATTCCTTGAGGTCGTGCGCTTTCGCGCCCTTGGCGATCTCGGTCCCGAACGGCGTGTAGCCGCGCGCACCACCTTGCCCGGGGATCGCATAGCGACGCTTTTCCTCTTCAGGGAGGGCGAAGAACTGCGCGGTGAGGTCCCACGCCCGGGCAACGAGGTCGGGATCGAGGCCGTGGTCCTTGACCATGGCGAAGCCGAAGGTCTGGAAGCTTTCGCCCAGATCACGCGAGAGCGAAGCGGGCGCGTCGGCGAGCGACAGCACCGGGAGAGTCTGCAGGTCCATTGTCAGGTCCGGAAATTGAGAGCTATGGCCGCGCCCTAGCCCAGGCCACGAGGGATTGCATGACGAAAAGCTATTGGCTGATGAAATCGGAGCCCGACGCCTACAGTTGGGACGACTTGGTCGAGCAGGGGGAAGGCACCTGGGATGGAGTGCGTAATCACTTGGCCGCACGCAACCTGCGGACGATGAAGCGCGGCGACGAGGCGTTCTTCTACCATTCGAACATCGGCCTCGAGATCGTAGGCATCATCCGCATCAGCAAGGATGGTATGACAGATCCCACGGACGAGACCGGCAAGTGGGCTGCGGTCAAGGTGATGCCCGTGCGCAAGCTCGCCCGGCCGGTGACGCTCAAGGAAATAAAGGCAACGCCGGAACTCGCCGAGATGGATTTGCTGCGCCAATCGCGCCTGTCCGTGTCGATGGTGCGGCCAGACGAATGGAACCTCATTCTGACGATGGCAAAACGAAAGTTGCCGGGAACCAAGTAGGGCGGCGGGGCGTATGGTCCTTGCGAAGGCGACGGCAGATTTTCCCGCCACGTCGCTGAAAACAAGGAGAAATTCTCATGGGTGAGCTCAAAGACAAGGCCGCCGGCCTGACCAACGAAGCTATCGGCAACACGAAGCAGGCCGTGGCCGACGCGACCAACGATCCCAGCCTCGATCAGCGTGGCAAGGCCCAGGAACGCAAGGGCGAAGTGCAGCAGGTGTCTGGCGACCTCAAGGGCGCCATGGGTGACGATATCTGATCGAAGGCAGCTTCGATGCAGGAAGAGAGCCGTCCGCAAGGGCGGCTCTCTTTGCATTTGCGTCACGCGATTTCGTTGCGGCCGCCTTGTGCCGTGTCCCGCAGAGAAACAGGTGGGACCAATCGTGGTAAACGGACTGTAAACGCCACGGATGCCGCCCTACCTTGCGGGAATGACCAGACCCCTTGTCCTGACGAGCGAGGATGCCCGGCATCCATTCCGACGCTCGCTTCGCCCCTCGGCCCTGCGGTCGGTTCGAACCCCGTGGACATGGCCCTTCAGCGTAACCGACGTACGTGAGTTCCTGCTCGCCTACTGCGCCTGCTTCGTCGGGGTGAGCGCCTTCATCGCCTGATCCGGCTCAGGCCGCTTCGCATTCCGCTTGGAAGAGCAGGCGGCCGAGCCAGGCGGAGACGAGGCACATCGCCGCGCCCAGCAAAAGCTGGTCCTGCACGGTCACGTGCGCCGCGCTCAACCCGACGGCAAGCAACGAACCAATCACCATCGCGCCGGAATTGACGATATTGTTGGCGGCGATCGTCCGCGCGGTCTGCGACTTGGGTACCGTCGTTGTCAGAAAGGCATAAAGCGGTACGACGAACATCCCGCCTGCCACCGCGATGCCGAGAAGGCTGAGCAGGAGCGGCGCCGCCAGCGGCTCTGACACGAAACCCGCGACATCGAGCAGCGCGCCGCCCGGATGGCCCGTCCACAGCCGGCAGACGGCATAGAACGCGACGATGAACAGGCCCATCATGATCACGGAAAATGGGGCATAGCGCGCCGAGACGGTGCCTTTGAGCAGCGCGTTGATCGACATCGAACCGATCGCCACGCCCACCGAGAATACGACGAGGAACAGGCTTGCGACCTCCTTGCTTGCGTCGAGCACATTCTTTGCCAGCGGCGGAAACTGGATGAACAGCACCGCGCCGATGGTCCAGAAGAAGCTGATGGCCATGATCGCAAGAAACACGCGGCGGTGATGCATGGTGTCCGCCACGAGCCTGATCGACGAGCGCACCAGATGGAAGTCCATCGGCTGCGCATCGATCAGGGGCGGCGCGGGCGGCACTTGGCGCCCGGCGAACCAGCCGAGCACCGCGGTTACAACCACGCCGATCGCGGCCCATTCGACCGGAATCCAGCCGGCGAGGATCGTGCCGGCGAGGATCGCGATATATGTTCCGGCCTCGACCAGGCCAGTGCCGGCAAGAACCTCGTCCTCGTGCAGGTGCTGCGGCAGTATCGCGTACTTGATCGGCCCGAAGAAGGTCGAATGGACGCCCATGGCGAACAGGGCTGTGAGCATCAGCGGTATCGCCAGTGCATCGAGACCCAGGCCGTAGCGATAGCGGGCAAGCAACAGGCCCGCTCCGCCGACCAGCATGATCCCGATCTCGCACGCTTTCACAATGCGGATGATTCGCGCCTTGTCGCGCATGTCGGCAAGCTGTCCGGCGAGCGCGGAAAGCACGAAGAACGGCAGGATGAAGACGCCGGAGGCGATGGCGCTGAACTTGGCCTCGGCCGCTTCGGAGCTGTACACGCTGTAGACGACGTACAGCACCATCGCATTCTTGAAGAGGTTGTCGTTGAAGGCACCCAACAGCTGAGTGACGAACAACGGCAGGAAGCGACGGGAATGTACCAGATGCGTCGAAGTGGTCATGCGATCCTTGCCAGCATCCGCGTTCGGGGCCACTGTCTAACGGCATGACTGGCGCGGACAAGACATTTGGCGGAAGCGCCCCGGCCGCCCCGGATGAACCCGCGCGCGGACAGATGCTCTCGTTGCCTAATCTGCTCACCCTGTCGCGGATCGTGGCCGTGCCGCTGCTGGCTTTCCTGCTGTGGTGGCCGCAGTGGGAACTGGGCTACGCGCTGGCCTTTGCAATGTACTGCCTGATGGGCATCACCGATTATTTCGACGGATATCTCGCGCGGGCCAGCGGGCGGGTCAGCCGACTGGGCCAGTTCCTCGATCCGATTGCCGACAAGATCATGATCGCTGCGGTGATCCTCGTCCTTGCCGCGCAGGGCTATCTGCGTGGCCCGTACGTTGGCGACCTGCATGTCATCGCCGGGCTGATCATCCTGATCCGGGAGATCGCCGTTTCGGGGCTGCGCGAGTTTCTGGGTCCGTTGCAAGTCTCGATCCCCGTGTCCAAGCTAGCGAAATGGAAGACGACTCTCCAGCTCGTCAGCCTCGGCGCGCTGATTCTAGGCGGAGCCGTTCATGGCGCGCCCTGCGTTCCAGGGTCAGAACCCTGCATTCCCCGGCCCGGTCAGTGGATTCACCTCGTGGGACTCACCACTCTGTGGGGCGCAGCGGTGCTGACCGTGATCACCGGCTGGGACTATCTGCGAGTCGGCCTCAAGCACATGGACTGAGGCTGGCGCGCCTTCGCGGCCAATAGCTTCGTCACAGTTTCACCAACCGCAGCCGCAGCGCATTGGTCACCACGCTTACCGAAGAGAGCGCCATCGCCGCCGCCGCGATGGCGGGCGAAAGGACGAGGCCGAACGCCGGGTAGAGCGCGCCTGCTGCGACGGGTATACCCGCCACGTTGTAGATGAAGGCGAAGACGAGGTTCTGGCGAATGTTGCGCATCACCGCGCGCGACAGCCGCCGGGCCCGCACGATCCCGTTGAGATCGCCCTTCAACAAAGTAACACCAGCGCTCTCGATCGCGACGTCCGCCCCTGCGCCCATCGCGATACCAACCTCGGCGGCAGCGAGGGCAGGGGCGTCGTTCACCCCATCGCCGGCCATTGCCACGCTGCGGCCTTCGCCGCGCAGCCGGTTGACGACGCTGGCCTTGTCCTCGGGCAGGACCTCCGCCTCGACCGCATCGATGCCGAGCCGTGAGGCCACCGCCAGCGCGGTGGTGCGATTGTCGCCAGTCAGCATCACGATGCGGATGCCCTCGGCCTTCAGGTCGCGGACTGCCTGCGCCGAGGTTTCCTTGATCGGATCGGCGATTGCCAGAAGCCCGGCAAGCTGGCCGTCCACGGCGGCGAAGATCGCGGTGGCACCTTCGGCGCGCGCAGTCTCGGCGGCGGCGGAAAGCGCTGAAACGTCGATGGCCTGTTCCGACATGAAGCGGGGGCCGCCAAGCAGGACACGCCGGCCCCCTACCACGCCCGTCACCCCGCGCCCGACCGGCGAATCGAAATCCTCTACTCGCTCAAGCACCACGCCGCGGTCCTGTGCGGCGCGAACGACCGCTTCGCCAAGCGGATGTTCGCTTCCCCGTTCGAGACTGGCGGCAAGGCGCAACAGATTGTCTTCGTCCCAACCCACGGCAGGGTGCATGGCGGTCAGCGCCGGGCGCCCTTCGGTCAGAGTGCCGGTCTTGTCCACGACCAGGGTGTCGATCTTCTCGAACCGCTCGAGCGCCTCGGCGTTCTTGATCAGCACGCCCGCCTGCGCCCCGCGTCCCACGCCCACCATGATCGACATCGGCGTCGCGAGGCCAAGCGCGCATGGGCAGGCAATGATGAGCACGGAGACCGCCGCGACTAGCGCATAGGTCAGTCGGGGGTCAGGCCCGAACAGCGCCCACGCCGCGGCCGCGACCAGCGCAGCCACGATCACCGCAGGAACGAACCATCCCGATACCTGGTCCGCCATCCGCTGGATCGGCGCGCGACTGCGCTGCGCTTCGGCGACCATCTGGACGATCCTAGAAAGCAGCGTCTCGCTGCCGACCTTCTGCGCCAGCATCACGAAGCTGCCGGTCTTGTTGAGCGAGCCGGCGATCACGCTCGCTCCGGCTTCCTTGGTCACCGGCATGGATTCGCCCGTGACCAGCGACTCGTCGATCGCGACGCGCCCCTCCTCGATCAGGCCATCGACCGGCACCTTTTCTCCCGGTCGCACGCGTAGCCGGTCGCCGACGCTGATCATGTCCAGCGTAACTTCCTCGTCCTCGCCGTTCGCGCGGACGCGGCGGGCGGTCTTGGGCGCAAGGTCCAGCAGCGCCTGGATCGCGCCCGAAGTGCGCTCTCGCGCCCGCAATTCGAGAACCTGGCCAAGGAGGACGAGCACCGTGATCACCGCGGCCGCCTCGAAGTATATGGGAACGGCTCCCATCTCGTCACGGAATGCGGAAGGGAACAGCCCGGGGGCGAAGAGGGCGACTAGACTGTAGAGGTAGGCCACTCCTACGCCCATCGCGATCAGCGTGAACATGTTGAGGTGGCGGGTCCTGAGCGAGTCACACCCACGCACGAAGAATGGCCAGCCAGCCCACAGGACCACAGGCGTCGCCAGCAGGAACTGGACCCAGTTCGATGGCTGCTTGTCGAGAAGCATCGGCAGGCCGGGCAGGTGACTGCCCATCTCGAGTACGAACACGGGCATGGTGAGGA
Organism: Novosphingobium tardum; assembly: GCF_042652045.1. Taxonomy (NCBI): domain Bacteria; kingdom Pseudomonadati; phylum Pseudomonadota; class Alphaproteobacteria; order Sphingomonadales; family Sphingomonadaceae; genus Novosphingobium; species Novosphingobium tardum. Next base: position 683,125 of record NZ_JBHSDR010000006.1, on the reverse strand, counting down.
CAAGCGCGATCCAGAAGCGGCGGGTCATATCGACCAATTCAGCGCTCGGCTCCGAATCGAGGGTAATCGTCTCGGGTTCCAGAGCCATGCCGCAGATCGGACAGGCGCCGGGCGCGTTGCGGCGGATCTCCGGATGCATTGGGCAGGTATAGATGACCGATCCAGTCAGGCCCTGCGGCGAGGAGTGGGCCGCTCCGGACGTTGCGCCGGGTTCGTGATGATGACCGTGACCCGCGCGTGTCGTCATGCCGGACTCCCTCTGCCTCGCGGTGAGCTTAGCCCGCGCGCAGCTCTTCGGCGAGCAGCTTGAATTCTTCGCTGCGGGGGCTGTTCTTGCGCCACACCAGCGCGATCTCGCGCGCGGCGTTCTCCGATTGCAGGGGGCGCGCGGCAATGTCGGTGTCGTGAAGGATGCCCGCGGTAACTGCCATTTCGGGTAGCATCGTGAGGCCCAGGCCATTGTCGACCATCTGCACCAGGGTGTGCAACGACGTGCCGATCATCGTCGCGCTGGCGCGCAGCTCCGGGCGATTGCAGGCGGCCAGCGCATGATCCTTGAGGCAGTGCCCATCCTCGAGCAGGAGCAGGCGGCTCTCGTCGATCAGCGAAGGTGGAATACTGTCGGGCGGATCGCGCGGGTCGTCCTTTGGAAAGGCGACGAGCAGGCGGTCGCTGAACAGGCGCTCGACCTCGACCTCGCCGGTGGCGAAGGGCAGAGCGAGGAGAACGCAATCGGCTCTCCCGTGATGCAGCGATTCGATAGCCGCGGCGCTCGGTTCCTCGCGCAGGAACAGTTTCAGTTGTGGACGATCGCGGCGGAGGCGAGGAAGTACGCGCGGCAGCAGGAACGGCGCGATCGTGGGGATTACGCTCATCCGCAATTCGCCGACCAGGGGCTGGCCACTGGACCGGACCAGCTCGGCCAGTTCCTCGCCTTCCCGCAGCAGGCGGTGGGCCTTGGCGACGACCTGGTTGCCGAGCGGTGTGAAGCGCACCACGCGGCGGCTGCGCTCTACCAGGGTAACGCCGAGCAAGGTCTCGAGGTCGCGCAGGCCGGCTGAAAGGGTCGATTGCGAGACGAAACAGGCTTCGGCGGCGCGCCCGAAATGGCCGTGCTCGTGCAGCGCCACGAGGTATTGGAGCTGCTTGAGCGACGGCAGGTACGTGCTCATGCGACCTCTTCGGACGCTCCGTCATCGGCCAGCGGGGCCGTGAAGGCAGCTGAACCCTCGGGCTCGTCCGGGCCGGCATCGCCAATCTCTACCACCGCTTCGGGGGCGGGTTCGGGCTCGCGGTTGGCGATATTGTCGATGTGCGCCATCTTCATCTTGCCCCCGACCACCGCGAAGGCGACCTTGCCCTCGACCAGTTCCAGCGCCTCGCGCCCGAATTGCTCGAAGCGCCAACCTTCGAGAATCGACAGGCCCTTGCGCTGCCCGGCGGCCAGCGCCTCGAGCTCGTCGCTGCGGGCAAGCAGGCGCGCGGCTATGTCGACTTCGCGGCAGCGGATCTTGAGCAGGAGCTTGAGCAGATCGGCCACCAACGCGCCTTCCTTGCCCAGCGGGGCACCGCGCGGGCTGCGGGCCGGCAGCTCGTCATCGCGAAGGGGCTTGGCATCCTCGAGCGCGAGCATCATCCGCCGCCCGATCTCGTTCTCGCGCCAGCCGGCGGACAGGCCCCGAACCTTGGCGAGGTCGGCCTGAACCTTTGGCGGGTGGCTGGCTATGTCGGCCAGCGTCTCGTCCCGCGCGATTCGGCCGCGCGGGATGTTCTTGTCCATCGCCTCGGCCTCGCGCCAAGCGGCCAAGGCCTTCAGGCGACCCAAAACCGAAGCGTTTCGGCTGGGCGCCTTTATCCGGTGCCAGATAGTCTCCGGGTCGCTCTGGTAGTTTGCCGGATCGGCAAGCTTTTCCATTTCCTGGTCAAGCCACGCGCCGCGCCCGGTCTTGCGCAGCCGCGCCAGCATCCGGGGAAAAATCTTCGACAGGTGGGTGACGTCGCCGATCGCATAATCGATCTGGCGAGCATCGAGAGGGCGGCGCGACCAGTCGGTGAACCGCGCGCCCTTGTCGACCGAGAACCCAAGCCAGGATTCGACAAGGTTGGAGTAACCGATCTGCTCCGACTGGCTGATCGCCATCATCGCGATCTGGGTGTCGAAAATCGGATGCGGGGTCTTGCCGGTCAGGTTGAAGATGATCTCGACGTCCTGTCCGCCCGCGTGGAAGACCTTGAGCACGTCCTCGTTCTCGGTCAGCAGCTCGAGCAACGGGGCAAGGTCAAGGCCCGGCGCCAGCGGATCGATCGCCGCGGCTTCCTCGGTGTCGGCGATCTGGACAAGGCAGAGTTCCGGCCAGTAGGTATTCTCGCGCATGAACTCGGTGTCGACCGTTATGAAGTCGGCGCGCGAAAGTCGTTCGCAGAGCGGGCGCAGGGCCTCGGTCGTGGTAATCAGGGGGTGGATCTTCATCGACGCGGGCGATAGGCGCAACGCCGCCCGCGTTCAACGGCGCAGTTGGGCCGCGCGATCAGGCCGCGCGCTTGCGCGAGAACAGCCGCCCGACGAGGCTTAGACGCGGGGCGACGGCGACAGGTTGGAGCGCGATATCGGAAGCTGGAACGCCGTTTAGCCGGCGGCGCAGCGCGGGAATGCTGACCATCGGTTCCTCCTCGGGAACATCCTCAGCCAGCTTCTGCCCTGTGCGCAACGCCAGGACGGCGCCGCCGATCAGCAGCGCATCGCGATCGAGCGGATCGAGTGTTTCGCTCCAGCTCTCCTCGAGGGTGGCAAGGTAAGGCCTGATGTCCTCGCTTTCGCGGCACTCCCGGGCGACTGGATGACCGGCTTCCTCAAGCGCCGACAGCGCGCAGTCGAGCTCTCGGCTGGCCTCCTCGGCGGCACCCTCGCGCGCCATCGCATCGACCGCCGCGACGAATGCGGCGGCAGCTTCGCCGTCGGGAAAAATGGCACTGGCGGTCATCGCGCTTCCTTCGTTGCCGCTAAGGTCAAGTAAAACTTAGCTTACGAAGGTTAACGACTTCATCACCATGCCGGACGGCTCGGATTGACGCGGCGGCAAGGATGCTGGAAATGCGCGCGCCGCTGCCCTAAGGCCGCCGCTTCCATGCGGGCCCCCGCTTTCGAACAACAGCAAAGACCATCGACCGATGCATCCCTATCGCACTCATAACTGCGCCGAGCTGCGCGCTTCGGACGTCGGCGCGCAGGCGCGCCTTTCGGGCTGGATTCACCGCAAGCGCGACCATGGCGGGTTGCTGTTCATCGACCTCCGCGATCATTTCGGGCTCACCCAGATCGTGGTCGACACCGACAGTCCGGCATTTGCCGCGCTCGAACGCCTGCGCGTTGAATCGGTCGTTACCGTGACCGGAACGGTCGTGGCCCGCACCGCCGATACGGTGAACGGCAACCTGCCGACCGGCGAGATCGAGATGCGCGCGAGCGAGGTCGAAGTGCGCTCCGCCGCCGAGGAACTGCCGATGCCCGTGGCGGGTGAGCAGGAATATCCCGAAGATATCCGCCTCACGTACCGGTACCTCGACCTGCGCCGCGAGAAGGTGCACGCCAACATGATGCTGCGAAGCCGGGTCATCGCCTCGCTGCGCCAGCGGATGGTGGCGCAGGGCTTCACCGAGTTCCAGACGCCGATCCTGACCGCGTCGAGCCCCGAGGGCGCGCGAGACTATCTCGTCCCCAGCCGGGTACATCCGGGCAAGTTCTACGCGCTGCCGCAGGCTCCGCAGATGTTCAAGCAGCTGCTGATGGTCGCCGGGTTCGACCGTTATTTCCAGATCGCGCCGTGCTTCCGCGACGAGGATGCCCGCGCCGACCGTTCGCCAGGCGAGTTCTACCAGCTCGACTTCGAAATGAGCTTCGTCACCCAGGACGACGTGTTCAACGCGATCGAGCCAGTGCTTGCCGGCGTGTTCGAGGAATTCGCCAATGGCAAGTCGGTGACCCCGGCGGGCAGCTTTGCCCGCATCCCGTATGCCGAGGCGATGCTCAAGTACGGGTCCGACAAGCCGGACCTGCGCAACCCGATCCTGATTTCCGACGTCACCGATCACTTCAAGGGGTCGGGCTTCGGCCTGTTCGATCGGATCGCGTCGGAAGGCGGGCGCGTGCGCGCGATCCCGGCGCCAGGCGCGGGCAAGTTGAGCCGCAAGTTCTTCGACGAGATGAACGAGTGGGCGCGGGGCGAGGGCCACGCAGGTCTTGGCTATATCAACATCAAGGAAGGCGTGCCCGCCGGCCCCATCGCCAAGAACCACGGCGAGGAAGCGACCGCGAAGCTGGTCGCCGCGCTGGGACTTGGTCCCGACGACGGGGTGTTCTTCGCCGCGGGCAAGGAAGCGCAGGCGGTCAAGCTGGCGGGCCTTGCGCGGACCCGCACGGCCGAACAGCTCAAGCTGATCGAGCAGGATTGCTTCAAGCTGTGCTGGATCGTCGACTTCCCGATGTTCGAGTATGACGAGGACGCCAAGAAGATCGACTTCAGTCACAACCCGTTCTCGATGCCGCAGGGCGAACTGCATGCGCTCGAGACGATGGACCCGCTCGAGATCAAGGCCTGGCAGTACGACATCGTCTGCAACGGGGTCGAATTGTCGTCGGGAGCGATCCGCAACCATCGTCCGGACATCATGTACAAGGCGTTCGAGATCGCGGGCTATTCCGCGGCCGAGGTCGACGCCAACTTTGCCGGCATGATCAATGCGTTCAAGTTCGGCGCGCCGCCGCACGGCGGGTCTGCTCCGGGAGTCGACCGGATAGTGATGCTGCTGGCCGACGAGCCCAACATCCGCGAGGTCGTGGTCTTTCCGATGAACCAGAAGGCCGAGGATCTGCTGATGGGCGCGCCCGCCGCGGTCAGCCCAAAGCAGTTGCGCGAACTCCAGATCCGGCTGGTCGAGCGTCCCGGTCAATGAGCCGATGCGGGCTGGGCGCAGGCCCGTCTGCAATCGGCGAGGGACCCTTGCCAGCGCTATCTGCGTTCATTAGGGCGAAAGCTTGATATCAACCCGTTTCCTTCGAAGGGGCAATTTGCATGAGCGACACCGCAGAACGCGTTAAGAAGATCGTGGTCGAGCACCTGGGCGTCGAAGCCGACAAGGTGACCGAGGACGCGAGCTTCATCGACGACCTGGGCGCCGACAGCCTCGACATCGTCGAACTGGTAATGGCCTTCGAGGAAGAGTTCGGCGTCGAGATCCCCGACGACGCGGCCGAGAAGATCACCACCGTCTCGGACGCGATCAAGTATATCGACGACAACAAGGGCTGATCGCCCTGCGGCAGGTCCCGCCCGCTAGCCTGACGCCCGTAGTGGGGCAGGCAGGGGCGGCGGGCCGCCGCTGCTGACGTATTTTGACAGGCCCAGCCCTTAGCGGGCTGGGCCTGTTCGGTTTGTGGAGAGAAGCATGCGCCGAGTGGTCGTTACCGGACTGGGCCTTGTCACCCCGCTGGGGGCCGACGTGGAAACCGTGTGGGCCAACCTTATCGCCGGCAAGTCCGGCGCGGGTCACATCACCAAGTTCGATGCGTCGGACCAGAAGTGCCGAATTGCCTGCGAAGTAAAGCCGGCTGATCACGAATATGGCTTCGATCCGAACAAGCGCGTCGACCACAAGGTCCAGCGCCAGGTCGATCCCTTCATCATCTACGGCATCGATGCCGCCGGCCAGGCGCTCGAAGACGCCGGCCTGACCGAGATGGACGAAACCACCCGCCTGCGCGCCGGCTGCTCGATCGGTTCGGGTATCGGCGGGCTGCCGGGAATCGAGAGCGAATCGCTCGTCCTTCATGAAAAGGGTCCGGGCCGGGTCAGCCCGCACTTCGTCCATGGCCGCCTCATCAACCTGATCTCGGGTCAGGTCTCGATCAAGTACGGGCTGATGGGGCCGAATCACGCTGTCGTGACCGCGTGCTCGACCGGTGCCCATTCGATCGGCGATGCCGCGCGGATGATCAAGGATGATGACGCCGACATCATGCTGGCCGGCGGGGCCGAGGGCACCGTCTGCCCGATCGGAATCGCTGGGTTTGCGCAGGCTCGTGCGCTTTCCACCGCCTTCAACGACCAGCCCGAAAAGGCCAGTCGCCCCTACGACGTCGACCGCGACGGGTTCGTGATGGGCGAGGGCGCGGGCGTGGTGGTGCTCGAGGAATATGAGCATGCCAAGGCGCGCGGCGCAAAGATCTATGCCGAAGTCATCGGCTATGGTCTGTCGGGCGATGCCTATCACGTCACCGCGCCGCATCCTGAAGGCTCGGGCGCCTTCCGTTCCATGGAAATGGCGCTGCGCAAATCTGGGCTGACGGTCGACGACATCGACTACATCAACGCTCACGGCACCTCGACCCCGCTGGGCGACGAGTTGGAGCTGGGCGCGGTGCGTCGGCTGTTCGGTGATGCCATTTCCAATGTCTCGATGAGCAGCACGAAGTCCGCGATCGGCCACCTTCTGGGCGGCGCGGGCGCGGTCGAGACGATCTTCTGCATTCTCGCGCTGCGCGACCAGATCGTGCCGCCGACCCTCAACCTCGACAATCCGAGTGAGGGTTGCGCCGGCGTCGACCTGGTGCCGCACACAGCGAAGAAGCGCGAAGTGCGCGCGGTGCTGAACAACAGCTTCGGCTTCGGCGGCACCAACGCCAGCCTCGTGCTGCGCAAGGTCTGACGCCATGGCCCGGCTGCGCTGGAAGCGCGGCATCATCGTCGCGCTGGCAGTGCTGGCCCTCGCCTGGGCCGGGTCGTTCCTGCGCGGCTGGTATGCTGGCGGCCCTCTAAAAAGCGAAACCGCCTTCATAGTTCCAGATGGTTCCACGCTGACCAGCGTCGCGGCCAAGCTTGAAAAGGAAGGCGCGATAGGGTCATCGCAGCGCTTCCTGGCGCTCGCGAAAGTGCTCGGCAGCGGCGATGCGATCAAGGCAGGGGAATTCCTCCTCCCCGCACACGCATCCGGGTCGCGGATTCTCGATACGCTCCAGCACGGCAAGGCGATGCGCCGGCTGATCGCGGTTCCCGAAGGCATGCCTTCGATCATGGTGTGGGAACGGCTGATGGCGCAGCCGCTACTGACTGGAAACATTCCCGTTCCGGCGGAAGGTTCGCTCCTGCCCGACAGCTACGATTTCGAGCGTGGCGAGCCGCGCGCCAACGTAGTCGCGCGAATGCAGAAGGCGATGAGTACGACGCTCGCGCAGCTATGGTCGAAGCGGGCCAGCAACATCGCGGTGTCCACCCCCCAGGAAGCGCTGGCGCTCGCCTCGATCGTCGAGAAGGAAACCGGCAAACCCTCGGAACGCAGGATGGTGGCCGGGCTATATTCCAACCGCCTGCGCGCCGGGATGATGCTGCAGGCAGATCCGACGATCATTTATCCCATTACCCGCGGCAAGCCTCTGGGGAGGCGCATCCTTCAGTCGGAAATCGCTGCGATCAACGACTACAACACCTACTCGATGGTCGGCCTTCCGAAGGGTCCGATCACGAATCCGGGGCGCGATTCCATCGCCGCCGTCCTCAATCCCGCGCAGACCGACGCGCTCTACATGGTGGCGGACGGGACCGGGGGCCACGTCTTCGCCAGCACGCTTCAGCAGCACAACGCCAACGTCGCCAAGTGGTTTGCATTGCGACGCGCGCGAGGGGAAATCTGAGCGGAAACCCATGGGCCGCTCGGCCGTTGGACGCCGAGAGGACGCCAGGACCTGATTTATCGGGCAAGTCGATCAAAGTGATCCGATCAATCGGTTTGGCAAATAACCGGACGAGCACCATATTGGTTGCACGGTTCATTCCCATCAGGAGATTTTCATGCTCGACCGCCAGATTCCCGACGTGACGCTCAAGACGCGGGTGCGCGACGAAACCGTCGACGGCCCCAACCCCTTCCGCTGGCAGGACTTCAACGTTCGCGAAGAATTCGCCGGCAAGAAGATCGTGATCTTCTCGCTCCCCGGCGCGTTTACTCCGACCTGCTCGAACGAGCAGTGCCCGAATTACGAGCGGCTTTACGACGAATTCCGCGCCGCCGGGATCGACGAAGTGTACTGCGTTTCGGTCAACGATGCCTTCGTGATGTTTCAGTGGGGCAAGAACCTCGGCCTTCAGAAGGTAAAGCTGCTGCCCGACGGTTCCGGCGACTTTACCCGCCGCATGGGTATGCTGATCGACAAGAGCCATCTGGGCTTTGGCATGCGCAGCTGGCGCTATGCGATGCTGGTCGACGACAACAAGGTGGTCGAGTGGTTCGAGGAGCCGGGCATCAACGATGTCGGCAGCGACAGCGACCCATATGGCGAAACCGCGCCCGAGAAGCTTCTTGAGGCTATCAGGGCAAAGGCCGGCCAGCACGCCGAAGCGGCCTGAGGACGGACGGGGCGGCAAGTGTCGTCCCCGGCTCCTGCGCCGCTGATCATCACAGCCCGTCTTCCCGCGCCCGTTCAGGCGTGGGCGGACGGGTTACGGCGCGTCCACTTTCCGCAGGAGCGCAATCATCTTGCCGCGCACGTCACACTGTTCCACGCGCTGCCGCCTTCTGCCGACGACGAGGTGCGCCGTAGTCTTGCCGCAGCAGCCGGCCGGAACGAGCCACTCCCCGCAACCATCAGCGGCGTCATGGCGCTGGGGGGAGGAACCGCGCTCGCCATAGTGAGCGAGGGCATGGCCATGTTGCGCGCCGATTTGGCAGAGCGCTTTGCGGGCCTCCTGACGGCGCAGGACCAGGGCCGCCCGCGACTTCATGTGACGATCCAGAACAAGGTGACCGGCGCCGCCGCCATGGCTCTCCAGACCCAGCTTCGCGCCACGTTCAGCCCGCGTGATTTCCGCTTCGCTGGCCTTGAACTTCATCGCTACTGCGGCGGCCCTTGGGAGTTCGTGCAATTCTGCCCGTTCCGCGGTTGACCGGCCGAAGTCACCGCCCTAATAGCCGCGCCTTGCCTCGCCGCAGCCCTTTCTTAACGGGCCGCGCGTGCCTGGGGCGGAGTAGCTCAGCTGGTTAGAGCAGCGGAATCATAATCCGCGTGTCGGGGGTTCAAGTCCCTCCTCCGCTACCATTCTCCAATTCGACCGCGCATGATGTACGCGCGACGCTCGTGCCCACGGAGTCTGCAGTCAAACGCAGCGTTCAGGCGACGACGAGCGAGCCTCGCACGAACTTGTCGGGCCATATCCCGCGCTTGCGCCAGTAGTCGATGTAGCCGATCTGCTCGCAGAACGGCGTGAAGCGGCCGTCGGCGCGCAAACGGCGCGTTGCCGGCGTGAACAGCCACTGCGTACCCCGCCATGTCCGCGCGCTGTAAAGCATCGGATTGGTGGACGAGGATTGCGGTCCGATCAAATTCCCCCGCTTGGCGACGAATCCCTCGGCCACCGCGTAGGCGGCATCCAGCGCGCCCAGCGCCGACAGGATCATCACGGCGTTCGCCGCCATGCCGGGCTGAATGAGCGCCGCGGTAGCGCAGGCTTGCTCTGCGGCGGAAACATTCGCGGCTGACGGCAGGCTCAGCGCCTCCAGTCCCGCATTCCATGCTCGCACCGCTTCGGGCCTTAGCCTGGGTCTGCTTGCTTCATCGGTCAACATGGCAAGTCCGGCCCGAGGGCGGCCGGTGAAGGCGTAGATGGTAAGGCGGGTGTTCCACACCTGAATCTCGGTCGGCCACATTTCCAGGGCACTGTCGATCACCCGGTCTGCGTCGGCAGGCCTCCCGAAGATCCAAAACTTCATCGCCCGGCGCCATTGAAACGTCGGCGAACCGGGGATCGCGGCCAGAGCGCGCTCGTTTATCGCCAGCGAATCCCGACACCTTCCCACCCCCTGGAAGAGCAACATCGCCGCGTTCAGCGCGGGACTCAGGGTGGGGTCGTCGCGCAGGATCTCGTCGAGCTGGCGTTCGAACGCGATCCAGTCGTCGATCCCGCGTTCGAGCATCGCGCGGGCCATTCGCGCGGTCGGTTCGCTGGGGTCGAGATCGAGCGCGCGCTGCATCAGGCGCCGGCTTTCGATAGCCACCGCAGCGCGCTGTGCATTGGGCAGCGTATCCAGCGAATCGAACTGGATGATGGAAAGCCAGCCCAGCGCCGCAGCATTGGCCCTATCCTCGGCCAGGGCGCGCTCGAACAGTTCGGCGGCGCGCTTGCGCGAGAGCGCCGTGCCGGCCTCGTAAGCACGCCGGCCCTCGCGAACCAGCGCGGCAGCCCGCGCAGTGCTGCGATGCGAAGCGAACACAGTGAGGGCCAAGGTGGTCGCCGCCAGCGCTCCTGCGCCGGCGATCGCAGTTCTGCGCGATAGGCCAGACGGGTTGGAGGGTGGCGCTTCCCATTCCGCAGGGACGGAGAGCGGTGCCCCGCCGTCCAGCGAAAGGCGGTAACCCACGCGGGAGATCGTCTCCACCGTGAACCCGGCGTCGCAGGCTGCCGCCGCCTTGCGCAGTTCGGCGATAGCGCGGTTGATCGCGTCGTCCCCAACGATCCGGCCCTGCCAGCAGACGCGCAGCAGGTCTTCGCGCGAAAGCACCGCGCTGTTGGCGTCGTGAAGAGCGAGCAGGACCTGGATAACGCGGGGTTCGGCGCTTGCAGTACCGGCAGGCCCCTCGATCACCCGCAGTGACGGACGGATCAGGGCCTTGCCCAAGCGAAAGTCGGGCCTGCGCGCCAGCGGTACCGGTTCTTCGGCGCTGGCTTCGGATTGTACCGATCCGTTGGCGAAGTCGTTCAATCGCCCATCCTTTGCCGCTCGAATAGAGCAACAGCGCAGGCTCAGGTCAACGGGCCGGGCATTGGGCTAGAACTGCGCCTCGATGGAAATCCCGGCTTTGCGCGGATCGCCCGCGGTGGCCAGATTCGAGCCCGCCGAATAGAGATAAGTGAGGTAGAAGTTGTCGAGCACGTTGCGCACATAGGCGGCGACGGTCACCGGGCCGCTGCGCCATTCGCCCCGCAGATCGAGAGTCGTCGCCGGGCCGATCCGGCGGGCCGGATCGTTGGTGTCATCACTGAAATAGCCGGAATTGTGCCGGGCCTGGGCCGAGACAAGGACGCTGGGAAGGGGGCGCCAGTCGAGCGCCACCCGCCCGGTGAAGTGGGGCGACCGCTGGAACTCCTTCCCGTCGAGCGGGTCGGCCGCATCGAGCGCGCGAGTTAGGCGGGTTCGCAAGAGGCCGACGCCGGCGGCAAGCGACAGTGCGCTGTCGGGATCGAGGCGCAAGGCGACCTCTGCCCCGCTGGTCCGCGCGCGCGGCGCGTTGGCGATTTCCGATAGCGTTACGATTCCGCCGGGCGTGAACAGCAGCCGCACGAGCGATCGCTGGGCGTTGCGGATGTCGTAGTGAAACGCATTCGCTTCGAGCTGAACCCTGCCTCCCGCCAGCGATGTGCGCAGGAAGGCCTCGTAATCCCACAGTCGCTCGGCCTCGAACGTGTCGGCGCGTCCGCTGCGCTCCAGCGTCGTGCCGCCTGGGTTGAAGGCCTTCTGCACCAGGACGCCGATCCGCGTCCGCGGGGCTAGGTCGTATGCCAGCGATGCCTTCGGCAGCAGCGCCTCGAACGATCCCTTGTAGTTGAGCGAAATCGGCCCGGCAGCCGGGGTGAGCGACCCTTCGCGGTCCTGGCTGTCACGTTGGAACCGGCCCCCGACGGTCAGTTCCAGGCGCGGGACGAGCTTGATGCGGGCCTCGCCGAAAATGCCGGTGCTGAGCTGCTTGTCCTCGAAGCCGCCTTTGCCAAGCAATGCGGCGGTGAGGTCGATCCGCTGGTGCAGCCGATTGATGACGTGCGCCGCGCCCGCGAGGATCGACACAGAATCGGCTGGCTGGGCCGAGACGATCAGTTCCGCCGAGCGATCGCTTGCGGCGTTGTGGGCGACGCCGAAGCCGGGCGGGGCGGCGCGATCGATCGTGGCCCAACCCGCCGAGAAGTTGGCTGTAGCCGAGAAGGTCGAAGCGGGACGGTACTGACCGCGCAACGTCACGGCGTCGACGCTCGTCGAAAAGATGCCGTAGGTCGCGTTCGGATCGCGGCGCAGGCGGAAGGGGGCGCGCACTCCTTCAACCTGCGGTGCGTTGGAGCGGGTATGGCTGTAATTTCCCGTGATCCGCAGCCCCTGAACCGCTTGTGGGGTGGCCAGCAGCTTGAAGCGAAGCTGCTCGTAGCGGTCCTCGTTAGGATCGGCCCCGATAGCCGCGCTGGTCAGTGTGCTGGAGGGCCGCGACCGCCGCTTGTCCCCGCTGATGCGCGCGGCGACCTCGTTCTCGACCAGCGGGCCGGAAACCAGGAACGAGGCCTGGCGCGTGTCATAGTCCCCCGCCACCAGTCGCGCGCCGTACTCCCAATCGAAGGTGGGCTGCCGGGTTTCGACGAAGATGGCGCCCGCGATCGAATTGCGACCCTGCGTCGTCGTTTGCGGGCTGCGGAAGACCTCTATTCGCTCCACATCCCACAGCGGCGCGGTGCCGAAGGCGAACTCGTTATAGCTGATCGCGCGCCCATCGACCTGCAACGTCACGCGAGGACGGGTGCCGCCGAGGAAGGCGGGAAGGTCTCGCAGCACTCCAGTGGAGTCCTGGCCGCGGATGGTAGGCCCTTCGCCGCCCGAGCCGAGCTGGACATTGGGGATGCCTGCGAGGATTTGGTCGACGCGATCGGCACCCGACGCGCGCTCAAGTTCCTCGGCAGTGATCACTGTCACGCTCGAGGCGGTTTCCTTGACCGCCCGTGGCGCGCGCTCGCCGGTCACGATGATGGGTTGCGGCGCGCCTTGCGGGGCTTCGGCTGCCCATGCAGGATATCCGGAGGCGAGCGCGGCACCACCCATGGCAAGGCGGGATAGGGCTCGCCCACAACCTCCGGAATGTGACCTCGCCATAACCACAACCGCCCCTCAACGCCGGGTTTCGCCGAAATGATAACGGCTTACCCAAGAGCTTGGAAGCCAATCCGGTTGAAGAGCGCGGCGTCAGCTTTGGGGAAGGGGAGGCTCATGGTAAAACTCGACGCGCATGCGCATCGGGCCGTGCGTCACGACGTGATGAAGTGTCTGCGGGTCGATTTGCGCGGGGTTCTCCACCGTCACCTCGACCGTGCGGGCCGGGTCGTGGAAGACAAGCGATACCCGGCCTTCGAGGACGCGCAGAAGCCCCCACACTCCGGCCTTGGTCGAATGATCGTTGCGCAAGGCTTGCGGCAGCGTCGCCTCGTCAAACTCCGGCGTACTCTTGTAAGGTATTGGCCCGCTCACGCCGGCTCGACTTTGCGATCGAGGCGAAACCACAACGCGAGCTTGAGGCTTTCGGCGATATTTCGAGCCTTGGCCTGCAGCGCCGCCGCGGCCTCGGGCGCAAGCATCTCGTTCGTGACCTCGGACCAGAGTTCCAGCCAGCGTCCAAACATCTTGGGCTCCATCTCTGTCCGGTGCTTGATATGCGCGGCCATAGGGCTCCCTTTGTAAGTCCCGGTGGTCAACATTACCGAGGACCAGAACGCGATGAGCCGGTCGAGATGGTGAGGCCAGTCCTGGATCGACGCATTGAACAGCGGGCCGATGAAAGGGTCGGCGCGAACGCGTGAGTAAAATTCCGGAATGACCCGGGCAATGTCAGTTTCCGAAAGTGCATCTGTCATGGCACAACCTGTCAGGCTAAAAGCGGTATTGACAATACCTGTATCATGTTCGACAGGAATGCAAGGCCAATGAGGCCGACCAGCAGATGCGGTGATGTCTTGGCGGAGCCGCGAAACCACATGCTGCTGGCTGGTTTTACAAAGGTTTGGGTGTGCCTGGCTGGTTTGACATTCGTCAAATACCGCACCTGCGAACGCCTCTAGCGCAGCCCCGTCGGGACGGACGTCCCAGTGCGGCAAAGCGTCGAATTGGCGTTTGCCGAGCAGTTCCAGCAAGGCCAGTTCGCACTTGCGCATGTAGTCGACGGAAGCGATGATCACGCCATGAACCTGCCGATTTCAACGTGGGGAATTATCATAGGCGTGCTGGGGATTGTTGCCCTGGTAAGCGGCGCCTGGCTGCTACTTCGGGCGCGTGATGTGGCGCGCGTCGCCGACTCTCCTTCGAACGAACTGGCGCCGGGCCGGCAGCGTCGCCCATCGGCCAATCGGGGCACTGTCAGGCTGATCCTTGTGATCAACCTGCTGGCCACGATCGGCGCTCTGGCCCTGTTCGCGCTGGTGGCGACGCGGACGATTGGATCGCCTGAAACCCAGACAGATCCTTACGCACAGCGGCCCTGACGGGCCGGAAGGGAAGGGGCGCAGATGGAAAATCAACTCATCAAGGTCGGCGGCTGGCTGGTTGTCGCGCTGGTCGCGCTTGCCGCAAGCGCGATGGCGCACGACAGCGGTTTCGCGGTGCACATGGGCATCGCTTGCGCCGCCGCGCTGTTGGTGGCGTGGGTTACGCTGACCCGGGCGGATTATGCGGTCCTGACGGGACTCAAGCCCAAGTCGATGCCCGACGTGACCCGCTATGACGACGATCTTGTCCGCCTCGGCGTCCTGGCGACGGTCTTCTGGGGAGTGGTAGGCTTCCTGGTCGGCGTCGTCATCGCGACCCAAATGGTCTTTCCGACGTTCAACCTCGAGCCCTGGTTCAGCTTCGGCCGCCTGCGGCCTTTGCATACTTCGGGCGTGGTGTTCGCATTCGGCGGCAACGCCCTGATCGCGACCAGCTTCTACGTCGTCCAGCGTACTTGCCGCGCGCGGCTCGCCTTTCCGACGCTCGCCCGGTTCGTGTTCTGGGGCTACCAGATGTTCATCGTCCTGGCCGCCACCGGCTACGTCATGGGCATCACCGAAAGCCGCGAGTACGCGGAGCCCGAGTGGTACGTCGACGTGTGGCTGACGATCGTCTGGGTCGCGTATCTGGCGGTCTTCGTGGGCACGCTGCTGCGCCGGTCAGAACCGCACATATACGTCGCGAACTGGTTCTACCTCAGCTTCATCATCACCATCGCGATGCTGCACATCGTGAACAACCTGGCCGTTCCGGTCAGCTTCCTCGGTTCCAAAAGCTATTCCGCATTCGCCGGCGTCCAGGATGCGCTCACCCAATGGTGGTACGGGCACAACGCGGTCGCGTTCTTCCTCACAGTGCCGTTCCTGGCGATGATGTACTACTTCGTCCCCAAGCAGGCCGAGCGTCCGATCTACAGCTATCGCCTGTCGATCATCCACTTCTGGAGCCTGATCTTCCTCTACATCTGGGCCGGGCCGCACCACCTGCTCTACACGGCGCTGCCCGACTGGGCACAGACGCTGGGCATGGTGTTCTCGATCGTCCTGTGGATGCCGAGCTGGGGCGGTATGATCAACGGGCTGATGACGCTGAACGGCGCGTGGGACAAGATCCGCACCGACCCGATCATCCGCCTGATGGTTTTCGCCCTCGCGTTCTACGGGATGGCCACCTTTGAAGGCCCGATGCTGTCGATCAAGGCGGTCAACTCGCTTTCGCACTATACCGAATGGACTATCGGCCATGTGCATTCCGGCGCGCTCGGCTGGAACGGCATGATCACCTTTGCGGCGATCTATTACCTTACCCCGCGGCTGTGGGGACGTGAGCGGCTCTACTCGCTGAGGATGGTCAACTGGCACTTCTGGCTCGCGACGCTGGGGCTGGTGCTCTACGCCGCTGCGCTGTGGGTGGCGGGGATTACCCAGGGCTTGATGGCGCGCGAATACGGCGAGGACGGCTACCTTGTGTACGCCTTTGCCGAGATCGTAGCCGCGATGAAGCCCTACTATGCGATCCGGGTCGTGGGTGGCCTGCTCTACCTGTCCGGCGCGCTGATCATGGTCTTCAACGTCTGGATGACAATCGCCGGGAAGCTGCGCGAAGAAGCGCCGATGTCGAGCCCCAAGTACAATCCCGCCGCGGATCGGCCGCTGGCGCCCGCCGCGGTTCCGGCCGAGTAAGGACACGATCATGGCATCGCAGCTTGCCGCCCGGCACAAAACGATCGAGCGCAACGTCACGTTGCTTGGCGTCCTTGCCTTCGTCGCCGTGGCGATCGGCGGGATCGTCGAGATCGCGCCGCTGTTCTGGATCGATTCGACGATCGAGAAGGTCGACGGAATGAGGCCCTACACCCCGCTCGAACAGGTGGGCCGTGACATCTACGTGCGGGAGGGGTGCTACACTTGCCACAGCCAGATGATCCGCCCGTTCCGTGATGAGGTGGAGCGGTATGGCCACTACAGTCTCGCCGCCGAGAGCATGTACGACCATCCGTTCCAATGGGGCTCGAAGCGCACCGGGCCAGACCTCGCCCGGGTCGGCGGGCGCTATTCCGACGAGTGGCACGTCCAGCACCTGAAGGACCCTCGCTCGGTCGTTCCGGAATCGATCATGCCTTCCTACGCATTCCTTTCGGAGACCGATCTGTCGACCGACGGGATAGCGGGCAAGCTGCGTGCGCTCAGCGATGTCGGCGTTCCCTATTCCAAGGAAATGATCGATTCTGCCGAAAGCGACCTCAAGGCGCAGGCCGATCCCGCGGGCGATGCCGCCGCGCTGGCCAAGCGCTATCCCAAGTCGCAGGTTCGCGATTTCGACGGCGATCCTTCCCGCCTGACCGAAATGGACGCGCTGGTCGCCTACCTCCAGATGCTCGGCACGCTGGTCGACACCAACGCCGCCGCTGCGCAGGAGCGTGAACGGTGAACTACAACGAGATGCGCCACTTCGCTGACAGCTGGGGCCTGTTGTTCATGGGGATCACCTTCCTTATCCTGATCGGCTGGGCCCTTCGCCGCGGCGCTGGCGCGAGCCACGAACACGCTGCCCGCTCGATCCTGGAGAACGACGATGGCTGATCCGCGGATCGACAAGGCGACCGGCACGCCCACTGTCGGGCACGAATGGGACGGGATCGAGGAACTCGATACCCCTATGCCGCGCTGGTGGCTTTGGACGCTGTTCGCCACCATCGTGTGGGCCGTGATCTACACCGTGCTTTATCCGGCCTGGCCGATGCTCAATTCGGCGACCACCGGCGTCCTTGGCTGGTCGAGCCATGCGCAGCTCGAAGGCGAGGCCGAGGCCGAGCGGGTCCGCAAGGCGCCGATCCAGCTTGCCCTGGCGCGCATCCCGATCGAGCGTCTAAACGAAGATTCGCGGTTGATGCAGGCCGCGGTCGAAGGCGGACGGGCCGCGTTCAAGGTCCACTGCGTTCAGTGCCACGGTTCGGGCGCGGCGGGCAGCAAGGGCTACCCCAATCTCAACGACGACGACTGGCTGTGGGGCGGGAACATCAAGCAGATTCACACCACCCTGGTGAACGGCGTGCGCCAGCCGGGGAACAAGGAAACGCGGATGTCGCAGATGCCCGCTTTCGGGCGCGACGGCATCCTCGATCCCGCGGGCGTGCAGGATGTCGTCAGTTTCGTCCGGGTCGTTTCGCGCCAGGAAAAGCCCAGCGCGTCGTCGCGGCGCGGCGCGGTGCTGTTCGAAGCCAACTGCTCGGTTTGCCACGGGGTGAACGCAACGGGCGACCGCAAGGTGGGCGCACCCAATCTCACCGATGCGATCTGGCTTTACGGCGGCGATCGGGACTCGCTGACCCAGACCGTCACGAACGCCCGCTACGGTGTGATGCCCGCGTGGGGCACGCGTCTCGATCCGGTGACGATCAAGATGCTGGCGGCCTATGTCCATTCGCTCGGCGGGGGCGAGGATTACATTCCCGACGCGCCGGCGACGGCGGGCGCCACCCCGGCTCCGGCCGCCTCGCCCGCGCCCAGCCCAGCGGCCCCAAGCAATGTCCAGCCCTGAAGTCCTGACCGGCCCCCGCCAGACGCTCTTCGAAAAGCGCCGCAAGGTCTTTCCCAAGGCGATCGACGGCCCCTTCCGCCGCTTCAAGTGGCTGGTGATGGCCGTTACCCTGACGATTTACTACGTAACGCCCTGGCTGCGCTGGAACCGCGGACCCTACTCGCCCGACCAGGCCGTGCTGGTCGATCTGCCCGGCCGGCGCTTCTACATGTTCTCGATCGAGATCTGGCCGCACGAGTTCTATTACGTCGCGGGGCTGCTGATCATGGCCGGGATCGGACTGTTCCTAGTCACCTCGGCGGTCGGCCGTGCCTGGTGCGGCTATGCCTGCCCCCAGACGGTGTGGACCGATCTGTTTCAGCACGTCGAGCGGTTCGTCGAAGGCGACCGCAACGCCCAGCTTCGCCTCGAAAAAGCACCGTGGGGTCCGGAAAAGATCGCGCGAAAGGCCACCAAGCACGCCATCTGGCTGATCATCGCGGTGGCGACCGGGGGTGCGTGGATCTTCTACTTCGCCGACGCTCCCACCCTCGCGCGGCAGCTCTGGAACCTCGACGCGCCTTACCAGGCGTGGTTCACGATCGGGGTGCTCACCGCCACGACCTATGTCCTGGGCGGCCTGATGCGCGAGCAGTTCTGCATCTACGGATGCCCGTGGCCCCGGATTCAGGGCGCAATGCTCGACGAAAAGTCGTTGCTGGTCACCTACAAGGCTTGGCGCGGCGAGCCTCGGACGCATGGGACCAAGCGCGCTGGATCGGCGGTCCATCAGCCCGACGGCGACCTGGGCGCACAAGCCCAGTACGGCCAGCCCTCGCTCGTCGCGATGGCCTCTGATCCATCCAACAATCCGACCTTCGGCGATTGCATCGATTGCAATGCCTGCGTCGCCGTGTGCCCGACCGGGATCGACATCCGCAACGGGTCGCAGATCGGCTGCATCACCTGCGGCCTGTGCATCGACGCCTGCGACCAGGTGATGGACAGGGTCGGTCGGCCCCGGAAGCTGATCGGCTATTCGACCGCCGCTGACGAGTTGATCGCAGGCAATGGCGGCACGCCCGAACGCCCGCTCAAGCGCCTGCTTCGCCCGCGCACCATCATCTACTTCGTGATCTGGGGTTCGATCGGCGTGGCCCTGCTTTTTGCGCTCGGCGCGCGCACGCGGCTCGACTTGAGCATCCGGCAAGAGCGCAATCCCCAGTGGGTGCAGCTTTCCGACGGCGCCGTGCGAAACGCCTACACCATCAACGTGCGCAACATGGAGGCGCGCCCGCGCAAGGTGACGCTGACCGTCGAAGGGCTTCCCGGCGCGCTGATGTGGACCGATGCCCAAGCGCGCGAGAATGCCACGTCAACGCTTCAGCTCCAGGTCGCGCCCGACAAGGTTCACAAGGCCCGCGTTTATGTTGCGGCGCCCGAACGCCAGCGCCGGGACATTGCGTTCTCGATCCGCGCCAACGATGCGGAAGGCGGGGGCGACCGCGAGCGCAGCATCTTCGACGGGCCGGAGGGCGCGCAATGATCCGCGAATTCACCGGGCGTCACATGTGGTTCGTGATGATCGGCATGTTCGGCACGATCATCGCCGTAAACCTCGTGATGGCGCGCTATGCGGTCGAGACGTTCGGCGGCACCGTCGTCGACAATTCCTATGTCGCGAGCCAGGACTACAATCGCTGGCTGGCCGATGCCCGCGCCCAGAAGGCGTTGGGTTGGACGCTTGTCCCCCGTCGCAATGACGATGGACGGGTTGAGGTGGACGGCACGCCGCTGGCCGGGGTGCTGACGGGAACCGCGCATCACCCGCTCGGCCGTGCGCCCGATCAGTCGCTGCGCTTCACCCGAACCGCCCCGGGCAAGTGGGTCTCGGACAGTCCGCTTCCCGCCGGGCGCTGGATGTTGCGCCTGACACTTGTCAGTGACGGCAAGACCGCGCGCTACGCCTTAGAAATCCCCGCATGACCGCAGTTACCAGCACGTTCAGCGTGCCGGGACTGCATTGCGCCGGCTGCATAGCCAAGCTCGAGGGCGGGCTCTCCCGCGTCGATGGGGTGATCGGCGCGCGGGTGAACTTCACCAAGCGGCGCGTTGCCATCGCGCATGCGGCCGAACTCGACGACGAGCGCCTGCGCGACGTGATTGGTCGGATCGGCTTTCCCGCCGAGCGGTTGCTGGCCGATGACGAGGCCCGCTCCGCCCCTGAAAATCGCGAGCTGGGCCGGGCCCTCGGCGTGGCCGGTTTCGCCGCGATGAACATCATGCTGCTGTCGGTCAGCGTGTGGTCGGGAGCGCAAGGCGCGACCCGCGACATGTTCCACTGGCTGTCGGCGCTGATCGCGCTGCCGACCGTGGTCTATGCCGGCAGGCCGTTCTACCGCAGCGCGTGGTCGGCGCTGCGGCGGGGAACGACCAACATGGACGTGCCGATCACCATCGGCGTGTCGCTCGCCTGCGCGGTCAGCCTCTACGAGACGATGACCCACGGCCCCCATGCCTACTTCGATGGCGCCGTGATGCTGCTATTCTTCCTGCTCGCCGGCCGCTTCCTCGACGGGGTGATGCGCGCTCGGGCGGAAGATGGCGTTGCCGCGCTCCAGCGCCAGCGCGCGCCGCGCGGATTGGTGCTTGCGGCCCATGGGCACGCGGAATGGCGTGATGCCGACGAGCTGGCCCCCGGCATGAAGCTGCTGGTCGCGGCTGGCGAGGCATTCGCGGCCGACGGGACAGTCGTGGAAGGGACCTCCAGCGTCGACCGCGCACTGGTGACGGGCGAAAGCGCGCCGGAAAGCGTAGCGCCCGGCGCCGGGGTTCTGGCCGGAACGATCAACCTTGCAGCGCCACTCACGGTCAAGGTTTCTGCGGCGGGAGAAGCCACGGCGATCGCCGGGATCGCCCGCCTGATGGAAGCCGCAGGAGGCGCCCGGTCACGCTACGTCCGGCTCGCAGACCGGGCGTCCAGGTTCTACGCTCCTGCAGTGCACCTGCTCGCCGCGTTGTCGTTTGCGGGCTGGATGCTGGCGGGCGCTGGACTTCACCAATCGGTCCTGGTCGCCGTCGCGGTTCTGATCATCACCTGCCCTTGTGCGCTCGGGTTAGCGGTGCCCGTGGCCCAGGTGGTTTCGGCCGGGGCGCTGATGCGCCGCGGCATCCTGATCCGCGATGGAGCGGGGCTTGAGCGGCTGGCCGAGGCTGACGTGGCGCTGATGGATAAGACCGGGACCCTGACCCTGGGCCGCCCGCGCCTGATCGACACCGGCGGCCTCACCGCCGAAGAGGCGCCGGTCGCGCTCGCGCTCGCCCGCTCCAGCCGCCATCCGCTGGCCCGCGCACTTGCTGAATCGCTCGACGGCGGCACGGCGGCGGAGGTGACTGAACTGGAAGAGTCTCCCGGACTTGGCGTTACCGCCGTGTTCCAGGGCCAGGAGGCCGTGCTGGGCAGGATTGACCTTGGCGAGGGCGACCCAGCCGACATAGCGGCCAGCCGCCATGCTCTGACGACCGCCTTCCGCCTTGGCGACGGCCCGTTGCGCCTGATCCGGTTCGAAGACGCGTTGCGCCCCGACGCGGCGGCAGCAGTCAGAAGGCTCAGGGAACTGGGGCTTGAGCCGACCATCGTGTCCGGCGACGCCCCGCGCCGCGTGGACCGCATGTCCCGGCTTCTCGACGTTCCGGGACTTGGCGGGCTCTCGCCGCAGGGCAAGCTCGATGCAATCGCGGCGCGCCAGGCTGCGGGGCAGCACGTGCTGATGATCGGCGACGGGCTCAACGATGGCCCGGCGCTCAATGCCGCGCATGTCTCGGTTGCTCCGTCGTCAGCGTCGGATGTGGGCCAGAACTCGGCCGATCTCGTGTTCCTCGGCGATTCGCTCGCAGCCGTGCCGGTGGCGATAGTGGCTGCGCGGCGGACGATGCGCGTGGTTCGACAGAACTTCGCGATGGCGATCGGCTACAACATCGTGGCCGTCCCCATCGCGATGGCGGGGCTCGCCACACCGCTTATCGCGGCGCTGGCGATGTCGCTTTCCTCGCTGCTGGTGGTGGGCAATTCGCTGCGCCTGCGCGGGGCGGCGGCATGACCGGGCTTTCCATCCTTATCCCGGCGGCGCTCCTGATGGGCCTGCTCGGTCTCGCCGCGTTTCTGTGGGCGATGCGCAGCGGCCAGTACGACGATCTCGACGGTGCGGCCCAGCGCATCCTGATAGACGACGACCAGAAAGAACCGTTCGTCAATTTGCCAATTGCGTTTCCGGCGATCGAGCGCACACTTTCGGAAACAGAGACTCCAAGCCCCGCGGAGAAGATATGTCCAAGCAACAACTGATCGCGATGACGCATTCGCTCATCGAGCATGCGAAAGCGGGAACGCTCGAGCAGACGGACTCCATCGTCGAGATACCGGCATCGTCCTACACCGATCCGGAATTGTTCGAGCGCGAGAAGAAGCAGATCTTCAGCCGCCTGCCGTTGATGGTCGCGCCAAGCTGCGAACTGCCCGAAGCGGGCAGCTACAAGGCGATGACGGTGGCCGGCGTGCCGCTGCTGTTGACCCGAGACCGCGAGGGCAAGGTCGGCGCTTTCCTCAACATGTGCACGCATCGCGGAAATCCGGTTGCGCTGGGCGAGGGGAAAGCGAGCCGCTTCGTTTGCGGCTATCACGGGTGGACGTTCAAGAACGACGGCAGCCTGATCGGTGTCGCATCCGCCGAGGATTTCGGCCCGGTCGACAAGGCGACCCACTGCCTCAAGAAATTCCCGGTGCTGGAGCGGGCAGGGCTGATCTGGGCGACGCTCGATCCCAACTCGACCCTCGACATCGAGGATTTCCTCTGCGGCTACGACGAGATGCTGGAGCATTTCGGCTTCGCCAACTGGCACTTGTTCTCCAAGCGGACGATCAAGGGTCCCAACTGGAAGACGGCCTATGACGGCTATCTCGATTTCTACCACCTGCCGGTGCTCCACGCGAACACCTTCGGCGCAGATTTCTTCAACCGCGCCAACTACTTCGCCTGGGGGCCGCATCAGCGGCTGACTACCCCCACGGTAAAGCACGACAAGCTGGGCACCAATGAATCGATGAACCTCGAGGACGTGCCCGAGAAAGACTGGCCGATCGACGCGCTGCTTGCCGGCGTCTGGACGATCTATCCGCACATCTCGATCGCCAGCTTTTATGGCGGCAGTTCGCGCGGAGCGTTGCTGTCGCAGCTGTTCCCGGGCGACACCGTGGGCGAAAGCGTGACCACGCAGTATTACCTGATGGAGCGCGAGCCGACCGACCAAGAGACGATCGACGGCGCCAACCAGCAGTTCGATTTTCTGAAGACCGTGGTCGAGGGCGAGGATTACGCTACCGGCAAGCGCCAGCACGATGCGCTGATGTCGGGGTTGATGGAAAATGTCCTGTTCGGCAGGAACGAGGGCGGCGGCCAGGCCTTCCACCGCTGGACCGAGCGTCTGGTTTCGGCGAGCGACGCTGAACTCAAAACCATCTTTTCCCACCAGCAGGCGGCCGAGGCGGCGGAGTAGCCGCCCCGGCCCGCTTGGCGCCCCGTCAGCCGAAGGCGGGGCGGTGGTTGCTTTCGCCCCAGTCCTGACGGTTCGCCCAGTCCTGCATCGGTTCGAGCTTGCCTTCCAGTTCGGGGAACCGCTCGTAAACGTGGCCCATCTCGACCTCGAAGGGCTTGGTCGGCGCGGTGTTATTGTATTCGTAGAAGTCGCGGATTCCATCGGCGAAGGCAGCGCGCATTTCGGCCGGCATGTCGTCACCTGCCGCCTCGACCAGGTACTTGCCGAATTCGGCCGGCGTGCAGGGATCGTATTTGATCGGCTTCTTGAACGTGTTCGACAGGATTTCCGTGACCTGCTTGCCCTTCAGCCGCTCGGGACCGCCGATGTTTAGCCAGGCGCCTTCCATGTCCGGACGCTCGATCGAGGCGAGCATGAACTTGGCCACGTCGTCGAGACTAATCCAGTTGGCCTCAAGCTGCGGGTTGTGCGGATAGACGTAGCGTCCCTCGTTGACGATGAAAGGCCGCGCCCAGTTCGTCAGCAGGTTGTCCATGAACAGGACCGAGCCGAACACCGTGCCCGGCGCGCCCGAGCGCCAGAGCGCGTTGATCCCGGCGGTGTTGCCGGCATAAGTGAACGCATCGCCCGGCTTGTCGGGAATCCAGCTCGAGGTGTTCCAGACCACCCGCTTCACTCCGGCTTCGGCGCCGGCCTTGCCGACCTGGCCGACCAGCACCGCGCGGTCGGCGCGGGCCTGCAGCGGGTGGGTGTAGAAAATGTAGTCCGAACCCTCGAACGCATTCTTGTAGGTTTCGGTGTCGTAGAGATCGATGGGACGAACCTCGACCTTGTCGGAACCTTCGATCTTCGCTCCGGCAAACGGATCCTCATGGCGGGAAAGCGCGCGCACGTCATAGCCCGCGGCCAGAGCCTGCCGGACTTGTGCCATTCCCTGGCGCCCTGAAGCGCCGACGACAGTGATAAGCGCCATATTCAAGCCTCTCCGTTCAATTGGTTTGGAAACGAAACTATGACTCAGGGAAAAGGGGCGCACCCGACCAAATTGATAGCGCGTCCTATTATTTTGAATCGTGGACGATAGCACGCGCAAACGCACGATGACCCATGGAGGTGAAGGATGCCCGGAATGCTCGAAGACCGCGAGACCATCCGCGAGATCATCGGACTTTACGCTCACGCGATCGACCGGCGCCGCTGGGACATGATGGCGCGCCTGTTTCACGCAGATGCGACGTTCGGGTTTGGCCCCGTCGGCGGGGACTGGGCCAGCTTCGTCGAGCAGGCAAAGGCGATCATCGACCCATGCATCGCCACGCAGCACCAGCTTGGTCAGACGCTGATCGCGTTCGAGAATGCCGATGTCGCACATTGCGAAACCTACATGACGGCAACACACCTCGTTCCCGCCGGATACCCCCTGCCGAGCGTTTATCCCGACCGGGGGGAGACCTATACGGCGGTCATCGCCGGGCGCTATGTCGACAGGTTCGAAAGGCGCAGCGGAGACTGGCGGATCGCCCACCGCCAGGGTCTCTATGACTGGCGAGAATATCGCAGCATCGGCGATGCCGACCTTTCGGGAATGCCGGAAGGGGCGTGCGGATATCACGACGACCGCGATCCCTCGACCCCGGTCGTCGCCGCCTGGCGCTCTGCCTAGCGCCGAAGAATGCTGAACACGCCCGACATCGTCGCGACCACGGTGTCGCCGCAGCGGATCGTCCCACTCGCGTAGCCGAGACGCTTGCCGATCCGGTCGATCCGCGCTTCGGCCTCGAGCCAGTCTCCGAGCCGTGCTCCACCCAGGAAATTGACGGTGAGCGTGGCGGTCGCGACCGGCAGAGGGGGCTTTTCGCTGGCGAACAGGACAAACGACAGGGCGACGTCGGCGAGGGTAGTCAGCACCCCTCCGTGTGCGACGTCCTGATAGTTGAGATGACCCTCCTCGACCCGCATTCCGACGATCGTGCCCTCTAGGCCCTTGCCAAGGAAATAGGGACCGCCCCGATCGAGGAAGCCGGGAGAAAAGCCAGCGGACTTAAACCCTGGCGGTGCAGCAATTTCTGTCATTCTGCATTCCTAGCGCGGTGCGCGCGCCAGTCGCGCTATGAATTGTGCCAATGGTCGGGTGGGCGGCGCAGCGTAAACCGATGGGCCATGCTTGGAACGCATCTTCCCGTCCGCCAGCTCGCGTTCTTCGTCGCGGACGTTCGCGCCGCAGCGTTGGCGCATGTCGCCGCGTTCGGCTCTGGGCCTTACTTCGTGGCAGACCATGTCGCGCTCGCGAGTTCCCAACATCGCGGTGTCGAGCGTCCGTTCGATCACTCTTCGGCCTATGGCCAATGGGGAAGCGTGATGGTCGAATTCGTCGCGCAGCATAATCCTGATCCGAGCGCGCTACGCGACGCCTTCCCGCAGGGACCGGTGGGGGGACTTCATCATACTGCGCTTTTCGTTCTCGACCTCGACGCTTCCATCGCCGCGTTCGAGGAGCAGGGGATGCCCCTTGCGCAGCTTTCGGTAACGCAGGGCGGTACGGCCTTCGCCTTCATCGATGCGCTGGACCGGTTCGGCCACATGCTCGAGCTGTACGAACCCGCGCCGCTGCTCACAGGCTTTTACGAATTCATCGCGTCCGCGGCCGAAGCCTGGGACGGGCGTGATCCCTTAAGGTCGCTGGGCTGAGGAGAACGAACATGCCGGGAGCGGCGCACGACGCAATCGAGAATTTTTGGAAAACCCAGGACAGCGGCGACTACACCAAACTGGTGGATCTGTTCGCCGAGGACGCCGTGGTCGAAGACATGGTCTGGGGGACTTATCGCGGCCGCGATGAGATCATGGCCTTCATGTCGACGATGGTTAAGGTCATGACCGAGCGAAAGATCCATTTCACGGTCGACGAGATTTGCGGCGACGATCACACCGCGTGGTCGCGCTGGACGATGGTGTCGCCCGCCGGGAGCCGCGGCGGCTGCGGGATATACAAGGTGTCTGGCGGCAAACTGACCTATTACCGCGACTACTCCGACCCGGACGAGCACGAACAGCCCGCGCGCTGAGGGGCTACATCGGTCGGTAGCGCGGATGGCCCGAAGCGCTGAGATCGAGCATCGGCAAGGCACCGGCGGGTCCATCTCCGCCGATGTGCTGGGGCGGCAGCGGCATCGACCAGTCGAGGATATAGTCGCGCCGCGAGATGCGCCATTCATCGCCCCTTTTCTCGAACTCGTCGAGGTAGCGCCCGCCGAAGACATTTCCTGAATGGATGCCATCGGCGCCTTCGCGTGTTGCCGTCGCGATGCCGTAGCATTCGCTGCTCGCCCTATCCGCACCGTGCAGCTTGATCTGGAGGCCGCTCAGCATGTGCCAGCGCCGGCCGGTCGAACGCTCGATGTTCATCACGACCGGGACGAAATCGGCAGCCGTTCCGCTGAAGAAGCCATAGTTGATCGCCGCGTCGGGCCAATAGCAACTGGCCTGTCCTGCGTCGTCGAGCCAGTCGAGCGTGCGGGCATAGCGCGCAATGACCGCAGTAATGGCGCGCTCGTCCAGCAGCGCCTGCAGTTCAGGGTCGCGGGTCACTTCCGCCCGCTCCACCATGGCGCGATCTGTAGCGGAAAGCGCTCCTGCGCGATGCGCTGTTCGGGCGGCGCATCGTCTGCCAGAGGCGGGTCAAGCGTTCGCGCCAGGCCTCCGCCAGCGTCCGCCACCGGGTCGATATACTCAAGGCGAATATCCTCAAGCACGTCGCCGAAGTCATGGCCTTCGTGATGATCCGACATCTGGTGATGGTAGAATGCCGCCTTGTCGGCGAACGACAGCAGGCAATAGTAGCTGTTGGGCTCCTGACCCTTCCAGTATTCGTAGCGCCGCACGCCTTCTTCGGTGGCGAAAGTCTGCGCCACCATGTCCTGCATGATCGCTTCCCACTTGGCTTCCTTGCCGGGCTTGATCCTGATGTGGGCGAGAAGGGTGGTCATCGGGCGGGCTCCGCGGTCGAATTGAGGGAGAGTCTCAGTTCCAGCGTACCGAGCATGATCCCCGGCTGGTGAAGGAAGGTGTTGCCGGGCGCGTAGACAATGCCGCCCAGCCGATCGAGCAGGCGGTTCCAGGCGATTGTCTGCTCCAGCCGCGAGAGGCCAGCGCCAGGGCAGACCCTGGGCCCGGCGGAAAACGCCAGGTGACGTGTCGCCGCGCGGCGGTCGAGCTTGAGGGCGAGCGGATCGTCGAACTCGTCGGGATCGATGTTGGCTGCGGCCCAGCGCAGATGAAGGGTCGATCCCGCCGGCACGGCCACGCCCTGGAGCACTTCGTCACGCGACGTGACCCGCGTCGATAATCCCTGCGTGGGGGAGCGCAGGCGCATCGCTTCCTCGATAAAGGTCCGCACCAGGCCGCGATCCTCGCGCAGCGTGGCGAAGAGGCCATCCTGTTCGCAGATTAATTGGGCCTGCTCGCAAAGCGCGTACTGCGTCGTTTCAAGCCCGCCGATGACCATCGCATAGACGATGCCGTTGATCTCCGCGTCGCTCAGCTTGCGGTCGAGCGCCTGGTAATGGACCTGCGTCAGGAAGCTGATCATGTCATCCTGAGGCGCGGCGCGTTTGCGTTTCACCTGGTCGCGGACATAGTCCGAGAAGCCGGCGAGCAGACGAAACTTCTCGCGCGTTTGCTCGGGCGTAATGATGTTGTTGTGGCCGCAGCCGTGGACGTAGGACAGGACCTGCGCGTTGCCCCAGATTTCGAGTTGGGGAATGTCCTCCTGCGGAAAGCCCAGCACAGAAGCCATCGTGCGCTGGGGAAGCGGGCGAGCGAAGGCCGCGACGAAATCGACTTCGGCGCTGTCTGCGAACGCATCGATCAGGTCATCGACGTGGCCAGTGATCATTTTTTCGTGGCGGCGCGCGCCGGGGCCCACCCAGGGGTCGGTCAGTTCCTGGCGATGGGCGCGCCACAGTTCGGGCGTAGGGCGCAGCGATACGATCGACTGCACCATGGCGTCGATATCAGGCATTTCCCGCGACAGCGATCCCGACTGCTCGATCTGGGCGACGAGCAGCGAAAGGGTGGGCGGGAATCTCTCCCAATCGCGTACGACCCGCGAAATGTCGGCATACTTCGTAAGGATGAACGCATCGCGATCAGGCGTCATGCCTTCCCCGGGAAGCCGCAGGACGGGTGCCTCGGCGTGGAGGATGTCGTAGGCTTCGTACCAGTGTTCGGCTGCTCCCGGACCGAACAGGTCGACATCGGCCAAGGCGTGGGGGCAGTCCATCGGGCTCAGGTCGTGGTTTACGTGCCGTTCCATTCCGTCTCCGCCCGCTTGCCTGGCGTCTATCGAAAGCGCCAATTGTGCAGGATGGAATTTGGACCGAGCGTCGCCGGGTCGCCACGCGCAATTTAAGGAGGATCAGCTGAACAGGATCTCCAAGCTAGCCCCCGAAGAATGGGATCCCCGGTTGCGGCAGGCGGTCCAGCCCGAGGCGCTGACAGACCTCGAACAGGGCCTGACCCGTTTCTTCGCGCATTGCCCCGAACAGGCATTGGGACTGATGCAGTTCGGCCGCGCGCTGAAGGCCAATCGGCGCCTGTCCGAACGCCTGGTGGAGCTTGTCCGTCTGCGGATCGCGTTCTTCAATCAGTGCCGTAGTTGCATGGCGATCCGCTATTCCGACGCCGTGGCCGACGGGTTGAACGAAGACCTCGTCTGCTCGCTCGAGCGGCCGCAGGAGGCCGAGAACCTGACCGATGCGGAAAAGGCGGCGATCCGCTTCGGCGAGCTGATGGCGACCGATCACCTGTCGATCGACGATGCGACCTTTGCCGACCTGCGCCGCCATTTCAGCGAGGAAGAGATCGTCGAGCTTGGCATGACCTGCGCGTTCTTCGTGGGTTTCGGCCGCCTTGCTGCGACGTTCCACATGGTCGAGGAACTGCCCGAGGCGTTTCGCGGCGATGCGCCGATCGCGCCATGGGGCGAGGAACGGATCCAGGTTCGCTGATGCCGGGCGAGCCGCAGGCACCCAGCGAGGTCCGGGTCGACCTGTTCGATCCCGAGGTGCAGCAATGCCCCTACGCGGCCTACAAGCTGCTGCGCGACGAGGCGCCTGTCTATCGCCAGCCCGGAACCGATATCTATGTCGTAACCCGCTACGACGACGTGCGCCGCGTACTGATGGACCCCGAGACGTTTCCAAGCGGCTCCTCGGGCACGGCCTACCGGATGGCCACGAACAACCAGGAACGGCAAAAGCGGGTCGCGGAGCGGTTTGCCGCAAAGGGGTGGGTGCCACGCCCAACTCTTTCCGGGCGCGACGATCCCAATCATCGCCAGTTGCGCGCCATGTTCAACGAGGCGTTCAAGCCCAGCCGGATCAAGGAAATCGACCCTCTTGTCGAGCATCTGGCCTATGAACTGATCGACGGGTTCATCGCCGACGGAAAGTGCGAATGGATCAGCCAGTTTGCCGTGCCGCTGCCGCTGTTCATCATCGGCGAGCAGATGGGCGCCAGGCGCGAGGACATGTGGCAGATCAAGCGGTGGACCGATGCGTTCTTTCACCGCATCTCCATGATGCTGCCCGAAGAGCGCGAGATGGAAATGGTCGATCGCGAGATCGAGGCGCAGCACTATTTCCAGCCCATCTTCGAGCGGTTGCGCGCGAACCCCGATGACTCGCTGATCAGCGTGCTCGTGAACACTGTTATTGAAGGCTGGGGCAGGACTCTGGTCGATGAGGAACTCCATGCCGAGATGATGGCCGACACTTTCGTGGGCGGCAGCGAGACGACCACCAACGCGCTGGCTGCGGGTATGCGCCTGCTGATCGAGAACAAGGATATCTGGCACCAGCTCAAGAGCGATCCCGCGCGCTACATGAAGACCTTTGTCGAGGAGGTCGTGCGGCTTGAATCTCCGGTGCAGAGCCTGATGCGCTTTTGCGCGAAGGATACCGAGATCGATGGAGTGACTATCCCCGACGGCGCCCTCGTCAACGTCCGGTTCGCTGCCGCCAACCGCGACGACCGGGTGTTCGGTTGTCCCGAGAAGCTGGATCTGGAGCGGCCGCGCGCCGGCGCCCATCTCGCGTTCGGGTCGGGGGTCCACCACTGTCTCGGCGCGCCGCTTGCACGACGCGAGCTGACCTGGGGTTTTACCGCGGTCGTGGACCGGTTCGAGGATATGTGGTTCGCCGAAGGGGCGAACGACTTTGCCGTCCACCCCCACTTTCTCCTGCGCAGCCTCAAGGCACTGCACATCGAGTTCGAACCGAAGCGGCGCTAGCGGCGGTCTAGCTGGCGTTCGCGCCTGCGGCGGCGCGCCCTGCGAGATACCCGAATGCAATCGCCGGCCCCAGCGTCCCGCCGGCTCCGGCGTATATGCCCCCCGTGGGGCAGGCTATGGCGTTGCCCGCGCCGTACAAGCCCGGGATTGGCCGGTCTGCATGATCGAGAATCCGCCCGGCTCCGTCTGTCTGCGGCCCGCCGTTAGTGCCCAGCATGCCCATGCGGATTTCGACCGCGTAATACGGCGCGCGATCGACGGGGCCCAGGGTGACATGAGTGCCCTGTCGCGAGCGATCGCCATAGAAATGATCGTAGGCGCTGGTCCCGCGGGCAAAGTCGGCATCGCATCCGTCACGCGCAAAGTCGTTGAATCGAGACACCGTTTCTTCCAGCGCCTTGGCCGGCACGCCGATTTGCGAGGCGAGGGCATCCATCGTCTCAGCGCGCGCCACCCAATCGGGCAGGGGCGTGCCCGGCATCACGGTCCCCAGCGGATAGCGCTCGCGATACTGCTCGTCGAAGATGAGCCACGCGGGCTTGTTGCGATAGGAATAGGACTGCGGGTCGAAGGCGTGGAACGCGCCGGCCAATGCGGAATAGTTGGCGGCCTCGTTGCAGAAGCGCTGCCCGAAGCGGTTTACCATGAGCGAGTGCGGCACGGTCCGTTCGATCAGTACCGGGGCGGCGCGCTGCTCGCCGCCGGGCCACTGTTCGCCGGGTGGCGCCAGCGTCGGCGCCCACCACGCGCTGGTCATGTTGCCGAGGCTCGCGCCAGCAGCAAGCGCCAGCCCCAGGCCCTCGCCGCGCGCGGTTGGCGGTGAAGCAGGCGTATCGGCGGGCCCGCGCAGGAAAGTGCGGCGCAACCGTTCATCCCATTCGAACCCGCCCGTGGCGATGATCACGCCTTTGCGCGCGCGCAGCGCAAAGGGCTCGCCGCCGCGTTCTCCCTCTATCCCGACGATGCGCCCGCGTTCGATCGTCAGGCGGTCCGTTCGTGTCTCGAGCATGGGCTCGATCCCCCGCGCGAGGCAGGCCTTTAGCAATCGGCCCACCATCGCCTGGCCAAAGCCTCGTTCGTTCGCGGCGATCCTGCGTTGCAGTTCGGTGGGCGGGACGATCCCGCTGCCACCGCCAAGCGCGGTTTCGCGCAGCATCATAGGCTTAGGCTCTTCGATTGCGTAAATGCGCGATGCCCAATCGCCCAGTTCGCCGAGCGCGAACAGGTCATGGTCGAGCGCGCGCCCTCCCATGGGCTTGGCTCCCGGCCGGTCGAGGTAGTAATCCGGATAACCTGCGAGCAGCGACACGCGCAGCGCGTCAATTTCCTCGAGGAACGCCACGGCTTGCGGCGCAGCATCGACAAAGGCTTCGAGCGTCTCGTCGCGCAAATCGCCGTGGTCGAGGGAACGGAAATAGGCCAGCGCCTCTTCCCGGCTGTCGGAAAGTCCCGCGGCGCGCTGGCGCGGATTGTCTGCCGTCCAGATTACTCCTCCCGAAACCGCTGCGGTGCCGCCGATCCGGTCGAACCGCTCGATCAGCCGTACTTGCGCGCCGCTTTCATGGGCCGCGAGTGCAGCGGTCATGCCGGCGGCGCCGCTGCCCAGGACGATGACGTCGCATTCCTCGATCATCGCCCTGTTGGGCACCACATCGCGAAACGGGGCAACCCTTCTTTTTGGCGAGGTGCGCGGCGCGGCGCGAGCGCGTAGGGTCCGCTATCAGTGCACGGGAGAACGATGATGAAACTGCAAGGGCAGGTTGCGGCGATCACTGGGGGAACCGCCGGGATTGGGCGCGGGATCGCTGAGGCCTTCCTTGCCGAGGGCGCATCGGTCGCGCTGATGGCGCGCAACGCGGACAAGGCGCGGGCCGCATTGGCCGAGATCGGCGCGGGCGATCGCGCCATCCACATTGCCGGCGACGCGACGGTCCAGGGCGACATTGAGAACTTCGTCGACCAGGCGGCCAAGCACTTCGGCCGTCTCGACATACTGGTGAACAATGCCGGGGGCGCGAGCGACCTTCAGCCGCTGGCGCAGCTTTCCGACGCAACCTTCGACGAGGCGATGAAATGGAACGTCTACGCCACGTTCTGGGCCTGCCGCCGCGCGCTGCAGACGATGCTTCCCGCCAAGTCCGGGCGGATCATCAACATCTCGTCGGTCGAGGGCAAGCACGGCAAGCCGGTCCTGACGGCATACACCGCGGCCAAGCACGCGGTGAACGGGCTTACCAAGTCGCTGGCGCGTGAAGTTGGGACGCAGGGAATTACCGTGAACGCGATCTGTCCCGGGCTCGTGATCACGGACATCATTCGTAACCAGGGCCCGGAAACGGCCAAGGCAATGGGAATGGAGTTCGAGGAAATGGTCGCCTTGTTCGCCGAGGAATCGGCCATCAAGCGCCCGAACACGGTCGAGGAAGTGGCGGCGGTCGCGCTGCTGCTGGCATCGCCGCTTGGCGCGGGGATCACGGGCGCGACCATCAGTGTCGATGGTGGGACCGCGCAATACTAGCTAAGGTCGCGGCGCTAGCAAAAAGAAGCGGACCATCCGGGACCGGGCAGGAGCATACTCGAAGCGGGAGAGAGAATAATGGCCGTCGAAACACGCCGCACGTTCTGCCGCTTCTGCCACGCTAACTGCGCGATGCTTGCCGATGTCGAGGACGGCAAGGTAATCGCGGTGCGCGGCGACCCTGACGATCCGGTCTATGGCGGCTACACCTGCCTCAAGGGGCGCGAACTTCCCGACAGTCACAACGCGCCGCATCGCCTCGTGCGCAGTCTCGTTCGCCGCGACGGAGATTTCATCGAGACCGCGATGGACGCGGCGCTGACGCACGTTGCCGACGAGCTGCGCAGGATCATCGTCAAGCACGGCCCGCATTCGGTCGCGGTGTTCATCGGCTCGGGCGGATACCAGAACAGCGCCGCCTGGGCGGCCTCGTACAGCCTCGCGCAGGCGATCGGCACGCGCAACTTCTATACCTCGGTGACGCTCGACCAGCCGGCGAAGGTCTTCACGACCCAGCGCTACGGCAAATGGATGGGCGGCTCGAACACCTTCGAGGAGGCCGATGTCGCATTCCTGATCGGCAACAACCCGATGGTTTCGCACTACTCGCCGCCCGGCGGTGTCCCGCCATTTTCGCCTTCGCGCAGGATCCGCGATCGGCAGAAGGCAGGGCTCAAGCTGATCGTCGCGGATCCGCGCGAAAGCGACGTCGGCGCGCTCGCCGACATCTACCTGCCGGTGAAGCCGGGCGAAGATCCCGCGTTGCTGGCGGGCATGCTCAATGTCATCTTCGCCGAGGGACTTTACGACCGCAATTTCGTCGCCGCCCATGTCGACGGCGTTGCCGAGCTGGAAAAGGCGGTCGCGCCTTTCACTCCTGAATTAGCGGCGGCGCGGGCGGGGGTTGAGCCGGACGCATTGCGCGCGGCCGCGCGGATGTTCGCCGGGGCCGAGCGGGGTTGCGCCGTCACCGGCACTGGGCCCGAGATGGCCGGAAACGGTACGCTTACCGAATATCTCGTCACGTGCCTCAACGTGCTGTGCGCGCGCTTCAAGCAGGAGGGAGAGAAGACCGCGATCCCCGGCGTGTTCACCGCGCAGGCGCCCCGCCGCGCCCAGGTCGCGCCGCCGGTGCCGATGTTCGGTGCCGAAGGGATGGCGAGGTCGCGTTTTCGCGGGCTCGGCCAGCTTGGCTTCGAGATGCCGTGCAACGTCCTTGCCGACGAGATCCTCACCCCCGGCGAAGGGCAGGTACGCGCGCTGATCTCGGTCGGGGGCAACCCCGAAGTCGGATTTCCCAACCAGCTCAAGATGCGCCGTGCGCTCGACGACCTGGAGCTCTTCGTCCAGGTGGATCCGTGGATGTCGGCGAGCGCCAAGCGCGCCGATGTGGTGCTGGCCCCCAAGCAATGCCTCGAGCGCGAAGACATCACGAACCTATCCGAATGGTGGCACGAACGTCCTTATGCCCGCTATGTCGAGGCGGTGGCCGCCGCGCCGGGCGATGTGCTCGATGAGTACGAGATGATCTGGCACATCGCCAAGCACCTCGGCCTTCAGCTGCAACTGGCCGGAGGCCCGCTGCCGATGGACGCTTGCCCTGACAAGCAGACCTTTCTCGACCTCATGACTGCGGGATGCCTTGTCCCGCCCAGCCAAGTGCGGCGCGACACGCACGAGGGCGAGGCGGTGATCTACGACGACCTGCATCCGGTCGTCGAGCCGGCCGACCCATCGGAATCCTATGGTTTCGATCTGGCGGCGGGAGCAATGCCCGAGCAGTTGGAACGCTATGGCCGCGACGAGGCGCGTGGTGCCGGTTTCGATTACCGCCTGATTTCGCGGCGGTCCAAGACGCGGTTCAATTCCATCGGGCATCCGCTGGCAAAATTGCGGGCCAAGACGACCACGAACCCGGCGTACATCCATCCCGCCGATCTTGCCGATCTTGGCATCGCGGACGGATCGATCGTCGAGATCACCTCGGCCCATGCCACGATCCACGGGGTCGCCAAGGCGAGCGACAAGGTTCGCCGTGGCCTGGTCTCAATGGCGCATGCCTATGGCGACAGCGAGGCTGGCAAACACAACGTGCGCGAGCTGGGAGGATCGACCAACCGCTTGACCAGCGACGAGGTGGACTTCGATCCGATCACCGGTCAGGCGCTGCAAAGCGCGATCCCGGTGCGCATCGCCGCAGCCTGAGAGGCTGCGTAACGAAGCCTAGCAGATTCACGCATCGCGCCTCGGAAGCGGGAGCGACTAAGGCGAATATAGGGCCACTTTCAGCAGGCGAAACGGCATGAACGAGCATACCAGCCTCTTCTCACCCCAGACGCTGATCGATCCGTTCGATCACTATCGGGCGGCCTTCGACGCGGGCACGGCGATCGAGCATGTTCCCGCGATGAACGCGCATGTCGTCTACAGCTACGACCTGTGCGCCGAAGCAACAGGGCGTGTCGCCGAATTCTCCAACGATTTCGGTTCGCTGATGGGGGCCGCCGATCCCGAGATCGAGGCGATCCTCAAGGAGGGCTGGGAAAACCCCCCGACATTGCTGACCGCCGACGCGCCGGTCCACACGCGCAATCGCAAGCTGGTCAACCTGGCGTTCTCCGCGCCCCGCGTGAACGCGATCGAACAGGACATGCGGGCCAAGTCGATCGAGCTGATAGAAAGCTTTGCCGATCGCGGCGAATGCGAGTTCGTGAACGAATTCGCCGTCCCGCTGCCAGTCGCGATGATCGCGCAGCAGATTGGGCTCGATAACGATCCGGCGCAGGTCAAGGAATGGTCCGACGCGGCGGTTGATCGTTTCAGCCAGATGGTTGGCCGCGAGCGCGAGCTGGAATGCGCGCATCAGTTCGTGGAATTCCAGAAGTACCTGAAGGCCAAGATCGACGAACGGCGAGAGAAGGGCGGCGACGACCTGCTTACCGATCTCGTCGAAGCGCGGGTCGAGGGCGAGACTCCGCTCACCGATCCCGAGATCATGTCGATCATGCAGCAATTTATGGTCGCCGGGAACGAGACGACGACTTCAACCCTGGCAGGCGGCCTGCTTCAGCTTATCCGCAATCCCGACCAGATGGCATTGGCCAAGGCGGCTGCGGGCGGTCGCGATCCCAAGCTCGTTCAGAACCTGGTCGAGGAAGCTTTGCGCTATGAAACCCCAACCGCGGGGATGTGGCGGGTCGTGACGACCGATACCGAACTGGGCGGGGTTCCGCTGAAAAAGGGTTCGATGCTCCAGTTGCGGTATGCCGCCGCAAATCGCGATCCCGCGAAGTTTCCCGATCCCGACCGGTTCGACATCACTCGCCAGAATGCCCGCACGCATCTCGCTTTCGGCAAGGGGCCTCACATGTGTGTTGGCAACATGCTGAGCCGCAAGGAAATGTTCGTCGCCTTCGACGAGCTGCTCGAACGTCTCACCAACTTCCGCGTTACAGACGAGAGCAAAGTGACGGTCTTCCCCAATGTGCTGCTGCGCGGGGTGGCGAGCCTGCCAATCGCATTCGAGCGAGCATCGTGAATTTCGATCTTTCCGAGGAACAGGAACTCTTTCGTTCGAGCGTGGAACGATTCACCGCGTCAATGGACGGCGCCGCGCGGCGCCGATTGCGTACAGAGCCGGGTGGCTATTCGCGCGAACGTTGGACGCAGCTTGCCGAACTCGGCCTCCTAGCGCTCGCGGCGAGCGAGGACGCTGGCGGCATGGGCGGTTCCCCGGTCGACCTGGTGGTCGTTGCCGAGGCATTGGGAAAGGCCAATGCGCCCGATCCGTGGATTGAAAACGGGATCCTGCCGGTAGCACTGCTGGCCGCCGCAGGGCGGCCCGCGGACCTTGCCACGGCGATGACCGGCGAGCGGTTCTTTGCCTTTGCCTTTGCCGAACGCGGCCAGCGCTACAACCTCGTTCCGAAGTCGGTCACCGCGCGCAGCGCAAACGGGGGCTACGCCCTGAACGGAGAAAAGACCTTCGTGCTGGGCGGTGCGCAGGCAGATACTTTCATCGTGTCCGCCGTGCTCGAGGGGCAGGCAGCGTATTTCCTCGTCCCGGCCGATGCTTCGGGACTGGCCGCCAGACCCTACCGCATCGCCGATGGCAGCCTGGCCTGCGAACTGCGGCTGACCCACGTGGCCGTCACGCCAGAAGATCGTCTCGAACTCGATTCGGGACAGATCGCCGAGGCGATAGCGCTCGTGCGCCTGCTTGCCGCAGCCGAGATGCTGGGCCTTGCTCAGCGCCTGTTCGACGACACGCTCGCCTATGTGAAGCAGCGCGAGCAGTTCGGCGTGCCCATCGGCAGTTTCCAGGCGCTGCAGCATCGGCTTGTCGATTGCTACGCTGCGCTTGAACAGAGCCGCTCCATCGTGCTGCGCGCTGCGCTGGTCGACGAGCCTGGCACGAACGGTCGGATCCGCGCTGCGGCGGGCGCCAAGGCCTTCGTGGCAACGCAAGCCGACCTGATCGCGCGCGAGGCGGTTCAGATGCACGGCGGCATGGGGGTGACCGACGAACTGGCCATCGGTCACGCCATGAAGCGCGTGCTGATGCTGGCAAAGCTGTTCGGCGACGAGGAAACTGCGCTTGCCGAATACGCGGTTGCGGCGTGACCCGACCGAAGGCGGGAGCGACCGCACAACGAAATGAGGATTTTTTGTTATGAGTGACCGGATCGACGCCCACTTCGTTGCGGCGGGCAAGTACCACGACATCGATTTCGCCCGGCTCGAGGTGCTCAAGCTGCTGGCCGAACATCCTCAGATCCGGACGACCGTTGCGTGCGACTACAGCGATGTCGAGCGGCTGGAGGCCTGCCGGTTCCTCATCACCTACACCTGTGACATGATGCCCACTGAGGCCGAAGCCAAGGCGATCCGTTCCTGGCTGGAACGGGGCGGCAAGTGGCTGGCGCTGCACGGGACCAATTCCATTCTCGTCTTCACCGAAAGCGGTAAGGTCGACACCCCGGACCTGCGCCCGGACGTGATGGAAATGCTGGGCACGCAGTTCAAGGCGCATCCGCCCATCGGTCAATTCAAGGTCGAGGTGGTGAACCACGATCACGAGCTGACGCGCGGGATCGAGGACTTCGAGGTTATCGACGAGCTCTACCTGTCAAATACTTCGGCCGAGATCGACACCCTGATGCAGACCCGCTTCGAAGGCGAGGCGACAGGCTTCATGGCCGAACAGTGGGAACCCACCGCGGTCCCCATCGTCTACACCCGCGCGATCGGTGAAGGCATGGTCTCTTACAACGCGCTGGGCCACTGCCGTGGTCATTACGATCTTCCCGGCATGGTGGATTTCTACCCCAATCCGGAACGCTGCTCGTGGAATTACGGCGTCTACTACGAGTTGCTTCGGCGCGGGATTTCGTGGGCGATGCGCGAAGGGCTCTGACCGATGGACATGGAATTCACGCGCGAGGACTTGGCGTTCCGCGACGAAGTCCGCGAATTTCTCGCCCAGAACCTGCCGGATCGCCTGCGCGTCGGGGCGCGGCGCACACCCGGCGTGTTCGTTGAGCCCGACATCGGTCTGGAATGGCACCGGACGCTCGCCGCCCGGGGCTGGGTCGCGCCGCATTGGCCGAAGGAAGACGGTGGCACCGGCTGGACGCCGACGCAGCGCTTCATTTTCGAGCAGGAATGCGGCCTGGCGGGGGCGCCTTCGCTATCGATCCTGGGATTGCGGCTGGTTGGGCCGGTCATCTGCGCATTCGGCACGCCCGAGCAGAAAAAGCGTTTCCTGCCGGGAATCCTGTCGGGCGACGTCTACTGGTGCCAAGGTTACTCCGAACCCGGCAGCGGGTCCGACCTTGCCTCGCTCAAGACGCGGGCGCGGCGCGAGGGCGATGAATACGTAATCAACGGATCCAAAATCTGGACCACCCACGCGCATCACGCCGACTGGATGTTCGCGCTGGTACGCACCGATCCCGACGTGAAGCCGCAGCGTGGCATCAGCTTCCTGCTCGTCCCGATGGACCAGCCGGGGATCGAAGTGGCGCCGATCATGTCGATGTCGGGCGATCACGAGGTCAATCAGGTCTTTCTGACGGACGCGCGCACCGGAGCGGAAAACCGCATCGGCGAAGAAGGGCAGGGCTGGACCATCGCCAAGTTCCTGCTGGAGAACGAGCGCGGCGGGTCGTGCTATGCTCCGCGCCTGCTGCGCAGCCTGGACGAAATCGGTCGCTTGGCGCAGGAGGCACCTTCGGGCGTCAACGGTGCGCTGGCCCACGATCCTCGTTTTCGCGACCGCCTCGCTCGCACGCGACTCGAAGCCGAAGCCCTCGAGTTCACCGAGCTTCGCATCCTTGCCGACCTGGCCAAGGGACGAGCTCCGGGGCCGCAGACTTCGCTGGCGAAACTTCTGGGCTCGAATCTGGGGCAGGCGGTCGATACGCTTCGGCTCGAACTCTACGGATACGACGCGTTGCAACTGCCGCTCGAGCGTCCGCTCTATGGCAATGATGCCCCGGAACCCGTTGGAAGCGCGGGTGCGCAAGTCGCCTTGGGACGCTATCTGAATAATCGTGCGGCCACGATTTTTGGCGGTTCGAACGAGGTCCAGAAGAACATCATCGCCAAATCAGTCCTGGGACTTTAGCTCCCCGACCTTCGGATCGGGGCGGGCGAAATGCGTTTTTTGCCACCCCTTGCATAATTGGTCTGCTTCCCGGATAACGGGGGCATGACGGGAAGCGTAATAGAACTTCGCGCGCAGAGGAGCCAATTGCGCATCGAGGACCTGCTGGAGCAGGTCACCGTCCGCTGTGTCGAGGATATCCACGACGCGGCGGTCGCGCTCAGCACCATTGCGGCCGAACGCGGTTTGCAGGTCTGCACCTGCGACGACATCTCCTCGAAGGAGCCGATGGTCGACGCCGATGGCACGATCATCAATGCTGACGTGTTTGGCTGGATCGAGGACGGCAAGCGCTGGTGGGAAGACCATCGCCTGGCGCTTCGCTCGCCGTTGCCGCGCGCCTGCCGCTACGAAAGCGAACCCTTCTGGGTGAATCGCCACGGTTACTTCACCCGCTGGCGCAATTCCTATCTCGACGAGATGGAGCTGCACGACTTCAAGAAGCGCGCGCTGTGCAACGCCGCGATCGTGATTCCGGTCCACCTTCCGTTCGGCCAGATCTCGGCCAACAGCTACATCCCGTTCGAGCGAGACAAGGAGGACCTGTCGCAGGAATTCGCCCTCTACGGCGACCTTCTGGGCATGGTCATGCGCCGGTTCATTGCGGGATACGTGCAGGCCAACCGCACCAAGCGTAGGATACCCTCGAACTGTGTGCTGTCGAAGCGAGAGGTGGAATGCCTGCGGTGGGCGGCGATCGGCAAGACCGACAAGGAGATCAGCATGATCCTTGGTCGCAGCCACGCCACGATCCGGTATCATATCCACCGCGCGGGCGAGAAACTCGACTCGGTGAACCGCGCCCAGACGATCTTCAAGGCCGGCCAGCTCGGCTACCTGGGTTCGAGCAGCTAGGAACAAACGTGCGAACGGCCACGGTCGCCGCTGACCGGCCGCCCTCGCAGATGCACTAGGATACGGCGGCAGTTCGCTAGGCCATCACTGGCCGATCGCGCATATTGGAAGAGGGCTTATACCGGTGAATCAGAACACCACGATTACCGCGGGCGAACGCTGCCCTGGGATCAGCTACACGGACATGCTCGAGGCGGATACGCGTCCGGTGCCCGATTTCCTGTTCGAGGAATCGAACATCGAGATGACGAACGAGCCGATCAGCGTCGAGCCATACATCAGCGAAGAGTTCGCAAAGCTCGAGCGCGAGCGGATGTGGCCCAACGTCTGGCTGTTCGCGGCGCGTGAAGAGGAGTTGCCCGATACCGGCGACACCGTGGTGTTCGAGATCAACGACAGCTCGTTCCTGCTCGTCCGGCAGGCCGACGGGTCGATCCGCGCATTCTACAACGCCTGTCTCCACCGCGGCCGCAAGCTGCGCACAAAGGCCGGAAACACGACCCAACTGCGTTGTCCCTTCCACGGCTTCACCTGGCGCAACGACGGTTCGCTGAAGGAAATTCCCTGCGCGTGGGACTTCAAGCACCTCGAGGGCAAGGATCTCAGCCTTCCCGAAGCCCGGGTCAACCTGTGGCAGGGCTTCGTGATGATCACGGAAAACGCCGATCTGCCCGAATTCACCGACTGGGTCGGCCCGGTGCTCAAGCAGTACGAGAACTACGAACTCGACAAGCGCTATACCGCGATGTGGGTCGCCAAGCGTATCCCGGCGAACTGGAAGGCCACCGCGGAAGCCTTCATGGAGGCGTGGCATTCGGTCACCACGCACCCGCAGCTTTTGCCCTTCCTGGGTGACGCCAACACGCGCTACGACCTTTACGGCGACTTCTTCAACCGCGCGATCACGCCCTCGGGCGTCCTTTCACCCCACATGACGGGCAAGGACCAGCAGTACGTCATCGACAAGATGGCCGAATTTTCGGGCGGCAGCGATGCCGATACCAATCGCCGCTTCAGTGCGGACGCAAAGGGTGCGCAGTTCGATCCGGCAGACCCGCTTTATGCCCGCAAGATGCTGGCCGAGGCAAACCGCCAGGGATTTTCGGCAAACGACGGGCACGACTATTCGGACAAGTCCGACGCGGAGATGCTGGACAACTTCACCTACAACATCTTCCCCAACTTCGCGCCGTGGGGCGGATACGTGCCGAACCTCGTCTATCGCTGGCTGCCGGGCGAAACGGCCGATTCCTGCGTCATGGAGATCCGCCTTCTCGCGCCCGTGCCAAAGGGTCAGAAGCGCCCGCGTGCCGTGGAGCGCACTTTCATCCCCGATGATCAGCCGTTCTCGTGGGCCAACAACATCATGGGCGAGGCGCTGGCGGGCGTGTTCGATCAGGACATGGCCAACCTGCCGCACGTCCAGACCGGCATGAAGGCCTCGCGCAACCGGCTGATGGAGCTTGGCGCCTATCAAGACAGCCGCGTGCGCCATTTCCAGCAGACCTTGATGAAGTTCATCGACGGCGAACTGCCCGCACCGGCGGCGCAGGCTTCGTCAGCGTGACTAGTGGTAAGGTCATCGTCCTGGGCGCTTCGGCGGACCAGGGCATTCCGCTGGTCAGGTCGCTCGAGAAGCGCGGCTTCTCCGTATCGGCCGGGGTACGCCGAAAGGATGCGCTCGAAGGGACGCCGGTGGCGCACCTTCCTGCGCTGGAAGCCGACATCATGGATGCCGGCACGCTTGAACGCGCATTTGCCGGCCATGACGCTCTCGCGATGCATCTGCCGTTCGAGTTCGACCGCGCTCGCGCTGCCGAATTCGGGCGCAACATCGCCGCAGGAGCGGCCGATGCCGGGCTCCAGAAGATCGTCTTCAACACGAGTTGCTTCATCGCCGACCACGACCTCGACCTGTCGGCACACGATGGGCGGCGCGACATCGAAAAGTCGCTGGAAGACACCGGCATCCCGTGTGTCTTCATCGAGCCGGTCGTCTTCATGGACAACATCATCAGGCCCTGGGCCAAGCCCTCGATCGTCAATCGCGGAATCTTCGCCTATTCCTCGTCCCCCACGCTGAAGATCAGCTGGGTTTGCCTGGACGACGTGGCCGAATGCATGGCCGCCGCCCTCCAGACCGATGCGGCGGACGGCAGTCACGTTCCCGTGGGCGGCCCTGAGGTGCTCGTGGGCGACGAGGTTGCCGAGCGGCTCAGCGAAGTCACGGGGAAGGAAGTCCGTTTCCAGAGCCTTTCGCCCGACGAATTCGCCGCGCGGATGAGCGAACTGGTCACGGGATCGCGCGAGGTCGAGCCCTTCAGCATCTATGATGGAATGGCCAAGTTCTACCGCTACTACAACGAGCAGGCGGTTTCGCCGCTGATCATCGATCCGGACGGGACCCGCAAGATGTTCGGGGTGGAGCCGACGCCGATGCGCGAGTGGCTCAAGCGCTGGGACTGGAACAGCCCCATTTGATATCGAAGAGAGGTGGCCGGCTCGCCCCGTGAGGCGAGCCGATCACCCTCTCCGATTCAAGTCAGTCGATCGTACCGATCAGGTCGCCGACCTGATAGACTTCGCCTTCGGTGCCGGTCGGGTGAATGATCCCCGCGTCCTGCGCCTCGACCTCGTTCGTGCTCTTGTCCGTCTCGACGGTGTAGATCACGTCGCCGACGTTCACCTGATCGCCGTCGCCGAACATCCATTCGACCAACGTCATCTCGGTGATGCTCATCCCCAACTTGGGGATGCGGATCTCGGTCGCCATCGGTTCAGCCCTTTCCAACGCTGGCCTTGATCGCCTCGACGATCTGCGGCTTCGTGGGGATCCACGCCTGCTCCAGCGACGAGGCGAAGGGGACGGGCGAGAAGGTTCCGCCGATCCGCAGCACCGGTCCCTTGAGGTTGTCCCAAGCCTTTTCCTGAATGATCGAGGCGATTTCCGCTCCCGTGCCGAAGGGGCGGACCGCTTCGTGCAGGGTGATCGCGCGCCCGGTCTTGCGGACCGAAGCGAGCACCGTCTCTTCGTCGAACGGAGCGATAGTGCGAAGATCGACCACTTCGACCGACACGCCTTCCTTGGCAAGGTCTTCGGCGACCGCGAGCGCGTCGAGCACTGTGCGGCCATAGGTGATGAGCGAAAGGTCCGTGCC
Organism: Novosphingobium tardum; assembly: GCF_042652045.1. NCBI lineage: Bacteria > Pseudomonadati > Pseudomonadota > Alphaproteobacteria > Sphingomonadales > Sphingomonadaceae > Novosphingobium > Novosphingobium tardum. The sequence continues at coordinate 639,290 of NZ_JBHSDR010000006.1, read as the reverse complement.
TTCGCGGGCGATCGCCGCCTTGCCGAGCGGCACCCGATAGCCCGGACCCGGGTCCTCTGACTTCAGGCCATAGCAAAGGATGTTCTCGATGAAGATCACCGGATCGTTGCAGTCGATCGAGGCGCGCATCAGCCCTTTCGCGTCGGCAGCATTCGACGGCGTGACGACCTTGATCCCCGCTACGTGGGCGAACCACGCCTCGAGCATGTCGGAGTGCTGGCCGCCAAAGCCCACACCGACGCCGGTGGTGGTGCGGATGACCAGCGGGCAATTGGTCTGGCCGCCGGACATGAAGCGAAGCTTTGCCGCGTGATTGACGATCTGGTCCATGCACACGCCGACGAAGTTCATCAGCATGATTTCGGCGATGGGGCGCTGGCCGGCCAGCGCCGCGCCGACTGCCGCACCGATGATCGCGGTTTCCGAAATCGGCGTCGCGCGGACCCGGTTCATGCCGTATTTCTCGCTAAGGCCGGCGGTAATCTTGAACACGCCTCCGCCCTGCTTGGCCGAGACATCCTCGCCAAGGCAGAACACGCCCGCATCCTCGGCCATCGCTTCGTCAATGGCCGAATTGAGGGCCTGGGTCATTGTGATCGCGCCCATCAGGCCATCTCCTCCTCGAACACGTCGATTTTCAGTTCCTCCGGACCGGGGGGAGGCGCGGCGAGCGCCTTCTCCACGGCCGCGTCGATCTCGGCGTCGATCTCGGCGACGATCCGGTCGAGTTCTTCCTCGGTGAACTGGCGATCCAGCATCACCTTCCGCAGCTTGGGCAGCGGATCCTCGCGGTTCATCTCCGCGATATGCTCAGGCGGCATGTACGAGAAGTCGGCACCGAAGAAGTGGCCCATCATGCGATAGCACATGGCCTCGATCAGGGTCGGCCCCTCGCCGGCGCGGGCGCGTTCGACAGCGTCGCGCGCCGCACCGTACATCGCTTCGACGTCGTTGCCGTCGACCGTCACGCCCTTCATGCCGTAGCCCTCGGCGCGCTGGGCGATCGACTTGCTGTCGGTATGGTCGGCGAAGGCGGTATGTTCGCCGTAGCGGTTGTTCTGGCACAGGAAAACGACCGGCAGCTTGTAGAGCTGGGCCATGTTCATCGCTTCGTGGAAGCCACCGATGTTGCTGGCTCCGTCGCCGAAGCTGACCACGGTGACCTTTCCGTCGCCGTTGTTCTGGCTCGCCATGGCGAGGCCGTTGGCGATCGGAAGGCCGGAACCGACGACACCCGTCGTCACCATGATCCCCTTGTCCGGATCGGTGATATGCATCGTTCCGCCCTTGCCCTTGCAGGTGCCGGTAACCCGGCCCAGGCATTCGGCCCACCACTTCTCGATCGGGATGCCCTTGGCGGTCTGCTCGCCCTGTCCACGATAAGTGCAGACGACATAGTCGTCCTCTTCAAGCGCGGCCATCATTGCAGCGGAGACAAGTTCCTGTCCCCGCACGCAGTAATACATGACGGCCACCTTGCCGCCCATCAGGAGCGAGCGGAACTTCTCGTCCGTGCGGTTGACCTTCATCGTTCGGGTATAGATGTCGAGCAGCTTGTCGCGGTCGATCTGGGACATGGGCGGTTTCTCTCGCTTGGCTTGCTGGGTGATCAGAACTGGACGCGCTGGGTAAAGCCGCCGTCGATCACCAGGTTGGCCCCGGTCATGTAGGGGCAGGCGGGGCTGGCTACGAAGACCACTGCCTTGGCGACCTCGTCGGGCTCGCCGTAGCGGCCCATCGGCATCTTCGCGAGGGTCGCCTCGTACAGCGCGGGCATGTGCTGCTTGATCGTCTCCCAGTTGCCGCCCTCATAATAGATGGCGCCGGGGGAGACGGTGTTCACGCGGATCTTCTGCGCGGCGAGCGCCTGGCTCAACTGCGAACCATAGGTGATGAGCGCGGCCTTCAGCGCGTTGAACGGCTGCGGCGCGATGAACGTCTCGAACGCCGCGGTCGACGACATGAAGACGATCGATCCTGTGCCGCTTTCGGCGAGCCTGGGGGTGAGGACCTCGACCGCAAGCGCGGCGCCCATGATGTCCATGTCCAGGCCCTTCTGCCAGTCGCCGGTTCCGCCAGTACCCGAGGAACTGGCCATGTGGACGAAGATGTCGCAGCCGCCGAGCGTATCGGCCGCCTTGGCGAGCCAGTCCTTGTACGCGTCGTGCCCGCTGGCCATGTCGAAGACTTCACCGTGGACCTTGCCCGAACCGGCTTCGGAGATCGCCTTCTTGGCGGCCTCGATCTTGTCTTCCTTGCGGCTGAAGAAGGCGACGTCGGCTCCTTCGGCTGCAAAGTGCTTGAGCGAGGCGAGTCCGAGGCCGTGCGCGCCCCCGTTCATGATCACCTTTTTGCCGGAAAGTCCCAGATCCATCGCCCATGCTCCTCTGTTGGTTTACGCGGTCCAATACCGGTTAGGGGAATGCGTATGGCATAATAATCACCAAAAGTAAGAGCCGCGTTAGAATTGTGGCTCCGATCTGGAGATTTCGTCAGGGTACGGTTGCCGCTCGCTTCATCTGCTGCGCCGTCCAGGCAAAGATCGCCAGCGAACCGAGACCGCCGAGCGCGCACACGGCAAAGACAGCGGCCTTGAGCGCGTCGGGCCCGAACTGCGGGGTCCAGCGATCGCTCAACCAGCCGATGAGCCCTGCGCTGAACGCCTGTCCGACGAGGTTGTTGAAGAACAGCGCCATCGCGACGCCGAACGCGCGCTCGCTCGCGTCCAGCGATGTCTGCAGCAGCGACAGGATCGGCGCCTGGCTTAACAGGAACACGCCATAGCTGAATGCAAACAGCGCCAGGAACGCGCCAAAGCCGCCCGCCATCAGGCCCATCGCCAACGGAATGAGGCAGGCGGTGCTTGCCAGCCCGGGCAGCCAGGCGCGCCAGCGTTCGTCGCGCTTCACCAGCCAGTCGGTAAGATACCCGCCGATGATCGGGCCGGGAATTCCCCCAACGACAAAGGCCAGCCCCAGGAACAGGCCCACCATTCCGATCGACACCCCGAAGCCTCGCAGCATGATCGGCGCCATCCAGATCGCGATCGCGTAGCCGATCATGATCTGGACCGAGAATCCCGCGACAAGTCCGACGTACACGCGGTTGCGCAGGAGCTTGCGAATCGTCTCGCCCAGCGGGCGCTGGACCGCCTCGGCGGCGCCGCCAAGCGCGTAGCGGCCGCGCTCGGGTTCGCGAATCGTGGTGTAGATCAGTATGCCGAGGAGGATACCCGGCATGCCGAGCAGCACGAAGGCCATGCGCCAGCCGAACCGTTCGGCGAGCATGCCGCCCGCGACCAGTCCCGCTGCCGTTCCCAGGGTCGCCCCCAGTGTCAGGAAGCCCATCGCGCGGGCAAGCTGGTCGCGGCGAAAATAGTCGGCCAGCAGCGATTGCCCGGCGGGCCCGCTGCCAGCCTCTCCGATCCCCACCCCCATTCGCGCGGCGAACAACGACACGAAACCGACGGCCGCCCCACACAGCATCGTCATCAGGCTCCACACCGAGAGCGAGGCGGCGACGATCGTGCGCCGCGTCGCCCGGTCGGCGAGGCGCGCGAAGGGGAAGCCGAAGGTGATGTAGAGCAGCGAGAACGCGGCGCCGGTCAGCAAGCCCAGCTCGCCGTCGGTCAGGACGAACTCGGCCTTTATGTCCTCCAGCAGGATCGACAGCACCAGCCTGTCCGCCACGCTGAACAGGCTGGTGAGAGTCAGGACTCCGAGAACGTACCAGCGATAGACGCCGTCAGTGCCAGGCTCAGTGGTGGGGGCGCGCATAGAGTCCGTTGTCGATCGGTATTTCCATTCCGGTCAGAAAGCGCGCTTCATCGGACGCGAGGTAGAGCACCATGTTGGCGACATCGCGCGGGGCGCCCAGTGCATCGGCGGGCAGCGCGCCGGACGGGACGGGCTGTTCCTGTCCCGCGCGTCCTGAAATCGCCTGGACCATCGGCGTCTCGATGCCGCCCGGCATGAGTGCGTTGCAGCGGATGCCGTAGCCCTTGTCCTGGCAATGCATGGCGATCGATTTGGTCATCGAGCGGATAGCGCCCTTCGCGGCCGAGTAGGCGACGATTGTTCCGTAACCCATCAGCGAGGCGGTGGAGGCCATGTTGATGATCGACCCGCCGCCCGATTTGATCATCAGCGGCAGCGCATACTTGCAGCCGAAGAACGTGCCTTCGACGTGGATCGCCATCTGAAGGCGGAAATTCTCGGCCGAGCAGTCCTCGATCGATTCGAAGATCACGTTGCCGGCGTTGTTGACGAGAATGTCGAGCCGGCCATGGAGCCGCTCCACCTCGGCAATGGCTTCCTTCCACCGCTGCTCGTCGCGGACGTCCTGCGCCAGCGCGGTTCCGCCGATGCTGTCGGCGACCGCCTGTGCTTTCGATAGATCGATATCGGTAAGGACAACCTTCGCGCCTTCTTCGGCAAGACGCTCGCAATCGGCCTTGCCAAGTCCCATGGCGCCGCCCGTCACTAGCGCGACCTTGCCCGCTACCCGTCCAGTCATCCTACGCTCCACTTGTTGTTATGCGCGGCACCGTAGCGGTTGGGGACACGGGCCAATACCGTCAAAAGCGCTTACCTTGGGGGAGGGGATCGGGTGGGAGGTCAGACGGCCTCATCCACCCCGCGCTCAAACCGCGAAGGGCGGGTGTCCAGTGTTCCTAATGGTTTTGCTAGATTGTGCGCGGACAAGGCGGCGCGTAGAAAGTGCAATAGGCATCGGCGGAATCCGCGGCGCCGCGTTGACAGCGAAGCGACAGGCTTCGGCGACGGAAATGGGGAGGGCAGCGATGATGCGTTCGGCAATCAATGGCCGCAAGGCGGCTTTCTATCGTACCGGCATGCTGGCATCGGCGGCGACAATCGCCTTAGCGGTCCCGCATGCGGCATTCGCTCAGACAGAGCCGCAAGCCTCTGAAGCGGCAGCGCCGCTGGGCAACGAGATCATCGTTACCGCGCGCAAGGCGAACGAAACCCTTCAGGAAGTGCCTGTCACCGTCTCGGTCGTCGATCGCAAGACTCTCGACGACTATCACGTCAACCACGTCGAAGACGTCGCCAGCCGCGTCCCCACCCTCAACGTCCAGATCGGCGGATCCGGCTCGGGCGGCCAACTGTCACTTCGCGGCGTAGGCTCATCTAACATCTCGGCCGCCTTCGACTCGGCGGTCGCGTTCGACTTCGACGGTGTGCAGATCAGCACGATGCGGCTGGTGCAGGCCGGCTTCTTCGACGTGGGCCAGGTCGAAGTTCTCAAGGGCCCACAGTCCCTCTATTTCGGCAAGAGCGCGACGGCCGGCGTGCTGTCGCTGAAATCCGCCGAGCCGACCCGGACCTGGGAAGCAGCTGCAAAGGCATCGTACGAATTCGAGGAGAAGGGCAAGGTCGTCGGCGGCTATGTCTCCGGCCCGCTTGGCGATGATCTCGGGATCCGGCTTGCCGCGCAATACACCGACATCGATCGCTTCCAGCGTCTTCAGGTCGGCACACCCGCGGTGAAAAACCCGCGCACGCTGAAGGATATCGTCGGGCGCCTGACCCTCAACTGGCAGCCGCAGGACAGGTTCACCGCGAACCTCAAGGTCCAGTACGTTCACACGGAAAACGATGGCGCGATCGCCCAGTCGGATATCTACTGCGGCGCCAATGGCCGGGCCGACGAGATATATCTTCTTCAGGGGGCGGTTGCGTTTCCCGCCGGGTACGACTGCAAGACGAACAACGGCCGTTACTACCTGACCGACACGAACCCGGCGCTGGCCAAGTCCGTGCCCAATTTCTCGCGCGCGCAGGGCTACAACGGCGTGCCCTTCGGCGAGACGGACCTGTACTTCGCCCGCATGCGCTTCGACCTCGACATGTCGGATACGATCAAGCTGACGTCGATTTCGGGCTTCGTCGATCTCAACGCGATCGACGTCGACAACTATTCGTACGGTGGCATCGGGCCCGCCTTCTCGCCGGTCGGCAATCTTCTGGGCCGGCCGCTTTCGGCCTTCGCACCCGCGCTCGCTGCCATCAACGGGCCCGGCGTCCCGGGCGGGGTAGGAACCAGCGATCCCGTGAACAAGCTGCGCCAGTACACACAGGAACTGCGGCTCGCGAGCAACTTCGACGGGCCAATCAACTTCCTTGTCGGCGCATTCTACGAAAATCGCCGGTTCGTCTTCAACACCGCGCAGCAGGCGGTGAATATCTCGCTCATCGCGCCCGATCCGGTCACCGGATACACGTTCGACTATCGCAAGATCCAGGTGACCAAGACCGACGCTTATTCAGCGTTCGGCAGCCTGACCTTCACGCCGACCGACCAGCTCGAAATATCGGGCGGCGTCCGCTACACGAAGGAAGACAAGACCAACACGATCAGCATTCCCTACGTCCATTCGATCCTGTCGGCGGGTGCGTTCGTGAAGAGCGGGTTCTTCTCGGGCCCGATCGAGTTTCACGACACGAACTTCTCGCCCGAAGCGACGGTCAAGTACAAGGTCACGCCGACGATCAACGTCTTCGCGTCGGTCAAGACCGGCTACAAGTCGGGCGGCGTTGACAACAGCGCGCTTCCCAGCAACTCGCTGCTCGGTTTTGCCAGCCCGGACCCGCTGGTCCAGGCGGCCACCGCGCGCAGCCTCGTCTTTAAGTCGGAGAAGGCCAAGGGCGGTGAGATCGGCTTCAAGTCCGAATTTGCCGGGCGCACGCTGACCTTGAACGGCACCGCCTATTACTATGTGTTCAAGGACCTGCAGGTGCAGTCGTTTAACGCCACGACCGTTCAGTTCGTGACGCAGAACGCGGGCGAAGTCACCACCAAGGGCGTCGATCTCGAAATGCGCTGGCGCACGCCTCTTGAAGGCCTGAACCTGTCGACGAACCTCTCGTTCCTCAACGGCAAGTTCACCAAGGACTTCTTCAACCCGGGTCCCGACGGCAAGTCAGGCACGGCCGACGACATCAACCTCAACGGCCGGAAGGTCGCGCGCGCGCCCAACCTTTCCGGCAACGTCGGCTTCGACTGGACCGCTCCCGTCGGCGAAGATCTGTCGCTGGGGCTGAGCGGGAACATGACCTATTCGGGCAAGTACTTCACCAATAACAGCACGTTGAGCGACTACGTCCAGAAGTCGTGGACGACCTTCGACGCGCGTGTGTCCTTCGGGCAGCGCGACGATCGCTGGCGGGTGGCCGTTGTCGGGGTGAACTTGGCCGACAAGCTCTACACCAACACCTCGGGTGGCCGTCCCTTCCTGGCGCCGGCAAATCCCTATGGCGTGCCGGTGGGCGACGACCAGATCCTGACCCAGAACCGTGGTCGCCAGATTTTCGTCGAAGCCAGCATGAAGTTCTGATTGCAGAACGAAAGGCCGGTTATCCGGCAATGGAGGACCGCGGCGACCCAAGCGCCGCGGTCCTTTTTCATGCGGGCAACGGGAAAAAGCAGCGCGGCGGCGCGCATGTGCCTGCGGTCACAGCGCGGTGGGATGTTCCCCGGTATCAGAATCTAGCGACCCTAGCGGTGGTGCAAACTGCCGCAACTTAAAGCCCCCGTCCGTCACCGGGCGGGGGCCTTTTTTATGCGTGTCAGAGCGTGCGAATGATCGCCGAGAAATCGAGCCCGGCGTTACCCGCCTTGGCGAATTCGTCGTACAGTTCCTCGGCACGCGCTCCCATCGGTACGTCGGCTCCTGCGCTTTGCGCGGCGGCAAGCGCAAGTTTGAGGTCCTTGAGCATCAGGCCAGCGGCAAAACCGCCCTGATAGTCGTTGTCGGCAGGGGTCTGCGGGCCGACGCCCGGAAGCGGGCAGTAGCTCGTCATCGACCAGGACTGACCCGACGCCTTGGACGAGATGTCGAAGAACACCTGCGGGTCGAGGCCCAGCTTCTGTGCCAGGTTGAACGCCTCACAAGTGGCGATCATCGTCGATCCGAGGATTAGGTTGTTGCAGATCTTCGCGGCCTGCCCGGCGCCCGCGCCGCCCGCATGGATAACTGCCTTGCCCATCGCCGACAGGATCGGCTCGGCACGGGCGAAGGCCTCGTCGCTGCCGCCGACCATGAAAGTCAACGTTCCGCCATTTGCCGCCGCGATCCCGCCGGAAACGGGCGCGTCGACCATGGGGTAACCGGCCTTCTCGGCCGCATCGGCAACCTTGCGCGCCGTCGCCACGTCGATCGTCGAGCAGTCGAGCAGCAGCGCGCCAGCGGGGGCCTTGCCGATCACGTCGCCGGTGTAGAGGTCATCGACGATCTTGCCGTTGGGCAGCATCGTCACGACCGCGTCCACGCCGTCCAGCGTATCGCCGGCTGCGGTGAAGGTCTGCGCTCCATTCTCCTTCGCCCGGGCCAGCGCCTCTGCGCTGAGATCGAAGGCGCGGACCTCGTGACCCGCCTTGACCAGGTTGGCGGCCATGCCGCCGCCCATGTTGCCGAGACCGATGAATGCGATTTTCATGTGCTTACTTTCCCGTCCAGTTGCCCGGGCGCTTCTCGACGAAGGCGGCCATGCCCTCAGTCTGGTCCTCGCTCCCGAACAGCGAGTGGAAGACGCGACGCTCGAACAATACGCCTTGCTGCAATGTCATTTCGTAGGCGGCGTTGACCTGTTCCTTTACCGCGATCGCGGCCAGCGGCGGCATTGCGGCAATCTCGTTCGCCAGCTTCAGCGCTGCATCGAGGAGTTCCGCTGCGGGAACGACGCGCGCGACAAGGCCCGATGTCTCGGCTTCGGCAGCCCCCATCATCCGCCCGGTCAGGCACATTTCCATCGACTTCGCCTTGCCGATCGCGCGGGTCAGGCGCTGCGAGCCGCCCATGCCCGGCGAAACGCCAAGTTTGATCTCCGGCTGCCCGAATTTGGCATTGTCGCCGGCGATGATGAGGTCGGCCATCATTGCCAGCTCGCAGCCGCCGCCCAGCGCGAAGCCGGCAACCGCCGCGATCCACGGCTTGCGCGTTGCGGTGATGCGATCGTATCCGGCGAAGAAGTTGCTGCCGTACATGTCGCCGAAGCTTTGCGGCTGCATTTCCTTGATGTCTGCGCCGGCGGCAAACGCCTTTTCACCGCTTCCGGTCAGCACCGCGCAACGCTGCGACGGGTCGGCATCGAATGCGGCGAATGCCTGGATGAGGTCGGTGAGGACCTGGCTGTTGAGCGCGTTGAGCGCCTGCGGGCGATTGAGCGTGATCAGCGTCACCGCGCCGCGCTGTTCGACCAGGATCGTCTCGAAACTCATAGGGGCTTCCATTCCTCGTTGGCGGGCAGGGGCGCGAAAATCGCGTCGAGCAGGCTCTCGGTCACGTCCTCGGGCGCCGCGGGGTTCCACTGCGGGGCATTGTCCTTGTCCACGATCACCGCGCGCACGCCTTCGGTGAAGTCGGGACGGAGCAGGACACGGCTGGCGATCCGGTATTCCATCGTCATGTTCGCGCCGAAATCGGCGCAATGCTTGCCCAGGGCGAGTTGGCGCAGCGCAACCTTGCAGGTCTGCGGGCTCTTGGTCGCTAGCGCCGCAAGCTCCTTCTCCGCCCATTCGCCGCCATCGGCACGAAGCGCGGCGAGAATGTCCTCGTAGCGATCAGAGGCGAACAGCCGGTCTATCGCTTCGGAATTGGCGGCGATCCGCGCCGGGGTGGGGATCGTTGCCAGTTCGCCGAGAATCTGTGGGCAGTGATGCGGGTCGGAGGCGATGCGCGCCTTGGCCTGCGCCAAACCCTCGCTCGACAGGTAATGCGTGGCCAGCCCGGCCCAGAGGCATTCGGCTCCGTCGAGCCGCGCACCGGTTAGCGCCAAAAATTGGCCGATCCTTCCCTTGAGATGCGACAGGTACCAGCCGCCCCCAACGTCGGGAAACAGGCCGATGCCGGTTTCGGGCATGGCGAGCCGCGTGTTCTCGGTCGCGACGCGGAACTTGGCTGGCTGGGAAATGCCCACGCCGCCACCCATGGTGATCCCGTCCATGAACGCGACCACCGGCTTGGGGTAAGTGAAGATGAGGTGGTTGAGCTGGTACTCGTCGTGGAAGAACTTGCGCCCGGAAACGCCGCCGTCGTTCAGCGCCGAATTGCGCAGGAAGGCGATGTCGCCGCCGGCGCAGAACCCGCGTCCTTCGGCATGGTCGATGATCACGACCTCGACCGCCGGATCGTCGCGCCATTCGAGCAAAGCGGCGGTCATCGCATGGACCATGTCGAGGGTCAGCGCATGGATCGCCTTGGGGCGATTGAGCGACAGGAAACCGGCCGCGTCCTGGCGGCGGACAAGGACGTCCTGGGTTGGCTGCGCGGTCATTGGCGCAGCAGGTCCCGGCCCACGATCATCCGCATTACCTGGTTTGTCCCTTCGAGAATGGAATGGACCCGCAGATCGCGCCAGAAGCGTTCGATCGGATAGTCCTTGAGATAGCCGTAACCGCCGTGGAGCTGCAGCGCGCGGTCGACGATCGAACTGCCGTTATCGGTGGCGAGCCGCTTGGCCATTGCCGAAAAGCGCGACTTGTCGGGCGCATTCGCGGAGACCTTGGCTGCGGCCATGTAGAGCAGCGCCCGCGCCGATTCGAGATCGGTGGCCATGTCGGCGAGGGTGAACTGCGTGTTCTGGAATTCGGCGACCGGCTGGCCGAACTGCTGGCGTTCCTTGGTGTAGCGAACCGCTTCGTCGAGGCAGCGCTGGGCACCGCCGAGCGAGCAGGCGCCGATGTTCAGCCGACCGCCGTCGAGGCCCATCATCGCGAAGCGAAAGCCGTCGCCCTCAGCACCCACACGATTCTCCACCGGAACGCGCACATTGTCGAAAATCACCTGTGCGGTCGGGCTGGCATTCCAGCCCAGCTTTCGTTCGGGCGCGCCGAAGCTGACGCCGGCCATGTCCTTTTCGATCACCAGGGTCGAGATGCCCTTGGGGCCGTCCTGCCCGGTGCGCACCATCGTCACGTAGACGTCGTTGACGCCGCCGCCCGAGATGAACTGCTTGGTTCCGTTGACGACGTAGTGATCGCCGTCGAGCCGCGCGGCGGTGCGCAACGCCGCGGCGTCGGACCCGCTGCCCGGCTCGGTCAGGCAGTAGCCTGCCATCTTCTCCATCGTCACCAGGTCGGGGAGGTACTTTGCCTTGACCGCTTCCCCGCCGAACGCGTCGATCATCCAGCTCGCCATGTTGTGGATCGAGATGAATGCGCTCGTCGCGGGGCAGCCATAGGCCATCGCTTCCATGATCAGCGCGGCTTCCAGCCGACCCAGGCCAATCCCGCCGCTTTCCTCGGAAACATAGATCGCGGCGAAGCCGAGCTCTGCGGCAGACTTGATCGTGGCGCGGGGAAACTCGTGATCCTCGTCCCATTTCGCGGCAAACGGTGTGATGGCGTCGGCAGTGAAGCGCCTTGCCATTTCCTGGATCGCCAGCTGGTCTTCGGTCAGGCTGAACTGGTCGGTCATCGGTCCCCGTTCGTGATGGTGTCGGTGCAGCCAGCCGAAGCTGGCCGACCGGATCGAGTCAAGTCAGACGCACTTCTTGTACTTGAAGGGCCCCGGCGCGGCGTCCTGGCCGTATTCGCGGCGGATCAGGGTCTTGCCGCCGTCCTGCACGTCGAGCACTTCGTCCCGGGTCCAGTTCATGCCTTCGCCGGTAAAGGAAATCCCCGCGCGCAGGCGGGTGTCCGAACGTTCCTTGATCGCGCCGATCGTGCCGCGCGATTCGTAGAACTTCAGCGTGGTGGCGTCGATTGTCAGGAGACCCTTGGCGTCGCCGCGGGTCGAGGTGCAATCCGCCGGGACCAGGCCCCAACGGCCCTGCAGGGCCACCGGAATAGTCTGCGCTGCCGGACTGCCAGTTGCCTCGGGCGACGGGGCCGGCGGACTTGGCACCGGTGAAACTTCCGCATTGGTCGTCGCTTCGGCTGCCGGAGCGCTGGCCGTAGATGACGTTTCCGCTTCGGCCGCGCCCGTTTCGGACGCAGCGGGCGTCACCGGCTGCTGAGAGCAGGCCATCAGCGCGAACGTTGCAACGGCGGCGGACAGAGCGGCACGGTTCATGCGAATTTTCCTTTGACGAGATGAAGGGGCTGGCGGGGTTGCCATGCGCTGACAACCCCCGGCACATCGATGCCGTTCCGAACCCCGGCTTCACCCCATCGTGGGAATGACGAAGGCGTTGGCGCCATCGCCCACGCCGCCGTCGGGCCAGCGGGCGGTGACGGTCTTGACCTTGGTCCAGAACTTCACGCCTTCCATGCCGTGCTGGTTGGTGTCGCCGAAGGCAGAGCGCTTCCAGCCGCCGAAGGTATGATAGGCGACCGGCACCGGGATCGGCACGTTGATTCCGACCATGCCGACGTTGACCCGGGCGGCGAATTCGCGCGCGGCGTGGCCATTGCGGGTGAAGATCGCCACACCGTTGCCGTACTGGTGCTTGCTTGGCAGCGACAGCGCCGTTTCGAAATCGGGCGCGCGAACCATCTGCAGCACCGGACCGAAGATCTCCTCGCGGTAGCTCTCCATGTCTGGGGTCACGTGGTCGATCAGGGTGGGGCCGATGAAGAAACCTTCCTCGTGGCCCTGGAGGCTGAACCCGCGGCCGTCGACGATGATCTCGCCGCCCTCGTCGGCGCACTTCTGGATCCAGCCTTCGACCTTCGCCTTGTGCGCCGCGGTGACGACGGGACCGTAATGCGCTTCGCTGTCGGTCGAGATACCGACGCGCAGCGCTTCGATCGCGGGGATCAGCTTGGCCTTCAGCCGCTCGGCGGTGTCGTCGCCGACCGGCACCACGACGGGAAGCGCCATGCAGCGCTCACCCGCCGAACCGAAGGCCGCGCCGGCCAGATCGTTGACCACCTGGTCGAGATCGGCGTCGGGCATCACGATGCCGTGGTTCTTCGCCCCGCCCATCGCCTGGACGCGCTTACCGGCGGCCACGCCCCGATTGTAAACGTAATGCGCGATGTCCGAACTGCCGACGAAGCTGATCGCGCCGATCGCGGGATGGTCGAGGATGGCGTCGACCATTTCCTTGTCGCCGTTGACGACCTGGCAGATGCCTTCGGGCAGGCCCGCCTCGAGGAACAGTTCGGCCAGCCGGACGGGGACCGAGGGGTCGCGCTCGCTGGGTTTGATGATGAAGGCGTTGCCGGTGGCGATGGCCACGCCCGACATCCACAGAGGGATCATCGCGGGGAAATTGAACGGGGTGATCCCTGCGCCGATGCCGATCGGCTGGCGCATCGAATAGACGTCGATGCCCGGGCCAGCGCCCTGGGTGTACTCGCCCTTGAGGACGTGCGGAATGCCGCAGCAGAACTCGATCACTTCCAGGCCGCGCTGGATGTCGCCCTTGCTGTCGGCGATCACCTTGCCGTGTTCGGAGCTGAGCAGCTCGGCGAGGCTGTCGATATTCGCTTCGACGAGGCGCTTGAACTCGAACATCACGCGGGCGCGGCGCTGCGGGTTGGTCATCGCCCAACCCGGTTGCGCGGCCTGAGCCGCCGCCACGGCGCGGTCGAGGACTGCAGCATCGCCAAGCGCGACGCGGGCCTGGACGCCGCCGTTGTTGGGATCGAAGATGTCGGACATCCGACCGCCTGAAGTCGCACCGCCACCGGCGATGAGATGATCGATCTGACGCATGATATTCCTCTCAAGATCGTGTTCTTGCGGTCACCGTGCACCTCGCAACGATTGCAGACAACCGGAGAGTTTGCGGCTATGACCTGCAATTATGCAGCCTGAATGGAGCGACTTCCAAGTCTTCCTCGCGATTGCCCGCGCCGGCCAACTGGCGCGCGCCGCCGCCGCGACGGGCGTTGATGCCACCACCATGGGCCGGCGGCTGCGGCGGCTCGAGGCTCGCCTGGGTCAGACGCTGTTCGAACAGACCCGCCAGGGCCAGGTCCTGACCGAGGCGGGCGAGGCGATGTTGGCGGAAGTCGAGGCGATGGAAGTCGCAGCGGGCCGGATCGCCGAAGGGGCGGCCACCGCTGGCGGGCCGTCGGGGGTTTTGCGGGTGAGTCTGTCGGAAGGTTTCGGCACCTGGTTCGTGGCGCGCCACGTGCACGAATTCGTTGCCGCGCATCCTCGCATAACCCTGGATCTCGTGGCCAGCAGCGGGTTCCTCAGTCCGTCGAAGCGCGAGGCCGATCTGGCGGTCGTCCTGTCGCGCCCTCGCGCCGGGCCGGTCATCGCGGGAAAACTGTCGGACTACGCGTTGCGGCTTTACGCCTCTCCCGACTACCTGCTGCGTCACGGAACGCCGACGTGCGCGGCAGACCTCGGCGTCGGGCATCGATTGGTCGGCTACATCCCCGATCTGCTCTATGCGCCGGAACTGCGCTATCTTGCCGAACTGGAGCCCGGCCTGCACGCCGACATCCGCAGCTCGAGCATCATCGCCCAGCACAGGCTGATCGCGTCGGGGGCGGGGATAGGAGTTCTGCCCTGCTTCATCGGCGAAGCGGAGCCGGGCGTTGTGCCGGTGCTGCGCGACCAGCGGATCATGCGCTCGTTCTGGCTGGTGACGCACAAGGACACGCACCAGTTGGCCCGGGTTAGGGCGTTCAAGCAGTGGCTGGACGAAGCGGTACACCGTCATCGCACGGCATTGCTGCCGCCGGGATGAGCGAGCGGGCCGGAACGAGGTCCGGCCCGCTCGTATAATCAGAGGCGTTCGATGATGATCGCGGGGGCCATGCCGCCCGCGGCGCACATCGTAACGAGACCATAACGCCCGCCGGACCGCTCAAGCTCGTCGAGCGCGGTGCCGATGAGGATCGAGCCGGTCGCGCCGATCGGGTGGCCCAGCGCCATCGAACCGCCGTTCGGATTGACCTTTGCGCGATCGAGATCGAGGTCGCGGATGAACTTTTCGGCGACCACGGCAAAGGCCTCGTTGATTTCCCAGACGTCGATATCGTCCTTGGTCAGGCCCGCCTTTTCGAGAACCTTTTTGGCGGCCGGAACCGGGGCGTTGAGCATTAGCGTCGGATCGTCGCCCTGGTTGGCATAGGCGACGACGCGCGCGCGCGGCTTGAGGTTGTGCTTCTTGGCATACTCGTCCGACGTGAGGAGGATGGCCGCAGCGCCATCGACGACGCCGGACGAATTGCCGGCGTGATGCACGCCCTTCCACTCAAGGTCGGGATAGCGACGCTTGATCTGGTCGCCGAAGGTCTTGCCGTTGCCCATGTCGAAATTCTTCATCGCTTCGAAGCTCGGCTTGAGAGCTGCGAGGCCTTCGGCAGTGGTTTCGGGCCGCGGGAATTCCTCGCGGTCGAGTGCGACGCTGCCGTCGGGGTTCAGGACCGGCACGACCGACTTCGCGAAGCGGCCTTCCTTTATCGCGCGGTCCGCGCGCTGCTGGCTGACGAGGGCAAGGTCGTCGAGCGCCTGGCGGTCGATGCCTTCGATCGCGGCGATCGCATCGCCCGCGACGCCCTGCTGGGTCTGCGGATGCAGTTCGTCCAGCGCATCGTGGCCAGCACCCATCAGGCGGGGCGGCAAGCCGGCGTTGGCCTGCTCGGCGGCATAGGCCGAAGTGTAACTCATCATCTCGGTGCCGCCTGCAATCACGCAGTCTTCCATGCCCGACATGATTGAGGCAGCGGCGAAGTTCACCGAGCTGATCCCGCCGCCGCAAAAGCGGTCAAGCGTGGTGCCGCTGGCCTTGACGTCATAGCCCGCGGAAAGCGCCGCCATGCGGCCGAGATCGCCGCCCTGCTTGCCGAGCTGCGAGCTGGTCGACCAGACGATGTCGTCGACGGTCTCGGTCTCGAGGTGGTTGCGTTCCTTGATCGCCTTGAGGACGGTGGCGGCGAGGTGCTGCGGGTGCAGGTGGCTCAGCGCGCCCTTGCCGGGCTTGCCGATTCCGCGCGGGGTGCGGACGGCGTCGATGATATAGGCTTCGGCCATTGAAGTTCTCCTGAAACTCTAGGTTAGATGGTCATGCAGGGATCTGATTGAAGGCCACGCCCTTGTCCGGGCGGTGATCCTGCGGCAGTCCGAGTATCTTTTCGGCGATGGTGTTGAGCAGCATCTCGTCCGCGCCACCGGCGATGCGGCCGGTCGGCGCGTTGATCCAGCTCGCTGTCCAGTCTTCCTTGACGAAGGCGTGCGGATCGAAGGCGAGGCCGGTCGTACCCTGCAGATCGATCGCCAGTTCCGACAGCTTCTGGCGGCTTCGCACCGCGACAAGCTTGTTGAGCGAACCTTCCGGCCCCGGCTGCATGCCGGCCATCATCATTTCCATCGCGCGGTGCGTGATCGCTTCCAGTCCGCTGCGCATCGCATAATTGCGGGCGATGGCCGAACGGATGCGGCCATCTTCAATGGCGGGCTTCTGGTTGACCTCGACGTTGCGCGACAAGTCGATGAACAGGTCGAGATGCGGGCCGAACCCGCCGCTGTCGGTGGCGATGTACCGCTCGATCATCAGCGTGTGCATCGCGACAGCGAAGCCGCCCCCGACCGGGCTCATGCGCTGCTCGTCGGTCAGCTTCACGTCATCGAAGAAAACCTCGTTCACGTGGCTGTCGCCGCCGGCCAGCTTGATCGGACGGACTTCGACGCCGGGCGCCTTCATGTCGACCCAGTAATAGGTCAGGCCCTTGTGCTTGGGCACGTTGGGGTCCGTCCGGGCGACGATCACGCCATAGTCGCAATACTGCGCCCAGCTGGTCCACAGCTTCTGACCGGTCAGGGACCAGCCATTGCCGTCCGGAACCGCTCGGGTGCGAAGTCCGGCAAGGTCGGAACCGCCCGCTGGCTCGGAGAATAGCTGACACCAGATTTCCTCGCCGCGCAGCGCCTTGATCACGCGCTCCTTCGCCCAGGCCTTGTCAGGGCCGTGCGCCATGAGGATCGGAACCGGCATGCCCAGCGAGATGCCGAAATAGCCGACCGGCATCCCGAACTGCATTTCCTCGCTGTCGAAAGTGATCTTCTCGAGGTGCGTCAGACCTTGCCCGCCCCACTCCGTAGGCCAATTGATTCCGGCAAAGCCAGCGTCGAACTTAGCGGCCATGTAGCGGCGGCCGAGGGCAAGGTCGTCCTCCACGGAAAGGCCCCGGCGCGCGTCCTTGCCGAACGTCGGCGCAACCGATTCAAGCCAGGCCCGCGACTTTGCGCGATAGGCGTCCAGATCGCTCATGCCGCTACTCCCGTAAGGCGTTCGACCAGCAGGTCTTCCCAGAACATCGTGTTTCCGCACTCGATCGCAAGGCTGCGCGCGCGGCGCATGTGAAGATGCAGCCCCGCTTCCCACGTGACCCCGATCCCGCCGTGGACCTGAACGGTGTCGCGCGCCGCGGTGTCGTATGCTTCGGTGGCGGACAGGCGGGCCGCTGCGGCGGCGACGACGAAATCATGTTCGCCCTCGCGGCTGGCGGCAAAGACGCAATTGGCGCGCGCGATCTCGACCAGTCCGTAAAGCTCGGCGATGCGGTGCTTGACCGACTGGAACGCGCCGATCGGCTGGCCGAACGCCTTGCGGGTCACGGCATAGTCGCGGGCGATGTGCATCAACGCCTCGGCACCGCCGGTCTGCTCGTGCGCAGTGATCAGCGCCATTCGGGCGAGGATGTCCTCCGCCTTGTCGAGCGCGGCGGGTCCCTTGACGAGGAGGGTCGCCTCTGCGCCATCGAAGGCGAGGTTGGCATAGCCGCGGCTGTTGTCGAAACTGTCGATCGGCCGGCGCGCCGAGCTGTCGAGGCGGGTGAGGACGAGCGCGGGCTCACCTTCCGCGAGCGCCAGGACAACCGCGAGGTCGGCCTGAACGCCGCCCGCAACGCCCGGCTTGAACCCGGTCAGCTTACCGTCACTCAGGTGAGTCGTGGGGCGGGTGGGCAGGGGTGATTGCTCTTCGGCAAAGGCAACCGTGGCGATGGCTTCGCCACTGGCGATGCGCGGCAGCCACTCGTTCTTTACTGACCCGTCGGATGAAGCGAGGATCGCCTGCGCCGCGCCGTAACCTGTCGTGAGGAATGGCGCGCCGGCGGTGCCGGCGCCGATGGCATGCGAGACGATGCCAAGTTCGGTCAGCCCCAGGGCGAGCCCGCCGAATTCCTCGGGGAGTGCGAGCGCGGTCCAGCCCTGTTCCTTGGCGGTCTCCCAAAATGAAGAGTCGTAAGCGCCAGTCTGTTCAAGCAAGCCCAGAAGCCGGGCCTTGTCGGTCCGGGCGTCCAGGACGCGGCGCGATTCGTTGGCGATGGCCTGCTGGCCCTCATCGTAGAGAAGTGACATCCCGGCTCCTTGTTATCCATTGTCCCTATTTAATCGCGCGATTAAAAGTCAAGCGAAGCCTACGGTCGCGGGATCGATTTTCGTGCCCTCCGGCACTACTCGACGACCTCGCCAGGGCGGACTATGCCCAAGGTCTCAACCAGATCCTGCGGGAGCAACTCTCATGCTGAACCAGACGCTTCTCGATGATGCCCGCGGATTTGCCGACCGTATCGTCTCGCTCCGGCGCGAGATTCATGCCGAGCCGGAACTGGGACTTCAGACGCCCAAGACACGCGACAAGGTGCGCGCAGCATTGGCGCATCTCCCGCTTGAATGGCGCGAAGGCGGATCCACCACCGGGCTCGTCGCCACCCTGCGCGGCGGCGGCAACGGACGCCGCGTTCTGCTGCGCGGCGACATGGATGCGCTGCCGATGACCGAGGAGACGGGCCTCGACTTCTCGTCCACCATCGCAGGAGCGATGCATGCCTGTGGGCACGACACGCACACGGCGATGCTCGCGGGGGCGGCAGAGATACTCTGCGCCCGGCGCGAGGAACTGGCGGGCGAGGTCCAGTTCATGTTCCAGCCGGGAGAGGAGGGGTTCCACGGCGCGCGCTTCATGCTCGACGACGGATTGATCGATCCGCTGCCCGACGCCGCTTTCGCCCTCCATATCATGCCCAACAGCAAGCACGGCCTCGTGGCCGGACGCGCCGGGCCGCTGATGGCCTCGGCCGACCAGCTCGAGATCGTGGTGACCGGGGCGGGCGGTCACGCTTCGATGCCGCACCAGACACGCGATCCGGTGCCGGTCGCCTGCGAGATCGTCATGGCGATACAAACGCTGATCACCCGCCACTTCGATGCCGCCGATCCGGTGATTGCGACGGTGGCCAGGATCGACGCAGGCACGACTTACAACGTCATTCCCGATCGCGTGACGATGAAGGGAACGCTGCGGACCCTGTCGCCAGGCAACCGCACCCGCCTGCACGCGGAACTCACCCGGCTGGCAGAGGGTATCGCCTCGGCCCACGGGCTTTCCGCGAAGGTGACGATCGAGCTCGGCTTTCCGGTGACGATCTGCGATCCGCGCGCTGTCGAACTCGGCGAGGCGGTAAGCGCGGAACTGTTCGGCGACGCGGCCTTCCGCCGGATGCCGCACCCGATCATGGGCGCCGAGGATTTCTCCTACGTGCTGGAAAAGGTGCCGGGCGCGATGTTCTTTCTGGGCGTTGCGCACGAAGGGGCCGACCTTGCGAGTTGCTGCGGCATCCATTCCACGCGAATGATCGTCGACGAAGCCGCGCTGCCTTTGGGTTCCGCATTGCTGGCGGGCTGCGCTACGAAATTCCTGGCCGAAGGGTTCGCCGCTTGATCTGGTGGGGAGGACAGCTGCCCTCGCTCGAGCGGCTTACCCGAATGGGGGAAAAGGCCCTGCCGCGTCACATCGGCATCGAATTTCACGATGTTGGCGAGGACTGGATTTCTGCGCGAATGCCGGTCGACGAGCGGACGCACCAGCCGTTCGGGCGGCTTCACGGCGGGGCCTCGGTGGCACTCGCCGAAACAATCGCCTCCGTCGCGGGCGCTATGGTCGTTGACCCGGACAAGTTCGTGACCGTCGGGATGGAGATAAACGCCAATCACCTGCGCCCTGCCTTCGATGGCTGGGTTATCGCGACCGCACGACCCGAATCGCTGGGGCGCACCGTGCAGGTATGGACGATCCGCATCGCTGACGAGGCGGGGCGCCTCGTCTGCCTTTCGCGCATGACCGGTGCGGTCATTCCCCTCGACCGCAAATAGACAGGACGCTTCCACGATGACCTTTCCCACGCCAAATGTATCGTTCGACCTGACCGGGCGGGTCGCGCTGGTGACCGGCGCATCGTCAGGGCTCGGCGCGCGCTTTGCCCGGGTCCTGGCGGCGGCCGGGGCCAAGGTTGTAATCGGCGCGCGGCGGCTCGACCGGCTTGAGGCGCTGGCGGACGAGATTCGCGCCGCAGGGGGCCAGGCGCTGGCCGTGGCGCTGGACGCGACCGACGCGGATTCGCTGATCGCTGCCGTCGCCAAGGGCGAGGAAGCGTTCGGCACAATCGACATCCTGGTGAACAACGCCGGGATGCCCGACGCCCAGCGCGCCCACAAGATGTCGATCGAACTGATCGACCAGGTGATCGGCACCAATCTGCGCGGCCCCTACATTCTTTCGTGCGAGGTCGCGCGCCGGCTCATCGCGGCGAAGAAGCCCGGGCGGATGGTCAATATCAGTTCGGTCGCGCACTATCGCTACGACGGCGGCGGTGCCGCGCTCTACGCCGTCACGAAGACCGCCATTGCCCGGATGACCGAGACTCTCGCGGTCGAATGGGCGCACAACAACATCAACGTGAACGCCATCGCGCCCGGGATGTTCGTCAGCGAGATGACCGACGGCATGTTCGAGCGGATTGGCGACCCGCGCGAGCACCTGCCGCGCAAGCGGGTGCCCGAGCCCGCGCAGATGGACTCGACGCTGCTCTACCTCGTCTCGCCCGCGTCCGAGGTGGTGACCGGTGCGGTCATCCGGGTCGACGACGGCCAGAGCGCAAGGGCGCGGATGTAGAGATGACCGACACGCTGCGGCTCTTCGCGTTCAACTGCGGCTGGTTCCAGTGTCGCCCCGGCTACTTCGTAGAGGGTGACGAGGGCGACTATCTGCGCGGTCCGGTTCCGTCTTACCTGATCGACCATCCCAAAGGGCGGGCGCTGTTCGATACCGGGATGCACGTGCGCTACCGCCGCGAGCTGGCTGACGCACTGCCGTCCGACAAATTCGGACTGCAATGGTTCGAAGGCATGGACATCGCGACGAGGCTGAAGGCGATCGACGTCGATCCGGGATCCATCGACTGGGTCATCAACTCGCACCTCCATATCGATCACTGCGGCGGAAACGCGCTGCTGCCCAATGCGACGATCATCGTCCAGAAGCGGGAGCTGGAAACCGCGCAGCACAATCCCCAGGCCGGCCTGTACGAGGCGGTGGATTACGATACCGGCCAGAAGATCGCCGCGATTTCGGGCGAACACGACCTGTTCGGCGACGGCAGCGTGCGGATCGTGCCCACTTATGGCCATACACAAGGGCATCAGAGCGTGATTGTAAGGCTTGCCGCCGGGGAAGTCCTGCTCGCCGGCGACTGCTGCTACACCGAGCGCAACCTCGACATGATGGTCCTTCCGCGCGCGACGGTGGACGTCGAGCAGGGCATGCTAACGTTCGAGCGGCTGGCAAAGGCGCGCGCGGGCGGCACGCGCATACTCTTCGGCCACGATGGCCGGCAATGGGCAACGATCAAGGAGGGAGTGGCGCTGTGAGTGACCTGGTAAAGATCGAGCGCGACGGCCCGGTGGCGATCGTGACGCTCAACCGTCCCGAGGCGATGAACGCACTTTCGAAGGGTCTTCGGGCAGCGTTGGCCCAGGCGATGGTCGAAGTCGACCGCGATGACGACATTCGCGCCGTCGTGCTGACCGGTGCGGGCACTCGCGCCTTTACCGCCGGGCTCGACCTCAAGGAATTGGGAGCCGACACGTCGAACCTCGGCGCAGCGAACGCCGAAGGGGCTGAGGAAAACCCCGTCAAGGCAATCGAGCAATGCCGCAAGCCCGTCATCGGTGCGATCAACGGCGTGGCGATCACGGGCGGGTTCGAAGTGGCGCTTGCGTGCGACATCCTGATCGCGTCGGAGAATGCGCGCTTTGCCGATACGCACGCCCGGATCGGGATAATGCCGGGGTGGGGCCTGTCCCAGAAGTTGTCGCGAATGATCGGAATCAGCCGGGCCAAGGAGCTGTCGCTGTCGGGCAACTTCCTCGATGCGCAGACCGCATGCACCTGGGGGCTCGTCAATCGCGTGGTTTCGGCCGATCAGCTTCTGGCCATTGCGAAGCAGCTGGCGCAAGATATTTCAACCGCCGATCCGGCAATGGTGCGCGCCTACAAAAACCTGATCGATGTGGGCTACGCTCAGAGCTTTGCCGACGGTCTGGGGATCGAGCACCGGATCTCGTCGGAAGCGAACCGCGCGGTGGACGCCGAAGCGGTGGAGGCGCGGCGTCTTCAGGTCATGGAACGCGGCCGCACCCAAACAAGCTGAGCGCATTCAACCAAAGCGCCCGCCGACCCTTTCGGCAAAATCGGGACCAATCCCGGCGCTGTTGAAAACCTCGTGCGCCAGCCCGGAGGCAAGCGGCAGATCGGCCTGTTCGCGGTAGAGCCGCTTGAGCGCGAAGGTGCTGTGGCGGCTCTGGCCGGCAATCGCGTTCGCCAACTCGTCCGCTTTCGCGGCAAGTCCGGTATCGGGAACGCAATGATTGGCCAGCCCGATCCGCGCCGCTTCCTCGCCGCTTACCGGGATAGCGGTCAGGCTCATCTCGCGGGCCTTCCATTGGCCGACGCGGCGCGGCAGTCGCTGGCTCATCCCCCAGACCGGGACCAGCGCAAACGTGGCGTGAGTATCGGCAAACCGGGCGCTCTCGCCCGCGACGATGATGTCTCCGGCCAGCGCCAGTTCCAGACCACCGGTGAAGCAACCGCCCTGGACCGCGACGATGACCGCCTGGGGCAGGTTCGCCAGGCGGGTGACGATGCTTGCCTGGTAGTTTGCGCGCGGGGTGGCCACGCCCCGTTCCTTCAGGTCGTTGCCTGCGCAGAACACGGGTCCTTCGGCATCCAGGATAACGGCGGCCAGCTCGTTGCCGGCCGCTTCGATCGTAGCGCAATGCGCTTCCAGTTCGGCCCATAGCGCCAAGTTCAGCGCGTTGCGCTTCTCAGGGCGATTGAGGGTGAGGCGGGCGACGCCGCCGCTTGCGGAGTAACGGACGAGTTCGGTCATGCTCGTGGTTCCAGACCAAGAAGACGGCTGGCCGCGCCCAGCATGTCGCGCGCGAAAGCCTGGGACACGCTGGATTCCGGCATGATGTTGAAGCCGTGGATCGCGCCGGGATAGCTGTGGAGTTCGACCGGAACCCCTGCATCGACGAGGCGGCGGGCGTAGTCCAGGTCCTCGTCGAAGAAGAGGTCGAGGCTCCCGGTCAGGATGACCGTGGGGGGAAGGCCGCTGAGATCGTCAGCCAGGGCCGGGCTGAACCACCCCTTCCGCGCATCGTCTACCTGATAGGAGCCCTGCAGCGCCTCCCAGCCGAAGCGATTGGACGAACGCGTCCAGACGAACTCGCCGGTAGTGCGATTGCGCCAGGCACAATCATCACCGCCGGTGCGGTGGTCGAGCATCGGATAGACGAGGATCTGGGCGGCCAGCGCGGGACCACCCGTGTCGCGCGCCATCAGCGCCGTCGCGGCGGCAAGGCCGCCGCCCGCGCTTTCGCCGAGGATGCCTATTCTTGCAGAGTCGATGCCCAGTTCCTCCGCGTTTTCCGACATCCAGCGCAGTGCCGCCAGGCAATCGTCTTGCGGCGCAGGGAAGGGTGCTTCGGGCGCGAGACGATACTCGACCGAGACGACGGGAATGCCGAGCGCGGCCGAAATTCCGGCAGGGCCGCTCGCCATCTCACGGGCGGAACCAAGAAACATTCCGCCGCCATGAACGTGAAGCAGCGCCGCACGCCCCGATGTGCCGGGTGCGGGGTCGAAGCAGTAAAGTTCCAGGTCGCCGCCCGGACCGGCGACCGTGCGCACTTGCGGTGCGATGACAGGCTCGCCCAGCGCCCTGAAGCGCTCGCCGGATTCGGCGCGCGCCTGATGAAGGGTCTCGTGATCGAACGTGCGGAACGGCAAGGCATCGATCACCGGAAGGAAATCCGGGTTGACGAGATGACGGGTCGAAGGCTCGGTCATGCAAAGGGCCTCGTAAAGTGCGACGGGGGCTTTCGTGCCGTCGCCGTCACGTGTTGTCCAGCGCACATCGGGTCTTGACGCGGACCCCAATGCGCTCAACGGCAGCGGGCATGCAACACCGTGTCCTGCCGATGACCGGCATCCACAATTTTCGCGATTACGGAAATTATCCTGCCGCCGATGGCGCGCGGGTGAAGGCGGGCCGGCTTTGGCGCTCGGGCCAGCATATCGATGCCACGGCGCAGGATCTCGAGCGTGTTTCCGCGCTCGGCCTGTCAAAGGTCATTGACCTTCGCGGTGACAGCGAGCGGGAAAAGTATCCCTGCGCCCGACCGGAAGACTTCGCTGCTGAGGTCCTCTTCTTCGCTGGCGAGACCGCGGGCCTTGGCGGACAGGCGGTGCACGAGGAAGCCGGGGCAGGGATCGTCACCGCCGATGATGCGCACCGGGCGATGGTCCGGCTCTATCAAGGGATGGCTTGGCGGCCGATCCTGGTCGGAACGTACCGCCTCTATTTCGATGCTCTGGCCGCAGGCGCCGAGCCGAGCCTGCTCCATTGCCTGGCGGGCAAGGATCGCACGGGTCTGGCCGTGGCGCTCGCCCATCATGTGCTGGGCGTCCATGCCGACGATGCCATGTCGGATTACCTTCTGACCAATGAGGCCGGGAACATCGACGCGCGCATCGAAGCGGGCGCGAAGACCATTCGCGCAAGTCACGGCGAGGCGATCGAGGATGACGCGGTACGCACCTTGATGTCGGTCGATCCCGCCTTCCTCGAGGAAGGACTTGGCGCGATCCGAGAGCGGCACGGGTCGCTCGACGCCTATCTCGATGAGGTGCTGGGCGTATCGCCTGAAAAGGCCGCGGCGATCCGCGCAAACTACCTCGCGTGAGCGCGGTCCCGCCGCAGTTCGCATGGGCGCGGCAATCGGCGGGCACCGCACCGCTCCGGCTGCCCGGATCGGTGAGGCGGACAACCTCGATCGATTCGTCCTGGCCTGAGGGGCTGGGTGAGCCGTGGGAGATGGTGGGCAGCGCACGTGATGCCTTCACACCGGCTGAAGGCGGAACCTTGGTCACTCTGGCCGAGGGCGGGTATACGATCCGCACCGCGCCGACCCGCGAGATACTGGCGATCGAAACTCGCCCGCGCCACCCTCGCGATCAGGAGCTCGTGGGGGTCCGCGCCGGCGGCGCCAGTCGCCGCGCGTTGAACGACGCCATGGGCGACATTCGCGGCACGCCACAATTCCAGGTTCTCGACGATTTCGCCGGTGCCAGTCTGGTCGCCGGCTGGGTCTGGTCACTGTGGCAGGATGACTGGCGCCAGGACCGGAAAGCGGCAGCGCCGGCCAAGCCGGGGCGCGGCGGACAGATGGTCGATATCTGCACCGGCTTTGCTGCCGGGGCCAGTTCGCTCGAAGCCGACGGCAGCTTCAGCCAGTCGACGCAAAGCAGCACGCCGGTCGGCCCTCTCGTCCATCCCGAAGACCCGGCGGGCTGGCATCCCTTGCCCGAAGGAAACGGACCGACGATGCGACGCGCCCGCAGGCTGGACTTGTGGCGAGACAACGGCCTGATCCGCATCGATGCCGGGTTCCAGGACAGCGGCACCACGCCAACGGGCGCGCGAATGGCGATCCACGAGTATCGCGTCCATGCCGAAGTGGAACCGGGAACGATGCGCCTTGTCGCGCTGCAGGCGCTGCCGCTGATCTTGCCCTATCGCGAATGTCCCGGCGCCTCGATCAAGGCCACCCGGCTGATCGGCCAGAACGTCGCCGACCTGCGGGAAGCAGTGGTCGAGGTCCTGCCAGGGACCTTGGGCTGCACGCACCTCAACGACGTCCTGCGCGGCTTTGCCGACATTCCCAAGCTTGCCGAGGCGCTGCCATGACCGCTCCCTTCCAGCATATTGTCGTGGACCGGGCGGGGCCCGTCACGACCGTTACGCTTTCCCGGCCCGAGGTGATGAACGCGATCAATCCGGCGATGCACGACGAGTTGGAGGCTGCCTTCAACGCTTTCGCTGACGAGCCTGCGCAGGAAATCTGCGTCGTCACCGGCGCGGGCGAACGGGCCTTTTGCGCCGGGTCCGATCTCAAGGCCGTCGCAAGCAGCGGGGGACATCGCAGCTACCCTCCTCACGGCTATGCGGGGCTGATCGAGCGGTTCGACTGCAACAAGCCGTTTATCGCCGCGGTCAACGGCCTGGCGCTGGGCGGCGGCTTCGAGATCGCCTTGGCCTGCGATATCGTCATCGCCGCGGATAGCGCGAGCTTCGGGTTGCCCGAGCCGTTGGTCGGCGCGGTGGCGCTGGGTGGCGGGGTGCACCGGCTTGCTCGGCAGATCGGCCTGAAACAGGCGATGGGAATGATCCTCGCCGCCCGGCGCGTCGACGCCGCCGAAGGTGCGCGGCTCGGCTTTGTTACCGAGGTCGTCCCGACCGGCGAACTCAAGCAAGCGACCGAGCGATGGTGCGATCAAATCCTGCGCTGCTCGCCGCAGGCGCTTGCCGCGTCGAAGGAAACCGTGATGCGCGGCCTGGCCGAGCGCGGAATCGCCGAAGCGATGGCGGCGCAGGGCGCGTATCCCGCGTTCGCCGCCTGGCGCGAAGGCGAAGACGCGCGCGAGGGTCCGCTGGCCTTTGCCGAGAAACGCGCCCCGCGCTGGCATGGGCGCGCCTAGTATTCCAGCTTGGGATACCAGTCGGTGCCCCGGCCCTCGGGCGTGAGGTCGAGCATCGTCCAAAGCGGTGACGGATCGGGAGCGCCCCGCGGGTCCTGACCAGGATCGGCCATTTCCCCACTGATTTCGCCCATCCAGAACACGCGCACCGCGCCGCCGTCTTCGCGCTTCAGCACCATCAGGACGGGATACTCGTAGTCCGTCTGCGGATCGAAGCCGCCGAAATCGACGGGAAACTCGTCGCCGCAGGTTTGGTAGAACTTCAGGTTTCGCCAGCCACGCTCCACCGCGAACGCCTTCTGCCGTTCGACGCTCGACCGCCCGATGATGGCGACCGCCACGCGCTGTTCGAGATCCGCGGCATTCGCGTCGAGCGGTCCAAGGAGGTTGGTGCACATGGGGCAGGGCCGGGCGCGGTCCGGCCCGTACATCCAGAAGTATGCGAGCAGCGTGTCGTGGCCTCGAAAAATGTCCGCCAGCCCGACTCTCTCTCCTGTCGGCGCATTGAAGGAATAGTCCTTGGCGATCACCGGGCCGGGCGGCAGGGCACGGCGTCGCGCGGCCACCGCCTCGATTTGCCGGCGAAGCGCGATCTCGTCGGCGAGCAGGCCTTGGCGCGCCTGGGCATATTCCGCGCTTTCGCCCTCAATTCGTGGCTTACGGCGTTCGGCCAGCTGGGCAGGAGACGGCAGCGCTTCGGACGTCATTGTGAAAGCTCCGTTGGTTCTCGCGTAATCAACGGCAATCCTCCGTTCGGGTTTCGCGCGGACTCGCATCGCGGCGGCGGAATGACTATCTGGCCGGGTCGGAGGGAACCATGGCGACTACTCACACCACCAGAATGCTCATCATAGGATCGGGCCCGGCCGGCCTTTCGGCCGCGATCTATGGCGCGCGCGCCGGGATGAAGCCGATCGTCGTCCAGGGACTCCAGCCCGGCGGCCAGCTTACGATCACGACCGACGTCGAGAATTATCCCGGCTTTCGCGACGTGATCCAGGGGCCCTGGTTGATGCAGGAGATGCAGGCGCAGGCCGAACACGTCGGCACGCGGATTTTGTGGGACACGATTACCTCGGTCGACATTTCCGGCTGGCCGTTCCGCGCGATCGGCGACAGCGGGGACATCTACGAAGGCGAAACGCTGGTCATTGCGACCGGGGCGCAGGCCAAGTGGCTCGGGGTACCGGGCGAGGCGGAATTTGGCGGCAAGGGCGTGTCGGCCTGCGCGACATGCGACGGGTTCTTCTATCGCGGGAAAAAGGTGGTCGTGATCGGAGGCGGCAACACCGCGGTTGAAGAGGCACTCTACCTCACCAACCACAGCCAGGACGTGACCCTGATCCACCGCCGCGACAGCCTTCGCGCCGAGCGTATCCTGCAGGACCGCCTATTCGCTCACCCCAACATCACCGTGATGTGGAACAAGGCCGTCGATCATTTCGTCGGCGATCTGGGCGGCGCGGGGCTCACTGCCGTGGCGCTGGTCGATACCGTGACCTGCGAACGCTCTCAGGTCGTTACCGATGGCGCGTTCGTCGCGATCGGGCATGCGCCCGCCGTCGAACTGTTCAAGGGCAAGCTCCCGCTGGACGATGCCGGCTATCTCAAGGTCGAGCCGGGCACGCCTAAGACGCAAGTGCCCGGTGTATTCGCTTGCGGCGATGTGATGGACCACGTCTATCGCCAGGCCGTGACCGCGGCCGGAACCGGGTGCATGGCCGCCCTGGACGCTGAACGCTTCCTGGCGGAGCGTGAGTTTGCGGTAGCAAGCCACGCCGAACCTGTCGTCTGAACGGTCATTCTCGGGCGAGGGCGGCGAGTACGCGTTCGGTAAGCCAATCGAAAGCGGCTCCCTCGGCAAAGCTGTGCGAGGCTGAAAGACACCGCTCGATCGGCGTCGTTGCGTCGTCCCAGACAGCAAGGAACAGTTCCGCGGTTCGGTCCCGCTCGGCCAGGAGGATTGTCGCCCGGCCGCCGAAGCGGCTGAGCCTTTCGCGCATCTCCGCTGCCAACGTAGATTCGGGAGATCGCGCGACCGCGCTTTTCAAACCGCGCGCTACCTTGCCCAGATCAACGCCACCGGTGAAAAGCCGGCGCAATTGTCGTAGATCGGACAGGCGTGCCCAGTAACGCCGCCGCACCGCAGCCGGCGAAACGGCCGTATCGTCACCTTCAAGCGTCCACGGATTGGCCAAGACGAGTCCGTCCAGCCCGGCCTCGGCGGCGAACAGCGCGAGTCCGCTGGCAGCGTCGCAGTTTCCGAAGGCAACGATCCTGCGCAGTTGCGGTTGGTGTTCGGTAAATGCCTCGATTGCGGCGGCCAAATCTTTGGCGCTGCTCCGAAATCCGCGATTGTCGCCTTCGCTGTCGCCAACGCCTCTCCGGTCGAAGCGGAGAACCGGGTGACCGCCCGCTGCAATCCGGGTCGCCAGCAGCGCTTGGCCGGCCCACGATCCGCTGCGGATCTCGTTGCCCCCGCTGACGATAATCAACCCTGTCGACGAAGGCGCAGGGTCGATCGTCCCCGCCAGCGCGGAACCGTCGCACGCGAAAGTCATGTGAAAGCGGTTCAATGCAGGATCTCGCTAGCGATCATCTGGGCCAGCTCGCGCGACTGTGCCGCATTTTCGCCAGGCTCGATTCGCAGCCACAGCGGACTGCCGGGCAGCGCGTCCGCCGCAATATCGCGCAGCGCATCGAGCGGCGGCGCGCCATCGGCTTCCAGTTCACTCACCATCTGCGCGCTGAGGCGATATCCGCCAAGCGTTATCCCGTGCGTCCGCCCTTCGACGTGATAGTCCTCTTCGGGACGAAAATTTCCACCTTCGCGGTCCGCCAGCATGCGCGCGCGAACCATCTGCCGCAGGAGAACCGAGCCAGGGGCCGGCGCCAGCCGCCAGCCAATCACACCGGCGGGAGCCAGGCTGGCTCCCCCTCGCACCGCTAGGATATGCGCGGCCCCGAAGTGCGACAGGGCCGCGTTCACTGCATTACGCCACGATGAAAGGGTCTGCTTGCCCAACGGGGAAAGGCTTTCGTTGCAGCCCGGAAGATCGGGAAGAACGCAGCCAACTCCTTCCGCCGCCAGCATGCGCATCGTCGAGACCAGAAGGCGCCGCGTGCGGTTGGCTTCTTCGAACAATGCCGGAATGACGAGTACGCGCGGCCCATCGCCCGGTCCGGTCTCGAGGGCGAATTCCTGTGTGTGGCTGATCGTTTCGCCGGCCGCGGCAGGGCAGGGCCAGGCCGTCAGCACGCTGCCTCAGGCGCCCGGCGGGCGCCGGTCTCGTTTCGCTTCCGCGAAAGCGAGAAGACTTCCATAGGTTTCAAGAAGTTCACCATCGACCTCATCATCGTCGATGATGATCGAGAGACGGTCTTCGAGCTCGGTGAGAAGCCCGGCGACGGCCATCGAGTCGAGTTCCGGGAGCGATCCGAACAGTTCGGTGTCCTTGTCGAACCCCTCGGCCAGGCCGGGGCGCAGCCCAAGCACGTCGCGCAGGATGCCCCGCAGGATCGTGTCAGTCGTTTGCACCTGATCCACCCCGTCAAAGCTCTTGCGTTCGTGCATCACATCACCGGTTTCACTGCTGGCGGGCGTCTAACCGTGACCATTCAGCGGCACAAGGACTAAGCTGGCGCAGGCGCAGATGGCGGACTGACGCCATGACAAATCCGGCCCAGGCCCTCGGGTCTCGGGTCCAGTGCATGTCGAGGCGATAGCGCGGGCGCCGGCCGTCCATCCAGTCGCGCTTGTACGGATCGTCACCCGTCCCAAAATCTACCTCACTCACCCTGTCGACATCGATTGCGCGTTCCATAATCGCGGCGGTCAGGAGCGAGCCGGGCGAGTGGTCCCGCGCATCCTCGACGTGGGCCAGCTTGTGAATGAACGCGGTCCCGCCCTCGACCGTCCAGAATTGCGCGGCAACCGGACGGCCCGAGATGCTGGCGATCCCCAGCCGCAAGGTGCCGGCGCGCCCTTCGCTTTCGGCAAAATCGCGAAGAAAGGCGGGGCTCCCCTCGCGCGGCTTCCAGCTCGCGCGATAGATCGCCTCGTAATCGGCCCAGTCGTTGGGCGAGAAGCGGTCCTCGATCCGGAGCTGCAACGTTCCCCCGGCAGACTTGCGTCGCACCGTTTCGCGCAGCCGCGTCGGGCGCGTCGCCCAATACTGCGCGAACGTGCGGCCATCGACAGCCAGGTAGTGATTGACGTCGCAGGCCGCGCGAAGGACCGACCAGCCCCCGGCGCGAAACGCGTGCTCGACCAGATCGGCGTCTCCGCGGGGCAGCGGCGCCAGGGTTATCCGGTGCGTCTTCCCGGCAAGGCCTCTGGCAAGGTCTGGCATCAGGGCGGAAATTTCGGGCGTGCCCCAGCTAACAGGCCGGGCCCAGAAGCTGTACCAGGTGGCCAGGCTTTCCAGCGTGTTCGAGCCCGCGTGCCGCATCAGGGGCAGGGCGACGCCCCCGCCGGGGCCCTGCTTGACCGCAATCAGCGGTTCGTCAGCGGGCCGGCAGTGTCGCGCCAGCGACGCCCACCACTCCATCCTATCGAAGGGCGCGGACTGGTGCTGGCGATCGAGGAACGGCGCCAGAACGCGGTTGCCTTGCACCTCAGCAAGATTAACGAGATAGTCGACTTCGTTCACTACCGACCCGCGTCCGATCCTCGATCAAGGCAGACCGACAAGCATTGCGTGACGATCCGATTCCTGTTGCGCACCCGATCGACCGCGTGATCCTGCAGGGAGACCCGCGGGCGTCGGCGCTCATCCTGCGCGATCGTGTGCTTAGCTTCGAGGACTTAAACTCCCGTATCGCCGTGCTTAGTGGCTGGTTAAGGACTTTCGTTCCCGAACCGGGGGCGAGAGTTGCGACCTGGCTGGCAAAGACCGAACTGGCCTGCCTGATGCCCCTGGCCGCGGCACGCGCCGGGCTCGTCCACGTGCCGATCAACCCATTGCTCAAGCATGCGCAGGTCGCCCATATCCTGGCCGACAGCGGCGCGAAGGTGCTGATCTCGAACGCAGCGCGCCTCGCCACTTTGGAGCGGGGAGACCTTGCCGATGCGGTGGCAGTCGACGAGCTGGCCGCCTGGGAGGCTGCCGAGACGGCTGGAGTGGCGCTCGACCCATCCGAACAGGACCCTGCCGGCCTTGCTGCGATCCTTTATACCAGCGGGTCGACCGGCAGTCCCAAGGGCGTCATGCTCAGCCACGCGAACCTGTGGCTTGGTGCCGTCAGCGTTGCCCGATACCTTGCGCTCACGCCGCAGGACCGGATCTTGGCCGTTCTTCCGCTTAGCTTCGATTACGGTCAGAACCAGTTGCTCTGCGCATGGTACGCTGGCGCGGCTGCGATCCCTCTCGATTACCTGACGGCGCGCGACGTGATCAAGGCCGTGGACCGGTACGATGCGACGACCCTGGCGGCGGTTCCTCCGCTCTGGATCCAGCTTGTCGAGCATGACTGGCCGGAGGGGGTCGCGGCGAATCTGCGGCGCCTCACCAACAGCGGGGGCGCGCTAGGGGCGGAACTGGTCGGCCGGTTGCGCAGGCTTTTCCCCAATGCCGCGCTTTATCCGATGTATGGGCTTACCGAGGCCTTTCGTTCCACTTACCTCGATCCATCGCTGGTCGACAGTCATCCAACCTCGATGGGCCGCGCGATTCCCTTTGCCGAAGTCATGGTCGCGGCCGACGACGGGAGCGAGGCCGCGGTCGGCGAGGAGGGAGAACTCGTCCACGCTGGCCCGCTGGTGGCGCAAGGGTACTGGCGTGATGCGGAAAGAACCGCAGAACGCTTCAGACCCGCGCCGGCATGGTCGCGACTTGGCGGGATGGCGGTCTGGTCGGGCGATCGCGTCCGCCGCGACGCCGAAGGCCTGCTTTATTTCGTCGGCCGCCGCGACGCCATGATCAAGAGCGCAGGCAACCGGATCAGCCCGCAGGAAGTCGAGGATGCGGCGATGGAGACGGGGCTGGTCGCGGAATCAGTGGCTGTCGGAATACCCGACGCCCGCCTGGGCCAGGTTATCCATCTGGTCGCAAGAGCCAGTTCCGCGCCTGACGACGGCGACCGCAGCGCTGCGCTGCTGGCCGCGATGTCCCGCGCCTTGCCTGCGTTCATGGTTCCGCGAGCGGTCTCCTGGCGCCAGACGATGCCGCTCGGCTCCAACGGCAAGCTCGATCGCGCCGGGCTCGCCCGCGAACTGGCCGGAGAACCTGCATGAAGCCTGTGGGACCGATACCGGCCGGGTTCGAGACACTTGGCGGCGAGCTCGCGATCGCCGGCCATACGGCCAGCGAACTCGTCGAACGGGCGGGCGATACCCCGCTTTTCGTCTATTCCGCGGCAATGATCCGCGATCGCGTTGCCTCGCTGCGAAAGGCCATCCCTGAACGACTTGCGATTCATTATGCCGTCAAAGCAAACCCTTATCCGCCTGTTCTTGAGGTTATGCATGAACTCGTGGACGGGTTCGACATCGCTTCGGGAGGTGAACTCGCCATCGCGGCCACAACTGGCATTTCCGGCTCGACGATCAGCTTTGCGGGGCCGGGCAAGCGCGATCGCGAGCTGGCCGCGGCTATTCGAGCCGGGGTGACGATCAATCTGGAGTCAGAGAACGAGGCGACCCGTGCGCTGGCGCTGGCCGACAGCGCCGGGGTGACCCCGCGCCTCGCAATCCGGGTCAACCCCGAATTCGAACTCAAGGGCTCGGGCATGAAGATGGGAGGCGGGGCCAAGCCTTTCGGGGTAGACGCTGCGCGCGTTCCTGCGCTCGCACGCAGGATTATCGGCTCAGGCGCCGAATGGCGCGGCTTCCACATCTTCGCCGGGAGCCAGGCGCTCGATCCATCGGCGATCGCCGAAACCCAGGCGCAGAGTTTGGAACTGGCGGCCCACCTTGCCGAGGAAAGCGGCGCGCCCCTACCGGCCTGCAATCTTGGGGGCGGGTTCGGAATTCCCTATTTCGCGGGTGATCGCGAACTCGATATCGCAGCCATTGGCCACGCGTTGTCAGAACGGATGAATAATCTTCCCCAAGCTATTGCCGATACGCAGTTCTGTATTGAACTGGGGCGATGGCTGGTCGGTGAGGCGGGTATTTACCTGACGCGGATCGTCGACCGCAAGGAGAGCCACGGCGAGACGTTTCTAGTTACCGATGGCGGCCTCCATCACCAGCTTGCCGCAAGTGGCAATTTCGGCACGGTGATCCGCCGCAATTATCCTGTCGCCATCGCATCTCGTTATGGCCAACCGGCCGAGGAGGTCGCGAGCATCGTGGGCTGCCTGTGCACTCCGCTCGATCGTCTGGCGGATAGCGCCGAATTGCCGCGGGCCGAGGTCGGTGATCTGGTCGCGGTGTTCTGCGCCGGCGCCTACGGGGCGACGGCCAGTCCTTCGGCCTTCCTCGGGCAGGGCCCCGCCATCGAGATGCTGGTTTAGGCTTCGCGCTCCCCCGTGTCCCTCTGTGGGGTGCGGCCTTCCCGGCCATTACCCCGATGCCGAGGCGATCAAGGCTAACGGTATCTTCACCCTTTTCAGGCAGTTGTCGGATCATCGCCCTCGTCAGTTGCGCGCCGGATTCGGCGTGC
The DNA here is from genome assembly GCF_042652045.1 of Novosphingobium tardum. NCBI lineage: Bacteria > Pseudomonadati > Pseudomonadota > Alphaproteobacteria > Sphingomonadales > Sphingomonadaceae > Novosphingobium > Novosphingobium tardum. The sequence continues at coordinate 604,933 of NZ_JBHSDR010000006.1, read as the reverse complement.
TTGGGGGCGGATGCATCCACGGGGACCCTTCAATGCCGATCACGCCGTTTGAACGCCTGCTTGCCGGCGCCGCGCTTGCCTGTCTGGCGCTGGGCGGATGCGCCGACGCTGCCGCCGGCCCGCAACTTCCCCCGGCCACCTTCGTGGCCGGCAAGGAGGGCCCCGGCGAGGAATACGTGATCGGCCCGCTCGACGAATTGACGGTATTCGTCTGGCGCAATCCCGAACTGGGAGCGAACGTTCAGGTTCGGCCCGACGGGCGCATCACCACGCCTTTGATCTCCGACCTTCCTGCAGTGGGCAAGACGCCGACCGCGCTTGCCTCCGACATCAAGGCATCGCTGTCCAAATATATCCAGGACCCGCTCGTTTCGGTCATCGTGAACAAATTTTCGGGCACCTTCAGCCAGCAGGTCCGCATCGTCGGTGCCACCGAGAAGCCGGCCTCGATCCCTTATCGTGCCAACATGACCCTGCTCGACGCGATGATCGCGGTGGGCGGGCTGAGCGAATATGCCGCGGGTAATCGCGCACGCCTCATCCGCTTCGATCGCGGCGGCGGCGCGCAGAAGGAATACGGCCTGAAGCTTGCCGACCTACTCAAGAAGGGGGAAAGCAAGGCCAACGTCCTCCTGATGCCCGGCGACGTCATCATCATCCCCGAGAGTGCGTTCTAGGCGCGCACCTGGGGGGCACCGAACGATGAACGCCATATTCGGCCAGTTGCGCGTCGCAGCGTACAGCGCCTGGCAGCGTCGCTGGCTGGCGCTGGGAGTTGCCTGGGCGATCTGCATGCTCGGCTGGCTGGCCGTGGCCTTCTTCCCGAACAGCTACGAATCGCGCGCCCGGATCTTCGTCCAGCTGGATGATGTCCTGGCCGAGCAGATCGGCATCGGCGCAAACGACCGGAGGCGCGACATCCAGCGCGTCAGGCAAACCCTGACGAGTGCGATCAATCTGGAAAAAGTAATTCGTTCCACGCGTTTGGGCGATGATGTGACCAGCCCGCGTGAGATGGAGCTGAAAGTTGCCGAACTCGCCAAGCACGTGACGGTGAGTTCCGACCAGGACAACCTGTTCGAGATCAGCGCGACCTCGGGCGAGAGCGGCTATTCCGATGTCGCCAACGCAAGGCTGGCGCAGGACATCGCCCAGAAGATGATTGACATCTTCCGTGAGGAGAACCTCTCGGGCGGACGCGGCGAAATGACCGACACTCTGGCCTTTATGGATCAGCAGCTCGAGCAGCGGAAACGCGAGCTCGAGGCCGCCGAGCAGAAGCGGATGGTGTTCGAGGCGCAGAACGCCGACATGATCCCGGGTGCCGGTTCGCTCAACCAGCGCATCGAAGCGGCGCGCGCCGAGATGCGCGGAATCGATGCCGATCTGGGCGCTGCGCAAAGTGCGTTGGCGGCCATAGAGGGCCAGCTTGCGGGAACCCCCGCGACGATCGTCGTTGCCGGGACTGGCAGCCCGCGCGAGGTACTGGCCCAGGCGCAGGCCCAGCTCTCCCAGATGAAGGCGCGCGGGCTGACTGACAGCCATCCCGATGTCATCGCCCAGCGCGCGCAAGTCGCGGCGTTGTCGCGCCAGGTGGCCGTTGGCGGGGCTGGGGGCACGCCCAATCCCGCCTATAGCTCGCTCCTGTCAATCAAGGCCGAACGACAGGCCAACCTCCAGGGGCTCTATTCGCGCAAGGCCTCGCTCCAGGCTGAGATGGCGTCACTTTCCGGCAAGGCTGTGGGCGAGCCGCAAGTCGCGGCCGAAAGCGCGCGGATCGGTCGCGACTACGACGTGCTCAAGGCCCAGTATGATAAGCTCCTCCAGGATCGTGAGGAGCTTCGCCTGCGCGGCCAGGTCGAGACCGAGACCAGCGCGGTAAAGTTCCAGGTGGTCGACCCGCCGACGACTCCGCGCGCGCCGGTCGCGCCCAATCGGCCGCTGCTGTTGGCGCTCGTGCTGTTCCTGGGGATCGGATCGGGCGTGGGCGCGGCGGTCGCCGCGACGCAGCTCAACTCGAGCTTCGCCACGACGGCGGCGCTCGAAGAGGCGACCGGACTGCCGGTGCTGGGCGCGGTTTCCCAAACGCTCACCGATGCGCAGCGGCTCTTGCGCTCGCGCCAGAAGCGTTGGTTCTTCGGCGGCAGTGGAGCGCTGGCGGGTGTCTTCATCCTGCTCATTGCGGTCGAAGTCGCCCAGCGCGCGATGGTGGCATGATGACCGAGCATCGCAAGATCGACGTTCCGGGGCAGAAATCGCTGCTCGAGCGCGCGACGGACCATTTCGGGCTACACGGGCTGGGCACTGGCGCAGCGCCTGCCGTGGCGCCTCCCGCCGCCGAGAAGCCGGCAAGTTTTTCGGCCACTGCGGCTCGTTCGTCGCCTGCTGCTGCGCGCCCCGCACTGTCGCCGAGTCCGGCCCGCCAAATCCATTCGATAGATCGCGACCATTTGCGCGAGGGCGGCTTCATCGTGCCGGGTGGACCGGTCACGGGACTGCTCGAGGAATTCCGCATCGTGAAGCGGCAACTCGTTCTCAACGCAGCGGAATCGCGCGCGGGCGCAGGGCCTATCCATGGCGAACGGATCCTCGTCGCATCGGCGCTGCCGGGCGAGGGCAAGACCTATTGCGCCATCAACCTCGCTATCTCGATCGCGGCGGAAAAGGACACGGAAGTCCTCCTGGTCGATGCCGACTTCGCCAAGCCGAGCGTGCTATCAGCGCTAGGGCTCCCGGACGGGCCGGGCCTTATGGATGCGCTGGCCGATCCTTCCCTCGATGTCGAGGAATGCGTGAGCGGTACGGACATACCGGGACTTTCGGTTCTCCCGGCGGGACGCATGACGAGTTGCGACACCGAACTGCTTGCGTCGGCACGGACAGCGCAGGTCCTGGACCGGCTGACCGACCATTCGCCGAACCGGATCATAATATTCGATTCTCCGCCCGTGCTGGCCGCATCGCCGGCCTCCGAACTGGCGCTTCACGTCGGCCAGACGGTCGTCGTGGTGCGCGCCGATCGCACGGGCGAGGCGGCACTGAAGGACGCCTTGTCGCTTCTCGGCGGGTGCGAGACGATCCAGCTCCTTCTTAATTGGGTCCAGTTTTCGCCTACGGGCCGCCGGTTTGGCGGTTACTACGGCTACGGCGAATGAGGTTGGCCCGGTATTGGGCGGTGATCCTGGCGGTGCTGGGAGCGCTTCTGGTGTCGCCCGCGTTGGCGCGGGCCGATGTTCGCCCATCGGCGCATGCCGATGACAGCCGTGTGGCCCATCGTGGCAGCGATGGCGCACGAACCTCGATCGTCCCATATATCGAGCTGGGGCAAGTGGTTGTCGCCGAACTTTCACCCGGCGACGACGTGCTGACATATACCAGCCTTGCCGCCGGAGTGGATGCGACAATCGCCGGCAGGAATACCGCAGGCCAGGTCTCGTTGCGGTACGAGCGGCGGATCGGCTGGGGGTCGAAGCAATCCGATGGCGACGTGATCAGCGGCCTGGCGCGGGTTTCGAGCGACCTGATCCCGCGTGTCCTGCGGCTCGATGCCGGTGCGCTCGCCACCCGCGCCAGCGTCGAGAACGGCGGCGGGGCATCACTCAACTCGGCATTCCGCACCGATCGGTCGAGCCGGATCTATTCGCTTTATGCCGGACCGACGCTGAGCGCCAACGTGGGCGACGTGGCGGTCGGCGGCTCGTATCGGGTGGGTTACACCCGCGTCGAAGCACCCGGCTCGGCGCGCGCGGGAGGCGAGGGGCAGCGCATCGATCTGTTTGACGATTCGGTCGCCCAGACGGCCGCGATTTCCGCCGGAATCCGCCCCGGCGTTATCGCGCCCGTTGGGGTCACCCTCTCGGCCGGCTGGAACCGCGAGGACATCAGCAACCTCGACCAGCGCGTGGATGCAAGATCGGTCCGCGCCGACTTCATCCTTCCTGTATCGCTCGACAACGCGTTGCTGGGAGGCATCGGGTACGAAGACGTCGAGATTTCTAGTCGTGACGCCTTGCGTGATGCGGCCGGCGATCCCGTGATTGGCCGCGACGGGCGCTTCGTCACCGACAAGAGCGGGCCGCGCCGGCTGGCCTATGACGTTGAAGGGCTGACATGGGATGCCGGCGTCATGTGGCGTCCGAGCCGGCGCACCGCGCTCGAGGCTCACGTAGGCCGCCGATACGGCAGCACGACCTTCTATGGCTCCTTCGGTTACAATCCCAACCAGCGGATGTCGCTGCATATTTCAGCGTACGACAATATCGCCGGGTTCGGCGGGCAGGTGCAACGCAGCCTCGAGGCGCTACCCACCGAGTTCACCGTTTCTCGCAACGGGCTGAACGGCGACATCGGCGGCTGCGTGATCGCACGGTCTGATGGAAGCTGCCTCAACAACGCGCTGTCGTCGGTCGCATCGGCGACGTTTCGCGCGCGCGGCATCGCTGCGAGCTGGGCGGTCGACCTCGTCCGCCTGCAGTACGGGCTCGGCATCGGTTACGACCGCCGGCGGTTCATCGCTGCGCCCGGAACCGTGCTGGCGGCGGCGAACGGCGTGGTCGACGAGAACATTTGGGCGCAAGCCTATGTCTCGGGGCGCATAAACCATCGCTCCGCGTTCCGCGGCAATCTTTACGCCAGCCTTTACAAAAGCGGGTTCGCGGGCACCGGCGATGCGACCGCGATCGGGGCGAACGCCTCGTATTTTCGCAACCTGACCGATCGCCTCACGGCCACCGCGGCAATCGGACTCGACGGTATCGACCGGGACCTCGTGGACGACCAGTGGGCCGCGTCGGCGCTGCTCGGCCTGCGCTATTCGCTCTGAAGGAGTGGGAAGAATGTACGATCAATTCTATGGCCTGACCGGGCGTCCCTTCCAGCTCACGCCGGACCCGGCCTTCTATTTCGAAAGCGCGACCCATCGCAAGGCGCTGTCCTACCTCGGTTACGGACTGGCGCAGGCTGAGGGGTTCATGGTCATCACGGGAGAGATCGGAGCGGGCAAGAGCACGCTGGTGGCGCACCTGATGCAAAGCATCGACCGCGCGCGCCTGACTGCCGGGCAGATCGTTACGAGCAATCTCGACGGCTCGGAACTCGTGCACGTCGCAGCGGCCGCCTTCGGGCTGGACGTCAGCGGGCGCGACAAGGCTTCCGCCCTGGGTACGATCGAGCGATTTCTTCAGGACGAGGCACGTGCCGGGCGGCGCTGCCTGCTCGTGGTCGATGAAGCCCAGAATCTTTCGATCGAGGCGCTCGAGGAACTTCGGATGCTGTCCAACTTCCAGTTGGGCGCTCACCCGCTGCTGCAAATCCTCCTGCTCGGGCAACCCGAGTTTCGCGATCTGGTGGCGCGCGAACCCAATCTCGAGCAGCTTCGCCAGAGGGTCATCGCAACACACCATCTCGACGCAATGAGCGCCGCGGAGGTCGGCCCCTACATCGAACATCGGCTTCGCCTGGTCGGGTGGTCCGGAACTCCCTCGTTCGAGCCGGGTGTCCACGCGCAGCTTGCGGGCGAGAGCGGCGGGGTGCCGAGGCGGCTCAACCAGCTCGTTCACCGCCTGATGCTGATGGCCGCGGTCGAGGGGCGACGCGACATAGACCTGCAAATGCTCGACAGCGTGCTGGCGGACATGGCCGGCGATACTCCGAAAATGTCTCAGGCCAGCGAAGTTCAGCCCGCAGTTGTGCACGCCGAAGTTCCGGTGGGCATCGTCGCGCCCGAAGGTGCGAGCGCGGCGGCGCTGGCGGAACAGTTCGAGTTGATCCGCGAGTTGCAGCAGGCCGTTGTCGAGCTTGCCGAGACGCAAGGACCGGCAGCGCAGCCGGATGCCTCGCTCGCCCGTCGCCTCGCCAGGCTGGAGGCGCAGATCGGGGAGCAGGAAGCGACCATCCGCCATACCCTGACCATGCTGATCGAATGGATCGAAAGCGACGATCCGCATCGTGCGGCAGCCTGAGCGGACAAGGCCATGGAGCACTCCGTCCCCCGGTCGGGCCGACCGATCAACGGCATGTCGGTCGACGTCGAGGACTGGTTTCAGGTCGGCGCTTTCGAAGGCACGATCGCGCGCGCGGCCTGGGATACGCTCGAGACCCGGGTTGAGGCGAACTGCGATCGGGTTCTGGCGCTGTTCGATGCGGCGGGGATAAGGGCGACCTTCTTCACGCTCGGGATAGTTGCTGCGCGACATCCCGCCATGCTCCGCCGGATTGCGGCGCAGGGGCACGAGATCGCCAGTCACGGTTGGGATCACCAGAGGGTGCATACGCTCGATGCACGAAGCTTTGCCGACGATCTGCGCCGGACGGCGGGGCTGCTCGAGTCGACGTGCGGTCAGGCCGTGGTGGGTTACCGTGCCCCCAGCTTCTCGATCGACGCCCGAACGCCGTGGGCGCACGAGATCCTGGCGGAACAGGGCTATCGCTATTCCTCCAGCGTCGCACCCGTAGCGCACGATCATTACGGCTGGCGTGCCGCGCCCCGGTTCGCCTTCCGCCCTGTCGCACATTCCCCGCTCATCGAGGTTCCCGTGACGACGGCCGAATTTGCCGGACTCAGATTTGCCGCCGGGGGAGGGGGCTTTTTTCGGGTCCTGCCCTATGCGCTCGCGCGCTGGGCGATCAAACGCGTGAACGAGCGCGATGCGCGGCCTGCGGCATTCTACTTTCATCCGTGGGAAATAGATCCCGACCAGCCGCGCGTGCCGGGAGCGAAGTTGCGCTCGCGCCTGCGCCACTACACCGGCCTGGCGGAGATGGAGGGCAAGCTTGGCCGGCTGGCCGGGGAATTCGCTTGGGGGCGCTACGATGACCTCGCGGCGCGCGAGGCGCTGGCCCTGGCATGAACGCGCCTTTCACCCAGATTCTCGGCCCGCCCGAACTTGTCGACTGGCGGGATGTGAACGAACGCGCGGCAGTGACTGCATTCGTTGCGGACCATCCGGCCGCGACGCCGTTCCACAGGCCGGAATGGCTCGATGCAATCGTCGCTGCGACAGGTCATCGACTGCACGTCCTCGTCGTGCGTCGCGGGCCGAAAATCGCGGCGGTGCTGCCGGTTCACGAAGTTCATTCCGGTTTGTTCGGCCGCGCCCTCGTGTCGAGCGGATTCGCGGTCGGCGGCGGGATCCTGGGGGTCGATCCGTATGCCGTCGCCTACATGACTGCCGCGGCCGAGGAGCTGGCACAGAGGCTTGCCTGCCCCGGAATTGAATTACGCGGCGGCGCTCTTCCGCCCGAGGGCGCCGGCTGGTCGATCAGGAGCGATGCCCATGCGGGGTTTGCGGCAACCCTTGCCGCCGACGACGAGGCGCAGCTTATGGCGATCCCGCGCAAGCAGCGCGCAGAAGTCCGCAAGGGGCTCTCTGCCGGATTGAGCGTGCGGGTTGGCGTTGGCGCCGAAGACCGTGCGATGCACCATCTGGTCTTTGCCCGAAGCGTCCATAATCTGGGGACGCCCGTTTTCCCGCGCCGCTTGTTCGGCGAAGTGCTCGACCGGTTCGGCCCCGATGCCGAAATACTGACCGTGCTGGATGGCGGAGAGCCGGTTGCCAGCGTCCTCAGTCTCTATCACCGCGGCGTGGTGATGCCATATTGGGGCGGCGGAACCACCCGGGCGCGCAACGCGCGGGCCAACGACCTCATGTATTTCGCGCTGATGCGCCGCGCGCGCGAGCGCGGATGCAAGACGTTCGATTTCGGCCGGTCGAAGATCGGGAGCGGTGCTTACCACTTCAAGCGCAACTGGGGCTTCACACCCGAGCCCTTGGCATACGCGCAGTGGAGCTCGCCCGGCCTCGTCCTGCGAGATGTTGATCCGCTCAGCCCCCGGCACCGGCTGCGCATCACTGCATGGCGGCGCCTGCCGGCAAGGGTGGCCGACGCGCTCGGCCCCCTCATTTCGAACGGGCTGGCGTGAGCGGCGAGATCCTCTTTCTCGCGCACCGGATCCCCTTTCCGGCGGATCGCGGCGACAAGATTCGTTCGTCGCGGATTCTTGCGGCGCTGGGCGCTCTTGCCCCGGTTCATGTCGGTACCTTTGCCGAGAATGCGGTCGATCTTGCTAGCAAACGCGAGCTGGCCGCGCACAGCGCCAGCCATTGCCTCGTCCGGCGGAGCAAGTCCCTGGCGCTTGCCGGGCTCGAAGCACTGGGCAGCGGCCATCCGGTTTCCATACCCGCCTTCGCCAGCGCGCGGCTGCACCGCTGGGTCGCCAAGACGCTGCGCGAGCGGCCCATTTCAGCGATTTTCGTCTTCTCGTCGCAAATGGCCCAATACATTCCGCACGACTTCCCGGGCCGGGTCGTGATGGATTTCGTCGACGTCGATTCCGCCAAATTCGAGGAATACGCCTTAACGGCGCGCCAGCCCCTGAGGACGCTCTATCGGCGAGAGGCCCGGCTGCTCGCGAAGTGGGAGCGCGACGTTCATCGACGGGCGTCCGTAAGCCTGCTGGTGACTGTGGAAGAAGCGGCACTGTTCTCCCGCCGGCTGGATCTGGCGCAGGTGCGGGATGCCAAGGTTGCCGTCATGGGCAACGGCATCGACGCAGACAGTTTCGATCCTGCGAACGTGGGGTCAGCGCAAATCATCGGCGCGGACGAGGGGCCGCACATCGTATTCGTCGGGCAGATGGATTATCCGCCAAACGTCAGCGCGGCGGTCCGCTTCGCGACACGGATCCTCCCGCTCATCGCGGCCGACATGCGGGGCGCGCGCTTTCACGTCGTCGGTCGCGCGCCGACTGCTGCGGTCCGCGCTCTGGACGGGCGCGACGGTTGCACGGTCCACGGCGAGGTGGCTGACGTGCGGCCGTGGCTTGCCGCCGCTGATCTTGTCATCGCGCCGCTCATCATTGCGCGGGGTATTCAGAACAAGGTTCTGGAGGCCATGGCGATGGCACGCCCTGTGCTGGTCTCGCCTCAGGCGGCCACCGGCATCGCGGGCTGCGATGGTATCCATTTCGCGATAGCAGACAGCGACGACGAGTTCGCGACACGCGCAATCGCGCTGTTGCGCTCGCCGGAAGAGCGAACGCGAATAGGCCAGGCGGCGCGGGACTTCGTGATCGCGCATCACGGTTGGACCGAAGCCTTGGCGCAGCTTCCGCGCCTTGTCGGCATTGCCTCGTCTGAGGCGCGCGATGCTGCCTGAACTTGCACTGGGCAAGGCGCGTCCGTCTCGTCTGCGGGATGCGCTGCCCGAGGCCTGGCGCGCGCCACTTGCACGGCTGGCAGCATCGTGGATCGCGCTCATCGTGCTGTGTGCGGACGATTGGCGCGACATGGCCGACCAGTGGTGGAACAGCTCCACGTTCAATCACATCCTGCTGGTGCCTTTCATCATCGGTTGGCTGGTCACGATCCGGCGGCACGAGGTCGCGCGCCTTCCCGTGTCGGCGTGGTGGCCCGGTCTGGTATTGGTAGGCGGGGCAGCGTTCGTTTGGGTTCTGGGCTCGTTCGCCGGGCTCTCGGTGCTGCGCCAGCTCGGCGCCGTCGTGATGCTGCAGGGCGCGGTTGCGGCGATCCTTGGGCCGCGTGTCGCGGCGGGGCTCGCTTTTCCGCTGGCCTACATGCTCTTCCTGGTCCCGCTGGGCGAGGAGATCGTACCGCAACTCCAGCTCGTCACCGCGCGGCTGGCCGTGACGCTGCTTGACCTGACGAACATTCCGGCGGTGTTGCAGGGCGTATTCATCACCACTCCCGCTGGGTACTTCGAGGTGGCCGAGGCGTGCTCGGGAGCGAAGTTTCTTGTCGCGATGATCGCGCTCGGGGCGCTGGTGGCGAATGTCTGCTTCGTTTCGCCCCTCCGCCGGTGCCTGTTCATGGCCACCTGCATCGTCGTGCCCATCGTCGCTAACGGGATACGAGCCTGGGGCACAATCGGCATTGCCGAATGGCGCGGGATCGAATTCGCCAGCGGGTTCGATCATGTACTCTACGGCTGGTTCTTCTTTGCCTTCGTGATTGCCCTCGTGATGGGCCTGGCGTGGCGATATTTCGATCGCGCGCCCACCGGCCATACGATCGACGCCGAGCGGATCATGTCGTCCCGCCCTCTCAGCCGGCTGGCGGAGGCGACGATCGGCGCGGGGGCGGCCATCGGCTTAATCATGCTGATCGCCACGGCCGCGTTCGGCTGGTCGACGGCAGCGGGGAGGCTGGCCGCCAAGTTGCCGGCCCAAGTCGACTTGCCGCAGGTCAGCGGATGGCACCGCGTCACGTACTCGCCCGCGTATCCGTGGGAACCCCTGCATGGCGGGGCGGACCATCGCCTGCTGGGGTCCTACGCCGATACAGAAGGGCGCCGGGTCGAGGTGTCCTACGCACTATACGCCAGCCAGGGCGAGGGCCGCGAGGCGGGCGGGTTCGGCCAGGGCGCAATGCCCCCCGACAGCGGATGGGCCTGGCGTTCGCCCGGTCCGGCGATCGCAGGCAGTATCGTCCAGCGTCTGTCGGCGCCCGGCCCGGTAGAACGCGAAGCGGCCACGTTCTATCGCAGCGGCTCCGTCCTGACCGGCAGCAACATCCGTCTCAAGCTCGCGAACATCGCCGACCGTCTGTTCCTGCGGGCGCACCCCACGGCAGTGCTGATCGTCTCGGCGGAAGAGCGTGAGGGCGCGCCGGCGGATGAAGCGATCCGACGCTTCCTTCGTGCGGGCGGTCCGACCGGGCCGTGGATGGACCGCATCGGCGGGACCCGCTAGCGCTTCCATCATGTGCGGGATTGCCGGGATCTTTCATTGCGCCACGGCGAAGCCCGTCGATCCCGCCAGGGTCGAGCGGATGTGCGATGTGATCGCGCATCGTGGGCCAGACGGCCGCGGGGTTTGGACGGCTCCCGGCGTGGGCCTTGGACACCGGCGGCTGTCGATCATCGATCTTGCAGGATCGCCCCAGCCGATGGCGTCGAGCGACGGGCGCGCGATGCTGACATTCAACGGCGAGATCTACAATTACCGGGAGTTGCGCGAGGAACTGCGCGCGCTTGGCGCGATCTTCCACACCGACGGCGACGGCGAGGTGATCCTTGCGGCTTGGCAGAAGTGGGGCGTGGGTTGCCTCGACCGGCTGCAGGGCATGTTCGCCTTCGCGCTCTACGACCTGCCTTCGCGGCAGTTACTTCTCGCCCGCGACCGGCTGGGAGTGAAGCCGCTGTTCACCGCCGCGCTGAGCGACGGGAGCGTGATCTTCGGTTCCGAGCTCAAGGCGCTCATGGCGCATCCGCTGCTCCGCCGAGAGGTCGACCCCTTGGCGATCGAAGATTACCTGGCCTGGGGCTATGTTCCCGATCATCGATCGATCCTTGCGGGGGTCGAAAAGCTGCCGGCAGGTCATTACCGCCTGCTCCGGCACGATCGGCCGCCCTCTCCGCCGGTGCAGTGGTGGGACGTCTCGTTCGCGCACAGGAACCGCGGCGGGGCGGACGATCTCGGCGCGCAATTGCTGCATCGCCTGCGCGAGGGGGTGACCTCGCGGATGAGCGCCGACGTTCCTCTGGGCGCCTTCCTTTCCGGAGGGGTGGACAGCTCGTCCGTAGTGGCGTTGATGACCGAGGCCAGCGCGAAGCCGGTCACCACCTGCTCGATCGGGTTCGACGTTTCCGGTTTCGACGAGAGCGGCTACGCCGCGGCCGTCGCCGAACGGTTCCGGACAGACCACCATCTAAAGATGGTTTCGCCCGAAGACTGGTCGGCGGTCGAGCGACTGCCGGCGATCTTCGACGAACCATTCGCCGACGCCTCGGCGTTGCCCACGCTGAGGGTGTGCGAGCTTGCGCGTCAGCACGTGTCCGTGGCGCTGTCGGGCGACGGGGCCGACGAAGCGCTGGCGGGATATCGCCGCCAGGCATTCCAGTTTCGCGAAGAACAGGTCCGGCGGATCGTGCCCTCGGCTTTGCGAGGGCCACTGTTCGGCGGGGCGGGGCGCTTCTACCCCAAGGCGGACTGGGCGCCGCGTCCATTTCGCGCGAAATCCACGCTGCTCGCGCTGGCGGGCAGTGGGGAAGAGGGATACGCCCGCGCGCTTGCGGTCACCTCGCCCGAATTGCGCGATAGCATCTACTCACAGTCGTTCCTCCGCTTGCGCGGGAGCTACCGCGCCGAACAGCCGCTGATCGCCCTGATGCGCGATGCGCCGGCGCGTTCCGGGCTGGACCGGGCGCAATATGCTGATCTCAAGTTCTGGCTGCCTGGCGACATTCTGACGAAGGTCGACCGAACAAGCATGTCGGTCGGCCTCGAAGCCCGAGAACCGCTGCTCGATCACCGGCTGATGGAATTCGCCGCCGCCTTGCCCGAACGCATGCGGATACGGGGGATGCAGGGCAAGTGGCTGATGAAGCAGGTGATGCGCCGCTACCTGCCCGAACCGCTGCTGTTGCGCCCCAAAATGGGCTTCGTGACGCCGATCGCCGCGTGGCTGCGCGGACCGCTGGCGGGCGAGGCGAGGGCCATCGCAGACACCAGTCTCCTCTCGCGAACCGGCTGGTTCGATGCGGCCCGGCTGCGTTCGCTGGTCGAGGCGCACATAGCCGGGCGCTCGGATCACAGCAGGCTCATCTGGCAGATGCTGATGCTCGACCGTTCGCTGGCGGGCCTAGGTGTTTCCTAACACCTCAAGGTAAGTGATCGGTAACCATGTGCTGGTAGTGCCGGGAGGTCACCTCCCAAGAAGGTTTTATGCGCGCGGGCCTTTTCACTCCCTTGAAGATCGCAGTGGCCCTCGCCGTCATCGGCGGAGCGATCAAGCTCGTCGAGCCGATCAGCCACGTCTACTGGAATGTCTGGTTCAAGCTGCAATCCACAGCAGCTTTGAGCAACACCGTCGTCGTCACGCTGCCCGAAACACCGCAGGGCGACACTGCCGGAAACATTGCCGCGCGCAATCTCCAGGCGCGAACGCTCGACCGCATCCGCCTGCAAAAGCCTGCACGCGTCTTCCTGGACGTGTCGAAGAACACCTTTATTTCAGATAGTAACGACAAGTCGCTGACGCGCGCCCTCGACGCGCTTGGCAACACTGCCGTGCTTGTCGTTCATCCCGAAATCGGGGTCGACGACGTCGAATATCGCAAGATCTCGGTGCCACCAGCGTCGATCGTGGGAAGCCATGACGTCGTCGTCTCGGGCTGGAACGTCAACTTCTTCGGCTACGCCATTTCAGCGCCCTACACGGTTCGCGTGGGGCAGAAGATCTACCCTACGCTCAGCACGGTCCTGGCAAATCGCTACCAGGCCGACGGGGGTCTCTACTTCCCGAATTTCGCGGTCGAACCCGATTCGGTCACGACCGTGAGTGCGGCGACACTTGAGAACGACGCCGCCGCCCTGCGCAGCCTGGCTGGAAAAAATGTCATCGTCGCAAACCTCGGCTCCGAGGCTCAGCAGCCCCTGGGCTGGTTCGGCCGCGGCAAGGTTGCGCCGGTCTATCTCGATATCGCGGGCGCCGACGAACTGCGCGCCGGGACGCCGCGCAATCTGGGCTGGCTTCCGCTCATCGCGTTGTTCGCCATCTTCGCCTCGTTGGGCTCGCGGCGACGCGACCGCGGCGGCAAATTGGTGTTCTATGGGATTGCGGTGGCATCGGTGGTGGTGCTGCCCGGCCTTGCGCAGCACGAATCCGTTTACAGTGCGCCTGGTCCTGCCATCGTGGCGATGTTCCTTTATGGCTCGATCCGCTTGTGGCAGCGGTGGCGCCAGAGGGTCGAACATACCAGCGCCTCGGGCCTTCCCAACTTCGCCGCGCTGGTCGAGGACGGGATCAACGACAGCCAGGACCTCGTCGTGGCGTCGATCAACCGCTACGAGGAATTCCTCGCAACGCTCCCGCGCGACCTTCACGCGGAATGCGCTCACCAGATCGCCCGCCGGCTTTCGCTCGGGTGTGGGTCGACGGTAATCTACCACGACGATGCCGGCCACTTCGCCTGGGTGGAGGATGCCAAGCCGCTCGAGGCGCAGCTCGGCCATCTCGAGGGCCTGCGCTCGCTGTTCACCGCACCTCTCGGCATTGGCGGCTACACGTTCGACACGAACATCCACTTCGGGCTCGATCGTAACGCGTCGCAGCCGCCCTCGACGCGCATCAATTCCGCAGTCGCCAGCGCCGCCGAGGCCGAGAAGAACGTCCGCCTGGTCGAAGAGTTCGCGCCCGACCGGCTCGCCGAAGCGACTTGGGAGCTGTCGCTGAATGCGCGCATCGACGAGGGTCTGCGCAAGGGCGACATCTGGCTCGCCTACCAGGCCCAGTGGGACCATCGCCGGCGCCGGGTGAGGGGAGCGGAAGCGCTGATCCGCTGGGACCATCCGACGCGCGGCCCGATCCCGCCAGACGCCTTCATATTGCAGGCCGAGCGCGCCGGTCGGATCGACACGATCACCTACTGGGTGCTGGAGGAAGCGATCACCGCATCGCTGCGCCTGATGGAACTCATCCCCGACTTCCAAATGAGCGTGAACCTGTCGGCGCAGATGGTGGATAAGGGCGGGCTGGTCGAGGCGGTGGCGGAGATCGTCCGGAAGCGTTCGATCGATTGCCGCAACATTACGTTCGAGGTGACCGAGACCTGGGGCATGCGCAACCGCCATGCCGCGCGCGAGAACCTCAATCGGCTGCGCGCGATGGGCTTCCGCCTCTCGATCGACGACTTCGGCACCGGCGAGGCGAGCCTTGCCTACCTTGCCGAAATGCCGAGCGACGAGATCAAGCTCGACCGTCGGTTCGTGAGCATGATCACGTCGAGCGAGCGTAACCAGCACATTGTCGCCAGCACGATCGGGCTTGCCCATGCGCTGGGACAGGAAGTGGTGGCGGAAGGGGTGGAAAACGACGCAACCTTCCGCATGCTCGATGCGATGGGCTGTGACATCAGCCAGGGGTATTTCATCGGGCACCCGCTGAAGTTTTCCGAATTCCGCGCCGAACTGCTTCGCACAGGAGAAGAGCGCGCGAATCCTTAGCTCCTTGTTAACCATGGCTGTTTAGGTTAACAGCGAGGTCTCTAAACCAAATGGAGACTTCGCAATGGATACCGGCTGGAACATCTGGAAGTGGCTCTTCAACTGAGCTAACTTTCTGGAAGCGCGGGAATTTTCGGCTTCAAGCCGGCAATATCCAGCCCTTCCCGGAATACCGCGAATCAATTGCGACTCGGTTTCATCTTTCGAAGCCGGTGAGCGGGGGGCGGTCTTACATTAACGAATTGCGGCAGGCCGCGCTCCTTTGGAGTGCGGCCGCTTGCGTTTCTAGGAGCTTCGGAAAAGCGCTGGAACGCAAGACGAGGGTTTCGTTTCCCGTCGGACGCTCATTCACGCTTGGCTGAAAGGCCGGTGGGGCGGATTCCATTCAGTCAGCGGAGACCGGTTGCGGTTTGATCGCCGGCCGTTGTGGAACAAGGGCGATCAGCAGGATGATCGCGACTCCCAGTGTCAGCGATGCAAGGGGGCGGCTGAAATCGAGGCCGCCCTTGTCCAGCGGCTTGTCCAGGAAGTCGCCGACCGTTGCGCCGAGCGGGCGCGTGAGGATGAACGCGGCCCAGAACAATCCGACCCGACTGACCGCGGTGTAGCGGTAGAGCAGGGCGAGGCCGGCAAGAGCGGACCCGAAAAGGGCGGCTGCGCCAAGGTAACCCAGAGTGCCGTCGGCGACCCAATCGCCCAAGGCAGTTCCAAGCGTCTGCGACAGAGTGATCGTCGCCCAATAGAACCGTTCCGACTGGGCCGACGCGACGCGATCGACCGAGATCGTTCCAGTTGTCCTGTGCCAAATCGCAAGACTGCTCAGAACCAGGGCGAAAAGCAGGAGCGAGCCGCCGGGATATCCGATTCCCAGCGAGCGCGTGGCAAAGTCGGCGAAGGTCGTGCCTGCCGTCGTGGAAGCGATGATCGTTGCCCAGTACAGCGCGGGATGGAACCGGCGAGCGACCACTTGCGCCCAGACCAGCAGGATCAGCGGGAGAAGAAAGATCGCGCTGCTGGCGAGATAACCTAGGTCGTACGTCATCGAGAGCGTGTCGCCGCCGGTCTCGCCCAGCGTCGTCGCAAGTATCTTTATGATCCAGAAGCCCAGGGTTACTGCGGGAACCTTGCTGATCACCGCTTCGCCCAGCTTCTGATCCATCTCATTCCTCTCCGTGCCCGAGGGCCATGTATTGGGCCGACTGCATTTCAGTCAGGCGTGAGACGGTGCGCTCGAACTCGAATCGTCCATCGCCTTGCAAATAAAGTTCTTCGGGGGTCGCATCGGCCGTCGCGATCAGTTTCACGCGATGCTCGTAGAGGGCGTCGATGAGCGTGACGAAGCGCGCGGCTTCGTTGCGGCGATCGGCCTCCAGCTTCGGAATTCCGACGAGGATTACCGTGTGATAATGCTGCGCCACCGCGAGATAATCCGCCGCACCCCGCGCATCGCCACACAATCGCTTGAAGCTGAAAACGGCGACTCCCTTCAGGCTTTTGGGAACATGGAGCGTCCGCCCGCCTCCGACATCCAGCTCGGCCGCCGGCACGTGCTCGCTGTCTTCGGGCGGATAGTCGGTCAGACGAAAGAACAGCTCGCGGACCGCCTCGGTAGCGGCGGGACCGTTGGGCACATACCAGGTGTCGGCGCCGCCCAGGCGTTCCAGGCGGTAATCGACGGGGCCGTTGAGCGGCAGCACGTCCAGTCGCTGCTCGATCAAGCCGATGAAGGGTAGGAAGTGCTCGCGGTTCAGCCCGTCCTTGTAGAGGTCGCCGGGTGCACGGTTCGATGTCGTGACGATCGTCAGGCCGCCATCGATCAGCGCGGTGAACAGCCGGCTCATGATCATGGCGTCCGCGCTGTTGTTGACCACCATCTCGTCGAACGCGAGGCAGCGCAACTCGCGTCCCAGGTCCGCCGCGACCGGCAGGATGGGATCGCCTCGTTCCTTGCGCCGCTCCTCGCGGAGGCGTGCATGAACCTCGAGCATGAAGGCATGGAAATGGACACGGCGCTTCTGCGGGATCGCCAGACAATCGTGGAACAGGTCCATCAACATGGACTTTCCGCGCCCGACCCCGCCCCACAGGTAGACCCCGCGCGGAGTTGCGCGCTTTCGCCCCAGCAGGCGCCCGAGAAGACCCGCCTCGCCGTTGCCGGCCTCAAGCTCGTCCTGCAGGCGGCCCAGCCGCGCGGCGGCCTCGGCCTGCTCGGGATCGGGACGCAGTTCGCCCGCTGCCACGAGCTGCGCATAGGCTTCGACGACCCTGGTCAACGATTGCGCCTCAGCGCGCGGTCGGCTTGCGGATCGTGCCTGAAAAGGCAGCGATAGGGCCCTCGTCCTGTTCGACAATCCCGCGCAGGAACACCAGCCGCCGAGTTTCCTTCAGCAACTCGATCACCGCGTCGCAGGGCCGGTCTTCCTTGCCTGCGCCAATGAACTGGACCGACATGTCGAGGGTGAGGGCCGTGCCGGCCTCGATAATGCCGAGCATGCGCGAGCATGCGAAAAGGCCGACATCGATCAGCGCGAGGGTCGTGCCGCCGTGAATCATTCCCTGAAGATTGGTGTGGTGACGCTGCGGGAACATCCGCAGCCGTGCTTTCCCGTCGTCGTCGCGGCGGACGATCAGCTTCTCGAACATCCACGTGTTGAACCGCGTCGGGTCCTTCAGTTGCCACGTGTACCAGCCAGGATGTTCCGGATCGGGAAAGCTTTCGAAGCCCGGGCCGTCGCTCACCGCTAGGTCAGACCAGCCGTTCGGCGGTCATCTTCTTGATTTCGGCGATCGCCCGCGCGGGGGAAAGGCCCTTGGGGCAGACGTTGGCGCAATTCATGATCGTGTGGCAGCGATAAAGGCGGAAGGGATCCTCCAGCTCGTCGAGCCGCTCGCCCGTCATTTCGTCGCGGCTGTCTGCCAGCCAGCGATAGGCCTGGAGCAGGATGGCGGGCCCCAGGAACTTGTCGGAATTCCACCAGTAGCTGGGGCATGAGGTGCTGCAGCACGCGCAAAGGATGCACTCATACAGCCCGTCGAGCTTCTCGCGCTGCGCGGGCGATTGCAGCCGTTCCTTGCCCGAAGGTGTGGGCGAGACGGTCTGGAGCCAGGGGCGGATCGAGGCGTACTGGGCGTAGAAATGGGTGAAATCGGGCACCAGGTCCTTGATGACGTCCATGTGCGGCAGCGGCGTGATCCGCACGTCGCCCTTCAGGTCCTCGATCGCGGTGGTGCAGGCCAGGGCATTGCGGCCATTGATGTTCATCGAGCACGACCCGCAGATTCCCTCGCGGCACGAGCGGCGGAAGGTGAGCGTGGGATCCTGCTCGGACTTCATCTTGATCAGCGCGTCGAGGACCATCGGGCCGCACGCGTCGAGGTCGATCTCGAACGTGTCGAACCGGGGGTTCTGGCCACTGTCCGGATCGAACCGATAGACCTTGAACTTGCGGATCTTGCCGCGCGTCTCGCTGGCATGAGTGTGCGGCGCGCCCGTGATCTTGCTGTTTTTGGGAAGAGTGAAGGTCGCCATAACACCAAGCCCCTGAAGCCACGCAAATTCCCTGCGCGATGGCCGTGGCCGGCGCAAGTTCAAGGTGTTCTTAGCGATTGCATCGCTGGGGGCAAGCGCTTCAGAACCTTCGCTGTAAGGTCATTTCGACGGCCTTGTCCGAGCGGCCGCCACGCGTGCCGAGGAGTGCGGCGTCAGCAGCCGAGACGTGGTCGTCGCGCAGGCGAAGGCCGAGCGTGGCAGCGATGGGAGCGAAACCGGTGGCAAGGTCCATGGTCAGCGCGATGCCGCTCTTGGCCATTGGGTCGCCTGCGGCGAGATCGACCATCCGCTGGATTGGATTGCCGCGCCCGCTTGAATGGACGGTCCGCGCTGCAAGTCCGAGGGTCAGGGCTTTTGACGCGCGCCACGATCCTGCGATGCCCAGCGTGTCGTCGCTGCTGTAGCGGCTCCCTCCGGCATAAAGCGAATGGGGGCGGCGCGCGTGAACTGCGTTGGCGGAAAGCGAAAGCTCTCCGATCCCCGGAAGCGTCCCGGTTGCTCCCGCAACAAGGCCCGCGCTCATCGCCCGTCCGCCGGGACTGCCCGAAGAGAACCGGCGTGACGAAGTGTGCGAAGGCCGGAGCCAGAATCCGGTCGTCCGCGGTTTCGCCACTACTGCGGGCAGGAGAGTTTCGCCGGCATGGAGAGCCGGCAGCGCAAAATCAGCAAGCCGCTCGCCGGAACCGCGCCTTATCGGCCATTCAGGTCCTGCCTTTTCGGCAGGCCTGGGCTGAAGTGAGAATGCAGAGCCATCGGCGGGCGCGGCAGACTGGGCCGGAGATGTCGTTCCCGCCAGCGCGAGCAACGGCAAGGTGAGGCGAGAGGTGATCATGCGCATCGTCTGACGTTCCATCGGTAACGCTCGCCCAGTCGAGCGGCCGTCATTACCGATGACGTTCTGGAGTGCGCGAAGCCGCACATCGGTGCGGCGGGAATTGCCGGGCGGGCCGCGATGGACCCGCCCGGTCTATTCGGTCACGCCCCGAAGGTGCGCTGCCACCAGCCGCGGCGTGGCGATTCGCCTTCACCTTCCGCGTCCTGGAGTTCGGTTGTCGTGGCGTCCTGCGCGAGCCCTGTAGGTGTTTCGGCAGGGGTTGCCGGCGTTGGCTCGACCGGAGTGGCGGTGTCGGGCAGTTCACCGCTCGCGACCGAGGGTTCATCAGCCTTCTTGCGCGTCCGCGGGCGCTTGACCGGTGCGGGAGCCGCGACCGTCGCAGCTTCCGGTTCCGGCGCCGAAGCAGGCGCGGGCTCTTCGCCCTGAGCCTCGATAACCGGAGCTACCTCTGCCTTGCGCGTCCGCTTGCGCGGAGCGGGCTTGACTGGCGCAGCGGTTTCGCCGGCTGGCGTCACATCAGGCGTTTCGGCTTCGGTAGCCGGGGCCGCGGCGGTGTCAGCCGCTACGGCCTTGCGCCGGCTGCGCCTCGGCTTGCCCGGCGTGGGAGCCTCCTCGCCGAGCGGGACATCGGCGAGCGGCGCCGAGACTTCCGCTGCCACCGCATCGACAACGGCAGGTTCGGCCACGGGCGATTTTCCGCCGGTTTCGTCAGTCGGCTCGACAGCTTCGCCGTTCTCGCCGAACTGATCGTCGCGGTTGCGTTCGCCACCGCGACGCCGGCGCCTGCCGCGACGCCGCTTGCGCGTCTGGTCGCCTTCGCCGGCTTCGCCCTCCTCGCGCGAGGCGAAGGCCTCGTCCTCGCCCGGCTCGGTTCCCTCGTCGGCCTCGCCTGCGCCCTGCGCAGCGTCGTCACCGTTTTCTGCGTAGCTCTCGCTGCCATCCTCGTTGCGGATACGGCGACCGCGACGGCGCTTGCGCCGCTTGCGCCGCTGGCCGTCGTCACCTTCGCCTTCAGCGCGCGATTCGCCCCCACGATCCTCGCGGCCGCGACCGCGCGATTCACGCGGACCTTCCTGTTCTTCCTCTTCTTCGTCGTCGAAGAAGTCCTCCTCGACATCGTCGTCGCTCGACAGGTCAAGGATCGGTGCGAACTGCGGCGGTGAGGCCGGGCGCGGTCCGGACGAAGCGACGCGCATTTTCGCGCCCTCGTTCTCGCCCTCCGGCACGACTTCGACCCGGACGCCGTAGCGCGCCTCGATCTCCGCCAGGTCGGAACGCTTCGCATTGAGGAGGTAGATCGCGGCCTCCTGGCTGGCGAACAGCGTGATAACGCTGCCCTTGCCCTTGGCTGCTTCGTCCTCGATCAGACGCAGCGCCGAAAGCCCTGCGGACGATGCTGTGCGGACAAGACCCGAGCCGTCGCAGTGCGGGCACGACCGGGTGGTCGCCTCGAGCACGCCGGTGCGCAGGCGCTGGCGGCTCATCTCCATCAGGCCGAACCCGGAAATGCGTCCGACCTGGATGCGCGCGCGATCGTTCTTGAGCGCTTCCTTGAGGGTCTTCTCGACCTTTCTGACATTGGAGCCGTACTCCATGTCGATGAAGTCGATCACGATCAGGCCGGCCATGTCCCGAAGGCGCAACTGGCGCGCGATTTCGCGGGCTGCCTCGACGTTGGTGCTGACCGCGGTCGCCTCGATCCCGTGCTCCTTGGTCGACCGTCCCGAGTTGATGTCGATCGAAACCAGCGCTTCGGTCGGGTTGATCACCAGGTATCCGCCGGACTTCAGCTGCACGACAGGGTCGTACATCGCGGTGAGCTGATCCTCGGCGCCATAGCGCTGGAACAGGGGCACAGCGTCGGCATAAGGCTGTACCCGCCGGGCGTGACTGGGCATCAGCAGCTTCATGAAGTCCTTCGCCGCACGGTAGCCGGCTTCGCCCTCGACGACGACTTCCTCGATGTCGCGGTTGTAGATGTCGCGGATAGCGCGCTTGATCAGGTCGCTGTCCGAATGGATCATCGCCGGCGCGCTGGACTTGAGCGTGTTCTCGCGGATCTCGTCCCAGAGGCGGGCGAGATAGTCGAAGTCGCGCTTGATCTCGGGCTTGGTGCGGCTGAGTCCGGCGGTGCGGACGATGCAGCCCATCGATTTGGGCAGGTGAAGCTCGGAGATGATCGACTTCAGGCGCTTGCGATCGGCCGCGCTCGAGATCTTGCGGCTGATTCCGCCACCGTGGCTCGAATTGGGCATGAGGACGCAGTAGCGCCCGGCAAGGCTGAGGTAGGTGGTCAGGGCCGCGCCCTTGTTGCCGCGCTCTTCCTTGACGACCTGAACGAGCAGGACCTGACGCCGATGGATGACGTCCTGGATCTTGTAGCGGCGGCGCAGGGCCATGCGCTTGTCGCGCAGCTCGTCGGCCTGCTTTGTCTGCGCGCGGCCACGGCCACGGCCACGCCCGCGGCGCTGGCGGTTGCCGTCTTCGCCTTCGGCTTCGTCGCCGTTGCGATCGGCGTTTTCCGCCTCGTCCTCGCCGTCGTCGCCTTCGGCCTCGGAATCGGAATCAGCGCTGGAAACGTGGCCGTCCTCGATCGTGGACACTTCGTCCTTTTCGGAGGTGTCGACTTCGGTAACGCCGTCTTCGCCGATCAGTTCGTCGGCAAGCGCGTCGCTGCTTTCGTCGTCGTCATCCGGATCGCGTCCGCCATCGTCGCCATACTCGTCGTCGGCGTCCTCGGCGGCGCGCAGCGCTGCCTCTTCCTCGGCGTGAGCGGCCTCTTCCGCGAGGAGGGCCTCGCGGTCCTCCTTCGGGATCTGGTAGTAGTCCGGGTGGATTTCGCTGAACGCGAGGAACCCGTGCCGGTTGCCGCCAAAGTCGATGAACGCCGCCTGCAGCGACGGCTCGACCCTGGTTACCTTGGCGAGATAGATATTACCCTTGATCTGCTTGTGATCAGCAGATTCAAAGTCGAATTCCTCAATCCGGTTGCCCTTCAGCACCGCCACCCGGGTTTCTTCCTGGTGGCGCGCATCGATTAGCATGCGCGTAGTCATCTGTAGATCTCCTGGCGCGCGTCCAGCGGTATTGCCCCCGGCTGGCGGCGCGCGTTGATGTTGCGACACGAACCGCCAGCGCTGGGCAGCGTGCCCGGCAGCTTGCGGTCGTGTGATTTTGAATGCCGAAGAAAGGCGCGATGCGCCCGCCGCTCGGCGACGGTTTCTGCGTGTCTGCAATCGATGAATTACGCGGCGAAAAGGTGCGCGTTCCGCAAGCCACAGCCATCGGCACTGCCCGGTAGGGAAGCGCGGAAGCTGGCAGCGAGCGGGTAATCATGGATTGCATCAACCTGGTAATGCCGGACTTCGCATGAAAGCATGGGAAGGTCCGGTGGGGCAGGGATGGGCATGCCGGTCCCCGCCGCAGCAGCGCTAGCAAAGCCATATGCCCACGGCAACCTAAACCGCGCGAAGCAATGGCGAACAAGCACGCGCACTCCGATCGAATTAGCGCTGGACCCGCGCTTGTCGGGGGCGGCATAGCTGCGCGCCACGATGTTGCCCGTGCTCGATCCCCTGTTGTCGCTGGTTCTGTCGGCGCTCGCCCTGCCTTCGCTGGGGCCTGGAGGATCGCTCTTGCTGAACCCGGAAGCGCAGATGGCGCCGCGGCGGCATAACCCCGACTATGTGGTCAGGGTAGCTCTTCCTCCCCGCCGACCCGCCGTGGACCTGCCGCCGGTGCTCGGGCCGGACGACGCCAGCCGCCCGCTGGTCGTCATCGACGCCGGGCACGGGGGCTACGATCCCGGCGCCAGCGGCGGCGACGGCCAGATCGAGAAGCAGCTGACACTCAACCTAGCGCTGGCACTGCGCGACGAACTGCTCAAGCGCGCACGGGTTCGGGTCGCGCTGACCCGCAGCGATGACCGCTTCCTCGTCCTGGACGAACGCTCGGGCATCGCGCGGCGCCTGCATGCCGACCTGTTCATCTCGATTCATGCCGATGCGGCGCAGAGCGACGGCGCGACCGGGGCCACGCTCTATACGCTTTCGGAAACCGCTTCGGACAAGACCGCGGAAGCCATCGCAAGCCGCGAAAACAGCGCCGATACGATCAATGGAGTGCAGCTCAGGAAGCAGGCCGGCACAGTCGATGCGATCCTTGTCGACCTATCACGCCGCGAGGCGCTGGAGAGAGCGGCCAAGTTCGCCGGCCTCGTGCGACGTGAGGCGAGCGGGGGTCTGCACTTCCGGGCGGAGGCGGTCAAAAGCGCGGCGTTCGTGGTGCTCAAGGCACCCGATGTCCCCTCGGTCCTGTTCGAGTCCGGCTACATCAGCAACAGCGCCGATGCAGCGTTTCTCGGCTCACCGCAGGGCAGGGAGGCCTTTGCCGAGACGTTTGCCCGCGCGATCGAGGCCTACTTCGTCAGGGTCCGCCCGGGTCGCTGAGCACCTCCCGTCCGCGCCCCGTTGCGGCACCGGGACCAAGCACCTATAGCGCTGCCCATATGGCCGATAACAGCGTCGCTTCGCATTTCACCTACCGCATCCGCCGCGACGCCGGGGGTCTTGCCGAGTGGTTCCGGACCAACTGGCGCGACAGCCGCTGGTTCCGGAGGGGCGTCTTTGCGGTTGCGGGCCTGTTCGTGCTGTGGATCGTGCTCTGGCTCTCGGTCGCGCGGGGCCTTCCCTCGGCCGACAAGTTGCTGACCTATGAGCCGCCACTGCCGACGATGGTTCGCGGCGTCGATGGCCAGATCGTCGACAGCTACGCCCGTGAGCGCCGGGTCCAGTTGCGCTACGTCGATTTTCCAGACCAGGTGATCCACGCCTATCTGGCGGCTGAGGACAAGACCTTTTTCAGCCACCACGGCATCGATTTCGGCGGTCTGGTGGGCGCGGTTTTCGACTATGTCACCAAGCTCGGCTCGGGCCAACGTGCCAAGGGCGGCTCGACGATCACGCAGCAGGTGGCCAAGAACATCCTCGTTGGCGACGAATATTCCGTCACCCGCAAGCTCAAGGAAATGTACCTCGCCATGCGGATCGAGGGGGTGCTGACGAAAGAGCAGATCCTCGAACTTTACCTCAACGAAATCCCGCTTGGACGGCAGAGCTTTGGCGTGCAAGCTGCGTCACGCGCCTATTTCGACAAGGACGTGAAGGACCTTGCGCTGCACGAGGCCGCGTTTCTCGCCATCCTGCCCAAGGCGCCCGAGCGCTATGGCCGCGCCAAGAACGAGCAGCTTGCGATCACCCGCCGCAATTTCGTGCTCGACCAGATGTACGACAACGACTGGATCACGGCTGCGCAGCGCGACTCCGCCAAGGCGATGCCGCTCGGCCTGATCCCTCGCCGGGCCGAGCCCGCTGGCGCGGATGCTGGCTATTTCCTCGAGGAAGTGCGTCGGCAACTGATCGCGAAATACGGAGAGAAGGCCGAGGACGGCCCGCATAGCGTCTATGCCGGCGGGCTGTGGGTCAGGACCTCGCTCGACCCGGAGTTGCAGGACGCTGCCCGCGATTCGCTGCGCGCCGGGTTGCTGCGCTATGCCGCCGGACGCGCCTGGACCAAGCCGATCGCGCACATCGATCTGGGCGACGGCAACTGGCAGACGCAGCTGATCGTCTCGAACCTCGGCATCCGCTACAAGGACTGGCGCGTCGGCGTCGTGACCGAGCGATCAGGTCCCAATGCGCGGATCGGGTTCACCGATGGCAAGACCTACCCGCTCGGCGGGCTGCCCGACGCGCTGCGCGCCGGCGACGTGATTGCCGCCGCGCCTAACGGAACCGCCGCCTATGCCGTGCGCACCGTTCCCGAAGTATCGGGTGGCATGGTCGTCGAGGCGCCACACACCGGCCGCGTCTATGCGATGCAGGGTGGGTTCGATTCGCGGCTCGGTTCCTTCAACCGTGCGACACAGGCCGCCCGCCAGCCGGGATCGACGATCAAGCCATTCGTCTATGCCACCGCGCTCGATTACGGGATGACCCCGGCCTCGATGGTGCTCGACGGCACTTTCTGCGTGTATCAGGGGGCCGCGCTGGGCGAGAAGTGCTTCCGCAACTTCGACAGCAGGGGCGGCGGCGGAACGCACACGATGCGCTGGGGCCTCGAACAATCGCGCAACCTGATGACCGTGCGCATCGCCAACGACACCGGGATGGAGCACGTCGTCAACACCATCAAGCGGATGGGGATCGGCGACTACGATCCTTACCTGTCGATGGCGCTGGGCGCGGGCGACACCACGGTGCTCAAGCTCGTCAACGCCTACGCCGGCCTCGTCAACGCCGGGCGCCTCAATCGGCCGACGCTGATCGACTATGTCCAGGATCGCAACGGGAAGGTGATCTGGCGCGCCGGCAATCGCCAGTGCTCCGCCTGCAACATGGCGCAGTGGGACGGCAAGCCGATGCCGCGGTTCAAGCCGACCGGGGCGCAGCGGATGGATCCTCGCACCGCGTACCAGACGGTCCATATGCTCGAAGGCGTGGTCCAGCGCGGTACTGCCGTGGTCCTGCGCGATCTCAACCTCCCGATGTTCGGCAAGACCGGCACGACCTCGGGCCCGACCAACGTCTGGTTCGTCGGCGGCACGCCCGACATCATCGGCGGGGTCTACATGGGTTACGACCAGCCTCGCAGTCTCGGCGGCTACGCGCAGGGCGGTCGCCTTGCCGCGCCGATCTTCAAGCAGTTCGTGCAGGAGACGCGCGAGCGATGGTCGGACGTGCCGTTCCGTGCGCCCGCCGGCGTGCGGATGGTGCGGATCGATCGTACCTCGGGCCGCAAGGTGTTTGCCGGCAATCCCAGCGACGAGGCCAAGGCCGCGATCATCTGGGAGGCGTTCAAGCCCGACACCGAGCCGCGCCGGACGATCCGCCAGGACGAGCTCGACAACAAGTCGCGCGTCCTCGCCGCGATCAACGCCGCGCGGGCGGCGCACACCCGCTCGGTTACGGCGACCCAACGGTCGGCTGCACCGGACAACTTCGTCGAGGAACAGGGCGGCATCTACTAGGCGCTTGCCTTGATTGCGCGGTTCGCAGACTATCGGGCGATGAAGAACGCTCCCATATCGCTGCTCGCCGCCTGCCTGGCGCTGGCCATCCCCGCGCTCGCCCATGCCGAGCTTTCGACAGGTACCCGCGCGCCGCAGTTCGTCGCCAAGGGCGCGCTCGGTGGAAAGCCGTTCGACGTCGATCTTGCCCGCGCCCTCAAGAAGGGGCCGGTCGTCCTCTATTTTTATCCCAAGGCCTTTACTCAGGGGTGCACGCTGGAAGCCCACGCCTTTGCCGAGGCGACGGCCGATTTCCGCGCAGTTGGGGCCACTGTGATCGGCATGTCGGCCGACGATCTGCCCACCTTGCGCCGCTTTTCGGAGGAAGCGTGCCGCGACAAGTTTGCCGTCGCCAGCGCCACGCCCGCCGTGATCAAGGCCTACGACGTCGATCTTGCGGCCAAGGACGGCAAGTCCACCGGCTTGACCAAGCGCACCAGCTATGTGATCGACCGCAGCGGACGCATCGTGTTCGTCCATTCGGACATGAACTATGCCGAGCATGTCCGCATGACCCTTGCCGCGGTCCAGGGGCTGAAACGCAAGAGCTGACGTTTCAGGCGGATCATTTGGCACCTGGATGTTTCCGCCGCGGCGGAACTGCGCGGCCCTGCGCGCGTCCAACTTTACAATTGCTGTCCCTGCGCTAAGCGGGCGCGCTCAATTCTAGCGGAGAGATTGCGTCATGCGTGCGGAGGGCCAAGCCCACATCGACCGGATCGAGGCGGCGCTGGCGCTCGTGCGCAAGTTCCTCGACTGGGAACGTGCGCTGCGCCGGCTGGACGAGCTTAACGCCCGGGTCGAGGACCCGCGCCTGTGGGATAATCCCAAGGACGCCGAAGCAGTCATGCGCGAGCGGCGCCGTCTCGACGCAGCAATCGGCACGGTGAGGCAGATCGGCCAGGAGATGGCTGACGCGGTCGAATTCGTCGAACTGGGCGAGGCCGAGGGCGACGAGGGCGTGATCGCCGAAGGACTCTCCTCGCTTGCTGCGCTGGCCGACCGGGCCGACAACGACAAGGTGCAGGCGCTCCTTGCGGGCGAAGCCGACAGCAACGACGCGTTCCTTGAAGTCCATGCCGGAGCAGGCGGGACCGAAAGCCAGGACTGGGCCGAAATGCTTCAGCGGATGTATGTCCGCTGGGCCGAACGGCACGGCTACAAGGTCGAGATCGTCGACTATCACGCTGGCGAGCAGGCCGGGATCAAGTCGGTCACGCTGCAGATCAAGGGCGAGAACGCCTATGGCTACGCGAAGACCGAGAGTGGCGTGCATCGCCTTGTTCGCATCAGTCCTTACGACAGCTCGGCCCGTCGCCACACCAGCTTTTCCAGCGTCTGGGTCTATCCGGTGATCGATGACGACATCGACATCGAGATCAAGGAAAGCGATCTCAAGATCGATACATACCGCGCATCGGGCGCGGGTGGGCAGCACGTCAACACGACCGATTCGGCCGTGCGGATCACGCACATTCCGACCGGCATCATCGTCGCCAGCCAGAACGATCGTAGCCAGCACAAGAACCGCGCAACCGCGATGGGGATGCTCAAGGCTCGGATGTACGAGGCCGAGCTCGCCAAGCGCGAGGCCGAGGCAAGCGGTGAATACCAGGCCAAGACCGAAATCGGCTGGGGCCATCAGATCCGCAGCTACGTGCTGCAGCCCTACCAGTTGGTGAAGGATCTGCGGACCGGCGTAACCTCGACCGCGCCCGACGACGTGCTGGACGGCGCGCTCGATCCCTTCATGGCCGCCGCGCTTTCGCAGCGGGTGACGGGCGAAAAGGTTGCCGTGGAGGACGTGGAATGAGGAGGCTGGCCCTGCTTGCCGCGCTGGCGCTCCTTGCCGGCTGCAAGGATACCGACCGGGCGCCCACTGCGCGCGAGTTTCCCAAGGCGCATCGCCCGGTATCGACTGCCGGCGGCAACGGCTTCTCGACCGAGGAAGCGCGCGACAACCGCAACGAGGCCAACACGGTCATGGATCTGGCCAGGATCGTGCCCGGCAACACCGTGGCCGATATCGGCGCGGGCGACGGGTACTACACGGTCCGGCTGGCCGAGCGCGTCGGAGCGAAGGGCCGGGTGCTGGCCGAGGACATCGATCGCAACGCCCTCAAGGGGCTGGGTGCGCGGATCGAGCGTGAGCAGCTGAACAATGTGTCGATCCGCCTTGGTCAGCCCGACGACCCGCGACTTCCGGCAAACAGCTTCGACCGGGTTTTCATGGTCCACATGTACCACGAGGTTGCGGAACCCTATGCCTTCCTGTGGCGGATGTATCCGGCGCTGAAGAAGGGCGGACAGGTTATCGTTGTCGACGTGGATCGGCCGACCGACCAGCACGGCATCCCGCCGCTCCTCCTCCAGTGCGAATTCGAGGCGGTGGGCTTTCGCTTGGTTGAATTTGTCCGTAAACCCGAGATTGCCGGTTACTACGCGCAGTTCGAGGCCAACGGACCGCGCCGGCCGTCCAACGCGATCCTGCCTTGCAGGCTCGCGAAGGGCGAGTTGATGACCGGTTGACGCGGGTTCGCAGGACCGCGCGCTGAAAGGGTATGATGTCTGAGTTCAAGGGTTTGAAGCCGATTCTCTACGGCGGTCGCGAGGTATGGCCGCTGGTCGAGGGCGGCAAGGGCGTGTCCGCTACCAATCACGCGAGTTCGGGTGCCTGGGCGGCGGCGGGCGGCATCGGCACGGTCAGCGCCGTCAATGCCGACAGCTACGACGCCGAGGGCAAGATCGTGCCCCAGATCTACGACGCGATGACTCGTCGCGAGCGGCACGAGCAGCTGATCACGTACGCGATCGACGGTGCGGTCGAGCAGGTAAAGCGCGCTCACGACATCGCTGGCGGAAATGGCGCTATCAACATCAACGTCCTGTGGGAAATGGGCGGTGCCCAGCAGGTGCTCGAGGGCGTTCTCGAGCAGACGCGCGGGCTTGTCACCGGGGTCACCTGCGGTGCGGGCATGCCTTACAAGCTGAGCGAGATCGCCCAGCGCTACAACGTGAACTATCTGCCGATCATCAGCTCTGCCCGGGCTTTCCGCGCGCTGTGGAAGCGCGCCTATCACAAGGTCGCGGACCTTATGGCGGCGGTCGTCTACGAGGACCCCTGGCTGGCTGGCGGGCATAACGGCCTGTCGAACGCCGAAGACCCGCTGCGGCCTGAAGATCCCTATCCACGGGTCAAGGCGCTGCGCGAGACGATGCGGGCCGAAGGCATCGCCGACAGCGTGCCGATCGTCATGGCGGGCGGGGTCTGGTTCCTGCGCGAATGGAACGATTGGATCGACAACCCCGAACTCGGCCAGATCGTGTTCCAGTTTGGTACCCGGCCCCTCTTGACCGAGGAAAGCCCCATTCCAGACGGCTGGAAGAACGCCTTGCGCGAGCTAGAGCCGGGAGACGTGCTGCTACATCGCTTCTCGCCGACCGGGTTCTATTCCTCTGCTGTCCGCAATCCGTTCCTGCGCGAACTGGAAGCGCGTTCGGAACGACAGGTACCTTATTCGCGTGTGTCGGCGGGCGAGCATACCGTGCAGCTCGATGTCGGGGTGAAGGGCAAGAACTTCTGGGTCGCCCCGCGCGATCTCGAACGAGCCCGGGGCTGGGCCGCCGAAGGCCACACCCATGCGCTGCGCACGCCCGACGATACCGTGGTCTTCGTCGACCCGACCGAGCGCGAGACGATCCGCAAGGACCAGTCCGACTGCATGGGCTGCCTCTCGCATTGCGGCTTCTCGTCGTGGAAGGATCACGACGACTACACCACGGGCCGCCTTGCCGATCCGCGCAGCTTCTGCATCCAGAAGACGCTGCAGGATATCGCTCACGGCGGACCGATCGACCGCAACCTGATGTTCGCGGGACATGCGGCCTACCGGTTCAAGCAGGACCCGTTCTATTCGAACAACTTCACTCCGACCGTGAAGCAGCTCGTCGACCGTATCCTGACCGGAGACTGAGATGGCGGGTCAGGCCCAGCCTTCGAGCACCTGGTCGGGCGGGCGGTGCCCATCGGCCCAGAAGCGGATGTTGGCTATGACCCGCTCCCCGGAAGCTTCGCGACCTTCGTAGGTGGCGCTGCCAAGGTGCGGCAACAAGCTGACCTGCGGCAGCGCGATGAGCCGGGGATCGACTGCAGGCTCGTTCGAGAACACGTCGAGCCCGGCGCCGCCGAGGCGGCCCTTTTGCAGCGCGACGATCATCGCTTCCTCGTCGATCAGATCGCCACGGGCGGTGTTAACGATCGTCGCCTCGGGCTTCATCAGCGCAATTCGCCGAGCGTCGATCAGATTGTGGGTCTCGGGCGTCGAGGGGCAGTGCAGCGAAAGGATGTCGGCTTCGGCGACCAGCTTGTCGAGGTCAGGCTCGTAGCGCGCGCCCAGCGCATTCTCGATCGCCTCGGGCAGGCGATGGCGATTGTGGTAGACGATCGATAGCCCGAAGGCCCGCGCGCGCGCCGCCACCGCCTGGCCGATGCGGCCCATGCCGACGATGCCGAGAACTTTGCCGCCGATCCTGTGGCCGAGCATGGTCGAAGGCGCCCAGCCTTCCCATTCGCCCGCGCGGATCACGCGCCCACCTTCGACGAAGCGGCGCGGAACCGACAGGATCAGTGCCATCGTCATGTCGGCGGTATCGTCAGTAAAGACGCCCGGCGTGTTGGTTACCATGATCCCCGCGGCGCGGGCCGCGGCCAGATCGATGTGATCGACCCCGGCTCCGAAATTCGCGATCAGGCCCAGTCGCTTGCCGGCGGCGCCGATCATCTCGGCGTCGATGCGGTCGGTGACGGTGGGGACGAGAACGTCGCACCGCTGCATGGCGGCGATCAGTTGCTGCCGCGTCATGGGGCGATCGGTGCCGTTAAGCGACACGTTGAAAAGTTCGTCCATCCGGGCTTCGATGGCCGGAAGCAGGCGCCGCGTCACGATGACCGCGGGCTTGCCTTCGACACGCCTGGTAGTGGCGCGCTGCTGATTGGGTTGGTCCGGCATCCTGTACACAGCGCTATGCCGGGCAGCGATGCGCGGTCAAGGGCGCAGCGGGTGTCGTCACCTGTGCACAGGCCGCGCTTGAACCGGAGGACGCTTCCTGTCTATGCCGCGATAGCAACGATGCCAGCGAGCCCGATCATGTCCAAGTCCTTCTGGCGCCTCGTCCTTTCGGTATCCCTGGCGGGATTGGCCGCCGCTCCGCTGGCGGCCGCCGATGACCCGGACGTACCCTACTGGGCGTCGCTCACTGCCGACAAGGTCAACATGCGGGCCGGACCGGCGCGCGATTATGCGATAAGCTGGGTTTATCGCCGCGATAACCTGCCCGTGAAGGTCGTCCGCCTGCACGAAGGCTGGCGGCTGGTCGAAGACCCCGACGGCACGCGCGGCTGGATCCTCTCCCGCTTCCTCAGCCGCGCGCGGTGGGGAATCGTCCAGGGCAAGATCAGCGAGCTGCGCGAAAAGCCGGACGGCACAGGCAAGCTGATGTGGCGGGTGGAGCCGGGCGTCGTGGGACGCCTCGGCGACTGCCAGAACGGCTGGTGCCGGTTCGATGTCCACGGCCACAAGGCGTATATTGCCGCCGACGCGGTTTGGGGGGACGGCGAGCCCTGAATGCGAAGCGGGCGGGGATCATCGATCCCACGCCCGCCTTCGTCGTTACTGCGGAAAGAACTTCACCTCCGGTCGTGACAACTGCCTCCGGACGCGGGAGAGCGGTACAGCCAAAGCCGAGCTTGTCGCCAAAGCGCGAGGGTTGCGCGCGCCGGGTTTCAGGCCAGTTCGACCGCGACCGCGGTTGCCTCGCCGCCGCCGATGCACAGCGAAGCCACGCCGCGCTTTTTGCCGTGGCGCTGCAGCGCAGCGATCAGCGTGGTGATGATCCGGGTGCCGCTGGCACCGATCGGATGGCCAAGCGCGGTGGCGCCGCCATGAACATTGATCTTCTCGTGCGGGATGCCGAGGTCGTGCATCGCGAACATCGCGACGCAGGCGAACGCCTCGTTCACTTCGAAAAGGTCGACGTCGGCGATGGTCCAACCGGCCTTGTCGAGCAGCTTGTTGATCGCCCCTACCGGGGCAATCGTGAAATCCTTGGGCTCCTGCGCATGCGCGGCCATGGCCACGATCCGCGCCACCGGCTTGGCGCCGCGGGCGTCGGCAACGCTCTGCCGGGTGAGAACGACCGCAGCCGCACCGTCGGAGATGGAGCTCGATGTCGCCGCAGTGATCGTGCCGTCCTTGGCGAAGGCGGGCTTGAGCGTCGGAATCTTGTCGGGTCGGCCCTTGCCCGGGGCCTCGTCGGTGTCGACGACGGTCTCGCCAGCGCGGCTCTTCACCGTGACAGCGACGATCTCGTCCTTGAAGGCGCCCTCGGTGATCGCAGCCTGCGCCCGGCGCAGCGATTCGATCGAGTAGCCGTCCTGAGCCTCGCGCGTGAGCTGGTACTCGTTAGCGGTATCCTGCGCGAACGTGCCCATGGCCCGGCCTTCCTCGTAGGCATCTTCGAGCCCGTCGAGAAACATGTGGTCATAGGCCGTATCGTGGCCGATCCTGGCACCCGAGCGATGCTTCTTGAGGAGGTACGGCGCGTTCGTCATCGATTCCATGCCGCCGGCCACGACCATGTCGACCGTGCCGCTGGCGAGCGCCTCGGCCCCCATGATGACCGTCTGCATCCCCGAGCCGCAAACCTTGTTCACCGTGGTGGCCTGGACGGACTTCGGCAGCCCGGCCTTGATTGCGGCCTGGCGGGCAGGGGCCTGGCCTAGCCCGGCAGGCAGGACGCAGCCCATGTAGATCCGGTCTACGTCGGCGCCTTCGATCCCTGCTCGCTCGACCGCGCCGCGCACCGCGGTGGCGCCAAGATCGGTTGCCGAGACATCGGCAAGGGCACCCTGCATCCCCCCCATCGGCGTCCGCGCATAAGAAAGAACTACGATGGGGTCGGCAGCGGAAAAGCTGGGCATGGAAGGCCTCTTTGTAACAGGAGTTGGGCGTTGAACGCGTTCGCCTTGTGAAATAGGCTTGCGCGGTGCGCTTGGCAACGTCGCTGCCGGATCAGGGGCGCGGAGAGCTGGCGTTCACATCGACACAATCATCGTAGCCCCATTCTGGTTTTGCGCGCTGTCGGGTGCGGTGATCGGTGCGGTCGTCGGCAGCTTCATCGGCGCGGCGCTCATCCGTCTGCCGCAGGGGCGGTCGCTGGTGTTTGGCCGGTCATCCTGCGAAAGTTGTGGCCGGCGGCTCACGGTCGCGGAACTAGTTCCTGTCGCGTCCTGGGTTGCACTGCGCGGTCGCTGCCGCGGCTGCCATGCTCCCATCGGCGGTTGGGCACTGGCGAGCGAGGTTGGCGGAATGGCCGTCGGGCTCGGCTCGGTCCTTGCCGGAGCGTGGGTGGGGCTTGGGCTCTGGCAAATGGTCGTCGGCGCGCTGCTGGGCTGGCAGCTTCTGCTTCTCGCCTTGCTCGACCTGCGACACTTCTGGCTTCCGAACCGCCTCGTCGCAATTCTTGCGCTCACCGGACTAGGGGCGGGCTGGCTGCGCTGGGGTATTTCGCCGGACCTTGCGACGTTCACGGTCGCTGGCGGTCTGCTTGGCTTTGGCCTGTTGTGGACCGTCGCGCGCCTCTACCAGGGCGTTCGAGGGCGCCAGGGGTTGGGGGCCGGCGATCCAAAGCTGCTCGGCGCCATAGGCCTATGGGTGGGGCCGCTGGGGGTCGTCGAGGTGCTGCTCGGCGCCAGTATCGTGGGCCTGATCGGGGTTGCCGGAATGATGCTGGCGGGCCGCGACGTTGATGCGCGCACCGCGGTTCCGCTCGGAAGCTGCCTTGCATTGGCGGGCTGGCTGGTGTGGATTGCCTTTCAAGGCTTCTCATAACCGGGGCCGCAGGGGGAAATGCCACTATGAACGCCAATCCAGCGCAGCTCGAAGACGCCATGTCACTCATGCTCTCGAGGCAGAAGGCCGTGTTCACCGCCGCCCGCCCGGAGCCGCTTTCGACCCGCCGCGACCGGATCGAGCGCTGCATCGCCCTGCTGAAGGCGCATGGAGAAGAACTGGCCGCGGCGATGAGCGCGGATTTCGGGCATCGCAACCGCGAACTCGGGATGATGGCCGATATCGTCCCCAGCATCTCGTTCGCCAAATACTGCATCAAGAACATGTCTCGCTGGTCCCGGGCCGAGCGCCGCGGAGCACCGTTTCCGCTGGGCCTGCTCGGCGCACGGGCCGAACTTCGCTACGAACCCAAGGGGGTGATTGGCATCGTGGCGCCATGGAATTTTCCTGTCGGCCTGACGATGGCGCCGCTTGCTCAGGCGCTCGCTGCCGGCAATCGGGCGATGCTCAAACCGTCCGAATTTACCGAGCGCACGTCGGAACTGATGGCCGAACTGATCGCGAAGTTCTTTTCCGAAGACGAGATCGGCGTCGTGCTTGGCGGGCCCGAAGTGGGCGCCGCATTCTGCGCGCTCCCGTTCGACCACCTCCTGTTCACCGGGGCCACCTCGATCGGCCGGCACGTTCTTCATGCGGCGGCGGACAATCTCGTTCCCGTTACCCTCGAGCTTGGCGGCAAATCTCCTACGATCGTCGGACGCACCGCTGATATGGATCGCGCGGCCGATCGCATCGCGATGGGCAAGATGATGAACTCGGGCCAGATCTGCCTTGCACCCGATTACCTGCTGATTCCCGAAGAGCTGGAGAACCGGGCAATCGAGGCGGTCGTCGCGAGCGCGTCGGCAATGTATCCGACGCTCCTGCGCAATGACGACCACACCTCGGTGATCAACACCCGCCACCGGGACCGGCTGCGCGACCTGGTCACCGAGGCGGTGGGGAAGGGCGCCGAAGCCATCGAGGTAAACCCCGCAAACGAAGACTTCGCCGGCTCTAATGGTAACAAGCTGCCGCTCACCATCCTGCGCAACGTCACCGACGACATGAAGGTGATGCAGGACGAGATCTTCGGGCCGGTCCTTCCGGTGAAGACCTACCGTGCGATGGGCGAGGCGATCGACTACATCAACGCGCACGACCGTCCGCTCGGCCTCTACTATTTCGGCGAGGATGCCCGCGAGCGCGAGGAAGTCCTTACCCGGACGATTTCGGGCGGAGTGACGATCAACGACGTCATGTTCCATTTCTCGGCACACGAGTTGCCGTTCGGCGGAATCGGCGCGTCGGGGATGGGCAGCTATCATGGTCCCGAAGGGTTCCGGACGTTCAGCCATGCCCGCAGTGTCTACCGCCAACCGGGCATTGACGTGGCCAAGCTGGCGGGCCTGAAGCCCCCCTATGGCAAGACCATCCAGCGTACGATCGGTGCAGGACTGAAATAAGCCCTCGATCGTTGGCGCAACACTCCTTTTTGCGTTGCGGCAGGGTTGCACCGGCCAAGGCGCGGGACTAGTGGCGGGCGAGTTTCCGAGCGCACCGAGTCAGCGCCTCAAGAGGCTTTCCACGTGGTCGACCTGTCGCAGTACCTTCCGATCCTCATCTTCCTCGCGGTAGCGCTGGGGTTGTCGAGCCTGTTCGTGTTCCTGCCGATGGGCGTGGCGCGGCTGACGGGCACGCATAATCCCAATGCCGAGAAGCTGAGCGAGTATGAATGCGGCTTTCCCGCCTTTGAGGATCCCCGCAGCCAGTTTGACGTGCGATTCTATCTCGTCGCAATCCTGTTCATCATCTTCGATCTCGAGGCCGCGTTCCTGTTCCCCTGGGCGGTCAGCCTGAAGGAAACGGGCTGGGCCGGGTGGATCACGATGATGGTATTCCTGGCCGAGCTCGTCATCGGCTTCGCCTATGCTTGGAAGAAGGGAGCGCTCGAGTGGGAGTAGAATCCGCACCCGCCGCGCGCCCGCCGCTGGTCAACGCCGATGGTACGCCGCTGACGCAGCCCGATCAGTCGTTCTTCAACGACTTGAACGGGCAGGTTCACGACAAGGGCTTTCTCGTCACCTCGACCGAGGAGCTGTTCCAGTGGGCCCGTACGGGTTCGCTGTGGTGGATGACTTTCGGCCTGGCATGCTGCGCGGTCGAAATGATCCACGTCAACATGCCGCGCTACGACATGGAGCGGTTCGGCGTTGCCCCGCGTGCCAGTCCGCGCCAGTCGGACGTGATGATCGTCGCCGGCACGCTGTGCAACAAGATGGCTCCGGCGCTGCGCAAGGTCTACGATCAGATGTCGGACCCCAAGTACGTCATCAGCATGGGCAGCTGCGCCAATGGCGGCGGCTATTACCACTATAGCTACAGCGTGGTTCGCGGCTGCGACCGGATCGTGCCGGTCGATATCTATGTGCCGGGCTGCCCGCCGACTGCC
Organism: Novosphingobium tardum; assembly: GCF_042652045.1. Taxonomy (NCBI): domain Bacteria; kingdom Pseudomonadati; phylum Pseudomonadota; class Alphaproteobacteria; order Sphingomonadales; family Sphingomonadaceae; genus Novosphingobium; species Novosphingobium tardum. The sequence goes on along the minus strand of NZ_JBHSDR010000006.1, from coordinate 568,179 downwards.
GAGGCGCTGCTCTACGGAGTGATGCAGCTGCAGCGCAAGATCCGCCGCGTCGGCACGGTCGAACGGTAAGGCGCGCCATGGCCGATCAAGTGAACCATCCGGCGCCCCGGATCGCCAGCAACGAAGGCGTGATGGCTGCGCTTGTCGCCGCTTTGGGCGCGTCCGTGCTCGATGCGCGCGAGGAATACGGCGAGATCACGTTGACCGTCTCGCGGGACGAGGTCGAGGATGCTCTGCGGATCTTGCGCGACGCGCATGATTACCAGCAGCTCATGGAGATCGCGGGGGTCGATTACCCCCAGCGGGCCGAACGCTTCGAGGTCGTCTACCATCTCCTCAGCCTGACGAAAAATCACCGCATTCGCGTCAAATGCATGACGGACGAGGCCCATCCGGTGCCTACCGTCACGACGCTCTGGCCCGTTGCGGGCTGGCTGGAGCGCGAAGTTTTCGACATGTACGGAGTGCTGTTCGCCGGCAACACCGACCTGCGTCGCATCCTCACCGACTATGGCTTTCAGGGACATCCGTTCCGCAAGGACTTCCCGCTTACCGGCTATGTCGAGCTGCGCTATTCGGAAGAAGACAAGCGCGTCGTCTATGAACCGGTGGAACTGGCCCAGGATCTGCGCACGTTCGATTTCATGAGTCCGTGGGAAGGCGCCGATTACGTGCTTCCCGGTGACGAGAAGGCCGTCCCCGCGCCGGCACCTGCGCCTGCACCGGCCGCTTCCGCGCCCGCGGCTTCCGCGCCGGCTCCGGTCGCGACCGAGCCCCGGTCGCGCGGCGCGCCCAAGGTCGACAAGCCCAAGACGACCGACAAGCCCGCCGATACAGGGGCAGGGGCCAAGGCGAACGCCGAAGCCGCGAAGAAGACGTCTGCGACCGTCACTAAGGCCTCGCCCAACGACGCGCGGGCGGCGTCCAACGCGCGCAAGTCGCAGCCCAACGTGCCGAAGCGCACGAAGATCGACGAGACCGCGCCCGAGCCGACCGAGAAGCGCCCCGCGCGCAAGCCGCGGGCCAGCAAGACCCACGATACCGCGCCCGCCACGAAGCCGCGCGCGCGGCGGACCAAGCCCGATGGAGGCGCTGCATGAGCGCGCTGGTCAGCGAAACCTCGCCCACGACGGGCGACGAGGTCATCACCAATTACACGATCAACTTCGGGCCTCAGCACCCCGCGGCGCACGGCGTGCTGCGCATGGTGATGGAGCTAGACGGCGAGATCATCGAGCGGATCGATCCGCACGTCGGCCTGCTCCATCGCGGCACCGAAAAGCTGATAGAGCACAAGACCTACCTTCAGGCGCTGCCTTATTTCGACCGGCTCGATTACTGCAGCCCGTTGGGCATGGAGCACAGCTACGTCCTAGCGATCGAAAAGCTGCTGAACCTCGAGGTGCCGATCAGGGCGCAATACCTGCGCGTGCTGTTCGCCGAGCTGACGCGCATCTGCAATCACATGCTCAACCTCGGCAGCCACGTGATGGACGTCGGCGCGATGACGCCGAACCTGTGGCTGTTCGAGATTCGCGAGGATTGCCTCAATTTCTTCGAGCGCGCTTCCGGCGCGCGGATGCACTCGGCATGGTTCCGCCCCGGCGGTGTCCACCAGGACGTTCCGCTCAAGCTGCTGACGGACATTGCCGACTGGCTCGACACCCGGCTTCCCGAACTCTTCGAGGATGCGATGAGCCTGGTGATCGACAACCGCATCTTCAAGCAGCGCAACGTCGACATCGCCGTCGTATCCAAGGACGACGCCGTGCGCTGGGGCTTTTCCGGCCCGATGATCCGCGGCAGCGGCATCGCCTGGGACTTGCGCAAGAGCCAGCCCTACGATGTCTATGACCGCATGGACTTCGAGATTCCGGTCGGGACCCGCGGCGACTGCTACGACCGGTTCATGGTTCGGGTCGAGGAAGTGCGCCAGTCTGCGAAGATCATGAAGCAGTGCCTGCGCGAGATGCCCGAGGGGCCGATCGCGAGCGAGGACCGCAAGATCGTCCCTCCCAAGCGGGCCGAGATGAAGCAGTCGATGGAAGCGCTGATCCATCACTTCAAGCTTTACACCGAGGGCTTCCATGTGCCCGCGGGCGAGGTCTACGTCGCCACCGAAAGCCCCAAGGGCGAATTCGGCGTCTATCTTGTGAGCGACGGCAGCAACAAGCCTTACCGGTGCAAGATCCGCCCGACCGCGTTCAGCCACCTCCAGGCGATGGATTTCATGAGCAGGGGCCACATGCTTCCCGACGCGACCGCTATTCTCGGCGCTCTCGACATCGTGTTCGGGGAGTGTGACCGCTAATGGCCGATCGCGCTCCGCATCCCGACACGCCGGAACTTCGCGCCCGTTGGGATTCCTTCGCATGGACCGAGGCGAACGCCGCCGAGATTCCCAAGATCATCGCACGCTATCCGCCGGGGCGGCAGCGTTCGGCGGTGATGCCACTGCTCGACCTGGCCCAGCGCCAGGTCGGCGCCGAGACGAACACGCAAGGGTGGCTTCCCATCCCCGTGATCGAATTCGTCGCGCGCGAACTCGATATGCCCGCCATCCGCGTGCTCGAGGTTGCCAGCTTCTACACCATGTACAACCTTGCCCCCGTGGGCCGCTTCCATGTTCAGGTCTGCGGCACGACGCCGTGCATGCTGCGCGGCTCGGACGCGATCCTGGAAACTTGTAAGAAGCGCGGCATGGCGAAGGGCCACGTCAGCGCCGACGGGCTGTGGACGCTGACCGAGGTTGAATGCATGGGCAATTGCTCGTCGGCCCCGATGGTCCAGATCAACGACGACAACTACGAGGACCTGACGCCCGAGAGCATGGACGTCATCCTCGACGCGCTGACCGTCGGTGCCAAGCCCAAGACCGGCACGCAGGCTCCCGGCCGCCACACGGTCGAGCCGCTCGGCGGACCGACGACGCTCAAGGAAATGGTCGGCGAGAACCACGATTATCGGGGGGAGTGGTAGGCCATGCTCGCCGACAAGGATCGCATCTTCACCAATCTCTACGGCTATCAGCCGTGGAACCTGGCCGCCGCCCGGGCGCGCGGCGATTGGGACGGCACCAAGGCGCTGCTGTCTCGCGGTGCGGACGCGATCGTCCAGGAAATCAAGGATTCGGGCCTGCGCGGCCGGGGCGGGGCAGGTTTCCCCACCGGCATGAAGTGGAGCTTCATGCCCAAGGAGCCCAAGGACGGGCGGCCGAATTTCCTCGTCATCAATGCCGACGAGTCCGAGCCTGGTTCGTGCAAGGATCGCGAGATCATCCGCCACGATCCGCACAAGCTGATCGAGGGCGCGTTGGTTGCCGGGTTCGCGATGCGGGCGCGCGCCGCCTACATCTACATCCGCGGCGAATACATTCGCGAGGCCGAGACGCTCTTCGCCGCCGTCGCGGAGGCCTATGATGCGGGACTGATCGGCCGCAATGCCTGCGGCTCGGGCTACGATTTCGACGTGTTCGTCCACCGCGGCGCCGGTGCCTACATCTGCGGTGAAGAGACCGCGATGCTCGAAAGCCTCGAGGGCAAGAAGGGCCAGCCGCGCCTGAAGCCGCCGTTCCCGGCGGGAGCCGGACTCTATGGCTGTCCGACGACGGTGAACAACGTCGAGTCGATCGCGGTTGCGCCCACGATTCTGCGCCGCTGCGCTGGCTGGTTCTCAAGCTTCGGGGCCGAGGGCAACAAGGGCACCAAGCTGTTCCAGATCAGTGGCCATGTCGAAAAGCCCTGCGTGGTCGAGGAAGCGATGAGCATCCCGTTCCGCGAACTGATCGAGAAACACTGCGGCGGGATTACCGGCGGGTGGGACAATCTGCTAGCGGTGATCCCCGGCGGCTCGTCGGTTCCACTCGTTCCCGCGGCGCAGATCATGGACTGCGCGATGGATTTCGACGGCCTGAAGGCGGTCGGCTCCGGGCTCGGCACCGCGGCGGTCATCGTCATGGACAAGTCGACCGACATCGTCCGTGCGATCAGCCGGATCAGCTATTTCTACAAGCACGAGAGCTGCGGCCAGTGCACCCCCTGCCGCGAAGGAACTGGGTGGATGTGGCGGGTGATGGAGCGCCTGCGCACCGGCGACGCCGACGTGTCGGAGATCGACATGCTTCAGGAAGTGACGAAGCAGGTCGAAGGCCACACCATCTGCGCGCTCGGCGATGCCGCCGCCTGGCCCATCCAGGGCCTGATCCGCCACTTCCGTCCCGAGCTTGAACGCCGGATCGCCGAAAACGTGCGGGAGGCTGCAGAGTGAAAAAGCTACTCGCGATCGTTGCATCGCTAACCCTCGTTCCTGTTCAGGTCGCGGCGCAATCGGAGACTGGAACGCGGATCGGTGGCCGGCCGGCGCAGGCACCTGAAAGCGGAAGCAATACGGAGCGGGCGCGCATTTGGCTGGAGCGGTACGCGGCCTGTATCGCCAAGCGCGATCCCAAGCATCTTGCTGGTGTCCTCGATGCGCCGATCAACCAAGATGTGGCCGTGGGAAAGCTGGTCGAAGGTAATTACGACTCCTGCCTGAGCGCGGGCGCAACGGCAGATGAGCTGAGGATGAATGCCCGGCTGATGCTCGGAGCGCTCTATGCAGAGCAGGTGACGCGGATGGTCGGTCGCTTGACACCTGATATGTTGCCGCCCGACGTTCTTCCGCTGCCGTCCGGGGCAGACCTCGACCAACCTGCGCGCGCGAGGGCTTCGCTCGTCCGTTTCGGCGAGTGCGTCATGCGCAAGAACCCTCCGGCGGCGCTTGAATTCGTTGCGGCGGACGCCGGAAAGTCCCGTGAAACTGCCGCTTTGAAAGACTTGGTGCCCTATCTGGGGCAATGTGTCGACGCCGGGGTCCAGTTTCAGCTCAGTCGATCGATCCTCGAAGCATCGTTGGCCGAGGCGATCTATCGTACCCTCCAAAATTCGGACCCAGCGAAGGGATCGACTCTGCCATGATAAGGGCGCCTGAAATTCTGCTCGTTAAGCGGCCGTTGCCGCGGGCGCGCTGCGTGTTGGGGAACCGTGCCGATGCCTAAGGTCACGGTAGACGGCGCTGAAATCGAAGTCCCCGCAGGCGCGACTGTGCTACAGGCGTGTGAGCTTGCGGGGAAGGAAATCCCCCGGTTCTGTTATCATGAGCGGCTGTCCATCGCGGGCAACTGCCGCATGTGCCTGGTGGAAGTGAAGCCCGGGCCGCCCAAGCCGCAGGCGAGCTGCGCCCTGCCGGCGACGGACGACCAGGAAATCCGTACCGACAGCGCCATGGTCAAGAAGGCGCGCGAAGGGGTGATGGAGTTTCTCCTCATCAACCACCCGCTCGATTGCCCGATCTGCGACCAAGGCGGCGAATGCGACTTACAGGACCAGTCGGTCGCGTACGGCCGTGGCGCATCGCGCTATGACGAGAACAAGCGCGCGGTCACCGAAAAGTATATGGGTCCGCTGATCAAGACGGCGATGACACGCTGCATCCACTGCACCCGCTGCGTGCGCTTCTCGGAAGAGATTGCGGGCGTGGACGAGATCGGCGCGCTCTATCGCGGCGAAAGCATGCAGATCACCACTTACCTGGAGAGCGCGGCGAAGCACGAGCTTTCGGCCAACGTGGTCGACCTGTGCCCGGTGGGAGCGCTCACCAGCCGGCCCTACGCCTTCGAGGCGAGGCCGTGGGAGCTGAAGAAGACGCTCGGCATCGACGTATCGGACGCGCTGGGCAGCAATATCCGGATCGACAGCCGCGGACGCGAAGTGCTGCGCTTCCTGCCGCGGATCAACGATGACGTGAACGAGGAGTGGCTGTCGGACAGGGCGCGCCACTGTGCCGATGGCCTGACCCGCCGCCGGCTCGACCGGCCGTGGATCCGCAAGGGCGGCAAGCTAGTCGCCGCGACGTGGGACGAAGCGTTCGCGGTGATCGCCAAGACAACGCCGGGCCCGAGCATCGCTGCGATCGCCGGCGACTTGCTGGACTGCGAGACCATGTTCGCGGCCAAGGCGTTGCTGGGCGCGATGGGCTCGACGCTGCTCGAAGGCCGCCAGACGGGGCTGTCCTACGACACGTCCAATCTCGCCGCGGTCAATTTCAACTCCACGCTGGCGGGGATCGAGGAAGCGGACTGCATCCTTATCGTCGGCAGCCAGCTTCGCCACGAAGCGCCGCTGGTCAACGTCCGCATCCGCAAAGCGGTCAAGCGGGGCGCGCGCGTGTTCGTCGTTGGTCCGCACTGGGAAACGACCTTCCCGACCGAGTTTCTTGGTGACGATGCCGGAATGCTGGGCGACCTTCCCAATTCCGTTGGCGAGGCAATGGCCCAGGCGGAAAAGCCCGCGGTCATCCTCGGCGCTGGAGGACTGGCTCGCGGTGCGCTCGGTCCGCTGCTCGCGCTGGCATCCGAATGGAACCTCGTGCGCGACGGCTGGAACGGGTTCAACGTGCTCCACATGGCAGCCAGCCGTATGGGCGGGCTGATGCTCGGCTTCGCGCAGAAGGGCGGCATTGCCGACATCGCCGCGGCCGAGCCCAAGGTCCTGCTCGCGCTTGGTGCCGACGAAGTGGATTTCTCTGCGTTCGCCAAGTCGCTCAAGGTCTTCATCGGCCACCACGGCGACAAGGGTGCGCATGCCGCCGACGTGATCCTGCCGGGCGCGGCCTTCACCGAGAAGCAAGGCACTTACGTCAACACCGAGGGTCGGGTGCAGTTCAGCGAAAAGGCGGTCTTTGCCCCCGGCGACGCCCGCGAAGACTGGACGATATTGCGCGCACTGGCCGATACGCTGGACGTTTCGGTCGGCTTCGACACATTCGAACAGCTCCGCGGCGCAATGATCGCGGCCGTGCCAGCGCTCGGCAACGAGGGACTGGCAAGCTACGGTTCGCTGCCCAAGCCGCGTAAGGCGGCCAAGGCCAAGGGACAGATCGGTTATCCTATCGTCGATCCCTATCTCACCAATGCGGTCTGCCGGGCCAGCCCGACGATGCAGCGCTGCTCGGCCGAACTGTACCACGGCGAAACCTTCGCGGAGGCCGCGGAATGACCGCCACCTTCCAGAACTGGGGCCTGTCCTATGACTGGGCCTGGGCCCTTGCGACTATCGCCGGGATCCTGCTGATAGCGCTGCCGCTGATGCTCGGCGTGGCGATGATCATCTATGCCGATCGCAAGATCTGGGCAGCCATGGCCCTGCGCCGCGGACCCAACGTGGTGGGTCCATTCGGCTTGCTTCAGTCGTTCGCCGACGGCCTCAAGGTATTCCTGCAGGAAACCATCGTCCCGACCGCGGCCAACAAGGGCCTGTTCCTGATCGCGCCGATCATCACATTTACCGTCGCGCTGATGGCCTGGGCAGTGATCCCGTTCAATTCGGGCGCGATCCTGGCCGACATCAATGTCGGCCTGCTCTACGTCCTCGCGATCAGCAGCCTGGGGGTCTACGGGGTCGTCATCGCCGGGTGGTCGTCCAACTCCAAGTACCCGTTCTTTTCGGCGATGCGCGCCGCGGCGCAGATGATTTCCTACGAAGTCTCGATCGGGTTCATCCTGATCTGCGTCGTGTTGTGGGCCGGAACCTTCAATCTCAACGGCATCGTGATGGCCCAGAAAGGCCATGTTTTCGGCCTAATCAACGGGTTCGTCGCCAATCCCCTGCTGTTCCCGCTCTGGGTGATGTTCCTGATTTCGGGCATGGCCGAGACCGCGCGCGCGCCGTTCGACCTGACCGAGGCGGAAAGCGAGCTCGTCGCCGGCTACCAGACGGAATATTCGTCGATGAGCTTCGCGCTCTACTGGCTCGGCGAATACGCTAACGTGCTGCTGATGTGCGCGCTCAACGCGACGCTGTTCTTCGGCGGCTGGCTGCCGCCGCTCGACATTCCGGTGCTTTATCTGATCCCCGGCTTCGTGTGGCTGCTGCTCAAGATCCTGTTCTTCTTCTTCATCTTCAGCTGGGTGAAGGCGACCGTGCCGCGGTATCGCTACGACCAGCTCATGCGGCTCGGGTGGAAGATCTTCCTGCCGCTGTCGTTGATCTTCGTCGTTCTGGTGAGCGGCTACCTCATGGCAACGGGCCACTTCGCATGACCCCCGCGCAATATCTGAAATCGTTCACCTTGTGGGAGTTCCTCAAGGCTCATTGGCTGACGCTGAAGTATTTCTTCAAGCCCAAGGTGACGATCAACTACCCGTTCGAAAAGAACCCGCTCAGCCCGCGGTTCCGTGGCGAGCATGCGCTGCGCCGGTACCCCAATGGCGAGGAACGCTGCATCGCGTGCAAGCTGTGCGAGGCGGTCTGCCCCGCACAGGCGATCACCATCGAGGCCGAGCCGCGTGACGACGGTTCGCGCCGCACCACGCGCTACGACATCGACATGACCAAGTGCATCTTCTGCGGCTTCTGCCAGGAAGCCTGCCCGGTCGATGCGATCGTCGAGGGACCGAACTTCGAATACGCTACCGAAACGCGCGAGGAATTGTTGTACGACAAGGCCAAGCTGCTCGCCAACGGGGACAAGTGGGAGCGGGCACTGGCCGCGAACCTTGAAGCCGATGCGCCCTATCGCTAGGGCCGCCGCGCAATGATCCAGACCATCGCCTTCTATCTCTTCGCCACGCTGCTTATCGCGGCCGGAGCGCTGACGATCATGGCGCGCAATCCCGTCCATTCGGTCCTGTGGCTGATCACCGCGTTCTTCAACGCCGCCGCGCTGATGGTGTTGGTGGGGGCGGAATTCATCGCGATGCTGCTGGTCATCGTCTATGTCGGCGCTGTCGCGGTGCTGTTCCTGTTCGTGGTGATGATGCTGGACATCGATTTCGCCGAACTGCGCGCAGGATTCATCCGCAACTTCCCGTTGGGCATGGCGCTGGCACTCGTCCTGCTGGCGGAACTGGTGCTGGGTTTCGGAGCATATCGGGCTGGTGGCCTTGTCCTCGGAACGCCCGATGGGAGCGCCACTGGCGCGTTGGGCGCGAGCAATATCGAGGCGATCGGCGCGCTGCTCTACGGTCGCTACCTGTTCTTGTTCGAGGCGGCCGGCATCATCCTGCTTGTCGCGATGATCGGTGCTATCGTGCTGACCCATCGCCAGCGCAGCGATACCCGCCGCCAGAACGTGGCCGGCCAGATTTCCCGCCGGCCCGAAGACGCCACGCGCAACGTCCGGCCTGAAGTCGGCCAAGGGGTGGAACTGTGATCGGCATCGAACACTACGTCGTGGTCAGCTCGATCCTCTTCGTGCTTGGCGTTCTCGGCATTTTCCTGAACCGCAAGAACGTGATCGTGATCCTCATGGCGATCGAGCTGATCCTGCTTTCGGTAAACCTTAATTTCGTCGCGTTCAGCGCGTTCCTGCACGACCTTGTCGGACAGATCTTCGCAATGTTCGTGCTGACCGTGGCGGCGGGCGAGGCGGCCATCGGCCTTGCCATCCTCGTCATCTTCTTCCGCGACCGCGGATCGATCGCGGTCGAGGATGTCGACCGGATGAAGGGCTGAACCCGGCGTGACCTCGATCCATTTCATCGTGTTCCTGCCGCTGCTGGCGGCTGTCGTCGGCGGTCTCGGCAACCGGGCCCTGGGCAACACTGTCGTCAAGGTGCTGACGACCGGCGCGCTGTTCGCCTCGAGCCTTCTTTCGTGGCCGATCTTCCTCGGCTTCCTCGCCGGCACCGTCGAACCCGGCGTCACGCCGGTGCTCCACTGGGTCCAGTCCGGCGACATGCGTTTCGACTGGGCGCTGCGGGTCGATACGCTGACCGCGGTCATGCTGGTGGTGATCACCACCGTATCCGCGCTCGTGCACCTATACAGCTGGGGTTACATGGCCGAAGACCCGGATCAGCCGCGGTTCTTCGCTTATCTTTCGCTGTTCACCTTCGCGATGCTGATGCTGGTGACGGCGGACAACCTCGTCCAGATGTTCTTCGGATGGGAAGGGGTTGGGCTGGCGTCCTATCTGCTCATCGGGTTCTGGTTCAAGAAACCCAGCGCCAACGCCGCGGCGATCAAGGCCTTCGTCGTGAACCGTGTGGGCGACCTCGGCTTCATGCTCGGCATCTTCGGCACATTCCTGGTGTTCGGCACCGTGTCGATCCCCGAAATCCTCGCCGCCGCGCCGGGCATGGCCGGTTCGACGATCGGCTTCCTTGGCTACCGGCTGGACACGATGACCGTGCTATGCGTCCTCCTGTTCATCGGTGCGATGGGCAAGTCGGCACAGCTTGGCCTTCACACCTGGCTGCCCGATGCGATGGAGGGCCCGACGCCCGTCTCGGCGCTGATCCACGCAGCCACGATGGTCACCGCCGGCGTTTTCATGGTCTGCCGGCTTTCGCCCATGTTCCAGACCAGTCCTGCGGCGCTGTCGTTCGTGACCTTCATCGGCGCGGCGACCTGCTTCTTTGCCGCGACGGTTGGAACCACGCAGTGGGATATCAAGCGGGTCATCGCCTATTCGACCTGTTCGCAGCTCGGCTACATGTTCTTTGCCGCCGGGGTCGGGGCCTATGGTTCGGCGATGTTCCACCTGTTCACGCACGCGTTTTTCAAGGCGCTCCTTTTCCTCGGTGCAGGCTCGGTCATCCACGCCATGCATCACGAACAGGACATGCGATTCTATGGCGGTCTTCGTAAGGAAATTCCCTTCACGTTCTGGGCGATGGTGGCGGGCACGCTTGCGATTACCGGGTTGGGCCTGGTCGACGTCTTCGGGTTCGCCGGCTTCTATTCCAAGGATTCGATTCTTGAGGCCGCATACGCCCGCGGAACGGAACTCAGCCAGTTCGCCTTCGTCGTCGGCATCGTCGCCGCGCTGATGACTAGCTTCTATAGCTGGCGGCTGCTGTTCCTCACGTTCTGGGGCAAGCCGCGCTGGGCAGGATCCGAGCACATCCAGCACGCGGTTCACCACGAGCACGAGGATACGTCGCAAGAAGCCGCCCACGGCGAACACGTCCACAACCCGATCGGCACTGCCGGCTATCATCCGCACGAAAGTCCGCTTTCGATGCTCATACCGCTCGGCGTGCTGAGCCTGGGCGCGATCTTTGCCGGGTTCCTGTTCCACGGAGCATTTGTCGGTGCAGAAGAAGGCGCGGCGTTCTGGCAGGGTAGCCTGTTCTTCGACGAGCATCTCATGCACGCCGCGCATCAGGTTCCGCTGCTGGTCAAGTGGCTGCCGTTCATCGTGATGGCGGCGGGCTTCGGCATCGCGTGGGGCGCCTACATCCGCAACCCGGACTTCCCTGCAGCCTTCGTCAGCCATTTCCGGGTTGTGTACAATTTTGTCTACAACAAGTGGTATTTCGACGAGCTGTATGACCGCATCTTCGTGCGGCCGGCGTTCTGGCTTGGCCGCCAGTTCTGGAAACTGGGCGACATCGGCATCATCGATCGCTTCGGCCCCAACGGCGCGGCATGGGTTGTTCAGCGGGGCAGTCGCGCCGCGGTCAAGCTGCAGTCGGGCTATCTCTACAGCTATGCCCTGGTCATGCTCGTCGGACTTGTCGGCGCTATCAGCTGGGTGATCGCGCGATGACCGGTTGGCCCATACTTTCGCTGATGTTGCTGGTGCCCTTCGCCGGCGCCATCGCCTGTCTTGTCTCGGGCGCGCAGACGGCCCGCGTGATCGCACTCGCCGCCACGCTGATCGACCTCGCGCTCGGTATCGCGATGTGGGCGGGCTACGATGTGGGCGGCGCGCAGTGGCAGTTCACCGAGCGCGCCAACCTGTTCGCCGGGATGCAGTGGGCGCTGGGGATCGATGGCATTGCGCTGATGCTGATCATGCTCAGCGTATTCCTCATGCCGATCTGCATCGGCGCGAGCTGGAACGCGATCCAGAACCGTGTGGGCGAATACATGGCGGCGTTCCTGCTGATGGAAGCGCTGATGATCGGCGTCTTCGCGGCACAGGACCTGTTCCTGTTCTACATCTTCTTCGAGGCCGGCCTGATTCCGATGTACCTCATCATCGGCATCTGGGGCGGCGCCGACCGGATCTACGCCAGCTACAAGTTCTTCCTCTACACGCTGCTCGGCTCGGTCTTGATGCTGATCGCGATGTTCTGGATGACCAACGCGGCGGGGACGACCTACATCCCGGCGCTGATGCTCTATAACTTTCCGGCGCACGCGCAGACCTGGCTCTGGCTGGCGTTCTTCGCGAGTTTCGCGGTGAAGATGCCGATGTGGCCGGTCCACACGTGGTTGCCCGATGCGCACGTCCAGGCGCCTACCGCGGGCTCGGTCATCCTGGCCGGCGTCCTGCTGAAGATGGGCGGCTACGGGTTCATCCGCTTCTCGCTCCCGATGTTCCCCGAAGCGTCGGCGCAATTCGCCTGGCTGATCTTCACCCTGTCGATGGTCGCGGTCGTCTACACCAGTCTCGTCGCGCTCGTGCAGCACGACATGAAGAAGCTCATTGCCTATTCCTCGGTCGCCCACATGGCGATCGTGACGGTCGGCCTGTTCGCATTCAACGTGCAGGGCCTGGAAGGGGCGATGATCGTCATGCTCAGCCACGGGCTGGTTTCCGGCGCTTTGTTCCTTTCCGTGGGCATCATCTACGACCGGCTGCACACCCGCGAGATCGACCGCTACGGCGGACTGTCGATCAACATGCCGAAGTACGCGCTGTTCTTCATGGTATTCACGATGGCGTCCGTCGGCCTGCCCGGCACGAGCGGCTTCGTCGGAGAGTTCCTGTCGCTGGCGGGAATCTACCAGATGTCGAGCTGGGTCGCGCTGGTTTGCACCACCGGCATCATCCTCGGCGCCGCCTACATGCTCTACCTCTATCGCCGCGTCGCCTTCGGAGAGCAGAAGAACGCCGACGCCGCCGCAATGCCGGACCTTTCGCGCCGCGAGTGGCTGCTGATGGCACCGATCGCCGCGGTCGTGCTGTGGATGGGCGTTTATCCCGAAAGTTTCCTTGCCCCGATGCGGGCAGACATCGCCGCCCTCGACGCCCGGCTGGCGCAAGCCAGGCCGCAGGGTGATGCAAGGCTGGCAATGACCCGTGCGGCGCCGCGCAGCGCCCCTGCAGCAGGCGCGGAGCCGCATCCATGACGCTTATCCAATCCCTGTGGCTGGTTGCACCCGAGGAACTGCTGAGCATAGCCGGTCTTATCCTGCTGCTCGTCGCCGCCTGGGTGGGTGACGGGGCTTCGCGCATCGTCGCAATCGGCGGCGTCGCGGCGCTGGTCGCCTGCGGCTTCCTCGTCGCGCCCGCTCTTTGCTCAAGCGCCATGGGGCCGGGCTACGACGCTTTCTCGGGACAATATCGCGCAGATGCCTTCGCGGCGTTTGCCAAGCTGCTGATCTATGCCGCCGCGGCGGTCACCCTGATTGTCGCGCCGGCGTTTTTCGACCGACTGCGCGCGATGCGGGCGGAGTTTACGCTGCTGGTGCTGTTCGCGGCGCTGGGCATGGGAATCATGGTCTCGGCCATCGATCTCCTCACGCTTTACATCGGGCTCGAGCTCAACAGCCTTTCGGCCTACGTCCTCGCATCGTTTCTGCGGACCGACGAACGCTCGGCCGAGGCGGGGCTCAAGTATTTCGTCTTGGGAGCCTTGGCGAGCGGCATCCTGCTGTTCGGAATGAGCCTGGTCTACGGCTTTACCGGGACGACGAGCTTTGCGGGAATCCGTGCCGCCCTCGACGGCGAGCTTGCGACAGGGGCGGTGTTCGGCATCGTGTTCGTCCTTGCCGGGCTGGCGTTCAAGATCTCGGCCGCGCCGTTCCACATGTGGACGCCCGACGTCTATGAAGGCGCGCCGACCCCGGTGACGACATTCTTCGCCACGGCCCCCAAGGTCGCCGCGCTGGCGCTGACGATGCGCGTGGCGCTCGACGCGTTCGGGACGCAGATCGGTGCGTGGCAGCAGATAGTGGTCTTTGCCTCGCTCCTTTCGATCATCATCGGCGCGCTCGGCGCGATCGGGCAGACCAACATCAAGCGCCTGATGGCCTACAGCTCGATCAACAACGTCGGTTTCATGCTGATCGGCCTTGCCGCGGCAACGCCAGCGGGCGCATCGGCGATGCTCGTATATCTTGCGATCTATCTGGCGATGACGATCGCGGGCTTCGTCGTCATCCTGCTGCTGCGCGATGCCGATGGCGCTTCGGTCGAAGCGATCGCCGACCTTGCCGGCCTGTCGAAGACGCGGCCGCTGCTCGCGCTGTCGATGGCGGCGGTCATGTTCAGCCTTGCCGGGATTCCGCCGCTGTTCGGCTTCTGGGGCAAGTTCGTGGTGTTCCAGGCGGCGGTCCAGGCCAATCTCGTCGTTCTTGCGGCAATCGGCATCGCGGCGTCGGTCATCGGCGCGTTCTACTACCTGAAGGTCGTGAAGGTGATGTACTTCGACGATGCCGCCAACCGGGTTCAGGGGAAGGGCGACCTGGCGCATACCGCCATCCTCGTCGTGGCGACCGTCATCATCTCGCCTCTTGGCTATCTGCTGACGCTTCCGCTGGGCAATCTCGCGAACATTGCGGCGGCTGCGCTATTCCACGTCGCCTGAGCGGCATCGATTGCGCGAAGTACTTTCCGAAGCCGGTTCCACCAATGCGATCCTGCTGGAGCGCGCCGGCCGCGGCGAACGCGCGCGAGAAGGCGATTGGCTGATTGCCGATCGGCAAACCGCCGGCAGGGGCCGAGCGGGCCGCGTCTGGTCGGACGGCGCCGGAAATTTCATGGGTTCGACCATCGCCAAGCTCGCTGAAGGCGATCCGCCCGCGCAAACGCTCGCGCTTGTCGCCGGGGTGGCGGTCCATCAGGCCGTCGATCGCGTCTGCACGTCGGGCCCGGACCTGTTCCTGAAGTGGCCCAACGACATCCTGATCGCTGGCGCCAAATGCGGCGGCATTCTGCTCGAACGTTCGGGCGATACGGTCGTCGTCGGCATTGGGGTCAATCTAGTCTTCGCCCCGGAAATCGCGGGCAGGGCAACGGCCTCGCTGTCAGACCACGGCTGTACGGCGTCCCGCGACGAGTTCGCGGCCATTCTCGAGACCTGCTGGGCCGAGGCGTTGGCGCGCTGGCACGGCGGGGGGTGGGCCGAGCTGCGGCAGGACTGGCTTGAGCGTGCCCATGTCCAAGGGACGCTGCTTTCAGTCAACGACCGCGAGCATGGCCTGATTACGGGCGCTTTCGCGGGGCTCGGGGATGACGGAACGCTC
This sequence comes from Novosphingobium tardum, assembly GCF_042652045.1. Lineage (NCBI taxonomy): Bacteria > Pseudomonadati > Pseudomonadota > Alphaproteobacteria > Sphingomonadales > Sphingomonadaceae > Novosphingobium > Novosphingobium tardum. The sequence continues at coordinate 552,997 of NZ_JBHSDR010000006.1, read as the reverse complement.
CATCTTCGCTTGGCTGACGGTGCCCGCCGTGCCATCCACGCCGGCGATGTTGAAATGGTGAGCTGACATGCTGCTGGCGATTGATGTGGGCAATACCAACGTGGTCTTTGCCCTTTGCGACGGGCGCAAGATCCTGGCGCGCTGGCGCGTCGCGACCGATGCGCGGCGGACGGCAGACGAATATGCCGTGTGGCTGCTGCAGCTCATGGAACTGCAGAATTTCGCGCGCGACAGTATCGACCAGATCATCGTTTCCACGGTCGTCCCGCGCGCCTCGCACAATCTCGATGTCCTGGCCCAGAAGTATTTTGGCCTGACACCGCTGATCGCCGGCCAGCCGCCTGTCGGCTGGGGATTTGCGGCCGATGTCGACGAGCCGAAGTCGCTGGGCGCGGATCGCGCTGTCAATGCGATTGCGGCGCATGATGCCTATCCAGGTGACCTGATCATCGTCGATTTCGGAACGGCGACCACGTTTGACGTGATCGACTACAATGGCAGCTACAAGGGCGGAATCATCGCCCCGGGCATCAATCTCTCGCTCGACGCATTGGTAAATGCCGCGGCCAAACTGCCGCGCATCGCGATCGAGGCGCCGACGACGACCAAGACCGTCATCGGCCGCAACACTGAGGATCAGATGCACATCGGCGTCTTTTGGGGCTACGTTGCGATGATGGAGGGCCTGATCGCGCGGATGCGGGCCGAGATCGGCCGCCCTGCCAAGGTTATCGCCACCGGTGGTCTCGCGGTGTTGTTCGACGATCACACCTCGATCTTCGACGCGGTCGATACCGACCTGACGCTGACCGGCCTTGCCATTTTGGCCGAGCGGGCGCGCGGGGCATGAGCCGCGCCCGCAAGGCTACGATCCCCCATCGCGACAGCGATCTGCTGTTCTGCGCGCTCGGCGGGTCGGGCGAGATCGGGATGAACGTCAATCTCTACGCCTGCGACGGCAAGTGGTTGATGGTCGACCTCGGGATGACCTTTGCCGACCCGTGGTACCCGGGCATCGATTTGGTCTTTGCCGACCTGGAATTCATCGAAGACAGGCGCGAGGATCTCCTCGGCGTCGTCCTCACCCACGCGCACGAGGACCATATTGGCGCCGTGCCGTATTTCGCGGCCGACCTTGGCGTTCCGCTCTATGCCACGCCGTTCACCGCACGCCTTGTTCGCGACAAGCTGGCTGAGGCGGGGTTGCTCGACTCGGTCGAACTGATTGTGATCGAGAATGGCGGTGAGCTCTCGCTCGGACCCTTCGACATCCGCTACATCCCGCTTGCCCACAGCATCGTCGAGGGCAACGCGCTCCTGATCGACACGCCCCATGGCAGGATATTCCACACCGGCGACTGGAAGCTGGACGAAGAGCCGCTGGTGGGGTTTCCCGCCACGGCCGAGGAACTTACCGCCATCGGGGACCAGGGCGTGCTCGCGCTCGTCTGCGATTCCACCAACGTCTTCAATCCCGAGCCTTCGGGCTCCGAAGGCGCGGTGCGCGAGGCCCTGCTCGAAACGGTCTCGGCACTCGATGGACGGCGGGTGCTGGTCACGACCTTTGCTTCGAACGTCGCGCGGCTCCAGACCCTCGGCCAGGTGGCGCAGGCGACCGGACGCAGGCTTTGCGTGGCGGGGCGATCGCTGGACAGGATCATCGGGGCAGCGCAGGCCAGTGGGTACCTGCAGGACATGCCGGAACTGGTCGGGTTCGACGAGGCGATGGACTTGCCCCGCGGCGAAGTGCTGATCCTGGCGACCGGCGGGCAAGGCGAAGCGCGCGCGGCACTGGCGCGCATCGCTGCCGATTCCCACCCAATCTCGCTCGAGCCGGGCGATGCCGTGCTGTTCTCGAGCCGCCAGATACCCGGCAACGAGATTGCCATCGGCCGCATCCAGAACCAGCTTGCCGAACGCAAGATCGACATGATCACCGACCGGCAGAGCTTTATCCACGTTTCCGGGCATCCCGGACGGCCGGAGCTGGAGGCGCTCTACGACTGGATCAAGCCCGAGATCCTCGTACCGGTCCACGGCGAATACCGCCACATGCGCGAACAGGCGCGGGTCGGTCGCGCCGCCGGCATCCCCCACGCGGTGGTGCAGAAGAATGGCGACCTGATCCGCCTCGCGCCGGGCGCGCCGGGCAAGATCGACGAAGTGCGAAGCGGTCGCCTCGTGCTCGACGGCGACATCATCGCACCGGCAGACGGCGAAGCGATGGGCGTGCGTCGCAAGCTGGCCGCCAACGCGGTAATTTGCGTGGCACTGGCGGTCCGGGACGGGCGGGTGCGCTCGGAGATCGAGATTGCCGAGCTCGGCTTGCCGCTGGACGAGGATCTAACGGCCTTTCGCGAGGATGCGCGCAAGGACATCTCGCGGGCGATCCAGCAATTGAAGGGCCAGCGGGCGAAGGAGCCCGAGGCGGTACGCGAGGCCGTCAGGCTTGCGACCCGCCGCGCGGCCCAACGCTGGTCGGGCAAGAAGCCGGTGGTTCAGGTAATGTTGCGGGAGGCATGAGCGCGCGCCGATGAAGATCACATCGATCATCGCGATCTTCCTGCTGTTCTGGGTGCTCTCCGCGTTCGTGGTGATGCCGTTCGGGATACGGAGCCATCACGAGGCCGGAGTCGATCTCGTGCCTGGCCAGGCCGATGGCGCGCCGGCGAACTTCGCGCCGAAGCGGATCGTCCTTTACACGACGCTCCTCGCGGCGATCGCCTTCAGCTTGTATTATCTGAATTACACCAACGGGTGGATCACCGCGCAGGACCTCGATTTCCTCCCGACGCCCCCCGACGCCGACGGCAAGTAATAGCCTGGGGCGCGCAGCAGATCAGGCGCGCAGCCGCTCGATGCCCTGTGCCAGCGCGACGTAAAGCTTGCCCATGTCGGACGACAGCAGCGTGACGCCCAAAGCGTTGCCATCGCGCGTCGAAAGAAGGTTGCGCAGCATCGCCTCGAAATCGTGGATGTAGTGGCGCACGTTTTCTCGGAACTCATGGTCGCTGTCGTAGTGCTGAGCGACTGCGCGCGCTTCGGCTCCGTCTAGCAGGGCTACAGCGCGGCGAGTGAAGATGCCGCGATCGCCGCGAAGATAGGCCGCCCACGCGGTATCCGTAACGTCGGTCGAGAGTGCCTTGGCGATGTCGATCGCCGCCGAATTGAGGGATTCGGTGATGAGCGCCACGCGCCGGGCAAAGTCATTGTCGACCTTTTCCTCGGCTTGTTCGCGGGCTTGGGCCACGCGACGTTCAAGGTTTCCGGTGAGCTCGTCGACCTTGGCAAGCTGATCGCGAAGCTGGATCGCCGCATCCCGGCTCGCGCTCGTAGCGTCGGCGACGACTGACTGGAAGCGGTTGATCGCTGCGTCGGCCTCGCCCTGCATCGCGTCCGCGATGGCGCTGGCGCTGCGCTCGCCGACATCGCGGGCAAGCGCGGCGACGGCCTGCTCGCTGCTGGATGACAGTGCGCCCACGGTGCTCTGCGCGGCAGCCGAGAGACGGTCGATCGCGCCCTGCAATGTTTCCTGGATGCTTGCCGACAGCGCTTCGCTCTCGTTCTTGGCCTGCGCGATTTCCTCGCGGATGGCGGTAAGTTGCAGGCGCTGTTCGCGGCTCGTTGCCTCTACGCCGCCATGAAGGCCCTGCAGTTCGGCTGCGGTTTCGCCAAGGGTCGAGCGGGTCGCCAGAACGTAGTCCGAAAGCGCGCGGCCACTTTCGCCCGCGGACGACAGCGTGTCGCGCAGCGCGAACACCCGCTGCTCGATGCCGCCGAGCTTGTCTTCGGCTCCGGCAAGCGCCTGAGGCAAATGCTCTCCGGTCTGTTCGGCGCTCGCCCGGATGAGTTCGAGGAGGCGGATACTGCTTTCGGTAAGAGCGGCGATGGCACCGTCGGTCCCGGCCAATGCATTGCGACTGTCGCCGAGGCGGGCACCCAGAATCGACAGCGCCTGTTCGAGCCTTACCCGCACGTCGTCACCATGTGTGCCGAGTGTCGATAGCGTTTCGCCGAAACTGGCGAGCCGCGCGCCGATGAGGTCGGTACGTTCTGCAATCTCGCGGGTCTGCTCCACATGCCGATCGCGCTGCGCCTGGATCATCGCGTCGATATCGGCAAAGCGGGTCCGAAGCGCTTCGATCGCGCTGCGGCCGGCGATTTCGATCTCGGCGCGCCGCGAACCGATCTGGGTCGAGAGTTCTTCGGACTGGGCCGCGATCTGCGCATGTGCAGCTTCCACCGTCGCCGACATTTCTCCCATCCGGGCAACGGCGGCAACGCTGGCTTCGTCGTTAAGCCGCGCGACGGCAGCCCAGCTTTCGCCGGCTTCGGCGGTGAGCGCCGCGATATGCATGCGCCATTGCTCGATCGCTCCGGCTTCTCCCGAGGCAATCGCGGCCGAGACCGAGGCGCTTTCTTCGCGCAGGAGCGCGAGCCTCTGGGCAAGAGCTGCGGCAGCGGCCCCCTCGAATTCCGAGGTTGCCGATCCCACTCGGTGCGCTTCGTCGCGCAGATGGGCGAGCCGGTTCCCCAGCGCGGCGATGGCCTGATCCTCATTATGCGTCACTTCGCGTGAAACTTCGGTCGCATGGCTGCGCAGGGCAGCGATCCGCTCTGCAGCGCTAGCCTGGCCGGCAGCCTCGGCCGATTCCGCTGCGGCCCGCAGGGTAGCCAGTTCCTCGGCGAGCGCGGCCGCCCGGGCGCGAACGGCGCCGAGAGCGGCGATCTCGTCCTGGTCCAGTCGCTCGCGGAATGCGGCGCCCTCGGCCGAGAGCGAGCCGAACCGGTTCGCGGCGATCTCACCGAGCAATTCTGCCTGGGCGGTAAATTCGCCGATCGCGATTCCGACCTTTTCGCGCATCGTTTCGACCTGTCGCTCGCTCGCGACGCCAAATTCGTTGAGGCGGTGGAACCCTGTGACCATCTCCTGCAACTGGGCGTGCGCGGTGCGGCCGGCCGCTCCGATGTTGTTGGTCACATCCTTTGCGGTGTTCGCGATTACCGGAAGCTGGCCGCGCAGCTTGTCCATATTTTCCAGCGCGCTGGCGGAAACCGTGGCGATGGATTCGATCTGGCGGCTGTTGTCCATGACAAGCGCGGCAAGCTTGTCGGCATTGCCGCTCAACCGCTCTACCGCCACACGGCCGAGCGATTCAAGGTCGCGGCTCTGGGAAGCGACGAATTCGCGTGCGATCGACAGTTCGCCGTTCACGGTCGCAAGGCGAGTTTCGAGCCTCGCGGATTCATCGTGGAGCGCGCGCGCGATATCGGCGAAGCGGCTCGCCTCGCGGCGGCTCGTACGCATGGCGAGAAGGACGATGGAGAGGCAAAGGATCACCGGCATCGACCATGCCGCTATCCACTGGACCCATTGGCTGGGGGCGGCTCCGCCCACCATCTCCGGAAGATTGGCCCAGACGAAGAACGCGCTCCAGCCAACAGCGGCCGCACCCGCGAGAGTGGGGATCAGGGCACCGCGCCACCGCACTCGAGGCTCGGCGACCCATTCGGCCTCGGCATAGGCCGGATATTCGTCCCATTCGGACGCCGGATCGGCCACATGCTCAAGTTCAAGGATACCGTCGCTGGCGGAACTGCTGGAGTCCCGGCCGGGTTCGATGGCGATAATGTGTGGTGCCCCGCTCATGTCGACGAGGATAACACAAACGAATCTAGGATAAACCCCGGCTTAACCCTTGTGCGATAGGGCGTTGTTCATGGCTTTCGAAGCGGGTGCCCTCGACGCGACCATTGCGGCTGCCGCCGGTGACGACCCGGCGCTGTTCGCCGAGCTGCGTGAAGCGTTTCATGCCAGCGCAGTGCGCCAGCTCGACCTTCTGCGCCGCTCGCGCTGCGACGGGAATTGGAATATCGCGGGGTTGCGGCTCAAGGGACTGGCCTCGAGTTTCCATGCCGACCAGCTTCTCGCCCTGGCCGATGAAGTCATGGATGCCGCCCCCGGGGAGCCGTCCGTCCTGCGTCGGCTCCAGGTCTATCTTGACGGTTTCGCCGCCGCCGATTGAGCGGATCTAGCGCCACGGCCGCTTGGCGGCGCGGCTGTTTGCGAACACGCACCAGCGCATCGCTTTCCAACCGGCCCCATGACCGCTAGTGCTGGCCGCCGCCCGCCATCGCAGCACAGGAGCGCCCGTTGCGCGTCGCACTCCTATCGACGATCGAACCCAGTGCAGATGATCCAGCCACCCCGCGCGGGTTCGTTCGCGTGGCTGGCCGGAGCATCGTCCAGCACCAGCTCGGCGCGGTGCTCGCGATCGGCGCGGAACGCGTCATCTGCATTGCGGAAGGCCTGCCTGGCGAGCTGATCGCGCTTCAGCACGCCGCCGAGCGCGCTGGCCTCAATTTCCAGATCGCCGCCAATGCGCGCGGACTGGCGCGGCTGGTCGGGCCTGACGACGAACTGTTCGTGTTGCTGGACGGGCTCCTGGCGATGCCCGAGGAGGTAAAGGCGCTCAGCGGATCGCTGGCCGGGCCGGGCAGCGTGGTCCTGGTCCAACTTGTCGAGCAGGGCGTTGCATCGGGCTACGAGCGGATCGATCTCAATCACGCGGCGGCGGGACTTCTGCGGATGCCGGGCCGTCTGGTCGCCCGACTGGCGGAGCTTCCCGCCGAGTGGAACCCGCAAAGCGCACTTTTGCGCATCGCGGTCCAGGCAGGGCTTCCGCAGCGTGTCCTCCCCGGCGAACTTGCCGACAGCGCGCGATGGAACCTCGTTCGGGGGGAGGATGATGCTCACCGGATCGAGCCACCATGGCTGCGGCTGCACACCGTCGGCGAGGCGCCAGGAAGCGACCTAACCCACCAGGGACCGGGCGCCGCAACCGCCGGCTGGCTGGTGCGGCGGCTTGGGCCGGGTCTGCTCCATGCGGGGACCAAGCCTTCGCTCGTCGCCGCTGGCGCGGGGATGATCGGGCTCTTCGCGCTCGGCGCGGCGTGGTTTTCCTGGTCGACGCTGGCCTTCGTGCTCCTGGCAGCGGCTGGGGTGGTTCGCCGGATGGCGGCTCTGCTCGAACGTATCGAGCGCGATTCGTTCCGGACCGACCGCGCCAGATTTGGCGATATCCTGTCATGGCTGATCGACGCCCTCTTTGTCGTTGCGACAACCTGGCGGGCGTTGGGTACGCCCGCACTGGGGGTTTCGATCTATGCTGCCGGCTTTGCCGCGCTCGTCCTTTTCGGAATGCTTCGGCTGCTTTCGCGCAGCGCCGCGCCAGCGAGACTGCGGGGATGGTTCTCGGACCGGCTGCTTGCCGGCCTGGGCCTGGCCGCGGCAAGCCTGACCAACGTTTTCGGCCTTGCCCTGATGGGAGCCTGCCTCATCCTGCTCCTTATAGCGCTCCTAGCCGACGGGACCGCTGCCGATGCGGCGGAAAACCGCGCGCCGAGCGGCTAACGCGGCCTTAACTACACCAGCGTATGGCGGGAGCGATGGGACGGCCGGCACAATTCGATCAGGACTATGGAACCGCAGGCACGGCCTTGCGCGATGGTCTTGCGCGTGCCGACATGTCGCTCGCGAATGTGCGCCCGGTCTTGCGCCATCTTCTCGGCAGCACCGACAACGCGCTGTTCAGCGAGGACATCGTCGCGCGCGTCCGCGGCCTGCTGCACGACCTTGCGACGCAGCTCGTCGCCGCTCTTGGCGAGAAGACAGGCCATCCTGACGCCCGCCATTGGGCCCCCTCTGCCGCCGGCGGCCTAGCCGCGGCGCTTGCCGATGACGCGGCGCTGCTCGGCCATGTCCACGCCCTGGCGATCGAGGCCCAGTTATCCGAGCGGCTTGCCACACGCCTTGCGCTCGACCCTGTACTTCCCCCGCTGGTCAATGCACTGATCGCGTCGAGCGAGGAACGCACCGCTTCGGCCGCGATGGCGCTGCTTGCCGCCCAGGCGCGTTTCGTTCAGGCCCAGCGGCGGGGAGAGCACGCGCTGGGCGAGCTGCCCGCCGATCTGCTTCACGCGGTCCTGCTCACCATGCGCGCCTACGTGGAAGCCGACGATCCTTCCGCCGCGCCCATTGCCGATCAGGCGGAGCGCGATATTCGCGCCGCCTACGACGAGGGGCACAGTCGCCTGGGCCTCCTCAGCCGACTGGTCGAGACGATGGGCGGAGGCGCGGTTGCCGCGCTGGACCTCACTCATGGCGGACTGGCCCTGTTCGTTACCGCGCTGGCGGAGGGATCGGACCAGTCCCGCGACGTCGCCATTCTCGCCACGAGCGAGAGCCAGACCGCGCGACTTGCGCTCGGCCTGATCGCCTGCGGAATCAGGCCTACCGCGGTCGAACAGCAACTCCTCGCAATCCACCCCGAGGCCGAGGTTCCGGAAGGGCTCGAGCAGTTCGGCGCATCGGCTGCAGCCGCGCTTCTTGCTTCCTCTTCGCCGGTGGCTCGCTGATGAGCGTCGAGCCCGTCAGCGGCAGCGGCGGCCTTGCGGCCAGTTCCATCGTTGAGGGGCGCACCGACGATGCCGAGCGACTGCTTTCCGCCGATGAGCCGTTGGCCTCGCTGCAGTATTCCTGCGGCGGCGAGATACCCGGAACGATCGCGGTGCCCGCGCTGCTGGCGCTTGTCCGTAAGGCGCGCGCCTATGACATGCGGCTGGCCCGTGCGATCCAGGCGCAGGACGGGGACAACGCGATCACGGCATGGGCGGAAGTCACGCCCGATGCCGAGGGTTGTTCGCTCGTGCTGAGCGCTTGGCGGGCATCCCCGCTGCCGCCGGACGAGGGGGCCGCGATCGGCCTCGAACTCGCCAGCCTGGTGGCCGATGCTTACGTCATGCTCGATGCCCGCCAGTGCATTCAGGCAGTCGGAAGCACTTCCCCCGGCCTTGCAGAACTGGGCAGGGCGATGACCGTCGGTCGCGGGCGTCCGTGGACCGACTTCGTGACAGTGGAGGGCAGCGCGCATCGCCAGCCGCTTCACTGGCGGCTGCTCGATGGCGTCGGCGTTTCGGTTGAAGGCGTTGCCGTTCCGATGCGAGCACGCCTCGTTCCTCGGCCCGGTCCTACCGGCGCACTGGCCGGGCTCGACCTCTACCTGCTGCCAGCAGCGCTCGACGCCCTGCCTGTCGCTGATCCGGCCGCCAGCGATCGCGAAGCCGAAGTTCCCGACGAATTGGGCGAAGTTCTCGGCCGGAACCTGGCACCGCTCCTGCGCCAGCCGATTGGTCGCATCGTGGCGAACGCCGAGACCATCCGCGCGCGCCTCGCCGGCCCGCTCGCCGATCAATACAGCGAATATGCCGGTGATATTGCCGAAGCCGGACGTCACCTTTTGCGATTGGTGGAAGACCTGGGCGACCTCGCCGAAGTCGAGAACGCCGACTTCGCCATCGCGACCGAACCTGTCGATCTCGTCGAAGCCGCGAACCGTGTGGCCGGCATTCTCGGAATGCGGGCCCGCGAGAGGGGCATATCGGTCGAACGCCCGGACGATTCGATACAGATGTGGGCGCTGGGCGAAGATCGGCGGGTATTGCAGATCCTGCTCAACCTCCTCGGCAACGCACTGCATTACGGACCGGCGGATTCCACCGTGCGCCTCGTTCTGGGCGTGGATGGCGGGTTCGCGGAGGTGACCGTCACGGACGAGGGTGCCGGGCTCGCCGAGGAGCAGATCGATCGGGTGTTCGCAAAGTTCGAGAGGCTCGGCCGGAGCGGCGACGGTGGGAGCGGCCTCGGCCTTTACATCTCACGCCGGCTTGCGCGCGCGATGGGCGGGGACATCGTTGTCCGCAGCCCGCCAGGCAAGGGCGCCGAGTTCACCTTGCGCCTGCCCCAGGCGCGGTCCCCGTCAGACGGTGCGGCGGCGCCCCAGCCATAGCAGAACCGCGCCGATGGCCGCGGTTATCAACCCGTAGAGAACCCACTGGCCCTGCGCGAGCATGAAGCTCGATGCGGGCCACATGATGATGCCGGCTCCTTGCAGCGCCCAGAACAGCCCGCTGATGATGAGGAGCACGCCGAAAATCTGCAGAACCAGTCGCATGTGCTCTCTCCCCAAAAGGTCGTCCCGTTCGCCCTCAGCGGCGTTCGACGGGAGTGTAATCGCGTTGCGTCGGCCCGGTGTAGAGCTGGCGCGGACGGCCGATCTTCTGGCCGGGATCGGAAATCATCTCGTTCCACTGGGCGACCCAGCCGACCGTGCGGGCGAGCGCGAACAGCGCGGTGAACATCGTCGTCGGGAACCCGATCGCAGACAGGATCACGCCCGAATAGAAGTCCACGTTCGGAAACAGCTTCTTCTCAATGAAATAGGGGTCGTTGAGCGCCATTTCCTCGAGCTGGAGGGCGACTTCGAACACGGGATCGCTGACCTTGAGCGATTCGAATACCTCGCGCACGGTCTGCTGCATCACGGTCGCGCGCGGATCGTAGTTCTTGTAGACGCGGTGGCCGAAGCCCATCAGCCGGAACGGATCGTCCTTGTCCTTTGCCCGGGCGATATATTCCGGAATGCGGTCGGGCGTACCGATTTCGTGCAGCATGTTGAGCGCCGCTTCGTTAGCTCCGCCATGCGCCGGGCCCCAGAGGCAGGCGATGCCGGCCGCCATGCACGCGAACGGGTTGGCGCCCGACGAGCCCGCCAGCCGCACGGTCGAGGTCGATGCGTTCTGCTCGTGGTCGGCATGGAGGATGAATATCCGGTCGAGCGCGCGCTCGACGACCGGATTGACCTCATACTTTTCCGCCGGGACGCCGAAGGTCATGCGCAGGAAGTTGCCGGTGTATGACAGGCTGTTATCGGGATAGAGGAACGGCTGGCCGATCGAGTACTTGTAGGCCGCGGCCGCGATCGTCGGCATCTTGGCGATCAGGCGGTGCGAGCTGATCTTGCGATGCGTCGGATCCGAAATGTCGGTGGAATCGTGGTAGAACGCGCTGAGTGCGCCGACCACGCCGCACATGATCGCCATCGGGTGCGCATCGCGCCGGAACCCACGGTAGAACTGCATGAGCTGCTCGTGCAGCATCGTGTGGCGGCTGATAGTGTAAGTGAAGTCGTCGTATTCCGCCTTGGACGGCAGCTCGCCGTTGAGGAGGAGGTAGCTCACTTCCATGAAATTCGAATGCTCGGCGAGCTGGCCGATCGGATAGCCGCGATGCAGGAGGACGCCTTCATCGCCGTCGATGTAGGTCAGCGCGCTTTCGCAGCTGGCGGTCGAGGTGAAGCCCGGATCGTAGGTGAACATGCCGGTCTGGGCATACATCTTGCGGATGTCGATGACGTCGGGGCCGATCGAGCCGCTCATCACCGGCATTTGCACGTCCTTGCCGGCAGCGTTCAGGGTTGCCTGGTTGTCGCTCACCTCAATGCCCTCCTAGAATAATTCGGCCTTTCGGGCCTGTCGCTTGAAGCGCGCGGGCGACGCCCGAACGCTCGATATTCACTGTACCTGATCCGCGATCCGCCCCAGCGCCTCGTCCCGTCCGAGCAGAACAAGTACGTCGAAAATTCCCGGCGATACCGTCTGCCCCGTCAGCGCCGCTCTAAGCGGCTGCGCAAGCTTGCCCAGACCAAGTCCGCGCTGTTCCGCCATCGTCTTCAGAGTGGCTTCCAGCGTTGCGGTTGTCCAGTCATTTTCCCCTGCCAGAACGGCGTGAATCTCGCCCAGCAAAGCCCGCGCTTCGGGCGTCAGCAGTGCCTCTGCCTTGGCGTCCAGAACCAGCGGTCGTGCGGCAAAGAGGAACGCCGCCGCGCGCGCGATTTCCAGCAGATCCTGCGCGCGTGGCTGGAGGTGCGGCATGGCCTGAGCCAGCAGGTCGCCGTGCCTGGCGGGATCAAACCCCGGCGCGATCGCGGCAAGGTGCGGCTGAACAAGGTCTGCCAGCCGCGCCGGGTCGGCCTCGCGGATGTAGTGTGCGTTGAGGCTGAGAAGCTTTTTCATGTCGAAGCGTGAAGGGCTTTTGCCCACGCCCGAAATGTCGAACAGCGCGATCGCTTCCTCGCGGGTGATGGTTTCCTTGTCGCCGTGACCCCAGCCCAGCCGCAGCAGGTAGTTGAAGAGCGCCTCGGGCAGGATGCCCAGCTCGTCGCGATAGGCGTCGACGCCCAGCGCGCCATGCCGCTTGGAAAGCTTGGCGCCGTCTGCGCCGTGGATCAGCGGGATGTGAGCGTAGCGCGGCTCAGCCCATCCCATCGCACGGATGATGCCGAGTTGGCGGAACGCGTTGTTGAGGTGGTCGTCGCCGCGGATGATATGCGTCACCCCCATGTCATGATCGTCGACCACCACTGCGAGCATATAGGTCGGCGTCCCGTCGGAACGGAGAAGGACGAAATCGTCGATCTCGGCGTTGTTCACCGCGACCCTGCCCTGAACCAGGTCCTCGATCACGGTTTCCCCACCGAGCGGGGCCTTGAGCCGGACCACGAACGGGGAGCCGCTGGGCGCTTCGCTCGGGTCGCGATCGCGCCATTCGCTGACGATGCGGAAGGGGCGACGCTCGGCCTGCGCCGCGGCGCGCCGCTCGGCCAGTTCTTCGGGCGTCAGGTAGCAGCGGTAGGCCGCGCCAGACGCGAGCAGTTCGTTGGCGACCTCGGCATGACGGGCCTCGGCCTGGGACTGGTACTGCGCCTCACCATCCCAATCGAGCCCGAGCCACTTCATTCCATCGAGGATCACGCCGATGGCCGCTTCGGTAGAGCGCGCGCGATCAGTGTCTTCGATGCGCAACAGGGCCTTGCCGCCGTGATGCCGGGCGAACAACCACGAAAAGAGGCCGGTCCGGGCGTTCCCGATGTGCAGGAACCCGGTCGGCGAAGGCGCGAAGCGGGTCACGACTGTGGACCCGCTGGGGGCAGCGCTTCCCGTCCCTGCAGTCGTCTCCGCCGTTCCGCTTGCCATCGCGCGATGGTTCCTTTCTCTTAAGGCGATGGCCACCGACGCCGCCGCCCTTCCTTCAAAGCCGGCCCCGTGGCCAGACGATGCTGCGCGGCCTTGGCGCGGATGGCGCGGGTTGTCCAGATTGGCCGCTATCGGATTGGCCCGAGCGGATGATTTTCTCGACGGCCGCCCGTTCGAAAGGGGGCTGTGGCTTCCGGTCGCATTTGCCTGCGGGATCGCCGCATGGTTCAGGCTCGATGGCCCGTGGCAGTGGGCGGCGCTGCTGCTCGCCTGCGGTGGTGTTGCGCTTGGGACGGCCGCGCTCCTGCCGCGAGAGGGTGGCACACCGCACCTGCGCACTGCGATACTGGCGCTGTCGCTAATGGTCGCGGCCGGCTGCGCGACCGTGTGGGTGAAGTCGGAACTGTTCGGCGAACCGCCGATCGCCCGGCCACTCGTCGTCGATTTGACCGGTCGCATCGTCGATCGCGAGATGCGGGGCGCCGAGGGCCGTGTCCGCGTGCTGCTCGACGCCCGCTGGGCAGGCGGCGAGGGCGCTCGACGTGTCCGGGTGAACCTGCCGCTGAAGTTCGATGCGCCGGAGTTGACCGAAGGAGCCGTCGTACGGCTGCGTGCACGGCTGATGCCGCCGGCGCCCCCGGATGCTGCCGGGGGCGTACGATTTCGCCAGGACCGCATGGTTCGGCGGAATTGCCGCAACGGGCAGCGCGCTGGGGCACGCGACGGTCGTATCGCCGGCCCACGGTGGAGGTGCGGTCCGCCAGGCCCAGCATGCGCTCTCCGATCACGTCCGCTCACGGCTCGACGGCTCTCCTGGGGCCATCGCCGCGGCCTTCGCCAGCGGCGACCGGGGTGCCATTGCCGCCGACGACGACCAGGCGATGCGCGACGCGGGCCTGACGCACCTGCTTTCGATCAGCGGCCTCCACGTCAGCGCGGTCGTCGCCGCCACCTACTTGCTTGCGATGAGCATACTCGCGCTCTGGCCCTGGCTAGCCCTGCGAGTGCGCCTGCCGCTTGTGGCCGCCGCCGCGGGCGCACTCGCCGGCATCGCCTATACGATCCTGACCGGCGCTGAGGTACCGACGGTGCGGTCATGCATCGGTGCGGTCCTCTTCCTTGTCGCTCTCGCACTCGGCCGCGATCCGCTGAGCTTGCGGATGGTTGCGGTCGGGGCGCTGTTCGTGATGGTCTTCTGGCCCGAGGCGGTCGTCGGCCCCAGCTTTCAGATGAGCTTCGGTGCGGTCATTGCGATCGTGGCGCTTCATGGTGCCGAACCGGTCAGGCGGTTCCTTGCGCTGAGGGAGGAAACCTGGGTCGCGCGCTTGATTCGCCAGTTGGCCATGCTGCTGTCCACGGGCGTAGTGATCGAACTCGCCCTGCTGCCGATCGGGCTGTTCCATTTTCATCGCGCGGGCGTCTACGGCGCGCTCGCCAATGTGATCGCCATTCCGCTGACGACTTTCGGCAGCATGCCGCTGATTGCCCTAGGCCTGCTTCTCGATTCGATCGGAGCGGGGGCGCCGGCCTGGTGGCTCGCCGGAAAGTCGCTCGAGGGACTGCTCGCACTGGCGCACTGGACAGCAGCGCAGCCCGGCGCGGTTCGCTTCATGCCCGCCATGGGTAACGGCACCTTTGCGCTGTTCCTGGCGGGATCCCTGTGGCTGGCGCTGTGGACGGGGCGGGTGCGGCTGCTTGGATTCGCTCCGATCGCCGTCGCTTCCGTTGCCCTGGCGGCGGTGCCGACGCCCGACCTCCTGATTTCGGGCGATGGCCGCAATGTCGGCATAACCGTCGGGCATGATCGGCTGGTCGTCTTACGCGAGGGCAGGAGCACCTTCGCCAGCGACTCCCTGCGGGAGCTTGCCGGGCTGGACGGGGACACCGTCGTTATCGACGATTGGCCCGGCGCGCGCTGCACGCCCGATTTCTGTTCCATCGTGCTGGAACGCGGCAGCGCGGGGCACGTGATCCTCGTGGGAAGAGGGCGCGATCGCGTGGACGAAATGGCGCTCGCCGCCGCCTGCGAGCGCTCGGACATCGTCGTCAGCGAGCGCTGGCTACCGCGCAGTTGCAGGCCGCGCATGCTCAAGGCCGATCGGACCTTGCTGACGCGGACAGGCGGTCTGTCAGTCGACCTCGAAAGCAGGTCGGTGCGCACGGTGAGCGAGGACCAGGGCCATCACGGCTGGTACCGGCGGGAAGAGCTGCGACCGCGTTACCGGCGCGGCGGCGCCCCCGCAGTCATCCCCACGGCTGCAACCTGAGCGTCAGTCCCGCCGGGCGGAAACTCTTGGGGACGATCAATGATAGCGGCGCAGCAGTCCTGCGAGCTTGCCCTGAACCTCGACCTCGCCGGGCCGGTAGATCTGCGGCTCGTATGCGGCGTTGGCGGGATCCAGACGCACCATGCCGTCCTCGCGGCGGAGGTACTTGAGCGTGGCTTCCTCGCCGCGCACCAGCGCCACCACGATCTCGCCGTCGCGTGCCGTGTTCGTACGCCGGACAAGCGCGAAATCGCCATCGAGAATGCCAGCTTCGACCATCGAATCTCCGGAGACCTCGAGCGCGTAATGCTCGCCCGCACCAAGCAGGGCGGCGGGAACGGGGAGTGTCGACTGACCTTCGAGCGCCTCGATCGGCATGCCCGCGGCAATTCGGCCATGAAGTGGAAGCTCGATCACGTCGTTGGCCGGTGTTCGCGTCATCGGCGCCTGCGGTCGCAGCGGGGTAACGTTTTCAGCAAGCACGGGAGCAGGGCGCGCAGGCTTTGCCACCGCACCCTCGGGCTGGCGGATGACTTCGAGCGCGCGGGCGCGGTTAGGCAGACGGCGGATGAACCCGCGTTCCTCCAGCGCCGAAATGAGGCGGTGAACGCCGGATTTGGACTTGAGGTCGAGCGCCTCCTTCATCTCCTCGAACGAGGGGGAAATGCCGCTTTCCTCCAGCCGGTTCTGGATAAAGCTGATCAGCTCATGCTGCTTGCGGGTAAGCATGGCCCAAATCCTTTGCCTGAAAGTTCGACGAAACGCGAACGGACGCGGAACAATTAGGCAACGTTGGTTAATCAGTCAAGCGATTGCGCCATTTTCGAGCAGATGGATAAAAACGGTGTCCCCGGGCTCTACCGACGCGTCGCCGGGCTCGCGCACAATAAGGGCATTGGCCGCTGCCAGCGCTGCAAGCGCGCCGCTGTCCTGGGTTCTGACTGGCGCCACGGTGTTACCGTCCCATTTTGCTCGCAGGTATTCGGCGCGTACCCCCGCCTTCGGCAGCGGCGATTCAAGCCGCGCGGGAATGACACGGGGCGAGGGATCGAGCGCGCCAAGCACATGGCGAACCAGCGGCAGGAGAAAAAGGTAGGCGGTCACGTAGGCCGAGGCTGGGTTTCCGGGAAGGCCGAGGATGACCTGCTTGCCCTGCGTCGCCACGAGCAGGGGCTTGCCGGGCTTGACCGCAACGCGCCAGAAATCGAGCTTCGCGCCGACGTTCTCGAGCGCTGGCCGCACAAGGTCGTGCTCGCCCACGGATGCTCCGCCACTCGTGACGATGATGTCGGCGCTCGACGCGGCTCCGATTGCATTCGCGAGCGCATCGATACTGTCGGGCAGAGGTCCGACCCGCTCGACTTCGCACGGGAGCGGGGCAAGCATTGCGGCAAGCATCGGCCCATTGGACGCGTAGATCTGGCCTCGTTCGGGTTCGCATCCCGCCGCGCAGAGCTCGTCGCCACTGTCGATCAGAACGATCCGGGGCGGACGGCGCACGGGAAGATGGGTGTGCCCGGCAGAGAGGGCGAGCGCGATCTGGGCGGGGCCAATCCTTGTCCCCGGCTCCAGGACCGTGTCGCCAATGGCGAAGTCGGACCCTGCCTGCCGAACGTACCGTGTCCGCGGGCTTGGCGGCGAGCCGGACAATTCCACCCGATCGCCGGAGCAGTCGCAATCTTCCTTGATCACGACTGCGTCAGCGCCCTGTGGAAGCAGCGCGCCGGTTGAAATGCGTGCCGCCTCTCCGCTGCCGAGCGGCCGGTCGAGTGGGCGGCCCGCAGCGCTTTCCCCGACGAGCCGCCAAGGTCCTTCGATTTCCGCGGCCCTCACGGCGAACCCATCCATCGACGACGTGTCGCCTTCGGGACGCGTGACCCGGCTTTTGAGATGGTGAGTGAGAAAGTATCCGCTTGCCTCTGCGGTAGCGAGATTTTCCGGCGGCAGCGGGGCCGCGAGGGAAAGCAGCCGCGCCCTGGCTTCGGCGACCGGGAGCAGGGTGTTCAAGCCGGATCCCGCAACGGCGCGACCCAATCGCCGGACTTCCCGCCTCGCTTCTCCAGGAGGCGAACGTCGCCGATCACCATCGCCTTGTCGAGCGCCTTGGCCATGTCGTAGATCGTCAACAGCGCAACAGACACTGCCGTCATCGCTTCCATCTCGACCCCCGTTCGCCCGCTGAGCGAGGCTTCCGCGGTTACGTCGATCCCATCCCCGGCAAACGCGAAGTTCACTGCGACCGAGTCGAGTGCGAGTGGGTGGCAGAGCGGGATGAGGTCGGCGGTCCTTTTCGCGGCCATGATGCCGGCAATACGGGCTGCGGCGAGGACATCGCCCTTCGGCATATCGCCCGAGCGTATGGCGTGCAGGGCCGCAGCGTTCATCGTGATCCGGCCGCCAGCGCGCGCTGTCCTGCGCGTTTCTCCCTTGCCGCCCACGTCGACCATTCTCGCGTGTCCGTCAGCGTCGAGGTGCGTGAGTTCAGCCATTGATCAGCGATTTGGTCGCAGCAGTCACGTCTGCCTGACGCATCAGGCTTTCCCCGACGAGAAAGGACCGAACGCCGCTTTTCGCGAGGCGCTGGAGGTCGGCATGCGTCGAAATGCCGCTCTCACCGACCAGATGCGCACCCTTGGGCGCAAGCGGAGCAAGCCGCGCCGTCGTCGCAAGATCGGTGCGAAAGCTGCGCAGATCCCGGTTGTTAATGCCGATCAGCCGCGATTTGAGGCGGCTGGCCCGTTCCAGCTCGGCTTCGTCGTGGACCTCGACGAGAACATCCATCTTCCACCGGCGAGCGGCGTCCTCGATCTCGGCCATCGCACTGTCTTCCAGCGCGGCGACGATGATGAGGATCGCGTCGGCGCCGATGGCGCGCGATTCAAGGACCTGCCACGGATCGACCATGAAATCCTTGCGCAATATCGGAAGCGAGACGGCATGCCGCGCGGCGATCAGATAATCTTCGTGCCCCTGAAAATACGGCGCGTCGGTGAGGACTGACAGGCAGGCTGCACCGCCCAGCGCGTAATCGTGCGCGTGACGCTCCGGATGAAAATCTTCGCGGATCAACCCCTTGGAGGGGGAAGCTTTCTTGATTTCGGCAATAAGACCGAAGCCGTCGCGTGCAGCGCGGCCGAGCGCGTCGGCAAAGCCCCGTGGACGAATTTGGGCCTGTGCCAGCGTTTCCAGTTCGCGCAAAGGTTCGCGCCGCTTGCGGGCGGCGACCTCAAGGCGCTTCGACGCGACGATCTCGGCAAGTTTGTCGGTCATCCGGCTTGCGATACTGCCCTAGTTGACCGTGGCAATCCAGCAATCGAGCAAGGCTTTCGCGAGCCCCTTGTCGATTGCCTCGGCCGCTTCCTCGACGCCTTCCTCCCAGCCCGAAACTTCGCCGGCGATCTGCAGGGCCGCAGCCGCATTGAACAGTACCGCATCGCGATAAGGCCCGGGCGTACCAAGCAGCAGGGCGCGCAGCGCCGCGGCGTTGTGAACCGCATCGCCGCCGCGGATCGCTTCGACCGGGGCATGCGCCAGCCCGGCCTGCGCCGCATCGACCCGATGCATCTCGAAATCGTTACCCAGGACCTCGGCGATCTCGTTGCCGCCGGCGAGGCTCAATTCGTCGAGGCCTTCGTCTCCCGAAACGATCATCGAGCGGCCGGTGCCCAAGCGGGCGAGCGCCCCCGCATAGATCGGGACATAAGCGGGGCGGGCGATGCCGATCAGTTGCTTTCCCACGCGCGCAGGGTTGGCGAGCGGGCCCATCAGATTGAAGATCGTGCGCTGCCCGATGGCCTTGCGGATAGGTTGAATACGCCGCATCGCCGGATGGTGGTTGGAGGCGAAAAGGAAGCAAATTCCTATTTCTCCCAACGTTTTATCGGCTGTTCTTCCGGCTTTTTCCATGTCGAGGCCCAACACCTCCAGCGTATCGGCCGCACCCGCCTTAGACGATGCGGCACGATTGCCATGCTTGGCCACCGGAACCCCGCACGCCGCGACGACAAGCGATACCGCGGTCGACACGTTCAAGGTGTGGTGGCCGTCGCCGCCCGTGCCGCAGACGTCGATCGCATTCGGGGGCGCGTCGATCGGCAACATGCGGGCGCGCAGCGCCCGGGCAGCTCCGGCTATCTCGTCAGCCGTTTCACCCCGGTCCGAAAGCGCGACGAGGAATCGGGCGACCTCAGCATCTTCGATCGTCCCGTCGAGAAGCGCGCCAAAAGCGGCTTCCGCCTCGTCTTCCGACAGGTGCGGCTCGACCTCAGGAAGCGTGATCGTCATGCCGGTGCCCGGGCTTCCATGCCGCAAGTATGCAGGAAATTGGCGAGCAGGGCGTGGCCATGCTCGGTCGCGATGCTTTCGGGGTGGAACTGAACCCCATGAATCGGAAGCGCCCGATGGCGAAAGCCCATCACATGCGCGTCGTCGGCAGTGGCATTTACTACGAGCGCGTCGGGCACGTCCTCGACCACCAGGCTATGGTAGCGCGTTGCAAGGAAGGGCGAAGGAATACCGGCGAACAGCCCGGTTCCGTCGTGAGAGACGGGCGAGGTCTTACCGTGCATCAGGCCGCCTCGCACGACGTGACCGCCGAAGTGCTGGCCAATCGCCTGGTGACCGAGGCAGACGCCAAGAAGCGGGCGACCGGCATCTGCGCATGCGGCGACGAGATCGAGGCTTATGCCCGCTTCATTGGGTGTGCGCGGGCCGGGAGAGATCAGGAAGCCTTTCGCTCCCGTCGCCAGGGCTTGGGCGGCGGAAAGCGCGTCGTTGCGCACGACTTCGACCGGAGCGCCCATCTCCATCAGATAGTGGACGAGGTTCCAGGTGAAGCTGTCGTAGTTGTCGATGACGAGGATCATTGCGACTTGGCCCTTAGCTCGCGCTGGGAGTGGGCGAAAGTAGGCTTGTAGGGGCCGCCATGCGGGCGCGCTCGCGCGGGTGTGACGCTGCTGCGTCAGCCTTCTCGACTACAAGCAGTGGACCCAGCGGCACGCGCCGGTCGATGCGCTCGCTTGCCGGGTCCCAAAGCGAGGAAACACTGCCGTCGAGGTAGAGCGCGTTGGGGCAGCCGAGTCTGTCGCGAAAATATCGGGCGATCCGTCCGAAGGATACCGCGCTCTCGCTGATCACGAAATGCGCGCGGCCCTTTGCATCGACCCCGACGCCGTTCCGGATATGGAGCGATTCGCCGTTTTCCGCGATGCGCGGATGGAGTTTCCCGGAGATAACCAGCATGGGCTCGGACTGGGTCGCATATTGCGGGCGTCGTTTTACCTCGCGGGCAAAGCTGTCTGCGCTGCGGACGTGCCAGCCGTCGGCCTCCACCGAAAACACTCCATTCGGGACTAGACCGAAATTGCCGCCTCCTTCGGCCCGGTTCAGCTTGTGAAGCCGTTTGCCGTCTTCGACGTAGTAGCCGATGGGCTGGCCGACTTCATCGTAGATGCCCCCGTTCATCGCGAACACGACGTTTTGCGCGCGTGTCCCCATCGTCTCCGCAAGGCGGCCAAGGTCGCGCAGCGGCTGTCCACTGGGGCCATTGAGCACAGTGCGAATACTGTTCCGCCCCGGGCGCGCGGTGCAGTGGATGAAGTCGCTGCCTTCGAAACTCTCGGCAACGCAGGCGACACGCGACGTGTTGCTTCGATCAGGCAGCGCGCCAGAGTCTCCGCATGCCCCGAGCGGGAGCATTGCCATAGCGACGATACGCATCGCAAATCGCGATCGGACGCGGATTACTGCCCGAATCCCGGCTCTCGCGCGACGCGCACCGCTTCGCGGGCGGCAGCAATGAGCGCGCCGGCCTTTGCCTCGCATTCGCGCTGCTCATAGGCGGGGTTGCTATCCGCCACGATGCCCGCGCCTGCCTGAACGTGCAGCACGCCGTCCTTCACGATGCCGGTTCGCAGCACGATGCAGCTGTCGACCGATCCGTCCGGAGCGAAATAGCCGACGCCGCCGGCATATGCGCCGCGCGTTTCGGGTTCGAGCTCGGCGATGATCTGGCACGCCCTGATCTTGGGCGCGCCGCTTACCGTGCCTGCGGGGAATCCCGCGAACAGCGCGTCGATCGCATCATGGTTTTCGCTGTCCAGGGTCCCGACGACGTTGGAAACGATGTGCATGACATGGCTGTAGCGTTCGACCGTGTAACTCTCGGTGACACGGACGGTCCCGGCCTGTGCCACCCGGCCCACGTCGTTGCGTCCCAGGTCGAGGAGCATGAGGTGCTCGGCACGCTCCTTCGGATCGGCGAGAAGGCTGGTCTCGTTGGCGCGATCGAGTTCGGGCGTGGCACCGCGCGGCCGGGTGCCCGCGATGGGCCGGATCGTGACCTCGCCATCACGCACGCGAACGAGGATTTCAGGACTCGAGCCGACAGCGGCGAAGCCGGGCAGGTCGAGGAAATAAAGAAACGGCGACGGATTGACCCGGCGCAGCGCGCGATAGAGCGCGAATGGCGGCAAGGCGAAGGGGCAGGTGAAGCGCTGGGCGAGCACGACCTGAAAGATATCGCCGGCCTCGATGTACTGCTTCGCCCGCGCGACCATCGACGCGTAGTCTTCGGCTGGCATCGTCGGATGAAGCGAGAGATCGGGCAGATCGGCTTGCGGATGAGCGCTAGGCCTTGCGTGTCCGAGCGCCAGCGTGCGCAGACCTTCGTCGATCCGCTCCGCCGCCGCGTCGAGCAGGGTGGCGGTCGGTGCCGTCCCATCGGGCCAGACCGGGGCGACCGCGAAAAGCTCGTCGGTGAGGCGGTCGAACACCATGATAAGCGATGGCCGCACGAACAGCATGTCGGGAAGGACGAGGCTGCTTGGCGCCGCGCGGAGCAGGTCTTCGACGAGGCCGATGGTCTCGTATCCGAAATACCCCACGAGGCAGGCAAGCGCTGGCGGCAGGCCCTGCGGCACGTCGATGCGGCAGGCCGCAACCAGATTGCGCAGTTCGGCAAGGCTGTCCCCGGCCAGCGCCGAGAACGCGTTGCGATCGAGGCGCCAGGACCGATTGATCTCGCAGGCAGCGCCGGTTGCGCGGAACACCAGGTCGGGATCGATCCCCAGCAGGCTGTAGCGCCCGCGAACTGCA
The DNA here is from genome assembly GCF_042652045.1 of Novosphingobium tardum. Lineage (NCBI taxonomy): Bacteria > Pseudomonadati > Pseudomonadota > Alphaproteobacteria > Sphingomonadales > Sphingomonadaceae > Novosphingobium > Novosphingobium tardum. The sequence continues at coordinate 530,762 of NZ_JBHSDR010000006.1, read as the reverse complement.
CCGCCTTCGACCGATTCGAGGAGGAAGTCGCCGCGTCCGCCGACGATGAGCTTGGCCGCGGCGCCGACTGGTGTTTCCGTGTCGGCGATGAGGGAACGCCAGATGAGCGCAGGCCGGCCGGCCTCGAGCGCCTTCGCCGCCTCATCCCAATTGAACGGCGTCGCGGCGCCCTTGCTGGACACGTGGAGCCTAGTTGCCGCCGGTCAGGCGGCTGGCGACCGACTTCAGGGCCGAAGTATCCTTCTCGACGCCGACTTCCTTGCGCAGCGCACGGCGGAACGATTCCGCATACTCCCGTGCAGTCAGGCGGCCGAGCTCGTTCTGGATGCCGGCGATCCGCGGATCGTTTGGAGCTACCGCACCCGGAACGATGTCGCGCAGCGTCACGATGAACCAGCCCGCCTTACCGGGCGCCTCAAGGCGCTTCGTGGTGCCCTTGGCCATGCTGAACATCAATGCCAGCGGGGCCGGGATGCGGCCGCCCTGGGCGATGAGCTGCTCGCGCGTCACGTTAAACACCTCGCCTTTGAGCGGCACCTTCAACGCGTTGAGCGCCTGCTCGTAGGGCATGCCCTTGGCGATCGAGGCGAGGGCACGGTCCGCCGCGGCCTTGGCCTTGGCCCAACCTTCGCTGCGCTTCCAGTCAGCAACGACCTGGTTCCGGATTTCGGCGAGCGGCGGAGGGGCGGCGGGAGTAATTTGCGCCACGTCGAAGATCACGAAAGTTTGTCCGGGAACGACCTCGGCGAGCTGTGGCTGGCCTTCGCGCTCCATCGAAAACGCGGTCTGGACCACGCGGGCGACCTCTGCTGGAACGCTCTCGGACTTTCCGAAAATCCGGCCATCGGCGGTGACGGGAGGGAGCGTGGTTACCGTCAGGCCCATGTCCTTGGCCACTTCGCCAAGGTTGGCGCCGCCATCGAGCTGCTCCTCGAGCTTCGCGCTCATGTCGGAAAGCGCGGCGCGGCGCTTTACCGCTGCCAGCTTGGCCACCAGTTCCGGCCTCGCCTGGTCGAGCGACTTGCCGGGCTTGGAAGTTACCGAGTCGATGCGCGCGAGATGCCAGCCGATCGGGCTGCGCGCCGGACCGGCAAGCTTCCCGCTGGCTGCGCCGAAAACCGCATCGGCGACCTCGCGCGAAGTCTGTCCCGACAGCTCTTCGCGGGTGACCGTCAGCTTGTTCGCCAGAAGGCCCTTGGCACGGGCCGCTGCATCGAGCGCGGTGCCGCGCGCGACCTCGGCCTGAACGGCCTGTGCGGCCGCCTGCGTGGGAAGAATAACCTGGGTGATCGTCCGGCTCTCGGATGGGGCATATTGCGCGCGATTGTCGGCATAAGCCTTCGCGATCTCTGTCTCGGTCGGCGCCGGGACCGATTTCAAAGCAGCGTCGCTGAATGTTGCGTAGCGGATCGTGCGCCGTTCGGGGCGGCTGTAGGCGGAACTGTGAGCGGCGAAATACCGCGTCAGTGTTGCCTGATCGGGATCGCCGGCGGGCGCGAAGTCCTGCGATGGCACCAATGTGACGACGCCCGAACGCCGCTCCTTTGCCAGCGCGGCAAAGCGCTGGGCCAGCGATTCCGTAGCCACTGCGCCGAAAGCCGCGGGCACGAGAACCTGGCGCGCGACGAGACCCTGCATGATATCGCCGCGCACGGTCTGGTCGGTCAGGCCGTTCTGGGCGAGCGCCTGGCGATAGACCTTCTCGTCGAATGCTCCAGTGGGGCCGCGGAAGGCCGGGATCTTGACGATCTCGCTGTCGACCAGCCGATCGCTTGCCGCGATGCCGTGTCGGCGGCCGAATTCGAAGATCGCTGCGCGGTCGATCAGGTCGTCAAGCACCTGGCCGACAGCGCCATTGGCCAGGAATTCCTTCATGGACAGCGTGGGCTGCTGTTCGCGCTGACGATCGAAGGCGTTGCTTACTGCCTGGCTGAGCGCGCCGGTGGTGATCGTCTGCTTGCCGACCTTTGCGGCATGATCGCCGCCGAGGGAAACTCCGTTGCCCATCCGCGAACCGACGACATCGCCGCTGGCGAAGAGCAGGGCGATCACCCCAATGAAAGCGAGCGACAGGATGACGCCGAGCTTCGACTGGAAAAACGAACGTATGAAGCCGATCATTTGAGGGAAACTCTCCGGGGGCGAGGCGCGGCGCGCTTTGTCGTGGCGCTTTAGGGGTGAGGCGCGGCCGCTTCAAGCGCGGCGTGGGCTACGTCGGTGACAGTGCCGATGAGAATTTCCTGCCCACGTTCCGCTCCAAGACAACGGCAAATAGCTTTTTGCATTCGGCGTTAGGTTTTGTTAGCGGGCGCGCCCACTCGAGCAACCGCTAGCAGTTCAGCAAAGGCCGCCAATGTCCCTCAGTCCGTATGTCGTCGGAAACTGGAAGATGAACGGAGTGCGGGCCACGCTGGCCGAGGCGCGGGCGATCGACCGTGCCGTGGCGCGTCTTACCGGGGTGGAGGTCGGCCTCGCTCCGCCGTTCACGCTAATCGCCGCATTGCGCGAGGCCGTGACCGCGATCGGGGTCGGTGGGCAGGATTGCCATGTCGCGGCCAAGGGCGCGCATACCGGCGACGTGTCGGCTGCAATGCTGGCCGATGCCGGAGCCGATTTCGTGATCGTCGGTCACAGCGAACGCCGCGCCGACCACGGCGAAAGCGACGCGCTGGTGCGGGCCAAGGCCGAGGCGGCGCTGGCGGCGGGTCTGTCCGTGATCGTCTGCGTGGGAGAGACCGAGGCGCAGCGTGACTCGGGTGAGGCCGAGGCGGTCGTTTCGCGGCAGCTCGACGCGTCTCTTCCTTCCGGCGAAGCGGCCGGGGAAGTGGGCGAGGTCAAGCTGGCCGAGCGTCTGGCGGTCGCCTACGAGCCGGTCTGGGCGATTGGGACGGGCCGGGTTCCGTCAGTCGCCGATGTCGAGGCGATGCACGCGGCGCTGCGGCAGCGTCTTGTCGCGGCCTATGGCGAGGGTGGATCGGACGTGCGGGTTCTTTATGGCGGCTCAGTCAATCCGTCGAACGCGGCGGAATTGCTGTCCACTCCGGGCGTGGGCGGGGCCCTTGTCGGCGGCGCGAGCCTGAGTGCCGAAAGCTTCATGGGAATCGTTGCGGCGGCTGGAGCCGAGCCTGCGGACTGAGGGGGCGCAAACGTCAGGCCCATCGGTCCATTGCCTTGCCTAAACGCGGGCGCGCGCCTAGATGCGCGATCACTTCGCCCCTGTGGGCACCAGCGCGAGCTTCGATTCCATGTCCCTGTTCATCTTCCTTACCGTTCTCCAGGCGCTCATCGCCGCGGCGCTCGTGGGCGTCATCCTGGTGCAACGCTCGGAAGGTGGAGGTCTGGGGGTGGGCGGAAGCCCCTCTGGACTGATGTCCGCCCGAGGTGCTGCGAATTTCCTTACCCGTGCGACGACGATTCTCGCGACGCTGTTCGTCGCGCTCAGTATTGTCCTTGCCGCTGTCGCTGTCGGCGCCACTTCGGGCCGCTCGATCGACACCAGCCTGAAGCGGACTGAGCCTGCTCCGGGGGCTCCGGCCGGGGATCCGCTCAATGCCGATCCGCTTGGCGGCGCTGCGGGCGGCGCACCTGCACCTGCACCTGCACCTGCGCCGGCACAGGCACAGGCACCGGCACCGGCACCGGCCAACGACCCGCTCGGCGGCGCCGCTCGGTAACGCCGAGCAATTTCCCGGAAAGTCGCGGGGAGAGCGATCTCCCAAACGATGCTTGTGGATTTCGCGCGGCTCCACTTGCCCAATCCGCCCACTTGCGCGTAAGGCCCACCTCCCATGGCGCGGTATATTTTCATCACCGGCGGCGTGGTTTCCTCGCTCGGCAAGGGTCTTATGGCGGCGAGCCTCGCCGCGCTTCTCCAGGCGCGCGGCTATCGGGTCCGCATCCGCAAGTTCGACCCCTATCTGAACGTCGATCCCGGGACGATGAGCCCGTACCAGCACGGTGAGGTCTACGTGACCGACGACGGGGCCGAGACCGATCTCGACCTTGGCCACTACGAGCGGTTCACGGGGGTTTCGGCCCGCCAATCAGACAACGTCACTTCAGGGCGAATCTATCAGCAGATCATCACCCGCGAGCGGCGCGGCGACTATCTCGGCGCCACGGTTCAGGTCATTCCGCACGTCACCGACGCGATCAAGGCGTTCGCACAAGACCAGACCGAGGATCTCGACTTCGTGCTGTGCGAGATCGGCGGCACTGTAGGCGACATCGAAAGTCTGCCGTTCATCGAGGCCATCCGGCAGCTTCGCAATGACCTTGGACGCGAGAACACGGTCTCGATCCACGTCACGCTCGTGCCCTACATCGCCGCGGCGGGCGAACTGAAGACCAAGCCGACCCAGCACTCGGTGCGCGAACTGACCAGCCTGGGAATTCAGCCCGACGTGCTTCTGTGCCGCTGCGAAAAGCCCCTGCCCGAAGGCGAACGGGCCAAGATCGCCGCATTCTGCAACGTGCGGAAGGAAGCCGTCATTCCCGCGCTCGATGCGCCGAGCATCTACGCGGTTCCGCTCCAGTATCATCGCGAGGGGCTTGATTCCGAAGTCCTGCGCGCCTTCGGCATCACCGATGCACGCGCTCCCGAACTGGCGCGGTGGGATGACATCGTCGAACGCTTCCAGCACCCGGAAGGCGAAGTGACGATCGGCGTGGTCGGCAAGTATGTCGGCCTCCAGGATGCCTACAAGTCGCTGAACGAGGCACTCGTCCACGGCGGCATGGCGAACCGCGTGAAGGTCAACATCCGCTGGATCGACGCGGAACTGTTTGCTCACAGCGATGCCGAGATTGCTGCCGCGCTCGAGCCGGTGCACGGCATCCTCGTTCCGGGTGGGTTCGGCGAGCGTGGATCCGAGGGCAAGATCGCTTCGGTACGCTTTGCGCGCGAGCGCGGCGTGCCGTTCTTCGGCATCTGTCTGGGGATGCAAATGGCCTGCATCGAAGGCGCCCGCAACACGGCAGGAATCCCGGCCGCTTCGTCGACCGAATTTGGGCCGACCGACGAGCCCATTGTCGGCATCATCACCGAGTGGATGAGCGCTGAGGGTCTCCAGACCCGCGCCGATGGCGGAGACCTTGGCGGAACGATGCGTCTGGGCGCCTATGACGCGGTCCTTGCAGGCAACAGCCATGTCGCGGCTCTCTACGGGTCGACGGAGATTTCCGAGCGGCATCGCCATCGGTACGAGGTAAACGGCGAGTATCGCGACCGGCTCGAAAAGGGGGGGCTGGTCTTTTCAGGAATGTCGCCCGACGGCCTGTTGCCCGAAATTGTCGAGCGTCCCGATCATCCGTGGTTCGTCGGCGTCCAATTCCACCCCGAACTGAAAAGCCGTCCGTTCGAGCCGCACCCGCTGTTCGCGGGCTTCATCGCGGCTGCGGTAAAGCAAGCGCGCCTCGTTTGACCATTCGCGGCGCTTAGCAGCCAAGCCTCGGAAATTGCGCAACAATCCTGCATTCGTAAGGGTGGTAGGCAGAATTATCTTGCCACTGGTGTGTCGTTTAACATAGCGACGCAGTGTCACTTCGCATGGGTCGCACCCTGTAAAGGACACGTTGCCGTAGCATGCATGCAGCTCAGCTTGCCGATACGCTCGCCGCGCAGAGCCTGTTCGCTGATTGCGAAGCTGACGAGCTGTCGGACATCATTCTCCGCGGCTATCATCGCTCGTACAAGCGCGACCAGGAGATGATGGCGCAGGGCGATGAAGGCGACAGCCTGTTCATTGTCCTGAGCGGTCTTGCGCGGGTCAGCATGGTCGCGGCCAACGGGCGCGAGATCGTGCTTGATTATGCCGAGCCGGGTTCGGTTCTGGGTGAAATCGCCTTTCTGGATGGGGGCGAGCGGACTGCGAGCGTGCACGCGATCGATCCGGTCGAGGCGCTGTGTCTCAGCCGCGCCGCCTTCGATGAGATTGTTGCTCGTCGTCCCGGGCTCTCGACGCGGTTGCTGCGTGCGATGGCCCGACGCCTTCGCCAGAACAACGAGGTGATCGAGGCCGACCGTGCGTACACCTCGGGTCCGCGCCTGGCGCGGTTCCTCCTGCGCTTGATGATCACCGGCGATGAGGGATTGCCCGCGGTGGGTGAGGGCGGCCAGCTCAAGCTGGCGATCAGTCAGGGCGAGCTTGGAAGCTTCGCCGGAATGTCGCGCGAACAGATCAACCGCCAGCTTTCGGCATGGGCTGACAGCGGGATTATCGGCCTCAAGGGCGGGCGCGTGAGCATCACCGACCGCGAGGCGCTGATGGACGTGGCGGAGGCTTGGTAGGCCGGGGGAGGGCCGCGGCCCTGCTCAAAGGAGCACGGGCGCAAATGGGAATTACAGCTTGTCTACGGGGGTGTTCGTCTTCTGCGACCCGGACGATCATTCCCTGGACGGGGCGCTGGCAACAGCGTGGGGGCGAGGCCGCAAGGCTTCGCCCCCGAACTTTTTCAGGCTGTGCCGAAGGTTTGTCGCCTCAGGCCGCCGCGCTCGAATCTCCGTCGATCGCGACCAGTTTCTGGCCACCGACGAGGATCTTCTTGGGCTTCATGGCCTCGGGCACTTCGCGCACGAGGTCGATGATCAACAGCCCGTCTTCGAGGTCGGCCGACTGTACGCGAACGTAATCGGCCAGTTCGAAGCGGCGCTCGAACCCGCGGTTGGCAATGCCGACGTGCAGGAAGTTGCGATCTTCGGACGCCTGGCGGTTGCCCTTGATGACCAGCAGGTTAGCCTGCGCCGTGATGTCGATGTCGGCGGGTTTGAAGCCTGCCACGGCCAAGGTGATGCGATAGGCATCCTCGCCCTGGCGCTCGACGTTGAAGGGGGGGTAATTGTCGCCGCCGCTGGCGCGCGCCTGGCGTTCGATAAGGTCGAATAGGCGGTCGAAGCCGACGGTGTTGCGGCGATAGGGAGTAAAGTCGAAACGGTTCATCTTGCGAAACTCCTCGCTTGAGCAAGTTTGACATTTGATCCCGCGGCCCGAAACCCTGGCGCCGCGGAAGCGTTGTGGCCATGCCCGCTCGGGTGCGGCACATGACACGTCCGGGGATGTGTGTTAGCCCGGTCGCGTTTCAAGAGCCCGTCTGGATTTTTCCTGCGAGAGGAGCCCGATGCCTGAGAATGCCGCCACTTCGCCGCAGGGCCCGCGCGTTGAGATGTACAGCAAGTTCGGCTGCCCATACTGCTATAGGGCCAAGCACTTGCTGGCGGGCAAGGGCGTGACGGTCGAGGAATACGACATTACCATGGGCGGCCCCAAGCGCGCCGAGATGCTCCAGCGAGCGCCCGGATCGTCGACCGTGCCGCAGATTTTCATCGACGGCATGCACGTGGGCGGTTCAGACGATCTTGCTGCGCTCGATCGGGCGGGCAAGCTCGACATGCTGCTCGGGCGCTAGTCGCCAGTTTACGCCGGCGCGGCCCATGTCCACGCGCGTCGCGCTGCTTCAAATGACCAGCGGGATCGATCCCGCCCAGAACGCGGCGACGATCTGTGCCGCCGTCGGCGAAGTTGCCGGCGAAGGCGCACGGATGCTGTTCACGCCCGAGATGTCGGGACTGCTCGACCGGGATCGCTCCCGCGCGGCGACCCACATCGTCCCCGAGAGCGAAAACCCGGTTCTGGCATCGGTTCGCGAGGCCGCGGCCAGAAGCGGCATCTGGGTCGCGCTCGGATCGCTCGCGGTGCGGCGCGAGGATGGCCGCTGGGCCAACCGTTCGCTGCTGATCGACGACACTGGGGCAATTGCCGCGCGCTACGACAAGATCCACATGTTCGACGTCGATCTCGCCAGCGGCGAAAGCTGGCGCGAATCCAACGCCTATGTGCCCGGCGAGGAAGTCATCGTTGCCGACACGCCAGCGGGCCGCCTCGGATTGACGGTTTGCTACGACATCCGCTTTCCCGCGCTGTTCGAAGCGCTCGGCCGAGCACGGTGCGATGTAATCGCGATTCCGGCGGCGTTCACCGTTCCGACCGGCAAGGCACACTGGCACCTGCTGCAACGGGCGCGGGCGGTAGAGGCCAGCGCGTGGGTCGTCGCCGCCGCACAGACGGGCCGCCACGCCGACGGACGCGAAACGTATGGGCATTCGCTGGTCGTCGACCCTTGGGGCGAAGTCGTGCTCGACATGGGGGAGAAGGCGGGCATCGGCTATGCCAGTCTCGATCAGGCGCGGACGACGCAGGTCCGCTCGCAGTTGCCGAGCCTTGCGAACAGACGGGAAATTCCTAAGTCGGCGGGGTCATGATCGTCTTCGACCTCCACTGCGCGCCGCTCGGCCACCGTTTCGAAGGATGGTTCGGCTCGTCGACCGACTTCGCTGCCCAGCAGGAGCGTGGTCTCGTGACCTGTCCGACCTGCGGGACGAGCGCGGTCACGAAGGCGCCAATGGCTCCTGCGGTTGGCCGCAAGGGCAACAGCCTGCCTGCGCCGTCCGCACCCGCCCCGGGCCAGGTCGCTCCGCCGCAAGCGCTTTCCAACGTCGCGGCATCGCTCCCGCCGGAGGCCGTGGCCATGCTTCGGGCCGTCGCCGCGGCGCAGGCAGAGGCGATAAAGCAATCCACCTGGGTCGGCGATCGCTTCGCGGAAGATGTCCGTGCCATGCACTATGGCGAGCGGGAGGAGGTCCTGGTTCACGGTCGGGCAAGTCCCGACGACGCCGAGGCGCTGCGCGAGGAAGGCATCATGGTGGCGCCGCTGCTGGTGCCCTTCACCCCGCCCGACGAGGTGAACTGATTGCGCCGGCCCCCGGTCTTGGTAAAGAGGCCGCGGGCGCCCGTAGCTCAGCAGGATAGAGCACCAGATTCCTAATCTGGGGGCCATGGGTTCGAATCCCGTCGGGCGCACCACTCCAACAGTTTGAAAAACAATCAATTAATCAATCAAGGCGCCGCGTTTTTGCGTGGTTTCCATGCTGCAAAGCGTTTTGCCGAAAGTCGCGGAATCCCGTCGTTTCCGCGCTGCTCCGGCTGGTCCGTGCAACATGGATGCAACATGACGCAGTGGTTTGGAGCGAACGTGCGCTCAGGGTGCGGCTGGTCCAAGCCGATGATAAAGCGCGATAAGAAGCATCGCCGTAGCGGTCGCCGTCAATGCGATAATCTGCGACCTGGGGAGAATGCGGAGGGCGAGCTTCGACCTGCGGGGCCTCGCCCGATTGCGCAACTTCCCCCTGCCAGAATGCCGCCTCGCCATAGCGTCTGAACATCGCTTGCTTTGTTTTCGTTCGCAAGTCGCCCGGCTCGCCTTGCGCGTGTTCCGCATTCGTTCCACTTGGGCGAGTGTCCAGCAAGCGCCTTGATTCGATCTCGGACTTCGCCCGCCACGGCTACAAGTTGCGCGTTGACTGCCTTGCCTGCAAACGAGTGGCGATCATTGACCCGCGCCCGATTGTCGAGCTTTGTTCAAAGCGGTCCTGGTCGCGCGACATGGGCGCAGTGCAGTCGCGGATGCGTTGTTCCGATTGCGGGTCGCGGAATGTTCGTTGCGGCCCAGCGTTCGGCGACTAAGAACGCTATTATCGAGCTGTCGCCAACCGCGTCCGCGTCGTCGAACGTCCCTTGCTGGAGAACGGTCGTTGGCTGGGTTTGACATAGATGATTTGCGGCGTGATGGGCTTTCGACCACTGCCCGCGACGCGATGCTCGATCTTATCCTGGCTTGGGCGCACCTTGATGGCGCACTCTCGATGTTGGTGGCAATCAAGTTCGGGCTGGAGCCTACGAAGGCTGCACTATTACTCGGACGAGCGAACGGCAGCGACAAACTGAAGCATCTTCAAACAGTCTTCAAGTTTGAGGGCGATGAAAAAAGCGCCGCGCAGATGAAAAGTCTTCGCAAAGCTTATGACAACAATGTCGCTCCGCGAAACCTGGTGGCCCATGCTAGCTGTCGGGGTTATCTATCTTCGGATCCCCAGATGATCGTTTTCGCCAAATTCGAGGCAGTAGATCATGACCAAATGGCAATTTATCTGCAGCCGATTGGGGTAATGCAACAGAGCACCACATGGGCCAACAAATGCGCCGGAGTCATTGAAACCCTGACGAATTTATATGACACCAAGCCGGCGTAGAGTGACTCTGCGCCTTTGGAGCTGTCAGCAATCTGCGCGATCAACCGCCGCAGGTGATTTCGATTACGGAGTCAGGCGCTAAGTCGTCAGCATTTTTACCTGCAAGTCTCGCAAGCGACGTGCGGTCCCAAGTAATTGGCATTCCGCCGCCGACCGACGGCATCGGTTGAGCTAGGAATGGGAACGGCCGAGAGGGCGACCTGTTGGCCAACCGGCGCGATTGGCTGGCCTGGCAAATTCACGGGAACCGCCTCGCTCGTCCAGGCAGTGACCTCGCGTCCCCGTTCAATTTCGCTGCTATGACCGGTAATGAAGGCCGCCCCGACTACGGACAACAGGAGGGCAGTGCTGACAGCGGCTGTCGAGTTTCCTTCGCCCTCTTCGCGCAACTTGCCCTCTATGGGAATGCGGACTTCGCCGACGTCGATGCAATCGAGCGCGATTTCCATCTTCCCAGACTTGCCGAACGCGCCTTTTCCGGTTCGGAAGGCGATATGGCCGGTTGCTCGCGATCCACGGGGAATGACGACATAGCTATTCAGCAGAACGTTCCGAGCAACGCTCAGGCTAAAGGTGTCGCCCTTTTTGTAATGACCGCCCCTCGTCGTGAGCGTTTCGTCGAACTTTAGAATTACTGGGGTGTTCCGGGGAAGAGTGGCCGACGATGCCGTCGCAACCGGTGGGCCAACCGCGCTTAATGCGCGAGGTGGTTCCATTGGCGTGCCTTGCGCTAGTACCTGCGCGCTTATTCCAAGCGCAGCGTATCCCGCTTTCCAATATCTCATGCCAGCCCCCCGCTAGTGACGAGTCGCAATTGGCTACTGTTGACTGAAAGAAGTCAAGGCGCGTCCAAGTCTGTAACGACTAGTGGGACGCGCCCGACTTCATAATAATCAGGGTGCGGGTGCGAGCGCGACGTCCTGATCGAGAAATGCGCGGCCCGGCATATTAAGGGCCATTTCAGCGCTGGTGCCGGTCACGAAGAAGCCCGCAATCGGAAGCGCCACGATGGCACCGACGACCCCGGCGGTTCCCGTCTGGCCGCGCGTGTCCATGTCGCCGGTCAGGCGGACGGGCGTCCCGTTGACGTTCACCGAGTTGATGTGGAGGCGGATAGCGCCCGACTTGCCCCACATCCCCTTGTTGCGGACCTCGGTGAGAACGCCCTCAACGGGGCTGCGGGCGGGGATGGCAAGTCGGCCATTGACCATCACGTCCTGCGCAACCTCAAGTCTCACCCGCTGGCCGACTTTGAGGGCCTTGCCCTTCGTCGTCAGGAACTCAGAAAGCGCAACCGGGATCGGTGCGCCAGCGCGGAGGACATCACCAGTCGCTTGCTGGGGCAGCAACGTAACATTCTGGGTTGGCGACAGCGTGACGGGTGCTTGGCTGACGACCGCAGCAGCGGGAGCATCGGCTGCCACGGTGGGACCATACTCAGCAGCGGCTGGCGAAGTAACGACGACGGCCGCGAGCGCGGCAAAACGATAATGCATTGGATAACCCCCTATTGAACGCGCAAACTTGGCGCGCCGCTGGAGGGCAAATACCTGTGATTAGCCGCCAATTCATTGAGTAGCGTCGTTAATTTGGAGTGTTTGATCGGGCGCACCACCAAATGATAGGGCTTAGGGCCTGGGGTTCTCCTGCATTCACCCCCTGAAGTTTCAACTGGCTGTGAGCGAAGTTTAGAACCCGCGCGCCGTCCGCCCCTTGAGCTCAGAGATTTCGCCCCCCGGGTGTCTAGTGCGCTTTGGGAGAGGGCTTGGGGCTGTCTCCGCGCTGCGCAGACAAGTCGGGCTTCGCCGCTATCAGGAGGGCGTTCGAAGCCGGGGATTCCTTGAACGCGGGCACAAACGAATATCGAGACCTAAAAGTAATCATGCGATCTTTCCCTGGTTGATGAAGCTTCGGGGAGCGGGCGGTCGGCATATTCAGCTACCGCCGCCCGCTCTGTCCGCTAGGCCTTCACGCCAATCAGCTTGCAGAAGCTCTGCCCATGCGCGAACCCAACGTCCGCGCGCAGGCGAGCCCAGAAGCCGATCTGGCCGTTGGCCGCGAACGTCTGGTCCAAGCGGATGATCTGGATCTGCTCTCGCATTCCCAGGATTGCCTGAGTGAAGTCGCCCATGAGGACTGTCGAGCAAATGCCCGTAGCCGTCCCTTGGTCTTGATTGATGGGCACTGACGTAGTGCTGAGCTTGGGCAGCGTATCGATAGGGCTCGGGACAGTCAGCGGGTTGCTGTTGGCGTCCTTCATCTTGCGATAGGTTCGGGCCGTCCGGGGATGCCAAATGGCGGCAGAGGGCGCAGAGGCGTTGTCCAACTCCAGCTCATACAGCATGTCTAGCCACTCATCCCAACCGCTGGATGGTGTGGCTCCGTTCGTTCCCATCGAGACGCTGTTGATGTTGCTTGTCGTGAAAAGGCCGGCCGGCTCGTTGCTAGTCCCGCTGCCAAAAAGCGAAGCCCGGTCCAGTTCAACGGCAAGCGCCTGAACTGTTGCCCGGGCCAAGATATCCGCAACGTTGGTGCTGTCAGCAAGCAGCTCGTAGGGGACCTTCACGAGCGTCGAAAGCGATTTGGGCTCAAGGTCCACAGCGCTTAGGACGACATCGCTGTCGCCGATGCTGGCATTCTCTGCGCGCCAGGTGGCGGTCGGATCTTGGTCGAGCCGCACGATTCTGGTCGGGCCATCGAGCATCACGGTGCGAGCGCCCGCTTGAACGAAGACGGACTTGGCGCGCAGCCTGTCGATGAAGTCGCGGCTAATCTCCAACGGGACGCTGTAGCCACCTGCGCTGTCCGTGCCGGACTCCAGCGCGTTGCGAACGGCATCGGTCTTGGGGCCGAAGAACATGCCTTCGAGCAACTCGCCCATGCCGACGCGCGGCGCAGCCGAGTTACCCACGCGATCCGCAGGAGAGTGGAGCTTGATCGCGGCGCCGGTCTTGGCATCCCGCCAGGCGCCGCGCGAGCTCTCGCCCTCCAGGCCCATCCCCAGTGCATCGCGAGCGACGGCGCGGTTCTCAATGGAAATGTCGATGGCATCAATCCACGCCATCAGGCCGTCGTAGATGGGACCGTGAACGTCGCTGTTCCAATCGTCGCGGTTGGCAACCTGGTTTGCATAGTTGCGAACCTCAGTGCTGAGGCGGCGGAAATCGGCCGGGTGCTGCGACGACGCGCTGAGCTTGTCGAACCGGGACTGAAGGCTGTCGAAGAATTCGCCGTCGAAGGCGCGTAGCTTGCCGGTGTTGGCGGCGATCTTCTCGCGCGCCTCTTGGATGGATTTGTGCATTTTGAATTGCCCTTGAGTGGTCGGCTTCAGCGTAATGTGCCGACACGTTGAACCGGGCGGCAAAAGCCGCCTGCGTGCCGACGCTGAAGCCGCGCACAAAGGGCGCACGGTGGAGGCGTCCCGCGCTCGAACCGGATAGGCCGGGAAGCGCGCCTCTCGCTTGCAGGGCCGACCGATGATCGACTGCGAACAAGCGACACGTAGTGTAGCATACTATTCGCCAAAATGCAACTCTTCATCGAGCATGACAGCGATCTTGGCGAAGTAATTGCTGGTCGCCAAATTGCCGAGTAGTGAGCGTGACAAGTCAATCGCCGCCCCAACCATAGCAGACACCATCTCTGGCGCGGGAACACCTTGCTCGATCATCTGATTGGTTACTTGGCGCATCAGTTCGGGTAGGCTTACCTGGCCGGTCTGTTCGGTCATCCTTCATCCTTTCGCGGCGGTTATCACGTTCCAATGCTGCCTCCCTCGCGCGCACGTGCGCGGGCGCGGGCGAGAAACTGTATTAGCGTTTGTTCGAAGCTCCCCAGGCGCCTTCCCGTCCCCAAGGGCCAGACTTCTAAGGGCGGGGGTGTCCAGGGCCGTCATCGCGCGTCGTCCATCGGCCAGCCGTCCGGCCCTATCCGGGGCTTGCGGCGTTGCCCGAATTGCTCGCGAGTCCGGTCCTCGTGACAGGCACGGCAAAGGGCGCGGCAGTTGCTGTCCACGTCCAGCCCGCCGTGAGCGAGCGGCTTGATATGGTCGATCACCGTTGCGGCGGTCGTCCTGCCTACAGAGCGGCAGTCCCGGCACAGCGGCTCGCGTTGCAGCCTGGCATCGCGCAGGACCTGTCCGCGTCTGCCTTCAATGCGGCCGTGGCGTTCGCGCCTCATTGGCTTGCCCCCAGAAGCGCAGCCAGTGGGGCTTGATAGGGTTGTGGCAGGTTGCGTCCGGCGAGGAACTTGGAGAGCGTTCCGCCAGGTGATCCAATGGCGCTCGCTATCCGCGATTGTTCGCCGGGTTCGGCAATTGCCAGCCGGTCAATCAGTAGTCCGCGCAATCGGTCACACGGGGCCGCCGATGAAGGATTGGCCTGTTTCCGTTGTTCTAATTCCTCGCCGCCAAGCGGCCCTCCCTGGTAACCAGTAAGTGTAGCAATCCTGTCCGAATGAGCATCGGTGGAAACGAGCGACTTTCCACTTTCATCGGTGGCAATTTCTGCATCCGTGGCGGGGTCTGTTTCCAGTTTGGTGTTGGAAACTGCAATCGGACGCGACAAAACCTGCAACCGCGTATTTCCATCGGGTCGCCATTTTTCATATTCGCGCGTCGGACCCTTCTTGCCGTCCGGCCATGCCTGCCATGTGTAGCGCCAGAGACTGGCGTGGAGCACCTTGCGGCTGAACGCGCCCTTTTGGGTGCAGGCGATAAAGCCAAGCTCCTGGAGTTCGACAAGGCAGCGGTGACAGGTGCGAACCGACAAGCCGGTCAAATCGGCAGCCTCGCGGCAACTGAAAGCAAGGTTGCCGTTCCGGCCGCCGTTGTCCTTCCGGACGAGCGCCAGAAGCACCTTGATGCTGTTACCGCTGGCCGCGCGCCAAGCATCGGTGTCCATCATGCTGTGAAAGACGCGGACGTGCCGGGGCGACTTGGCCCTGTCCCATTTGGTTTGCCCCATGGTCCGGCCCTAAGCGCTTAACTCGGGCTCTCGCCCGTCGTGTTCGTGGTCGGGATCATCGTCCTCGCGCGGGTCGTCATCCTCGCGGGGATCGTCGTCCTCTAGGTCCGGGTCGCCGTCGAAGTGGTCCAGGCGGTCGAGCAGCAATGCAGCCGCTTGGGATGCCGCCTGTTGCGTAGCAGCTACGATTGCCAGGATTGCCTCAATATCACCCCGGCGCATGAGGATTGCGGAATTGGAGAGGCGGTGCAGGTCAGCCATGGCCACCTCCGGCGAGGCGCTTAACGTCCTCGATCATGGCTCCGACCATCTCGCGGACGAACAGCTCTTCGCGGCGGTAGATTTCCTCCGCCATGAATGTTCGTAGCTTTTCAGCGAGTGCAGGCAGGTGGGGGGCGGGCATGACCATCAGCGCTTCGGCTGCATCGACCTGCGCCATTCCGAGAAGGTCAATCTCCAGGTCGCTTTCCACGTCCTCTAGCGCATCGGTGCGGGCCATTTCGAGCAGCGCAACGGCAGCGGTCCAATCATCCATTGTCCGCCTCCCGCGTGTGATCGTGGATAGGCCAGCGGCGACAGAGCCGGATGCCAGCCGCGAAGCCGCGCGCCTGCCGATAGTCGGGGAAGATTTGCGGCGGGTAATCGTTGCACGGCGGCATGACCGCCACGAGAAAGCGGCCCTGATCCTCGGTCAGATTCACGCAATGTTCGGTCATGCTTGCCTCCCTCGGGCTTGCAGGAATGCGCGGGCGTCGCGCTCCAGTCCGTCCATCCAAGACGGCGGTTTTGCGAGTTGCCGGACGCGCGCCAGGCGCTCCCGAGCGGCGAGCGGCGCTTGCAGTTTCGGGCGTTTGCGGGTAGGGCTGGGGGTGTCCGGTCCACTGGACAATCCAGCCCTCGGGTCCTCCACGACCCGGGGGCTTTTCCGTTCCATCAGGCCGGGTCCGACCGGAAAGCCGCCTCAAGCTCGCTCTTTCGAAAGTAGAGCTTCCGGCCCTTCCTGATCACCGGCAAAGTTCCCCGCTCGCTCATGTGGTAAACGGCGCGGGGGGTTTCCCCAATGTAGTCTGCGGCTGCCTTTGCGCCGCTAAGTAGATCATTCGAGAGGGGTTGCATGAAAGTTCCTTTTCCGTGTAGCGACAGGCTTTACCAACGATGGAAACCAATGTTAAAAACCAACGTTGCTTTTATGCCTATTGCCGATGGCTGTCAACAGCTCGGGACAGTGCCGGTTCAATTTTGAGGATGCTGAATGCCCCGCTTATCTTTTGGACAGGTCGAAGCGGTGCTCGCCCAACTGACGGGAGTTGCGCCGGACAAGCGGGTTGCGTTCAGCTCGCGACTCAAGAACCTGCAGAAGCAGGGGCTCCGAGGTGAGGGCAGCGAACCAGGCAGGGGCCGCGCAGCGGTAATGTCGTTTGGGGAGTTGGTGCAGTTGGCAACTGGCGTAGAGCTATTGAGGCTGGGGTTGCCGCCCCAACGTGCCGCTAGTCTGGTCCGACACAATTGGAATCAACTCAGATACTCCGCATATCTCGCGACATTTACAGATTTTGAGGCCGCGGAGTTGGCCGAGCAAAACGATCTGGACGCGCCAGAGCTTACTTATGCTTGGCTGTTCAGGTCGGATGCGTTGGCAGAACTGACAGCCTTTGGCGCGAGCGAATTTGATGATTACGAGGCGGTCGAAGCTATCGCCCTATCAAACCTTCGAACGCTTTTTGACACAGGCGCGTCCGGGGGGGCGGATGACGTTGATGGTGTGCCGCGCCGCTATTTGGCGATCAACGGCACTGCACTTTGCAGGCAGTTGATTTCCATCATCGCTCACGATTTCAAATTCGCTCTGGTCACAGAAATGAGGGAGGATTTGCTAGAGGAGGCGCGAAGGCTGACTGACTTCATTAAGTCTATGCCGCTCACCGACGGATTGAGTTTGTCTCCGGAGCAGACAGAGCGGGTCAAAAGGCAGATGCTCGACCTTGGCGAGACAGACTTTTCAGTTAGCCCCCCTATACCTGCTGAAAGGGTGAGGGCGCAGGCGAAGGAATTGATAAAGCGCATTTCGCGGTCGGCTTGCGACGCGTTGATTGCGATCTCCCAAGACGGCGAGATCGTCATGGATGACAGTTCGCGCAGCGCCTTAAAGGAATTGGCGACCCATGGTGCTCTTGTAGCCGGATCAGGTGAAAATTTGCTGGCCATCACGCTTGTCGGGCAGGTCGCGCATCGCATTCTCAAAGACACTCAATCAGATGGCTATTCGTAAGCGCGCCTGGGTCACGCCAGCGGGCGAAAGCAAGGTCGCCTGGCTGGTCGATTACCGCGATCAAGCGGGCAAGCGCCGCGCTAAGCAATTCAGGCTCAAGAAGGATGCTGAGGCGTGGTCTGTCGGCGCCGCGTGGCAGGTAAGCCGAGGGGTTCACACAGCCGACTCGCAATCGGTCACGGTCGCCGCAGCCGCTGATTTGTGGATTGCCAAGGCCGAGGCCGAGGGCCGGGAGCGCGGCACGGTCGATCAGTATGGCCAGCTCGCCCGCCTGCATATCGTCCCGCTGATCGGCGCCGAACGGCTTTCCCGGCTTACCAGGCCAATGGCCGAGGCCTTCCGCGATGAGCTTGTGGCCACGCGTTCGAAAGCGATGGCCAGCAAGGCCGTGCGGGCATTGTCGAGCATACTCACTGAAGCGCAGCGGCGGGGGCTGGTTGCTCAGAACGTGGCGCAGGGCGTTCGGGTCACGCGCCCCAAGCGCGAGCGGGCAAAAGTCTCGATTCCGACGAAGGCCGAATTGCGGGCGATGCTCGATCATGCGCCGGACGATATGCGCCCGCTGCTTTCGACCGCTATCTTCACCGGGTTGAGGGCGTCTGAGCTACGGGGTCTAAAGTGGACCGATATAGACCTGAAGTCCGCAACGATCACCGTGTCGCAGCGGGCCGACAAGTTCGGAGAGATTGGCCCACCCAAGTCCGAGGCAGGCCACAGGACGATTCCGATAGCGCCTGCACTAGTCGCAGAGCTGACAGCGTGGAAGCTACGCTGTCCGAAGGGCAAGCTAGGGCTGGCGTTCCCGAACGGTCAGGGCGGGGTGCATCAATATGGCCACCTGTTGCGGCGGAAGTTCTTCCCGCTCCAGGCCGCCGCCGGGGTATGCGATCCTGTCATTATCGGCGGCAAGCCTCAGGTCGATAAGGATGGCGAGCCTGTCATGCAGGCGCGTTATGGCTTCCACAGTCTGCGTCACGCGGCGGTAAGCGCGTGGATCAAACAGCGGATTGACTTGAAGCGGCTTCAGGTATGGATGGGGCATTCGGGCATCCAGTTGACGCTCGATACCTACGGGCACCTGATCGCTGACGCCTCGCAAGATGCGGAACTGATCGCCGCCGCGCAGGCAGAGTTTAATTCCTGAATGCAACACGGATGCAACACGGTGGGCAAAAACGGCTGAATCCGTAGCGTCCGATTAGGATTCCTAATCTGGGGGCCATGGGTTCGAATCCCGTCGGGCGCACCACCACTTGGCGGGAAGAGGATCGGCGATGAAGGCCCTGCGCTATTTCGGTCCCGGCGACATCCATTGCGAAGGCATGGATGATCCCCGGCTGGAGGCCGATACCGACATCATCGTCAAGATGAACCTGTGCGCGATCTGCGGCAGCGATCTCCATATCTACCACGGTCACGGTTTCAGCGAGGACACCGGCTATTGCGTCGGCCATGAAGCCGTCGGCGAAGTTGTCGAGACCGGGCGCGCGGTGCGCCGGCTCCGGGCAGGGGACCGGGTGATGCTGCCGGCGGCCACGGGTTGCGGCGCATGCCGCCAATGCCTGTCGGGAATGGTCGGCAAGTGCGAGAACAACATGGCGGGCTGCTATGGCTTGTCAGCGGCGCTGCAGGGTTGCCAAGCCGAGGCGATCCGCGTGCCCGCGGGCGATTTCAACGCCGTTCCGATTCCCGATGGATTGAGCGACGAACAGGCATTGATGCTGACCGATGCGATGGCGACTGCCTGGTTCGGCGCACGCCGCGCCCAGATCGCGCCTGGCGGAACGGTCGCGGTCATCGGGCTGGGCCCGATCGGATTGATGGCCGTCGAGAGCGCATTCGTGATGGGCGCATCGCGGGTCTTTGCGATCGATCCCGTTGCCGCCCGCCGCGCACTGGCGGCAGAGCGCGGCGCGGAGGTGTTCCATCCGTCCGACGCGCTCGAGGAAATCCGCGAGGCTACGTGCGGGCGCAAGGCCGACAGCGTGATCGAAGCGGTCGGCGGAGACGGCACCATCGACCTCGCCCTGCGCCTAGCGGGCAGGGGCGGCATCATCTCGGCGATCGGGGTTGCGCAGACCAAGCGCTACGCGTTCCCGCTAGAACGCGCCTTTGGCCAGGGTCTGACCTTTGCCATCGGCACCTGTTCCGTCCCGTTCGAACTTCCGGCCCTTATCCCCCTGGTGCAGAGCGGGCGGCTGAAACCCGAGACGACGATCAGCCATCGCCTATCACTAAGTGACGGCGCGGAAGCATATCGCCTGTGCGATATTAAGGCCGAAGGCGCGCTCAAGGTCGTGATGTCGGCCTGAGGCGCGTCCGCTCGACAAGCGCCATTGAGGCCGCTACGGGCGTCGGATTAACCGATCGCTTAAATTTGGAGGCAGCGTCTTGTCGGCAGGTACCGAGAGCGAGGACATCGTCGAAATTCGGCGCGCCGTGCAGGCTCTTTGCGCGGAATTCCCCGGTGAATACTGGCGCGAAAAGGATCGCGAGAAGGCCTATCCGACCGAATTCGTCGATGCGCTGACCAGCGCCGGCTTCCTTGCTGCCCTCATCCCCGAGGATTTCGGCGGAAGCGGTTTGGGACTCAATGCAGCAGCGGTGATCATGGAGGAGATCCAGTCCTCCGGCGCCAACGGCGCGTCGTGCCACGCCCAGATGTACATCATGAACACGCTGCTGCGTTACGGTAGCGATGAGCAGAAGCGCGAGTATCTTCCGAAGATCGCCAGCGGTGCGCTGCGGCTCCAGGCATTCGGGGTCAGCGAGCCGACCAGCGGAACGGACACCCTCTCGCTTCGCACCGTGGCGGTGCGCGACGGCGATCACTACGTCATCAACGGCCAAAAAATCTGGACGAGCCGCGCCGAACATTCCGACCTCATGCTCCTGCTGGCACGGACGACCCCGCGCGAGCAGGTCGCCAGCAAGACCGAGGGCCTTTCGATCTTCCTCGTCGATATGCGCGAAGTCGTCGGCAAGGGGATGACCATCAAGCCGATCCGCACCATGATGAACCACTCGACCACCGAGGTGTTCTTCGACGACATGCGGATACCCGCTTCTGCGCTGATCGGTGAGGAAGGGAAGGGTTTCCGCTACATTCTTTCGGGGATGAACGCCGAGCGTATTCTCATCGCGGCGGAATGCATCGGCGACGCCAAGTGGTTCATCGCCAAGGCGACCGATTACGCCAAGGAACGACACGTCTTCGGCCGTCCGATCGGGCAAAACCAGGGCGTGCAGTTCCCCATTGCCCGCTGCTACGCGCAGATGCGTGCCGCCGAACTCATGGTTCACCACGCGGCTGGCGTCTACGACGCGGGAGGCAATCCCGGCGAAGAAGCAAACATGTCCAAAATGCTCGCGTCGGAAGCGAGCTGGGCGGCTGCCGACATGTGCGTGCAGACCCACGGCGGATTCGGTTTCGCTGAGGAGTACGACGTCGAGCGGAAATTCCGTGAGGCGAGGCTTTACACGGTCGCCCCGATCAGCACGAACCTCATCCTGAGCTACGTGGCGGAACATGTGCTGAAGTTGCCGCGAAGCTACTGACGGGGCCAATTCGACCCTAGGGCGCTAATTGTTGCCTGATTAGTGCGAAAAGGGCGCAATAGCGCTTGAATCGCATGGTTAACTGTGATTCTGTCACATTCGTGCAACGCCGTCAGCGCCCTCTCAAATTGCCCCGCGAAAGCATGACCCAGGCTTTTGCCCTGGTCGCGCTGCTGGTCGTCGGCGCGTTCGCGCTGGCTGGGCCAAGCGGCCTCTTGGCGTGGAGCGAGAACAGCCGGGTGCTCAAGGAACGCCGTCACGAACTGCGCCAGCTTTCGGCTGAGCGGGACGAGCTGCGCAACCGGGTCGATCTTCTCGATCCGCGCCATGCGGACCCGGACCTAGTAGGTGAGTTGCTGCGCCGGAATCTCAACGTAGCGCACCCGGACGAGCTAGTTATCGCACGTCCGTAAGGCTTCGGTACGCTATCTCTCCGAATTTAACCTGTTAGGTTATCTTCCCTGACAATCGTTGCGCGGGCAACTAGCTTGAGCCTATAGCCTGATTCCTTCAGTGCGCCGATCAACGGTGCGTGCAAGTTACTGGCTAGGGGACACACGCTTGGCAAAACCCGCAACCCCCGCTGCTCGCAAGCCGGCCAAGGCCGCTCCCGCGCAGCGTTCGTCCGCTCCCACTCCGGCCGCCCCGGCTCAGGACGATGCGGGGTATGAGCTTCGCAGCTTGCAACGCGCCCATGCCAATCAGAAGCATTTCGCGGCGAGCGACGAGCAGCTCATGGAATTTTATGAGCAAATGCTCCTCATCCGCCGCTTCGAGGAGCGCGCGGGACAGCTCTACGGGCTGGGGCTGATTGGCGGATTCTGCCATCTCTATATCGGGCAGGAAGCGGTTGCGGTCGGCCTTCAGTCAGCTCTGGACAACGACCGGGACAGCGTGATCACGGGCTACCGCGATCACGGCCACATGCTTGCCTACGGGATCGACCCCAAAGTCATCATGGCCGAGCTGACCGGGCGGCAGGCCGGCATTTCGAAGGGCAAGGGCGGATCGATGCATATGTTCTCGACCGAGCACCGCTTCTACGGCGGGCACGGTATCGTGGGCGCACAGGTCTCGCTCGGCGCGGGGCTGGCCTTCGGGCACAAGTACCGTGAGGACGGCGGCGTGGTCATGGCCTATTTCGGCGACGGTGCGGCCAACCAGGGCCAGGTCTACGAAAGCTTCAACATGGCTTCGCTGTGGAAGCTGCCGATCGTCTTCGTGATCGAGAACAACGGTTACGCAATGGGCACGGCCGTGCGCCGGGGCAGCGCCGAGACGGAGTTCTACCGGCGCGGCACGGCGTTTCGCATTCCGGGCATGGACGTCAACGGGATGGACGTGCTCGAGGTCCGCCAGGCCGCCGAAGTCGCGCTCGAGTTCGTGCGCGGCGGCAATGGGCCGGTTCTGATGGAGCTGAACACCTATCGTTATCGCGGGCACTCGATGTCGGATCCGGCCAAGTACCGGAGCCGCGAAGAAGTGCAGGAAATGCGCGAGAAGCACGACCCGATCGAGGGCGCGAAGGAAGAGCTGATGCGGCGCGGCGTGGCCGAGGACAAGCTCAAGGAAATCGACAAGCGCATCCGCGCGCAGGTCAGCGAGGCGGCTGATTTCGCCGAAAGCTCGCCCGAACCGGCCCCGGCCGAACTCTACACCGATGTCCTGGTGGAGTCGTACTGATGGCGATCGAGCTCAAGATGCCCGCACTGTCGCCGACGATGGAAGAAGGCACGCTGGCCAAGTGGCTGGTGAAAGAAGGCGACACCGTGAAGTCCGGCGATATCCTCGCCGAGATCGAGACCGACAAGGCGACGATGGAATTCGAGGCGGTGGACGAAGGCACCATCGGAAAGATTCTGATTCCCGAGGGCAGCGAGAACGTGAAAGTCGGAACGGTCATCGCGACCATCGGCGAAGACGGCGAGGCCCAAGCTGCATCCGCCCCGTCGCCCTCGCAAGAAGCCAGCGCGGCCCCGGCGGTGGACCAGAAGGCCGCCGAATCCGAAGCACCTGCTCCGGCGCCGAAGCCTGAAGGCGGCGCGGCCCAGCTAGCGTCGGATGCAAAGCCGGCTGCCGATCCGCTGGTGCCGGCTGGAACCGCGCTCGTTGCCGCCACGGTTAGAGAGGCGTTACGCGACGCGATGGCGGAAGAAATGCGCCGCGACGATCGCGTCTTCGTGATGGGCGAGGAGGTGGCTGAGTATCAGGGCGCGTACAAGGTCACGCAGGGGTTGCTGGACGAGTTCGGCCCGCGCCGCGTGATCGACACGCCGATCACCGAGTACGGGTTTGCCGGGATCGGCACCGGTGCGGCAATGGGCGGACTGCGGCCGATCATTGAGTTCATGACCTTCAACTTTGCGATGCAGGCCATCGACCACATCATCAACTCGGCCGCCAAGACGAACTACATGTCCGGCGGACAGATGCGCTGCCCCATCGTGTTCCGCGGTCCCAACGGCGCGGCCAGCCGCGTCGGTGCGCAGCACAGCCAGAACTATGGCCCGTGGTATGCGTCGGTCCCGGGCCTGATCGTAATCGCGCCCTACGATGCGGCGGATGCGAAAGGATTGCTCAAGGCGGCGATCCGCAGCGAGGACCCGGTCGTCTTCCTCGAAAACGAACTGGTCTATGGCCGCACGTTCGACGTGCCGGCGATGGGCGACGATCATGTCCTGCCCATCGGCAAGGCGCGCAAGGTCCGGCCGGGCAAGGACGTGACGATCGTCAGCTATTCTATCGGCGTTGGCCTCGCGCTCGACGCGGCGGAAACACTGGCGAGTGAAGGGATCGATGCCGAGGTTATCGACCTGCGCACGTTGCGCCCGCTCGACAAGGCAGCGGTGCTGGAAAGCCTGTCCCGGACAAACCGACTGGTCATCGCCGAGGAAGGCTGGCCGACGTGCTCGATCGCCTCGGAAATCATGGCAATCTGCATGGAAGAAGGTTTCGATCATCTCGACGCACCCGTCCTGCGGGTTTGCGACGAGGATGTACCGCTGCCCTATGCCGCGAACCTGGAAAAGGCGGCGCTGATCGATGCGGCCCGGATCGTCGAGACGGTGAAGAAGGTCTGCTACCGCTAAGGTGACGGCAGGATCTGTCGCTGAGGATCAGGGCGCCGGAGCGGCCGCCGTCACCATGAACATCGGGCGCGAATAGGAAATGTAGGGGCCGCGCAGCCCCATCGCCTCGAAGACGGTCGGAATCTGGTATTCCACCTCGAGGTTCTTTTCCATCGCGCCAACCACGCGCTGGGTAGCAGGTGTCGTGACCTTCGCGATCAGCCGGTCCGAATTGAGCAGATAAGGCGCACCGCGTCCCACCGAAATCGCGTAGTCGCGAAGCTGGTCGTCGGTCAGCATGTTCCCCGTTCCGTATTGGACCAGGGCATAACGCGCCACTTCGGCCGAAGCATTTCGCAGCGCATTGTAGTTCTGCAGGGCGATGCCGACCTGGAACACGCCCAGCATCATCGCGATAATCGCGGGCGCGAGGATCGCAAACTCGATCACTGCGGCGCCGGCCTGATCCTTTCGCAGGGCACGAAGGAACTGAGCGGTCGTCACGAGACCTGCACCGTGCGAACGACGTCGTATTGCAGTGCGCTGCCCACGCCGAAGTTCGTCCAGACCGGCGAATAGCTATCGGTCAGCGTCACGCGCACGAATGTCGAGACATGGGACGTCGCCGCGCAGGTCTTGGTCAGGACGTAGGCCGGGTCGCTATCGCAGCGGTAGATCTCGGCCACAACGACATGTTCGTCGTCGAGGCCGGTCGAGGCCTTGAGGACGTTGCGGATCGTGTCGCGTGCGGCGGCGTCCTGCGGAGGCGAGGTCTGCACGATGGATGCCGCTTCCGCTGCCGCGCTCTGCAGCTCGGCCTGGCGGGCGACCATGCGGCTTGCGTCGAACGAGCCCAATGCCATCATCACCAGAACAGGTGCGACAAACGCGGTCTCGATCATGACCGTCCCGCGACGGTCGCCGAGAAACGAGCGGAGCCTGACGAGTGCCATCGTCACGCCACCAGCTTCACGCGCGAGACCTGCGTGGCCACCACGGTGTCTTCGACTGCCCCGGCAGGGCAGAAGGTGCTCATGTTGGCATCGCCGGTGATGTTGATCGTCGCGGCCGCGATCATCAGGCACTGGCTAGTGACCGTAGCCGTGCCCAGAAAGTCGACGCCGCTGTTGGGCAGGTAGACTGTGCCGTTCAGCACGGTGGCCGCGTTGCCGTTGATGCGGTTGCGGTTGCTGCTCGACGAATCCTTGGCCTCGAAGACCAGCATGCCGGCCAGCTTGTTGGCCTGATCCACCGTTACCCCGCGCGCGACGAGGTCGGACGCCTGGATCGCGGTCAGGTTGATGTTCGATCCGCCGTTGATCTTGATGTAGGCCCCGTTCTTGAGGACGAACATCACGCCCGCGCCGGTGACCGAGTACTGACCGTCGATCTCGAGCCCGCCCCCGTCGAGGATGTAGACTCCGGTCGAGAAGGTCGTGTTGCAGGCGACCTTGATGCCGCCCGTGTACGTGCCTGGAAGAACCGAGGCCTGGTCGGGAGTCGTTGTGCTCGTGACGCCGGAATACGTGTCCGACGTTACGACGGTCTTCTTCTCCCAGATCGTGTTCTTGCTGCTGCCGTTGACCGCCGTCCAGGTGACCGTGGTTGTTACCACGGTTCCGTTCACCGTGTCGTTGGAGACGATCACGATGGAATCGGTATGAGTTGTCGTCGTCGGCGACTTGGCCTTGCTGTAAGTGGTCTGGACAGCGGTGTTGTAATCCTCACCCTTCCAATAGGTGTAGGTCGCCGTCACGTCGGTCTTCTTCGAAGCCTTCGTCGTCGTCGAACCCTTCACGCAGTTGTACGTGCGGGCGACCTGGCTTTCGGTCGGGTTTGGGGGCTGCAGATCCTTGAACGGATCGTAGAGGCCCGACATGTGCTCGAGGATCGTGTCGTCGGTGTTGTCCTTGAGCCACTGGTCGATGCCCCCCGCGGCCAGGATCCAGCCTGCGTCCACGGTGGGATTGCCATCGACCGTGATGGCTTCATCGGATGTCGACAGCGCGGCCAGACCGCAGCTTGCAGTCAGGACCGAGTTACCGCCGATGTTGATCGCGCCGTCGTCATCCGGATCGACCGCGATCAGGCAGCTGGTAAAGGTGTTGCCTTCCTCGAAGCTGGCCTGCGCGTAGGCGTAAATGCTCGGCGAGCTGCCGGTCAGGAAGCTCGAGAAGGGCAGTTCGTGGCTGACGGTGGCGTGGACGATCACGCTGTTGCCCGTCCCGGCGGCATAGTTGGCCAGCGTGATCACCGGCTCGCTCGTGTCGCCTTCGATCACCGAGACGTTTGCATTGAATTCCTGCGTGGCGCGGGTGGCGTAGTTGTTTTCCGTCGCCGGGTCGGTGCGGGCCCAGGCGCCGGCGAGTGCGGCCTGGTCGACGGCGAACTGCAATTCGCGCTTCCACATGTACCATTGCGCGGTATCGACCGCGAGACCGGCACCGCCGATCAATGCCGGCATCCCCAATGCCAGCATCATGATCGCGTTTCCGCTTGCGTCCTTACGCAGCCGCTTTCCAAGCCGCTTGAGCTTAGCCACAGTGTCGCGCATCTGATTGCCCCGGTCCGTCGAACATGGATATTCGCACCAGCCCTGTTAGCGGGGGTTGGTAAGCGCTCATTCAAGCAGAGTGGTTAATAGGAAGTTATTGGGTGCAGCCGCCTGTTCGACCCGACCCCGCGCTATTCTCCCGCGATTTAAATGACCTGTCGCCCCCGCACAGGCTGGCGCTGGCCTATGCGCGGTCCGGAGCCCGGCCGGTGTGGGAGGGTTTGCTGCGGCTGGACGCGCGGCTGGCCCGCACCGCGCTAGGCGCGCGAGAACCATTACTTGGTCAGCTCAAACTGGCGTGGTGGCGCGACCGCATGGCGCAGCCGACAGCGGACTGGCCGCGGGGCGAGCCGCTTCTGGCGATCCTTGTTCGGTGGGAAACGGAACGCGAAGTGCTTGGGCAACTGGTCGATGCCTGGGAGGGCGCGGTCGGCGGCTCGCCGGCCGAACCGGTAATCGCCCGGATTGCAGAGGGAAGGGCAGACGCATTCGCGGCACTTGGGCGGATCGTCGGAATGGACGCGTCGGTCGAGGACGCGGTTCGCCTGGTTGGACGGGCGTGGGCGCTGTCCGATCTTTCCGTCGGCCTGCCCGAGCCGGAAGGGCGGGCTGCCGCCTCCCGGTTGCTCGCGGCGCAGGATGCCCGCCCACCCGCTCTCCCACGTGATCTGCGCCCGCTTGCCATCCTTGCCGACATCGCGCGGGGAGAGTCGGAAGGTGAGGGAACCCTGCGCCGGTTCGCCCGCATCATCAGGCTTGGCATAATCGGCCGCTAGGCTATGTGGCTGGCAGCGGAGGATTATTCTTGAATCGCATCGTTATCGGAGCGCTCGGCGCGCTGCTGCTTGTCGCGGCCGGAGTGTTCTGGTGGCAAGGTCGCGCCGCAGTAGAGGCTGGGGCGCCCCCGCCCGAATTGCTGAACGATGGCGAGGCGACACCCGCGCCGGGGCCGCTGCCAACTGCCGACGTTCGGGGGCGCCGCGGGCCTGCACCGCCCGAAGCGACCGAGATGAGCCGCGAGCAACGCCGGTTCGCGAGGTACGACCGGAATGGGGACCGCATCATCTCGCGCAACGAATTGATGGCGACGCGCACCGCTGCCTTCCGCAAGCTCGATGCGGATGGCAACAACCTGCTGACGTTCGAAGAATGGGCGGTCGCCACCGGCAATCGCTTCAAGGCAGCGGACAAGGACGGGAATCTCCAGCTCAACGCAGAGGAATTCGCCACGACCCGCCCCAAGCCAGTCAAGGCGAACGCCTGCAACTGCCGCTGACAGACTCGGCCTATTGACATGGATGTTAGTATAAAATAGTCGAGCGGGATGGAATCGTTCGACTCGACGTTTGTCGCTGCGCCCCCTCTCGATGCGGATTTGACGGACACGCGTGACGTGCGCGCGCATCGCCCGATGCCGCAGTTCTGCAATCCAGCGCGCGAGCCGGCACGGTTCCGCCCGCTCAAGGCTCTCTATCACTTCCGCCAGCTGCTGAAGGACAAGGAAAACACCGAGGAGGTGTTTCGTATCTTCGAGGCGCTGCCATACAAGGGCTTCGTCCCCGCCGCGCGCGCCTTCATGGAAAGCGAGAAGGGCAGGGCGATTTTCGACAGCGAGGAATTCCTCCCCGACATTCTCGACGACCACGCGGCCCTTCGCCGCACGCCGGCCGGGTCGGTCGCGCATGCCTATTGCGATTTCATGGAGGCTGAGGGCCTTACCGCGGCCGGACTTGTGGCCGAATCCCTCAAAACGCGCGGCAACCGCCCGCCGTTCGACGATCAGATCGAATGGTACGGATTCCGGCAGCGCGATACGCACGATCTCCTTCACGTGCTGACGGGCTATGGTCGCGATGCGCTGGGCGAGCAGTGCGTGCTTGCCTTCACTTATGGACAGAGCCCGAGCCTGGGCAACGTGTTCATCGCCTATGCCGGCGGCCTCAACATGAAGAGCCGGATGAACAAGGCGGGCATCGGCAAGGGCGTGCCGGTCATCGCCGCGATCACCGAGGGCAAGCGTCTGGGCAAGGCGTGCCCGAAGGTTTCGGAAATGGCGATCCGCGATCTACTGGCGATGCCGCTGGAAGAGGCGCGGGCGAAATTCGGGATCGCTCGTCCGGTCCAGTATCACAAGGCGCACGAGATGCTGCGCGCCCAGGGCTGCGACCCCTACAACCTTCTCGCCGCCTGAGCTGACTTCGGGGCCGGCCTGGCCGCGTCGTTCAGCGATCCATCCATTCGGGGAAGAAGGCCTCGTTCGCGCGACGCAGTTCGGCGAGCGAGACTTCACCGTCAGTCACTTCCTCAGCCGTGCCGATCGCGATCGTTTCCGAGCCGGTCCAGCCGATGAAGCAACAGCCGATGTCGGCCTCGCGCGCCATTTTTTCAACGACGTGTGAATCGAACGGTTCCGTGACGAGATAGCGGCCCTGGTTTTCGGCGAAGAGCGACCAGGCGTGACGTATTTTTTCGCGGTCGACCTGATCTTCGAAGGCATTAATCAGCAGACGGGCACCGACGTTTCCAGCCAGCGCCATCTCGGCCACGGCGACCAGAATGCCGCCGTCGGAAACATCGTGCACGGCGGTGACGAGGCCTTCGTCGATCAGCACGCGAACGAATTCGCCGCGCCGCCGCTCAGCGTTCAGATCGACGCGCGGGGGTGAGCCCGCTTGCATCCCGCAGCAGACATCCAACCACAACGATTGTCCGATCTCCGGCTCCGCGCGCGGATCGGCTCCAATGAGGAATATCTTCTGGGCCCCGTCCTTGAAGGCGACGGTCGCCATTTTCGTGTGGTCGTCGAGCAGGCCGACTGCGCCGATGGCTGGAGTGGGCAGGATCGCGCTGCCGCCACCGGTCGCCTTGCTTTCGTTGTAGAGGCTGACGTTGCCGCTGACTATCGGCATGTCGAGCGCGACGCAGGCCTGGCTCATCCCGTCGAGGCAGCCGACGATCTGGGCCATGATCTCCGGCCGTTGGGGGGAACCGAAGTTGAGACAATTGGTGACCGCGAGCGGTCTGGCGCCGACGGCGCTCAGATTGCGGAACGATTCCGCGATCGCCTGCTTTCCGCCTTCGACTGGATCGGCATAGCAATAGCGCGGCGTGCAGTCCGTCGTGATCGCGAGCGCCTTGCCGGTGTCGTGGATCCGCACGACCGCGGCGTCTCCCCCAGACTTTTGCAGCGTGTCGGCGCCGACCTGGCTATCGTACTGTTCCCAGATCCAGCGCCGGCTGGCGAGAGCCGGACTGCCCATCAGCTTGAGGAGGTCGGCGGCAACGTCCGACCGCTCAGGCACATTGGTGAGCGGCGCGACCTGCGCCCACGCCTTGTACTGCTCTTGGCTGAGGTAGGGGCGGTCATAGAGCGGGGCATCGTCCGCCAGCGGGCCGAGCGGAATGTCGCAGACCACCTCGCCGTTGAACTCGAGCACCATGTGGCCGGTATCGGTCACTTCACCGATGACCGCGAAATCGAGCTCCCACTTGCGGAAAACCGCTTCGGCCTGCGCTTCGGAACCGGGCCGCAGCACCATGAGCATGCGCTCCTGGCTTTCGCTGAGCATCATCTCGTACGGCGTCATGCCTTCTTCGCGGCAGGGCACGGCGTTCATGTCGAGGCGGATGCCAGCGCCGCCCTTGCTCGCCATTTCGACGCTCGAAGAGGTAAGGCCGGCAGCACCCATGTCCTGGATGGCGACGATGGCGTCGGTCGCCATGAGTTCGAGGCACGCCTCGATCAGCAGCTTCTCGGTGAAGGGATCGCCAACCTGGACGGTCGGGCGCTTTTCGTCCGAATTTTCGTCGAACTCTGCCGAGGCCATGGTGGCTCCGTGGATGCCGTCGCGCCCGGTCTTGGAGCCCACATAGACGATCGGATTGCCGATCCCGGTGGCGGCCGAGTAGAAGATTTTCGCCTGGTCGGCGACGCCGACGGTCATCGCGTTAACGAGGATGTTGCCGTCGTAGGCCGGGTGGAAGTTCGTCTCCCCGCCGACGGTCGGCACGCCCACGCAGTTGCCATACCCGCCAATGCCCGCCACAACCCCCTGGACGAGGTGCTTCATCTTCGGGTGATCGGGGTTGCCGAAACGCAAGGCGTTCATGTTGGCGACCGGACGCGCACCCATGGTGAACACGTCGCGCAGGATGCCGCCGACGCCCGTCGCCGCGCCCTGATATGGTTCGATGTAACTGGGGTGGTTGTGGCTCTCCATCTTGAAGATGCAGGCCAGTTGCGTCCCATTGGGGCCTTCGCCGATGTCGATCACGCCGGCGTTCTCGCCCGGACCGCAGATTACCCACGGCGCTTGGGTAGGCAGTTTCTTCAGGTGGATGCGGCTCGATTTGTACGAGCAGTGCTCGGACCACATGACCGAGAAAATGCCGAGTTCGACGAGATTGGGCTCGCGGCCCAGCGCGTGTAGCACACGCGCATATTCGTCTTCCGAAAGCCCGTGCTGGGCGACGACTTCGTTGGTGATTTCGGCCATGGCCGCGCCTTAGCGGCCAAGAACCGGGTCCGCTAGTCCGCCGGCACGGGAATCGGCTCAGCTAAGCCGCTGCATGACGATTGTCCCGATGCCCGCCGCGACCGCGCTGGCGAAAGCGCCCCAGGCTATATCGACAACGGTGACGTGGACCGGCCAGGTCCGCAGTGTCGCCTGGTTGGTGAGATCGTAAGTCGCATAGGCCAGCGCGCCGAGCGCCGCGCCGTTGAGAGCTGCCGCCAAGGGTGCTCCGCCAATGGAGCCAGGCCGCACCGCGAACCACACAAGGCCGGTGACGAAGGCCGCGTAGAACACCATTGCCGGGGCCGCCCGGAACGACGGCGCGAGGAGATCGCCCAGTGCGGGACGATAAAGGTTGGGACCGGCCCAGCGCAGCCACAGCGCATCAAGACCACCGAAAACGACCGCCACCGTGATCCATGCCGTCAGCCAACGCATCGCCGTTCCTCACCCGTTTGCGGCGAAGCTTGACCCCCGTGCGCGCGCCGGTCAATGCTGTCCGCCATGGCCGACCCTGCAGATATCGCCGCGCTGAGTTTCGAGGACGCGCTCCGCGCGCTCGAGGAGATCGTGCGCAAGCTCGAGAGTGCGGAGACGCCGCTGGACGATTCGATCGCACTTTACGAACGTGGCGAGGCGCTGCGCCAGCACTGCCAGGCCCGGCTCGATTCCGCCCAGGCGCGGATCGAGGCGATCGTTGCCGGAAGCGATGGCGTTCCCAGCGGCGTACGCCCGTTTGACGAGGACGCCGCGCGGTGAGAGTCCAGGCTGCTGCCCGCGCCGACAAGACGGCCCTGTGATCGTGCCGAGCGAGGCGCAAGCGGCGCCAGACATCCTTTCCGTGGAACTTGCGCGGATT
Source organism: Novosphingobium tardum (assembly GCF_042652045.1). Classification (NCBI taxonomy): domain Bacteria; kingdom Pseudomonadati; phylum Pseudomonadota; class Alphaproteobacteria; order Sphingomonadales; family Sphingomonadaceae; genus Novosphingobium; species Novosphingobium tardum. The sequence goes on along the minus strand of NZ_JBHSDR010000006.1, from coordinate 498,892 downwards.
GCGCAAGACATCGATTCCAGCTTCGACCTTCTGCTGCCAGTGCCCGACGATCCTCGCAGACCACTGGTCGAGGCGATGCGGTATGCCGCTATCGGCGGCGGCAAGCGGCTGCGCCCGCTGCTGCTAGTGGCGACCGCCGAAATGCATGCTGTCGATCGCGATACCGCGCTGCGGGTGGCCTGCGCGATAGAAGCGATACACGTCTACTCGCTGATCCATGACGACCTGCCCTGCATGGACGACGACGACATGCGGCACGGCAAGCCGACCGTGCATCGCAAGTTCGACGAGGCGACCGCGGTGCTGGCCGGCGATGCGCTGCACGCCTTTGCCTTCGAGATCCTGTCAGACCCCATGACCGGGGGCGGCGATCCCTTCGTTCGTGCGGAACTGATCTACACGCTTGCCATGGCCAGCGGGGCGAATGGAATGGCGGGTGGCCAGATGATGGACATGATGGCCGAAAGCAGCCGGTTCGACCTGCCTACCGTCACCCGCTTGCAGCAGTTGAAAACCGGTGCGCTGCTTGGCGCGGCGGTAGAGATGGGGGCGATCCTGGGTCGGGTCGTTCCCGAGGGGCGCACGCACCTGCGGGGCTTTGCACGCGACGTTGGCCTGGCCTTTCAGATCGCCGACGACCTGCTGGATGCCGAGGGCGACGAGGTCGCGGCCGGCAAGGCGCTCCGCAAGGACGAAGCCGCCGGCAAGGAGACGTTTCTTTCGCTGCTCGGCCCCCAGCGCGCTCGTGCCCAGGCCGAGATGCTCGTCGAGCAGGCGATCTCGCACCTCGCCAGTTGCGGTGCGGAGGCCGACATCTTGCGCGCCTTGGCGCGATACGTAGTGGAAAGGGACCGCTAGATGGCGCTGAACGACACCGATGAAGGCCGAACGTTGCGGATCGGGGTCTATCCCGGCACGTTCGATCCCATCACCCTCGGTCATCTCGACATCATCCGTCGCGGCGCCAAGCTGGTTGATAGGCTCATAATCGGAGTGACGACCAATCCGTCCAAGAATCCGATGTTCACGCCCGAGGAACGCATGGCGACCGTGCGGCGCGAAATCGATACTCTTGGCATTCCCAACGTCGAGGTGGTCGGGTTCAACGCCCTGCTGATGAAATTCGCACGCCGCCAGGGAGCCTCGGTGATCGTGCGCGGCCTGCGCGCGGTGGCGGACTTCGAATACGAGTATCAGATGGCCGGGATGAACCAGCAGCTCGACAACGAGATCGAGACAATCTTCCTGATGGCCGACGTCTGCCTCCAGCCGATCGCCTCGAAGCTCGTCAAGGAAATCGCCCTGTTCGGCGGCGACATCGCCGATTTTGTAAGTCCGGCGGTGCGGCAGGATGTGATCCGCCGGGTGGATGAACTGGGACGCCTGGGCGAATATTGATCGTTCATTGCAGTGACAGCGGGATCGGGCTATCGCGCGCCGACCGACGCACCCCCGTGCCGATATTGAAACACGGCCTTTTTTCCGGAGCCTGAGCCCACATGCGTTCGCCTCTTCTCGCGCGTCTGCTCGCTGCGATTTTCATCGCCCTGACGCTCGTGGTCTCGCCCGTTGCGGCAAAGAGCAAGGCGAAGGTCTCGCCGCTCACGCCCGCGCCCACGATGACGCTCGTCGATCCCTCGCTCAGCGTCGATCCCGACAACATCCTGCTGCTCGACTTGTCGAACGGCGGGCGCGTCGCGATCCGCCTGATGCCGCAATGGGCGCCCGCGCACGTCGAGCGGATCAAGACGCTGACCCGGCAGGGTTTCTATGACGGGATCATCTTCCACCGGGTGATCGACGGATTCATGGCGCAGACGGGCGACCCCACGGGGACCGGGCAGGGCGGCTCGCAGCTCCCCGACCTCAAGGCCGAGTTCAATCGCGTGCCCCACCTGCGCGGCACGGTTTCGATGGCCCGCACCAACGAGCCGGACAGCGCGAACAGCCAGTTCTTCATCATGTTCTATCCGCGCTTCGCGCTCGACAACCGCTATACCAATTTCGGTCGGGTGATCGCGGGCATGGAGTTCGTCGATGCCATCCAGCGCGGCGAGCCGCCCGCCAATCCCACGCGCATCGTCCAGGCTTCGATCGCCAGCGACAACAAGCCCGTGCCCGCGCGTGTCGTGACCCCGCCCGCGCAGACCATCACGGCGGAAGAGCTTAGCGCCAGCAAGCCTTCGACCAAGTAGCTTGCGGCCCGCGCCGCGAGCGAGCTAGGCGCGCGCCATGCGTGTCGACCTGTTCGATTTTGACCTGCCGCCCGAGCGGATAGCCTTGCGGCCTGCGCGGCCGCGCGATGCCGCGCGCATGCTCGTCGTCGATGGGCAGGGCGCTTTGGCAGATGCCGCGGTCACTGATTTGCCGGGCCTGCTGCGGGCCGGCGACGTGCTGGTTTTCAACGACACGAAAGTGATCCCCGCGCAGCTTGAAGGCACGCGGGGAAACGCGCGGATCGGCGCGACATTGCACAAACGGATCGATCTGCGCCGCTGGCAGGCGTTCGTGCGCAACGCCAAGCGCCTGCACGAAGGTGACATTATCGCCTTCGGCGAGGGGGTTGCCGCCGTTGCGGAAGCGCGTCACGAGGACGGCAGTTGGACGCTGGCCTTCGCCGGAGAGGAGCCCGTCGAGGTGCTGCTCGAACGTGCGGGCCGCATGCCGCTGCCGCCCTACATCGCCGGAAAGCGCGAGACTGACGAGGCTGACGCCGCCGATTACCAGACGATGTTCGCGCGCGAGAAGGGTGCGGTCGCCGCGCCGACTGCCGCGCTGCATTTTACTCCGCGCCTGATGGAGTCCCTGGAGAAGGCGGGCATCGCGCACGAGACGCTGACCTTGCATGTCGGCGCGGGGACATTCCTGCCGGTCAAGGCGGATGACACCGCCGACCATGCCATGCATGCCGAATGGGGCCGGATCGAGCCTGAAGTGGCCGCCCGGTTGAACGAAGCCAAGCGCGGTGGAGGCCGCATCATCGCCGTTGGAACTACCAGTCTTCGGCTTCTGGAGAGCGCCGTCGACGAAAATGGGGAAATCGGGGCCTTCGCAGGCGACACCGCAATCTTCATAACGCCCGGATACCGCTTTCGCGCGATCGACGGTCTGGTGACGAACTTTCACCTGCCACGTTCGACCCTTTTCATGCTGGTCTCGGCTCTGATGGGGCTGGAGACGATGCAGCGCGCATATCGTCATGCAATCTTGGCCGAGTATCGCTTCTACAGCTATGGCGACGCCAGCCTGCTGCTGCCGTCGCGCGCGCCGACCTCCTGATCCTGAGAAACTACGCTGCTGGTGCCGGACCCACGGCAGAGACCGCATAAGGCATGATCATCTTCCCGTCCGGGGCGGCGGTGAAGGTTGTTTGCGTGGGATAGGCAAACTCGATACCGCGTTCACCGAAGGCGCGAAGCACGCCCATTGCGACCTTCTGATACGATGCCTTGGCGATCACCACATCGCTCGTTTCAGCCTCGAACAGCAGTTCGTAGTCGAGTGAGCTTGGCCCGAACGCCGTGAAGTTGGCTCGCACGAATTGCAGCCCGGCGGCCTCCACCACGCCGCGCATGACCCCCGGGATCGATTCCGCCACGTCGGGATCGGTCTGATAGATCACTCCCACGTTCATCTGCATCCGGAAGTAGCTGCGGCCCACGAAATTGGTCACTTCCTGTTCGAGCAGCTTGGCGTTTGCGATAATGCGCAGTTCCCCGGTCAATGCCCGAATCCGCGTTGATTTCAGGCCGATCCGCTCGACAACACCCGTTACCGGGCCTTCCTTTCCGTTGTAGATGATCGTGTCGCCGACCTGAAAGGGACGATCGAACAGGATCGAAAGTGCGGCGAACAGATCGGAGAATATGCCCTGTGCCGCCAGGCCGATGGCGATGCCACCGACGCCGAGTCCCGCGATCAGGCCGGTGACGTTTACGCCAAGGTTGTCGAGGACGAAGATCGCCGCGATCGCGAAGACGACGAACGAGACGAGCAACTTGATGATCGCCAGCGCGCTCGCCAGGTTCGGATCACCTGAGCCATTGCCGGCGCGATGCTCGATTAGGCCGAGCACAAAAGTGCGGGCCCAGATCGCGGCCTGGAAAGTGGCGGCGACGATGAACACGAAAGAGATCGTCTGGGCGACGATCTCGGGCGGATTGGCATACCCCTGCACCATCCGCGCGGCGAGCGCGATCAGGAACCACAGCCGCGTCCGCCGGACCACCTGTGCGATCAGCGCAGCCCACGAATAATCCCCGCCGATGCGAGCGGCTGCGCGCAGCAGCACGTTCTTTAAGGCCAGAAAGATCAGGACCAGAAGCGTCCCGGCGCCGACCGCTATTGCAATGCTCAAGGCATGGATCGCGAGCCATGTGGATACGGTGGCAATCAGCGTGTCGATTTCGGTCATGGATCCATTCGGCGGTAATCGGAGGGCGACACTGCGCAATTGCGCAAGTGGCAGAGACAGCGGCAACTCAGGCCGAAGGAGAATGGGGGCGCTTCTAGCCCCTCATTCGCCCGGCGATCAATCGTGCTTCGGGTCCGGTGATTGCGGCTGCGGGAAGAGCGCGCGTGAATCGATCGCGGCGTCGATCAGATCGTCGGACGGAGGCACGCGGCCATCGAGCATCAGCATCGCCAGCCCATGCGCGATCGCCCATGCGCGCAGGGCGACCAGCGCCGCCTCCGCCGGGTCGCCGCCGGCCAGGCGCATCGCATTGGCCTGGAGCATTTCGGCTGCGGCATCCTCGTTAAGTTCGCCCGGCGAAACGCATGAATGAGTGAATGTGAGTCGGAACAGCGAAGGATTGGCGAGGGCGAAGCGAACGTAGGCACGGCCCGTGGCGCCGAAAGCGTCGGCGCCGCCGCGCTCGGCGGCTTCGCGTTGCGCGGCGCCGAGGCGAGCGAGTCCCTCTTCGGCAAGCGCCGCCATCAAGGCCTGCTTGTCGGGGAAGTGGCGATAGACCGCTGTAGGGCTCACGCCCACTTCACGCGCGACGGCTCGCAGCGAGAGGCTGTCGGCATCCGTTGTTTCGATGAGTTTCAACCCGGCTGCGACGAGTGCCGGGCGCAAGTCGCCATGATGATAGCCGCGATCCGCGATTTTCGATGTTGACACTGTTACCATTGCGTGATGTAAACGGCGTTAACATTTAGTGGAGTCGGCACATCATGGCAAGCTTCCTCGAACAGACCATTCGCAGCACCGTCGGCAAGGGCATCGGCGCTGTTGCCGGATACAACCGCAAGCGCCTCGACACCGGCGAGCACCCGTTCCTGACCGGACTGCATGCCCCGATGACTGAGGAGCTGACGCTGGACAGCCTGAAGGTTACCGGCACGATCCCGGAGGAACTTGACGGCAGTTACATGCGGATCGGGCCGAACCCCATCGCGCCCGATCCCGCAGGGCACCACTGGTTCACGGGCGACGGCATGGTTCATTCCATTCGCCTGCGGTGCGGAAAGGCTGAGGGATATCGCAATTGCTGGATCCGCTCGAAAGCGGTAGCGGCGGCCGGAGGTCCGTCGGCTGCGCCGGGTCCTCGCCGGATCAGCGATACGGTCAACACCAACGTCGTGGCGATCGCGAACCGGCCCATGGCCCTGGTCGAGGCGGGGAGCACGCCGGTCGTGCTTTCGCCGTCGCTGGAAAACCAGGTCTACAGCGACTTCGACGGCTCACTGCAGGGCAGCTTTTCCGCGCATCCGCATCTTGATCCGGCAACGGGCGAGCAGCACGCCATAACTTACGATGCGACCCAGCCGAACCGCGTTCACCACGTCGTTATCGACCCATCGGGCAAGGTGGTGCGCGAGCTGGCGATCCCCGTCGCCAACGGGCCTTCGATCCACGATTGCGCGCTCACGCAACGATTTGCGGTGGTGTTCGATCTTCCCGTCACGCTGTCGGTGAAGGCGCTGCTTTCCGGTTATTCGTTCCCGTATCGTTGGAACGCGGAACATCCCGCTCGCGTCGGTTTGCTGCCTCGCCAGGGCGATGCGGACTCGATCATCTGGTGCGAAGTCGATCCTTGTTACGCCTTCCACGTCGCGAATTCGTACGACCGCGAAGACGGCTGCGTGGTTATCGACCTTGTCGTCTATGCAACGATGTTTGCAGGCGGATACGCTGGACCGAACGGCAAGTGCCTGGGACTTGAGCGCTGGGTTGTCGATCCGCTGTCGCGCTCCGTGACCCGCAGCACGATCGATCCTTCGGCCCAGGAGTTTCCGCGGCCCGATGAACGCTTTTTCGCCCGGCCATACCGCTACGCATGGTCGATAGCCTTGCCGGAGAACGAGGAAAGCGCGTTCCTTGGTGCGACCGTGATCCATGCGCACGACCTTGTCGCCGGCACCCGCGAGGATCGCGACTTCGGCAGCGAACGGTACCCTGGCGAATTCGTGTTCGTCCCGCGCCGCAGCGATGCTGCCGAAGGCGACGGCTGGCTGATGGGGCTGGTGATCGACGCGGCGACCGAAGCGACCGAACTCGTGATCCTCGACGCGCGCGACTTTACCGGACCCCCTGTCGCTTCGGTGCACATCCCGCATCGCGTGCCGCCGGGTTTCCACGGAAACTGGATTCCGAATGCGTCCTGACCTCTGGCGCGGGCGAGGTTTCGCCCCCATCTAGGGGGCGCGTGGAGCCGATTCTCGACATCCGGGGCCTGACCAAAACTTTCCCCGGCGGGAATACCGCGCTGGATAACGTCGACCTGGCGATCCGGCCGGGCGAGATTTTCGCACTGCTCGGTCCAAATGGCGCCGGCAAGACCACGCTGATCGGATCCGTCTGCGGGTTGGTCCGGCCGACGGCAGGCTCGATCCACGCCTTCGGGATCGACATGGCGCGCGACTGGCGCGCTGCGCGGGCACGGATCGGACTGGTTCCGCAGGAGCTTAGCGTCGACATGTTCGAGCATGTCGGCCAGTCGGTTGCGCACTCGCGCGGACTTTTCGGCAAGCCGCGCGATCCCGCTCGCGTCGAGGAAGTGCTCCGCTCGCTGTCGTTGTGGGACAAGCGGGACGCCAAGATCATGGCCTTGTCGGGCGGCATGAAGCGCCGCGTCCTGATCGCCAAGGCGCTCGCTCACGATCCCGAGTTGCTGTTCCTCGACGAACCCACCGCCGGTGTCGATGTCGAACTGCGTCGCGACATGTGGGCGCAGATCGGCCGTCTGCGCAATCAGGGCATGACGATCATCCTGACCACCCATTACATCGAAGAGGCCGAGGAAATGGCCGACCGCGTGGGCATCATCAACGATGGGAAGCTCATCCTGGTGGACGAGAAGGCGGCGTTGATGTCGCGGCTGGGCCGCAACGAAGCACTGATCGGACTCTCGAGCAGGTTGGACGACGTTCCGCCGGCGCTGGCGCCGTTCGGGGTCACGCTGGCCGACGACGGCCGCGCCTTGTGCTTTCGCGACGCTTCGCAGGACTCGCGCGGCGGCGTGGCCGACCTGCTCAAGGCGATCGAGGCAGCAGGCCTGGATTTCACCTCGATCGAGACGCACCAGTCCAGCCTCGAGGATATCTTCGTTGACCTTGTCGAGAAGCGCGCATGAACTGGCGGGCCGCCGGCTCTATTTACCGGTTCGAGCTGGCCCGGACCTGGCGCACGCTGTTCCAGTCGATCTTTGCCCCCGTGCTGACGACTTCGCTGTATTTCATCGTCTTCGGTGCGGCGATCGGCGGCCGGATCCAGCAGGTCGGCGGGGTTCCCTATGGCGCCTTCATCGTGCCGGGCCTTATGCTCCTCACGATCCTTTCGGAAAGCACTTCGAACGCCAGCTTCGGCATCTACCTGCCGCGCTTTACCGGCACCGTATACGAACTGCTTTCGGCACCGGTCGGCGTGGCAGAGACCCTGATCGGCTATGTCGGGGCGGCGGCGACCAAGTCGGTCATCCTCGCGATCATCATCCTGGCGACGGCGCGCCTGTTCGTGCCGTTCCACATCGTTCATCCGATCTACGCCGCCGGCTTCCTCGTTTTGATAGCGCTGGCGTTTTCGCTGTTCGGCTTCATTCTTGGGTGCTGGGCCGACGGGTTCGAGAAGCTTCAGGTCGTCCCGATGCTCGTGCTCACCCCACTGACCTTCCTGGGCGGCACGTTCTATTCGATCGAGATGCTCGGCGAGCCTTGGCGCACAGTGGCGATGGTCAATCCCGTCGTCTATCTCGTCAACGGATTGCGCTGGACATTCTACGGGCAGTCTGATGTGAACATCCTGTGGTCGGCCGGCCTTACGCTGGCCTTCCTGCTGATCTGCGTGGCAATCGTGTCGTGGATCTTCCGCACCGGGTGGAGGCTGCGGACCTGACCCGATCGCCTGCGATTGCCGCGCCCGGCGAATGTCCCTAAGCGCGCCGCGCATGGCCCGCTTCTCGTTCAACATTTCCGCGACTGACGGCAAGGCCCGGACGGGCGCTATCGCAATGGCGAGGGGCGTGATCCGAACCCCTGCGTTCATGCCGGTCGGCACAGCCGCAACGGTGAAGGCGATGAAGCCGGAGGACGTTCGCGCGACGGGCGCGGACATCATCCTGGGCAACACCTATCACCTCATGCTTCGGCCCGGAGCGGAGCGGGTTGCGCGGCTTGGCGGATTGCACCGGTTCATGAACTGGGACCGCCCGATCCTGACCGACAGTGGCGGATATCAGGTGATGAGCCTGTCGGATTTGCGGAAGATTACCGAGGAGGGCGTGACCTTCGCCAGCCACCTGGATGGCTCGAAGCATCTGCTCACGCCGGAGCGCTCGATGGAAATCCAGCGCCTGCTCGGTTCGGATATCGTGATGGCCTTCGACGAATGCCCGCGTGCCGACGGATCGCGCGACGCCATCGCGCGGTCGATGGCGATGTCGATGCGATGGGCCCAGCGTTCGCGCGAAGCTTTCGACGCGGGCGAGGACCATGCGGCCGGGGCTGCTCTGTTCGGCATCCAGCAAGGCGCGCTCGACGAAGGGCTGCGCCGCGAATCCGCGGATGCGCTGACCGCCATTGGTTTCGATGGTTATGCCATCGGAGGGCTTGCCGTGGGCGAGGGGCAGGAGGCGATGTTCGCCACGCTTGATTTCGCGCCGGACCAGCTTCCGGCGGACCGCCCGCGCTACCTCATGGGCGTCGGCAAGCCAGACGATCTGGTCGGCGCGGTGGAGCGCGGCATCGACATGTTCGATTGCGTGCTTCCCAGCCGGTCAGGCCGCAACGGGCAGGGCTTCACCTGGAGCGGTCCGGTCAATCTGCGCAACGCCCGATTTGCCGAGGATACCGCCCCGCTAGATCCGCGCTGCACCTGCCCGATCTGCGCGAAATACTCGCGGGCCTACCTTCATCACCTCCACAAGAGCCATGAAATCCTTGGGGCCATGCTCCTGACCGAGCACAATCTATCGTTCTATCAGCAGCTCATGGGAGCGATGCGCGACGCCATCGGCTCGGGCCGCTTTGCCACTTTCACGGCCGATTTCCGCCGCGATTACTTTCAAGGGAGATCGCCCTAGCGATTCCTTGCCGCCGCGTTTACATGGGCCGCCACGAATCTTCCCGGTAACCCTCGAACAAGTGGCACTGCGCATGGATATCCCGATCGGCCTGACCTTCGACGACGTGCTCCTACGTCCGGCCGAGAGCGACTTGCTGCCGACGGATGCTGATACCCGGACCCGGTTGACCAAGACCATCTCCCTGAACATCCCCGTCCTGTCCTCGGCGATGGACACCGTTACCGAAGCCGACATGGCGATCGTCATGGCGCAGATGGGCGGCATCGGTGTGCTTCACCGCAACCTGACGATCGAGCAGCAGTGCGCCGCGGTTCGCAGCGTGAAGCGGTTCGAAAGCGGGATGGTCGTTAATCCCATCACCATCGCGCCTGACGCGACGCTCGGCGAAGCGCAGGCACTCATGGCGACCAATCGCATTTCCGGCATTCCGGTGGTCGAGCGCGGCGGCAAGCTGGTCGGCATCCTGACCAACCGCGACGTGCGTTTCGCCGATGATCCGGCGCAGCCGGTCAGCGAACTGATGACGCGCGAAAACCTCGCCACCGTGCCGCTCGGCACGGGGCAGGACGCGGCGCGCCGCCTGCTGCATCAGCGGCGGATCGAAAAGTTGCTGGTCGTCGACGATGCCTTCCGCTGCGTCGGCCTGATCACGGTCAAGGACATTGAGAAGGCGGTGACCTTTCCAGATGCGACGAAGGACGCCACCGGCCGCCTACGCGTCGCTGCCGCGACTACCGTGGGGGAAAAGGGTTTCGAGCGCACCTCGGCCCTGATCGATGCCGAATGCGACGTCGTAATCATCGACACGGCGCACGGCCATAACCGCGATGTCGCCCGGGCGGTCGAGGCGGTGAAGAAGTTGTCCAACTCGGCGCAGGTCATCGCCGGCAACGTCGCCACCGCCGAGGCGACGCGCGCGCTAATCGATGCGGGTGCCGATGGGATCAAGGTCGGGATCGGGCCCGGTTCGATCTGCACCACGCGGATCGTCGCAGGCGTAGGGGTGCCGCAGCTTACGGCGATCATGGACGCGGCGAACGAGGCAACGAAGTCCGGCATACCCGTCATTGGCGACGGCGGACTCCGCTCGTCCGGCGATGCCGCAAAAGCGCTCGCCGCCGGGGCGTCGAGCGTGATGATCGGCTCGATGCTCGCCGGCACCGCAGAGGCGCCGGGCGAGAGCTTTCTCTTCCAGGGAAGGGTCTACAAGAGCTACCGCGGCATGGGTTCGGTAGGCGCAATGGCGCGCGGCAGCGCCGACAGGTATTTCCAGCAGGACATCAAGGATTCGCTCAAGCTCGTTCCCGAGGGGATCGAGGGGCAGGTGCCTTTCAAGGGACCGGCCAAGGACGTCGTTCACCAGCTCGTCGGAGGTATCAAGGCGGCGATGGGCTACACCGGCTCCCGCACTCTCGAGGAACTGCGTGAGCGCGCGAGCTTTGTGCGGATCACCGGCGCCGGGCTTAATGAAAGCCACGTCCATGATGTCACGATCACGCGGGAAGCGCCCAATTATCCTTCTCGCTAGGCCCTCTCTGCCGGGGCCAAGGCGATGACCCCTGCCGCGCGCGTCCAAGGGGCGATCGAACTGCTTGACGCGATTATCGACGCGGCGCGGCGAGGCGGCGCCTCGGCCGATCGCATCGCGCACGAATGGTTCAAGTCCCGTCGTTTTGCGGGGAGCGGCGACCGCCGGGCGATCCGTGACCTTGCCTGGCGCGCGATCCGTGCCAGCGGCGAGGTTCCTCCGTCGGGGCGGGCCGCGCTTCTCCTTCTGGCCAAGGATGACGAGGCACTTGTGCCCCTATTCGACGGCTCGACCCACGGTCCAGCGCCGGTCGATCCGGACGAGCCGGTTGCCCGGTCTGGCCTCGCGCCGGCATGGCTGGTCAAGCAGATGCGCGCATCGGACCTCGATTGGGATGAGATCGGCGCCTTGCTCGAGCGCGCCCCGCTCGACCTTCGCGCCAACCGCCTGAAGACGACGCGCGAGGCGCTGGCCGAATCGCTCGAAACGCCCTCGGAGCCGACCGCTGCGCGCGACGGGCTGCGCCTGCTGACCGCAGCCAATGTCGATCGCTGGCCCCAGTTCGAACAGGGTCTTTTCGAGGTTCAGGATACCGGCAGCCAGCTCGCATGCGAAGCGCTGGGCGCGAGCCCGGGAGAATCGGTCATCGATCTGTGCGCTGGGGCGGGAGGAAAGACCCTCGCGCTAGCCGCCGCGATGGACAACCGTGGTACGTTGTTGGCCTGCGACACGGATCGCACGAGGCTGCAGCGAATTCCTCCACGCGCCGAGCGGGCGGGTGCGGCGATCGAGACGCGGCTGCTCAATCCGGGTCAGGAGGCAGCCATGCTTGCCGACTGGGCCGTGCGCGCGGATGCTGTCCTTATCGATGCACCCTGCTCGGGAACGGGAACCTGGCGCCGCAATCCCGAGACGCGCTGGCGTCTGACACCCAGGATCCTCGAGTCGACCGCGGTCGTACAGGCCGCCTTGCTCGACATTGCTGCGGGACTCGTGCGGCCCGGCGGTCGGATCTGCTATGTCGTTTGTTCGCTGCTCGATCGCGAAGGCGCGGATCAAGCAGCGGCATTTCTTGCCCGCAACCCCCAATGGCGCGCGGCGGACGTCGTCATGCCACTGGGGACGCCCCGGGGAACCGGACGCCGTCTCACTCCGTTGCACGACGGAACCGACGGCTTTTTCGTCGCCTGCCTCGAGCGCCTATGAAAACGCGGGCAGCGTGGTAGAACTGGCGTCATGACTGCCGGAACTCGCGTTCGTGAATCCAAGCGCGCGGGTTCCCAATTCCGGGAACTGCTGATGCGCTACACTCCTGCTGCCGTCGCCCTTTCGCTGCTGGTCGCGGTTTCCGCCAGCGTCGGCCATACCGCCGCACCCGAAAGCGGTAATGCGCAGGCGAGGGCCCTTCTGGGCGAAGGCCGCTCGCTGCTCGCTTCTGGCAATCCGGCGGTGGCATCGGATGCCTTCGAGGCGGCCCTCGCGGTCGACCCGGGCTATATCGCGGCCTATCTCGCGCTGGCGGACGCTGCGCGGGCGGAAGGACTTCAGGGCAAGGCGATCCATTATTACAGGGAAGCGCTCGACCGCGATCCCAATAACCTCTCGGCCCTGGCGGGGGAGGGTGGGGCGATGGCCGAAAAGGGCGCGGTCGAGAAGGCCCGCCGCAATCTCGCCAAGCTGGAAGGCCTGTGCGGCAAGAATTGCGACGAAGCGCATCAGCTTGCCGCGGCGATCGCCCGCGGCCCGGCGCCGCATGTGCTTTCGGCTGAAGCGGTCACCTCCGAACCGGTCGTGACCAAGAACTAATCGCGCGCGGCTGCTTTGGCACTCAGAGCAGGCCGGCGAATTCTTCCAGCACCGCGCGATAGACGCGACGCTTGAACGGGACGATCAGGTCGGTGATCTGATCGGGCGAAACCCAGCGCCAGTCGCAGAATTCAGGGGGTTGATGGGCGTCCAGCCGCACGTCCTCATCGCTGCCCGTGAAGCGCATCAGCAACCAGTGCTGGCGCTGGCCCCGGTATTGGCCGCCCCAAAGCTTTCCGAGCAGGTCATCCGGCAGATCGTAGAACAGTTCCTCGCGCGTTTGCGCAAGGAGGTTGACCTTATCCGCGGTGATGCCGGTTTCCTCCGCAAGCTCGCGAAAGGCGGCGCCGCGTACCTCTTCGTCGGGATCGATCCCTCCCTGGGGCATCTGCCAGAAGTCACCCTCGCCGCCCGAGTTGGTCTTGCGGTCGATCCGCTGGCCCACGAAGACGTGGCCGCTTTCGTTGACCAGCATGATTCCGACGCAAGGACGATAAGGCAAGCCGGCGAGATCGATGCTCATCGAGCAGCGTCGTCCTTGTGCTTGTCGAGCAGCAGGCGGATCGCATCGAAGATGGCGTGAAGGTCGCGCTGCGCGCTGGGCACGGCTTTGCGCAGGTTCACGAACCCGTGGATGCTTCCTTTCATTTCGAGGAAGATCACGTCCGAACCGGCGCGGATCAGCTCGATCCCGTATACCCGCCCGCTGTCGCGAATGGGGTCGAGGCCGGCGGTCACCAGAACTGTCGGGGGCGTCGTCGCGTGTTCGCCGAGAATCGGATAGGCGCGCTTGTCGCCGCTCTTCGCGGCGTAGCTTTCGCCGAACCACTCCATCGCGTTGCGGGTCAGGAGATGGCCCTCGCCAAAATCGACCATCGACTGATGATCGGATTTCTCGTCGGACAGGGGATAGATCGGCACCTGCAGCACCACTGGAACCTCTGCGGGCCGTTCGGCCAGCGCCTGCGTGACAACGATGGTGAGATTTCCGCCCGCGCTGTCGCCCATCGGGATCAGGCCGGTCGCCTTCCGGCCCAGCTCCGCGGGGTTGCCCGCGACCCAGCGCGTAGCGGCCTCGCAATCATCGGGCGCCGCAGGGAATTTGTGCTCGGGCGCAAGGCGATAGTGTACCGCGACCACCGGCAGGTCGAGTTCGGCTGCGATCTCGGTGCAAAGGTTGTGGTGAGTGTCGAGGTCGCCGATCACGAACCCGCCGCCGTGGAAGAACATGACGACCGGACCTGGATCGCGGCTCTCGCGCGCGTCGTACAACCGCAGCGGAATTTGACCGGCGGGGCCGGGGCAGGAAAGATCGCGGATCACGGAGAGGGGGCGGGGATCGGCCTCGGCCACCGGAGTCATCGCCAGGTATGCCGCACGGGCTTCGGCCAAGGGCAACGCAGACATCTCGGGCCCGTCCATCGCGTTCAGGAAGGCCAGGAACCCGGCAACGTCGGGGCGCACATAATGCTTCGGGCGATCGGTCACCATGTCTTCGGCCATATCAGTCGCATCCTCTTGTCGCGCCGTGTGACGGCGTCGCGTTGGTCGTAAGTCGCGTTTTGCAACTTGACTAGCCGCAAGAGAAGGATTTTGCTGGCTCCTGCGGTTGCCACTCCAACAGATTTTCTGTTTGGCACGTTGCGTGCGAGGGGCATAAGCGAACGGCGACCGATCCGGTAGGATATCCCGGGGCGCCCGGCAGAGGACTTTCATGGCCACAATTCTTGCAGAATCTCCCGAGGCGCCTTCGCGCCGGGCCGGCGGCGCTTCGCCCGAAGCGGTCGTCGTGCGCTTTGCCGGCGACAGCGGCGACGGGATGCAGCTCACCGGCGGGCAGTTCACTCTCTCGACTGCGCTGGCTGGCAACGATCTGGCGACGTTTCCCGACTTTCCAGCCGAGATTCGCGCGCCGCAGGGCACCCTTTTCGGCGTCTCGGCCTTTCAGATCAATTTCGGCTCGACCCAGATCGAAACCGCGGGCGACGCTCCCGATGTGCTGGTGGCGATGAACCCCGCCGCGCTTAAGACCAATGTCGAGGCCTTGAAGCCCGGCGGCCTGATCATCGCCGACAGCGGCGAGTTCGGTGAGCGCAACCTGGCCAAAGCGAAGTATGCCGCCGACCCGCTGAAGGATGGCTCGCTGTCGCGCTGGCAACTCCTTGCGTTCGACATCAGTGCGCTCACGCTCGAGTCGGTCAAGCCGTTCGGGCTGGGCAACAAGGAAGCGCTCCGCTGCAAGAACATGTGGACCCTCGGCCTGGCACTGTGGATGTTCGATCGCGATCGCGAACCGATCATCGCCTGGTTGAA
Source organism: Novosphingobium tardum (assembly GCF_042652045.1). Lineage (NCBI taxonomy): Bacteria > Pseudomonadati > Pseudomonadota > Alphaproteobacteria > Sphingomonadales > Sphingomonadaceae > Novosphingobium > Novosphingobium tardum. The sequence continues at coordinate 483,718 of NZ_JBHSDR010000006.1, read as the reverse complement.
TGACAAATTCCGCAAGAACCCGGTGCTTGCCGAAGCCAACATCGCAGCGCTGAATGCCGGGCATGCTTATGGCGAGACTGCGGAGCTCACCGGCCCGCTCAAGCAGTATCACCTCGAACCCGTGCCGTCGTCACCGGGCCTTTATCGCACGGTCACCGGAGCCGAGGCGATTTCGCTCGGCCTCGTCGCCGGGGCGCAGCTTGCCCAGCTGCCGATGTTCTTCGGCGGCTATCCGATCACGCCGGCGAGTGCGATCCTTCATCACCTGGTGCGGCTGAAGGAGTTCGGGATTACCACGTTCCAGGCCGAGGACGAGATTGCCGCGATCTGCGCGGCGATCGGCGCGTCCTATGCTGGCCAGCTCGGCGTCACATCTTCCTCGGGCCCCGGTATCGCCCTGAAGGGCGAGGCGATGGGCCTTGCGATCATGACCGAGCTTCCGCTCGTAATCGTCAACTCGCAGCGCGGCGGGCCGTCGACCGGCCTGCCGACCAAGACCGAGCAGTCCGATCTCTACCAGGCGATCTACGGCCGCAACGGCGATGCGCCGATGCCGGTGATCGCCGCACGCAGCCCGTCCGACGCGTTCGACTGCGCGATCGAGGCGTGCCGCATCGCCACCCAGTACATGACGCCGGTCATGTTGCTGACCGACGGCTACATCGCCAACGCGGCCGAGCCGTGGCAGGTGCCGGATCCCGCCAGCTTCACGCCGTTCCCCGCCAAGTTCCTGGAAACCCGTCCCGACGGGGACGAGGAGCTGAAGCCTTACGCCCGCGACGAGAAATTGGCGCGGCCCTGGATCAAGCCCGGTACTCCCGGAATGATGCACCGCATCGGCGGGATCGAGAAGGCGCCCGGAACGGGGCACATCGATTATTCGCCGGGCACTCACCAGGCGATGACCGACCTGCGCAAGGACAAGGTCGACGGAATCGCCCGCGACATTCCCCCGCAGGATGTCAGCCTGGGCGAAGCCGGGGGCAGGCTTGTCGTGGTCGGATGGGGTTCTACGTTCGGCCCGATCCACCAGGCCGTCCGTCGCGCGCGGGCCAAGGGGCTCGACGTGTCGCAGGTTCACGTGCGTCACGTCTGGCCGCTGCCCGAAAACCTCGGGTCGTTGCTGAAGAGCTTCGACAATGTGCTGGTCCCCGAAATGAACACCGGCCAGTTCAAGACGGTGCTGCGCGACCAGTTCCTCGTCGACGCCAAGCCGCTCAACAAGACCAGCGGGCAGCCTTTCACGATCGCCGAGATCGAGAGCGCGATTGAAGCGGCGCTCGGCGGACATGCCGGCGGCGAGGTCGACGCAGACACTACCCAGCTTCCCAGCATCAAGGCGGTCAACCCATGAACGACATGACTCCGGTCGCCAAGACGACCACCATCAAGGATTGGGAAACCGACCAGGAAGTTCGCTGGTGCCCCGGCTGCGGCGACTACGCCATCCTGAAGGCGGTTCAGCGCACCTTGCCCGAGATCGGCGCTGACCCTGCCAATACCGTGTTCGTCAGCGGAATCGGCTGCTCAAGCCGTTTTCCTTATTACATGGAAACCTACGGCTTCCACACGATCCACGGACGCGCGCCCGCCATCGCGACAGGGGTGAAGCTTGCGAATCCGGCGCTCGACGTGTGGCTGATTACCGGCGACGGCGATGGCCTGTCGATCGGCGGTAACCACATGATGCATATCCTGCGTCGCAACCTCGACATCCAGATCATGTTGTTCAACAACGAGATCTACGGGCTGACCAAGGGTCAGTACTCGCCCACTAGCCGGATCGGCACGACCAGCCCGTCGACTCCGATGGGATCGGTTGATCGGCCGGCCAGCCCTTGCGCCTTCGCGCTGGGATCGGGCGCCCGGTTCGTCGCGCGCGGGTTCGACGTTTCAAAGGAGCTGCCCGCCGTGCTGAAGGCCGGCCACGCGCATCCCGGAGCGGCCTTCATCGAGATTTTCCAGAACTGCATCGTTTACAACAAGGACGTGTTCAACGATTTCGCCGCTCCCAAGGGCGCCGAGGATCGCCAGCTCTGGCTCCGCAACGGCGAGCCGATGCTTTTCGCCAAGAACACCAAGGGCATCGCGCTCGACGTCGAGAAATTGACGCTAAAGGTGGTCGACGTCGTCGATGGCGATTGGCAGGCGGCAGGCGTGATCGTTCACGATGTGAAGAACCGTTCGGTTGCGCACATGCTGGTGGAGCTTCCCTTCGGCCCGTTCCCGATGGCGCTGGGTGTCATCTACGACGATCCGCGCCCGACATTCGAGGCCGCGGTGATCGAGCAGAACCGCAAGGCCAGCGAAGGGCGCAAGCCCGATCTGGCCGCGCTTCTCGCGAAAGGTCAGACCTGGACCGTGACCGGCACCGCTCAAGACCCGATCTGACGCAATTCGTCAGCGTGGGTCGAGTTCACCCGGCGTGAGTTCTTCGAGCTTGTCTTCCGCTTCCTTTGCCACATTTTTGGCCGGGCGGTGGAGGATGGCCGAAGCAAGGAAAGCCCATCCCGCCCCGCCAAGCCAACCCGCCGTCACGTCGCTGGGATAATGGACGCCCAGCCAGACGCGGCTGGCCGAAACCAGAATGGTGATTGCGGCGGCAACGGCGATGAGCGTGATGCGAACCGATTGGCGCGGGCTCATCGCCGCAAACGCCAGAGCGATGGCGATGTAGACGACCGCCGAATTGAAGCTATGTCCGCTGGGAAAACTGCTGCCGCCCGCGTCCATCAGGTGACTGACCAGCGTCGGCCGGGGCCGGCCGACTGCCGCCTTGACCACGCTGTTCAAGACCCAGCCTCCGACGATCGTCCCGGCGAGAAGAACCGCTTCCCGGCGCAATCGCAGGAACAGCAGTGCAACCAGCGCACCCGCGGCGACGAGGTGGCGCAGCAACACCCCGCCCAGTGCGGTGAAGTCCCGCACCGCCTCGAGCAGCCATTTGGGGCCAGCGGGGTGAAGGTCGGGCCCTCTGCGCCAAAGCTGCAGGCCCGCCGCATCGAACCCGGCCGACCGGCCGCTCAGCACAAGCCAGACCATCAGCGCGAAACCAGTCCAGCATATCGTCGCGGCCACAAGGGCGCGGGTCGGGTCGATCCGATAGCTGCGCGCCGGCAGCGTGATCTGTGCGGTCTTTTCGGGTTGGGGGTGTGCAGGGTGTGAAGCCATGGCATGGGGAACCCGCTGTGGCGGCTCCCGTTCCGTCGCAGGAGCATCATCTCTCAAATAGGCAAGGCTGGGCAATTGACCAAACCGCAAATCGTCTGGCTGCGCCGTGACTTGCGGATCGAGGATCAGGCTGCGCTTCGTGCGGCGGCGGAGGCGGGGCCGGTTATCCCTGTTTTCGTGCTGGACGACGAAACGCCTGGCGAGCGACGCCTTGGCAGCGCATCGCGCTGGTGGCTGCATGGAAGCCTCCAAGAGCTGGGCGACGCATTGAATGCGCGAGGTTCGCGGCTGATCCTGCGGCGCGGGTCCGCCGCCCAGGTTGTGTCGCTGCTGGCGGATGAGGTTGGCGCAGGAGCCATCCACACGATCCGTCACTACGAACCATGGTGGGTGAAGGCCGAGCAAGACATTGCGAAGCGGGTCGACCTCGTCTTGCACGACGGCAATTACCTTCTCCCGCCGGGCTGCGTCGTCACCGGCGCAGGCACGCCCTATCGGATCTTCACGCCATTCTACCGGGCAGCGATGGCGCACATGCCTCCGCCGGCGCCAACAAGCGCTCCCCACTTCCACGCTCCGGCTCGGTGGCCGGCCAGCGATCGCCTTGACGATTGGAAACTGCGCCCGACGCGACCTGACTGGGCCACGGGCTTCGTCGAGGTGTGGACACCGGGTGAAGCCGGCGCCACCGAGCGATTAAAGGACTTTCTGGACGTAGCAGCGGAGTATGAAACCACCCGCAATCTCCCTTCGCAGGAGGGTTCGTCCCGTCTTTCACCGCACCTGCACTGGGGCGAGATTTCACCCGCGACCGTATGGCATGCGCTGGATGGCCGCCAGGGAAAGGGATCGGAGAGCTTTCGCAGCGAACTCTTCTGGCGGGATTTCGCGCAGAACGTGATCACGCAGTTCCCCGACTATCCCGACCGGTCGTTCCGCCCCGAATTCGAGAAGTTCAGATGGCGCGATCCCGCAAAGGATGAAAATGCCAAGGCCGATCTCAAAGCCTGGCGGCAGGGACGCACCGGCTATCCGATCGTCGATGCCGGGATGCGCCAATTGTGGCGCACCGGCTGGATGCACAATCGGGTGCGAATGATCGCGGCCAGCTTCCTCATCAAGCACCTGCTCATCGATTGGCGGAGCGGCGAGCGCTGGTTCTGGGACACGCTGGTGGACGCGGACTACGGCAACAACGCGACCAACTGGCAGTGGGTATCGGGAAGCGGAGTGGATGCGGCGCTGTTCACGCGGATAATGGCGCCCCTGACGCAATCGGCAAAGTTCGATGCCGCAGAGTATATTCGGGAGTGGGTACCCGAGCTTGCGGACCTCACCGACGAGGATATCCATGATCCGCCGAACCGTCCGCGCGGCTACCCTGACCAGTTGATCGGGCACCGGGAGGCGCGAGAACGAGCGCTCTCGGGCTACCGCGCGATGAAAGCTTCGTGATCGTGCGGTTGCCGCGCTGCGCCCCCGGCGGCATAAGCCGCGCATGAACGCGCAGACCCCGGTCAGGGGCACCCATCTGGTCGATGCCGGCCGGCGCCTGAGCGCCGGTGCGGGCTGGATCGCCCGCCTCGTCGCCGGCGGATTCGCCCGCGTGATTGACCGGATCGACGCTGGACTCGATCACGGTTCGCTCCTTGCGCGGTTGCCGGACGGAAGCGAGCGGCTGCTCGGCGCGCGCGCTCCCGGTCCGGATGCACAGATCGAGCTCGTGAACTGGAACGCGATCCTGAGGCTCGCAACCGGGGGATCGGTTGGCTGGTATCAGGCATGGGAAGCTGGCGAATGGAACAGCCCCGACCCGGTTCAGATATTCGCGCTGTTCATGCGCAACGCCGACGTGCTCGGCCGCGTAGCGCGGGCAAAGGGACCCTGGCGGCTGGCGGGTCGCGCATTCAATCTCGTCCGGCGCAATCACCGCAAGGGCGCGCGGCGCAACATCGCCGCGCATTACGACTTGGGCAACGACTTCTACGCCGCATGGCTCGACCCCACGATGTCCTATTCTTCCGCCATGTTCGACGGGGGCGGGGATCTTGCCAAGGCTCAGATCCTGAAGATGGAGCGGCTGGTGGAGCGGCTCAAGCTTCGTCCCGGGGCCTCGGTATTGGAGATCGGCTGCGGTTGGGGTGCCTTGGCCTCGCGCATTGCTGACGAACCCGAAGTCAGGGTCGAGGCGATCAGCCTATCGGACGAGCAACTTGGCTGGGCCCGGCAGCGGCATGGTGCGCTCAATCCCAGGCTTGCCTTCCAGCACCGTGACTATCGCGACGTCAGCGGGCAGTTCGATGGTGTCGTCAGCGTCGAAATGGTCGAGGCCGTGGGCAAGCAATACTGGCCGGAATTCTTCGATTGCCTGTCGCGTTGCCTACGGCCCGGGGGGCGTGCCGCGCTCCAGTTCATCTCGATCCGCGACAGCCTGTTCGATGCCTACGCGGCGAGCGCGGACTTCATCCAGACCTACGTCTTTCCCGGCGGAATGCTGATTCGCGAAAGCGCCTTCCGGCAACTGGCCGCCCAACGCGGGCTTTCGTGGCAGGACGAAGTTCGCTTCGGAGCGGACTATGCCGAAACCCTTCGTGTTTGGCGGGAAGCCTTCGACCGCGCCGTTGACGAAGGGCGCCTGCCAGCGGGTTTCGACGCCCGGTTTGTGCGGTTGTGGCGCTACTATCTGATGTACTGCGAAGGCGGCTTCCGCGGTGGCGGGATCGACGTCGCGCAGGTTACCCTGGTAAGGACCTGATCAGCAGGACCGGTAAACCCCGTCGCCTCGATAGCGGGCGAGGATGTTGTCATGCACGATCGGGCTCAGCAGATTGGAAAAGGCGCAGCCGACCACGTTGTTCTGCCACCAGATTACCTCGGCCTGAAGCGATTCCAGCCCAGGCAGCGTCAGCCAGCAAAGCGACCCGTTGTGCATGCGGTTGACGCAGGTGGCCGAAAATCCGCCCAGCGAAAGGTCCAGCACCGATGTCTGGAAACTGCGGCCGCCAGAGGGCCGCAGTCCGGCGGGAATGGCGATCCGCGTGCGCGGGGCACAACGGTCTTCCTGCGCGGCAATGGCGTAGCGATTGCGCGAAGTCGTAATCATCGAGCGGCTCCATCCAGCAAATGCTTGCACGCGGGTTACGCGCGACCCTTCGCAAGATGTAGGCGAACGACGTTACTTGCGCCTTAGCGCGACTGGTTAACAGATTCGCGGTAACCAGTGGCAAACGGTTCACCAAGCAAGGAAACCAGCCGTTCGGCGACCGCTTCGGGCGGCTTTACGCTGGCAGGATCCTCGCCCGGATATGCCTTCGCCCGCATCGCCGTGCGGGTGGCGCCGGGGTTCACCAGCGCGACGCGGATGTGCGCGAGCGAGCGGGTCTCTTCCGCGTAGGACAGCAGCAGCGATTCGAATGCCGCCTTGGTGCTGCCATAGGCGCCCCAATAGGCGCGCGGCGTCGCGGCAACGCTGGTCGTCACGCCGATCACGCGCGCATCGCTGCTGCGCTTAAGCATCGCATCGAAATTCGCGATAAGCGCTTGCTGCGCCATGACATTCAGGGTCATCGCGCGATTGAATTCGCGGGAATCTATCTGCCACACGGGCGTCAGCTGCGGCAGGTTGGCTGCGTTGAGCACCAGAATATCGAGCGCCTGCCAGCGGCCGGAAACCGCGGTTGCCAGGCGGGCGATGCCTTCGGGCTCCGCCAGGTCGACCGGCGCGATCGTCGCACTTCCGCCAGCCTTGTAGATCGCGTCTTCGATGCTCTCGAGCGCCTTTGCGTCCCGCGCGGTAAGGATCACATGCGCACCCGCGGCGGCGAGGGCCGTGGCGGTGGCCGCTCCGATGCCGCGGCTTGCGCCAGTCACAAGCGCGAGCTGGCCCGCGAAGGGCTTGGAACCGTCGACTTCAGCCATCAGGCGACCTTTTCCGCCTTTTCGCCCAGGAAACTGAGCTGCGCCGGATTGTCGCGATCGCCAAGGTCGGTCAGCCGGGTGGGATATTCGCCGGTAAAGCAGGCGTCGCAGTAACGCGGCCGTGCAGGTTCGCGCCGCGGCTCGCCCACTGCGCGATAGAGGCCGTCGATGCTCACGAAGGCCAGGCTGTCGGCATGGATGAATTGGGCCATTGCGTCGACATCCATCCGCGCCGCCAGCAGCTTGGAACGCTCGGGTGTGTCGACCCCGTAAAAGCAGCTATGTTCGGTCGGAGGGCTGGCGACGCGCATGTGCACTTCTGCCGCCCCCGCATCGCGCATCATCTGAACGATCTTGAGGCTGGTGGTGCCACGCACGATCGAATCGTCGATCAGTACGATCCGCTTGCCTGCCACCAGGGCCCGATTGGCGTTGTGCTTGCGCTTTACGTCGGCATTTCGCGCGCCGTCCGAGGGCTGGATGAATGTGCGACCGACGTAGTGCGAACGGATGATGCCAAGCTCGAAGGGAATGCCCGATTCCTGCGCATAACCGATAGCGGCCGGCACGCCGCTGTCGGGCACCGGGATGACGAGATCCGCATCGGCTGGCGATTCAATGGCGAGCTGGGCGCCGATCGCCTTGCGCACGGAATAGACCGACTGGCCGCCCATGATCGAATCGGGCCGGGAGAAGTAAACGTGCTCGAAGATGCAGGGCCGGGCGGCGACGCTGCCGAAAGGCCGGTGCGAACGCAGAGCCCCGTCAAGATCGACCTCGACCAGTTCGCCCGGCTCTATCTCGCGGACGAAGTCGGCTCCCACGACGTCGAGCGCGACTGTCTCCGATGCGAAGACATAGGCGTCGCCGATCTTGCCCATGACCAGCGGACGGATGCCCAGCGGATCGCGGCAGGCAATCATGCCTTCGGGTGTCATGCAGATGAGCGAATAGGCGCCCTCGACCAGCCGCAGGGCATCGACGAAGCGGTCAAGCAGCGTAGGGTAGCGGCTGGTGGCGACAAGGTGGATGATGACTTCGGTGTCGGAGGTCGATTGGAAGATCGCTCCGCGGCGAACGAGGTCACGGCGCATCCGCACTGCGTTGGAGATATTGCCATTGTGGGCGATGGCGAAACCACCGGTATCGAGATCGGCGAACAGGGGTTGGACGTTGCGCAGGCCCGACCCGCCGGTGGTCGAGTAGCGCACGTGCCCCGCTGCCGTGTTGCCGGGAAGCTCGGCGAGCGCCGCGCCGCTCGAGAAATTCTGCGCAACGTGGCCCAGGCCGCGGCGCGAATAGAAGTCTTGCCCATCGAAGCTGGTGATGCCCACTGCCTCCTGGCCGCGATGCTGCAGGGCATGAAGCCCCAGTGCGACGATAGCGGCAGCGTCGCGCGTGCCGATGACGCCGAAAATTCCGCATTCCTCGCGTAACTTGTCGTCGTCGAGGCCGCCAAGCCAGTCGTGGGGACGGAAAGGATCAGTCAGGGTCATGGATTTGGGCCGGCCTCTAGGGGAGACGGCGCCCGCTTTGGCCGTTCCGGCCCGACATGGCAAGACCGCTGGGCCTCGAGAGCGCTCTGTCATCCAGCGGCGCTTGCCAGCGGACCCGGCGGCCTCTAATCCCCGCGCCACCCAACCTGCTCATTCCCGGCGGACAACGCTTGCTTCTCACCCCCTTCGAATGGACGATCGCCAAGCGCTACATGCTGCCCGGCCGGGGAGAGGCGTTCATCGCGCTCGTCGCCGGGATCAGTCTGGCCGCAGTGATGCTCGGGGTCGCCGCGCTGGTGATCGTGATGAGCGTGATGAACGGCTTCCGCGCAGAACTGCTCGACAAGATCGTCGGCCTCAACGGCCACGCGATCATTCAGGCGTACGGTGGGCGGCTCGACAACTGGCAGTCCATCCTCGCCGACGTCGAAAAGACGCCCGGAGTGGTCCGTGCCAGCCCGCTCATCGAGCAGCCCCTGCTCGGCAATTTCAATGGCCGTGTCGAAGCGGTGCTCGTGCGCGGGAATACTCTGACCGACATTCGCCGGCTTGAGGACAAGCGCGTTTCGGGCTCGCTCGCCGATCTCCAGCCGGGCGCGGGCAAAGTTGCGATCGGCGCGCGGCTGGCGGAAAACCTAGGCGCGCGCGTCGGCGATACGATCACAATCATCAATCCTCAGGGACGCTCGACCCCGTTCGGCACCGTGCCGCGCGAGATCGGCTACGAAGTCGCGGCGATCTTCGAGATCGGCATCTTCGACTACGACCAGGCCTATGTCGTGATGCCGATTGCAGATGCGCAGACCTTGCTGCTGACGGGCGACAGCATCGGCATGATAGAGGTCAAGACAACCGACCCCGACGAGGTGACCCAGATCCTCGAGCCGCTTCAAAAGAAACTTGCCGGACGAGCGGTGATCTCCGACTGGAAGACCATCAATGCCAGCCTGTTCGAGGCCCTTGCGGTTGAGCGGGTGGCGATGTTCGTCGTCCTGTCGATCATCGTGCTTGTCGCCGTGTTCAACATCCTGTCGTCGCTGATCATGCTGGTGCGCGCCAAGACCCGCGACATCGCGATCATGCGAACGATGGGCGCGACACGTAAATCGCTCCTTCGAATTTTCGTGACGCTGGGTTTCGTGATCGGCGCGCTCGGCACGGCCGCAGGGCTGCTGCTGGGCTTCGTCTTCCTGTTCTTCCGCCAGCCCATCGTCCACGCGATCGAACGGCTGACCGGGCAAAGCCTGTGGGATCCTTCGATCCGCTTCCTGACCGAGCTGCCGAGCCGGACCGATCCGTTCGAAACGACCGTGATCTGCATCATGGCGCTCGGCTTCTCCTTCCTCGCCACGCTCTATCCGGCCTATCGCGCGGCGAGCACCGACCCCGTGCAGGTGCTGCGCTATGAATGAGCTGGTGCCGGAAGACCCGGTGGTTCGCCTGTCGGGCCTCAAGCGCAGTTTCGAGCAGGGCGGGGTGCGGATCGACGTGCTGCGCGGAATCGACCTGGCCATCGCGCCGGGAGAAATCGTCGCGCTGCTTGGTCCTTCCGGATCGGGCAAGTCCACGATGCTGCAGGCCGTGGGCCTCCTTGAAGGGGGATTCGAAGGCAAGATCGAGATCGCTGGAATCGACGCGACGGCATTGTCGGGCGACGACCGCACGGTGCTGCGCCGCGACTACCTCGGGTTCGTCTACCAGTTTCACCATCTGCTGTCGGATTTCAGCGCGGTGGAAAACGTCATCCTGCCGCAGCTCGTGGCGGGCAAGACCGCCGCCAATGCGCACGAACGCGCTTCAGAATTGTTGGCCTCGCTGGGACTCGCCAAGCGCCTCGATCACCGGCCCAGCCAGCTTTCGGGCGGCGAACAGCAGCGCGTCGCCGTCGCCCGCGCCTTGGCCAATCGCCCACGCCTAGTGCTGGCCGACGAGCCCACCGGCAACCTCGACGAGGCGACCGCAGACCGGGTGTTCGAAGAGTTTCTCAAGCTCGTGCGCAACGAGGGCAGTTCTGCGCTTGTCGCCACGCACAACGAGCGGCTTGCGTTGCGGATGGACCGCGTGCTGCGCCTTCATGAAGGCGTGCTCAGCTAGCGGCTTGCGTTTGACGCATCCTGCGATCATCCTCGCCTCGAAAAGCGTGAGGGGGCTTTGCGATGCAACAGGTCAACTGGGACGCACCTGCGACGTTGCAGGAGCGCGACGACGGCGGCTCTGACCTGCATTATCACTTCCGCACCGTTCGCGACGGGACATTGGCCGAGCTAGTCCGCGCGGTCGGGGCAATGCCCACGGCCGAGCGGGCGCGCATGGTCATCGACGTCGCCGGCGGCAATACGATCAACCTTGGCCAGATCCTCGATCTCGCCGCGCGCGAGGATCTTCCATGAGCGAACCCCACACCATCGCCGATTTCACCGCGTGGATGCCGGACGGCAGCGACCTCAATCTGGCGGAAAAGCAGGGAAAGGTCCTGCTGATCGTCAACACGGCATCCAAGTGCGGGTTCACTCCGCAATACGAAGGGCTTGAGGCCATGTGGCGCAAGTATCGCGACCAGGGCTTCGAGATCATCGCCTTCCCCTGCAACCAGTTCGGCGCGCAGGAGCCCGGGGGGGCCGAGGAGATCGCGAGCTTCTGTTCGCTGAATTATGGTGTCAGTTTTCCCATCATGGCCAAGATCGAGGTGAACGGGAACGGCGCGCCGCCGCTCTATGAGTGGCTGAAGCAGGAAGCGCCGGGCCTGATGGGAACCCGTTCGATCAAGTGGAACTTCACGAAGTTCCTCATCGACCGAGAGGGCAAGGTGGTCCGACGCTATGCCCCGACCGACAAGCCCGCGGATATCGAAGGCGATATCGCCAAGCTGCTGTAGCCGGAAGAGTCCAAAACGCCGGGGATGGTTCGACGAGGCCACTCCCCATCCGGCCTCGCGCGCGCTATCGGGTACCGATGGCCTATGCCCCATTCGTTCCGCTGCGTATCCTGTCGTCCTACACCATGCTGGAAGGGGCGATCGACCCCAAGGCAATCGCCCGACTGGCGGCTGAGCGGGGCTTTCCTGCGGCCGCGATCTGCGATCGGAACGGTCTTTACGGCGTCGTGCCGTTTGCTTCCGCCGCGCGGGACAAGGGCGTCCAGCCGATCATCGGATGCCTTCTTGCGGTTGCGCGCCCGGAACGCGGTGGCGCTGCCGCGCCCGGGTTCGGACCCACGGGGCCAACCATCGACTGGCTGGCGCTCTATGCTCAGGACGCAGCCGGCTATTCGAACCTCTGCGACCTGGTCAGCCGCGCCCACCTCGACCGACCGGGCGAGTTGCCCCCGCACGTTTCGCTCGCCGACCTCGTCGGGCGCAGCGAGGGCCTGATCGCGCTGACCGGCGCGGGCGAGGGGGCGATCTCCAGGTTGCTCGGAGAAGGTCAGGCCGACGCGGCCCAGGCCTATTGCGACCGCCTGCAGGAACTGTTCGGCGACCGCCTGTACATTGAACTGGCGCGGCGCGGCGACCCGATTGAGGAAGCAGCCGAAGAACCCGCCATCACGATGGCTTATGACCGCGGCATTCCGCTCGTTGCGACCAATCCCGCCTGTTACGACCAGCCCGGCTTTCACGCGGCTCACGATGCGATGCTGTGCATCGCCGCCTCGACCCACGTCGACAACCCCGATCGCCAGCGCTCATCCAACCAGAGCTGGGTGAAGTCGCAGCCGATGATGGCAGAGCTGTTCGCCGATCTCCCCGAAGCGCTCTCGAACACGCTCGTTGTTGCCCAGCGCACCGCGTTTGCACCGCCGCGCCGCGCCCCGATCTTGCCAAGCCTCGCCGGGGACAAGGAAGGCGAGGCACGGACCATGGCTGCGGACAGCCGCGCCGGGCTGGACGCCCGGCTGGCCAGCTACACACTGACTGACGAAGAACGCGCGATTTACGACGAGCGCCTCGCGTTCGAGATCGACGTGATCAACCGGATGGGGTTCGCCGGCTACTTCCTGATCGTTGCCGATTTCATCAAGTGGGCCAAGGAGCAGGGCATCCCCGTCGGCCCTGGGCGCGGCTCGGGCGCGGGAAGCCTTGTCGCGTGGGCGCTCACCATCACCGACCTCGACCCGATCAAGCTCGGCCTCCTGTTCGAACGCTTCCTCAACCCCGAGCGCGTGTCGATGCCGGACTTCGACATCGACTTCTGCGAAACGCGGCGCGGAGAAGTCATCCGCTACGTCCAGGCCAAATACGGGCTCGATCACGTCGCCCAGATCATCACTTTCGGTAAGCTCAAGGCCCGTGCCGTGCTGCGCGATACGGGGCGCATCCTTCAGATGAGCTACGGACACGTAGATAGGTTGTGCAAGATGGTGCCCAACCACCCGACCGATCCGTGGACGCTTCCCCGCGCGCTCAACGGCGTGGCCGAGTTCCGCAGGGAGTACGAGCGCGACGATGAGGTCAAGCGCCTGATCGATCTTGCGATGCAACTCGAAGGCTTGCCGCGCAATTCGAGCACGCACGCTGCGGGCGTGGTGATCGGGGACCGTCCGCTGGCGCAGCTCGTCCCCCTTTACCGCGATCCGCGCTCGGACATGCCGGTAACCCAGTTCGACATGAAATTCGTCGAGGACGCGGGGCTGGTCAAATTCGACTTCCTCGGCCTCAAGACGCTGTCGGTCCTGCGCAAGGCCGTCGAACTCCTCGCCCGCCGCGACATCGAAATCGATCTGGACACGCTCGCCTGGGACGATCCCGCAGTTTACCGACTGCTGCAGGCGGGCGACACGGTCGGCGTGTTCCAGCTGGAATCCGAAGGGATGCGGCGCACGCTCGCGGCAGTGAAGCCGACCGCGTTCGGCGACATCATCGCCCTCGTCTCGCTCTATCGCCCCGGTCCGATGGACAACATTCCGTTGTTCGGCCGGCGCAAGAACGGCGTTGAGCGGATCGAGTATCCGCACGAGAAACTCGCCGGCATCCTGTCGGAAACCTACGGGATCTTCGTCTATCAGGAACAGGTGATGCAGGCCGCGCAGATACTCGCGGGCTACTCGCTGGGTGAAGCGGACCTCCTGCGCCGCGCGATGGGCAAGAAGGTCCAGGCCGAGATGGACGCACAGCGGCAGCGCTTCGTAGACGGGTGCCGCGAGGTTTCGGACATCGAGAAGGCCAAGGCGAACGAGCTGTTCGACTTGATCGACAAGTTCGCCGGCTACGGCTTCAATAAGAGCCATGCCGCCGCCTATGCCCTGCTCTCGTACCAGACCGCTTGGCTGAAGGCTCATTACCCGCACGAATTCTACGCCGCCTCGATGTGCTTCGACATGCACCAGTCGGAAAAGCTGTGCATCTTCGTCGACGACATGCGGCGCGCCGGGATCGCGCTGGCGGGTCCTGACATCAATCGTTCGGAGGCCGAGTTCTCGGTCGAGCGGACGGACGAGGGATATGCAGTCCGCTATGCGCTGGCCGGCATCCGCAACGTCGGCGAAAAGGCGATGGAGGCGATGGTTGCCGAGCGCGAGGCGCACGGCTGGTTCACCGGGCTGGAGGATGTCTTCCGCCGCGCGCCGCAAGGTTCGATGAACCGTCGCCAGCTCGAGGCGCTGGCGGCCGCCGGCGCACTGGATTCACTCGAGCCCGATCGCGCGCGCGTGTTCGGCAACGCCGACCTCCTCCTGGCCGTGGCCGACGAGGCGGCCCGCACGCGCAGCAGCGGCCAGGCCGGGCTGTTCGGAGGGGACGATCACGCATCCGCCCCGCTTCGGCTTAATAAGGTCCAACCGTGGAGCCGCGCCGAGCAGATGAACAAGGAGCGCGAGTACTTCGGGTTCTACTTCGCGGCTCACCCGGTCGAGCAATATCGGGCTATTGCATCGGCGAACGGCGCGCGCTCGTTTTCCAGCCTGGTGGCGACGGCAACTCCGTCTGAAGGCGAGGGCGGAGCGGTCGTTCCGTTCAGCGGCGCGCGCGAACGCCAGCCGGCGGTCATGGCGGCGCTGATCGAGAACGTGCAGCGAAGGCGGACACGCAAGGGGCGCGAATTCGTGAGCGCCGATTTTTCCGACAGCAGCGGCACTTTTTCGGCCAGTTGCTTCGAGGAATCGATGGTCGAGCCGCTGACCCGCTGGGCAGCGGAGAACGCGTGCCTGCTGCTGCAGGTCGAACTCGACAGCCCAAGCCCAGAGGAGCCGCCGCGGATCACCGTCCGTTCGGCCCGGCCGCTCAGCGAAGTGACCAGCGCCGCGCGCATGCTGCTCCAATTCGAGGTGACCCGGCCCGACGCGCTGGGCGAACTTGCGCAACTGCTCCAGCGCGGCAACGACGGCCGGGGCGAGGTGCGCGCCCGGTTGCGGACAGGCGGCCCGCGCGAACCGCTGGTCACTCTCGGCAAGGACTTCCTCCTCGACAGCGAGATCGTGGAAAAGTTGATCCCGATCGAAGGGCTTGCCAATGTGGCGCTGACAGCACGCGGGGAACGACACCTCCGGCTGGTCGAATAGGTAAACCGGGAAGGGTGATTATGGCGCTGGGCGCAATGCAGGACTGGTCGATGCGCGTGACGCGGCTGATCGACCATGCCGCCAGGGAAACTCCCGACCGCGAGATCGTCACCCATTGGGCCGATGGCAGCGAAACGCGGACCGACTGGGCGGGCATTCGGCGCGATGCGCTGAAGATGACGCAGGCGTTGCGCGCGCTCGGCATCGGGCAGGACGACCGGATTGCCACGCTGGCAATGAATCACAGCCGGCACCTTGTGTCATGGTATGGCGCGATTGGCGTGGGCGGGGTGCTCCACACGATCAATCCGCGTCTGTTCGACGAGCAGCTCCAGTACATCGCCAATCACGCCGAAGACCGCGTCCTGATCTACGACGCCGCATTCGCGCCCATCGTCGCGCGGATGAAACCCCAGTGGACGACGATCGAGCACTACATCTGCTTCGACCCGCCCGCGTCTGGCGGCGCGGATTACGACCTTGCGTTCGAGACGTGGATCGCCGCCCAGGATGGGAACACAACGTGGTCCGACGGTGACGAGCGCGATCCGTGCATGTTGTGCTACACCAGCGGAACCACCGGCAATCCGAAGGGCGTGCTGTATGAGCATCGCTCGACCCTGCTGCACGCGATGGCGGGTATTCAACCCAACAGCTTCGATTTCGACAGCCGCTCGGTCATGCTGCCAGTCGTCCCGATGTTTCATGCGGCAAGTTGGGGTCTCCCGTGGGCAGGCGCGATGACGGGCGTGAAGTTCGTCTATTCGGCGGTCAACGACCCGGCAGTGCTGTGCGATCTCATCCGTCGCGAGGGCGTGACCCATTCCGCGGGCGTGCCGACGGTCTGGTTGGGCATGTTCCAGCACCTCGACGCGACGGGCGAAGGGTTGGGATCGCTGCGCCAGGCGATCATCGGCGGCTCCGCGGCTCCCCGCTTCATGATCGAACGGCTGATGAAGGCAGGCATCCGCGTCGCCCATGCCTGGGGGATGACAGAAACTTCGCCAATCGGAACCGTCGGTGCGCCGAGCGCCGACTGGGATCACCTCGACTTCGACCAGAAAGTGGACGTCGTCGCCAAGCAGGGGCGGCCTGTTTTCGGGGTCGAGCTACGGACCGTCGACCTCGACGACCGAACCAAGGTTCTGGACCGCGACGGGGTCAGTTCCGGCGCGCTGCAGATTCGCGGCCCCTGGGTGATCAAGCGCTACTTCAAGGCCGAGGAAGATGCGGTCGACGCTGACAACTGGTTCGACACCGGGGACGTCGCGATCATCCACCCGGACGGCACCCTGCAGTTGACCGACCGGACCAAGGACGTGATCAAATCGGGCGGCGAATGGATCAGTTCGGTCGAGCTAGAGAACGCAGCGGTGGCGCATCCGGCAGTCGCCGAGGCGGCCGCAATCGGCATCTACCATCCCAAATGGGACGAGCGGCCGATCCTGGTGGTCGTCCGCAAGCCCGGGGCCGAGTGCTGTGCAGAAGACATCCGCAGTCACCTTGCCGGCCACGTCGCGAAATGGTGGCTGCCCGATGCCGTCGAATTCGTGGACGAAATTCCGCACACGGGGACTGGCAAGATCAGCAAGAAGGACTTGCGCGAGCAGTTCCGCGATTTCGTCCTGGAAGGCTGACTGATGGACTATGTCGATCCAAGCCGTGAGAACTTCGCGGCGTTCAAGGCGCTCCCGCGCGACACGCCGATCATGATGCTCAACCTGGTGCGGTATAAGGACCGTGCCGAATATCCCGAGGGGCATCCCGACGCGGATAAGGGCTGGACAGGCCGCGAGGCCTACGCGGAATACCATCGGGCGATTGCGCCGATCCTTGCAGGACTTGGCGCAAACATCGTCTGGTCGGGCAAGTTCGAAGGTGTCGTGACCGGCCCGGCGGACTGGCCGTGGGACGATACCTTCGTCATGCGCTACCCGAACAGTGCCGCTTTTCTCGCGATGGTCACCGATGCCGATTATCGGCAGGCGGTGGTTCATCGCCAGGCAGCGGTTCAGGACAGCCGGCTGGTGAGGTTCGGCGAACCGGACTGACCTCGGTCAGATCAGGCTGAGCTGCCCGTCCAGCGCCGGCTTCCTGAATGCGCTGCAATCGAGTTCCAGCCTGACCTGATCTATCCCGGCGCGCTTGCAGGCCAGACGGAATCGGGTGCGGAACAGGTCGGCCCAAACCCCCTGCGGCTTCATCCGGCTGAAGAAGCCCGGATCGTTGTCCCGGCCTTCGCGGACCGAGCGGATTATCGCCATGACCTTGTCCCCACGCTCGGGGAAATGGGTCGCCAGCCACTCGCGGAAGAGCGGGGCGACCTCATGGGGCAGGCGGACCATGATCCAGCTGGCCGACCGCACCCCCAATGCGCCGGCGCGGGCCAGGATACCCTCGATGAATTCGTCGGTAATGCAGGGAATGACCGGCGCCACCGAGGCGTGGGCGGGCACGCCGGCTTGGACCAGTTTGCCCAGTGCGGTCAGCCGCCGCAGGGGCGTTGTCGCGCGGGGTTCAAGCAAGGTCGACAGCTTGGGGTCCAGGCTGGTCACCGAGATCCCCACCGCGACGAGCCGTCGACGCGCCAGTTCGACGAGGAGGTCGAGATCGCGGAGCACCCGATCGGACTTGGTGGTGATGGTCACCGGGTGGCGCGTTTCAAGGCAGACTTCGAGGATGGAACGGGTGATGCGATAGCGCGCCTCGATCGGTTGATACGGGTCGGTATTCGTCCCCATCGCGATAGGCTTGGGGACGTATCCTCGTGCGGCCAGCGTCCTTCGCAGAAGCGTTGCCGCATCAGGTTTCGCAAAGAGCTTCGTCTCGAAATCCAAGCCGGGCGAGAGGTCGTGGTAGGCATGGGTGGGGCGGGCGAAGCAATAGATGCAACCGTGCTCGCAGCCGCGATAGGCATTGATCGACCGGTCGAAGGCGATGTCGGGCGATTGGTTGAAGCTGAGGATGGTCCGGGGGTGTTCCTCGGTCACGGTCGTGCGCACGGCCGGAAGCGCGCCGTCGATTACCGAGCGTTCGTCGAGCCAGTCTCTGTCAGTCTCGCGCGCCGCCAGGCCGAAGCGCGCGGGAACGCTGGCCGATTGCGCGCCGCGTCCCGGCACCCGGGGTGATTCGTTCCGGTCCATAGCGCCGGATTGGAACATACAGAGAACAAAATTGCAATCGCTACCGTGGGCTGGCTCAGGTCTCGCGCAGCCTCGGCATCAATTCGACAAAGTTGCAGGGCCGGTTGCGGCTGTCGAGCTGCTCGGCAAGGATCATGTCCCAGCCATCCTTCACGGCCCCGTTCGACCCGGGAAGCGCGAATATGTAAGTCCCGCGCGATACGACGGCGCAAGCGCGCGACTGGATGGTGGACGTGCCGATGGTCTTGTAGCTCACCCAGCGGAACAGTTCCCCGAAGCCCGGGATTTCGCGCTCCTTGACCTGCTCCAGCGCTTCCGGGGTCACATCGCGTCCGGTCAGCCCGGTCCCCCCGGTGATGATGACGCAGTCGACGCCGCGATCGTCGATCCAGGTGTTCAACCGGTCCGCGATCCGACCGGCGTCGTCGCGCACGATTGCCCGCGCAGCAAGGTTATGACCCGCACCCCGCACGCGTTGCTCGAGGATATCGCCCGATGTGTCGTCGGCCGCGGTTCGCGTGTCCGAGACTGTCAGCAGTGCAATGTTGATCGGCTTGAAGGCGCGCTCGCTATCAATCGCCACGCGAGGCGATCCGCACCGATTGTGCGCCTGAAAGGCCAGGGAACTTAGGCCACAAGCCCTGGGCAAGGCCGGCGCGGCTGTCGGAGTGCCCGCCGGCCTGCTTTTCGTACATCCAGTAATTGCGCATGACGACAGAGACGTAGCCGCGCGTTTCCCAGTACGGTATCGATTCCATCCAGAGCAGGGGGTCTCCGTTGTCGCGTATCTCGCTGTTCCAGCGCGAAACGGGGGCGAGGCCCGCGTTGTAGGCAGCCATGACCTTGGGCAACAGACCTTGCGTCCCCGCCGAATCGCGCAGCATCTCAAGGTTCCGCTGGCCGAACGCCAGGTTGATCTCAGGGTTCGTCAGGTCGACCGCCGCGGCGGTAAGCGCCAGCGATCCCGCGTGCTGGCGGACGGTGATCGGGGTTATCTGCATCAGGCCCTTGGCCGCCGCCGGGCTGACGGCAGTCGTGCGGAAATTCGATTCCTGCAACGCATGCGCATAGATCAGCGCGGGATCGACCTTCCACCCGGAAGCAGGGGTCCAGCGCGGGCTGGGATAGCGGGAGGCATCGTCAGGACGGCCTCCGCGCGGGGCGTTATAGGCCATCCACAATTGGGTCGAAGCCAGGCCAAGGTCGCGGGCGAGCCGCGAAAGCGGCGCGTACTGGTCGGCCGAGCCGACCCTCGCCTGATAGCGAAGGATCTCGCCCGCCAGATCATCCTGCCCGATTTCCGACAGTTCGACAGCCCGGCGAACGTTGCCGATTTCACGCAGCCGCTTCCAGTCGTCCGAGGAAAAATCGGGTGCGGGCCGCGAAACGGGAGGACGCAGATCAAGCGCCTCGCTGGCGAGGAGGCCATAGAGGGTCTCGCCGCGAAGGGCCGCGGCCTTGAGGTTCGCGGCGACCTTTTCCGGCGCGCGGCAACGAAGCCAGGCTCGGCTCGCCCAGTAGTATCCGGCTGCGGCAAGCTCGTCGTTCTGCGCGCCCACGGCCGATTTCTGAAACGCGTCGGCAGCTTCAGCGCAGTCACCCAGACGCCATGCGGCCAGACCAACCGTCCACCAGCCTTCCGGGACCCAGGGACCAGCGCCTTCGGGGACGGTACGGGCCAGCGAGAGTGCGGCCAGATCGTCGTTCTCGATGTAGAACGCCCACGAGACCTTCTGGCGCCATTCGGCCCGCGCCTCGGGGGAGAGCGATGCGTCGATGCCGTCGAGCAACTGACGCGCGCCCATCGGGTCGTCGTTCTTGATCCTGTCCTGGATGGCGAGGCCGACTGAATCGGGCATCGTGCCGTCGGCGATGCTGCGCGGGCGAAGGCGTTTGGGTGCCGAAGGAAGCGCAACGAGCCGCTGCGGATCGCTGAAAGCGGGGACGTCGGTCGCCCCGCGCTTAGTCGCAAGGCGGCCAATCTGGTCGGCCCAGGGAAGGTCGCGCGCCTTGTCCAGCAGATCGGTCAGAGCGGTCAATTCGGCTTTCGGGGAGTTGGCCGCGAGATAGTATTCCGAAAGGGCGACGGCATGAAGCGGGCCGTCCGGGCGCTGCGCGAACATCGCCTGGACCGTTGCCCAGTCCTCCTTGCCGATCGCCGCGAAAAGGGCACCGTAATAGCTCTTGTCGTCGTTGCTGAGCAGCGACGGCACAGCAGTGTTCTGAATGCGGTTGCGGAAATAATCGACCGATGCGCTGTTTGCGGACGCGGGTACCGCGCACGCCGCAGCCCCGATGGCGAGCGCAAGCGCGGCGGACTTTCCGTAAAATCTTGCGTTAACGCGCATCGTTCCCCGTTTCATCCCCGTTCCGGCCCACTTCCTGCCAGGTCGATGGATCGACCCAATCCAGCAACCGCGCCCAGACCGCCCCCTTGCGCGCGGGCCGCGCGAGCAAGGTGTCGAGCGCAGGAAGCCAGAGTACCGGAATTTCTCGGCTGTCATGGTTAAAACGGAGTGAAGAGGGCAGAGAATCCGATGGATCGTGGCCCAACAGCGCCGAAATGCCGTCGCGCCCGAAGATGAGCAGCCGCTGCGGAGCCGCGAGGGTAACATGCCGGGCGATCACTTCGCCCAATCCCCGTTCGGCCAGGACCGGCCAATCGGGCAGCGGCATCGGCGAGGGCAGGGCGCTTGCGAGGTATATGCCGGCCCGCGTCAGCCCCAGTCGCGACAGGATGGCATCGAACAGCCGCCCGGCGGGCCCGGCCAGAAGGCGCTCGCGGTCGTCCTCCTCCGGTTCGATGACGAGGACCATCAAGGGTGCGTTCCCCGGACCCGCGGGGGCAACCCGGCGACGTCCGGAGACAGGGGCGAGCGTCGGCTCGGTCAGCCACCAGTCGGCAAATGCCGCAAGGTCGGTCGGCCAGCGGTCCTGTGGCCCGCCCAGCCGTTCGGGAGCGGGCTTGGCTGGCGCCTTCGTCTTCTCGCGAGCGGGGGGCTTGGCGGCGGCATCCTCATCCGCAGCGGCGGGCGGCGTCAGCCAACGTGTGGGCGTGTCGGAATAGGCAAGATCGACCCCCGCTTCGCTCCACCACTCCTGCGCCGCCTGGATCGCCTGGGCAAGCGACAGGTGCCCGTCGCCGCGCCCCTCATCGAGGTCGGTCACGTGCGCCCCTTTCCACGTCCGCGCGGGGGGATAGAGTCATCAGCCTTGCATTGCCTCACCCTTTGCGCACTTGACCTCTTTGGGCGCAGCAATCAAGGCTCGGAGCACTATGGACGCCCCTTCGACGGGGGCCAGACTACGGGGAGCCGGTCAGGTGAGCGAACGCGAATCGATGCCTTATGACGTCGTGATCGTCGGTGGAGGGCCGGCGGGCCTCGCGGCGGCGATCCGGGTCAAGCAGGTGAACCCCGAGATTTCGGTCTGCATCCTGGAAAAGGGCTCCGAAATCGGCGCCCACATCCTGTCCGGGGCGGTTGTCGATCCGCGCGCGCTGGACGAGCTCCTGCCCGATTGGCGGCACGAAGGCTGCCCGATGGCCGAGGTCGAAGTGACCGACAACTGGCACTGGGTGCTCACGGCATCGAAGAAGTATGCGTTGCCGCACGCCATGATGCCCCCGTTCCTGAGCAATGAGGGCAACTACACCGGCTCGCTGGGATCGCTGTGCCGCTGGCTGGCGGGTCGGGCCGAGGACCTGGGCGTCGAGATTTTCCCCGGCTTCCCGGCGGCCGAGATTCTCTACGACGAGAAGGGCGCGGTTCGTGGCGTCGCTACGGGCGACATGGGCGTGGGGCGCGATGGCACGCACAAGGCCGACTATCAGCCGGGCATGGAACTCCATGCGAAGTACACCTTCTTCGCCGAAGGCGCGCGCGGCAGCCTGACCAAGCAGCTCAAGGGCAAGTACGACCTGGAAAAGGACTGCCAGCCGCAGGTTTACGGACTGGGCATCAAGGAACTTTGGGACATCGATCCCGACAAGCATTTTCCCGGCCGGGTGCTGCATACCCAAGGCTGGCCGCTTTCCGAGAGCGAAAGCTGGGGCGGCGGCTTTCTTTACCACCAGGCAAACAACCAGGTCGCGATCGGCTTCGTCACGGCGCTCGATTACAAGAATCCCTACGTCTATCCGTTCGAGGAATTCCAGCGCTGGAAGCAGCACCCGGAAATCCGCGCGGTGCTCGAAGGCGGGCGCCGCGTGTCCTACGGCGCGCGGGCGATCAACGAGGGCGGCTGGCAGTCGGTCCCCAAGCTGGCATTCCCGGGTGGCGCGCTGATCGGTTGCTCCGCCGGGTTCGTGAACGTGCCCAGGATCAAGGGCAGCCACACCGCGATGAAGTCGGGCATGCTGGCGGCCGAACGTGTTGCCGCCGCACTCTCCGCGGGCCGCGAGCATGACGAACTGGCCGATTACGACGCTGCGGTGCGGGATAGCTGGATCGCCAAGGAACTGAAGCTCGTCCAGAATGCGGAGCCGCTGATCTCCAAGTTCGGCGGCGCGCTCGGGACGGTTTTTGCCGGAGCGGACATGTGGATGCGCGTGATGAAGATCGGTCTGCCGATCTCGATGAAGCACCACTGGGACAGCGAAGCGACTATGCGCAAGGACCTGTTTCAGCCGATCGTCTATCCCAAGCCGGACGGCGTCATCAGTTTCGACCGCCTTTCCTCGGTGTTCCTGTCGAACACAAATCACGAGGAAGACCAGCCTTGCCACCTGGTGCTGAAGGATCCCGCAATCCCCACGGCGATCAACCTGCCGATCTATGGCGGGCCCGAGCAGCGCTACTGCCCGGCGGGGGTGTATGAATTCGTAGGGGTCGAGGAAGGCAATCCGCGGCTGCAGATCAATGCGCAGAATTGCGTCCACTGTAAAACCTGCGATATCAAGGACATGACCCAGAATATTACCTGGGTGACTCCGGAGGGTGGCGGCGGCCCCAACTATCCGAACATGTGATCGTCGGGGCGGTCATTAAGGCCGCCCCGCCATTCGCCCGTGACCATGCAAGCAACCGCCTTTGCCAAGATCAACCTGGCGCTGCACGTGCGCGCGCGGCGCGCGGACGGCTATCACGAGCTTGAGACTCTCTACGCCTTCCTCGATGACGGCGACCGCCTGACGGTCGAGATCGCCGCGCGCGACACGCTTCGCACCGTGGGCGAATTCGGCGGCGCCTTGACCGACCCGTTCGGGAATATCGTTGCCAAGGCGCTTGGTCGTCTGCCCCGGCCGGAAGGGTGGAGCGTCGTCCTCGACAAGCGACTGCCGGTGGCCGCTGGGATTGGCGGAGGTTCGGCCGATGCGGCCGCAATCTTTCGCCTCGTCGACGAGCGCTTAGGTCTGCCGGCAGATGCGTTCGAGCGCGCCGCGGCATTGGGCGCGGACGTTCCCGCATGTATCGCCAGCGAGGCTTGCGTCGGGCGCGGCATCGGCACCGGCCTTGCGCCGGTGGTCAACGATCTGGGCGGCACCCCTGTCCTCCTCGTCAATCCGCGCGTGCCGCTGAGCACGGCGCAGGTCTTCGCCGCTTGGGGCGGTAGCGACGATGGCGCTATGCCGGCAGGAACCGCGCGGGAGATCGCGCTGGCCGGTCGCAATGGCCTGGAAGCGCCCGCGATCGCACTGTGCCCCGCGATATCCCAGGTTCTCGACGCGCTGCGGGCAACCGATCCGCTGCTGGCGCGCATGTCGGGATCGGGCGCGACTTGCTTTGCGCTGTACGAGTCGGCCGAGGCCATCGCCGCCGCTGCGCGCGATATCGCGCGTCTTCAACCCGACTGGTGGCAACTTTCAGCGCGAATGCGCTGATTTGCGCTGCCGGGCTTGCGCTGATGCCGGGTGCAGGGCAGGGCAATCGGCGTTCCAGCAGACGATGGAAGGCCGTCATGACCCAGCGTTTCGACAAGTCCCGCTTGCCCAGCCGACACGTTTCCGTGGGCCCGGAACGCGCGCCGCATCGCAGCTACTATTATGCGATGGGGATGACCGAGGAGCAGATCAACCGCCCGTTCGTGGCGGTTGCTTCCGCCGGGAACGACAGCGCCCCCTGCAACACGACGCTCGATTTCCAGGCCGACATATGTCGCGAAGGAGTTGAGCAGGCCGGCGGCACCTCGCGGCGCTTCAACACCATCACCGTCACCGACGGCATCGCCATGGGCCATCAGGGGATGAAGAGTTCGCTCGTCAGCCGCGAAGTCATCGCGGATTCGATCGAACTGTCTGTCCGCGGTCACTGCTACGATGCGCTGGTCGGCTTTGCCGGTTGCGACAAGAGCCTGCCGGGCATGATGATGGCGATGTTGCGGCTCAATGTGCCGTCGATCTTCGTCTATGGCGGCTCGATCCTCCCCGGCCGATTCGAAGGCCGGGACGTCACGGTCGTCGATGTATTTGAGATCGTCGGCAAATTTGCCGCGGGAGCCTGTCCGCTTAGCCAGGTTCATGCCCTTGAGAAGGTGGCATGTCCCGGCCACGGCGCATGCGGCGGCCAGTACACTGCGAATACCATGGCCTGTGTCGGAGAGGCGATAGGATTGTCGCTTCCGAACAGCAACATGGCGCCAGCTCCTTACAAGAGTCGCGAGGAAGTTGCAGTTGCTGCCGGACGGCAAGTCATGACTCTGCTGGAGCGCAACATTCGTCCTCGCGACATCTGCACGCGGGCGGCGTTCGAGAACGCGGCGCGCGTGGTCGCTGCCACCGGCGGTTCGACGAACGGCGCGCTCCATCTTCCGGCCATGGCGAACGAGTGCGGCATCGACTTCGACCTGTTCGACGTTGCGGAGATATTCAAATCAACGCCTTACGTTGCCGATCTCAAGCCGGGCGGGAACTACGTCGCAAAGGACATGTACGACGCCGGCGGCGTTTACATGGTGATGAAGACCTTGTTGGACGGCGGTTTCCTCAACCCCGAGCCTATGACGGTCAGCGGCAAGACGCTGGGTGAGAACATCGAGGAGATCACCTGGAATCCTGACCAGAAGGTGATCCACCCGGTCTCCGCGCCTTTGTCGTCCACCGGCGGCGTTGTTGGCCTGCGCGGCTCGCTCGCGCCCGACGGGGCGATCGTGAAGGTTGCCGGCATGCATCGCCTGCAGTTCACCGGCCCCGCCCAGGTGTTCGATTGCGAGGAAGACGCTTTCGCGGCGGTCGAAGCTCGCGCGATCGCCGAAGGCAGCGTGGTCGTCATTCGTTACGAAGGACCCAAGGGCGGTCCCGGAATGCGCGAGATGCTGTCGACGACAGCTGCGCTCTATGGGCTGGGGCTGGGCGAGAAGGTCGCGCTGATCACCGACGGGCGCTTCTCCGGCGCGACCCGCGGTTTCTGCATCGGCCATGTGGGACCCGAAGCCGCCGAGGGCGGGCCGATCGCACTGGTCCAGGACGGCGATACGATCTCGATCGATGCAGAGGCCGGGACCATCGACCTTCTCGTCGATCCCGCCGAACTGGAGTCACGCCGGGGGGCATGGAAGCCGCGCGAGCACGATTACGGTGCCGGGGCGCTCTGGCGTTTCGCCCAGAACGTCGGGCCGGCCTGGCAGGGAGCGGTCACCCATCCCGGCGCGAAGGCCGAGCGCCATGTCTATGCGGACATCTAGCGCGGCATTGCTCCTGCTCGCTTCCGGCTGTGCGAGAAGTGCCGAGAAGCCGGAGGGCGACCTCATTGCCTGCGCGCTTGGCGGATCGGACGCTTTCGTGCGCTCGTGTGCCATTCAACGCACCGCGACCGACGGCGGCGAAAGCGTTGTCATCCGCCGCCCGGACGGTGGCTTTCGGCGCTTCGCGATTAACCGCGACGAAGTTGCCGCGGCGGACGGTGCGGAACCGGTGAAAGCAACTGCGGCAGAACGGTTCCTCGAGGTGGCGGTAGGAGGCGATCGTTACCGGATACCGCGGATCCAGAGCGGCGGCGTGGCCCATGCGCGCTGACCCGGTCCTGACCGCATCAGAGATGCGCGAGGCAGAGGGTGCGCTGATCGCGAACGGAAGCAGCGTCGATGACCTCATGCAGATCGCCGGCCGTGGGGCGGGCGAACTTATCTGGCGAGCTGCGGGAACGCGGCCTGTCACGGTGCTGTGCGGACCTGGCAACAATGGCGGCGATGGCTATGTGATTGCGGAGCTTTTGCGCTCGCGCGGCACCGATGTGGCGGTTATTGCTGCAGCCGATCCCGCGACCGACGCCGCGCGCAACGCCCGCGCAGCATTCGGCGGGCCCGTTCTTGCGCCCGGAGCGAAACGGAGCGGCGACGTGTTGGTCGATTGCCTCTTCGGAACAGGACTGACCCGGCCGGTCGAGGCCGCTTTGGCGAATCTTCTGGCGGAGCTTGCGGCTTCGCATCACCGCTCGGTTGCCGTGGACCTGCCGAGCGGCGTGGATGCCGACAGCGGCGCCTTGCTCAACGATCCCTTGCCGCGATACGCCCTCACGATCGCGCTGGGCGCGTGGAAGTTTGCGCACTGGTCGATGCCGGCAATGGCACGGATGGGGATGAAGCGCTGTGTGCCGATCGGGATCGGCGAAGTACACGGCGCTGCGAGTCTGCTCGGCGCGCCCACGATAGAGCCCCCCGCAGCCGACGCCCACAAATATAGCCGCGGCCTGTTGGGCATCATCGGCGGCGCAATGCCGGGCGCCGCGGTCCTTTCCGCGATGGCCGGGATGAGGGCGGGTGCGGGTTACGTGAAGCTGCTTTCGCAAGATGCTCCCGCGGCGCTGCCGCCCGAACTGGTCTGGGAAGAGGTGGACGCCAAGGCGGTCGCGCTGTCCGACAAGCGAATTGCGGCATTTCTTGTCGGGCCGGGGCTCGGTCGCGACGCAGGTGCGTCGCAAATGCTCGCGGCAGGGCTCAGGGAGGAGGTCCCGGTGGTCGTCGATGCCGACGGCCTGAACCTGCTGAAACCTGAAATGCTCTCCGGACGGTCGATGGTCGGTGTCCTGACGCCGCACGAAGGCGAGATGATCGCGTTGGAGCGCGCATTCGGAACCGTCGACGACCCAGGCTCAACCAGGCGCGAACGCGCGTTGGCGCTCGCAAAACGGACCGGAATGGTGGTCGTGCTCAAGGGGCCCGACACCATGATCGCCGCGCCCGGCGGCATCGTCGTGTGCGGCGGGGGCGCGTCAAGTTGGCTGTCGGTTGCAGGAACGGGCGACGTGCTGGCGGGCACGATCGCCAGCCGACTCGCGGTCCACCGCGATCCCTTGCGCGCCGCCGAGGAGGGCGTGTGGCTCCATGCCCGGGCCGCGGCGCTTTCGGGCCCTGCATTCACGGCGGCAACGCTTGCTCTGCGCGTGGCTGAAGCCGTGTCGGAGAGGACGCAATGACCGATGAGATCATCGTCCGTGTCGCCGCGCGGGGCGACGGTCTTACAGAGAGCGGCCGCCACGCCGCCTATGCCGCGCCGGGCGACACCCTGACTGAAGCAGGCGTGGTGATCGCAGGGCCGCACAATGTCGCAGCGCCATGTCGCCACTTCACGCGCTGCGGCGGTTGCCAGCTTCAACATCTCGACGAGACGAGCCTTGCCGGGTTCGTGAACGACCGGGTGGTTCATGCCGCGCAGGGGCAGGGACTGACCGCCAAGGACGTTGAGCCGGCCCACCTTTCGCCGCCGCGAAGCCGTCGCCGCGCAACGCTCCATGCCGAACGGGCGCATGGCCAGATCGTGATCGGGTTTCGCGCGGCCGGTTCGCACAAGATCGTCGACATGCGCGAATGTCATGTCATCGCCGAGCCACTGTTCGCGCTCGTCGCCCCCTTGCGCGCGATGCTGGCAAAGTTTCCGGGCAAGCGCCTTGCCGCCGACATCCAGCTCACGCTGGCCGACCAGGGCGTGGTGGTCGAGATCAAGGGACTGGCGGTCGAAGGGCTGGGACCTACCGAGGCGCTGCTCGATTTTGCCCGCGACCACCGACTCGCCCGCCTCGCGCTTGACCAGGGATACGGCCCAGAGGCGATGTGGGAGCCAGAACCGGCAACCGTGACCTTCGCCGGAACGCCGGTGGCGCTGCCGCATGGCGCATTTCTGCAGGCGACCGCGGACGGCGAGGCGGCACTATACCAGTGCGCGCGGGACTGGCTCAAGGGCGCAAGCGCGATTGCGGACCTGTTTTCGGGGCTCGGCGGCTTTGCCTTCGCTCTCGGGGACCGTGCCCGCGTGCTCGCCGTCGAAGCGTCGCGGGATGCGCACCTGGCCTGCCGGAGCGCCGCGGGCCGCAGCCCTCGCCACGTCGAGTGCGTGCATCGCGACCTGTATCGCAACCCCATGCAAGTGGACGAACTGGCGCGGTTCGATGCGGTGGTCCTTGACCCACCCCGGGCGGGCGCGCGCGAACAGGTCGCGATGCTCGCCCATTCGGCCGTCGAGCGGATCGTTTACGTCAGCTGCAATCCATCAAGCTGGGCGCGCGACGCGGCCCTGCTCGTTGCCGGCGGCTACCGCCTCGCCAAGGTGCGTCCGGTCGGCCAGTTCCGCTGGTCCACGCACGTCGAACTCGCCAGCCTGTTTCTGTGCTGATCAGAACACCGCGATTGCGGCGTGAGCAACAAGCATCGCGAGCACGATCGATGACGCAGCATAGACCAGGAAGCGGAACAGCACGCGGTTGACCGTCGCCTGGATCAGGCTGTGGATCACCCTCAGGCCGACGTAGATCCAGCCGAGCGTGGCGTTGAGCCCGTCGCCATGTCCGACCACAGCCAGAACGAGCGCCACCGCGTAGAAGACGGTCGGCGCTTCGTGGAGGTGGTTGTAGTTGTGCGAGATCCACTGGACCTTGTCGGGCAGCCTGCCGTCCAGGTCCTTGCCGGTACCGCCCTGCAAGTTGCGAACGTCGATCTTCGCTGCGCCCATCGCTGGTATGCGCGCGGCGTAGAGCCAGACCCACATGACCATGGTCCAGATCGCGAGGGCGACGACCGGCTTGAGGATTTCCATCCCGATCATGACGGCGCCAGACCGGGATTGGCGAGGAGAGTAATCATTACAGCGCGGACGGCGAGAACCATCAGCGCGAGGGTCGAAAGGAAGAACAGCGCGAAACGGACCGGGATGCGGTTCACGGTGGCCTGCCAGATCGAATGCACGATGCGCAGCCCGACATAGATCCACGCAAGAAGCACGTCGACCGCGCCGGCCCCCATGATCGCAAGGACCACGACCGACGCATAGAAAATCGTCGGCTGTTCCATCAGATGCGAATAATTGTGCGCCTTCCAGTTCACCTGGCCGGGAAGAACGCCTTCAAGGTCCTGTCCGCGTCCGCCCGGGGGGCCCTTGCCAAGGTCGATGCCGGCCTTCGACATCGCCGGAAAGCGAGTGAACAACACCCAGACCAGCATGATGAGCGACCACAGTGCCAGCACTGCCGCCGGTGCAAGAATCTGCGCCTGCATAGCGATTTCTCCCCCTGAACCCGGGCGGGAGAGTGATTGGCCACGAAGGAGTTGTCAAATGCCACTTATCCCGCGTCAAGAACCTTGGCGAAAGCGGCAGGGTCGGCGTTGCCGCCCGATATTGTCAGGGCAGTCCGTCCATCGATGGGAACTTTTCCGGCGAGGATCGCGGCAAGCGCCGCAGCGCCGCCCGGTTCGACGACGAGATGAAGTTTGGCGAACGCCAGCCGCTGCGCCGCTGCCACTTCCGCCTCGCTGACCCTGACCCCGCGCAGCCCACGAGCGGAAAGGACAGCGAAGTTGATGGGTTCGGTGGCTAGCGTCTGGAGCGCATCGCAAGCCGTCGCAGGCGGATTGTCCTGCACGCGCACGATGTTCCCTGCCTCGAGGCTGCGGCAGACATCGTCCCAGCCCTCGGGCTCTACCGGCACGATTTCGGCGTCGACACAGGCCAGGGCGAGGCCGGCGCTCAGTCCGCCGCCGCCGCAACAGGCCACGATGCGGGTCGGCGGGCCGCCCGCTCGTTCGGCCATCTGTGCGGCGATTTCCACGCCTACCGTTCCCTGGCCTTCGATCACCCAGGGATCGGCAAAGGCATGGACCAGCGTCGCTCCGCTGGCTTTGCACAGATCCGCCGCGATCGCCTCGCGCGATTCCCGGTAGCGATCGTACAGAACCACGTCCGCACCTAAGGCGCGCGTGGCCTCGATCTTCACCTGCGGCGCGTCGCGCGGCATCACGATGGTTGCCGCGATACCGAGTCGGCGTGCCGCCCAGGCGACGCCCTGAGCGTGGTTGCCGCTCGAAACCCCGACGACCCCGCGCTCGCGCTCCGCCGCGTCGAGGTCGGTCAGCCGATGCCAGGCGCCACGAATCTTGAACGCGCCGATGGGCTGCAGGCATTCCGCCTTGCACCAGACGGTTTGCCCGTCGACCTCCAGCGGAAGCAGCGGAGTAGGGGGGAGCAGCGCGGCGATCTTCTTGGCGGCGGTGGCAATGCCTTCGGCAGTCGGGGAGCGCATGGGGGCCTCGTGCATTGTGCTGGTTGGTGCCGGCTCTATATGCGCGGGCTTCGCAGTGGCCAAAGGAGAAGCGATCTTGAGCAAGGTACTGGTGATCGGCGCGGGCGGCGTCGGATCGGTCGCGGTCCACAAGATGGCGATGAACCCCGACATCTTTGCCGAGATAACGTTGGCGAGCCGCACTTTGGCCAAGTGCGACGCGATCGCCGAATCGGTGAAGCAACGCACCGGCGTTAGCATCGCGACCGCGCAGATCGACGCCGACGATGTCGCGGCGACGACCGCGCTCATCCGCAAGGTCGGGCCGGCGCTGGTCGTGAACCTGGCGCTGCCCTACCAGGACCTGCACATCATGGAGGCGTGCCTCGAGGCCGGGGTCAACTACATGGACACCGCCAACTACGAACCGCGCGAAGAGGCCAAGTTCGAATATCGCTGGCAGTGGGCCTACGATGCCCGGTTCAAGGAGCGCGGCCTGATGGCGCTGCTCGGCTCGGGCTTCGATCCTGGCGTCACGAGTGTCTTCGCCACCTGGCTCAAGAAGCACAAGCTGTCGTCCATTCGCACGCTCGACATCCTCGACTGCAACGGCGGCGACCACGGCCAGGCCTTCGCCACCAACTTCAATCCCGAGATCAACATTCGCGAGGTCACTGCACCGGCCCGCCACTGGGCCAACGGCGCATGGGTCGAAACGCCGGCAATGGCGATCAAGCAGGAGTTCGACTTCAAGGAAGTCGGCCCCAAGAACATGTACCTGATGTATCATGAAGAGCTGGAAAGCCTCGCTCGCTTCATGCCCGAGATCGAGCGCATCCGGTTCTGGATGACCTTCGGCGATGCCTACATCCAGCATCTAACGGTGCTTCAGAACGTCGGCATGACCCGCATCGACCCGGTCATCTACGAAGGCCATGAGATCGTGCCGCTTCAGTTCCTCAAGGCGGTCCTTCCCGAACCGGCGAGCCTTGGGCCGACCACGAAGGGCAAGACCAACATCGGCGATATCGCCACCGGCCAGGCGCTCGACGGCGGAGGCGAGAAGACCTTCTACCTCTACAATATCTGCGATCACGAAGAGGCCTATGCCGAGACCGGCAACCAGGCGGTCAGCTACACCACCGGCGTCCCCGCAATGATCGGTGCCGCGCTGATGCTAGGCGGCGTGTGGTCGGGCAAGGGCGTATTCAACATCGAGCAGTTCGACCCCGATCCGTTCATGGAGATGCTCAACCGCCATGGCCTGCCCTGGCAGGTCGAGGAACTTCCCGCGCCATTGTCATTCTGATGTTGGGCCCCGTGAACCGGACACCGACGAGGCAGATTGGGCCTGCGGGACTTTCGCTTGCGCCCGTGCCGCATCGGCGGCGCCGCTGATGGAAACGCGCGCGGGGTATCCCGGGGCCTTCGCCAGTTTCGACCTTTCGCGGGTCGATAGCCCGGCATTCGTGGTCGATTCCGCGGCGCTGCGCCGCAATCTGCGCATCCTTGCCGATGTTCGCGATCGCGCCGGCATCAGGATGCTCAGCGCGCTCAAGGCCTTTTCGATGTGGCGGGTGGCGCCTCTCGTCAGCGAATATCTCGATGGTGTTTGCACGTCCGGCTTGTGGGAGACATTGCTCGCGGCCGAGAACTATACCGGCGAGATCACGACTTACTGCGCCGCCTACAAAGGCGAGGACCTGCCAGAAATCCTCCGCCTGTCCGACCATGTCATCTTCAATTCGCCCGGCCAGCATGCGCGGTTCGCGCCAGAGATCGCGCAGTCCCGCGCCGGTGGGTCGACATTCGACATCGGCTTGCGGATCAACCCGCTCCACGCCGAAGGGGAGGTGCCCCGCTACGATCCCTGCGCGCCGCACTCGCGGCTCGGCTTTCCTGTCGACCAGTTGACAGATTCCCATCTGGAAGGCGTCGATGGCCTTCATTTCCATACCCTGTGCGAACAGGATCTAGCCCCGCTGAAGCGCACCTGGGCAGTGCTGGCCCCGCAGATCGAGCGCTGGTTGGACCAGCTTCGCTGGATCAACCTCGGCGGCGGGCATCACATCACCCGCAGCGACTACCAGCGCGACGAGTTGGTCGATTTCCTTCGCTCGATAAAGGCGCAGACGGGCTGCGAAATCTACATGGAGCCAGGTGAGGCGGTTGCCCTCGATGCAGGGATTCTCGTCGGCACAGTCCTCGACGCGCTCTGGAACGGGATGGACCTGGCCGTCACCGACATCTCCGCGACCTGCCACATGCCAGACGTGATCGAAGCGCCGTACCGTCCCGCGCTGCTGGGAGAACTGGACGAGGGCGAGCCGGTGCGCCTCGGCGGCCCGTCGTGCCTCGCCGGGGATGTGATCGGCGATTACGTCATGCCGGGCGGCGCCAGTTCGGGCACGCGCTTCGCCTTTCTCGATCAGGCGCACTACTCAATGGTGAAGACCACCACCTTCAATGGCGTCCCGCTGCCGTCGATATGGTTGTGGGACAGCGAAACCGACAGCCTCGAATGCGTTCGCCGCTTTGGCTGGGAGGACTTCCGCAACCGGCTTTCGTAAGGCATCGTCGCGGCGAACGATCAAGCGACAGGGGAAGATGCGATGGCCGGCAAGCCCATTCTGGATGCGGTTACCAGCGACCCGGCTGTGATGGGCTGGATGAAAGGCGCGCCGCCGCCCCCCGAACTCGCGATTGATCCCGCGCAGGGCAATCACATGCGCTTTCCCTATACCCGCTGGTCGTTCTCACACATGCGCGAGTTTCTTCCCACTCAGCTCGTCTCGCGGGGCGAGGGGCCTGCTTCGCCGCTGCCGCGCGCCTTGCGTGACGATCTGGACGCAGTGACCTTTCGCCCGGCCGGGGTCGGGGACCCGATGCGCTGGGATGCCGGATTGCTCGCTAATTTCACCGACGGGGTCGTGATCCTCCACAAGGGCGCAATCGTGCAGGAACGCTATTTCGGCGTTACCGGCCCGCTCAGCCGCCATATCGCCTTCTCTGTCACCAAGAGCTTCGTTGGCACCCTTGCCGAAATGCTGATCGACGAGGGTCGTCTCGATGAGACAGCGCCTGTTTCCGCCTACGTTCCCGAACTGGCCGACAGCGGTTACGGTAACGCGACCGTCCGCCATGTCATGGATATGACCACGGGCATCGATTATTCCGAAGACTACACCGATCCTCGTTCCGGAATCGGCGCGTTCAGCCTTGCTCTGGGTCTAACTCCGCGGCCTTCGGGCTACAATGGTCCGACCAGCCTTTACCGCTACCTGCCCGATTTGCGGGGCGAGGGGTCCCATGGCGCGGCCTTCACCTACCGGACGGTCAATACCGAGGTGTTGGGATGGATCGTCGCACGGATTGAAGGGCAACGGATCGCAGACGTGCTTTCGCGACGGATCTGGCAGCCTCTGGGAATGGAGTGCGACGCCGATCTTCTCACCGATTCGGCCGGCACTGGGTTCACTGGCGGCGGGCTGAACCCGGTCCTGCGTGACATGGCGCGCTTCGGCGAGGCGATGCGCATGGGCGGCCGGTACAACGGCGCACAGGTCATTCCGGCCGGTGTCGTCGATTCGATAACCCGCGGCGGCAAGCCGGAAGATTTCGCCCGCGCCAACTATCCCCAACTGCCCGGATGGTCCTATCGCAGCCAATGGTGGGTTACCCATAACGCCCACGGGGCATTCACCGCGCGCGGAATTCAC
The DNA here is from genome assembly GCF_042652045.1 of Novosphingobium tardum. Taxonomy (NCBI): domain Bacteria; kingdom Pseudomonadati; phylum Pseudomonadota; class Alphaproteobacteria; order Sphingomonadales; family Sphingomonadaceae; genus Novosphingobium; species Novosphingobium tardum. The sequence goes on along the minus strand of NZ_JBHSDR010000006.1, from coordinate 449,357 downwards.
GGCCAGACGATCTATGTCGATCCGCTGGCCGAAATGGTGATCGCGCGCTTCGCGTCGCATCCGGTCGCGGCAAATTCGGCGCTCGATGGGGCTTCGCTGCCTGCCTATCACGCGATGGGCGAATACCTGCGTTCCGCCTCGTGATCCCCTGGGCCGGGGCAAGGCGGGCTGGCTGAACAGGGATATGTAACAGGGGTCGATTTTCACTTGCAGTTCATCCCCCCAGCTTTATAGCGACCCCCCGCTGCCCCAAGGGGACTTCCAAAACCGCAAGGCAGCTTCTTGTGAACAAACCGTTTGGGGGTCCCTTGAGTTGCACCAATTTCCTGACGCATCGGCTGTAGTTCGCGCCTCGGCGCCGGACCGTCCCGTGATCCTCAATCGCCCGCATGCTGCGGCGCGTGCGGCACGCTTCTTCGTCGAAAAGTTCCCTGGCCGATCGCTCTATGCGGTCAAGGCCAACCCGTCGGCTGATCTCTTGCGGGTGCTGTGGGATTCCGGGGTTACGCACTACGACGTCGCCTCGATCGCGGAAGTACGCCTTGTGCGTTCGACGCTGCCCGAGGCGGTCCTGTGCTTCATGCACCCGGTAAAGACCGCGTCCGCGATCGCCGAGGCCTACAGCATCCACGGCTGCCGCGTGTTCAGCCTCGATTCGGTCGAGGAGCTCGAAAAGATCAAGGCCGCGACCGGCAATGCCGAGGATCTCTCGCTGTGCGTGCGCCTGCGCGTGTCGTCCGAGTATTCCGAGCTCAGCCTGGCGTCCAAGTTCGGGGTCGATCTCGCCGACGCGGCGGAGTTGCTCCAGGCGACCCGTCAGGTCGCCGACAGCCTTGGCATCTGCTTCCACGTCGGCAGTCAGTCGATGAGCCCGCACGGCTATGTTCAGGCGCTGGAGCGGGTCCGCGCGGCGATCGTCGATGCCTCGGTGCTGGTCGATATCGTCGATGTCGGTGGAGGCTTTCCCTCGGTCTATCCGGGCATGGAGCCGCCGCCGCTCGAGGATTATTTCGGCGTCATCGACCGGACCTACGAATCGCTGCCGATTTCCTATTCGGCCGAGCTGTGGTGCGAGCCGGGCCGCGCGCTGTGCGCGGAATACAACTCGCTCGTCGTCCAGGTCGAAAAGCGCCGCGGCAAGGAACTCTTCATCAACGACGGCGCCTATGGCGCGCTGTTCGATGCCGCGCACGTGGGCTGGCGCTTTCCGGTAAAGCTGCTGCGCCACGGGGCCGACGAGGCCACCGAGGCGTTCAGCTTCTATGGTCCGACCTGCGACGATCTCGACCATATGGAGGGTCCATTCGAGCTTCCGTCCGATGCGAAGGCCGGGGACTATATCGAGATCGGCATGCTCGGCGCCTACGGTGCGGCCATGAAGACGGCTTTCAACGGCTTCGGCGAGACCGAGGTCCACGAAGTGTCGGACGAGCCGATGGCAAGCCAGTACACCGGCTCGCGGCGCGATCCCCGCGTCACCGACAACGTGGTGGCCCTGCGCTGATCAGCTTCTGAAGCACGTGAATGCAGGGCCGGCGGTTCATTTCGCCGGCCCTGGATCAGCGAGGCTGTCGCAGGCAACTTCGCCGGTCAGGGTTTTGCGGTCTCGTCCGCCGTTGGGGCTGCGGGGCTGGCGGGCGCCTCGGGGCAGAGCTTGCCCGTCTTCGCGCAGTATGCCTTCGTCACGCTGCCCTTGAAGTCGATCGTTCCCAGAGTCTGCATGGTCGACATCACGATCTGGGGCAGGGCCGTGCGCTGACGATGGGCGAGCGGGGAATCGACCCAGGCTGCCAGTGCCTTGAGGTCGGCAGCACTCATGTGCGCAACATAGGCCGACGCTTCCGCGTCCATCATCTTGCGCCGGGCTAGTTCCTCCTGCTCGCGTGCGACTTCGTGGAGCTTTGCCTTCTCCGCCGGGGTGAGTTCGGGGTGAGCGAGGACGAGTTCCTCGGTTTCCTTCACCGCCATCAGCGGCCCAACCGTGGCGAGCATCCCATGCTCGGCAATCTTGCGGGCGGACTGGTAGGCGGCGTCCTGTGGTCCGGCTGCCAGGAGCAGCAGGGCTGCGATCATCAGGCGGCGCGCGCGACCGGCAGGTCGAAGCGTTCCCAGATCTCGACGAGAGCCTGGGTAAGCTCGCGCATCATCGCTTCGTCATGCGTCGGACCGGGGGTGAAACGAAGACGCTCGGTTCCCCGGGGCACAGTCGGATAATTGATCGGCTGCACATAGACGCCGTATTCGGCGAGCAGGATGTCGCTGATCGCCTTCGCACGGACCGGATCTCCGACCATCAGGGGAACGATGTGCGTGGTGGAATCCATGACGGGCAGCCCGGCATCGCGGAACATGCCCTTGAGCATTGCCGCGTGGCGCTGCTGCGCATCGCGCTCTTCGCTCGACCCCTTGAGGTGGCGCACCGCCGCCAGCACGCCCGCGACCAGAACGGGCGACAGCGAAGTGGTGAAGATGAAGCCCGGCGCATAGCTGCGGATGACGTCGATGATCCGCGTGTCGGCAGCGATATAGCCGCCCATCACGCCGAACGCCTTGCCCAGGGTGCCTTCGATGATCGTGATCCGGCTGGCCGCGTTGTCACGCTCGGAGATGCCGCCGCCCCGCGCGCCGTACATGCCCACGGCATGGACTTCGTCGATGTAGGTCAGCGCGTTGTACTTTTCGGCAAGATCGCAGATCGCGTGGATCGGGGCGACATCGCCGTCCATCGAATAGACGCTCTCGAACGCGATCAGCTTGGGCAGCGCGGGATCGGTTTCGGCGAGCAGTTCCTCGAGATGCGCAAGGTCGTTGTGGCGGAAAACCTTCTTTTCGGCACCCGAATTGCGGATGCCGGCGATCATGCTCGCGTGATTGAGTTCGTCGGAGAAGATGACGCAGCCCGGGAGGATCTTGGCGATCGTGGAGAGCGTCGCGTCGTTGGAAACATAGCCGCTGGTAAACAGCAGGGCGCCGTCCTTGCCGTGCAGGTCGGCAAGCTCGCGCTCCAGGTCGATATGATAATGCGTGTTGCCGCCGATATTGCGGGTGCCGCCCGAACCGGCGCCGACATCGTGGAGCGCCTCTTCCATCGCGGCGATCACCTTGGGGTGCTGCCCCATGGCGAGATAGTCGTTCGAGCACCACACGGTGATCGGCTTGGGTCCGTTGTGGCCGGCAAAGCAGCGCGCGTTGGGAAACATGCCCTTGTTGCGCAGGATGTCGATGAACACCCGATATCGACCTTCCGAGTGAAGCCGATCGATCGCCTGGTCGAAGACCTGTTCGTAATTCACTCTGCCGCTCCCGTGGCCAAGTCGAAAAATCGTGTTACGCGCCCGGATACCCCGCGCGCTCTCTAGCCGAGATGGGGCGCGAGTGCCAGCATCATTGCAGTTGCGAACCAGGCGGACGCGGGATCACCGTACGGGTGACGAAATCCTCGCGGAAGGCGCGCTTGGTCGGATCGGTAACCAGGTCGTCGTAGTCGTGCCCTGAAACCACGATGAGGCCGGGGTCCTGCCGGAAAAGGTCGTTGATGGCGCGAAGCCAGCCCATTACCTGCGGGCGGTCCTCGGGCGCAAGATAATCGCTCAGCAGGCGCGAGCGGAGCCGTTTAAGGCTCCAGTTCCGCCGCATCGAGGCGGTGTCGCCGGCAAACAGGTATTCGCTGCCGTCGGCAAGCCGCGCAAAGATCATCTGCGACCCCGGAGTGTGACCGGGGGTCCGAACCACCACCACCCCCGGCGCGACTGGCTGGACGGGCGCAAGCTTCCTGGGGACGAGTCTTCCGGTATCCCGCGGCCACGGAAGAGAACGGGCGAGGGGGCCGCCCGGACCCTGTTCCGGGGTCACGAGGACGTGCGGCGCGACGGAGGCGAAATCCTTCATCCGCAAAAGTCCGGTCATGTGGTCGAGATGCTCGTGCGTGAACAGGACCAGACGGGCGTCCCTGATCGCGGCATCGACCTTGGCCTGCGCGGCGGGCAGGAACTTTTCCATGTCCATCGACCTTGCCGCAGCCGCATCGAAGCCGCTGTCGATCACGATGTTCCCGCCCGGCGCGTGCAACAGGAAGCTTTGCACCGCGACGAGATTGCGTTTCAGTCCGCCGCCCGCGACCATCAGCGTGCCGGGCACCCGCCGCCAGCCAACGACCTGCACGGTCACGCTGTCGGGCCGGGCCCCCGGAATGGCACCGGCCGCCTGGCGAAGCTGTGCGATATCCAGCCGATAGGCGGGAACGCCGCTCACCGAATTGTCCAGCACCAGCCAGTAGTATGGCAGGCCGAGAACTGCGACTGCAAGCAACAGCAAGCGATACCGCCGCTTCACTTGCGGACCCTCACAGGATCATGCTCCGTTCAAGGCCGTAGTCGCGCAAGGCAGGGGCGAGCGCGTCGACGTCGCTGCCCTCGCGCGTGAACACGGCAAAGTCCGCACCGTTTCGGGCCCATTCCTCGCCCAGGGTCAGAAATTCGATACGTCGCGCAATCCCTTGGGCGCCATCAACGAAGCTGACGCCCGGCCCGAACCCGGCCGCAAGCTCATCCTCGATCAGGGGGAAGTGTGTGCAGGCGAGGACGACCGTATCGATCCTTTCGCCGCCCGGCTGGTTGCGGAGGCCGGCCACCGCACGCGCGATCATCGCGGGGTCAATCGGTTGTCCCCGCAGGCGCACCTCGGCCGCGCTGACCAGCTCGGGGGCGGCATGGCGCAGCAGCATCTTTCCTTGCGCGAACTCGGCCTCGAGGCGGTCGACATAGCCCTGGCGGATCGTGGCCTCGGTTCCCAGAAGACCGATGACGCCGCTGCGGGTCATCGCCGCCGCGGGCTTTATCGCCGGGACTGTCCCGACAACCGGCAGTTCGAGCGCCTCGCGCACCGCGGGCAATGCGATTGTCGACGCGGTGTTGCAGGCGATGGTGACAAGGCGCGGATGGAACCGTTCCACCATGCGTCCGAGCAGGGCGGGAACCCGGCTCGCGATCTGGGCTTCGGTCTTGTTGCCGTATGGCAGGGCGGCGTTGTCGGCGGCATAGACCACCGGCGCGTAGGGCATCAGCGCCCGCACCGCGCGCAGGACGGACAGGCCGCCCACGCCGGAATCGAAGATCAGAAGCGGTGCGTTCGAAGCAGTCTTTTCGGCCAAGCGCCGCAATCCCCCACGTGTCGTCCCAGTGCTTTAGGGGGAGCGGCGGGTAAAGGAAAGAACGGCCCTTTCAAGAAGGTATCGACCGAGCCTATGCTCCGGCATCCGGGGGAGGACGCATGCCAGAACTGATTTATGCCGCGGCGCTGGGTTACCTGCTCGGTTCGATACCGTTCGGCCTGCTGTTGACGAGGATGTTCGGCGCCGGCGATCTGCGGGCAATCGGGTCGGGCAACATCGGCGCGACGAACGTGCTGCGTACCGGCCGCCGCGAACTTGCCGCCGCGACCCTTCTGCTCGATCTCGCCAAGGCGCTGGCCGCAGTGCTCGTGGCTCGCGCGGCCTGGCCCGGCAGCGAGGTTTTCGCAGGCGCGGCCGCGGTGATCGGACACTGCTTCCCGATCTGGCTTCGCTTCAAGGGCGGCAAGGGGGTGGCCTGCATGATGGGCGTCGCACTGGGTCTGGCCTGGCCCATCGGCCTGACTTACGCGGTCGTCTGGCTGGGTGTCCTGGCGCTAACGCGCATTTCCTCGCTCGGCGGGATGGCGGCGGCGATTAGCGCGCCGATCGCGGCGCTGGCGATCGGCCGGGGCGACTACGCAGCCGTGCTGGCCTTGCTCTGCCTCCTCATACTGTGGCTCCACCGCGAGAATATCGCGCGGCTCCGCAAGGGGACCGAGCCACGCGTCGGGAGCAAGGCGTGAACCTTTCGCCCGGCGAAGCCTTTGCCCGCATCCGGCTTCTGCGCTCGCCCAACATCGGCCCGATCAGCTACCGGCAGTTGCTGGCGCGTTTCGCCACTGCCGAGCAGGCGATCGAGGCTCTTCCGGACTTGGCGGGTCGCGCGGGCAAACCCTATCGCGCCGCGCCGGCAGATGCTGTCCGGCGGGAAATCGACGCCGTGAAGGCAGCCGGCGCGCGCTACTTGTTTCACGATTCGCCGGATTATCCTGCACTGCTCGCACAGAGCGAAGGTGCCCCGCCGATCCTCGTGATCCGGGGCGACCCGACCATTCCGCAACGCACCTGCGTCGCCATCGTGGGTGCCCGCAACGCGTCGGCCGGCGCGGTGAAGCTGGCCCGCGACTTCGGCGCGGCCTTGTCCGAAGCGGGGCTTGCCGTCGTGTCGGGATTGGCGCGCGGGATCGACGGCGCCGCGCATCGCGGAGCGCTTACGGGTAGGGGCGGCACTATCGGCGTGATCGCCAGCGGCATCGACATCGCCTATCCCCCCGAACACGCGGAGCTGCAGGAAGAGGTGGCCACCCGCGGAATGCTGATCGCCGAGCAGCCGCCCGGGACCGAGCCGCTGGCGCGACATTTCCCCAGTCGAAACCGGATCATCGCGGGACTTGCCGCCGGTACGGTCGTGGTCGAGGCCGCGCCGCGTTCGGGCTCGCTCATCACTGCGCGGCTCGCTGGCGAGGCAGGGCGCGAAGTCATGGCAATTCCCGGCTCGCCGCTCGATTCACGAAGCCGAGGATGCAACCAGCTCATCCGCGACGGCGCGGTACTGGTGCAATCGCCCGAGGAAGTGGTGGAGCTGGTGTCGGGGTTCACCGGCACGCCGCGCTCTTCCTTCCGCGAGGAGCCGGGCCTGTTCATCCCCGATGACGATGCCGAATGGGGTGAGCCGCCCGACATCGCGGCGCTGCTCGGGACGGCGCCGGTCGCGGTCGACGAATTGATCAGGCAAAGCGGTCAGCGCGGCGGGGCGGTGCAGTTGGCCCTGCTGGAACTCGAAATCTCGGGGCGTCTCGTGCGCCATGCCGGCGCGCGGGTAAGCCTGATCGAGTAAACGGGAGGCTTGGGGGTAGTTACAATGGGGACCGGTTTTCCTTCACGGATGTTCCGCTGGGCCGCGATCTATGGCGTGATCGTGCTGTTTCCGCTTTACTTCGTCAGCCTGCCGCCGGGCGCGCGGGTGGAGACGCATTTCGGCTTCGTGGGAGCCGCGCTCGTATTCCAGGGCATGTTCTGGATCATCGGCGGCGCTCCGGAGAAGTATCGGGCGCTCATGCCACTGGCGGTGATCGAGAAGCTCGTATTCTCGGTACCCGCCCTGACGCTCTACGCGCTGGGCCGCCTCGAACCGCCCATCGCGATATTCGCCGCCATTGATCTTGCGCTTGGAGCGGGATTCCTCGCGGCGTGGCGGGTCACGTCACGCTAGGCCGCGCCCCGATGACCTTCGATCGGCCGCCCCCAAAATTCTGTCGCCGGTGGCGGAAAGCCTGCCGTGCGATGGCGCTTGACGGGCGGCCCGCGGCCTCGCCACCCTCGCGCGTACATACATACGCGTAAGGGACTGCCCGCAACATCATGCAACTTGTCATCGTAGAATCGCCCGCCAAGGCGAAGACCATCGAGAAATACCTCGGCCCCGGTTACACCGTGCTGGCCTCGTACGGCCACGTTCGCGACCTGCCGGTCAAGGACGGTTCGGTGAAGCCGGATGAGGACTTCGCGATGGACTGGGAGCCGAACACCGACAAGCAACGCCAGATGAAGGCGATCACCGATGCGGCCAAGACCGCCGACCGTCTGATCCTTGCCACCGACCCTGACCGCGAGGGTGAGGCGATCAGCTGGCACGTCAAGGAATTGCTCGGCCGGCGCAAGGCGCTGCCCAAGGAGGTTGAGCGGGTCACCTTCAACGCGATCACAAAGCAGGCGGTTACCCACGCGATGGCCGCGCCGCGCGAGCTCGATCACGACCTGATCGACGCCTACCTCGCGCGCCGCGCCTTGGACTACCTGTTCGGCTTCACGCTTTCGCCTGTGCTGTGGCGCAAGCTTCCCGGCGCGCGCTCGGCCGGCCGCGTCCAGTCAGTCGCGTTGCGCCTGATCGTCGAGCGCGAGCGCGAGATCGAGGCGTTCCGGGCGCAGGAATACTGGTCGGTCATCGCCCGCCTCGAGCAAGGCGGGACCAAATTTGCCGCCCGGCTGGTGAAATTCGACGGCGAAAAGCTGGAGCGGCTGAGCCTGGGCGAGGAAGGCGTGGCGATGCGCGCCAAGGCCACCGTCGAAGCGGCAAAATTCACGATCGAGGACGTCGAAACCAAGCCGCAGCGGCGCAATCCCTATGCGCCGTTCACGACCTCGACGCTGCAACAGGAAGCCGCGCGCAAGCTCGGCTTTGCGGCAAGCCACACGATGCGGATCGCCCAGAACCTCTACGAGGCAGGCGCGATCACCTATATGCGTACCGATGGCGTGCAGATGGACCCGAGCGCCATTTCCGACGCGCGCAAGGTCATCTCCGATCGCTACAACGGCCATTACCTGCCGGAAAAGCCGCGCGTTTACGAGACCAAGGCCAAGAACGCGCAGGAAGCGCACGAGGCAATCCGGCCCACCGATTTTGGCCGCGACAGGCACGGCAGTGGCGACGAAGCGCGGCTCTACGACCTTATCTGGAAGCGCGCGCTGGCCAGCCAGATGGCCTCGGCCGCGCTCGAGCGCACGACCGTCATCCTGCGCGATGGGACCGGCAAACATGAGCTGCGTGCCAGCGGCCAGGTGGTCAAGTTCCCCGGCTTTCTCGCGGTATATGAAGAGGGCAAGGACGCGGCGCAGAGCGGCGAGGACGAGGACTCCGCGCTCCTGCCGGTGATGGCAAAGGGCGACAGCCCGGCCAAGCGAGGGGTGGACGCGACCCAGCACTTCACCCAGCCGCCGCCGCGCTTTTCCGAAGCCAGCCTGGTCAAGCGCCTCGAGGAACTCGGCATCGGGCGCCCCTCGACTTATGCCTCGACGCTGCAGGTGCTCAAGGACCGGAATTACGTGCGGACCGAGAAGAACCGGTTCTTCGCGGAGGAGAGCGGGCGCCTGCTGACCGCGTTCCTCGAACGGTTCTTCGAACGCTACGTCGCCTACGATTTCACCGCCGGAATGGAGGACGAGCTCGACGACGTTTCCGGCGGCCGCGCTGCGTGGAAAGCGGTGCTCGCGGAGTTCTGGAAGGACTTCAAGCCCAAGTCCGACGAGGTCATGGAGCAGAAGCCCAGCGAGATCACCGCCGCGCTCGACCTGTTCCTGTCCGATTACCTGTTTCCGCCGCGCGCCGACGGCAGCGACCCGCGCCTGTGCCCCAAGTGCGGCGAGGGACGCCTATCGCTTCGCGGCGGCAAGTTCGGCGCTTTCGTCGCCTGCTCGAACTATCCCGAGTGCAAGTTCACCCGGAAATTCGCGCAGCCGGGCGGCGAGAATGGCGAAAGCGGCGAGGACGAGGGGCTGGGCAAGGAACCGGTCAGCGGGCTGGAAATCACGCGACGCTCCGGGCGATTCGGCCCCTACATCCAGCTTGGCGAGGGCAAGGAGGCCAAGCGCGCCTCGATCCCCAAGGACATCGAGCTGGACCTTGAATGGGCGATCAAGCTGCTCGCGCTCCCGCGTGAGATCGGGGTCCATCCTGACACCGGAAGCCCGATCACAGCCAGCATCGGCCGCTACGGTCCCTATCTGGCGCACGCCGGCAAGTACGCCAAGCTTCAGGGCACTCGCGAAGTGTTCGAAACGGGAATGAACGCGGCGGTGGCAAAGCTTGCCGATGCCGCGAACCGCGGCGGCGCGCGGACCCCGGTCGAGCCACTGAAGGTCTTCGGACAACATCCCGAGAGCGGCGGGGAAATGAAGCTGATGCAGGGCCGCTACGGACCCTACGTCACCGATGGAACCACCAACGCGACATTGCCGCGCGACAAGACGCCCGAGAGCCTGACCGAGGAAGAGGCCGTCGTGCTGATAACCGAACGCGCGGCGAAAGGTCCGGCGAAGGGCAAGAAGAAGCGCGCCGCGCCGAAAAAGGCGGTGGCAAAGAAGCCTGCAGCCAAGAAGTCGGCCGCCAAGAAGCCGGCGGCCAAGAAGGCTCCCGCCAAGAAGGCCGCGCGGGCCGCCACGGAAGCGGCCGAGTGAACTTGGGTTAGTGGGGAGCAGCGGAGAGGGCGATGCCGGCCCGGTTCGCCCGTTCACAGCGTCTTGGCCCGCGAAACTTGCTGTAATCGCCAGTCCGGTGCCCTAAGCACCGGCGTCGCGCAGGTCAGCGACAGGAGGTCGACCGGAAAATGGCTGAACGTTTCGAACGCCACAAGCAGCCGTGGACCAGTGATGAGCTGAACAAGCTGCGAGTGCTTGCCGGCAAGGGCAAGGGGCTCAAGGAAATCGCGAAGGCGCTGAACCGCAGCGAGGAGTCGACCAAGGATCGGGCCAAGGCAGACGGGATCGGGATCGCCAAGCTGCGCTGATCCCGCGAGATAGGGCCTATTTGACCCAGTCGAGTCCGATTTCCTCGTAGATTTCCTTGCTCTCTGCCCACGCCTCGTCGACCTTGACGTGGAGGAAGAGGTGGACTTTTACCCCCAGCAGTTCCGCTAGCTCGGCGCGGGCCGCCTCTCCGATCGCCTTGATCCGCGCCCCGCGCTTGCCCAGCACGATCGGCTTCTGGCTTTCGCGCGCGATCACGATCTGCTGACGGATCTCGACAGAGCCATCCTTGCGCGGAGTATAGCTCTCGGGCCGCACGGCCGCATCGTAGGGCAACTCGTCGTGGAGCTGGCGATAAAGCTGCTCGCGCGTGATCTCGGCGGCCAGAAGGCGCTCGCTCGCATCGCTCACTTGATCCTCGGGATAGTGCCACGGGCCCTCGGGCATGAGCTCGGCCAGGCGGGCCTTGAGTTCGGGCACGCCGTCGCCGGTCAAGGCGGAGATGAAGAACACCTCGTCGAACCCGACTTCGCCCAGCATTTCCTCGGCAAGCTTGAGCAAGGGCTCCTTCGCGGTCGCGTCCACCTTGTTGAGCGCAAGCAGTTTACGCTCGGGCCGGTCCTTCAAGGTTGCGAGAATGCTGGCCAGCCCGCCGAACTTGCGCTTCGATGCATCGACGACCAGCAGGATCGCGTCGGCGCTGTGCGCGCCTTCCCATGCGGCCGAGACCATCGCCCGGTCGAGCCGGCGGCGGGGTTCGAACAGGCCGGGTGTGTCGGCGAGGATTATTTGGGCCTCGCCCTCGAGCGCGATCCCCATCAGTCGGGCACGCGTTGTCTGCGCCTTGGCACTGACGATCGCGACCTTTTGCCCCACCAGAGCGTTGACGAGGGTGGATTTGCCCGCATTGGGCGCACCAAGGACGGCGACGACGCCGCAATGCGTGGTCATCCGAAACGCTCCATGAATTCGCGGGCCGCCTGGGTTTCGGCCTCCTGCTTGCTGGCGGCAGAGCCGCGTGCGGATCCGATGCCCTTGATCGCCACCTCGACGACGAAAGTCGCTGCGTGATCCGGCCCCTCGCGGCTGAGGAGCGTATATTCGGGCACCTTGCGCTTGTTGCCCGCGGCCCATTCCTGAAGCGCGGCCTTGGGATGTTTCGACGTGCCCTTGCCGCGCGCGACAAGATCGGCCCACAGCTTGCGAACGAGGTCGCGGGCCGCTTCGTAGCCGCGCTCGATGAAAAGCGCGCCGATCAGCGATTCCATGACGTCGCCCAGGATGTTGTCGCTGTCATGGCCGCCGTCGTCACGCGCCTGTTTGCCCAGCCGCAGATGCGGGGGCAAGCCGATGTGGCGCGCGATTTCGGCACATGCGCTTCCGCTGACGAGCGCGTTGAGGCGTTGCGAGAGCTTGCCTTCGCTGTCGTTGCCACTTTCGTGCAGCCACTCGGCGATCGCGAGGCCGAGAACCCGGTCGCCCAGGAACTCGAGCCTCTGGTAATGCACCTGCTCACCCATGCTGCCGTGCGTTAGCGCTTCAAGCCACAAGGACTGCTGGCGCGGCGGCTCGCCGGTCAACTTGGCGAGGTATCCTGCGGTCTCCGCGCTCAGTCCGCTCGATTTCAAAACGTCCCCCCGATGCGGTGCCAGCGGCCCGCCGAGAACCACGTCCACGGCAGCAGCCAGGACGATCCGCCATCGGTGGAGAACATCATCAGCGCGGCGCGGCCGACGAGATTGGCCTGCGGGACGATGCCGATTCCCTGGCCTTCGACCGCGGGGAAGCGGCTGTCCATGCTGTTGTCGCGATTGTCGCCCATCAGGAACACGTGGCCTTCAGGCACAACCACCGGCGCGGTATCGTCCTGCGGCGTTACGCCCAGATCGAGGACGTTGTAGGACTTTCCCCCCGGCAGCGTCTCGCGAAATTGGGGATAGTGGCACACCGGGGTCCCATCCGCGCGGCTCGCGGCAAATTGCGGCGACAGGCAGCGGGTGTTGGCCGAGACCGCAATTTCGAAATCTTCGATGCGCTGCTTGGGGATCGGCTGGCCGTTGAGCACCACCTGCCCGCCGACGAGCTGGATCTGGTCGCCAGGAAGGCCGATCACCCGCTTGATGTAATCGACGTCGTTTCCGGGAGGCGCCTTGAAAATCACCACGTCGCCCCGTTCCGGAGCATGGGCGAGGATGCGGCCCGGGATCAGGGGAAGGCTGAACGGCAGCGAGTAGCGCGAATAGCCGTAGGGCCACTTGGCCGCGAGAAGGTAATCCCCGTTTTCCAGCCGCGGCAGCATCGATTCGCTGGGGATGTTGAACGGCGAGAAGAAGAAGCTGCGAAAAATGACCACGATCAGCGCCAGCTTGATCAGAAAGACCGGGAAACTGTCTTCCTTCTTGGCCGATTTCGCGGGCGGGCTAGGTTGATCCAGCAGCAGGGGCTGACCTTCGGGCGCCGTGGTGTCGGTGTCGTTGGTGGTCGAATTCATGTAGGTCTGCTCGATCCGCTAGTGCTTGCTGCCGCGCCGTTCGATGCCGTGGACGCGGGTAGATTGTGGAACGCCGACGCTTGGCGTGATGGCGCGCAGGCGGCATAGCGTCCGCCGCATGTGTAGGAAAGCAAAGGATCGCAGCCGATGAACGAAACAGCGTCGCTGTGGACCGCGCTTGAGAAACTGCCTCGCCCGACGCTGGCGGAACTGTTCGATGCCGGCGATCGCCTCGATCTGCTGGCCGAGACGCTTGAGCTGCCGGGCGGCCCGATCCGCTTCGACTGGTCGAAGACACACCTTGATCGCCCCGTCATCGACGGTTTCCTGCGCCTTTGCGAGAAGGTGGGCCTCGATCAGTCACGCGCCGCGCTTTTCTCGGGCGCGATCGTCAACGTGACCGAGCATCGCGCCGCCGGGCACACCGCGCAACGCGGCGAGGGGGACGAGGCGATGGTGGAGGAGGCGGCGGCGCTTCATGCACGGACCCGCTTGCTGGTCGAGGCGATTCACGATGGTGTGCTCGGCGAGATGCGCAGCCTGATCCACATCGGCATCGGCGGCTCGGCGCTCGGTCCCGCTCTTGCGATCGACGCACTGGCACGCGACAATCCCCGGATCGCGGTCCACGTCGTATCGAACATCGATGGCTGCGCGCTCGAAGCCGCGTTTGCGCAGTGCGATCCCGCCCATACGCTGATCGCGGTCGCCTCGAAGACCTTCACGACCACCGAAACGCTGACGAATGCCGCAAGCGCGCTTGAGTGGCTGCGCGAAGGCGGGATCGGCGATCCCTACGGGCAGGTGGTGGCACTTACCGCCGCCCCCGAAAAGGCGGTGCAATGGGGTGTCGACGAAACCCGCGTCCTTCCGTTTCCCGAGGACGTCGGCGGGCGCTACTCGCTCTGGTCCTCGATTGGCTTTCCCATTGCGTTGGCAATCGGGTGGGACGGTTTCAAGGCGTTCCTCGAAGGCGCCGCCGCGATGGACCGCCATTTTCGCGACACCGAATGGGAGCGCAATCTACCTGCGCGCGCTGCTTTCGCCGATCTCTATTATGCGCAAGTCAGGAGCTGCGAGACCCGCGCGGTTTTCGCCTACGACGAGCGGCTGCGGCTTTTGCCGAGCTACCTCCAACAGCTCGAAATGGAATCGAACGGCAAGCGCGTGACCGCCGACGGCGAGCCGCTCGACCGTCCGAGCGCGCCGATCACATGGGGCGGCGTCGGCACCGACGCGCAACATGCGGTGTTCCAGTTGCTCCACCAGGGCACCCACCTCGTACCGGTGGATTTCATCGCGGTCACGATGTCCGGGGACGCGCTCGACCCCGCGCATCATCGCACCCTTCTGGCCAACTGCTTTGCCCAGGGCGCAGCGTTGATGACGGGCAAGGCGGGCGACGATTCCGCCCGTTCATATCCCGGTGACCGACCCTCGGCGACGATCCTGCTCGACGATCTGGAGCCCGCGACGCTGGGCGCGTTGATCGCCTTTCACGAGCATCGTACCTTCGTTTCGGCGAAGTTGCTGGGCATCAACCCGTTCGACCAGTTCGGCGTCGAGCTGGGCAAGGAAATTGCCAAGGCGATCGAGAAGGGCAACGCCAGCTTTGACTCCAGCACCGCTGCACTGCTCGAAGCCGCGGGGCTGACCTGAGGGCAAGCGCAGGATTTGCGTTCACTCTGATGCGCAAAAGGCATTGGCAAGCGGCGGCGCGGATCGCCATATGCCGCCCGCCAGAGGAGTTTTCATGCCCGAAACCGAGACCAGTCCAGCCCCTTCGACCGGCGAAAACCGCGAGTACGACTACGACCTGTTCGTGATCGGCGCCGGGTCTGGCGGCGTTCGCGCCAGTCGCGTTGCCGCGGCGCACGGCGCAAAGGTTGCCGTGGCCGAAGAGTACCGCATCGGCGGCACCTGCGTGATCCGTGGCTGCGTTCCGAAAAAGCTCCTCGTTTACGGTTCGCACTTCGCCGAGGAACTTCAGGACGCGGCGCATTACGGCTGGACCGTCTCGGCGATGAGCTTCGACTGGGCGGTGCTGCGAGACACCGTACTCAAGGATGTCGACCGGCTGAACGCCGCCTACACCAGCACTCTCGAGAGCCACGACGTCGAGCGGTTTCTTGAGCGCGCGACGATCACCGGCCCGCACGGCGTCAAGCTTGCCAGCGGCCGCGAGATCAGCGCCAAGGTGATCCTGGTCGCCACGGGCGCATGGCCGGCGGTTCCCGAATTCGAGGGCTCGGAGCACTGCATCACCTCGAACGAAGTGTTCCACCTCGAAAAGATGCCGAAGCGGGTGGTGATCGCGGGAGCGGGATATATCGCGATGGAATTCGCGGGGATTTTCAACGCACTTGGCGCGCACGTCACCGTGGTCAACCGGAGCGACGTGATCCTGCGCGGCTATGACGAGGCGATGCGCGACCGGCTGCTCCAGATCACGATGGCGCGCGGGATCGAGTACAAGTTCCATTGTCCGTTCAACAAGGTGACGAAGCTCGAGGACGGCAGCCTCGAGGTGAATCTGGAAGGTCAGGACCCGCTCAAGGCCGACATCGTCCTCGTCGCCACCGGACGCAAACCCAACACCGCCGGCCTCGGGCTGGAGAATGCCGGAATTACGCTTGGCGAGAAGGGCGAGATTCCGGTCGACGAGCACAACCGGACATCCTGCGACAGCATCTATGCCGTCGGCGACGTGACCAACCGGGTGCAGCTTACGCCTGTGGCCATCCGCGAAGGCCAGGCGTTCGCCGATACGGTGTTCGGGGGAATGCCTTCGACGGTCGACTACGGCTGCATTCCCAGCGCGGTCTTCTCGCAGCCGCCGCTGGCCGGCGTGGGCCTGACCGAAGGCCAGGCCCGCAACAAGTACGGCAATATTCGGGTCTATTCGTCGGACTTCCGTCCGATGAAGAACGTGTTCGCCGGGCGACAGGAGCGCGGACTCTACAAGCTGATCACGGACGCCGCGACCGGCAAGATCCTCGGCCTGCACATGATCGGTCCTGAAGCCCCCGAGATTCTCCAGGCCGCGGCGATCGCGGTGAAGGCCGGTCTGACGAAGGCGGACTTCGACGCGACCGTGGCGCTGCACCCATCAATGGCCGAGGAACTTGTCCTGATGCGCTAGGTTGCACGTTGCAACCGGACTGCTAGGCTTTCCGTCGATCACGGGGGAGAGCGACGATGGCAGGCACGGTTCTGGTCACAGGCGGCAGCGGTTACATTGCTGGAGAAACGATCCGCCAGCTGCTCGCTCGCGGCTGGACGGTGAATACCACCATCCGGAACCTGGCGCGCGAAGCAAAGGTTCGCGCCGAGGTTGGCGGCACCCCCGAGACGCTCAGGTTCTTCGCGGCCGACCTCATGGACGATGCCGGCTGGGCCGAGGCGAACGCGGGCTGCACCCATGTCGCGCACGTAGCATCACCATTTCCCCTGGGAATGCCCAAGGACGCCGACGAACTGATCGTGCCGGCGCGCGAGGGCACGCTGCGCGCCTTGCGCTTTGCCAAGGACGCGGGCGCTACGCGCTTCGTCCAGACATCTTCTGCCGCGGCGATTGCCTATGGCTATCCGCCGTCGAAGACTGAATTCGACGAAGGCGACTGGACGAATATGGCGGCACCTGGCCTGCCGCCCTACATCAAATCCAAGACCGTCGCCGAGCGGGCCGCGCGCGAATGGGTCGCGGCCAACGCGTCGGGCCTTGAATTCTGCTCGGTTAATCCGGTGGGCGTGTTCGGGCCCGTCGTCAGCGACGACCTCTCGACTTCCATCGAACTCGTGAAGCGGATGCTCGACGGCTCGGTCCCCATGATACCGCGCTTCGGCATCGGCGGAGTGGACGTTCGCGACGTGGCGCTTCTCCACGTCCTTGCGCTCGAGGCGCCGGCCGACAAGGTGCGCGGCGAACGGTTCGCGGCCTCCGCCGGCTTCATGTGGGCGGCCGAAATGGCAGAAGCGCTGCGCGCCGAACTGGGGCCGCAGGCGGCAAAGGTTCCGACCCGGCCGATGCCCGATTTCCTCGTCACCCTTCTGTCATTCTTCATGCCGGAAATGAAGCAACTGCGCGGCGAGCTGGGCAAGACCAAGCGCGTTTCGGGCGAACATGCGCGCGATGTGTTCGGCTTCGACTACGTCCCCGTGCGCCAGTCGATTGTCGAAACCGCGCGAAGCCTGATCGCGCACGGGCTGGTCAAGGTCTGAGCGTTCAGGCGAGCGAGTAGGGTACGACCCCCCGCCGGTCCGGATCGACCACGATGGCGCGGTCGCTGGGCGGAAAGGCGCGTTGGTCGCAGTCGGGCCGGGGACAGATGCGGCACGACACGCCGATCCGCGTCGCCGCCTGCGGCGCGGCGATGTCGAGGCCATCGGCAAAGATAAATTCCCTAGCGTGCTCCGCCTCGCACCCAAGTGCCACGGCATAGCGGCGGGGCGAGCGGGCAAAGCTTCCCGAAGGCTTGACCAGCCCCTTCGCCATCGAAACGTAGCGCACGCCGTCGGGCGTTTCGGCCAGCTGAACGAGGATGCGGTCGGGAATCGCCACCGCCTCGTGCACGATCCATAGCGGACAAGCGCCGCCGAACCGCGCAAACTGGAGCCGCGTGGCCGAGTGACGCTTGGTGATGTTGCCTGCCATGTCGACGCGGCAGAAGAAGAAGGGCACGCCCCGCGCGTCGGTGCGCTGCAGGGTGGAGAGGCGGTGACAGGTCTGCTCGAAGCTGGTGCCGAACTCCTGCCGCAGCCGGTCGATGTCATGGCGGGCGGCGCGCGCCGCATCGCGAAACCGGCGGTAAGGCATGAGCAGCGCGCCCGCGGCATAGTTGCACAGGCCCACGAAGAGGAGCTGACGCGCCGCGGGAGAGCGCAGCGCCGCCTCTTCCACCAGCGCCGAGATATCGTCCTTCAATGCCAGCGCCGCGAGCTGGTGAGCGAGCTGGAAACGGCGGCTTTCGGGTGGCTGGCCGGGATCGACCACAAGGTGGCCCATCTCGGCGTCGAAATCGCGCAGGCCCCGGTTCGCGGCATATAGCAGCGACACCGACAGCGCTCCGCGAAGATGATTCTCGATAGCGGAAGTCTCGGGCGTCGAACTCCCTCCGGCAAGCCGCGCCGCCAGCGCCTCGGCCGCCCGGTCGATCACGTCCACATAGTTGTTTGCGAGATGAAACCAGTCGCGCACTTCCTCCCAGGGCAGGCGCGCACCACCGGCGGAATCGAGCGAAAGTGCCTCGTCGACCATCTGCAGGCGCTGGCCCGCGCGGCGATAGGCTGCGTGGAGCGCCACGAACCTGTCGGCGAGCGCGGGCTGCTGCTCGGCAATCCGCGCAAGTTGTTCGGCATCAAGCGGGTCCGCAAAAAGGGGGTCGGCGGAAGCCTCGGCCAGCGCGGCCAGACGGCGCTGCGTCAGGTCGGCGCTCTCGTGCGCCCAGTCCAACGGAAAGGCGCGGGTGAGGGCATCGACGAGCGCTGTCGTGAGCGGACGATCGTCATGTTCGAGCTGGGAAAGATAGGACGCGCTGATGCCGAGGCGCGCAGCAAGGTCGGCCTGGCGCAAGCCGGACTCTTCGCGCAACCGACGCAGCCGGGCTCCTGCGAAAAGGCGAGGGCGCGTGACCATCGGCCGACGATAGTTTGCAAACTGGCGCTTCGCAACTTTGCAAATTCACATTGGACATTGCATGCCAGACGCGACAGGCCCGCAGTGGGAACGAATGGAAGGATTGCAACCGCATGTCTGCAAACATCGCCGAGCTCGAAAAGCGGCGCGAGGCCGCGCGGATGGGCGGCGGGCAAAAGCGGATCGACGCCCAGCACGCAAAGGGCAAGCTCACTGCGCGTGAGCGGCTGACGGTGCTTCTCGACGAAGGAAGCTTCGAAGAATACGACATGTTCGTCGAGCACAACTGCGTCGACTTCGGGATTGAGGGGCAGAAGATCCCGGGCGATGGCGTGGTTACCGGCAGCGGCACGATCAATGGCCGCCTCGTTTACGTCTTCAGCCAGGACTTCACCGTGTTCGGCGGCGCGCTGTCAGAGCGTCACGCCCAGAAGATCTGCAAGGTGATGGACATGGCGCTCAAGGTTGGCGCCCCGTTCATCGGCCTCAACGACAGCGGCGGCGCGCGGATCCAGGAGGGCGTTGCCAGCCTCGGCGGCTATGCGGAAGTGTTCCAGCGCAATGTCCTGGCCTCCGGCGTGGTCCCGCAGCTTTCGCTGATCATGGGCCCTTGCGCGGGCGGCGCGGTCTATTCGCCCGCGATGACCGACTTCATCTTCATGGTGAAGGACAGCTCCTACATGTTCGTCACCGGCCCCGACGTGGTCAAGACGGTCACCAACGAGGTCGTCACGCAGGAGGAACTGGGTGGCGCGGTCACGCACACCACGCGCACCTCGGTGGCTGATCTGGCTTGCGAGAACGACATCGAGGCGCTGCTGATCGCGCGCGATTTCATCGATTTCCTCCCTTCGTCGAACCGCGACGAGGTGCCGGAAAGGCCCACCTCGGACCCGTACGACCGGTTGGAGATGAGCCTCGACACGCTGATCCCGGACAGCGCGAACCAGCCCTACGACATGCACGAACTGATCCGTAAGACGGTAGACGAGGGCGACTTCTTCGAAATTCAGCCCAAGCATGCCGGAAACGTGATCTGCGGCTTCGGCCGGGTCGAGGGCCGCACGGTCGGAATCGTCGCCAACCAGCCGATGGTTCTGGCGGGCGTGCTCGATATCAACAGTTCCAAGAAGGCGGCGCGGTTCGTGCGCTTCTGCGACGCGTTCAACATTCCCATCGTCACCTTCGTCGACGTGCCCGGCTTCCTTCCGGGTACCGCGCAGGAGCATAACGGGATCATCAAGCACGGCGCCAAGTTGCTCTTCGCATATGCCGAGGCGACGGTGCCGAAGATCACCGTGATAACGCGCAAGGCCTATGGCGGCGCCTACGACGTCATGGCCTCCAAGCATCTGCGGGGCGACCTCAACTACGCCTGGCCCACCGCCGAGATCGCTGTGATGGGGGCCAAGGGCGCGGTGGAGATCATCTTCCGCCAGGACATCGGCGATCCCGCCAAGATCGCGGAGCGGACCAAGGAATACGAGGATCGTTTCGCCAACCCCTTCGTCGCGGCGAGCAAGGGCTTCATCGACGAGGTGATCTACCCCCACTCGACCCGCCGGCGGATTGCACTGGGGCTACGGAAGCTGAGGAACAAGAGCCTCGAGAATCCGTGGAAGAAGCATGACAACATCCCGCTGTGATCGCGTCTGAGGGAGCAGGAAAATGAAACTCGGCCGTCTCAACCACATCGGCGTGGCCACGCCCTCGATCGCCGACAGCATCGCGTTCTATCGCGATGTCATGGGCGCGACGAAGATCCACGATCCGTTCGACCTGCCCGATCAGGGGGTCAAAGTCTGCTTCGTCGACACGCCTGGCGCCGGCGGCTCCGAAGGCACGCAGATCGAACTGATCGAACCTCTGCCCGGCAATGCCTCGATCGCCTCGTTCCTCGAGAAGAACCCGGCCGGCGGGCAGCACCATGTCTGCTACGAAGTGCCCGAGATCCACGCCGCCAAGGCCTGGTTCGAAAGCCAGGGCAAGCGGGTGCTTGGCGAACCGCGTATCGGGGCGCACGGCACGCTGATCTTTTTTGTCCACCCCCGCGACATGCAGGGCGTGCTCACCGAAATAATGGAAACGCCGAGGGAGGCTCACTGATGTCCTACGAAACGATCACCGTCGACGTTGCCGACAATATCGCCACGATCACGCTGAACCGCCCCGAGCGGATGAACGCCTGCAGCCTCGACATGGCGGGCGAGATCAACGACGCGCTGTCGACGATGGAGGGCGCGCGCTGCCTGATCATTACCGGCGCGGGCCGCGGGTTCTGCTCTGGTGCCGACCTGTCGGCGCGGGGCGAACGCTCGATCTCGGGCGGCGAGGGCAGCTACATCGCGCTGACCCGCCACTACAACCCGCTGATGATGAACCTGGCGCGGCTCAACATGCCGATCATCACCGCGGTGAACGGCGCGGCGGCAGGTGTCGGATGCTCGATCGGCCTCGCCGGCGATTTCGTGATCGCGGGAAAGAGCGGCTATTTCCTCCAGGCGTTCGTCAATATCGGTCTCGTGCCCGATGGCGGGGCGAGCTGGATGCTGCCGCGCCTCGTCGGCAAGGCGCGTGCGACCGAGATGATGATGCTGGGCGAGAAGATCAGCGGCGACAAGGCGGCGGACTGGGGCCTCATCTACAAGTGCGTAGAGGACGACCAGCTGCTGGCCGAGGCCCGGGCGCTCGCCACGCGGCTCGCCAATGGACCGACCGTGTCCTACGCGATCATGCGCAAGAACATCCTGACCGCGCTGGAGAACAGCTACGCCGAGGCGCTGCTGGCCGAGGCCGAGGGCCAGCGCATCGCCGGGTCGAGCGCCGACGCCGCCGAAGGCGGTCTCGCCTTCCTCGAAAAGCGCAAGGCGGTGTTCAAGGGGCAGTGACCCGTCGCCCCTGCGCGGGCAGGGGCATCACCGGCTGCGCGCCGGAGGTAACGGGCGGATCGATCCCTGCGGTCGCAGGGATGACGTGAAAGTGGGTACGATGGTCGATTATTCGGATTGGCAGGCGGCAGCGGCGAAGGAGGTCAAGGGCAAGGACCTGACCTGGAACACTCCCGAAGGCTTTGCGATCAAGCCGCTCTATACCGCCGACGACGTGCGCGAGGATCCGGGCCTGCCCGGCTTCGCGCCCTTCACCCGCGGCGTGCGTGCGAGCATGTACGCCGGCCGGCCGTGGACGATCCGCCAGTACGCCGGGTTCTCGACCGCCGAGGAATCGAACGCGTTCTACCGCCGCAACCTCGCCGCCGGGCAGAAGGGCCTTTCGGTCGCGTTCGATCTTGCGACCCACCGCGGTTATGACAGCGACCACCCCCGCGTCGTCGGCGATGTCGGCAAGGCCGGGGTCGCGATCGACAGCGTCGAGGACATGAAGATCCTGTTCGACGGTATCCCGCTCGACAAGATGAGCGTCAGCATGACGATGAACGGGGCGGTGATCCCGATCCTGGCGTTCTTCATCGTCGCTGGCGAGGAGCAGGGCGTCGACCGCAAGCTCCTCGACGGGACCATCCAGAATGACATCCTCAAGGAGTTCATGGTCCGCAACACGTACATCTATCCGCCCGAACCCTCGATGCGGATCGTTTCGGACATCATTGCGTACACTTCGGCCGAGATGCCGAAGTTCAACTCGATCTCGATCTCGGGCTATCACATGCACGAGGCGGGGGCGACCGCCGTTCAGGAGCTGGCCTTCACCATCGCGGACGGCAAGGAATATGCCAGCCGCGCAATGGCCGCGGGGCTGGATATCGACAAGTTCGCCGGGCGCCTGTCGTTCTTCTTCGGCATCGGCATGAACTTCTTCATGGAAGTGGCCAAACTGCGCGCCGCGCGGACGCTGTGGCACCGGGTGATGGACGGGTTGGGGGCGAAGGACGAACGCTCCAAGATGCTGCGCACGCACTGCCAGACCAGCGGCGTTTCGCTGCAGGAGCAGGACCCGTACAACAACGTCATCCGCACCACGATCGAGGCAATGGCCGCGACGCTCGGCGGGACGCAGAGCCTCCACACCAACGCGCTGGACGAAGCGATCGCGCTGCCGACCGACTTCTCGGCACGGATCGCGCGCAACACGCAGATCGTGCTGGCCGAGGAAAGCGGTATCACGCGCGTCGTCGATCCGCTGGGCGGCTCCTACTACGTCGAGGCGCTGACCGAGACGCTGGTAGACGAGGCGTGGAAGCTGATCGCGGAAGTCGATGGCTTAGGGGGGATGACCAAGGCTGTGGCCAGCGGCATGCCCAAGCAGCGGATCGAGGAAGCGGCGGCCGCGCGCCAGGCGCGGGTCGATCGGGCCGAGGATGTTATCGTCGGCGTGAACAAGTACCGGCTGGCCGAGGAAGCGCATCTCGACACGCTGGACATCGACAATCACGCGGTGCGCGATGCGCAGATCGCCCGGCTCAAGGCGATGCGCGAGAAGCGCGACGAGGCTGCGTGCAAGGCGGCGCTGGCGGCGCTTACCGACGGCGCGAAGGGTAGTGGCAACCTGCTGGCGCTCGCGGTCGAGGCGGCGCGTGCCCGCGCCTCATTGGGCGAGATTTCCGACGCGATGGAAGTCGCCTTCGGCCGATACGGGACGCAGCCTGTCCCGGTGACCGGCATCTACGGCAAGGCCTATGGCGCCGATCCGCGCTACGCCCAGGTCGTCGATGGGGTCGAGGCCGTCGCTCGCCGCCTGGGACGCAAGCCGCGCCTGCTGGTCGCCAAGATGGGTCAGGACGGACACGACCGGGGCGCCAACGTGATTGCCTCGGCATTCGCTGACATGGGCTTCGACGTCAGCAGCGGCCCGCTGTTCCAGACGCCGCAGGAAACGCTCGACCTTGCTCTGGAGAAGGACGTGGACGCCATCGGCGCTTCCTCGCTTGCGGCCGGGCATAAGACGCTGATCCCGGAACTTGTCCGCCTGCTCAAGGATGCCGGCCGCGCCGATATCAAGGTCATCGCGGGCGGGGTCATCCCGCCGCAGGACTACGAGTTCCTGCGCGACGCAGGGGTTCAGGGTATCTACGGCCCAGGCTCGAACGTCGTCGAATGCGCGGCGGACCTGTTGCGCCTGCTGGGGCACAACATGCCCCCCGCGGGCGAGGAACTGAAGGACGCCGCCGAATGAGCGCTCTCCGCTCCGACTGGACGCGCGAGGAGATCGCGGCGCTGTTCGACCTGCCATTTACCGAACTGGTGTTCCAGGCGGCAACGGTCCACCGCGCGTACCATGCTCCCGACCAGGTGCAGCTATGCACGCTGCTGTCGATCAAGACCGGCGGCTGCCCCGAGGATTGCGGCTATTGCTCGCAGTCGGTGAAAGCCGACAGCGGGGTTGAAGCGACCAAGCTGATGGACGTTCAGGCCGTGCTGCAATCGGCGGCACAGGCCAAGGATCACGGCAGCCAGCGGTTCTGCATGGGCGCAGCCTGGCGCAACCCCAAGGACCGCGACATGCCCGCGATCGTCGAGATCGTGAAAGGCGTCCGCGCGATGGGCCTCGAGACGTGCATGACGCTGGGCATGCTCGCTCCGCATCAGGCGGATATGCTCGCCGAGGCCGGGCTCGACTATTACAACCACAACATCGACAGCAGCCCCGAGTATTACGAGCGGGTCATCACGACGCGCACTATGGACGAGCGGCTCGATACCTTGGCCGAAGTACGCCGCGCCGGGATCAACGTCTGCTCGGGCGGGATCGTCGGAATGGGCGAAACGCGGGCCGACCGGGTGGGCTTCGTTCACACGCTCGCCACGCTCCCGCAGCATCCCGAAAGCGTTCCGGTGAACGCGCTGGTCCCGGTCAAGGGCACGGTGCTGGGCGACATGCTGGCGGACACCACGCTCGCCAAGATCGACGACATCGAATTCGTCCGCACCGTTGCGGTCGCGCGGATCACCATGCCGCTCTCCATGGTGCGCCTCTCCGCCGGCCGCGAAAGCATGAGCGAGGCGACACAGGCGCTGTGTTTCATGGCGGGCGCGAACTCGATCTTCACCGGCGACAAGCTGCTGACCGCTCCTAATGCCGGCGACGACAGTGACGCTGCGCTGTTCGGCAACCTGGGTCTGACCGCGCTCAAGGGCGAGGAGCCGATGCGGGCGAAGGCTTCATGCGCCGCCTGATAGCTCTTGCAGCCTTGCTGGCCTTGACCGCTCCTGCCGAGGCGCGCACGCCGGATCGTGTCCAGGCGCGGGACGCGGCGGTGAGTCCGATTACCCTGGGGGAGACCTATCGCTTCCGTTCGGCGGTGATGGACGAGGAACGCGTGCTCAACGTCTATCTTCCCGATGGCTATGCCAAGGGAACGCAGCGCTATCCGGTCCTCTATCTGATCGACGGCGGCATCGACCAGGACTTCATCCACGTCGTCGGGTCGAGCCAGCTGGGGTCGACCTGGGCCCGTTCACAGGCCGCGATCGTGGTCGGCATCGCGACGAAGGATCGTCGCAACGAGTTGACCGGATGCACTGCGGACAAGGCGCTGCTCGCAAAGTATCCGACGGCAGGCCACTCGCAGCGCTTCCGCGATTTCATTCGCGATGAGGTCAAGCCCTGGGTCGCCGGGCGCTACCGCACCGACGGCAATGACGGGGTGATCGGCGAATCGCTCGCCGGGCTCTTCATCGCGGAAACCTGGCTCAAGCAGCCCGATCTGTTCCGCAATTATGCGGCGATCAGCCCCAGCCTGTGGTGGGATAACGCGGCGCTCACCGTCACGTCGAAGGTCGGACCGCGCCAGGCCGGGCGCAGGTTTTTTCTCGCGACTGCTGAAGAGGGCGCCGAAAGCGGTGCGATCGCGGATCGCTTCGTCGCCGAGCTCAATCCCGCGCGCGACTGGTGCTTTGCGCCGCACCCCGAATTCACGCACGCCACGATCTATCACGCGGTGGTTCCCGCCGCTCTCCAGTTCCTGTTCCCGACCACGGTCGCGCAGGACGCCCAATATGGATTTACCCTCGGATGTTCAAAAAAATCCTGATCGCCAATCGCGGCGAAATCGCCTGCCGCGTCATGCAGACCGCCAAGCGGATGGGGATCGCCACGGTCGCGGTCTATTCGGACGCCGATGCGCGCGCGCCGTTCGTCAAGATGGCGGACGAGGCCGTGCACATCGGCCCGTCGCCGGCGGCGGAAAGCTACCTGATCGCCGACAAGATCATCGCCGCGTGCAAGCAGACCGGCGCCGATGCCGTCCATCCGGGCTATGGCTTTCTGTCCGAGCGGACCAGCTTCGCCGAGGCGCTGGCGGCCGAAGGCATCGCCTTCGTCGGCCCGCCGGTGAACGCCATCGCGGCGATGGGCGACAAGATCGAGAGCAAGAAACTGGCCCTCAAGGCGGGTGTCAACGTCGTGCCCGGCTTTGTCGGCGAGATCGAGGATACCGAACACGCGGTGCGGATCGCAGGCGAGATCGGCTACCCGGTGATGATGAAGGCTTCGGCCGGCGGCGGCGGCAAGGGCATGCGGCTCGCTTATTCCGAGCAGGACGTCCGCGAGGGCTTCGAGGCGACCAAGCGGGAAGGGCTGAACTCTTTCGGCGACGACCGCGTGTTCATCGAGAAGTTCATCCTCAACCCGCGCCATATCGAGATCCAGATCCTCGGCGACCAGCACGGCAACATCGTCTACCTCAACGAGCGCGAGTGCAGCATCCAGCGCCGCCACCAGAAGGTGGTCGAGGAAGCACCGTCGCCCTTCGTCACGCCCAAGATGCGCGCCGCGATGGGCGAGCAGTGCGTCGCGCTGGCGCGCGCCGTCGGCTATTACAGCGCCGGCACGGTCGAGCTGATCGTCAGCGGCGCGGACCCGAGCGGGGAGAGCTTCTACTTTCTCGAGATGAACACGCGGCTCCAGGTCGAGCATCCGGTGACCGAGGCGATCACCGGCATCGACCTGGTCGAACAGATGATCCGCGTCGCCGCGGGCGAGGCGCTGCCGTTCAAGCAAGCGGACATCGGCATCGATGGCTGGGCGATCGAGAACCGCGTTTATGCTGAAGACCCCTATCGCGGGTTCCTGCCCTCGACCGGGCGGCTCACCCGCTATCGCCCGCCGGTGGAAGGCTGGAACGCCGACGATGATGCGAACGCTCGTCGCGGCGTGGACGGGGTGCGGGTCGACGACGGGGTCTATGAAGGCGGCGAAGTCTCGATGTTCTACGACCCGATGATCGCCAAGCTGGTGACCTGGGCTCCGACCCGCGAAGAGGCGGCAGACCTTCAGGTCCAGGCGCTCGACGCTTTCGAGATCGAGGGGCTGGGCCACAACATCGATTTCCTCTCTGCGATCATGCAGCACCCGCGCTTCCGCTCGGGCGAACTGACAACAGGATTCATCGCCGAGGAATACCCCGAAGGTTTCCAGGGTGCCCCCGCTACCGCCGAGCTCAACCGAGCGCTTGCGGGCATTGCGGCTTTCCTGGCCGCCGCGCGGTCCGACCGGGCGCGGCGGGTCGACGGCCAGCTTGGCGACGAGCTCGATCCCCCGGCGCGCTGGGGCGTGCGGGTCAATGGCAGCGACCATCGGGTGGAACTGTCCGAGGATGCAGTTACTGTCGACGGCGAGCCGCTCGACGTCGCGCTCGAATACACTCCCGGCGACAGCGTGGTCCACGCCGAGGTCGACGGCGCGCCGCTGGCCGTGAAGATTGCGCCGTGGCGCTCGGGCTTCAAACTGACCACCCGGGGAGCGATTCACGAGGCGCACGTGGTGCCCGCGCACATCGCTCCGCTTGCGCGGCACATGATCGCGAAGATTCCGCCCGACATGTCGAAGTTTCTGATCTGTCCGATGCCGGGGCTGCTCGTTGCCCTCCATGTCGGCGAGGGGGACAAGGTCGAGGCGGGTCAGCCGCTCGCGGTGGTAGAAGCGATGAAGATGGAAAACATCCTTCGCGCCGAGAAGTCCGGCACGGTTAAATCGGTCAATGCCGCGCAGGGCGAAAGCCTGGCGGTAGACGCGATTATCCTCGAGATGGAATGAAATGCACGTTGCGCACGATCCTGCGGCGCCCGCCGAAGCCCCGATTGGCTTCGACGATTTCCTGCGGGTCGATATTCGCATCGGAACGGTGATCGCTGCCGAGCCGCTGGCGGGCGCGCGCAAGCCCACGTGCAAGCTGCGGATCGATTTCGGCGAGACGATCGGTGTGAAGCGGAGCTGTGCACAGGTGCTCGCCAACTATGCCCCCGGCGATCTCGTCGGAAGGCAAGTGGCGGCCGTGGTCAACTTCCCTCCGCGCCAGATCGGGGCGGCGTTGTCCGAAGTGCTGACTCTTGGCTTTGCCGACGCGGCGGGCGAGGTGGTACTGGCGCGGCCCGACGTTGCCGTGCCTAACGGCTCGCGGTTGTTCTGAGCGGCTATGCCGACGATCTGGACCATCGGTTATGAGCATTCGACGGTTCCCGACGTCGTGAATTCGCTCGTCGAAGCCGGGGTCGAGGTGCTCGCCGATGTCCGCGCCCTGCCGTTGTCGCGGCGGCCCGGCTTTTCGAAGACCGCGCTTGCCGGTGCGATGCAGGAAGCCGGGATCGAATACCGGCACATGAAGCCACTTGGCACTCCGGCAGACGGCCGCGCGGCGGCCCGAGCCGGACGGAACGAGGCAATGGCGAAAATCTATGCGGGCCAGCTCGAACTGCCGGAAGCGATCGCCGCGGGGGCGGCTCTTCGCGATCTTGCGCTGGAGAAGCGCGTCGCGCTGCTGTGCTACGAACGCGACGCGACGTATTGCCACCGTACGCTTCTGCGCGAGGCAGTCATGCCGGACTTCGAGGCGGTCGACCTGCTGCCCTAGTCCTCGACGATCGCGACCGCGCGGATCCAGCCCGCGCTGGCGCGCTCGATTTTCACCGGGAAGCAACTGACGGTAAACCCGAACGGCGGCAATGCGGCAAGGTTGGTGAGCTTTTCGATCTGCCAATAGGGCCTGATTCGTCCGGCCTTGTGGCCTTCCCAGATGATTGCCGGGTTGCGGCTTTCGGCCCAGCGGCGGGCGGTGTGGCTGAACGGTGCGTCCCACGACCATGCGTCGGTTCCCACAACCTCGATGCCTTGCTCCGTCAGCCATAGGGTAGCCTCTGCACCCAGGCCCACGCCCTGGTCGGTAAAGTTGTCCGTTCCGTAAACCGCGCCCGACTGGATCAGGACGATATCGAGCGGGCGCAACGCGTATCCGATCCGGGCAAGCTCGGCCTGGAGTTCCGCGGCGGTGACGACGTGGCCATCGGGTAGGGTCGAGAAATCGAGCCTTACGCCGGGCCGCAGGAAACGGTCGAGAGGAGCCTCGTCGATGCTCGGTGCGGGACGCGCGCCCGAATCGGTAGTCGAGTGATAGTGCCAGGGCGCATCCATGTGCGTGCCGTTGTGCGTGGACAATGTAAGCTGCTCCACCGCCCAGCCTTCGCCCTCGGGCAAGTCGTCGCGCGTCAGGCCGGGAAAGAACGCGGCGATCTGCTCCCAGCTCGATTCGTGCGTCACGTAATGTATCTTGGGCCGCATCACCGGCGGATCGGAAATCACGCTTTCCGTGATCGGGATGGACAGATCGATGAAGCGGGTCATGTCCGCCATGTTGACGCGAGCGCTTGCGCCGTCAATGGAAGCCGCCATGAGCTTTCCCGCAATTCTCGCCGCCGCCAGCAAAACCGCCACCGGGTTCGATGCCCACGTGCCCGAAGACTGGCTCCAGGGACGAACCGCCTATGGCGGACTATCCGCGGCGCTTGCGCTGGAAAGCGCACGCACGATCGCCGACGGCCTGCCGCCGATGCGCTCGGCCCAGGTCTCTTTCGTAGGTCCGCTTTCCGGAGACGTTTCGGTCAGTTCGCGCATCCTGCGGCAGGGCCGGAATGCCACGTGGGTCTCGTCCGAGGTGCAGAGCGAGGGAAAGGTTGGCCTCGCGGCAACCTTCGTCTTCATGGGTCCGATGGAAAGCGAGCTGCACCTCAACGATGCGGGCGCGCCTGACGACACGATTGCCGTCGACGATGCGGTGATCATCCCCAGCGACAAGGGCCCGGGATTCATCTCCAATTTCGACTTGCGCCATTCGCTGCCGCGCGCCGACGAACGGCAGCCGCAGATGAACCGCTGGGCAAGGGTGCGCGACCGCTCCGGGCTCGATCCGATGGTCGAACTCGTCCTCATTGCCGATGCGATGCCGCCCGGAGTGATGCCGCTGTTCGATTCCTGGCGCCCGATCAGTTCGATGACCTGGCTTATCAACCTGCTCACCCCGGCGCCGGTCACCACCGACGGATGGTGGCAACTCCGCGCTCGCGGCACCTACGCTGAAAAAGGCTGTTCCAGCCAGGACATGAGCGTGTGGAACGCCGCCGGCGAGCCGATCGCCGCGGGGATGCAGTCGATCGCGATCTTCGGCTAGGCGAGCGCCACCTGCGCCGTGTCGGCGGAGGACCGTTCGCTGGCGAAGAGCACGCGCGACAGCACCACCTTGTAGAGCACGAACACGAGTCCCGCACCGGCGGCGAAACCCATGTGCATCAGCCAGAAGTCGGTCGTCTTCATGTCCTCGAACCAGCCGCCGACCCAGCCGACGATCGAATTGCCTGCGAACAGCGACAGGTAATAGAGCCCGATCACGGTCGAGTTGATCTGCTTGGGCGCAAGGCGGGCGAACAGCGCGAGCGCGATGGGCATGATGTGCGCGAACCCGATCGAGTTCAGGACGTGGAACATCACCGGCCAGAACAGGCCGATCTTGCCGCCAGGGCCCACCGTCGCCGCTGCCAGGAACAGGCTTCCCATGCCCGCGATCGAAAATGCCGAGCCGATGATCAGCTTCGACAGCTCGTCCGGCTCGCGGCGGGTCTTGCCCCACCAGCGCCAGAAGAGCGCAACGCCGGCCAGGAAGGCGACCGAGACAATCGCGTCGAGGGTGACAAGCCATGTCGTCGGCAGCTTGGTCGAACCCCACATCAGGTTGAAGTCGCGATCGGCCCAGATCAGGTACGCGTTGAATATCTGGTTGTTGGGCACGATGGCCACGGCAAGGACGGGGATCAGCAGCAGAAGCGCGGCGGTCGTGGTCCATTGCTGCCGTGACAACGGCTCGCGCGGGCCGGCGGATGCCTGGGGAACGTCAAAATGCTCTTTCGGAAGGTACTTCTGGCCAGCGATATAGATTCCGGTCGCCAGCAGCATGCCGACGCCGGCGGCGCCGAAGCCCCAGTGCCAGCCAACCGTTTCACCAAGCGTGCCGACGATAAGCGGCGCGGCGATCACTCCGCCGTTGATCGCGAGGTAGAATATCTGAAAGGCATCGCCGCGACGCAGGTCGTCAGGCTTGTAGAGCGAGCCGACCTGGCTCGCGATGTTGCCCTTGAACATGCCGCAGCCCAGGATGAGGCACAGCAGCGCAAGCAGGAACGTGACGTTGAAGGCCATCAGGAAGTGGCCCGCCGCCATCGTCAGCGCGCCCAGTAGCACGGTCCGCCGTTTGCCGAGCACGCGGTCGGCAAGAAAGCCGCCGAGAATCGGGGTGAGGTAGACACTGGCTGCGTACGTTCCGAAGATCGCCGAAGCGAATTTCTGGCCGTCGATCCCGCCGTACAGCGCGCGAAGCTGCTCAATTCCCGCGACCTGCTCGACGCTGCCCGGCAGGAGCAGCGACTTGGTCATGTAAAGCACAAGCAGGGCCTGCATGCCGTAGTAGGAAAACCGCTCCCACGCCTCGGTAAAGGCGAGGTAGCCCAACCCCTTGGGATGACCGAGGAAAGCGCGGTCTCCCCTGGTCTCGATATCAAGGGTCGGGGTGGTTTCTGCTGCGGCCATGTGCGCGTCCGGATTGGTTTCGATTGTGACTGGTTAGCCTGACGTACCGCGCATGTCTCGCGGATTAATGCGCGAACCGGCCGTTTCTCGCGCGATCAGCGGCGAAGTTCGGCGTCCAGGAACCGGGCCACCTCTGCCAGAACAACGTCGCGCGCAAGGAACGCGTGGCCGATCCTGTCGATCAATACGAAGGGAAGGACGCCGGCCGCCATCTTTTTGTCGTGCAGCATGTGTTCGACAAGTCTGTCGCCGTTGCACGACAATCCGAGGTCCGCGATCCGGGTAGACAGGCCAGCGGGTTCCAGTGCTGCGGCGATCCGCTCTGCTCCGGCTTCCTCTAGCCTCCCCTTGGCGGCGGAAAACCGCGCGGCCAGGACCATGCCCAGGCCGACTGCTTCGCCGTGAAGCAGCGCCGCTCCGAACCCGGTCTCGGCTTCCAGCGCATGCCCGAAGGTATGTCCGAGATTGAGCAAGGCCCTGGCGCCTGACGTCTCGCGCTCGTCTTCGCCGACAATTCGCGCCTTCGCCTCGATGCTGGTCGCGATTGCGTGCATCCGGGCCGCCGTGTCGCCAGCCATCAGGGCTGGGCCGTTAGCCTCGCACCACGAGAAGAAGGGCGCGTCGCCAAGCACGCCGTACTTGATCACCTCAGCATAGCCTGCGCGCAGTTCGCGCGTAGGCAGCGTTTCGAGCGCGTCGGGGTCGGCCAGTACCAGCGAGGGCTGGTGGAAAGCGCCGACGAGGTTCTTTCCCGCGGGGACATTGATCGCCGTCTTGCCGCCCACGCTGCTGTCGACCTGCGCGAGCAGCGTGGTCGGAAGCTGGATAAACCCGCACCCGCGCTTGTGAATCGACGCGGCGAAGCCGACGAGATCGCCGATTACTCCGCCGCCCAGGGCGAGCACGCAGTCGCCGCGCTCGATCCCCTGCTCCAGCATCCAGTCGCTGACCCGGGCAAGCTCTGCCCAGCTCTTGGTCGCTTCGCCCGGATCGAGGATAAGCCAGCGCGGCTCGATACCGGTCGCGGCAAAGCTCACCGAGACCCGTTCCTGCCATGCGGCGGCAACGTTCCGGTCGGTCACAATAGCCGCGACGCCGCGAGGCAGGAATTGCGCGCAATGTTGTCCGGCCCGGTCGAGCAGGCCCGGTCCGACGATCACGTCATAGGACGCGCTGGCCGCAGCGACATGGATGGTCCGGGTCTCGGTCACAGTGCGGCGTCCAGCGCTTGAAGGATGCGTATCGCCGTTTGCTGGTGCGGACCGTGCATGCTTTCCACCCGTATCGGAGCGGCGGAATAGGTGGGCGCACGTTCGTCGCGAAGGCGGGTGAGGATTTCGCGGGGATCGCCCTGGCGCAGCAGAGGGCGATTGCCCTTGCGCCCCACGCGTTCGACCAGGGTATCCACGTCACAGTCGAGCCAGATGGCAATTGCCTCGTCGAGGATGAGGGCGCGGGTCTCGGGATCGACGAAGGCGCCCCCGCCGGTCGCAATGACGCGCCCCCCCGCATTCGCCGCATCGTGAATCAGCCGGGCGATCACGCGTCGCTCCCCGTCGCGGAAGTAGGTCTCGCCATATGTCTCGAACATCTCGGGTATGGTCATCTTCGCGGCACCCTCGATCTCCTCATCCGCATCCACGAAGGAGAAGCGCAAGAGCGCGGCGAGCTTGCGACCCACGGTGGACTTGCCGACACCCATCATGCCGACGAGAACCAGCGGGCGGTCGATCCGCCGGGCCAGCGCTTCGATCTGGCCCACCGAGAGGTAGGGCGCGTCAACATCCATTGCGGGTCCGCGTATAGTTGGGCTAGGCAGCAGCGCAAGCGCACTCCCCCGGGGAATTGCGGCGGTTCGGCCGCTTGCCCGGGATGGCTGTGCATTGATTGCCGAGTTCGAGGGTGCGTGGGTCGCAGGAAATGGATAGTGGTGGTGATCGGCCTGACGGTCTTGCTGACATTGGCATGGATCGATGGCGGGCGTCGCCCCGTTCGGCTGATCGAAGTGCCGGTAACGATAAGCGGAGTGGACGAATGATCCGGAAACGTCCGTCGCTGCGCGCGGCTTTTCTCGCAGGAGGCATCGCGCTCGTCACTTCGGCGGTGGTCGTCGCGCAAGACGCGCCTGAATCTCTCCTGCCACCGGGTTTCGACAACCCCGCGCCGGCGCCCACCCCGACTCCGCGGGCCAGCGCGACGCGCGCGCCCGCGCAAAGCGCTCCGTCCGCGCCGAACAGCACCTCGGTTCCGGTGATCCAGCCGCTTCCCGCGGCTCGCCCCGGCGCTCCGGCAGCGCCGCCAGACGCGATCACCGCCGACCGGCTGGATCCCGCATTGCTCGACCAGCTCCTCGAGGCGCAGCGTCCAAAGACCGATATCCCGCCCGGGCAGGCGCGCAGCCTGGCGACGGTTGGCGTGCTGGCTGAGGGCGAGGGCGGGCTGAGGCAGGCCGATACCGGCGTCCTGAATGGCACTTACGTAGCCTCGGTGATCGGAAAGACCAGCGGCTCGATCGTTTCGCGCTGGGGAGAGATCCTGCTGCGTCGCGCGCTGGCCAGCCGTCTGGATACCCCCGTCGGCATGAACGGCGCGGACTGGGCCGCGCTGCGCGCCGGCCTGCTCCTGCGCATGGGTGAAGGAAACGCCGCGCGCGCCCTGGTTCAGCAGGTCGATAGCGGCAATTATACCCCTGCGCTCGAAGACGCCGCGTTGAACAGCTATATCGCGACCGGCGACATCCTTGGCGCCTGCCCGATCACCGCTATCACCGCCGCCCGGCGCAGTGAGGGCGCCTGGCTGATGGCCAAATCGATCTGCCGCAGCTTCAACGGCGAAGGCACTGCCGCGCTCGCCGAACTGGAACGTTATCGTCGCCGCGGGATCGGCCGCGAATACAAGAACATCGATATTCTCCTTGCCCAGAAATACGCAGGCGCTGCGCTCGAGGGCAAAAAGGCGGTCAACATCGAATGGACCGGGGTCGAGGACATGACCCCGTGGCGTTACGGGATGACCCTGGCCACCGGCCTCGAACCGCCCAAGGACCTCATGGCCAAGACCGGCGACACTTATTCGCCTGTTACCGCTACCGCGCCGATGGTCCCGCTCGAGACGCGCGCCGATGCCGCTGACCGGGTCGCCTCGCGAGGCATCCTGTCGAGCACCGCCATGGTCGACCTGTGGTCGCAGATCTACAGCGACGAGGATGTCGGCGACGAATGGAAGGGCCGCGCCGCCGTCTTGCGCGAAGCTTATGTTGCCGCGGTGGGCAAGGATCGCGTCGCCGCGATGAAGGAACTGTGGGGCGGAAACGACGATGCGGTTCATGTCTACTCGCGTCACGTCCTGACCGCCTACGCGGCCGCGCGCCTCCGGCCCGACGCACTCTACGCAGATGATGCCGGCGACATCGTAGCCTCGATGCTGAGTGCCGGGCTGGACGCTAACGCCGTCCGCTGGGCGAAAGTCGTGCCGATCGGTAGCCAGGCGTGGGCCTTGCTCACGCTCGCGGCGCCGCAGGTCAGCGCGCCTATCTCCACCTCCTCGCTGGACGACTTCAAGGACGACGACGGCAGCGAGGATGCTCGCAAATCGAAGTTCCTCATCGCCGGCCTTGCGGGTCTCGACCGCGTAACGCCCGCGACCGCCAACGATTTCGGTGCAACCGTCGCAGCCGGGCTCGGCCGCCAGACCCGCTGGACCCAGGCCATCGATGCTGCTGCCAAAAGCGGAAACCAGCCGCTGGTAGCCTTCCTCGCAGGCGCTGGGATGCAGGGCGACAGCTGGGCCTTGATGACCCCGCTGCACCTCTATCACATCATCTCCGCGCTGCGCCGCGTGGGCCTTGAGGGCGAGGCCCGGATGATCGCCGCCGAGGCTGTGGCTCGGGGCTGACCGGCGTCGGCAGCGTGACCGACTCGATCGACCGCTTTCTCGACATGCTGGCTGCCGATCGGGGTGCGGCTCGCAATACGCTGGCTGCCTATCGCAGCGATCTTTCAGGCGCGGCGGAGATTGTCGGCGATCTTGCCACGGCCGACAGCGGCGCGCTTGGTCGATTGGGACTTGCTTGGCGCGACCTCGCCCCTTCCAGCGTGGCGCGGAAAAGCGCGGCCTTGCGCCAGTTCTATGGCTTCCTGATCGACGAGGGGCTACGCAGCGACGATCCTTCCGGCGCGCTGCCAAACGCCCGGACCCGACGTCCATTGCCGCGATTGCTGAGCCATGCGGATATCGCGCTGCTCTTTGCCCGGGTGGAGGAAGAGGCGCAAACCGAGGAACCGGCGGCGGTGCGCACGCTCGTCCTCCTCGAATTGCTTTACGGCTCAGGCCTACGCGCGACCGAGCTCGTCAGCCTGCCGCTGTCGGCAGTGCCGCGCGACGCGCCATTCCTGACCATCACGGGGAAGGGCGGCCAGCAGCGGCTCGTGCCAGTCAGCGGCAGGGCAGGACAGGCACTGGCGCGGTGGCTCAAGATTCACCCCGAAGGATCGCGCTTCTTGTTCCCATCTCGCGCAGGTCATCTGAGCCGGGTGCGGCTGTTCCAGATCCTACGCGAGGTGGCGCTTCGAGCGGGGGTGCCTCCGGCAGGCGTGAGCCCGCACGTTCTGCGGCACGCCTTTGCCACCCACCTCCTCGAAGGCGGGGCGGACCTGCGCGTGCTCCAGACCCTGCTCGGTCATGCCGACATCGCGACGACCCAGATCTATACCCATGTCGACACCGCGCGGCTGGTTGCGCTCGTCAATGCGCGCCATCCGCTGGGGGCGCGTAGCGACGGGGGCGTTGACCTTGGCGCGAAGCCCTCATAACCCGCACCACCTCATGATCAGCTATCTCGAATTCGAAAAGCCTGTGGCCGCGCTCGAAGCGCGCATCGCCGAACTTCGCGAAACCGCGGAGGGCGGAGATATCGATATCGACAGCGAGATCCGTCGGCTCGAGCAGAAGTCGGCCGGTCTGCTGGCCAGCACTTATGCCGCGCTCACGCCGTGGCAGAAAACGCAGGTCGCCCGGCACCCGGCGCGTCCGCATTTTCAGGATTATGTTCGCCTTGCCTTTTCGGACTTTATTCCGCTGGGCGGCGATCGCCTTTACGGTGAGGATCAGGCGATCGTGGCCGGGCTTGCGCGGCTGGGCACGCGCAAAGTCATGTTGATCGGGCACGAGAAGGGCAACGACACCGCCAGCCGCATCCGGCACAATTTCGGTATGGGTAAGCCCGAAGGCTATCGCAAGGCGATCCGCCTGATGGAACTGGCCGGACGCTTCGGATTGCCGGTCGTCACACTGGTTGACACCTCGGGCGCCTTTCCGGGGATCGAAGCCGAAGAACGCGGCCAGGCAGAGGCAATCGCCCGTTCCACCGAGGCTTGCCTCGCGCTGCCCGTCCCGATGGTCGCCTGCATCGTGGGCGAGGGAGGATCGGGCGGCGCGGTCGCGCTCGCTTCGGCCGAGCGGGTGCTCATGCTGCAGAATGCCGTTTACTCGGTCATCTCGCCGGAAGGCTGCGCCTCGATCCTGTGGCGGACCTCAGAGAAGGCGCCTGAGGCGGCGGAGGCGATGAAGGTCACGGCGCAGGATCTCCTGGGTCTGAAGGTCATCGACCGCATCGTTCCCGAACCCATCGGCGGTGCGCATCGCAATCCCGCGGCAATGGCGCAGACCTTGGCCGAAGCGGTCGGTGAAGAGCTTGATTCGCTTGCGGGAAAGCCCGCGGCCGAACTGCGTCGCGCTCGTGAGGATCGGTTCCTCCGGATCGGCGAATTGGGCTAGCCACCGCGATGGCGGTGCGCTGCTGAGACGAGCGCCGGGCGGGAACAAACGGTTCAGCCGGTCGGTTTAAATCCCTGCAAGAATGGCCCGGCAATCAGATCGGGCGATACGAAGGGATTTTAAAATGTCGACCAATCAACGACTTGCGCGCAAGGCGCTAGTCCTTGCCGCAACCGCACTTGCGGCGGCCACCATTCCAGCCGCTACCGCGCCGTTGAGCGCGCAGACCACAACCGCAGCGCGTTCGATCAGCCAGGCCGACCGCGCCTCTGGCGCGAAGGCCAACCCCAACCTTATTGCGGAATACGGCGGTGCGATCACTGGCCCGCAGGCCACCTACGTTGCCGACGTCGGCAAGACGATCGCCTTGCAGTCGGGTCTCGGCAATGCGCGAAGCGACTTTACCGTCACGCTGCTCAATTCCTCGCTTAACAACGCCTTCGCCATTCCCGGCGGCTACGTTTACGTCACGCGCCAGCTGGTCGGCCTGATGAACAACGAAGCGGAACTTGCAGGCGTCCTGGGTCACGAGGTCGGCCACGTCGCGGCGCGCCACTCCGCCAAGCGCCAGAAGGCAGCCACCAAGAACTCGATCCTCGGTGTCTTGGGCACCGTTCTGTCGGGCGCAATCCTCGGCAACGGTGCGCTGGGCCAGCTCGGCCAGCAGATCTTCTCGCAAGGCTCGCAGCTTCTGACCCTGCAGTATTCGCGCGGACAGGAAACGCAGGCTGACAATCTCGGCATCCAGTATTTGCGCAGCGCGGGCTACGATCCGCGCGCGATGTCGACCGTTCTGCTGAGCCTTGCTAACCAGACCGCGCTCGACGCGCGGATAATGGGCCAGTCGAACGCCGTTCCGACCTGGGCCAGCACGCACCCCGATCCGGCTTCGCGCGTGCGCGCCGCCTTGGCTCGCGCAGGCGCGAATGCGACCGGGACGACCAACCGCGACACCTTCCTGAGCCGGATCAACGGGATCATGTATGGCGACGATCCGGCGCAGGGCGTCGTCGACAGCCGGGTGTTCATCCATCCGTCCTATCGTCTGTCCTTCCAGGCGCCTAACGGGTTCGCGATGATGAACGGGACCACGGCCGTCTCGATCAGCGGGCAGTCGGGCAAGGCCGAATTTTCGAGCGCCGCATATAGTGGCAACCTCGATCGCTATGTCGCCTCGGTCTTCGCCTCACTGACCGGCCAGGGGCAGGCACAAATCCCGATCTCGAACATCCAGCACACGACCGTCAACGGCATCCCCGCCGCTTATTCGACCGCACGGGTGAACAATGGTGGCAGCCAGGTCGACGTGACTGTCTTTGCCTATGAGTTCTCGAACAACCAGGCGTTCCACTTCACGACGATCACCCAAGCGGGACAATCGGCGGTGTTCAACCCGATGTTCGGCTCGATGCGCCGGATCAGCGCCAGCGAAGCGGCGGCGGTTCGGCCACGCCATGTCGAAGTGGTATCCGTCCGCTCCGGCGACACCGTTCGCTCGCTCGCATCACGGATGGCGTACAACGACTACCAGCTCGAGCGGTTCATGACGCTGAATGCGCTTTCCGCAAATGCGACGCTGACGCCGGGACAAAAGGTCAAACTCGTCGTCTATTGAGCCCGCTCAACCGGCCAGGCACAAAGGAAAGGGGCGGCAAGTTTCCCTGCCGCCCCGATCAATTCAGGCTTACACCAAACCTATCAAGGCAGGGTGTTGCTGTCCTGCAGCTTGGTCGAAACGGTGCCGAACGTGGTGTTCAGCTCGTTGCCAAGGCCCTGCATCGCGGTGATCGCGGCGACGGCGATGAGCGCGGCGATCAGGCCGTATTCGATGGCGGTGGCACCGGCCTTGTCGGCCAGAAGGTTACGGAAAAACTTCATAATCGGTCTCCTGTTGCAGTCTTCATCAACCCCGCTCGGTCCGTCTAAACCCCCGGATCAAGCCTTTTCCGCACTAGTGCGAAAACCCTAAAAAACTCTTTATTCTGCCCCCTCGATCAGGGGGTCGGCTGTGCGAACGCCGCTTCGGACTTGGCCGTAACCGTGGCCCACAGTCCGTTGTTTCCGTCGGCGACCGCCGACAGGGAACCGACGATGGCGATGGCGAGCAACGCAACGATCAGGCCGTATTCGATCGCGGTTGCCCCCGAACGATCGTGCGCGAGCTGTCGCAGCAAGTTCATCATGACCATCCGTTCCCCTCTTCGTCGGCGGCCCACTCAAATTGCCGGGAAACTCTTAAGAATGTCTTTCCGGCGGCCTCGAGTTTGAAAGATTCTCCGACACCGGCCGGTCCGTGCGCGGCTCCCGGCTCAAACTACCGCATCACAAGTTGCTGAAATAAAGCAGCTTTCCGTCAAAATGGGCGTCGCGCCGGACAGGCAGGAATCCTGACAACTGGCGGTTGCGCCGCGTTTCGCGGTTGGCACTAAATGAAGGCTCAGGGGGATTGCCAAGCCTACGGGCACCCCCTATGTGCGCCCTTCAACGCGCCCGTAGCTCAGCTGGATAGAGCATCAGACTACGAATCTGAGGGTCGGACGTTCGAATCGTTCCGGGCGCGCCATCACCGCTTTTTTGCATGCTGAAACTGCCCCTTGCGGGCGGAACGATCCCGTACGTCCGGTGTTTCGTTCCAGGCGCGCCGGACACTCCGCAGACCGGTTGCCCATTCGCGCAAGGGGGGAATCACGATGGCCTACGACGATATCTTCGCGCGCCTGAAGGTCGATCACGATCGACATCGTAAGTTGCTCGCCCAAATCGAACAGACCACTGGCGCGAGCGACGAGCGCGCGGCGCTCTTCGCCGAGTTCACTTTCGAGGCGAAAGGCCATGCCGCTGCCGAAGAGCAGGCCCTCTATTCGACTGTCCTGCGCAAGCCGCCGCTGACCGCCTGCGGCCGCCACTCTGTCGCCGAGCATCACGAGATCGAGGAGGCGCTTAACGATATCGCCGCGACCGACATGTCGACTGGCGGCTGGCTGACCAAGTTCAAAAGCTTGAGCGAACGTTATCTCCACCACATCCAGGAGGAGGAGGACGAGATGTTTCCGAAGTTCGCGGCAGAGCTCACCGAGGAGGACGCGACCTTCATGCGCGAGGTGTTCGAGCGCCGGAAGGCTGCGGAAAA
Source organism: Novosphingobium tardum (assembly GCF_042652045.1). NCBI lineage: Bacteria > Pseudomonadati > Pseudomonadota > Alphaproteobacteria > Sphingomonadales > Sphingomonadaceae > Novosphingobium > Novosphingobium tardum. Next base: position 409,168 of record NZ_JBHSDR010000006.1, on the reverse strand, counting down.
GGACAAGGCCGAGGTGACTCCCGAAAAAAAGGAAGATAGCAAGGAATAGCGCCTTGCGGCGGCGGGGAGGGCGCAGTGGAAAGCAGTAACGGCGGCGCCCGCGAGGTGCCTGATGCGGTCTCACCCGATCGCGGGCCTTCCGTCTGGCGCTATGCGCACGCCGACCGCGCCCATGCGGTGATCGACGTTGCGCCCTATTTCGAGCTGATGCGTGACGCGATGCTCCAGGCCAGGCAGCGCATCCTCCTGATTGGCTGGGACTTCGACACCCGGATCAAGCTTGGGCGGGGGCGCCGCTGGTACAAGTTCCGCTCGAAAGACGAACCGCCGACACGGCTTGGCTCGTACATCATATGGCTGGCGAACCGGAATCCGGAGCTCGAGATCTGCGTGCTCAAGTGGAATTTCGGGGCGCTCAAGTCCTTCGTGCGCGGAACTATGCTGCTCGACCTCATTCGCTGGTGGATTCATCCGCGGATCGATTTCAAGCTGGATAGCGCACATCCCATTGGTTGCAGCCATCACCAGAAGATTGCCGTGATCGACGACCGGTTCGCGGTGTGCGGCGGTATCGACATGGGCGGCGATCGCTGGGACACCCGCGATCATATCGAGCAGGATCCACGCCGTCGCCGCCCAAGCGGCCGGCTATACGGCCCGTGGCACGACTGCACGATGATGATGGAAGGCGAAATCGCGCAAGTATTGGGCGAATACGGGCGCGAACGCTGGTTCCAGGCCAGCGGCGAGCGCATGGCGCCGTGCCGGCCGCAGGACGATTCGCCCTGGCCCGAAAAACTGAAGGCCGAATTCCGGGATGTCGAGGTCGGCATCGCGCGGACCCGCTCGCAATACAACGACGTGGAAGAATGCCGGGAGGTTGAAAGTCTGTTTCTCGAGCAGATCGCCCGGGCCAAGCGATTCATCTACGCCGAGAACCAGTATTTCGCCTCGCGGACCATCGCGGAAGCGATCGCGCTGCGGATGGGCGAGGTCGATCCGCCCGAGATTGTGCTGATCAATCCGGAAAGTTCGGACGGGTGGCTGGAACAGACCGCGATGGATGGCGCGCGAATGCGCCTGTTGCTCGCGATCCGTGACCGCGATCATGCCAAGCGGTTCAGCATCTTCAATCCGTTCACAAGCGGCGAGACGCCCATCTACGTCCACTCGAAACTGATGATCGTGGACGATGAGATATTGCGCATCGGCTCGTCCAATATGAACAACCGGTCGATGGGTCTCGATAGCGAATGCGACGTATTCATCGATTCCACCCGCAGGGGCGGCGACGAAACGAGCGCAGTGATCCGCCGGATCCGGCACTCGCTGCTGGCCGAGCATTGCGGGCTCGAGCCGACGGAAGTCGAGGCCTTGCTTGACCGCTATGGCTCGATGGCGGGAATGATCGATGCAGTGCCCAAACAGGGGCAGAAGCTGCGCAGGTTTGCGTTGCGCGAATTGACGGACACGGAAAAGGCGCTAGCCGATAATGAGGTGCTCGATCCTGAGCGGCCGGAAGAGATGTTGTCGCTCTACAAGCGACACACGCTGTTCCGAAGCCGCATCCTGCGCCGGCCGAAATAGGAGGGGGATAGGATGAGCAGCCTGGTTGGACCGGACGAGGACCGCGAAGACGGCAAGTTGCCGGTGCCACAGGACGTGCAGGATGCCATTCGCACACTGATCCGGTGGGCCGGCGACGATCCTGCGCGCGAAGGGCTTGTGGACACGCCCAAGCGCGTTGCCCGCGCGTGGAAGGAATACTGCCTCGGCTACGGGGAGGATCCGGCGGTCCATCTCTCCCGCACTTTCGACGAGGTCGGCGGATACAACGAACTCGTCCTGCTCAAGGATATTCCGTTCCAGTCGCACTGCGAGCATCACATGGCACCGATCATCGGCAAGGCGGCGATCGCCTACATGCCGCGCGAGCGGGTCGTCGGCATTTCCAAGCTTGCCCGGGTTCTTCACGGTTTCGCGCGGCGCCTTCAGATCCAGGAGCGGCTGACCGCAGAGGTCGCCCAGTGCATCTACGATAACCTGCAGCCGGATGGCGTTGCGGTGGTGATCGAAGCGAGCCATGCCTGCATGACCGCGCGGGGCGTGCGCACCCCGGGGGTGAGCATGGTGACGAGCCGGCTTATAGGATGTTTCCTCGACGACAATCGCAGTCGCAAGGAAGTGCTTAGCCTGATGGGTTACTAGCCGGGCGCTCCGGCTTAGACGGGAAGGCCCCAGCGCCGCCCGGCGTAGATCAGCAGCCCGTAACCTGCCATTGCGACGAGGCACCCAGCAGCCATCGCCAGACCAAAAGCCACTTCGCGGCGGAGCAGGGCGGCGATAACCCCAAAGGCCGGCAGCGCGGCGATCACGTAGAGCGCTGTGCCGCTGACGAAATCAGCGGCTCGGATAGGGTCGTGATCGGACCGCCAGAGCCAGGCCAGCGCGATCAGGGTCGTTAGGGGCAGGGAAGCGATCAGCCCGCCCCAGCCCGGATTGCGTCGGGCTATCTCCGAGGCAGCGGCGATCAATGCGCCCGAAACGAGCGCCTTGATCGCCAACTGGCCCCACATCGAAATGGTCTTCTGCTTAGAGCTGTTCGAGCATGTGCTCGGCAGAGCTCACCTTGAAGTCACCGGGCGCTTCGACATTGAGCTGCTCGACCTTGCCGTCGTTGACGACCATCGAGAAGCGCTGGCCGCGCGCGCCCATGCCGAACTTCGAAAAATCGGCGTCGAGGCCGAGCGCCTTCACCAGTTCGCCGTTGCCGTCGGCAAGCATCGTGATGTCGTCGGAACCGCCGGCCTTGTTCCACGCGCCGAGCACGAAAGCGTCGTTGACCGAAGTCGCGGCAATTTCGTCGATGCCCTTGGCCTTCAGTTCGCTCGCCTTCTCGACAAAGCCCGGAAGGTGCTTGGCGGAACAAGTGGGAGTGAAGGCGCCCGGCACCGAAAACAGCGCCACTCGGCGGCCCTTGAAGAATTCGCTCGCCTTCACCGGCTCGGGACCGCCGTCGGTCGCCTTCATCAGGGTTACGTCGGGAATTGATTCGCCAACCGAAATTGTCATGTTGTGGTCCTTCTTCGCCTCTGTCCGGGCGTCGATATAGGCTGCCGACATGACCGCGCAACAGCACAGCGGTGCTTGAGCTGGTTAATTTCGCTTCACCCTCGATGTTGAAGATCGGGTAAACACGGCTGCGCATTCTTCATTGCGGACCCAGGGGGGGTCCACACCGGGACCCGGAGGGGTTCCACGGAGACTGGGGCACATGAAAAAGTACGCAATGATTGCGGCCGCGTTGGCCGCATCCTCGCTCGTTGGCGCAATGCCGGCGCAGGCCGCCTGCTGGAGCGCAACGTCGGTAAATGCTGCCAAACTGCGGAATCTCGACATCATGCTGATGGTGACCGCACTACGTTGCCGGATGGGTCCGGACAACTTCCAGCCGGACTACTACGCCTTCGCGGCGGCGCACCAGGCCGAACTCAACGTCGCCAACCGGCAGCTTCGCACACAGCTCGCGAGCGAAAGCGGCAAGGGCGGACCCGATCGCGCGCTCGACAAGATGAGCACGCGCATCGCCAACAGCTATGGCACCGGCCACCCGACAATGGGCTGCCGCGACCTCAAGTCGGCCACGCGCAGCCTTGCCCAGAGCCGCTCGCAAGGAACCCTGCTGGCCGCAGCCGATGCCATGGTGGGCGAATCCGAATTCGCCGGCCGCACCTGCGGAGCCCAGTACGCCGCCACGCGCCGCTGATCCTCGTTCCTGCGAAGCCGCGGGGCCCCGGGGGGAGGCGGCGCGGCTCGGTAGCGGGGGCAAAGGTGCGGGCGGGGCAGACTAGGGTACCCGGTGGGGTCGCCTCGCCCGCATATAAAGAATTCTTTATATTTGATTCCGCTGAGGGGAGCGGGTAAGGGCGGCGCATCATTGCGTCGCCCTTTTGCCATTGCCGTGTGTCGGCCCGGGCGCTGCTGCTCAACTTTCCTGCAGGAGAATACCTCGTGGCCACCGTGCTTGACGCCCAGAAGGACTATGTCGTCGCCGATATCGGGCTTGCTGACTTCGGTCGCGCCGAAATCGCGATCGCCGAGACCGAGATGCCCGGCCTGATGGCATTGCGGTCGGAATTCGGGGCGTCGCAGCCGCTCAAGGGCGCGCGGATCACCGGCTCTCTTCACATGACCATCCAGACCGCCGTGCTCATCGAAACCCTCGTCGCGTTGGGTGCAGAAGTGCGCTGGGCAACCTGCAACATCTTCTCGACGCAGGATCACGCTGCCGCTGCCATCGCGGCCAGCGGCTTGCCGGTGTTTGCGATCAAGGGAGAGAGCCTTGCAGATTACTGGGACTACGTCGGCCGCATCTTCGACTGGAGCAGCGAGGGCGATCCCGACCTGACCACCAACCTCATCCTCGACGATGGTGGCGATGCGACGATGTTCGCGCTGTGGGGCGCGCGGATCGAAGCCGGCGAGACTTTGGGTGAGCCCGCGAACGAAGAAGAGATCGAGTTCCAGCGCGCGCTCAAGGCCTTCCTCAAGGCCAAGCCCGGTTACCTCACCGCCAGCGTCAAGGCGATCAAGGGCGTGTCGGAGGAAACCACCACCGGCGTCCACCGCCTCTACCAGATCGCGCGCGAGGGCAAGCTGCCGTTCCCCGCGATCAACGTGAACGACAGCGTGACCAAGTCGAAGTTCGACAACCTTTATGGCTGCAAGGAATCGCTGGTCGATGCGATCCGTCGCGCGACCGACGTCATGCTGGCCGGCAAGGTCGCTTGCGTCGCCGGTTTCGGCGATGTCGGCAAGGGCTCCGCTGCCTCGCTGCGTCAGGGCGGCGCGCGCGTGATGGTCACCGAAGTCGATCCCATCTGCGCGCTGCAGGCGGCGATGGAAGGCTACGAAGTCGTGACGATGGAAGAGGCGGTCACCCGCTGCGACATCTTCGTGACCGCGACCGGCAACGAGGACGTGATCACCGCCGAACACATGAAGGCGATGAAGAACATGGCCATCGTCTGCAACATCGGCCACTTCGACAGCGAAATCCAGATTTCGGCGCTCAGCAACTACAAGTGGAACGAGATCAAGCCGGGCACCGATCTCGTCGAATTTCCCGATGGCAAGCAGATCCTGATCCTTGCCAAGGGTCGCCTCGTAAACCTGGGCTGCGCGACCGGCCACCCGAGCTTCGTCATGTCGTCGAGCTTCACCAACCAGGTGCTTGCGCAGATCGAGCTCTGGACGAAGTCGGGCAACTACAAGAACGACGTCTACGTGCTGCCCAAGCATCTCGACGAAAAGGTTGCGGCGCTCCATCTGGCGAAGCTCGGCGTGAAGCTCAGCAAGCTGAGCGAAAAGCAGGCTGCCTATATCGGCGTTCCGCAGGCGGGGCCCTTCAAGCCCGACCACTACCGCTACTAAGCAGCGCCTGGCGCGCCGCAGGATCTGTGCTCCCCGGCTAAGGCCGGGGAGTGTCGGGGCGCACATTCTCATCCTGCGAGTTGTATTTCAGCGGCCTGCCGCATAGCGAAGGCGCGATGATCCTCTCCCAGACCGCGCTGGCGCTGATCGGGCTGCTGCTCGCCGCCTGGACTCTCGCAGCAGCCTGGGCCTTTCTGTCCGCACGCCGCCGCGAGCGCCGCGCAGAGGCCAGCCAGCGGCTGACCCGCCGCCTTTCGCGCATGATCGACGAGGCGCCGGCGCTTCCCCTCCTGGTGCGCAGCGACGGGCGCATCGAAGGTCCCGCGCGCCTTGCCGCCTGGCTGGGGCTTGATGCGATGCCCGGATACCTCAGCGAACTCGATGCCGGCACTAAGGGGCTGAGCGAGTTTCAGCTTGGCGAACTGACGACTGCTGTCCGTCGGACGCAAAAGACCGCGGCTCCGTTCAAGCTCGTGCTGACGCCACGCGGATCGCGGCGGAGCCTGGCCTTGCGCGGCCATCTGGCCGACCCGCAGGTCTCCCCGGGCGGCGCTGCACTCGTCTGGGTCTTCGATTTTTCAGACAGCGAGGCGGAACTGCGGCGGTTGCGCGACGAGACCAGCGCGGCGCAGTCGCGCTTCGCCGCGCTTGCCGGGCTGATCGAGGCGGCACCGCTGCCTATGTGGTCGCGTGACCCCGATGGCCGTCTGCAACTCGTGAACACGGCCTATGTCGCCGCTGTCGGCGGCGCCAGCGCCGAATCCGTGGTCGAAGCGCAGACCGAGTTGGTCGAACCTGTCGACGGTCTCAGCGCAGCGCAGGTCGCGCAGCAATCGCGCGAGCAGAACATGCCGCTCGAGCGGGTCGTGACGGCCACTGTCTCCGGGCCGCAAGGTAACGAACGCCGCTCGCTACGGGTGACCGACCTGCCGATCGGCAGCGAGGGCGTTGCCGGCTATGCCGTCGATATCGAGGAGCTGGAGGAGCAGACCCGGGCATTCCGCGCATTCCGCGATGCCCAGCGCGACATGCTCGACATCCTTTCTGCCGGGATCGCGCAGTTCGATGCCGCGCATCGCCTGGTGTTCGCCAATCAGCCGTTTCTGCGCCAGTTCGCCATTCCGCCGACCTGGCTGCTGGATGCGCCGCCTTTCGACCGGGTGTTCGACAAGATGCGCGACAATTCGCGACTGCCCGAAGTGCGCGATTTCCCAGAGTGGCGGCGCGAGCGACAGCAGTGGTTCCATTCTGGTGATACGCGCGAGGAGGCGTGGTCGCTCAGCGACGGCACCCACCTGCGTGTCGTTGCGCAGCCGATGCCCGATGGTGGGCTTCTCCTGATCTTCGAGGATCGCACCGAACAGCTGCAGCTTTCGGCAACCCGCGACACCCTGTTGCGAACCCGCACCGCGACGTTCGACAACCTCTTCGAATCGCTCGCGGTGTTCGCGCCGGACGGGCGGCTTGCCCTGTGGAACCGCAGGTTCGCCGCGGATTGGGGCTTGGACGACGCGTTTCTCGACGAGCATCCGAAGGTCGAGCCGCTGCTGGCCCGGGTTGCCTCGCGGCTAAAGCGGCCGGCGCAGGTCGAAGCGCTGGGGCAGGTCATTCGCGCCGCTACACTCGAACGGATCGAGCGCAGCGGTCGGGCGGCTCTGGCCGACGGGCGGTTTCTCGAATTCGCGGGCGTCCCGCTGCCAGACGGCAACGGTCTCCTGACGGTGCTCGATATTACCGACTCGCAAAAGGCGCAGGCCGCGTTGTCGGAGCGCAACGCCGCGCTCGTCGAAGCCGACGCGGTCAAGACCCGCTTCATTGCGAACATGGCCTACGAGTTTCGCACGCCCCTTACATCGATCGGCGGCTTTGCCGAAATGCTCGAAGCGGGTGTGGCCGGAGAACTCGGCCCCCAGGCGCGGGAGTATGTGGCGGCCATCCTTTCGTCGGTCCATCGCCTGGGCGAGCAGATCGAAAACGTCCTCGATCTTGCCCAGAGCGAGGCCGGGACACTGCCGTTCCAGCGCGAACCGGTCGAGCTTCGCAGCCTCATCGTCGATCTGCTGCGTCAACGCCGTGAGCGCGTTGGCCAGGCGGGCCTTACCGTCGACTTGCGCGGCACAGCCGCCACCGTCCCGGTCGAGGGCGATGCCCGGCGGCTGTCCCGCGCGTTCGCCCAATTGATCGACAATGCGATTGCCGCGACCCCTTCAGGTGGCAGGATCCTCGTCGAGGTGACCCGCCGGCCACGCGGCGCGGCGCGAGTCGTCGTTTCCGACAACGGGCCAGGCATGGACCCGGCGACCCTCGCCCGCGCCCTCGACGGGATGCGCGTCGCGCCTGATGGCAAGACGGTCGATCGCCGCCAGGGACTTGGCCTTCCGCTGGCGCGCCAGCTTGTCGAAGGGCATGGCGGCAAGCTGGAACTGCTGTCGGAGCCGGGCCAGGGAACCGCCGCGATCGTCACCCTTCCATGAGCGATAAGGCCCGGGTGAACCTGCCCGATACCCAGGCGAGCGCGGAATTTGGTCGCCGGATCGCCAAGGCACTTCGCCCCGGCGATGTAGTCGCGCTTTCGGGCGGCCTTGGCGCGGGCAAGACCACGCTGGCACGAGCGATCATTGCGGCGCTCGGCTATGATGGGGAGGTGCCTTCGCCCAGCTTCGCCATTATCGAGTGCTACGATCCGCCGGCGTTGCGCCTGCCGGTCGTCCACGCCGATTTCTACCGGTTGTCGAATCCGCGCGAAGTGCGCGAGCTCGGCCTGGACGATTATCGCCAGAACGCCGCCCTTATTGCCGAATGGCCGGAACACGCCGGCGGTTTCGCGGATGAGCCAGGCTGTTTGGCTATAGAGTTGGAACCTGCGGACGAAGGCCGCATCGCCATTGTGCGGGCGGGTTGCGATTGGCTAGAGCGCGAAGGATGGACGACCTGACCTTGCCCCCCGAAAGCGCATCCGCTCCGCCGCCCGAAGCCGACTCCATTCCCGCCGATGCCGCGACGTTTCTCGCCGGCGCCGGCTGGGCGGGAGCGGAAATCGCGCCGCTTGCAGGAGACGCGTCGTTTCGGCGCTATTTCCGCGTTTCCGGCGCCAGGGGCAAGGCGATGCTCATGGATGCTCCGCCTCCGCACGAGGATCCCCGCCCGTTCCTTCGCGCCGCCCGCTGGCTCGATGAAAATGCGATGCGCGCTCCGCGAATCCTTGCCGAGGATGCCGAGCGGGGCTTCGTGCTTCTTGAAGATTTCGGCGAAGTACGGATGCGCGAGTATCTCGACGCCTGGCCGGACGACGAGACCGCGATTTACAAGGCGGCGGTCGATGCACTTGTTGCGCTCCATCGCCTCCCGCCGGGACCATTCACCTCGTATGCGCTGGCGGAGTATCTCCGCGAGGCCAAGTTGTTCACCGAATGGTACTGCCCGGCGCAAGGGCTGGAGGTCGATTCCGCAGGATATGCCGCCGCCTGGGAAGAGGCGCTTTCTCCGCTGCTCGCGAGGCAGCGCCCCGGCGTCACCGTTCTGCGCGATTACCACGCCGAAAACATCATGCTGCTTGGCGGTCTCGCCGATCAAGGTCTGCTCGACTTCCAGGACGCGCTCGTCGGGCACCCGGCCTATGATCTCGTCTCGCTCCTGCAGGATGCCCGCCGCGACGTCAGTGAGGGCCTCGAAGCGCGGATGATCGCCTATTACCTTGAGCGAACGGGCCTCTCAGCCGATGACTTCACGGCCGATTACGCCCGCCTCGGGGCGCAGCGGAACGCGAAAATCGTCGGCATATTCGTGCGGTTGTGGCGGCGCGACGGGAAGGCCCGCTACCTCTCGCTGATCCCACGGGTGTGGCAGGCGCTGGAGCGGGATCTGGCCCATCCGGCGCTGGCTCCGGTGGCTGCGTGGTTCGATGCGAACGTTCCTGCGCACCTCCGCGATCCTGCCGGCATTCTGGGCGGGGAGTTCGGGGCGTGAGCGGAGCCTTGGCCAGCGACGTGGCGATGGTCATGGGCGCTGGCCTGGGCACCAGAATGCGGCCGCTTACCAACGACCGGCCCAAGCCGCTGGTCGAGGTGGCCGGCAAGGCGATGATCGATCATTGCCTGGACCGGCTGGCCGATGCCGGCGTGGCGCGCGCGGTGGTCAACGTCCACTACCTGCCCGAGATGCTCGTCGATCACCTCTCGACCCGCCAACGGCCCGCGACCACCATATCCGACGAACGGGACGCGCTGCTTGAAACGGGCGGCGGGATGGTGAAGGCCCTGACGCTGATCGGCGCCGATCCGTTCTTCACGGTCAATTCCGACAATCTCTGGCTCGAAGGCCCGGTCAACGTTTTCCAGCAGTTGAGCGATGCGTGGGATGCTGAGCGAATGGACGGGTTGCTTCTCCTCGTCCCACATTCGCGCGCGCACAACCATCGCGGAAAGGGCGACTTTCATCTCGACCCGCTGGGACGGATCAGCCGCCGCCGCACTGGGCGCATCGCACCGTTCATCTGGACGGGCATCCAGTTGATCGGTCATTCGCTTCTCGCCGACCCCCCGGCGGGCGCGTTTTCGACCAATATCCTGTGGGACCGTGCGATCGCCCGCGGCCGCCTTTTTGGAATAAGCCACGTCAGCGAATGGTTCGAGGTCGGTTCGCCCGAAGCGATTCTCCCGACCGAACAGGCAATGGCGCGTGGCTGAGCAGCCTGGCAGGCGCACCGCTCCCAACATCTACTCGATTGCCGCGCACCGCGGATTTGCCGATGCGCTCGTTGCGGGCCTGACCCCCCGCTATTCCGAGGAAGGCTTCGGCCTTGCCCGCCTGACCCTGCTCTTGCCCAGTCGCCGCACCATGCGGGCCGTGACCGAGGCTTTCGTTCGCGCAAGCGACGGTAGCGGTCTCCTGCTTCCCAGGATGGCAGTGGTCGGCGACCTGGACCTCGATGAAACCTTGGGTCCGTTGCTCGATCCTATGGGAAGCGGGGCGCAGATTCCCCCCGCAGCAGATCCCACCCTGCGCTGGCTGCGCCTCGCCGAACTGCTGGGCGAGGAGCTTGGTAGCACTGCGCCCTCGATGCCTGCCTTGCTGCGCATGGCACGCGGCGTGGCGCGCAGCATCGATCGGCTGGCGATTGAGGATATTGCTTTTCACGACCTGCTCTCTGACAGGGTTCTTGCCCTGCGCCCCGAGCTTGCCGAGCATTGGCAGGAGAGCCTGGCCCTGTTCCTTCGCGTGCACGCGCGCTGGAGCGCCGAACGCGACGCGCGAGGCGAGATCGACGCGCCCGAGCGGCGCAATCGGCTTCTCGCTCACGCAGCGCGGCGGTGGGAAGAAAGCCTGCCGCAGCGCCCGATCGTCGCTGCCGGGGTGACGAGCGCTTCGCCTGCAGTCGCACAATTGCTGCGCAGCATCGCGTTCGCACCTGCGGGCGCGGTAATCCTGCCCGATCTCGACCTTACGCTGGACGCTTCGATCTGGGACAGCCTTGGTGTCGCCGGTGCGCCGACCGAGCCGGGCGATCCGCCATTTTCGCGTGACGACCACGTCACCCACCCGCAGTATCACCTCAAGCTGCTGCTCAACCGCATGGGCATCGCGCGCGAGGAGGTGCGGGCCTGGCATCGTTCAGGCGAAGGGGCCGCGCCGCCCGAGCGCAGCCGAGCGATCTCCAATCTGTTCCTCCCGCCCGAGGCAAGCGCGGCCTGGGTCGATCTTCCGGCAGGGGAAAGGCGGCTGAGCGGCGTCCGCCTGATGGAAAGTGCGACGCCGGAGGAGGAGGCGCAGGCGATCGCTCTCCTCATCCGCGAAGCGGTTGCGGAGCCTGAGCGGCGTGTGGCCTTGATCACGCCCGACCGCTCGCTGGCGACACGGGTAGTCGGACACCTTGCGCGGTGGAACATCATTGCCGACGATTCAGCGGGCCGGCCGCTTTCGGAGACGACCGCGGGAAGGGTGCTTCTTCTTCTGGCCGATTGCATGGCGGAACGCTTCGCGCCCGTCGCACTCCTGGCGTTGCTCGGGCACCCTCTCGTCGACCCATGGCAGGACCGAGCGGCCTGGCTCGACGAAGTGCGTCGGCTCGACCAAATCCTGCGTGGCCCGCGCCCGATGCCGGGGCTGACCGGAGTTGGCGCGGCAATCGCCGGAGCCCGAAAGGCGAATCCGTCGCTCGAACGATGGTGGCCCCGCGTTGCGGAGCTTCTCGCGCCGATCGATGGCCTTTCCAGCGATGCAACTTTTGAAGTCCTGATCGCAACGCTCTGCGAGGTGGGTACGATCCTTTGCGGCCCGGCTCTGTGGGGTCAGGCTGACGGACGCGCGCTCGCGACGTTCGTCGAGGACATGAGCAAGGCCGCGCGTCTCGCCGGGACAAGACTCGATCCCACCGACGCCGCCGCCGTGTTGCGCGATGCGATGGTCGAAGTGGCGGTCCGCCCGCCTTGGGGCGGGCATCCCCGCGTGGCGATCTATGGCCTCATCGAGGCGCGGATGCAGCGCGCCGATCTGGTGATCTGCGCGGCGATGCATGAAGGAAGCTGGCCGTCGTCGCCCGCGCCCGACCCGTTGCTGGCTCCAGCGGTTCTGCGGGTCCTGGGCGTGCCAGGCGCGGATTTCCGCGTGGGCCTTGCTGCCCATGACCTCGCGGCCGCGCTGGGCGCGCCGCAGGTGGTCCTCAGCCATTCGGCCCGAGATGCGCAAGGGCCGGTCATCGCATCGCGTTTCCTGCTGCGTATCCGCGCAATGCTGGGTCCAAACCTGCTCAAGACCCACCGCGAGGAACGTGCGGTGGAACTTGCCCGCCGCATAGACCGAGCGACTCCGGTCGAACCATCCGCACGCCCACGGCCTCGGCCGAGCGCCGAGCAGCGGCGCGTCGATATCTCGGCGACCGCGCTCGACCGGTTGCGCGGCGATCCCTTTGCGTTTTACGCGAACTCGATCCTCGGGCTTTCCCGCCTCGATCCGCTCGATGCCGAACCGTCGCCCGCGTGGCTGGGGACGATGACGCACGGCGTCCTCGAGCAATGGCACAAGGATGGCGATCCGCCGGGCGAACTCGAGGCGCGCGCCACTGCCGCCGTCGACCGACTCGGGGTGCACCCCTTTATGCGTGCGACGTGGCTTCCCCGCCTGCTGCGGGGTCTTGCCTGGATGGAGCAGGCCACCGCCCGGATGGCGGGCGAGGGGCGGCGTCCCGTGGCGATCGAATGCTCGGGATCGATGAAGGCGGGCGGCGTGACCATAAACGGCAAAGCCGACCGCATCGACCAGTTGTCCGACGGCACACTTGCAATCATCGATTACAAGACCGGAAAGCCGCCCAGCAACAAGCGCGTTGAACAGGGATTTTCGCTTCAGCTTGGCGTGCTAGGCCTTATTGCCGACGCAGGCGGGTTCGAAGGCGTCAGGGGAAAACCTGAGCGCTTCGAATACTGGTCGCTCGCCCGAAACGACAAGAGCGACACGGGCTTCGGAGCGCTGACCGAGCCCATCCCCGAAAACGGCAAGCGGTCGGGCATCCGGCGGGCGGAATTCCTGAGCGAGACGCGCCGATTTCTCGACGATGCGATCGCGCGCTGGATTGCGGGCGACGAGCCGTTCGTGGCGCGGCTCAATCCTGATTTGCCGAATTTCGGCGATTACGACCAGCTTATGCGACTGGACGAATGGCAGGCGCGTGGGGACGATGGCGGGCAAGGCTCGAACTCATGAGCGAAGCGCGCGTCCATCCGCTTGTCGGTAACCAGCACCCGGCCGTGTCGCCGGAAGAGACCGTGTGGCTCAGCGCCTCGGCGGGGACCGGAAAGACCCAGGTGTTGAGCGCGCGGGTGCTGCGCCTGCTCCTTCAGCCCAAGGTGCAGCCGGAGCAGATCCTGTGCCTGACCTTCACGAAGGCAGGCGCTGCCGAGATGGCGACGCGGGTCAATGAAGTGCTCGCAAGTTGGGTCCGGCTCGAGGACGACAAGCTCGCCGTCCAGCTGAAGGCGATCGGCGCCAGTCATGATCCGGCGACGCGGGCCCGCGCGCGCAGCCGCTTTGCCGCGGTGCTGGATTGCCCAGGAGGCGGCTTGCGCATCCAGACGATCCACGCCTTCGCCCAGTGGCTGCTGGCGGCCTTTCCCGTCGAGGCGGGAATGGTTCCGGGTGGCCGTGCGATGGAGGATCGCGACCGCGAATTGCTCGTCCAGCGCGTGCTGGCAGATCTCCTTGTCCGCGCCGAGGCGGATGGCGACGACCGACTGTTCGAAGCGCTCGAGATGCTCAGTCTGCGACAGGGCGCTGAGCAAGTCCGTTCATGGTTGTTGCGCTGCGCCGGCGCGCGCGATCTTTGGATCGGCAGGGGGGCGTGGCAGCCCCCGCTGCGCCCGCGCATCGACCGGCTGCTGGGATTGGGCGACAATGCCGAAGCGAGCCTCGTCGAGCTGTGTGAAGACGGGACCTTCGATTGTGCCTCGCTGCGCGCCTGTGCCGCCGCATTGCGAGAGTGGGGTGCGGCCACCGGTCTGGGCAACGCGGACGTCATCGCGGGATGGCTAAGCGCCGATGCGGCAAGGCGCCTCACCGATCTCGATGTTCTCTACACTGCGCTATTCACCGGGAAGGGCGACGTACGGTCGCTGTCGTTCGTCACCAAGAAAACGCCCGACTATGCCGTCCATGCAGAACGGGTGAAATCGAGCATCGGGTTCGTGCAGGAACGCCGGGCGCTGTTCGCATTGGCCGACCTTATGGAGCCGGCCTTGGCGCTCGGCCGCGCTTTCGCGCTTGCCTGGGACGAGGCCAAGAGCCGCGAGGGTTTCATCGATTTCGACGATCAAATCCGCGTGGCCGCCGATCTCCTGACCCGCCAGGGGATGGCCGATTGGGTGCGCTTCAAGCTCGACCGCAGGTTCAATCACATCCTGATCGACGAAGCGCAGGACACCAACGCGGCGCAATGGGAGATCGTGGATGCGCTGATCGGCGATTTCTTTGCCGGCGAAGGGCAGCACGGCGAGGCCATGCGCACGCTTTTCGTCGTCGGCGATTACAAGCAAGCGATCTTCCGCTTTCAGGGAACGAGCCCCGAAAACTTCGAAGCGGCGCGCAGCCGAGTGTGCGAGCAGATGCGCGGAGTGCGCCGCGAGCTGAGCGAACTCGGTCTCGATCAATCCTTCCGGACAGCTTCGCCGATCCTAGAGTTCGTCGATCGCGCGCTCTCTCTCATAGGCAGCGACCAGTTCGGGCTGCGGTCACCGCCTGACCCGCATATCGGCGAGGATCGACCCGGCCTGGTCGCGCTGTGGCGTCCGGTCGGACTTGCGGGTGAGGACGACGACAGCGAGAGCGAGCCTGAGGAGGCAGGAGAAGAAGGCGCGGAGACCTGGCTCAGCCGTCCCGACCGCCTCTTGGCCGATCAGATCGCTCGTCAGGTGCGCGCTTGGCTGGACCACGGCTTTCCCTTGGTGAAGAACGGCGCGCGGATGGCGGGGCCGGGGGACGTTATGGTCCTCGTGCGCAAAAGGAAGGAACTGGCCGGGCTCATCGTGGCGCGGCTTCACGCGCACGGGGTGGCGGTCGCCGGCGTGGATCGGTTGCGTCTCGGCGCTCCGCTTGGGGTCAAGGATATCGTCGCCGCGCTGCGCTTTGCCGCGCAGCCGCTCGACAGCCTGAACTTGGCGGCATTGCTTGTCTCTCCGATCTTCGGCTGGACCCAGGAAGAGCTGCTCGCCTGGGGCTATCGATCGAAGGGCGTTCCACTGTGGAACCACTTGCGCAGCGAAAATCGGCCGGAGACTTTCGAAACGGTCGAAAAGCTGCTCGCCCTGTTGTCGCGCGCCGATTTCGAACCGGCACATGCGCTGCTTCACTGGCTTCTCGTCGGGCCGTGGGCCGCGCGGAGCCGGTTGATCGCGCGGTTGGGCCAGGAAGTCGCCGATCCGCTCGACGAACTGCTCAACGCCGCGCTGGCGCACGCTGCGGCGAACACGTCCAGTCTCGTGGGATTTCTCCAATGGTTCGATTCCAGTAACGGCGAGCTGAAGCGGGAAGCGGGTCGCAATGAAGGCTTGGTGCGGGTGATGACCGTGCACGGTGCGAAGGGTCTCCAGTCGCCCATCGTCATCCTTGCCGATGCCGCCGACGATCCCGATTCCGCGCCGCCTCGCGGGCTCACCTTGCCCGAGGTCGTGCCGGGCTCGCAGACCCGTGAGATTCCTGTGCCCTCGTTGCGCAAGGCAGAGCGCGTGGGTCCCGTGGCGATGGCTGAGGCGCGGGCCAGGCAGGAAGAGCGGCAGGAACACTGGCGCCTCTTGTACGTCGCAATGACCCGCGCGGAGGAAGCGCTCTTCATCGGCGGTTCGCTGGGCGCCCGCCAGACCGAGCCGCCACCCGCAAGCTGGTACGCGGCGCTGTCGCCCCTGTTCGCGGACAAGGAGATTCTCGACGATCCCGTGTTTGGATGGCGCCGCGAATGGGGTGCTGCCGCGGCGCACGGCGGAGCAGGCGAGCGCTCGATCCTTTCTCCGGAGCCGCCTGAGCTGCCGGCCTGGGCGGTGGAGCCGGTCGGGCCCGAGCCGCGTCCACCCCGGCCGCTAGCCCCGTCTTCGCTAGGTGAGGACCTGGTTTCCGATCCGCCGGGCCTCGCTGCAGCCACATCGCGCGAAGCGGCAGAGCGTGGGGTGATCATCCACCGTCTGCTCGAACGGCTTCCCGAATTGCAGCCTGCCGCGCGGCATGACGCCGGACGCTCGTGGTTGGAAATGTCCGCCCCGGGCCATTCGCAGGAAGCGCGTGACGAAATGCTCGGCGCGGCGCTTGCCGTGCTGGACGACCCGCGCTGGCAATCTGTGTTCTCGTCGGAGTCTCTTGCAGAGGTTGCGGTAACCGCGGTCGTTGAGGGTCAGGTCATCGCTGGAACGATCGATCGTCTGCTGATCGAAGACGATGTCGTCCGCATCGTCGACTTTAAGAGCGCCCGCCGCGCTCCGAGCGAAATCGGCGAGGTTTCACGCGCTTATATCCGGCAGATGGCGGCCTATGCTGCAGCTCTGGAAAAGATCTATCCCGGACGCCGCATCGAGGCCGCGCTTCTTTACACGTCAGGCCCGCGCCTGATCCAGCTGTCGCCGGAAGCGCTGGCGCAGCACAAGCCTGGATCGCAGGGGGAGCAGGAAAGCTTTATGCGCTGACGCGTTGCGTTGCTGACTGCCGGCCCTAGATATGGGACCACTCACAGACAAGGAATCCCAGATGTCCACCAAAGCCGTGACCGATGCCAGCTTCGCCGCCGACGTGCTCCAGTCCGACAAGCCCGTGCTGGTCGATTTCTGGGCCGAGTGGTGCGGGCCGTGCAAGATGATCGGCCCTGCGCTGGAGGAGATCAGCGAGGAACTGGCCGACAAGGTGACCATCGCCAAGATGGACATCATGGAAAACACCGATGTTCCCGGCCAGATCGGCGTGCAGTCGATCCCGCTGATGGTGCTTTTCAAGGACGGTAAACCGGTTGCCCAGAAGCTCGGAGCTGCGCCGAAGAGCCAACTCAAGGGCTGGCTCGAAAGCGTTCTCTAACAGTCAGTCGGATGGCAGCGCGGCCAGTCGCGCTGCCATCTCGTCCCACAACGCGGGCGTCGACGCCCCGATCAGTCCGCGCCTGTCGTCATCTACTCGGTAGTCCGATCCGTCGGGCCGCGCAGCGCGCCCTCCGGCTTCGTTCACGAACAGCACGCCAGCAGCGTGATCCCAGGGCAAGGTTCGCTCGAAGATCGAGCAGTCGTTTTCTCCCAGCACGAGCCGTGGGTACTGTTCTGCCGCGCACCGAGGGATATCGACGACCGTGTAATGCGGCAGGATATGTCCGGTCACTGCCGCGCGCCGGGCGGGATCCATGAAGACCACGGAAACCGCCGCAATCGGCGGAGAGAGCCCGCTGGCCCGGGCAGTGACCCAATCGTCGCCGATGAAGCTGCCGCCGCCCTTGTGCGCGTGGCATAACCGGCCCGAGACAGGATCGTAGATCCAGCCCGCGATCATCTCCCCCGCCTGGGCCAGTGCCACGATGATGCCGAACGGGCGCTTGCCCAACGCGAAGTTGTTCGTGCCGTCCAGCGGATCGACTATCCAGCAAAGTTGCTGGCCGAGCCGGCCCATGACCGTCCGGTCGGCGTGTGCGGCTTCTTCACCCACGAGCGCCGCGTCCGGCAGAATCCGGGTCAGCCCTTCGGCCAGCAGTTCCTCTGCTTCGCGATCTGCAATCGTGACGACATCGTCAGCCGCTTTCTGGACAATCTGATGCGCGGCGAGGGATTGGAAACGCGGCATTATCACGCGCTCTCCAACCGTTCGCATCAGCTCGTGGACCGGGCGGGTAAGCGCGCGGGTCATGAGCGATAATCGGCGTTGATCGAGATGTATCCGTGCGTGAGGTCGCAGGTCCACACGGTGGCGCGACCTTCGCCCAGGCCCAGATCCACCTCGATGGTGATGTCCTGGCCCTTGAGGTGCCGGGCGACCGGCGCCTCGTCGTAGTCTTCCAGCGCCGTTCCGTTGCGTGCAGCCCAGATCCCGCCGAAGCCGATCGAAAGGCGATCGCGATCTGCCGGCTCTCCAGCTTTGCCGACCGCCATCACGACGCGGCCCCAGTTGGCGTCTTCTCCGGCGATGGCTGTCTTCACCAGCGGCGAATTGGCGACTGCAAGGCCCACGCGGCGCGCGCTTTCGTCGTTCACCGCACCTTCGACCGACACGGAGACGAACTTCTGCGCACCTTCGCCGTCGCGCACGACAAGGTGGGCAAGCTGGCGGCAAACGTCTTCGAGAGCTGCGGCAAAGGCGTCCGCTCCCGGATCTTCGAAAGACCTGATGGGGGGATTACCGGCTGCGCCGGTCGCAAAGGCGAGCACCGTGTCGCTGGTGGAGGTATCGCTGTCGACCGTGATGCAGTTGAAGGTCCCGTCACTGGCGGCGCTGAGGAGTTGCTGCAGGAAGTCCGGCGCGACGGCGGCATCCGTAAAGATATAGCCCAGCATCGTCGCCATGTCGGGCGCGATCATGCCCGACCCCTTTATGATCGCGGCAAGCGTGACGGTGGTTTCGCCGATCTTCGCTGTGGCCATAGCGCCCTTGGCGAACGTGTCGGTCGTCCCGATCGTATCGGTGGCCTCCTGCCACCCGCAAGGCGCGGCGGCGAGCGCGGCCGCGACGCCGGCTACGGCCTTGTCGCGCGGCAGCGGCACGCCGATCACGCCGGTCGACGAAACGAACACCTGCGAAGGCGGGCAGCCCAGGTGGTCCGCGACCTGGTTCATGATCGCTTCCACGGCCTCGCGCCCGCGATAGCCCGTGAAAGCGTTCGAATTGCCGGCGTTGACGACTAGCGCGCGTGCGTGTCCCGACTTGATCTGCTCGCGGCCCAATTCGACCTCGGTGGAGCAGCAGACGTTGCGCGTGAACACGCCCGCGACCGCGGTCCCTTCGGCAAGCTCGACATAAGTCAGGTCGCAACGACCCCAGTCCTTGTAGCCCGCTCGCGCAATGCGGACGGTTACGCCTTGGATAGGCGGCATGTCGGGGAAGGGGCGGGCGAGGGGCGAGACTGCGGACGACATTCGATGCCGCCTAGTCTGCTGGCGGGCAAGGTCAAGCCAGGGGCGCGGGTGCAGTCTGCTGGACGAGGCGGCGGCGCAAGTCTTTCGCGAGGGGTGCAGCCCACGTGACAAGCGCCGCGACCGATAGCGAGGTAACCGTCGCTATCGCCGCGATCGCGACGGAAGAACCATAGGCGAGGAAGGCGACCATGATCGGCAGATGGACTGCGTAGAGCGGAAACGACAATGCACCGAGCCGGTCGAGCCAGGGGACCGCCGCTTGAGCCGGGGTCGCCGTCGCCACTAGCCAGAACAGCGGCGGCAGCAGCACGATTGCGACGAGCGCATCGCCGACCGCGGCATGCCAGGGCAGAAGCGGAACCGCGACGATGAGCGCGACCGGCAACGCCAGGGCGAACCACCAGGGCACGAGTTGCTTGCCAAATCCCCTCTGGTACCGGAGCGCCATCCAGATCCCGATCGTGTACGACCAGCCGACGCGCGCTCCCGCCAGCCACCACAGTTGCTGGTTGGGCCCGAAGGTGTCCGAGCCGTACTTCCAGATCGCGGCCTCGAACGCGACGCCGAAGAAGGCCGCGACGAACAGAAGCGTGCGATCGGAAAGGCGCCGCAGGACGAGTACGTGGGCGACGTTGGCGACAATCTCCCAGAACAGGGACCACTGCGGCCCGTTCAACGGGAACAGCGAACCTTCGCGCCACAGGATCGGGATCCCGGCAAGGGCGAGAACCAGCAAGGCCGGCACCGGGTCTGCCTCGCCGAGCGTGACCGCACCCAGCGCACCGACGACGGAACCAAGAGCGATCATCGGCCAGAGCCGCTTGACCCGCACTTCCATGAACCAGACGGCGCCGCGCTCTTCCATCTTGCGCTCGGCGGCAAGCGTCAGCACGAAGCCGCTCAGCACGAAGAAGACATCGACAAATAGGTACGAGCGCGAAAAGATTTCGGCGACGCCAAAGACGTTGCGCATGTGGTAAAGGAGCACGCCGATCGCGGCGATCCCGCGCAGGCCGTCGAGCAGCGACAGCCGCCCCATCGCAGCAGCCGGGCTGGAATCGCGGGCAGGCCCGGCGACGGAATGAGTGCGCTGTTCCATTCGCAAGAAAGTTTCGCTGAAAAACCCTGAAAAGCCGTTACGCGAGCCCGGCCCCGCATCGGCAAAGCATTTGGACCTCGGGGATGGACGCTGGCAGCCAAGCTACCTATATCCGCCCGCACCAATGACCCGTCTCCTCCTCGGCCTCCTAGCCCTCCTGGGCCTGATTGCGCAAGCTGCGCCCGCCGAAGCGCGCATAACTCGCGCCGGAGCGACCGAGATCGGCGCCTCGGAGGTACCGGGCATCTCGCGCACCGTTCGCGCTCGCAATGCCGGTGTCGCGCATTTTCCTTCGGTTACGCCCGCTACCGACGTCAATTCGCCGGCGCTCTCGCGGATAGCCGCCTTTGGGTCGTTCAGTCCCACCGTCCGGATCGGGATCGACCGTTCGGCGCAGTGATCGCGGGCGCGGTTTGCCGCGCTTAGCGACATATTCTGGCACTGCTCGCAGCCGTGCCGCTTCCCCTTAGATAGGTCGTCGTTGCGACCTCCCGACCAGGATACCCGCCATGCTCGGCACCCTTGCCAAATCTCTCTTCGGCTCGTCCAACGACCGTTACGTGAAGTCGCTCGATCGCACGATCGCGCAGATTTCCGCTTACGAACACACGCTCCAGACGTTCACGGATGAGGAGCTGCGGGCACAGACCGACAAGTTCCGCAGCCAAATCGCAGCGGGCAAGTCGCTCGACGACATCCTTCCCGAAGCCTTCGCCACTGTCCGCGAGGCGGCCCGCCGCGTACTAGGGATGCGCCACTTCGACGTGCAGATGGTCGGGGGCATCGTGCTTCACCGCGGCGAGATCGCCGAGATGCGCACGGGCGAGGGCAAGACCCTGGTCGCCACGCTCGCCTGTTACCTCAACGCGATCGAGGGCAAGGGCGTCCACGTAGTCACCGTCAACGATTACCTCGCACGACGCGATGCTGAGTGGATGGGGCAGGTCTACACCTTCCTCGGCCTGACCGTGGGCGTGATTGTGCCCAATCTCGACGAGATGGAGCGCCGCGCCGCTTACAACGCCGATATTACCTACGCGACGAACAACGAACTCGGCTTCGACTATCTGCGCGACAACATGAAGCACGAGCGCAGCCAGATGGTGCAGCGCCCCTTCAACTTCGCGATCGTCGACGAAGTCGATTCGATCCTGATCGACGAGGCGCGCACGCCGCTGATCATCTCGGGCCCGACCGACGACAAGTCCGAGCTTTACATCCAGGTCGACGCGGTCGTGAAGCGCATCGTCCCCGAAGACTACGAGGCCGACGAGAAGACCAAGAACATTACCCTGACCGAGGACGGTGTCGAGAAGGTCGAGCGGATGCTCGAAGAGGCCGGACTGCTCGAGGGAAGCAACCTTTACGACATCGAGAACACGCAGGTCGTCCATCACCTCGACCAGGCTCTCAAAGCCAACGTCATGTTCAAGCGCGACATCGACTACATCGAGAAGGATGGAAAGATCGTCATCATCGACGAGTTCACCGGGCGCATGATGGATGGCCGCCGCTGGTCGAACGGCCTGCACCAGGCCGTCGAGGCCAAGGAAGGCGTGCAGATCGAGCCCGAGAACCAGACGATGGCCTCGATCACCTTCCAGAACTATTTCCGCATGTATCCCAAGCTTTCGGGCATGACCGGCACCGCCGCGACCGAGGCGCCCGAATTCTTCGACATCTACAAGATGAACGTCGTCACCATCCCGACCAACCTGCCGGTCCGGCGGGTCGACGAAGAGGACGAGTTCTACAAGAACACCGCCGACAAGTTCCAGGCGATCGCGAAGTTGATCCGCGAAAGGTACGAGACCGGGCAGCCTGTTCTGGTCGGCACAGTGTCGATCGAAAAGTCCGAGATGCTCTCGGAATATCTCAACCAGGAAGGCGTGAAGCACAACGTGTTGAATGCCCGCTTCCACGAGATGGAGGCGCATATCGTGGCGCAGGCCGGCCGCCTGGGCGCCGTGACCATCGCCACGAACATGGCGGGCCGCGGAACCGACATTCAGCTGGGCGGCAACATCGAGTTCCGGACCGAGGACGAGTTGCGCGATATGCCCGAGGGGCCCGAGCGCGAAGCCGCGATCCAGCGCATCAGGGACGAAGTCGGTGCGGAAAAGCAGAAAGTGCTGGAAGCCGGCGGCCTTTGCGTAATCGGTACGGAGCGGCACGAAAGCCGCCGTATCGACAACCAGCTTCGCGGGCGCTCCGGGCGGCAGGGCGATCCCGGCCTGTCCAAGTTCTACCTCTGCCTCGAAGACGACTTGCTGCGCATTTTCGGGCCGGACACGCTGTTTTCGCGAATGATGAATTCGAACCTCGCAGATGGCGAGGCGATCGGATCGCGCTGGCTGTCCAAGGCGATCGAGACAGCCCAGAAGAAGGTCGAGGCGCGCAACTACGACATCCGTAAGCAGGTGGTCGAATACGATGACGTGATGAACGATCAGCGCAAGGTCATTTACGAGCAGCGCGCAGACATCATGGATGCCGAAGCAGTGGACGATGTCGTGGTCGACATGCGTCACGACACCGTGAACGCTATGGTCGGCAGCGCCTGCCCTCCGGGATCCTACCCCGAACAGTGGGACATCGATGGCCTCAAGCATCAGGCCGCGGACATACTTGGCCTCGACCTGCCGGTCGAGCAGTGGATGGATGAGGATGCGGTGGAGCCCGACTTGATCGAGGAGCGCATTCGCGACGCTGCAGACGCAAAGATGGAAGCCAAGCTTGGCGAGATCGATCCGGTGGTCTGGAAGAACCTCGAAAAATCGATCTTGCTCGAGCGGCTCGACAACCACTGGAAGGAGCATCTCGCGACGCTCGATGCGCTGCGCCAGGTCGTGTTCCTTCGCGCTTATGCTCAGAAGACGCCCATCAACGAGTACAAGCAGGAAGCTTTCGGCCTGTTCGAGAACATGCTCGAGAAGATCCGCGAGGATGTGACGAGGATCCTGATGACGAGCGAATTTCGCATGCGCTCGCCCGAAGAGTTCGTGCTGCCCGAACTGCCCGACTTCCTTACCGGCCACATCGATCCGTTTACCGGTGAGGACGATTCGATGGCGATACCCGGTGCGGCGGCAATGCTCGGTGCACTGGGCACCGCGGCGACGGCGGTGCCCGGCGGCGGCGATCCCTATGCCGACAGCGGCGTAAGCCGCAACGCACCTTGCCCTTGTGGCTCGGGCCAGAAATACAAGCACTGCCACGGCGCGATTGCGTGATGCGCTAAAAACAGGGGGGCAAGAAGGGCATGGCGCTGTGGCTTATCGGAGCATTCCTGGCCACGGCGCTGCTCTATGCCTCGGTCGGTTATGGCGGCGGCTCGACCTACAGCGCGCTGCTGGCGCTCTCGGGTTACGACTATCGCCTGCTCCCGATCCTGTCGCTGTCGTGCAACGTGGTTGTCGTCACTGGCAGCCTGATCCGCTTTGCCCGGGCGGGGGTCGTGCCATGGCGCGGTGGGCTGGTTCTTTCGCTTGTCGCTGCGCCGTTGGCGTTTCTTGGCGGCCTGACGCCGATCACTGAGCGGTCGTTCCTCGTTCTGCTGGGGATAAGTCTGATTGCGGCGGCAGTCCTCCTGCTGCTGCCGACGACCGCGCAGGACCGGCCCGGCGGAGGCCGCGCGGCGCGGTTGATGCCGTTCGCGGCAGCTCCACTGGGTTACCTCGCCGGTGTCGTAGGGATCGGCGGCGGGATATTCCTCGCTCCGCTTCTTCATCTGTCCCGCTGGGACAACGCGCGGCGGATTGCCGCCACTGCCAGTCTCTTCATCCTGATAAACTCGGTTTCCGGCCTGGTCGGCCAGCTTACCAAGGCTGGGGTCGGGCGCTTTTCAGAGGCGATCGGCGACGGTCTGCCCTTGCTGCTCGCGGTCGTGATCGGTGGCCAGATCGGGTCTCTTCTGGCCCTTCGCCTTTTGCCCGAGTGCGTGATCCGCTGGCTTACTGCGGCACTTACGCTTTACGCGGGTTCCCGGCTGCTGCTGGGATGACGAAATTCCTTTTCGTCACAATGACGTTTCGGTCCTAGAAACTTCCGAGTCGTTATCCCAAAAAGCACCGAAGGGTGCAGTTTCCGGCGCAATTTGACTCTTCTTCCAAAGGGTCGATAGTCTCCGGATAACAACACGATAAAACAGGGGTCGCTCCGCACATCGCAAAATAGCGTTTCAGGGGGGCATTGATGTCATCTTCGCGCGTCTCAGCGCGATGGGCCGTTTCGTCGGCCGTCGTATCTTCGGCCATGGTCGGGGTCCTACTTCCTGTGCCCGCCTACGGCCAGGTAAGCACGCCGACTCTGGGCGTTCCGACCCGGGAAGAACTGGAAGGCGTTCGCAACAAACCTCTCGACGAGGCGCCTAAGCTCTCGATCGAAGGCGGTATCGAACGCGCGCCTTGCCCGCTGGCCGATCCACAGTTCGCCGATGTCAAGGTCAGCATCAGCCACGTGATCTTCAACAACCTGAAGGGCGCTACCGAGGCCGAGTTGGCGCCAGCCTCGAGGCCGTTCGCCGGCCAGTCTCAGCCGGTCTCGGTGATCTGCGAGATTCGCGATGCGGCGGCCACGATCCTGCGTAACAAGGGCTACCTCGCTGCCGTGCAGGTGCCGACGCAGCGGATCGAGAACGGCGAGGTCCGGCTCGAGGTACTCTACGCCCGCGTCACTGCCATTCGTGCCCGGGGCGAAACCCGCGGGGCGGAGCGCAAGCTCCAGGAATACCTGGGCCGTATTGCCGAGGACGAGATCTTCGACCGCTACAAGGCCGAACGCTACCTGCTGCTGGCGAGGGACCTGCCCGGATACAACGTGCAGCTGACGCTGAAGCCCGCAGGGACCGTGCCGGGCGAGCTGGTCGGCGAGGTCACCGTCCTGCGGCGCCCCTACGCTCTTGACCTGACCGTTCAGAATTACGCCGCTCGGGCGACCGGTCGCTGGGGCGGCCAGCTTCGCGCTCAGGCGTATGGTCTGACCGGGCTTGGCGACGCGACGTACGTTTCGCTCTACAGCACCGCCGACTTCAAGGAGCAGCAGATCCTCCAGGTCGGGCATGAGTTCCGTCCTGGGTCTGAGGGCCTGACGATCGCCGGACAATTCACTTATGCTTGGACCAAGCCTGACCTTGGCGCGGCTGCGGGTGCCCAGCTCAAAGCGCGCACCCTGTTCGCCGGCCTTTCCGCGCGCTACCCGATCAAGCGCACGCAGGGTTCCAACTTGTGGCTTGGAGCGGGCTTCGACTACATCGATCAGGACGTCGAGTTGATCGCTCCGCTGAGCCGCGATCACCTTCGGGTTGCGTGGCTGCGGGCAGATATCGACGGCGTGGATCTGCGCTCGCGCCGGCCTGGCTGGCGCTACGGAGGAACGTTTGAAGTGCGGCAGGGCCTCAACGTCTTCGGGGCGAGTCCGACAGCGATATCGAGCAGCCGTATCGATGGCGATCCGACCGCGACCCTCGTTCGGGCAGCGGGAGAAGCAGAAGTCGCGCTGGGCAAGAACCTGTCCTTTTCGCTCGCACCGCGCGGCCAGTACGCCTTCGATCCGCTGTTGAGCTTCGAGGAATTCACGGCGGGCAACTACACTGTCGGGCGCGGGTTCGATCCCGGCGTCATTCTGGGCGACAGCGGGGTTGGGGTATCCGCCGAGGTGCGCGGTCCGCGGCTGCCATTCAGTCTGGCCGGCAACGCGGACATTCGTCTTCAGCCTTACGTATTCGGCGACGCCGCGTGGGTATGGAACAAGGACGTATCGGGTTCGCAACGGCTGACCTCGGCTGGTGGCGGCGTCCGTGCCGAGCTCGGCGACCGGTTCCGCCTCGATGCAACGCTGGCGGTGCCGCTCGAGAGGGCGGGCTTCCAGACCAAGCGGGGCGACCCGCGTTTCCTGCTCACGCTTACCACGCGACTACTGCCCTGGAGGAACAACTGATGCTCACGGATCGCAGCCGTCGGAGCCTCACGCTCGTATCGACGTTCGCGCTCGCCACCGCTCTCGTCGTGGGCAGCAATGTCGCCCATGCCCAGTCTTTCAACGGGTCGAGCACCGTGTTCAGCGGCGGGGCCACGGTCACGACGGGGAGCGGCACGACGAACGTCACGGTCACCACCCCGCAGGCCGTGATCGACTGGAGCCCGACCGACACCGCGATCGGCGGTGGGCCGATCGCCTTCCAGTCGGCCGGCACGACCGCCACTTTCACGAACGATCCGGCGATGACCGCCAGTTTCGCGGTTCTCAACCGCATCGTTCCCACCGATCCCACGCGCGCCATCGTGTTCGACGGCAACGTGGTCTCGCGCCTGCAGACCGGCGCGGCCTCGGTGCCCGGGGGGACAGTGTTTTTCTACAGCCCGGGCGGGATCGTCGTCGGCGCGAACGCCGTGTTCGACGTCGGCAACTTGGGCCTGACCACCGCCAGCCCGCTCGTCGACGGGGCGGGCAACTGGTACAACGGCAATACCGTGCAGTTCCAGCAGGCGGTCAGCGGCACGGCCGTGACGATCGCCCAGGGCGCGCAGATCAACGCCACCAGCAACGGCAGCTACGTCGCCGCGTTTGCGCCGATCGTAACGCAGGCGGGCGCCATCGCGGTCAACGGCCAGGCTGCCCTCGTCGGCGCGGAGGCCGGCACCATTACCTTCAGCCCCAATGGCCTGTTCGACATCCAGATTGCCGTGGGAAGCGACGGCGACGGCGCATTCAGCGTGCGCCACCAGGGCTCGACGACGGGTGGCGCGAGCACGGGTGCGGGCGACAACCGCCGCGTCTATCTCGTCACCGCCGCCAAGAACAATCTCATCACGATGGCGATCGAGCGGGGCAGCACGCTTGGATTCGACGTTGCCTCGGCGGCCGACGTGGTCGGAAATGCGGTCGTTCTCTCGGCCGGGCACAATGTCACCGGAGGGCAGATCGCGGGCGCCGCCGGCGGGGCGGCCGGTGCAGACATAACGATCAACGACAGCAGCACCGGGCTGACCGGATCGGGAATCGACTTCACTTCAGCCGTCACGGCGCGGGCCAGCCATTCCCTTTATCTGGACGCATTCCGGCAGACGTCTTTCGCGTCGGACGCAAATCTTTCCGCGTCCGAGCGCGTCCAGGCTACCGCATCGACACTTTCGGGCGACCCGGCGGGCGGCTTGTCTATCGGCGGAAACCTCAACCTGACGAGCGATCGTGCAGTGGTGCCGGTCGGGGCGACGGCGGACGCGGGATCGGCGTTCCTTGGCGCGCTCAACGGCGCGGGAATCCTGGTCGGCGGCAACGCGATCATCACCTCGCGCTCGGCGACCGACGTGAATGGCGACACGATCATCACCGCCGGCAGGGCCGATGTCCTGGCCAATTCGGGTACGATCTCGATCGAAGGGGGAATGGAAGTACGGGCATCGTCCTACACAAATCTCCTGCCGGGCAATTTTGCCGCGATTGGCGGCGATACGACGGTATCGAGCCAGGCCGGCGGCTCGATCTCGGTAGGTTCGGTGCTTCGGCTCGTCGCCGAAGGGATCGCTGCAGGCGGACGGAACGGCACAGGCGGCAATTCTGCTCTGTCCGCTCAGGGCGGCTCGACGATTTCGGTGAACGAGCTGAACATCAGCAGCGACGGCGTTGGCGGTAACGATACAGGTTCGGGTGCCGGCGCCGGTGCGGGCGGCACGGCGCTGATAAGTGCCGATGGCGCGAACACCGCGATAACCATCGCCCAGAACAATTTTACGGGCGATATCAATCAGGGACAGCTCGACCTCGTGGCGGCCGAAGCGTTCGGCGGTGCTACGTCGGGCGGCGGGTCAGGAATCGGCGGCAGCGCGACCGGGGGCACGGTCAACATTGTGTCGTCCGCCGGAGCGCTTATCCAGCTACCGTCGACGGTCGGGACGCTGGGCAATATTCGCGTAATTGCCCGAGGGTCGGGAGGACCTGCAAACACCGGCGGTCTGGCAGGCGGACAGGGCGTCGGCGGCACGATCAATATAACGGTGGATAATGCTACGCTGAACTCGGCCGGTCTGCTGCCCAGCGCGTTCGGCCAGGGCGGCCGCGCGCTCGGCACGGGCACGATCAACGGCGGCGACGGGATCGGCGGCACGCGCAGCATCTTCGTGCGCAATGGCGGCGTGCTCAACACGACGCTGGTCGGGGGATCGGCCGGCGCGCAAGGCGGTAACGCAACCGCGACCGGCAAGGGCGGTGATGCTTCCGGCGGGTTCGCCCAGTTCGTTGTGGACAATGCGACAGTCAATTTTGCCGGGCGCGCAGGGTTCTTCACACAGAACACCGCGGGATCGGGTGGCATCGGCGGGAACGCCAGTGGCGGCAACGTCATCGCCAGCATCATCAACGGCTCGAACGTTACCGTGACCGGCAACGATCCGACTTTCTATGAGTTTTCCGTTTCGGCCAGCGCCTATTCCCACCTCAGCGGCATCGGTGCCGGTACGGGCAGCGTGTCGGCTGGATCCGCCACGATCGAGGTCATCAATTCGACGCTCAGCAGCGCGCGCATCTCGGTCGATGCCGTTGCCTATGCCGGGGGCGACAAGGTTGCGCAGGCGGATGCCGGGACGGGCGGAAACGCCGTGCTCCGGTTGACCGGCGCAACGATCAACAGTGGCGAGGTGCGCCTCGATGCAAGCGGCGTGGGCGGGGAGGTCGATACCAGCGCCCTGGGCCAGGTCGGCAACGGTGGCGCAGGCAGTGGCGGTCTCGCCCTCGTGCAGAACCTTGGTGGCAACAGCCGCATCGTGGGTGGAACCTTGTTCGTCGGTGCCGATGGCAAGGGCGGAAGCGCGCTCGGCCCGTCGGGCAACGGCGGTTCCGGCTTTGGCGGCAGCGCCCGGATCGTTTCGCTGGGTGGTTCGCTGGTGGTCGACGGCGCAGTCGATGTTACCGCGCAGGGAATTGGCGGCGATACGCGCCAGTCCGGCGTCGGCGGCAGCGGCACGGCAGGTGCCGGGGAAGTCTTCGCAAACGGCGGCAACATCGCTTTCAGCAATGCTCTGACGATCGACGGAAGTGCGCTGGGCGGCAGCGGCACGACCGGTGGCGAGGCGATGAGCAACACGATGTTGTTCCCCCCACGTGCGCTACTGCGTGCGCAGAACGGCTCGGTTTCCGTTGTCGGGCTAACGAGCATAATTGCCGACGCGACCGGCGGAAGCTCGATTGGCGGAGGAAATGGCGGCTCTGGACGCGCGGGTTCAGCAGTCATCGACGCGCAAAGCAACCTTGCCGGCAGCAGTCAGATCACCGTTGGCGACCTGTTCGTGAGCGCGGTCGGCAATGGCGGCGCGGGCGGAGATGCGGCCACCGGTTCGGGCATTGCCGGAGGCAGTGGCGGCGCCGGGGTGGGCGGTACTCCCCAGGCCTTTGGCGATGCGGGCAACGGCAATCTGGTGGTGAGCGGAACCTCCGCGTTCGACGCTTCGGCCACGGGCGGCCAGGGCGGGGCAGGCGACGGCGCGGGCGCCGGCGGCATGGGCGGTTCGGCTCAATCCGGTTTCATTCAGGTTGGCACGCGCAGCGGGCCTGACACGCCGGCCAACACGGGCGGCGGGTCGTATGGCGACATCTTCGCATCCTCGGACGCAACCGGCGGCGCCGGTGGGACCGGCGGTGCAACCGGGGTCGGCGGGGCAGGGGGGTTCGGCTTGAGCGGGGCGGCGACGCTTCTCGTTCGCGGTTCGCCGGTCACAGTGGGCAACGTCACGATGAGCCTGACCGGAACCGGCGGAGACGGCGGCACCGGCGGGGGCGGCAGCGGCGCTGGCGGCGATGGCTTTGCCGGAACGGGCAGCGTCACGGTAACTCAACGCTTCCAGCGCACCGAACGTGGATCGCTGACGGGCGGGGACGTCCTGATCGTCAGTTCAGGCAGCGGCGGGGCAGGCTCGACCAGCGGCCTGTCCTACTTTGGCAATGGATCGGGTCTTTTCGTACAGCAGAGCGATGTGACGCTGAACAGCCTTTCGCTGTTCGATTCCGGCACGACGCGCCCCGACTTTACGTTCACGGGCTATACCATCGATGCAGCAACAGGGACGCAGGTGCTGTCGACCATACCGGTCACGGCGACGCCGTTCTCGATAAACGTGATCGAAGGCTCGTCAGTCAACGTTGCGACTTCGCTCACGGTCTCGACCCCGGCAGACGTCATCCTCAACATCGACAATTCGACGCTGAACGCGGGCACCCTCTCGCTCACCGCGGGCAACTTCCTTCTGCCGGCGACTGCGACGACCAGCCCGGGGACGATCAACACAAGCGGATCGCTGTTCGTGGACTCGGGCGGCGACTTCGCGACGACCGCCAACATCAACTCGCAAGGCGCGATCGACCTCGTGCTGGGCGGTTCGTTCATCACCGGCGCAGTCGCATCCAACGGGTACGTTGACATCACAGCGGGCGGATCGATCACCACTGGCGCCATCAGTTCCGCCGGCACGCTCGACCTCGCAGCAGCAGGAACGATCACCACGGGCGCGCTCGTGGCGGGGGACACCATCGGGGTGAACGCAGTCGGCGCCGTCAACGTCGCCAGCGCGAATTCGGGCATCGCGCGGGTCAGCGCCGATCCCGCTGCCCAGTACAACATCGGCTTGCGTTCGCTTGCCTCGGTAACGGCGGGCGACCTGGCTGCGCGCGGCAGCGTGGGGCTTTCGTCCCCAGGAACGATTACGGTCGGCAACGTGAGCGCCGGTTCGCTCATCCTTGCGCTGCCCGGCACGGGCCTGACGACCGGCTCGCTGGCGACGGCTGTCGCAGGCGGACAGGTCTATATCGCGGACTACTCGATGGAGGCGCTTGGCGGGCAGGTGACCCAGACCTTCGATCCAGCGCCGATCCTCGCCACGGGACCCGTGGCGACCGCGGGACCGGTCGCCATAAATGGTACGGTCTCAGCCGGCGTGCTGCGCGCGAACACCGCACAGGCGCTGTCGATCGCCGGGGCGGCCACGCTCGCCCAATCCGTTTCGCTCCAGGCGGCCGGCGGGATGAACCTCCAGAACGTCGACGCCGGCGATTCGCTGTTCCTCGCCAGCAGCGGCGGCTCGATTGCGACGGGCACCCTTACGGCCGGCATCGTGAACCCCAGTCCAAACCCGGGCGCCCTCTACAAGGTCGCGGTTGGCGCGCAGGGGTCGATCACCACCGGCAATATCACCGGGCGACGCGACATCGGCCTTCAGGCAGGGCAGGCGGTCAGCACCGGCAACATCGTCGGCGGCGATATCGTCCTTCTGGGCGGAACGGGAATTGCCACGGGCGGGATGCAGGCTGGATCGGTCACGCAACCCACGGGGCGGATCATTCTCGCCAACACCTCGATGGCTTCGCCCGGAGCCAACGTCTTCTCCAACTTCCAGACCTTGCCGCTGTTCAACACACAGCCGCTCGTGCCGGTGAGCGGACCTATCACCATCTCTGGCGCGGTCACATCCGGGTATCTGCACGCCGCCACGACACAGGGCTTCACCGCCAAGGGGATCGTCGGCGGCTACGCCCTGCAGCCGGGGTCGATCGAGGTGAACGCTGGTGGGCTGGTTTCCGTGGATGGCTTGTGGAATTCACAGGACATCGCAGTGACCTCGGGCGATATCGCCATAACCGCGAACGGGTCGGTCGATGCGGGCAGCGCCGGATCGGTGTTGCTCGCGTCCACCAACGCTGCCGGCGCGTTCATAGGCGACGGTCCGACGGGTCCGGGCTACGCCCTGAGCAGCGCGGAATTCGCGAAGGTTTCGGCTGGCGAGATCGATATCGTCGGCACCGATCTTCCGCAGAACGTCGCCGACATGACGATCGGTAATCTTTCGATCAACGCGAGCCAGCTTTATCGGCCGGACGGTCTCGTCCTGTTCGCGACGGGCAATCTGACTACGCAGACGCCGTCCGGTACCCTGCGGGTCGATGGCGCGATCACGGGAACCGGTTTCTCACCGACGAACTACCTGGAATTTTACGCCTCGCGGTTCGAAATGAACGCCGCGACCGGATCGATCGCGGTTGCCGATGGTACGGGCGGTCTTGGCGGTATCGTGCTGATCGACGCCGCGCAAATCCATGTTGCCAGCGACCAGATCCTCCAGAAGCTGCGCGTGGACCCGCTTTACTCCGGACATGCGGCCGAGCTTAACGCCCCGGCTGCGGTGCAGCGGCCGGGTGGGGTGTTGAAGGCCTTGGGACTTGAACTCTATCCGGTCGAGACGCTGTATATCCAGAACACCGGTACCGCGCTGGTCCCGGCAGGGTTCTTCACGACGATCGACAATAGCGACATCACTCCCCCTGCAACGCAAGTGGGCAGCGGGGTCAAACTCGTGATCAACGGCCAGCTCTTGACTACGACCGGGACCGTCACCGGCCAGCCGGCATACCAGCTCGTAATCGACAATGCCCAAAGCCTCGCGGGCTTTACCGGCACCAGCCAGATCAACGGGTGCGCGCTGACGACCGGGGCGTGCACGAATCTGGCAGCGGACCCTGTCGCCGCGATTTCGAGCGAGGTCGCGATCGTGTCGCAGGATACCTTGCAGGAAGAGCCCTTCAGCGACACCGCCGAAAATCAGGACGAAGCGGAGGCCGATGCCGCTTCATCGCCGATTGCGCCCCCCGCGCCGCTGATCGACACGCGCCCCCTGAACCCGGCAATCGAAGTGGTCGAACCCGTTGCCGGGGCGGGCAATCCCGCGCTCATCGGGTCAGCCGTCAACGAAACCACCGCAGAGGAGCAGCGCCAGTGAGCCGCCCCATTCGTCGCTTGTCGCTCAGGGCCGCAGTGGCCCTTGCGCCGGTTTGCACCATCCTTGCCGTGGCCATCGCTCCGGTTTCGGCACTCGCCCAGGCGCAGCCGTTATCGATCCGCAACAGCTTTCGCGTCGGGACTTCGGGCGTTGCCTGCACGGCCCAGATTTCGACCGCTGACGTGCGCCTGAAGGGCATGTTCGACCGGGGCTACCTACTTAGTTGCCGCGATGCCGCGGGCGCCGTCGGCAGCCTGATCGCCGTGCGCCGGAACGTCGCGCTCGGCAGCGAGCCGTCGGCCTTGGCCGCCACCGCGTTCGAGTGCGGCGAGGCCGGCCGATCGACGCTCGACGGCATCGGAGCGGTGGATACAATCAGTTGCCGCGATCCCAAGTCGAAGGTCGATTATCGCCGCTACGCGGTTCGACGTAACGGGGTGTCCTATCTGGTCGAAGGCCTGGCGGGGTACGATCCCGCCTTGCGTCTCGCTCTGGCTACCGTCGTGAACGACCGCCCCCAACCCGGTGAGATCCGCGTCGCGAGCACCGAGGTGAGCGACGCGGCTGCGTTCGCGCGGGTCCAGGCCGGCTTACTCGACGCGCAGAACGCGCGCGACGAGGCATATCTGCGCAACAACGGCGGACGCTTCGCGGAATCCTCCGAGTTCTTCGAGAACCTGGTTCAGAAGGATGGCGCGAACGGGCCGGGCCTTGCAGAAGCACTCGCCAACCAAGGTCTTCAACAGAGCAATCTGGGCAACTTCGGCACCGCTGCCCGCCTGTTGAGCGAGGCAGAAGGCAAGGCGGCCCGCAGTGACGGGGTCAGCCAGCGGCTGATCCGCAATTACCGCGCGATCAACGCGCTGAACCAGCGCAAGCCGTCCGCTGCGTTGGCCGAATTGGGCAAGGACGTCGTTCCCGTTGGAACCGAGATCAATGACGGCAACTTGCGCGAGGGCTACATTAACCTGCCGCTCTCAGAGCAGATCAACCGCGAAAACCTGGGGCTGCAGCGGCTCGGCGGGATCGACGCCAGCCTGACCCCGGCAGAGCGCGCCGAAATCCTCGACGCGCAGGCACAGGCGCTGACGGGCACGGCAAAGCGGCAGGAGGGCAAGCTCGACGAAGCGGCCAAACTTTTCGCATCGGCGGGCGAACGTCTTGCGGCTATCCGCGACG
The DNA here is from genome assembly GCF_042652045.1 of Novosphingobium tardum. Classification (NCBI taxonomy): domain Bacteria; kingdom Pseudomonadati; phylum Pseudomonadota; class Alphaproteobacteria; order Sphingomonadales; family Sphingomonadaceae; genus Novosphingobium; species Novosphingobium tardum. Next base: position 375,125 of record NZ_JBHSDR010000006.1, on the reverse strand, counting down.
GGCGGGTGCAATCGACCGGATGGCTGCGGTCGGAAATCCTCATCGAACTTGCGCTGATTGCGGAGGCCCAGGGCCGGGCGAGCGATGCGGGAACATCGTTCGACCGCGCCATCGCCGCGATTGGCGAAGCCTACCCGCAGTCCCCTGCGCTGCTTGCGGCACGGGCGCGCAAGGCTGCGTTCCTTGGCCGGAGCGGCGACGGGACTGCAGCGCGAGCAGCCTATGCATCCATCGTCGAAGACAGTGCGACCGTGCCTGATGCCGGCTCGACGCTGCGCTACATGCTGGCGCCGTATTTCGGCCTGTTGGCTAACGACGGCTCGGCCGAAGCGCCCGCAGCTCTTTTCAAGGCGGCCCAGGTTCTCCAGCGGCCGGGCGTGGCGCAGACCCAGGCCATTCTTGCCCGCGAGATGTCCGAGGGCAACGACGACGCCTCCGCGCTTTTCAGGCTGTCCGTGGCAAGATCGCGCGAAATCGCGCGGACGGAGGCCGAGATTGCCACGCTCAGCGCCATTACTGCGCCGACGCCACAGGACATCGAGAATTTGAGCGTGGCGCGCGAATCTCTCGAAAACCTGCGTCGCGAGCAGACCGAACTCGTCTCGAAGCTCTCTGCATTCCCGCGCTACAACGTGCTGAGCCCGCAAAGCGTTTCGCTGACCGACCTCCAGGGCGCGCTGCGCGAAGGCGAGGCGTACTACAAGCTGATGGTGGTGAGCGACGAGCTCTACGCGCTGTTCGTCACCCCTTCGGCTGCGCGGATCGTGCCGATCGAAGGCGGACGGGCGGCGCTGGAAAAGGACGTCTCGACGATCCGCGACAGCATCGTGCGGATCGAGAACGGGGAGCAGGTGAACTATCCGTTCGATGTCGTGCGGGCGCGCCAGCTCTATCTCAAGCTGTTCGGGCCGATCGACGCAGCGATGCCGGGCGTGAAGCACCTGATATTCGAGCCCGATGGGCCGATGCTCCAGCTTCCGCCTTATCTGCTCGTCACAGGGGACAAGGGCGTCGATGCGTATCGCGCAAGAACGGCCCGGGCCGGATCGGACGCCTTCGACTTTACCGGGGTGGAATGGCTTGGGCGCGGACGCGAGGTTTCGATCGCGGTCAGCCCGCGCGGGTTCCTCGACATCCGCGCGCTCAAACCTTCATCCGCGCCGCGCAGTTACCTCGGGCTGGGTCACAACGCCGTGCCCTCGGTGCGACCCGTCGCGGCGGTTGCGACCGAGTGCGACTGGCCGTTGGCAACCTGGCAGGCGCCGATTGCGGCTGACGAACTCTATTTCGCGAAGGCCAAACTAGGTCGCGGCGGCAGCGAGGTGATCACCGATGCCGGATTCACCGATTCGGCGCTGCTCGCCAATCCCACGCTCGACGAATATCGGGTGTTGCACTTTGCCACGCACGGGCTGGTGACGGCGCCGCGACCTGACTGCCCGGCGCGACCCGCGCTCGTCACTTCCTTCGGTGACAGCGGATCGGACGGATTGCTGAGCTTCCGTGAGATCTTCGACCTCAAGCTTGATGCGGACGTCGTCATCCTCTCGGCTTGCGATACCGCGGGCATGGCGACGGTCTCCGCCTCGCGCGAAGCGGGCGTGACGACCGGGGGCAACTATGCGCTCGACGGCCTCGTGCGGGCTTTCGTCGGCGCGGGCGCACGATCGGTCGTTGCCAGCCACTGGCCGGTGCCGGACGATTTCGACGCGACCAAACGCCTCATCGGCGGAATGCTCGACGCCGCGCCGGGCGAACCGCTGGCACAGGCGTTGGCCGATGCGCAGGAGAAGCTGATGGACGATCCCGATACTTCCCACCCGTTCTACTGGGCGGCGTTCATAATCCTGGGAGACGGGGCGAAACCGATCGTTCCCGCGCGCACCGCGTCTGCCGCGGAGCTGCCAAAGCCGGCGCGATGACGACGGCGGCGGGTGCGAACCGCGGCGCGGCTCGTGCCCGTTCAACTATGTGGAAAGTTGGCTCCCCGAGTAGGATTCGAACCTACGACCAAGTGATTAACAGTCACCTACTCTACCGCTGAGCTATCGGGGAGCGATCCGGTCTCCCGGACAGGGGTGGGCCTATACCACCCGATATGTATTTGGCAAGCGCTGCCGAAACTTGGCTGTCAGACCTGGAACTGCTCGGTCACGATCCTCTCGTCGAGGCTGTGTCCGGGATCGAACAGCAAGGTCAGGCGGCGGTCCGTGGCGATGGCCAGATTCACCTCGCGAACGTCGCGAAGTTCCTTCTGGTCGGCCACAACCGCGACAGGCCGCTTGTCCGGTTCCAATACGCGAAAACCGATCTGGGAGTGGTCAGGCAGGATTGCTCCGCGCCAACGCCGGGGGCGAAACGGGCTGATCGGCGTGAGCGCCAGCATGGCCGAGCCGAGGGGTAGAATGGGTCCGTTTGCCGACAGGTTATAGGCAGTCGAACCAGCGGGCGTCGCGACAAGCACGCCGTCGCAGGAAAGCTCGGCAATACGCACGCGGCCGTTGACCGTTACCTCGATCTTCGCGGTTTGGCGGGTTTCCCTGAGCAACGAAACCTCGTTGATCGCACAAAGCTGGTTTGTCTCGCCATTTGCGCCGACCGCGGACATGGCAAGCGGCGACACGTCGATTGCGCGGGCTTTGGCGACCCGGTCGAGGATCGGCTTGCTGCCCCTTGCCTTGTTCATCAGGAACCCGACCGTGCCCAGGTTGAGGCCGTAGGCCGGCAAGACGCGATCGCTGTCGAGCATCTGGTGCAGCGTTTGGAGCATGAACCCGTCGCCCCCCAGGACGACCACAGCCTCGGCTTCCTCCAGCGGAACCCAAGGCGCGGCATCGGCAAGTGCCGCGGCTGCATCTTCGGCACGATCGGTGGACGAGGCGAGAAGCGCCAGGCGCGTAAGTGCGGGCATCGTCTTGCATTCCCTCTCGCCGGCCCGCGGCCATGCCTTCGTTTCTGGTCTATGGACGCTCTCGTTGCTTGGCAACGGGATAGCGCCATCTTTACCCGCGGGATGCCCGAACCATTTTGAAAGATTGATACGCTAGACCGGCCGCGTACATGGCCAGCACGGCACAAATAATCGCGGGCGCAGATCACGACGCCCTGACAGGGCTCGCCTCTGCCGCCGCCGCGCGCCGCTTGCTCGACGCCTGGGCCGAGGCGACCGCCTCCGACGATACCCCTGTGTTCGCGATGTTGATCGGCCTCCAGCGCCTTCAAGGCATCAACCATGCGTACGGCCGGCCGGTCGGGGATGTCGCGCTGGCGGAAGTCGCCCGGCGGATAAGGCAGTTCGCGTCCCAAGAACTTGACGGGCACTGGCTGGCGGCGCGGATCGGCGGCGGCGACTTCCTCCTGGCGACACGGTCGCCGTGCAGCCGCGCGAAGTGGCAATGGCTGGCGCATGCCCTGGCCGACATCATCGCAAGGCCGCTGGGTACGGCAGGGGCAACTCTGCGGCTCGCCCCGCGCATCGCATTGCTTCACGCAGTCGAGCCGCAGGCAAGCGAGCGGCTGCTCGACAGCCTCAGCCAGGCGCTGGCCGCCGCGCGAAGTCAGCCCGGGCGCCGCCTCCAATGGGCCGACGGACGGCAATCGACGAGAGGGCGCAGCGCGGCGGCGATGGAGGCGGATCTGTTGCGCGCGATCGACGCAAACGAGATCAGCGTGCTTTTCCAGCCTCAGTTCGCGGCGGGGAGCGGCCTTCTCGTCGGGGCTGAGGCGCTGGCGCGATGGGACCATCCCGTACTGGGTAGGCTTGGCGCGCCGACCCTGTTCGCGGTGACGGAGCGGGCCGACCATACGGTCCAACTTTCACGGCATATCGCGTCGCGGGCGCTGGCCCTGGCGGGTCAGTGGCCGGCAGAGAGGGGGCTGCGCCTGTCGCTCAATCTCGCTGCTGCAGACCTTGCTGCCGACAGCTTCGTCAAATCTATCAGCGATGCCATCGAGCGCGGCGGGATGGCCCCCACTCGGCTCACTCTGGAGGTGACCGAGCAGGCGCTGCTCGTCGACCTCGAGTGCGCGGCGGACGCCTTCAGCGAACTTTCACGCGCCGGCGTGAGGATCGCCCTCGATGACTTCGGAACGGGGTTTTCCAACTTTTGGTACCTGAAAAACCTGCCGCTCGATTACCTCAAGCTCGACCACAGCCTGACCGACGATGTGCTTGTCGCCCCCCGCGACCGGGCGATCCTGCGCGCCATCGTCGGCATGGCGCGCGCCCTCGATCTCGAAGTCGTCGCGGAAGGAGTGGAGAGCGAGGAGCAGCTTGCCATGCTGGCCGCAGAGGGCTGCGATTATTTCCAGGGGTTCGTGCGCGCCGGTCCGCTTTCGCACGACGACTTTCTGCGCTTTGCCTCGACCAACTAGGCTGCCTTGCGCGCGATCGCGGCAAGGCCCTTGGTCAACTGGATCAGGCCGTTGAGGCGGGACGCGGGATCGCCCCAGACCCGGCTGATAACCAGCTTGTGATCGGGACGCAGCCGCGCGGTGCCCTTCAAGCGCTCGACATAGGCGATCAGGCCCGCGGGATCCGGGAAGTCGTCGTTCTGGAAAGTGACCAGCGCTCCCTTGGCCCCGACATCGATCTTCGCGACGTGGGCTTCGATGGCCTGGCGCTTCACCTCGATCAGCTTGAGCAAGTTCGCGGTGGGAGTGGGCAGGGGACCGAAGCGATCGATCATTTCCGCCGCCAGCGCCTCGACCGCGCCTTGTTCCTCGGCGTCGTTCATGCGGCGGTATAGCGCCATCCGCACAGCCAGGTCGGGCACGTATTCCTCGGGGATCATGATCGGCGCATCGACCGTGATCTGCGGACTCAGGCCCTCGCGCTTGCGGTGCGTGCCGTCCACGCCCGCTCGGAGTTCCAGAATCGCGTCCTCGAGCATCGACTGGTACAGCTCGAAGCCCACTTCGCGCACGTGTCCTGACTGTTCGTCCCCCAGCAGGTTACCTCCGCCGCGAATGTCGAGATCGTGGCTGGCTAGCTGGAAGCCCGCGCCCAGGCTGTCGAGATCTCCGATGACCTTGAGCCGCCGCTCCGCGATTTCCGAAAGGACCTGATTTTCGGGCGTCGTGAGGTAGGCGTAGGCCCTAATCTTGGCGCGACCGACGCGGCCGCGAAGCTGGTAGAGCTGGGCAAGTCCGAAACGGTCCGCGCGGTGAATCACGATGGTGTTCGCGCTCGGGATGTCGAGCCCGCTCTCGACTATCGTCGTAGCGAGAAGCACCTCGTAGCGGCGCTCGTAGAACGCGCCCATTCGTTCCTCGACCTCGGTCGGACTCATCTGACCATGAGCGCTGACGAACTTTACCTCGGGCACGTGTTCGCGCAGCCAGTCCGAGACCGGCTCCATGTCCGAGATGCGTGGCACGATGATGAAGCTCTGCCCGCCGCGATGATGCTCGCGGAGCAATGCTTCGCGCATGACCATGTCATCCCACGGCATGACATACGTACGCACGGCGAGGCGGTCGACCGGCGGGGTCTGGATCGTCGAAAGCTCGCGCAGCCCCGACATGGCCATCTGCAGCGTGCGCGGAATGGGGGTGGCCGTCAGCGTGAGGACGTGAACGTCCGACTTCAGCTGCTTGAGCTTTTCCTTGTGCGTGACGCCGAAGCGCTGCTCCTCGTCGACGACGACCAGGGCAAGCCGCTTGAACTTGATCGACTTCGACAGAAGCGCATGCGTGCCGATCACCACGTCCATCGTGCCGTCGGCGAGCTTGTCGCGTGTCTCGGCGGCTTCCTTCGCAGGCACCAGCCGTGAAAGGCGGCCGACATTGATCGGGAAGCCTGCGAACCGGGTGCTGAAGTTGGCGTAGTGCTGGCGCGCGAGGAGGGTGGTTGGCGCGATGACGGCGACCTGGAAGCCGGCCATCGCCGCAACGAATGCGGCCCGAAGCGCCACCTCGGTCTTGCCGAACCCGACATCGCCGCAGACGAGCCGGTCCATCGGCTTCCCGCTGGCCATGTCCGACAGCACATCCTCGATCGCGCGCTCCTGGTCGTCCGTTTCCTCCCACGGAAAGCGATCGACGAACTGCCCGTAGCTGACGTGATCCACGGGCAGGACTTCGGCTTGGCGCAACGCGCGCTGCGCGGCGGTACGCATGAGCTCGCCGGCAATTTCGCGGATGCGTTCCTTGAGTCGCGACTTGCGCCGCTGCCAGGCCTCGCCGCCCAAACGGTCAAGGCCCACGCCTTCGTTCTCGCTGCCGTAGCGGGTAAGGACGTCGATATTCTCGACGGGGATGTAGAGCTTGTCGCCGCCGGCGTAGCTCAACGCAACGCAGTCGTGCGGACTGTTGCCTACAGTTATCGGCGAAAGGCCCTCGTAACGGCCGATGCCGTGGTCTGCGTGGACGACCAGGTCGCCGACGTTGAGCGCGGACAGCTCGGCAAGGAAGGCGTCAGCGCTCTTGCGCTTCTTCTGTCGACGGACGAGCCGGTCGCCGAGCAGGTCCTGCTCGGTGACCAGTTCGATCTGATCGTTCGCAAAGCCTTGTTCCAGCGGCAGGACCAGCGCCACGGCACGTCCTTTGGCCGAAAGGCCCAGCGCTTCCTGCCAACTGCTTGCGAAGAGCGGTTCCTGCTTGCCGGCCTCGCCCAGCAGCGAGGCAATGCGCGCCCTACTGCCCGCGCTGTAAGCCGCGAAGAGCGGCTTGCGCCCGGACCGGCCGACCACGGCGAAATGCTTTGCCGCAGCGTCGTACGGGTTCTCGCCGCGGGTACGTTCCGGCGTGAAGTCGCGCGCGCTGGAAAATCCGAAGTCGATGACGTTGGGCGATTCAGGTTCGGCGAAGATGCTGGCGCGGTGAATCGGCCACGCGGCGCTGGCGCGCGAGAATTCCGCATCGTCCAGATAGAGCGCATCGACGGGCAGGGGACGATAGCTACCCTTGCCCGCACCTTCGGAACGCGCGGCAAAGTAGTCGGCGATGTCGGAGAGGCGGGATTCGGCGGCACCGATCGCTGCGGCATCGATTACCGCGACGTCGCCGCTGGAGAGATGATCGAACAGCGTCGCCATCTTGTCTTCGAAGAGCGGAAGCCAATGTTCCATGCCGGCGAGGCGGCGCCCTTCGCTGACTGCCTGGTACAAGGTGTCGCCCGTGGCGTTCGCGCCGAACCTTTCGCGATAGCCGCGGCGGAACCGCTTGATGCTGTCTTCGTCCAGCAGCGCCTCGCTCGCGGGCAATAGCAGGTGCTCGGCCAACGTACCGGTACTTCGCTGGCTGATCGGGTCGAAGGTTCGCAGCGATTCAAGTTCGTCGCCGAAGAAATCCAGCCGCAGACCTTCCTGCAGGCCCGAAGGGAAGATGTCGAAGACGCCGCCGCGCACGGCGAATTCACCTGCATCGACGACAGTATCGGTCCGGCCGTAGCCCTGCCGCACCAGCAGGGCGATCAGGCTCTCGCGGCCGATCTCGGTTCCTGGTTTGAGCAGGCGGACGCTTTCGCGAATCCGGAAGGGCGAGAGCACGCGCTGCAGGACCGCATTGATCGTCGAGACGACGAGCTGGGGCCGATCGGGGCGGGCTTGCAGGCGATGCAGCGCGCTGAGACGCCGGGCGCTGACAACAAGCGCGGGCGATGCGCGGTCATAGGGCAGGCAGTCCCACGCCGGGAATTCGATGACTTCGAGCTCGGGCGCGAAGAATGCCGCGCTCTCGCTTACGCTGCGCATCCCGGCTTCGTCAGGCGCGATCCACAGCGCCCGGCCTTTTGCCGCCCGCGCGATGTCGGCCATGACCAGAGGCGCAGCCCCGCGCGCCACCGACGAAAGCGTAAGCGGGGTGGCGGCAGACAGGATGCGGGCGATGTCGGGCATTGCGAAAGGGAAACCTCAGGACCGGGCGGCGTTCCCGCCTAGCGGCGTATTTCGACGTAATCGAGCAACTGCATCGCGGCCATCTGGGCACCGGCATATTCGGACGGTACCGACTGCGTGCCCAAGGCCCAGGCCATGACGTCGACGTCGTCTTCCTCGATCAGCGCCTCGAACCAGGCGATATCCTTATCCGTCCAATCGGCGTGATATCGGTCGAAAAAGCCGCCGATCATGTAGTCCGCCTCGCGCGTGCCGCGATGCCATGCGCGAAACTTCATCCTCCGCAGTCTCTCATCACGAGAGGGAGGGGCGGCCGAGGCGCCGGTCTGCTCGAAAATCGCCATGATGCGCCAGCGCCTAGGAGAGTGGGCGCGGGGTGGCAAGGCGCGGCGCGGCTCCCTATCACCGCAGGCGATGCGCCCCGCGACTCTCAATCCGCTGTTTGCCGAAGTGACCGGGGTTGTCGGGGTGGGCCCTCGGCTCGGCCGCCCGCTGGAGCGCCTTGGACTGACCCGGCTGCGGGATCTCGTCTATCACCTGCCCGAGCGGTTTGTGCAGCGCCGCGCCGTGCGCAGTCTCGACGAGGCGAGCGTGGGGGAGCAGATCGTCGTCGCGATGACCCCGACCGAGTATCGCGCCTCCGCGGGTCGCGGCCCGTTTCGCATCATCGCGCGCGATGGCGACGGAGACTTTGTCGCGCTGACATGGTTCGGCCGCAACGCCGGCTGGGCGCGGAAGTCGCTACCGCTGGGTGAGCGGCGCTGGATCGCCGGCCGGCTCGACCAGTTCGGCCAGACGCTCCAGATGGTCCACCCGGAGCATATCGCCGAGGACAGCGGGGCGTTGCTGGGTCAGCTGTGCGAGCCGGTCTACGCGCTGTCCGAGGGGCTGACGCTGGGCCGGTTGCAAGCCCTCGTCGAACAGGCATTGGCCGCAGCTCCCGACCTGCCTGAATGGATTGAGCCCGGGCTGTTGGAGAAGATGGGGTGGCCTGCCTGGCGCGAGGCCCTGCTCCTGGCGCACAAGGGCGAACACCCCGCCGCGCGCGACCGTCTGGCCTATGATGAACTCCTAGCCAGTCAGCTTGCCCTGATGCTGGTGCGACGCTCGAACCGGTCACGGAGCGGGATACCTCTGAAGGCCGATGGCAGCCGTCGGGCGAAGGTCTCGCTGCCGTTCGGACTGACCGGGGCGCAGAAGCGCGCGATCGGTGAAATCGAGAGCGACATGGCGCAGTCCGCCCCGATGCTTCGCCTGCTTCAGGGCGATGTCGGATCGGGCAAGACGGTAGTGGCGCTCGAAGCGCTGCTGATCGCGGTCGAGGCGAGCGCCCAGGGCGCGATGCTGGCACCGACGGAAATCCTTGCGCGCCAGCATTTTGCGACGTTGTCGCGGCTCGCCGCCGGGACGGGTGCGAACATCGCACTGCTTACGGGACGCGACAAGGGGCGTGCGCGCGAATCGATCCTCATGGGGCTGCTCGATGGCTCAATCGATATTTGCGTCGGCACCCACGCGATCTTTCAGGAGAGCGTGGCTTACCGCAATCTGGCGATGGTCGTGATCGACGAGCAGCATCGCTTCGGAGTGGGCCAGCGGCTGCTGCTGACCCAGAAGGGGCGGCGCGTGCCGCATTGCCTGGCGATGACCGCAACGCCGATTCCGCGCACGCTAACCCTTGCTCAGTACGGCGAGATGGACGTCTCGCGGCTGGACGAGATGCCCCCGGGGCGCCAGCCCATCGACACCCGGGTCGTCGCCGCCGAGCGGATCGGAGACGTAGTCGCGGCGGTCGAGCGGCACCTTGCGGGCGGCGGGCAGGCCTACTGGGTGTGCCCGATGGTGCGCGAAAACGAGGGCGAGGACCTGGCTGCCGCCGAAGCTCGCTTTGCCGCACTCAAGGAGAGGCTCGGCGATTGCGTGACCCTCGTTCACGGGCAGCTTCGACCCGAAGCCAAGGATGCGGCCATGGCCGAGTTCGCCGCGGGAGAAAAACGCCTTCTGGTTGCGACGACCGTGATCGAAGTGGGCGTCGATGTGCCGAACGCAACGCTGATGGTTATCGAGCAGGCGGAGCGTTTCGGCCTTGCCCAGCTGCACCAACTGCGCGGACGCGTCGGACGCGGGGAGGGCCATTCCGTCTGCCTTCTGCTGAGGGGCGAGGCGCTGTCGGAGACGGGGCGTGAACGATTGGCGCTGATGCGCGAAACTCAGGACGGGTTCCGCCTGGCCGAAGAGGATTTGAGATTGCGCGGCGGCGGTGAGCTTCTGGGCACTCGCCAATCGGGAGACACCCCGTTCCGCGTGGCCGATGCCGAACAGATCCAGCGCCTGCTACCGCTGGCCCACGACGATGCGCGTTTGCTGATCGAGCGGGATGGAGGATTGGACAGCCCGCGCGGCGCTGCCGCGCGGGTGCTGCTTTACCTTTTCGAGCGTGACTATGGAGTCGCGCTACTGCGGGGTGGCTAGACCGCCATCACCTTAACAACCCGCGGCTCGGCGGGTGGAAGACCGCCGGCTTCGGCCTGACGCATCAGTTCCTGCTTGCGGGCCATCATCCGGTCGCGAAGTGCCACCAGGTCCACGCCGGCTTCGCGAGCCTGGGCAAACATGCCCTCCGATCGCGCTTCCTCTTCGGCGACGTGATGTTTGATCTCTTCGGAGAGGACCTTGACCTTGGCGTCGTAGTAGTCGTCGTCCGGACCGCCGGACATGATGTCGTTGATGAGAACCTTGGCGCCGTCATGCTCGACATAGGCTTCGTTGAGGGTGTCGTCCTCGATCTTGTCCTGCAGCGCCGGGTAGAAGATCTCTTCCTCGATCGTCGAATGGATCTTGAGCTCGTTGCAGATCTGCTCGGCCAAGGCCTGCTTCTTGCCGCTGGTCGCGGATTCGAACTTCGCGAACAGATCTTCGACCTTGCGATGATCTGCCTTCAGCAGCGCGATGGCATCGGTAAATTGCTGGTCGGCCATGGAAATGTCCTCGTTGCGTTGGGGGTTGCCCATTCAAAGCGCAACGAAACGTTGGGTTCCGCAATTTCAGCCGCTGTGCGGCGGTTCGCCACATCGAAGCGAACTGGTCGGGGAAAGAGGATTCGAACCTCCGGCCCCTGCCTCCCGAAGACAGTGCTCTACCAGGCTGAGCTATTCCCCGACCGATCGTTCACCACCCGAAGGTGGCGAGGCAGGAGCGGGCCTATAGTGGGGCTATGCCGGGCTGGCAAGCGCGCTTTGCCCCGCCTAGGATGGCTTCATGGCAACGCTGGCCCGACCTTCCGATTCTCTCGCCGAAACCTCGTGGGAAGAACAGTACCTGGACCTGATGCGTCGTATCTGGACGACGGGGGATCAGCGGGTCGACCGCACCGGGGTGGGCACCCGGTCGCTGTTCGGAGCGGAAATCCGCTTCGACCTCGCGGGGGGCGCCATGCCGCTAATCACGACCAAGCGCGTCTACTGGAAAACCGCGACGCGCGAGATGCTGTGGTTCCTCACCGGCGAAACCAACATACGGCCGCTGGTGTCGCAGGGCGTTCAGATCTGGACCGATTGGCCGCTCGACCGGTTCCGGCGCGAAACCGGTAGTGCGATTTCGCGCGAGGAATTTTCCGATCGCATCGTGGCCGACGCCGAATTCGCGGCGCGATGGGGCGACCTTGGGCCGGTCTATGGAAAGCAGTGGGTGGACTGGCCGGTTTACGAGCCGCAAGGCGACGGAACCTTTCGCCGCGGGCCGGGGATCAATCAGGTCGCTCAGGTGGTCGATAGCCTGTGCAATAACCCCGGCAGCCGCCGCCACATCATCGAAGGGTGGAACGTGGCCGAACTCCCCGCGATGGCGTTGCCGCCCTGTCATAAGACCTACCAATTCCATGTCGCCGACGGAAAGCTGTCAGGCCTCCTTTACCAGCGCAGCTGCGACCTCGGCCTCGGATTCGCCTTCAATGCCTGGTCGGCCGCGCTCCTGATCCGGATGCTGGCGCAGCAATGCGATCTCGAGCCTGGCGAACTCGTGTGGATGGGCGGCGACGTCCATCTTTACCTCAATCACGCGGAGCTGGTGGAGCAGCAGCTCTCGCGCACGCCGCGCGCAGCTCCGCGGCTTGAAATGATGCGGCGGCCCGCTTCGATCTTCGACTATCGTATAGAGAATTTCCAAGTCTCGGGCTACGATCCGTGGCCTGCGATCGCCGCTCCGGTCGCGGTCTAGCCGTCGCTTGACGGCATCGCCCGAAAGAAATAAAATATCCCGCTCGTATAATATTAGTTCGAAGGATCGAAACGCGCCCCGGCCCGTTGATCCGCGTGGGAGAGTGGCGATGTGGATGGCAATCCAGTGAGCACCGGCGCCGAGCGCGGCAACCTCGAGCCGCTGGCACTTCACGTGCCGGAACCGCGCTTCCGGCCGGGCGACGCGGTCGATTATTCGCACCTAGCGATTCCCGCGGCGGGCGCCCAGCCGCGTCCCGACGAACGTTGCCAGCCTGCCGAAACCAACCCACTCTGCACGGATCTGGTCCGCGTCCTCGGAGACGATCACCTGGCCGTCGGTCCGTGGAACCCACGCCTCGATGCCGATACCCTACGTGCGATGCTTCGCGCGATGGCGCTGACCCGCGCGTTCGATGAGCGGATGTATCGCGGCCAGCGCCAGGGCAAGACCAGCTTCTACATGAAGTGCACCGGCGAGGAGGCGACTTCGGTCGCGCCGGCCTTTGCGCTCGCCGCCGATGACATGGTTTTCCCCAGCTATCGCCAGCAGGGCATCCTGATCGCGCGGGGATATCCGCTGACCGAGATGATCAATCAGATCTATTCGAACCGCGCGGACAAGCTCAAGGGCCGCCAGCTTCCAATCATGTATTCGAGCCGCGAGCACAGCTTCTTCACGATAAGCGGCAATCTAGCCACGCAGTATCCGCAGGCAGTCGGCTGGGCGATGGCTTCTGCAATCAAGGGCGACACGCGGATCGCTGCAAGCTGGATTGGCGAGGGTTCGACCGCCGAGGGCGACTTCCACTCCGCGCTTACGTTCGCCGCGGTCTACAACGCTCCGGTTATCTTCAACGTCGTCAACAACCAGTGGGCGATTTCAAGCTTCTCGGGCTTTGCCGGCGCCGAGCGGACCACGTTTGCGGCGCGAGCCATCGGTTACGGGATCGCCGGGCTCAGGGTCGATGGAAACGATGCGCTTGCGGTATATGCGGCGACTCGCTGGGCCGCTGACCGGGCGCGCGCCAATCTTGGCCCCACGCTCATCGAACACTTCACCTACCGCGCCGAAGGCCATTCCACCTCGGACGATCCTAGCCAGTATCGTAGCGCGCAGGAACGCGAGGAATGGCCGCTGGGCGATCCGATCATGCGGTTGAAGCGTCATCTGGTCGCACTCGGGGAATGGTCCGAGGGGCAGCACGAGCAGATGGACCGCGAACTCGCCGAACGGGTCAAGGACGCGACCAAGGAGGCCGAAAAGAACGGCATCTTGGGGCAAGGGCTCCACCATCCCTTCAGCACCATGTTCGAGGACGTTTTCGAGGAACTGCCCTGGCACCTTCGGGAGCAGAGCGAACAGGCGATCCGCGAGCGCAGGATCAAGTGGCCCGAACAGGCGGCACGGGACGGAATCGTATGAAGGTCGAGGAAGCGCCAGTCAGCCTGGCCGACGCGCCGGTGCGCCGCCTCAACATGATCGAGGCGATCAACGACGCGCTCGACATCATGCTTTCCCGCGATCCCAGCGTGATCATCATGGGAGAGGACGTCGGCTATTTCGGCGGCGTATTCCGCGCCACGCACGGCCTGCAGAAGAAGCATGGCCTGACCCGGGTGTTCGATACCCCGATCAGCGAATGCGGCATCATCGGCGTCGCCGTGGGCATGTGCGCCTATGGCTTGCGGCCAGTCCCCGAGATCCAGTTCGCCGACTACATCTATCCTGGTCTCGATCAGTTGATCTCCGAGGCTGCCCGCCTGCGCTACCGCTCGGCGGGAGAATTCATCGCGCCGATGACGGTGCGCTCGCCGTTCGGCGGGGGCATCTTCGGCGGCCAGACCCACAGTCAGAGCCCCGAGGCTCTGTTCACGCACGTATCCGGCATCAAGACCGTGATTCCGAGCACGCCGCATGATGCCAAGGGCCTGCTGATCGCGGCGATCGAGGACAACGACCCGGTCATCTTCTTCGAGCCCAAGCGCATCTACAATGGCCCGTTCAACGGCTATTACGACCGCCCGGTAGAGCCGTGGAGCAAGCACGCCGACAGCGCCACGCCGGAAGGCTACTACACGGTGCCGCTGGGCAAGGCGCGGATCGTGCGCGAAGGCGAGGCGATGACCGTGCTGGCCTATGGTACCATGGTCCACGTGGCCGAGGCGGTGCTCCGCGAAAAGGGCGTCGACGCCGAGATCATCGATCTGCGCACGCTTGTCCCGCTCGACATCGAGACTGTGGAAAAGTCTGTCGAAAAAACCGGCAAATGCATGATCGTCCATGAGGCGACGCGCACGTCCGGGTTCGGCGCCGAGCTTTCCGCGCTGGTCCAGGAACGCTGTTTCTATCACCTCGAGGCGCCGATCGAGCGCGTCACGGGCTTTGACACTCCCTATCCGCATAGCCTCGAGTGGGCCTATTTCCCCGGTCCGGTCCGGATTGGCGAGGCCGTCGACCGTCTCCTGAAAGGTTAGCCCCATGGGCCGCTACATCTTCAAGCTTCCCGACATCGGCGAAGGCATCGCCGAGGCCGAGATCGTCGCTTGGCACGTCAAGGTCGGCGACACGGTCGAGGAAGACGGTCGCTTGGCCGACATGATGACCGACAAGGCTACGGTCGAGATGGAAAGCCCGGTGACCGGGACGGTCATCGAGGTCGCCGGCGATGTCGGCGACGTGGTGGCGATCGGCTCACCGCTCGTCGTGATCGAGACTGAGGGCGAGGGCAATGCCGACCAGCAGGCGGGCGGGGCGGAGCAGGCACCCGCGCCCACCGCTCCGGTCGTCGAGCAGCGCATCGAGGATGAGACTCCCGCAGCCGACGACGCGGACAAGGTCGTAGCTGCCGCGCCGGCAACTGGTGCGCCCAACAAATCTCCGCCGCCACCTGCTCCGCCGTCACCGACGCCGCCGCCAGCGGCGGTACAGCCGGCTCCAGCAAATGGCTTGCAGGCAAAGGTCCTCGCGAGTCCGGCGGTGCGGCAGCGCGCTGCCGAACTCGGCATTGCGCTGGTCGACGTGCGCCCGGCGGAAGGTGGTCGCGTCCGCCATGCCGATCTCGATGCATTTCTGAACTACGGCGCGGCGGGCGGCTTCCGTCCTGCGGGTGCCACGCGGCCGGACGAGCAAGTCCGGGTGATCGGACTGCGCCGGCGCATCGCGGAGAACATGGCTGCCTCGAAGCGCGCGATCCCGCACTTCTCGTACGTCGAGGAATGTGATGTCACGGCGCTGGAGGATACCCGCGCACAGCTTAACGCGAACCGCGGAGACAAGCCAAAGCTCACCATGCTGCCGCTGCTGATCAGCGCAATTTGCCGCACGGTTCCTGACTTCCCGATGATCAACGCTCGCTACGATGACGAAGCGGGGGTCGTGACGCGCTACGGAGCCGTCCACCTCGGCATGGCGACGCAGACCGATGGGGGCCTGATGGTCCCGGTGATCCGCGATGCTCAATCCCTGAACGTCTGGCAGCTTGCCCGCGAGATCGGTCGCCTGGCCGGGGCGGCGCGAAACGGATCCGCCCGTTCGGACGAACTGTCCGGCTCCACCCTAACCATCACGTCGCTCGGGCCGTTGGGCGGCGTGGCGACCACTCCCGTGATCAACCGGCCCGAGGTCGCGATCATCGGCCCCAACCGGATCATCGAGCGCCCGATGTTCGTTCCTGACGGCATGGGATCCGAGCGGATTGAGAAGCGCAAGCTGATGAACATTTCCATCAGTTGCGACCACCGGGTCGTCGACGGGTGGGACGCGGCAAGCTTCGTTCAGGCGATCAAGCGGTTGCTCGAAACGCCGGTGTTGCTGTTCGCCGACTAGTCGGTAACCTTCGCGGCGAGAGGCACGCCATGTCGACCGATGAGCGAATTGACCGTTTCATCGCCGAGGCCGAGCCGTTCGCTCGACCCATTCTCGAGCATCTCCGCGCGCTCGTTAGGCGTGCGCTGCCCCACGCCGACGAGACCATCAAGTGGTCGATGCCGCACTTTACCGTAAAAGGCAGGAACATAGCCGGGATGGCTGCCTTCAAGGCGCACGCGGCGTTTGTCATCCACGGTGAGGGCCGGCAGTCAGGTGCCCCCAATGATGGCATGGGTCAGTACGGCAAGGTTCGCACCATCACAGATCTTCCCGATGATGCCACGCTGACAGCACGCCTGCAGCAGGTCGCTGCCTTGGTTGAAGCCGGTGCGCCCGTAAGAGCCAAGCCGAAGCAGCCCAAGCCCGAAATCGAAGTGCCCGGGGACTTCGCGGCGGCGCTGGAAACTTCGGCCAAGGCAAAGGCATTTTTCGCAGGCCTCGCGCGCTCGCACCGCCGTGATTATCTTGAATGGATCACGGGAGCCAAGGCCGATGCAACGCGCAGCAAGCGCATCGCCGATGCTGTCGCATGGCTTGGCGAGGGCAAGAAGCGGAACTGGAAATATGAAAAGTGCTGAGTTGCGGCTGATCGCTCGCGCTCAGTGAACGATCGCGCTGTAGGTGATCCGGCCTTCGCCAGCGAGGGCGATTTGGCGCGGAACCTGCCAGCGAACATGCGTCACGTCCTCCGGCAGCGCGTCGCGCATGCGGCCGTCGACGTCGCGCACCCGTAGCTGGCCCAGGCGCCCCCAGGTGCGCCCGCCATCGGCCGAAACTTCCTCGCGCCCGTCGGCCGAACGCTGGTAGGAAACGTGGCGGGGCAGGGGCGTCGTCACCGTGAATCCCTCGGAGGCCTGCTCGTCGCGCCGCCAGTTGAGCTGATAGACGAGCCGGTCGCCCGGCGCGACAGTGGTCGCCTTGCTGACGGTCCGCACTGAGGTGCCCTGGCCAAGCTGCTCGGCTCGCTCGACAAACACGCTGCTGCGCAGCGTAATCCGTGCCGCCTGCGCAGGGGTTGCCATCCCGGCGAGCGCAACCGCCGCGGCGGCCAGCGCGTACAACTTCGAACGCATCTGATTCATTCCCCCCAATGCCACCATCGGGCGGCGCAACGGGTTTTGCGGGGGAAAGCGTCAAGACTTGGTTAACGGGGCGGCAACCATGCCTCGAAGGCGTACCTTTTCGGGCGGGAAACACGCTTGGCTTCGTTGCTAAATCGCGAGTCGTCACATCCTTCACGAGAACCGCCGCGCAGGCTGTTGACAGGGTGGATGCCCTGCCGTAGTGGCGCGGCTCCCAGCGAAACGCGGGTGTAGCTCAGTTGGTTAGAGCGCCGGCCTGTCACGCCGGAGGTCGCGGGTTCAAGTCCCGTCACTCGCGCCATTTCTTGCAGATTTGGCGCGTTTTCGAGGGCACCGCCGGATCAGCGCGCGGTCCCGTTCTCCATCCAGATCAGGAAGGGACGAAGCGGCAGGAGCCAGATCGTCCCCAGCACCACATAGACCGGGAGCTGTCCCAGCACCGGCCAGCCTGCGATCGACGGCGCCACGACGTTGGCGATGATGACCGCGTAGGCGAGCAGTGCTCCGAGAAGGGCCAGGATGCCCACCGGCTTGCGCCATGTCGGCTTCATGATCTATCTCCCTGATAGAGCCTGGTAGGTGTCACTACGGTGTCGAGCGCGACGTCGTGGCTCTCGAAAGGCAGCGCTTCGCGCAACTGGCAGTCCCAGGCCAGCCCGATGGCGAGCGTGCCGGGATGGGCGGCCAGCCAGCGGTCATAATGTCCGGCGCCCTGGCCCAGTCGATAACCCTCTGCTGTGAAGCCGACCAGCGGTACGAAAACGACTGATGGGCTTGCCAAGGGCGCATTCGCAGGGGGCTGTCGGATGCCGTCAGGGCCGGTCACCAGTTCATCGTCATCATGGGGATTGGCCCATAGCCGGAACTCCATGTTCGCCCCGCGTGCGGCAAACCACGGAAGAGCCACGACGTGGCCTTCCTCGGCCAGCCAGCGACCGTAACCGCTCGCGGGCGCCTCGAACGCGCTTTCCGCATAGATGCCGACCGTCGCGCCAGCGGGGATGCGTTGCGCCACAGCGGCGGGGGGGCGGCGGAAGATGAGGGCGCGGGTCTGCGCCGGGAGGCTTTCGACGTGTGCGCGCCGCTCGCGGCGGAGCTGTTCGCGCAGCCGGTCTTTTTCGCGCACTGCCGGATTGTCCTTGTCAGCGGGGAAGGGGGTGCGAGGTGACGGGCCCGCCATGGTCGTTTGCCGGAATATCCTCTGACGCACTCACGTCAGGTGGGAACCATATGTGCCGGACCAGGGCCCGACCAGGGACAGCCCCCATGGATGTTTAATAGCCTCAGGGATGTTCGTGCGGCTCGTGCGAGGCAGTACCCGTCGCACGCAAGTTAGGGATTCGCGGCCGACTGCTCAAGCCGCGTGGCAAGTTTTTCGATCCGCGCGGCCGTGCCGTCCAGCGACTTGGCCATTTCGCGCAACAATGCCGAGCGATCGGGAGCGGCGGGCGCGGTGCCCTTGCCGGACTTCAGCTCATGAACTTCGTCGGCCAGCAGCAGGGCGGCCAGCAGCAGCATGCGGCTTTCGCTGTTCCCGGTCGCGGCGCCCATCGTCCGCAGCTTGTCATCGATCTGGCGGCCGAGCATGGCGATGTGCTCTTCCTCCCCCGGGGCGCACGAGACGCTGAAATCGCGACCGCCGATATCGAGCCGCACGTTGCTCACGATGTGGCTCCCGCAAGAATGTCATCGAGCTGGCGAAGCGACTGGGCCACGCTGTGCTTCAGGCGGCTATGGCGCTGCTGAAGCCCGGCGAGTTCCGCCGGATCGACGCGCGGCGCGGCGGCAACGCTCTCCGCCGCCCGTTCGAGCCGGGTGAGCGCCGCGTCGAGGCGGGCGAGCGCGGCATGGGCTGTCTGTTCGATCTCGTCTCGATCCATGTCCCGTTCGCTAGCACAAAAGCGGCGACCGGCAACAGCACGGCGACGACGATCCGGCGACGGTGACGCACCATTCGGCGGGCGCACGCCAACCACCCTGACATAAACGTTGACAATGCCCGCGGTCCTTGACGCGCCATGACCCATCCGCAAAGGAAGCCACGTCGAATCATCCGGCCTTTGTCAGGCCGTGATGACCCCTCTCAGGAAGGCGAAAGTCGCGCGATGACCATCGATCCGTCACGGCTGGCGCCCATGGCCAACGCCATCCGCGCCCTGTCGATGGACGCCGTCCAGGCCGCCAACAGCGGCCATCCCGGAATGCCGATGGGAATGGCCGACGTGGCGACCGTCCTCTGGGACCAGTTCCTGAAGTTCGATCCTTCCGCGCCCGACTGGGCCGACCGCGACCGCTTCGTGCTTTCGGCCGGCCATGGTTCGATGCTCATCTATTCGCTGCTCCACCTGAGCGGATACGAACGGCCTACGATCGACGATATTCGCAATTTCCGCCAGCTCGGCAGCCCTTGCGCCGGACATCCGGAAAATTTCGAGCTGGCTGGGGTTGAATGCACAACCGGACCGCTTGGCCAGGGGCTGGCGATGGCGGTCGGCATGGCGATTGCCGAGCGTCACCTCAACGCCACCTACGGCGACGAGCTTGTCGACCACAACACGTGGGTGATCGCGGGCGACGGATGCCTGATGGAGGGCATCAATCACGAGGCTATCGGCCTTGCCGGGCATCTTGGCCTCGGCCGGCTTAACGTCTTGTGGGACGATAATCGCATCACGATCGATGGCGCGACGTCGCTTTCCACGTGCGAGGACATTCCCGCCCGCTACCGGGCGAGCGGCTGGCACACGGTCGAATGCGACGGCCACGATTTCGCCGACATCGCCCGCGCGCTCGGCGAAGCCGCCGCCGACCCGCGTCCGACGCTGGTCGCTTGCCACACCATCATCGGCAAGGGCGCGCCTCACAAGCAGGGCACGTCTGCCACGCACGGGAGCCCGCTGGGCGCGGACGAGGTCGCCGCCGCGCGCGCCGAACTTGGCTGGACCGCAGCTCCCTTCGAAATTCCGGAAAACATCGCGCAAGATTGGCGTTCGACCGGCAAGCGCGGGACCGACCTGCACCGCCGATGGGAAGAGCGCCGTGCAAGTCATTCTCGTGGATCGGAATTTGCGGCCCAGATGGCGGGCGATCTGCCGTCCCTGAAGCAGTTCGATGCCTACCTTGCGGATCTTGCGGCAGCGCCGCCAACGGTAGCCAGCCGCAAGGCGAGCGAAATGGCGCTGGGTCCTTTGACCGAGGCCGTTCCCGCCATGATCGGCGGTTCGGCTGACCTTACCGGCTCGAACAATACCAAGACGAAGGCGACCGGTCCGCTCACGTCCGGCGACTACGCCGGGCGCTACCTATACTACGGCATCCGCGAGTTCGGGATGGCTGCGGCGATGAACGGGATGGCGCTGCATGGCGGGATAGTCCCTTACGGCGGCACCTTCCTCGTGTTTTCGGACTATTGCCGCAACGCCATCCGACTTTCCGCCCTGCAGCGGGCGCGGGTCGTTTACGTGATGACCCACGACAGCATCGGCCTTGGCGAGGATGGTCCCACCCATCAGCCCGTCGAGCACCTGGCGTCGCTGCGCGCGATGCCGAATCTTCTCGTGATGCGCCCCGCCGATGCGATCGAGACGGCGGAGTGCTGGCAACTGGCGCTCCAGCGCGCGGACGGCCCGACGTTGCTCGCGCTTTCGCGACAAAACCTGCCCGCGATCCGTATAGACGTCAGCGAGAACCATTGTGCGCGCGGCGGTTACAGGATCTCAGCTGCATCTGCCCCGCGCCGGGTCGTGATCCTCGCCACGGGTTCGGAACTGGCCCTGGCCCGCGATGTTGCGTCCGCGCTCGAAGAGAAGGGCATCGGCGCAGACCTGGTCTCCATGCCCTGCACCGAGCTTTTCGATGCCCAGGACGCGGATTACCGCGAAGACCTGCTGCCGAGCGACGCACTGGTCGTATCGATAGAGGCCGGCGCGACGTTCGGCTGGCACAAGTACGTTGGGCGCGACGGCCTCGCGATCGGGCTCGATCGGTATGGCGCATCGGCTCCGGCCGAAGTCCTTTTTCCGCACTTCGGCTTTTCGGTCGATTCAATCGTACCGGAAATCCTTTCCAAACTAAATACCTGACAGGAGTTTTTGGCATGGCCACGAAGGTTGCAATCAACGGGTTCGGCAGGATCGGCCGGCTGGTGGCCCGCGCCATTCTTGAAAAGCCCGATTGCGGGCTCGAACTGGTGGCGATCAACGACCTGGCCGACGCCAAGTCGAACGCCCTCCTGTTCAAGCGGGACAGCGTTCATGGTGCATTCCCGGGCGAGGTTTCGGTCGACGGCGATGCCATCGTCGTGAACGGCCAGCGTATCCTCGTGACCGCAGAGCGCGATCCCGGGAAGCTCCCGCACGGCGAGCATGGCGTCCAGATCGCCCTGGAATGCACCGGGTTCTTTGCCGACCGCGAAAGCGCGGGAAAGCATCTGACCGCCGGGGCGCAGCGTGTCCTGATCTCGGCTCCCGCAAAGAATGCAGACAAGACAATTGTTTACGGGGTGAACCACGCAGTTCTGACGAGCAGCGACACGGTCGTCTCGAATGCAAGCTGCACGACCAACTGCCTCGCGCCGCTTGCCAAGGTCTGCCACGACACCGTGGGGATCGAGCGTGGCCTGATGACGACGGTTCACGCCTACACCAACGATCAGAAAATCCTCGACCAGATCCATACCGACATGCGCCGTGCGCGGGCCGCAGCGATTAGCATCATCCCGACCACGACCGGCGCGGCGCGCGCCGTTGGCGAGGTCCTGCCCGAGCTCAAGGGCAAGCTCGACGGATCGGCAATCCGGGTGCCCACCCCTAATGTCAGCCTGGTCGACCTGACCTTCACCCCGATGCGCGACACCTCGGTCGAAGAAATCAACGTGGCGCTCAAGGCCGCGGCCAATGGCGCAATGAAGGGCGTCCTCGCCTACAGCGACGAGCCGCTTGTAAGCTGCGATTACAACCATAATCCCGCCAGTTCGACGATCGACAGCCTCGAGACTGCCGTGCTCGAGGGCAAGCTGGTGCGTGTCGTCAGCTGGTACGACAACGAATGGGGCTTCTCCAACCGCATGGTCGATACCGCAGGGGTGATGGCCGGACTGCTTTGATGGCGACTTTTGCGACGCTTGAAGATCTGGGAGACATCGCGGGCAAGCGGGTGCTTGTGCGCGAGGACCTCAACGTGCCGATGGCGGGTGACCGGGTAACCGACGACACCCGCCTTCGCGCCGCCGCCCCGACGCTGCTTGAACTCGCCGATCGTGGTGCGGTCGTCCTTGTTCTTGCCCATTTCGGCCGGCCCAAGGGGCAGGCTGACGACCGCTTTTCGCTGCGGCAGGTTGTGCCGGCGCTCGCTAGTGTCCTTGGCCGCGAAGTGCAGTTCCTGGCACTCGGCGACAGCGCTGCGGCCGCGAGCCTGTCGCCTGGGTCGATCGCGGTGGTGGAGAACACCCGCTTCGATCCGGGCGAGGAAGCGAATGAACCCGGATTCGTGGCGAAGCTGGCCGCCATGGGCGACTTTTTCGTCAATGACGCCTTTTCGGCCGCACATCGCGCACATGCTTCCACGGTGGGTCTGGCCAAAGTGCTGCCTGCCTATGCCGGGCGCGCGATGGAGGCCGAGCTGGTCGCGCTTGAAAAGGCGCTGGGGCAACCTGAGCACCCGGTTGCGGCAGTCGTCGGCGGGGCAAAGGTCTCAAGCAAACTAGACGTACTCAAGCATCTGGTGGGCAAGGTCGATCACCTTATCATCGGCGGTGGAATGGCGAACACCTTTCTTGCCGCGCGAGGGATCGACGTGGGCAACTCGCTGTGCGAGCACGAACTTAAGGAAACGGTTGAGGATATCCTCGCAACCGCCGACAGAGCTGGCTGTACCGTCCATCTGCCTTACGACGTCGTGGTCGCCAGGGAGTTCGCGCCGAACCCGCCGACACGCACCGTGAACGTGCATGAGGTCGCGCCGGACGAGATGATCCTGGATATCGGCCCGGCGGCCGTGGAATCGCTCGGCGATGTTTTGAAGACCTGCCGCACGCTCGTCTGGAACGGCCCGCTGGGCGCCTTCGAGACACCGCCCTTCGATGCCGCGACGGTGGCGCTCGCCCGTACGGCAGCGGCGCTGACCAGCGAGGGGTCGCTGGTGTCGGTAGCCGGGGGTGGAGATACGGTGGCGGCGCTCAATCTCGCGGGCGTCGTCGGACAGTTTTCCTACGTGTCTACTGCGGGCGGCGCGTTCCTCGAATGGATGGAAGGCAAGGTGCTTCCGGGCGTGGCGGCGCTCGAGACCGTGGCTGCAGGAGCCGGGGCATGAGCGAAGATCAGGCGGTCGCCGGCGACGAGCGGCTGGTTGCGATCAGCGAAGGCGAATGGGCAGGCTGGTCGACCTGGCAAAGCGACGCGTTCGAGCAGCGCGCCGGCCCGTTCTACGAGCGAGTCGATCCTGACGGCACCGCCCGCTGCGCATTTCGCGCAGGGCGCGAACACATGAACGGCGGCGGGTTCATGCACGGCGGCTGCCTGCTGACCTTTGCCGATTCCGCCATTTTCACCTTCGCGCGCGAGGCGATGAACGATCATCACGGAGTGACGGTCAACCTTTCGGGCGACTTTCTCGATTCCGCGCGCGTCGGTGAACTGATCGAGGCGACAGGCGAGGTGACCCGCGGCGGTCACAAGACGATCTTCGTACGTGGCCTTGCGACCGCGGATGGTCGACCGATCCTGAGTTTCACCGGCATTATCAAGAAGATGGGGCGCCGCAGCTAAGGCTGCCCCGACAACGAGGACACCCATGCAGCATAATGAGATGATGGAGCGCATGCGCCATGGCCAGGGCTTTATCGCCGCGCTCGACCAGTCTGGAGGATCGACGCCCAAGGCCCTGAAAGGCTACGGCATCGAAGAAGGCGACTGGTCCGACGACCAGGAAATGTTCGCGCTGATCCACGCGATGCGCGAACGCATCGTGACCTCGCCCTGCTTCTCAGGTGAAAAGGTCCTCGGCGCCATCCTGTTTGAGCGCACGATGGACGGACAGGCGGGCGGAAAGCCCGTTCCTGAGGCGCTGATCGAGCGCGGCGTGGTGCCTTTCCTGAAGATCGACAAGGGCCTGGAAGACGAGGCCAACGGGGTTCAATTGATGAAGCCGATCCCCGGCCTTGACGATCTCCTCGCTCGCGCGAAGCCGCTCGGCGTTTTCGGAACGAAGGAACGCTCGGTCATCAACCTGGCCAATCCGGCCGGCATCGCCGCCATCGTCGAACAGCAGTTCGAGGTCGCGCGGCAGGTGCTTGCGCATGGAATGATGCCGATCATCGAGCCCGAGGTTAACATCAAGAGCGCCGAACGCGGTGCCGCAGATGCTCTGCTGCGCGACGCCCTGCTCCGCGCGCTAGACGGCCTTGCGGATGGCGAAGAGGTGATGCTCAAGCTTTCGCTCCCTGAGGAAGCCAACCTTTTCGCGCCGCTCGTCGGACATCCGCGGGTCGTTCGTGTCGTAGCCCTTTCGGGTGGCTACAGCCGTGCCGATGCCTGCCGTGAACTGGCGCGAAACCACGGCGTGATCGCCAGCTTCAGCCGTGCGCTTCTCGAAGACCTGCGCCACCAGATGGACGATCAAGAATTCGATTCGTCGCTGGGAAGCGCGATCGACGAGATCCACGGCGCATCAACTGCAAAGGTCACGGGCTGAGCCTTAACGGGCGAAACTGAACGTGAAACGATAGTCGCTTTTGGCGATAGTCCGGTCCGCGCGGCGCGCGGGCTGGACTTCCACGAGCGTAAGTGAACCGCCTGCCACCGAAGCGGGCTGGCCAAGCGTCAGCTCGCGGGTTGAAGTACCCGAGCTTGTCGTGACTGCGGCAGTGATCCGCACCCGGCCGGCCCAGACGCACTGGACGCCCTGTGGGCAGCGGCTGTCTTCCACGAGAGCAAGCGGCTTGACCCGCACCGGACCCGCCACGGCGGTCTGGCCAAAGGCGGCGGTGGGCGACCCGGTCGGAACCGGCGGAACGGTCGCGCAGGCTGCAAGTGCGGCAAATGCGGCGAGCGGGAGGAGGGTTGTCTTCTTCATCCCAGCAAAATGACCCGCCGCCATGAATGGTTCCAGAACGCCAGGGCGACGCCACCGAAAGGTTGGCGTGGTGGAGAACGCAGGATAAGGCCGCGCAATGCCCAGTTGTGACCTTTACCTCATCTCCCCACCGGAAATGGGCGGCGCATTTCCCGACCGGTTGGCCCGCGCTCTGGACGCCTCGCCGGTGGCGGCGTTCCAGTTTCGGGTAAAGGGTCTTGACGACCATGCAGCGGCGAAGCTTGCCGAGCCGTTGCAGCGCGTCTGCGTGGATCGCGGTGCGGCCTTCATCGTCAACGATTCTATATCACTGGCCAAGCGGCTCGGCGCTGACGGCGTGCACCTGGGTCAGGACGACGGAGCGGTTGCCGAGGCACGCGACGCCCTGGGGCGCGAGGCACAAATCGGGGTGACCTGTCACGCCAGCCGTCACCTGGCGATGCAGGCTGGCGAGGACGGCGCGGATTATGTTGCGTTCGGAGCCTTCTTCCCGAGCTCGACGAAAGCAACGGAGCATCGGCCCGACCTCGACATCCTGACATGGTGGCAGACGTTCTTCGAGCTTCCCTGCGTCGCCATCGGCGGCATCACGCCTGCTAATTGTGGACCCTTGGTTCAGGCTGGGGCCGACTTCCTGGCGGTGTCGCATGCCGTCTGGGGCGGGGATGAAGCGGCGGCTGTCGTCGCGTTCTCCGAAGCGATCAGCGCGGCAAGGAAGGCGAAGCGCGACTAGGCGGACCTTTCCCCGCGTTCGACCGTTGGTGCGGCAACGCCTGCGCCCGACGAAAGGGCGATAAAAAGGGATCGCCATGAACAAACTCCGCCACTTGTCCCTGACTCTTCCACTCGTTCTCGCCGCCGGCGCGTGCGGGCTGAACGGGACCGACAGCAAGACCGACGAATCAGGCGCCACGCAGGCATCCACTTCGCCCGCGGCAGCGAGCGCGAATGCCTATGCCGCGGATCCGATGTCATCGCACGACCCCGTCGGAAACGCGCCGCTCGATCCCGCGGCGGCCGACGACAAGCCTCGCCCGATGATGCAGGCGCAGGTCGTGCTCGACCGCCTGGGCTTCGCGCCCGGCGTCGTCGACGGCAAGGACGGAATGTCGACCCGCAACGCCATCACCGGTTTCCAGAAGGCTAACCACATGGCGGTTACCGGCAAGCTCGACGATGCGACCCGCCAGGCCTTGTCGCAGTGGTCCAATATTACCGCGACACGTGTCGTCACCATCCCCGCCGAATTTGCGGCAGGTCCGTTCTTGCCCATCCCGGAAGAAGCGGCTGACAAGGCGAAGCTGCCTGCGCTTGGCTACACTTCGCTCGACGAGAAACTGGCCGAGCGGTTTCATACGACAGTCGCGGTGCTGAAGGAACTCAACCCCAACGGCGTCCCTGCGGGCATGGCGTCTGAAACCGGAGCTTCGCCCACGCCTCCGCCACCTTCGGCAACTCCGGTTCCGCTGGCTGCCAGCAGCGACAGTCCTGCGCCGACGACATCGTTCTTCCGTGCGGGACAGCAAATCCGCGTACCCAACGTTGGCGGCGACACGATCGATCCCACCCAGGTCGACGACAAGAGCTGGCTTGGAACACTGGCCATGCTGGGTGTCGGCACTCAGCAGCCGAAGGCTGACAAGATCGTCGTCGACAAGTCGGCCGGGACGCTTCAGGCTTTCGACAGCCAGGGCAAGCTGATAGCCCAGTTCACGGCCACGATGGGATCCTCTCACGATCCGCTGCCGCTGGGTGATTGGAAGATCCTGGGTGTCTCCAAGAACCCGCCGTTCCACTACAATCCCAACCTGTTCTGGGACGCGAAGTCCACCGACAAGAAGGAACTGCTGCCGCCGGGACCTAATGGCCCGGTCGGGGTGGTGTGGATCGACCTGTCGAAGGAGCACTATGGCATCCACGGCACGCCCAATCCCGAGACGATCGGGCGTGCGGAAAGCCACGGGTGCGTGCGGTTGACCAACTGGGATGCTGCGAGGCTAGCCCAGATGGTAAGTGGATCGACCAAGGTGAGCTTCGTAGCCTGATGCGTGAGTGGACGAAAACCGCCAGGACCATTCTTGCCACTACCGCGGTGGTCTCGACGGGATGGCTGATTGCCGGGGCGGTTTTCCTCCAGAACTATCGTCCCTCGGCGCTGCCTGCCCCTGTTTCGGCGTCGGTTCCGGCGGACCCGGCGATGAAGGAACAGGGCCGCACACTGCGCGTCGAGGCGGCAATGGCGCCGCTGCCCGGACGCCTGCTGGTCCCCGTTCAGGGCGTGGCGCGCAACCAGCTTGTCGATACGTTCACGCAGTCGCGTTCAGGCGGAACTCGGGTGCACAATGCAATCGACATAATGGCGGCGCGCGGCACCCCGGTATTCGCCGCAGCCTCCGGCACCGTGGAAAAGCTGTTCGTGAGCAAGCTGGGCGGAAATACCGTTTACATCCGCGCGCCGGATCGCCGGATGATCTACTATTATGCCCACCTCGACAGCTACGCCCCGCAACTCGCCGAGAAGCAGGAAGTGAAGGCCGGCACTTTCATCGGCCGGGTGGGATCGACGGGCGATGCCAGTCCCGATGCGCCGCATCTGCACTTTGCGACGATGACCGCCGAACCGGGCGAGGGCTGGTGGCAGGGAACGCCGATCAATCCCTACCCCCTGTTGATACGATGAGGCCTAACGTCAGCGATCGCGCACGCAGCGCAGGTCGCCGGGCTGCCCGTTCGCCTCGATACGGCGCAGGAAGCCCATTCGCACACGCAAGTACCGAGTGCCGGACAGGGCACCCGACGTCATCGTGACGGTTTTGCCGATCAGGAGATATGATCCGATCGATCCGTCAGCTGCGATGTAGCGAGAGGCCGTGGTGATCGTGAAACTCACCGCGGGGACGGGGCGGGAGCTTTGGCCCGCCGCACTTCCTGGAAGCTCGCAGCGGTAGTTGCCTTGCGCCAGGACCGCAATCGCGCCGCCGTCGGCAGCAACCGCGGGACCCGCGGCAAGACTGGCCAGGGCGGAGAAGACGAACAGTGCAATGGGCTTGATCACGGGAAGGCTCCGATGGCCGGCAGTCGGTAATGAGGCGGCGCTCCCTTGCGCCCAGTGCAATTTCATTACCATGAACCGCCTCGCACTCGCCAGTCAGCTTGCCGCAATGGCCCGCAGCGGCTAAGGGCGCCCTCGCATATCCTCGCGGACCCGCACCGGGTGCGCGCCGGCTTTCTCGAAACGCAAGGTTCTTTCCATCATGAAGATCAGCGGCGTGGACATTCGTCCCGGCAACATCATCGAATACGAAAAGGGTATCTGGAAGGTCGCCAAGACCCAGCACACCCAGCCCGGAAAGGGCGGTGCCTTCATGCAAGTCGAAATGAAGAACCTGATCGACGGCCGCAAGACCAACGTCCGGTTCCGGAGCGCCGACACGGTCGAGAAGGTCCGGCTAGATACCAAGGACTTCCAGTACCTCTACGCAGATGGCGACGCGCTGGTCTTCATGGACAAAGATACCTACGACCAGATCAATCTTCCCGCCGACCTGATCGGCGATGCCGCGGCATTCCTGCAGGACGGAATGGAAGTGACCCTCGAAATGTACGACGAGCGCCCGATCTCGGTCGCGCTTCCAGAGCAGGTCGAGGCGACGATCGTCGAGGCCGACGCAGTAGTGAAGGGGCAGACCGCCTCCTCGTCGTTCAAGCCGGCACTGCTCGACAACGGCGTCAAGGTCATGGTTCCGCCGCACATCGGCAGCGGCACGCGGATCGTCGTCGACGTTTACGAGCGCGCCTACGTCCGGAAGGTCGACTGATCGGTCATGGCAGCTATTTCAGGCCTGGTTCGCGTGATGGAGCGCGCGGCGCGCAAGGCGGGTCAGCGCCTGCGCCGCGATTTCGGCGAGGTCGAACATCTCCAGGTCAGTCGCAAGGGCCCGGCCGATTTCGTGTCGAAGGCCGAACAGGCCGCCGAGCGCACGATCTACGACGAGTTGCTTGCGGCGCGTCCCGACTGGGGATTCCTTCTCGAGGAAGCCGGCGAGATCAAGGGCGACCCGACCAAGCCGCGCTGGGTGGTCGATCCGCTCGACGGCACCAGCAACTTCCTTCACTCGATCCCGCACTTCGCGATCTCGATCGCGGCGCAGGAACCGCGCGCAGACGGCAAGGGCTGGGGCGACGTCATCGCCGTGATTGTCTATCAGCCGATCACCGATGAAAGCTTCTGGGCCGAGAAGAGCCGCGGAGCCTGGCTGCAGGATCGCCGCCTGCGGGTGTCGGCACGCCGCAATCTCGACGACGCGCTTATCGCAACGGGCACGCCCTATGCCGGTCACGGCAACATCGCCGAATGGGACTCGATCTTCCGGGCCATCGCTCCCGAGGTTGCGGGGGTTCGCCGCTTCGGTGCGGCCAGCCTCGATCTGGCCTGGGTCGCCGCGGGCCGGTTCGACGGCTTCTGGGAAAGCGATCTGTCGCCGTGGGACACGGCTGCGGGAGGGCTTCTCGTGCGCGAGGCGGGCGGGTTCATCAGCGACTATCGCGGACGCTCGATGCCGATCGCGCACGAGACCGTCGTCGCCAGCAACGACGCGCTCTACGCCAAGCTCAGCAAACTGATCGCGGGCGCGCTGCGCTAGCCGCGTTGGACGGCCTGCTTGATTGCGTGATGCGGCCTCGCTAAGCGCGGGCCACGCGCGGGAAGCCCCTGTGGCGGAATGGTAGACGCGATCGACTCAAAATCGATTGTCGAAAGACGTGCCCGTTCGAGTCGGGCCAGGGGCACCAGCCGTGCGATCGCGGCGCGCCGTCTCCGCCAGCATCATCGCAATCGCATTTACATCGGCAAGTTGCCGGTTTGATCGGCTGGATCGATCACGCGCCCGAAAAAAACCGCATGGCCTTGACCTCGCGCAAGGTTCACAACGATCGGGCATTCCACATTCCGGAAAAGGAGAAGCACCATGGAACTCAAGGGCTCGAAGACCGAGGAAAGCCTCAAGGCCGCATTCGCCGGCGAAAGCCAGGCCAATCGCCGCTACCTCTATTTCGCACAGAAGGCCGATATCGAAGGCCACAACGACGTTGCCGCCGTATTCCGCTCGACTGCCGAGGGCGAGACGGGCCACGCGCACGGCCACCTCGAGTATCTCGAGGAATGCGGAGATCCCGCCACGGGTGAGCCGATCGGCGATACCGTCGCCAACCTCAAGGCGTCGATCGCGGGCGAAACCCACGAATATACCGACATGTATCCGGGCATGGCGCGCACCGCGCGCGAAGAGGGTTTCGACGAGATCGCCGACTGGTTCGAAACGCTCGCAAAGGCCGAAAAGAGCCACGCCGGCAAGTTCCAGAAGACCCTCGACACGGTCCTGGCTGACGCCTGACACCGGCGCACCGTCCGGCTCGCTCGAGTTTCGCTCGATCGGGCCGGGTGGGCGCCTATTTCCGGGCGGATATTTCGCGGGGGTAAGATGGAAGGCAGTCTCGACGCGCCGACGCGTCACGTAATTCCGTGGCGCGACGAAGCCTGGTATGACGAAGCCGCGCTCGACGACGAACTGCGCCGGGTCTTCGACATCTGCCATGGCTGCCGGCGCTGCTTCAATCTCTGCGACAGCTTCCCGATCCTGTTCGATGCGATCGACGAGAGCCCGAATGAAGAGGTGGCGGATCTTTCGGCCGGTCAGCTCAAGGCCGTCGTCGATGCCTGCACCCTGTGCGACATGTGCTTCATGACGAAGTGCCCGTACGTTCCGCCACACCAGTTCGATCTCGATTTTCCACACCTCATGTTGCGTTACCGCGCGGTCGAGAACCGCAAGGGCCAGACCTCGTTGGCCGACCGCGAGCTTGCGCGGATGGACCGGAACGGCAAGCTCGGCAGTGCTCTGTCCGGAGCCGCCAACTGGGCGACGCGCGTCGGCAATCCAGTCACGCGACCGCTGATGCAGGCGGCGCTGGGGATCGACTCCCGCGCGCACCTGCCTCCGTTCGAAGCGACGCCGCTGACCAACCAGGCGCCGGCGATCATTCCGGCTCCCAATCCCGACGCTCCGGGCTTCGGGCGCAAGGTCGTGCTCTATGCCGGGTGCCACGACAACTTCAATGACGGCACACCAGGCCGGGCCGCGATGCAGGTGCTTGCCCACAATGGCGTCCAGGTCCGGATCGAGCATCCCGATTGCTGCGGCATGCCGAAGTTCGAGAACGGAAATCTCGCCCACGTGGCCGATGCGGCGACGCGCATCTCCGCGTTCTTTGCCCCATTGGTGGCCGAAGGATGGGATATCGTTCCGCTGACCACAAGCTGCGCGCTGATGCTGAAGTTCGAGTGGCCGCTGCTCGAGCCGGAGAACGACGACGTTGCGCGCCTCAGCAAGGCGACCAGCGATGTTAGCGAATACATCGTTCGCCTTGCCCGCGAGGTCGGCCTTGCCCCGGTGGCGAGCCTTCCCGCCACCATCGGCGTGCACTTTGCCTGCCACGCACGCGCCCAGAACATGGGGCCCAAGGCGATGGAAATGCTCCGCCTGATTCCCGAGGCGAAGCCCGTGTTGACCGAACGCTGTTCGGGCCATGGTGGCAAGTGGGGGATCTTCGAACAGAACTTCGACCGCGCGATCAAGATCGGCAAGCCGACGGCGCGAGCGGTCGCCAAGGCCAAGCCCGATATCGTCGTCAGCGAATGCCCGCTTGCCGGTCCGCACCTGCGCCAGGTGATGGAGGCCAGCGGAACCGTGCCGCCCGAGCGGATCGGCCATCCGATCGAAGTGCTTGCCCGCGCTTACGAACTGTAGTTCCCCAAGGACCTGAAATGCCACGCAGCCAGCACACGATCACCGCCGATGACCTCATGCCGCTCGACGAGTACGAGACGATCCGCGCGGAAAAGAAGCAGGAGGCGATCCTCAGGAAGCGCCTGACGCGGCTCAGCGTCGGTCCGCATGCTACGGTTATCTTCGAAAGCTGGGATTCGATGTGGCTCCAGATACAGGAGATGCTGCGGATCGAGAAGGGCGGGGCGGCGCAGATCGCGGACGAGCTGGCGGCCTACGATCCGATGGTGCCCAAGGGCAGCGAGCTGACGATGACGCTACTGTTCGAGGTCGAGGATCCTGTGCGCCGCGATGCATTCCTGCGGACGATCGGTGGGGTCGAGGATCGCATATTCATTCAGATCGGCGAAGTACGTGTTCCTGCGCGAGCCGACGGGGATGTGGAGCGCACGCGCGCGAGCGACGGCAAGACCTCGGCCGTCCACTTCCTTCACTTCGACTTCACGCCCGAACAGGTGCGCGACTGGGTCGAGGGCAAGGGCCAGGCCATGGTCGTGATCGATCATCCGAACTACGGCCACGCGGCAATGGTCAGCGCCGGGACCCGCGACTATCTTTCGCGCGAATGCTTCGCCTGAAACGTTGACGGCCGCCGGGGCGCTAACCCCGACGGCCGTGCTCTCCTCCCCAGGAGACGTGTGCGGCGGGATCAGGCCGCGAACTGGTTCATCGTGTTGTGAGCGCCGCCCGCCTTGAGCGCGGCCTCGCCGGCAAAGTATTCCTTGTGATCGTCGCCGATGTCGCTGCCCGACATGTTCTGGTGCTTCACGCAGGCGATGCCCTGGCGGATTTCCTCGCGCTGGACGTTCTTCACGTAGCCCAGCATCCCAGCGTCGCCGAAGTACTCGCGCGCCAGATTGTCGGTCGAGAGCGCAGCGGTATGATAGGTAGGCAGGGTGATCAGGTGATGGAAGATACCCGCGCGGGCGGCAGCATCGCGCTGGAACGTGCGGATTCTCTCGTCCGCTTCGTTGCCCAGCGCGGTACCGTCATACTCGACACTCATAAGCTTCGCCCGGTCATAGGCGGAGACATCCTCTCCGGCTTCCGCCCAGGCGTCATACACCTGTTGTCGGAAGTTGAGTGTCCAGTTGAACGAGGGTGAATTGTTGTAAACGAGCTTGGCGTTGGGAACGACCTCGCGGATGCGATCGACCATGCCGGCAATCTGCTCGATGTGCGGCTTCTCGGTTTCGATCCACAGAAGGTCGGCGCCGTTCTGAAGGCTGTTGATGCAATCGAGCACGCAGCGGTCCTCTCCGGTTCCGGCGCGGAACTGGAAGAGGTTCGACGCCAGCCGCTTTGGCCGCAGAAGCTTTCCGTCGCGGTTCAGCACGACATCTCCATTGCGCGCGGTGGCCGGATCGATCTCCTCGCAATCCAGGAAGCTGTTGTACTGGTCACCGATGTCGCCCGGCTCCTTGGAATAGGCGATTTGCTTGGTGAGCCCGGCGCCCAGCGAGTCGGTGCGGGTGACGATGATGCCGTCCTCGACGCCGAGTTCGAGGAACGCGTAACGGCACGCCCGGACCTTCGCGAGAAAATCCTCGTGCGGCACGGTAACCTTGCCGTCCTGGTGGCCGCACTGCTTCTCGTCAGAGACCTGGTTCTCGATCTGGAGGGCGCAGGCGCCGGCCTCGATCATCTTCTTCGCGAGGAGATAGGTCGCCTCGGCGTTGCCGAAGCCCGCATCGATATCGGCGATGATCGGCACGACGTGCGTTTCGTAGTTGTCGATCTGGGTCTGGATGGCCTTGGCCTTGACCTCGTCGCCCGCCTCGCGCGCGGCATCGAGATCGCGGAACATCATGCCGAGTTCGCGCGCATCCGCCTGCTTGAGGAAGGTGTAGAGTTCCTCGATCAGCGCAGGCACGCTGGTCTTCTCGTGCATCGACTGGTCAGGAAGCGGGCCGAATTCGCTGCGCAGGGCCGCGACCATCCAGCCGGACAGGTAAAGGTAGCGGCGCTTGGTGGAGCCGAAGTGCTTCTTGATCGAGATCATCTTCTGCTGAGCGATGAAGCCGTGCCAGCAGCCCAGCGACTGAGTGTAATTCGCGGGATCGGCATCGTAAGCGGCCATGTCCTCGCGCATGATCCGCGCGGTGTAGCGCGCGATGTCGAGCCCGGTGGCGAAGCGGTTCTGCGCACGCATGCGCGCCACGGATTCGGCGCTGATCCCGTCCCACGTGCCGCCAAAGCTGCGGATCAGGCTGTCGGTCTGCGCGATGTCATTCGAATAAGTCATGGTCGCCTCGTGCGATAAGATGATGGCCATCCATACGCCTGGAGCGTCCGGTCGCGTAACACCTCACACAAAGTTTTGTGTCTTAATGCAGGAAAGTCGTGGTAGAACGATGTAAATTTGTATGGAATCTTTCAATCATGGCCGAGAAGTCTGTGTTTGCCGGACCGATGGTTCGCCGCCTCCGCCGGCGTGAGGGTTTGACCCAGGCCGCGATGGCCCAGGCGCTGGGCATTTCGGCCAGCTACCTGAACCTTGTGGAGCGCAACCAGCGGCCGCTTTCGGCTCGCCTCGTCTTTGCCCTGACCGACCGGTTCGACATCGATCCCCGCGCGCTGCGCCAGGACGACGCCATCGGCGGGGTGGACGGGATGCGGCGCCGGCTTGCTGACGCGCGCTTCTCCGACCTGGAGATCGACCGCGACGAGATCGCGGAATGGCTGGCTGCCGCCCCTCAAGGCGCCGCGGCCTTTGTCAGGCTTTACGACATGGCGGGTGCCGGCGGCGAGGGCGAGGGGCCCGATTCCGCGCTTATTGCGCGCCGCGAGATCGAACGCTGGCGCAACCATTTCGCCGACCTGGATACTGCAGCCGAGGAGCTTGCCGACGAATTGCGTCTTTCGGCCGGCGACCTCGGCAGCGCAATGGCCGAGCGACTTCGCCAGCGGCACCAGCTCTCGGTCCGCGTCCTTCCGCGCGATGTGATGCCTGAGCATCTGCGCCGCCTCGACCTCCATGCCCGCCAGTTGCAATTGTCCGAAATGCTCGACCCAGCCTCGCGCACGTTTCAGCTCGCGGTGCAGCTAGGCCAACTCGAGCAGGGCGAAGCCATACGGGCGCTCGCGTCGGGCGCGGGTCTGGCCGACCGCCAGGCGGAGCGGCTGTTTCGCCGTCACCTCGGCAACTACTTCGCCGCAGCGCTCGTCATGCCTTACGGGCGCTTCCTGCGCGCGTGCGAAGCGACGGGGTACGATCCCACGGTGCTGCAGCGCCGCTTCGGCGTGGGATTCGAACAGCTCGCTCATCGCCTGACCACGCTTCAACGGGTCGGACAGCGGGGACTGCCGTTCTTCATGTTGCGGATCGACCGGGCCGGGCAGGTCTCGAAGCGATTCTCAGGGGCCAGCGGCGCGCTGCTGCTGGAAAGCGGGTCAACCTGCCCGTTGTGGTCCCTCAACGCGGCGTTCGAGCGGGCGGGGCAGCTTCATGTCCAATCGGTCGTGCTCGATGACGGGACGCGCTGGTTCACGATGTCCCGCACGGTCCAGGGCAGCGGCGCGGGAGGGCGTGGGCAGGGCGCGGACTTCGCGGTGGGGCTCGGACTGACCGCCGACCTCGCGGGGCAACTCGCCGATGCCCGGGGGATTGGCCTCGACATCGGCGATGCAACCCGGATCGGCCCGGGATGCGCGGCCTGCCACCGGGCCGACTGCATGCAGCGTTCGCTTGCACCACGCGGCGTTGCCTTGCGCTTCGACGAGCGATCGCGCGGCCTGACCCCGTTCGACTTCGCGGGGGCCTGAGGCCCCCACCGGAACCGCATGGCACTCGCCGGCGTTTAACTGACCAATCGAGACTACCACGGGGCACGATCATGGTTGAAGAACGCATTACGGAAACCGAAGGACCGAACGGAGACGTTCACACCACGCATACGATCGTCGATCGTGATGGCGGCGGTGGTTCGGGCTGGTTGATTGCGGTCATTCTCGTGATCGCGTTGCTGGTTGGCGGCTACTTCCTGATGCAGAGCAACGCTTCGCAATCGAAGAAGGACAATGCGATCGCCGCGGCGGCAGACGATGTCGGCTCGGCGGCCAAGGACGTCGGCAACGCCGCGCAAGATGCGGTCGACAAGATCGACAAGAAGTGACCTGAACCGGGCCGGCCCGCCTGACGGTGGGCTGGCCCGCAGGGCCCGCAAGCAACGTCGCGGGTTTGGTCAATTTCATCTTAATTCGGAACGGAAGCCGCATGACTTTGCGGCTTTTAGCGTTTTCAGCGCTGTAAAGTTTACCGACATTTTACTGCTGGGCCTTATCCCCTGAGCGCAAGCCATCCTTCCGGGTGGTTCGGGTGAAGCGCAAACGGAATGATCCGGCTGTTCAAGCATTACATTCCCCACGCCGTCATTCTTCTCGGCTTGGCGGACTTCGTACTGCTCGTCATTTCGGGCGAGCTGGGCTGGCTTTTCCGCGCCCGCCAGATCGGGATCGCCAATGGCTCGATGCTCGACCGATGGGAACCGCTGGCCGTTTTCGCGGTGCTGGTGCAACTGGCGATGATCGCCGTGGGGGCTTACGGGCCCGATGCGCTACGCTCGATGCGCCACGCCGCCGCCCGCTTGCTGGTGGCGGTTAGCCTCGGCATCATCGCGCTGTCGGTCGTCTATTTCCTCGTTCCGGGCCACACCTTGTGGCGCTCGAACCTTGCCTACGCGATGTTCATCGCGCTCGGCCTTCTTTTCGCCAATCGCCTGATCCTCGGCGGGCTTCTGGGAGCGTCGGCCTTTCGCCGGCGGGTACTGGTTCTCGGCGCAGGCCACCGGGCGGCCCGGCTGCGCGCTTTGGGTGGGCGTCCGGAAAGCGGTTTCGTCATCGTCGGGTACGTCAGGATGAGCGAGGGGAGCCCTCTGGTTCAGGAGGCGATCCCGCGGGCTGCGATCCATGATCTGACGCGCCACGTGGCCAACCTCGCAGCTACAGAGGTCGTGCTTGCGCTGGAAGAACGGCGCAACGCCCTGCCGCTGAAGGATCTTCTGCGGATCAAGACGGCCGGCGTCCACGTCAACGACTTCTCGACGTTCATCGAACGCGAAACGGGCAGGGTCGATCTCGACACCCTCAATCCGAGCTGGCTGATCTTCTCGGACGGGTTTTCGTCCGGCCGGATGGTGTCAAGCGCGGGCAAGCGCCTGTTCGACCTCGTCGCCAGCATGGTCCTGCTCGTCATCGCGCTGCCGGTCATCGCGGTTTTCGCCTTACTGGTGAAGCTCGACAGCGAGGGGCCGGCGTTCTTCCGCCAGACCCGTGTCGGGCTTTATGGCGAGGACTTCGGCCTGATCAAATTGCGCTCGATGCGCACTGACGCGGAGAGCGACGGCAGGGCGGTTTTCGCGGCGCAGGACGACCCGCGCGTCACCCGGATTGGCCGGATCATCCGCAAGCTTCGTATCGACGAACTGCCCCAGGCATGGAGCGTGCTGAAGGGCGAGATGAGCTTCGTCGGACCCCGCCCCGAACGCCCCCAGTTCGTTGCCTCGCTCGAAGAAGGCCTTCCCTACTACGCCGAACGCCACATGGTGAAGCCGGGGATCACCGGCTGGGCGCAGATCAACTATCCCTATGGCGCGTCGATGGAGGATTCCCGCCACAAGCTGGAATACGATCTCTACTACGCCAAGAATTACACACCCTTCCTCGACCTGCTCATCCTTCTCCAGACTCTTCGCGTGGTGCTTTGGCACGAGGGGGCGCGATGACCTCCATTCCGGCCAGCGGTTGGGAAACCTTCGGGTTCGGCGCGTTCATCGCAGGCGGCTTTGCCTGCGCCGTGCTGGCGACCTGGTCTTGGCATCGCCGCGACCGCGATACGCCGGGGGGCGACGCGCTGATGATCGCGCTTTCGGTGACTGCGCTTTGGAGCCTCCTGGCTGCTGCCACCGGGCCGGACGGGATTCCCGCGGCATTGTTCGAGACCCTGCGCAACCTGTCCTGGCTGGCAGTGGTCTATCGCCTCTTCGCTCGCGACGGGCGCCACACCCGCGTGGGGCCGATCCGCCCGGTGGTGGCGGCTCTGGTCCTCGTCGAAATCCTTCACATCGGGCTCTTGCTGATGGCCGCGCGGCTTTCCGCCGGACACGCCGCGCAGGACACTATCTTCCACCTGGCCGCGATGTTTCCGGTGATGTTCGCCATCGGCGCGCTGATGCTCGTCCACAATCTCTATGTGGGCTCACTTGGAACTGCGCGGGCAGCGATCCGCTGGTCGGCAGCGGGCCTTGCTGCGATCTGGATCTACGACCTCAACTTCTACACAGTCACTTATCTGATCGAGCGGCCGCCGGTCGAACTGGCGTCGCTGCGCGGCTTGGTCGGACTGTTCGTGTCCGCGTTGCTGGCCATCGGCAATGGCCGGGCGGCGCAGCGGCCATTCCTGCCCTCCCGCGACGTTGCGTTCCAGTCGCTCTCGTTGCTGGTCATTGGCATCTACCTCGTCACAATGGTCGCCGCCGCGCAGTCGCTTTCCTATCTTGGCGGCGACGCGGGTCCGCTGGCGCAGATCGGCTTCGTCTTTACGACAAGCGTCCTGGCGCTCGTGGTCCTGCCGTCGGGCCGTCTTCGGGGATGGCTCAAGGTCACGGTCGCCAAGCATCTGTTCCAGCACCGCTACGATTATCGCGCTGAGTGGCTGCGCTTCACCCGCACCGTGGGACGCGCGGATAGTGTCCTCCCGCTCGAGGAACGCGTGATCCAGGCGGTAGCGGACATCACTGACAGCCCCGCGGGACTGCTCCTCACGCAGGGGGAGCACGGCGAACTATCGCTCTCCGCGCGCTGGCAGTGGCGCACGATCGATGTCCCGGCGACCGCAATGGGCGCGCCGGCGGTCCGCTTCTTCGAACGTGACGGCTTCATTGTCGATCTCGACCAGGTCCGCAGCGGACATAGCCAGCGCGGCGAGTGCGGCGTCTTGCCAGCCTGGCTGGTCGAGGACGAGGCGGCGTGGGCAGTGGTCCCCCTGATCCATTTCGACCGCCTTGTAGGGGTGGTGGTGCTGACTCGTCCGCCGCTTGCCCGCCAGCTCGACTGGGAGGACTTCGACCTCCTGCGCGTGGTCGGGCAGCAGCTTGCCAGCTATCTGGCCGAGCATGCCGGACAGGAAGCGTTGCTCGACGCGAGCCGGTTCGACGAGTTCAACCGTCGCATTGCTTTCGTCATGCACGACATCAAGAACCTGGCTAGTCAACTGACCTTGCTGGCGCGCAATGCCGAGCGGCATGCCGACAACCCGGACTTCCGCGCCGACATGCTCGTGACCCTGCGCAACTCGGGCGAAAAGCTCAATGCGCTCCTGGCGCGCCTCTCGCGCTATGGCGCCAACCAGCTCGACCGCCTTGACGAGGTCGACGCGGTAGACGTTGCCAGGCGGGTCATCGCCTCGCTCAAGCAGCAACATGCGGTCGTGCTGCTCGAAGCTCACGACTGTCGCGTCATCGCCCAGCGCGACACGCTGGAGCAGGTGCTGACGCACCTCGTGCAAAATGCGATTGATGCCAGCGAGGCCAACGCGCCGGTCTACCTCAAGGTGACCAGCAACGGCCTCCACGGGTCGATCGAGGTTATCGACAGCGGCAGCGGGATGAGCGCGGACTTCGTGCGCAATCGGCTGTTCAAGCCCTTCGTGTCGACGAAGGCAGGAGGCTTCGGCATCGGCGCCTTCGAGGCCCGCGAACTCGTCCGCGCGATGCAGGGCCGGCTCGACGTGGAATCGCGCGAGGGCCTAGGCAGCCGCTTCATCGTTCGCCTGCCGCTGCTTGCTGCGGCGTCGCTCCTGCGGGCCTTCGACGAGGGATCGTCGCCAACTTCTTCTGACTCAGAACAGAAAGTCGCCTGATGACACAGAACTCTGCCGGTGCCCGGCCCAAGCTACTGGTGGTCGAGGATGACCCAGGCCTTCAGGCCCAGCTCAAGTGGGCATACGAGGACTTTGACGTAGTGATCGCAGGCGACCGCGCCAGCGCGTTGGCGGCCTTGCGTGCCGAGGAACCCGCCGTCGTCACGCTCGACCTCGGCCTTCCGCCCGATCCGGACGGAACGAGCGAGGGGTTCGCCGTGCTCGACGCGATAATGGCCCTCAAGCCCGATACGAAGGTGATTGTCGCGAGTGGCCACGGTGCCCGCGAAAGCGCGCTCGGCGCGATTAGCCACGGCGCTTACGACTTCTACCAGAAGCCGGTCGATATCGAGGCGCTGGGCCTCATCGTGCGTCGAGCCTTCCACCTTAGCCAGATCGAGGCGGAGAACCGCGCGCTGGCGGTGAAGCTGGGGCAGGAGAACCGCGTACTCGGCGGGCTGATCACCGCCGCGCCGGAGATGATCCGCGTCGCGCGCACGATCGAGCGGGTAGCCAATGCGAACGTGACCGTCATGCTCCTTGGAGCCAGCGGCACCGGCAAGGAACTGCTGGCCCGTGGGCTTCACGATTCGAGTGAGCGCGCCGGGAAGAACTTCGTCGCGATCAACTGCGCCGCAATCCCCGAAAACCTGCTCGAAAGCGAGCTGTTCGGCCATGAGAAGGGTGCCTTCACCGGGGCCGTGAAGACCACCGAGGGAAAGATCGAACAGGCAGACGGGGGCACGCTGTTCCTCGACGAGGTGGGCGACATCCCGCTGCAGTTGCAGGTGAAGTTGCTGCGCTTCCTGCAGGAGCGGACCATCGAGAGGATCGGCGGGCGGCGGTCCATTCCGGTCGACACGCGGATCGTTTGCGCCACGCACCAGGATCTCGAAACGATGATCGGCGACGGCCGCTTCCGCGAAGATCTGTTCTATCGTCTGGCCGAGATCGTCGTGAGAATCCCGAGCCTGGCCGAGCG
The DNA here is from genome assembly GCF_042652045.1 of Novosphingobium tardum. Taxonomy (NCBI): domain Bacteria; kingdom Pseudomonadati; phylum Pseudomonadota; class Alphaproteobacteria; order Sphingomonadales; family Sphingomonadaceae; genus Novosphingobium; species Novosphingobium tardum. Next base: position 334,365 of record NZ_JBHSDR010000006.1, on the reverse strand, counting down.
ACCGGGGGATGCGACGCTGCTCGCCAAGGCCTTTCTTGCCCGTTTCGCGCGCGAAATGAACCCGGCGGTCAAGGGGTTCGCGCCGGATGCGCTCGCGACGATCGACGGCTGGAATTGGCCGGGCAACGTGCGCGAGCTGGAGAACCGTGTGAAGCGCGCGGTTATCATGGCGGACGACAAGCTGGTCCACGCGGGCGATCTGGATCTGGGCGACCGCGCCGGCGAGGAGCCTCCGCCGCTCAATCTCAAGTCTGCCCGCGAAAGCTCGGACCGCAAGGTCATCCGCCATGCCCTCGCGCGGAGCGAAGGCAATATTTCCAGCACGGCGAAGCTGCTCGGGATAAGCCGTCCGACGCTGTACGACCTCCTCAAGCAGTATGATCTCCACGCCTGAATACAGCAGGCGGCTCGGCCGGCGGTTCATTCTGGCGGTGGTGCTGCTCGGCGCCACGGCGCCGTCCGAGGCCGAGACTGGTGCGCTCCTGACAGAGGCGAAGGCCGCGCTGCGGGCTGGCGATGGCATCGCGGCACAGGCCCGGTTGCGCGAGGTATTGCGCGACGGTGCCTCGCCAGATGCCGTGCGCGCGCTGATGGGCGAAGCACTGCTCGATCAGGGCGATCGGGTCAGCGCGCGCAAGTGGCTTGCGGCAGCGAGATTCACTCGGGAGACGCGCGGCCTAGGCTATCGGATACTCGGGCGCCTAGAGCAGGCGGATGGCAACCTTCCCGCTGCGGGGAAGGCATACGATCGCGCGCTCGAAAGCGATCCAAGCGATCCTGCATTGTGGAGCGACATCGCTCGCCTGCGTTTTGCCGGGGGTGAATTGAAGGGGGCGATAGACGCAGCTGATCATGCCGTGAGCATCGGCCAGAATTCTGCGCCGGCGCTGACCATGCGCGCGGTGCTGGTGCGTGAACAATTCGGGCTTCGTTCGTCCTTGCCATGGTTCCGCGCGGCGCTTTCCCGCGCGCCGAACGATCCCGATCTGCTGGCGGAGTACGCGGCGACTCTGGGGGATATGGGCCGTGCACGCGAGATGCTCGAGGTCGCACGCCGGCTTGTTGCCGTGTCGCCCGGCGATCCGCGCGGGTTCTTGCTCCAGGCAGCGCTTGCGGCGCGCGCAGGGAATAATCGCCTTGCGCGCACGTTGCTTGACCGGACCGGCGGATCGTTCACCGACCTGCCGGCAGCCATGCTGCTTGAGGGCGTCCTGGCGCTGCGGGAGGGCGATTACAGTGTGGCTGTGGCCCAACTGGATAGACTGGGGCGGCTCCGCCCGGATGATCCAATAGTGCAAGCCCTGCTGGCGCGGGCTCTTGCTGCAGGCGCCGGCCGCGCAGTCCCGTCCACGGTGCGCCCGGTTGGACACGCCAGCGTGTGGTCCGTGCTTGGCGCGGAGGAAGGATTGCAGACCGCGGCCTTGCGCCATGCCGATGCACCCACAGATGCGCAGGCTTGTGCCCGGTATGTGCGCGCGCTGCTAAGGGCCGGCGATAATGCTGCGGCAGCCAAAGTCGCCGCGCAGCTTATGCAAGCGCGGCCGGGATTGCCCGACGCGCATCTCATGGCAGGCGACGTTGCGTTAGCTTCTGGCGATCGGCCCGCGGCATTGCGTGCCTATCAGCAGGGGGCGCGTCTTAGCCTTGGCCGCGAGGAAGCACAGCGGCTTGCAGTCGTCCTGCGCGAGCTCGGCCGCGATGCCGAGGCCGTAGCGGTCTCCCGGCGGTTTGCACGCGAAAATCCCTTGGCCACCTGACTGCGACAGTCGCCGCTAGCGTTCGATTGGCGCTCGACACCCCAGCCGATGCGCGGCAAGGCAAATCGAAATTCAGCGGGAGACAACGAACATGCCAGGCGCGCTCGACGGAATCACGGTCATCGAATTTGCCGGCATCGGCCCGGGGCCGTTCGCCGGGATGATGCTGGCTGACCACGGCGCGCGGGTGATCCGGATCGAACGTCCCGGCAAGGGCGGTCGTTACGGCGATGGCGGCAACCGCGACATCCTCAATCGCAACCGCGAGCGCATCGCTCTCGACATGAAAGACTCTGCGTCGATCACGCGCATTCGGGAAATGGTAAAGCATGCCGATGCGATCGTCGAAGGTTTCCGCCCGGGGGTTATGGAGCGGCTCGGGCTGGGCCCCGACGTCCTCCTCGGTGACAATCCGAAGCTGGTTTACGGTCGCATGACCGGGTGGGGCCAGGAAGGCCCCAAAGCGCCGCTGGCTGGCCACGACATCAACTATATCGCCTTGTCGGGCGCGCTGCACACCTATGGCCGTGCCGGCGAAAAGCCGAGCTTCCCGGTGAATGCCGTCGGCGATTTCGGCGGCGGTGGGATGATGATGGCGTTCGGCATCCTCGCCGGCATCCTGTCCTCCAAGAATACGGGCAAGGGGCAGGTGATCGATTGCGCGATGGTCGATGGTGCGGCGATCCTTTCGGCCATGACCTACACCTTCTTCGGCAACGGCATGTGGAAGGACGAGCGCGGGGTTAACCTCCTCGACAGCGGCGCCCACTTTTACGACACCTATGGCACCTCGGATGGCAAGTGGATCGCGATCGGCTCGATTGAGCCGCAGTTCTATGCGCTTCTCCTCGACCGCGCCGGCCTTTCCGAGGATCCCGATTTCGCGCGGCAGAACGATGCCGCGCAATGGCCTGCCTTGAAAGACCGTCTGACGACCCTTTTCGCGACCAGGACCCGGGACGAGTGGTGCGCGATCATGGAAGATACGGACATCTGTTTCGCTCCCGTCCTGAACCTGCGCGAAGCGCCGTCGCATCCGCACAATGCGGTGCGCAAGACTTTCGTGGAGGCGGACGGAATGGTGCAGCCGGCACCCGCGCCGCGCTTCTCGGCGACGCCGGCTCCGATGCCGTCGCTGGCCGGGAAAGACATCGCCTGATCCGATGAAGCGCCTGCTGGCCCTTGTGCCGGACCCGATGGTCCGGCTGCTGGTCGTCGCTATCGTCATGGCGAGCCTGCTGCCGGTCGAGGGCGGCGCCAGCAAGGTCGCCCAGTGGATCAGCAATGGCGCTGTTTTCCTGCTGTTCTTCCTCAACGGACTACGGCTGCCGCGCCACGAGGTAATCGCCGGTCTCTCGAACCTGCGACTGCTCGGACCGCTCGTCCTGTGGGTGTTCGGTGCCATGGCGTTTGCCGGGTGGGCGATGTCGCACGCGGTGGCGCCTTGGGTGCCCTTGAGCGTCGCAACCGGGTTCGTCTTCCTCGGCGTGCTTCCGTCCACCGTGCAGTCGGCGACCGCCTACACCTCGCTGTCGGGCGGCAACGTCGCCAGTGCGGTGATTTCGGCTGCTTTGCTTAACATCCTCGGCGTCTTCGTCTCGGCTCCGCTCTTCGCACTTGTCGACCACGGCGGTGCGGCCGTTGTGGACGGTTCGGGACTGGCCAAGGTGGTGGGCACCCTGCTGGTTCCGTTTATCCTCGGTCAGGCGGGCCAGCGCTGGCTGCGGCCGTGGGTTCTCGAACACCGCGAACTCGCGACATGGATGGATCGAACCTCCATCGCGATTGCCGTCTATGTCGCGTTTTCGGGAGCTGTCGTCGCAGGGATCTGGAGCCTCGTCGGCATGGACGGGTGGATCGTGGTGACTGCCGCGACCGCGATCTTCCTTGTCTTCGGATATGGGGGTGCCTGGCTGCTGGGCGGTGCGATCGGGCTCGATCGCGGCAATCGGATTACGATGCTCTTTTCGGGCGCGCAGAAGAGCATCGCGATGGGCGCGCCGCTTGCCAGCGTGCTGTTCGATCCGCGCAGCGCCGGAATGATCCTGATGCCGGTCCTCGTCTATCACCTCGCCCAGCTAGTCGTCAGCGCACCGCTGGCGACCCGGCTGTCAGCGCCGGGTCACTCCATGAATGCAACGTCGAGTTCGGCTTCGGGCATGCGCCGCTTGTAGCGGACGGACCACAACAGCGAGGCGGCGATGAGGACCGCGCCGAGCAAGCCGGTGACCGCTTCGGGGATTTCGAACCGGGCGGAGAAAAGCATGATCACGCCCAGCGCGATGATCGCCCAGAATGCGCCATGCTCAAGATAGCGATATTCCGCCAGCGTGCCTTTCTGGACAAGCATGATCGTCATCGACCGCACGAACATCGCGCCGATCGACAGGCCCAGCGCGATCACCAGCATATTGTTCGACAGCGCGAACGCGCCGATCACGCCGTCGAAACTGAACGAGGCATCGAGGACGTTGAGGTAGATGAACCCGGCCAGACCTGAGCGTGCCACGCCGACCGCCGCTTCGTTCTCCTGCATTTCGAGCATCGTTCCGATGCCTTCCACCGCGACGTGCGCCACGATGCCGAGGATTCCGGCCTTGAAGAACGTCAGCGCTTCTTCCGCGGGAAGCATTGTCGAGATGCCGTAAAGCGCCAGGAGGAGAACGCCGATCTCGATCGCATCGATTTCCGAAAAGCGGGTGAGCTGTCGTTCGACCATCTCGATCCAGTGGATGTGCTTGTCGCTGTCGAAGAAGAACCTCAGGCCGACGAGCGACAGGAACGCGCCGCCGAAGCCGGCGATGCTGACATGCGCGCCGCTGACGATTCGTTCGTATTCCTCGGGCCGCGACAGCGAAAGCTGCAGTGCCTCGATCGGTCCGATGCCTGCCGCGATTGCGACGATGGCGAGCGGAAAGGCGATGCGCATACCGAACACGGCAATCAGCATGCCCCAAGTGAGGAAGCGCTTCTGCCAGACGGGCTCGAGTTCGCCCAATACCTTGGCGTTGACCACCGCGTTGTCGAACGAGAGCGAGACTTCGAGCACCGAGAGAACCGCGACGACCCAAAGGATCTCGAGCGTTCCCTCGATCGAGTGGTATCGCGCCCAGCCAACCCACGCAGCCAGCACAAGGCATACGATGGTAAACAGGATCGATCCGCGGAAGAACTTTAACACGGTGGGTCGACTCCGGATTGGCAAAGTGGCGCGCTAGGCGAACCGCGCCAACCCGACAAGGCGGACCGCAACGATCCCCTATTTCGGCTGATAGGTCTGATCGGGTCCGGGAAAGCTTCGTTCGCGCACTTCGCCGGCATAGCGGGCAGCCGCGGCGCCGATCACATCGGCCAGGCTCTCGTAGGTCTTAACAAAGCGCGGAGTCCTTTCGAACATCCCGAGCATGTCCTCGGTCACCAGGACCTGGCCGTCGCAGCGGGCCGAAGCCCCAATGCCGATGGTGGGAATTTCCAGCGTTTCCGTCAGCGCGATCGCAATCGGCTCGATGACCCCTTCGATCACCACGGCGAATGCGCCGGCACGCTGCACGGCCTCGCCGTCTGCGACGATCTTCGCATGCTCTTCCTGGCTGCGACCGCGCGCGCCATAGCCGCCAAGCGCGTTCACCGCCTGGGGGGTGAGGCCAATATGGGCCATCACGGGTATGCCTCGCTGGCTGAGGAAGGCGATCGTCTCGGCCATCGCCTGGCCGCCCTCCAGCTTGACCGCGGCGGCGCCGGTTTCGGCCATGATCCGGCTGGCCGAAGCGAATGCCTGCTGGGGCGACCCTTCGTACGAGCCGAACGGCATGTCGACGATCACGACGCTGTGATAGCTGCCGCGGACTACAGCCGCTCCGTGGGCGCACATCATGTCGAGCGTGACGGACAGGGTCGATGGCAGGCCGTAGATCACCTGCCCGAGCGAATCCCCGACCAGCAGCATGTCGCAGTGTGGATCGAGAAGCTGGGCCTGGCGCGCGGTGTATGCGGTCAGCATGACCAGCGGCTCGCCGGTCGCGCCGCTGGCCTTGCGACGCTGGATCGCCGGAACAGTCAGCCGCTTCATCGGTGCGGGAGTGGGATTGGCGCGGCTGGTCGCGGTGTCGAGCTGGAAGGTCGTGGACATGGGCAAGGTTCTAGACAGTCGGACAAGTCGCGCAAGACGGTCAGTTTGCGGGGGAAAAACACCTTGCGCACCAATTCCAGCCCGCTAGCTTCGCCGCCATAGAGTTTTGTCCGCCGTCGCCGGAAGAGCGACGCCGCGGATCAGGAAGGGAAATTGGATGTTCGGTCGCATCAAATCGCTCGATGCCATTTTGGCGACGGCGGAAAAGAAATCACTGCACCGCTCTCTCGGCGCATTTCAACTTACGATGCTTGGCGTCGGCGGGATCATCGGTACGGGCATCTTCGTCCTCACCGCCGAAGCCGCGCAGAAGGCGGGCCCCGGCATGATGTGGAGCTTCGTCATCGCCGGCTTCGTCTGTGCGGTGGCGGCTCTTTGCTATTCGGAACTGGCCTCGATGGTCCCGGTTTCGGGTTCGGCGTACACGTACACCTACGCAGTGATGGGCGAACTGCTCGCCTGGATGGTGGGCTGGGCCCTGATCCTCGAATATGCCGTTGCGGCGAGCGCGGTTTCGGTGGGCTGGTCGGGCTACTTTGTCGGCCTGATGCGGGATTACCTGGGCATCACGATACCGGCCACGTTGGCCAACGGGCCTTATGCCGGCGGCGTGGTCAACCTGCCCGCATTCTTCATCGCGCTGCTGGTGACCGGGCTGTTGATGATAGGAACCAAGGAAAGTGCGCGGTTCAACGCGATCCTGGTGGTGATCAAGGTCGCTGCGCTGACACTCTTCATCATCGCCACTATCGGCATCATCAATACCGACAACTTCACTCCGCTCACCCCGAACGGCTGGGGAACGATCGGCGTCGGCGGGGCCGCTGCGTCGATCTTCTTTGCCTATGTCGGGTTCGACGCGGTTTCGACGGCTGCAGAGGAAACCAAGAACCCGCAGCGCAACGTGCCGATCGGGCTGATCGGCAGCCTCGTGATTTGCACGGTCTTCTACCTCCTCGTCGCCGCAGGCGCGATCGGGACCATCGGCGCCCAACCCGTCACCGGCCTGGGCGGAGAGGTCCTGTCGCCGGGTTCTCCCGAACTGGCGCAGCGTTGCGCCGCGATCGTGGCGTCGGGCGTGACCGAGCCGCTAGCGTGCTCGAAGGAAGCGCTGGCCCACGTTCTCAAGACCATCGGCTGGAACAAGCTTGGCGCCGTGATTGGCCTCGCTGCCGGTCTGGCACTGCCTTCGGTCGTGCTGATGATGCTGTTCGGCCAGACGCGCATCTTCTTCGTCATGGCGCGTGACGGGCTGCTTCCCGAAAAGCTCGCGACGGTCCACCCGAAGTGGAAGACCCCGTATATCGTCACCGCGATCACCGGCGCCGTCGTGGCGGTTGGCGCGGCCTTCTTTCCGGTAGGTAAGCTGGCCGACGTGTCCAATTCGGGTACGCTGTTCGCATTCCTGATGGTGGCGATCGCGGTCCTGATCATGCGGCGGACCGACCCGGGCCGCAATCGTCCGTTCCGAACTCCGGTGGTGTGGCTGGTCGCCCCGCTGGCGATTGTCGGCACGGTGGCGCTCTACTTCCTGCTGCCGATCGATGCGATGCTGGTTCTGCCAATCTGGGGTGCGATCGGTCTGGTCGTCTATTTCGCCTACAGTCGCCGCAACAGCCATGTCGGGCGCGGGCTGGTCGAGGTTCACGAGGACGATCCGGATGCTCCGCCGCAGCCGGTTCCCCCGATGCCCGGGGCGCCCACTCCGGGCGGCATCCAGGCCTGATCGGAACTTAACAAAAGGAAGGGCCGCTCCTGATGAGGGAGCGGCCCTTTTCTTTTGCTGCTGCGGGGTTCAGAGCGCGGTTTCGGCGTAGCTACCCTTTGCCTCTTCGCGCACGTTCATGCCCAGCGCCATCTTCGCGGTGGCGAGCAGGCCGAGGTCTCCGGCCCAGATCGAGGCATCGCCCAAGTCCATGCGCAGCATCAGAAGGTTGGGATCATCCTTGCCGCCGGGAAACCACGCCTCGACGAAGTTGTTCCATTGCTTGTCCAGCCTTTCGCGGCTCGTCTCCTGGGTCAGCGTGCCGGAGAAGCGGGCGAACACGTCATGCCCCTTGCTTTCGAAGTTGGCCGTGGCGGCGCCAAGCGTGGCGAAGCGGTTGTCCTTCGAGGTGAAGAACCAGATGGCGTGATTGGCATCCTTGTCGAGCTGCGCGGTCATCGGAGCCGTGGAATCGGGGTCGGCGTCGAGCTGGAGCATGACGAAGGGAGAGTCGGCGAGCGCCTTCCAGAACTTCTCCTTCATTTCTTCGGGTTTGCCTTCGGAATACTTCATGGATCGGACCTTCGTTTTTTGCGGGGTGGGCATGGAACGGGAGCGTGAAGGGTTTGGTTCCCCTTGTTCACGAGCGGATTGCCAATGCAGGAGTGTGGGAACATAATAAGAACATAGGAGTCGATTCGTCATGACCGCCACCTCTCTTGCCATCCCGCTGGCACGGGCCCAGCCGACCGTGGGCCAAGGTTTTGCGTCCTTGGCGCGGCGGGGTAGCGATGCGCAATGGCATCCGGGAAGGGCGGATACCTGCCGTCACGGCGAGATTTTCGCGGCGGGACGCGAGGCTGGCGGGGCAGGGATGGCGCTGGCCTTGGCCCAAGATGCGCTGCGGTCCCAGGCAACAGATCCTGCGGCCGATACGCCCGACGAGCGTCCCTGGCTGTGGGTGCAGGATCGCGCCGCCATTCGCCTGGGCGGGCGTCCCTATCGCCACGGACTGCCGCCGGGGCTGCGCCACCGCCTTGTCCACGTTGCGGCGGAAAACTGCGCCGATGCGCTGTTCGCGTTGGAAGAGGGGTTGCGCTGCCGCGATCTTGCCTTCGTGATCGGGGAGATCGCGGGCAATCCCCGCGCGCTCGATTTCACTGCCTCGCGACGTCTGTCGCTCGCGGCGGAAAAGCATGGCGTGCCGCTGTGGCTGGTGCGGTTGGATGCGCGCCGCGATCTGGGGTCGGCACGAATGCGGTGGGAGGCGCGCGCTGCTCCTTCCGTTCCCCCGCGATGGAATGCCCAGGCTCCCGGCAACCCTGCCTGGAACGCCGAATTGTTCCGGGCGCATACGTATCAACCCGGACACTGGATATTGCGCGATGACGACCACGCCCTCGCCGCCGAGCCCTGCGTCGCCGCCACCGCGCCGGATCATGGCGATCTGGTGCATGGCGCTGGCGATGGACCGCTGGCGCCGCACCCGCTGCGCGCCTGATCCCGCCATCGGCAGGGCAAGCGATTACCCTGAGGACCGGCCCCACGCTCTGATCACCGAGACCGCGCACGGGCCGCGGATCGATGCGGTGAATCGTGCCGGGACACTGGCCGGTGCCATGCCCGGGATGATGCTGGCCGATGCCCGCACGCTGTGTCCGCAACTTGCGGTCGATCCGTCCGATCCCGCCGGCGACCTCGCCTTTCTCGAAACGCTGGCGCTCTGGGCGCAGCGCTGGGGACCGTGGAGCGCGATCGATCCGCCTGACGGGCTGATCGTCGACATTACCGGCGCCGCGCATCTGTTCGGCGGCGAGGGCGCTCTGCTGGCCGACGCGGCCGCCCGCCTCGCCGGCCGGGGTCTTGCCGCGCGACTGGCGATCGCACCCACCGCGGGCGCCGCCTGGGCGCTTGCCCATCATGGGCCTGAGCGGGCGATCCTTGGCACGGACGACGATGCGGTGGCGCGGCTCGCGGACCTGCCGGTTGCCGCGCTGCGCCTCGATGCCGATGTCCTGCTGCTGTTGCGCCGGCTGGGCCTGAAGCGCCTGGGCGAACTGGACGGCGTGGCCCGCCATGCCCTGGTGCGTCGTTTCCGCAATCGCCGTTCGCCCGGCGCGAATCCTCTGGTCCGGATGGACCAGCTTGTCGGACAGGTGCCCGAGCCGCTGTTGCCGGTGATTGATCGTCCCGCCCCTCTGGTCCAGCGCCGCCTGCTCGAGCCGATCCGTCATCGTCCGCTACTCGACCAGGTGGTGGCCGATCTGGCCGAAGACATGGCGCGGCTGCTGGAAGGTGCGGGAATGGGCGCGCGCAGGCTTGAGCTGGGCATGTGGAAGGTGGACGGTGATGTCCTCTTCCGCCGTCTCGAACTTGCCGCGGCGGCACGCGATCCGGCGCATATCTGCCGGCTCTTCGCGGCACGCCTCGATGATCTGGATGCCGGTTTCGGGATCGAACTGGTGCGACTTCGCGCCGCCTGGACCGAGCCGCTGGCCTTGGCCCAGCGCGATTTCGAGGCGGCAGCGGAACGCCACGGCACCAGTCTGGCCGCGTTCGTCGACCGGCTCGTGACTCGCCTGGGCACCGATGCCGTGCGCCGCCCCGTCGCTCATGCCAGCCACCTGCCCGAACGCGCCCAGCGCTGGCAGCCGCCGCTGGCCTCGCTGAGCCCCAGCCAGGGCCAGCTCGCGTTCCATGCGCGCCCGCTCAAGATGCTGGATCGGGCGGAAAGCATCGCCGTGCTCTATGCCACGCCCGACGGATTGCCGCGCCGCTTCCGCTGGCGCGGCGAAGTCCACGAGATCGCCCGCGCCGAAGGACCGGAGCGGATCGCGCCCGAATGGTGGCGCGAACGCTCGACCACCCGGCTGCGCGATTACTACCGGGTAGAGGACGATATGGGCCGCAGGTTCTGGATCTACCGCCACGGCATCGCGGGCGATGGCCGTGGCGGTAATCCGGAATGGTTCATGCAAGGGCTCTGCGCCTGAGTGCGAGGGCCTGCAGGATCAGGCGAGCGAGGCCGAACCCGCCATCGATTCGCGCGTCACCTCGTCGATGATCTCCTGCCGCTCGCGCGGGGTCGCGTCGTCCAAGCCGGAAAAGGCGCTGCGGTTGGCGTTGCCGTCGAGGAAGTCCAGGAGGTCTCGGGTCAGTCGCTCGCTCTGGGTGGCGAAGACGCCATGCGGCTCACCGGCATATTCGATCAGGCTCGCCGAAGGGACCTGGCTGGCCACAACGCGCCCCGTCGCATCGATGGGCACCGTCTTGTCGCCTGTGCCGTGGATCACCAGCGTCGGCACATTGAAGCTGGCGAGGTCTGGGCGGAAATCGGTGGTCGCGAATGCCTGCGCCGCCTGCAGGATCGGGCGCAGCCCGGCCTGCATCGTGACCCCCCAAGCCCAGTCCAGCGTCTCGTCGCTCACCGGCTGGCTGACGAAGCCGACGCCGAAAAAGTCCTTGAAGAAGCTGGCGAAGAACTTGCGGTGATCCTTCAGCATGCCTTCCGACATCTGGTCGAACGTGGCCTGCGGCACGCCGTGGGGATTGTCGTCGGTCTGAAGCATGTAGGGCACGACCGACGAGATTAGCGCGGCCTTGGTCACGCCCTTGCCGCCGTGGCGCGACATGTAGCGGGCGATCTCGCCGCCACCCATCGAGAAGCCCACCAGCGCAACATTGTCGGTCGCCCCGGTGGCAGCCATGACGTCGGCCAGGTCGTCCGCATATGTGTTGTAGTCGTTGCCCTGGCTGGGCTGATCCGAGCGTCCGAAACCGCGCCGGTCATAGGCGATGGCCTTGTAGCCCGCGTCCGCGAGCGCATTCATCTGCGGATCCCAGCTATCGGCCGAAAGCGGCCAGCCGTGGATGAGGACCACGGGAGCGCCTTCGCCCCAGGTCTTCACATAGAGACGGGTTCCGTCGCGGGCTTCGATATGGGGCATGCCGGTGGTCCTTGAATTTCCCGTCCGGTTTCAAACCCCCGGCGGATGGTCCGGTTCCGCCCGGCAAGCGGATCGAACAAACCCTTGGGACAAAAGGACTCGCCTGGCGGAGAAATAGAACATATAAGGAACGCATGAGTGCTCAATCCAGTATTCTCGACCGTCTCGGCATTCTGGCCGATGCCGCCAAGTACGATGCCTCGTGCGCCTCGTCGGGCACCGCGAAGAAAAGCAGCGTCGGCGGCAAGGGGATCGGTTCGACCGAAGGGATGGGCATCTGTCATGCCTATGCCCCGGACGGCCGCTGTATCTCGTTGCTCAAGATCCTGCTGACCAATCACTGCATCTTCGATTGCCATTACTGCATCAACCGCAAGAGCTCGAACGTGGTGCGGGCGCGGTTCACCCCGCAGGAAGTGGTCGACCTGACGCTCAGCTTCTATCGCCGCAATTATATCGAGGGGCTGTTCCTCTCCTCGGGGATCGTGAAATCGTCGAACCACACGATGGAGCAGCTGGTCGAAGTCGCCCGCATCCTGCGCGAAGAGCACGATTTTCGCGGTTACATCCACCTCAAGACCATTCCCGAAGCCGATCCCGAACTGCTCGCCCAAGCGGGGCTGTATGCCGATCGCGTGTCGATCAACGTCGAACTGCCGACAGACGCGGGGCTGAAGCGCCTCGCACCCGACAAGTCGGCCCCCCAGATCGCCGGGGCAATGGCCGGCCTGAAGCGCGAGATCGTGGAAGCCAAGGACGCGCGCAAGCGGTTCAGGTCGGCGCCGCAATTCGCGCCTGCCGGCCAGTCCACCCAGATGATCGTGGGCGCCGATGCCGCCAGCGACGCCGACATCGTCGGCAAGGCGAGCACGCTCTATGGCAAGTTCGGCCTGCGCCGGGTCTATTATTCGGCGTTCAGTCCGATCCCCGATGCCAGCGCGGTGCTGCCGCTCAAGCGTCCGCCGCTGATCCGCGAGCACCGGTTGTACCAATCGGACTGGTTGATGCGGTTCTATGGCTACACCACTGCCGAAGTGCAGCAGGCGGCCGACCCGGTGTCGGGAATGCTGCCGGTCGATATCGATCCCAAGCTGGCTTGGGCCCTTGCGTTCCGCGATCGCTTCCCGGTCGATCTCAACCGCGCGCCGCGCGAGATGCTGCTGCGCGTGCCGGGGCTGGGGGTGCGTGCGGTCAATGCGCTGATCGCCGCGCGCCGCCACCGCACCCTGCGCCTCGATGACGTCGCGCGCCTTACCGTCTCGATCGCCAAGCTGCGGCCGTTCGTCGTCACTGCCGACTGGCGCCCGACGTTGCTGGCCGACCGGGCGGACCTGCGCACGATGGTGGCGCCGCCGCGCAGCGAGCAACTTGAACTGTTCGCCGCATGACCGCGCCGTTTCGCGACATGCGGATCGCCACGTCCTATCTCGTGCCGCTCGCCGCGCCCGATGATTTCGAAGGCTGGCGCGATCACGCACGGCGCCTGCTGCGCGGTGATGTGCCGCCCGACCGCGTTGCCTGGAGCGAACCTGGCGGATCAGGCGGCGACCTGTTTGCGGGGGCGGAGAAGCGCCTGCCCACGCCTCCCGCCCATGCCCCGCAGCCGCGCGCTCCCCGCGCCTTCATGCAGCTTGCGCAAAGCGCCATTCTGCACCGCGATCCGCACCGGTTGGCCTTGCTTTACCGGTTGCTGTGGCGACTGCAGGCCAATCCCCGGACGATGGAGGATGCCGCTGACGGGGATGTCCGCAGGATCGGGGAACTGGCGCGCACCGTGCGCCGCGACATCCACAAGATGCGGGCGTTCGTGCGGTTCCGCGCAGTAGAGGAGGAAGACGGGAGCGAGCATTACGTCGCGTGGTTCGAGCCGGAGCATCATATCCTGCGCGCCAACGCGGCATTCTTCGTGCGCCGCTTCACCAACATGAAGTGGTCGATCCTCACGCCGCAGGGCACGCTCCACTGGAATGGGGCGACGCTCCACGAAGGCCCGCCTGCGCAGCGCGGCGACGCGCCGCAGGGCGACCCGGCCGAAGACCTGTGGAAGCGGTACTATGCATCGATCTTCAATCCCGCACGTTTGAAGATCGGGGCGATGCTCAAGGAAATGCCCCGCAAGTATTGGAAGAACATGCCCGAGGCCGCCCTCATTCCCGAGCTGGTCGCCGGGGCGCAGGCACGCGAGGCGACGATGGTGGATGCGGGAAGCAACCTGTTCGAAAACGAGGAGCGGCCGGCGAGCCTGGCCGCGATCGGCAAGGCGATCCAGCAGTGCCGGCGCTGCGAGATCGGCTGCAACGGCACGCGCGCGGTGATGGGCGAGGGGCCGGCCCGCGCCGCGCTGATGATCGTCGGCGAACAGCCGGGCGATGTCGAGGAGCAGCAGGGTCGTCCTTTCGTGGGACCCGCCGGACGGCTGCTGCGCGCGCATCTCGAGGATGCCGGGATCGATCAGGAAGCGGCCTACGTCACCAATGCGGTGAAGCACTTCAAGTTCGTGCCCAAGGTGATGCGGGGTGGCGGCAAGCGCCGGCTCCACCAGTCGCCCACGGCCAAGGAAATCGACGTCTGCCGCTGGTGGGTGGAGGGTGAGCGCACGCTGGTAAAGCCGCAGCTTGTCCTCGCCCTTGGCGCCAGCGCGGCGCGTGGGATGCTGGGCAAGACGGTCAGCGTGCAGAAGGTGCGCGGGGTCCCGCAGGCGCTCGACGATGGCAGCGAGCTATGGATCACCACGCATCCGTCCTATCTGCTGCGCCTGCAAGACGACGCCCGCGCGGGCGAGGAAGCGCGGTTTGCCGCCGACCTGCGTGCGGTTGCAGCACGCCTCGGAGCCCTGGCCAGCGCGTGAGCGTGCCTGCGGCCTATGCCCGAGAACGATCTTCTTGTTCCCCGCCGCCGGATCGAGCTCGATTCTGATGAGGTGACTCAGCCCGAACGCGCGCCGTTCGTCGAGCTGGGGGTGGCAAGCTGCTTTTCATTCCTGCGCGGGGCGTCGGACGCGGTCGACCTGGCGCTCACCGCGCGGGCGCTGGGCTACGACGCGCTCGGCATTGCCGATATCAATTCACTCGCCGGGATCGTGCGGCTTCATTCCGAGGCGGAAACGCTGCGCCTGCGCCCGGTGATCGGCTGCCGGATCGAGACGGTCGAGGGACTGGCGTTCCTCGCCTACCCGGTGGACCGCTCGGCCTATGGCCGGCTCTGCCGCCTGATCTCGGCGGGGCGGATGGGAACGCTCGACGGCGGATGGCAGGACAAGGGCGTGTGCGACATCTCGCTGGCGATGCTGGCAGGAGAGCAGGAGGGGGTGCAGCTGATTCTGATCCCCCCGGCCGATCTCGACCGGCCCTTCACGATAGGCGTGCCCAGCAATGTGGTGGTGCTGGGCGGCGATGCTCCTGCGGGGCAGGAGGTGGAAGTCACCGCGGCTTTTGCCGAACTGCTGCCCCATCTCGCCACGCGGCTGTCCAGCCTGCGCCATGTCGCCGCCAGCCACCTCTATGGGGGAGACGACGTGGCGCGGATCGACCGGCTAGATGCGCTCGCCCGCGCCGCCGGGCTGGGTCTGCTGGCGACGAACGACGTGCTTTACCATGCGGCCGAGCGGCGCCCGCTGCAGGACGTGATGACCGCGATCCGCCACAAGACCACGGTGGCGGCCGCCGGGCACCTCCTGTCGCCCAACGCCGAGCGCCACCTCAAGTCCCCCCAGGAGATGGCCAGCCTGTTCGCCCGCTGGCCGCATGCCATCGCCGCCGCGCGCCAGGTTGCCGACGCATGTACCTTCAGCCTGGCGGAGCTGCGCTACGAATATCCGGAGGAAATTTGTCCCGAGGGCCTCGATCCGCAGGCCTGGCTCGACCGCCTGACCTGGGAAGGCGCGGCGGGGCGCTATCCCGCCGGCGTGCCTGAAAGCGTGGCCGACACCCTGCGCCGCGAACTTGCCCTCATCGGCAAGCTGGAGCTGGCGTGTTACTTCCTTACCATCAAGGACATCGTCGATTTCGCGCGGGGATGCGATCCGCCGATCCTGTGCCAGGGGCGGGGCAGCGCGGCCAATTCAGCGGTCTGCTACTGTCTCGGGATCACATCGGTCGACCCGGCCAAGCACGCACTGCTGTTCGACCGTTTCATTTCGGAAGAGCGAAAGGAGCCGCCCGACATCGACGTCGATTTCGAGCACGAGCGGCGCGAGGAAGTGATCCAGTACATCTACCGCCGCTATGGCCGCCATCGCGCGGGCCTGTGCGCCACGGTGATTCACTACCGCCCGCGCATGGCGATCCGCGAGGTGGGCAAGGCGATGGGACTGTCCGAGGACGTGACCAGCGCTCTCGCGCGGACCGTCTGGGGCGGGCATGGCCGCGAAATCGGCGAAAAGCACGTGGCCGAGATCGGCTTGGACCTGAGCGACCCGCACCTGCGCCGCGTGCTGCGGCTGACCGACCAGATGATCGGGATGCCGCGGCACCTGTCGCAGCACGTGGGCGGGTTCATTCTCACTCACGGGGCGCTGACCGAGACCGTACCGATCGGCAACGGCGCGATGCCCGAGCGCAGTTTCATCGAGTGGGACAAGGACGACATAGACGCGCTCGGCATCCTCAAGGTCGATGTCCTGGCACTGGGCATGCTGACCTGTATCCGCAAGTGCCTCGACCTGCTGGAAGCCTATCACGACCGCGCGCTCGACCTTGCCAGCGTCCCGCGCGAGGATCCCGAGGTTTACGCGATGCTGCGCAAGGGCGATTCGCTGGGGGTGTTCCAGGTCGAGAGCCGGGCCCAGATGAACATGCTGCCGCGCCTGCGCCCGCGCGAATTCTACGATCTGGTCATCCAGGTCGCGATCGTGCGTCCCGGGCCGATCCAGGGCGATATGGTCCACCCCTATCTCAAGCGCCGGCGCGGCGCGGAAATGGTCGAGATCCCGGCGCCGGGTCCGGCGCATGGGCCGCCCGACGAGCTTTCCTCGATCCTCGCGCGGACGCTGGGGGTTCCGATCTTCCAGGAACAGGCGATGAAGATCGCGCTGGATGCGGCCAAGTTCTCGGCCTTGGAGGCCAACCGCCTGCGCAAGGCGATGGCGACGTTCCGCAGCCGGGGGATGGTCGACGAACTCCAGGACATGATGGTCGAGCGGATGGTGGCGCGCGGTTACGACCGCGATTTTGCCCAGCGCTGCTTCAACCAGATCCGCGGCTTCGGCGAATACGGCTTTCCCGAAAGCCATGCGGCCAGCTTTGCCCATCTGGTCTATGTCTCGAGCTGGCTGAAGTGCCACTATCCCGCGGCCTTTGCCTGCGCCCTGCTCAATTCGCAGCCGATGGGATTCTATGCGCCGGCGCAGATCGTGCGCGATGCCGCCGATCACGGGGTCGCCGTGCTGCCGCCCGACATCAATCATTCTCAGTGGGACTGTACGCTGGAGAGCCTGCCCAGGATGCATAGTCAGGGCGCGTCGGGGCAGTCGCTGGATCGCCATCTGGGGCTGCGCCTTGGTCTCCGCCAGATCGACGGGTTTCCCGAACATGCGGCGGCGCTGCTGGTCGCCGCGCGCGAGGAGGGCGGACGCTTTGCCGACGTGGCCGAACTGCGCACACGGGGAGGGCTGACCCCGGCGCTGGTCGAGCGGCTTGCCGCAGCGGACGCGTTCACCTCGCTCGCCCTGTCGCGGCGCCAGGCCTTGTGGGATGCGCGCAGCCTTATCGGCGGCGCGGGCCTGCCGCTGTTCGAGGCGGCCGACGCGCGCGACGAAGGCGCCGAGCCCGAGGCGACGCGCCTGCCCGTGATGCCTCTGTCGGAAGAAGTGGTGGCCGATTACCAGACCCAGCGCCTGTCGCTCAAAGCCCATCCGCTGGCGTTCCTGCGCCCTTCGCTGGCCGAGCGCGGATTTGTCCGCACCTGCGACCTGCGCGCGCGCAAGTTCCGCTCCATCGTCCAGGTCGCGGGCGTGGTCCTGATCCGCCAGCGCCCGGGCAGCGCCAAGGGGGTGTGCTTCATCACGCTGGAGGACGAGACCGGGGTGGCCAATCTGGTGATCTGGCCCGACCTGATGGAGCGCCAGCGCAAGGTGGTGATGGGCGCGCGGCTGATGGAAGTGCGCGGCAGGGTGGAGTACGACGACGAGGTGATCCACGTGATCGCGGCCCACCTGACCGACGCCACTCATGCACTCCACGCGTTGTCGGACGATCTTCTGCCGACAACGATCGCGCGCGCCGACCACTGCAACAACCCGCTTCCGTCGCGCTTCGCTCCGGCCGAGCCGTTCGAGGCGCCGGGACCGGGCAACCGCGATTGCGGGTTCGTCCAGGGTCATCCGCGCGATGTACGGATCATCCCGCGCGTTCTTCCCAATTCACGCGATTTCCATTGAATCTTTCGGGGAGAGCTCGCCGAGATCAATCCATCAGGATGATGCGGCGCATCGAGCGGGGCTGATCCGGCTTGCCCGACATTTCGATCAAGCGCGGATGCCGGCGACCGCGATGGCGACGCTGGACTGAAACCAGCCGAACCATACAGGCAACCAGGACCACGAGGGCGAAGAGCGAGAGTACCGTCACGGCAAAGATCCCCGAAAACGCCCCCGCCAAGGCAGGACAGCGCGACTTCCGGAATAACCCCGGCACCTTTGATCGGTTCCCCCCGATGCGACGAGCTGAAGCGGCGGATCCCTCCATCCACCGCTCCGCCATCAGAGCGAAAGGTCTGCCTGCCTTGCAGGCGGTTCCGTGGCCACGAATGCTTCGGATTTCCCCGAGCTGCCGCGCCAGCCAAGAAGACGCGCCAGAAGCTTCTGGCCCGGCATCCAGCTGCCCAGTCCGGAATGCGCATTGATGTGGCCGAGGTCGCCCGCATCCACGAAGTCACTGCCCCACAACCCGGCAAGCTGGCGTGCGCGCCCCAGCGGCACATAGGGATCGTTCCTGCTCGCCACGACGATCGACGGGAACGGCAACGGAAGCAGCGGCACAGGAGCGAAGCGCAGCAGCCGCCTGTCCGACGCGGCATCCGCATCTGGCGGTGCAACCAGGAGCGCGCCGACGACCTTCTCGCACCATTCTGGACGCTCGTACTCCGCCCACCAGGCAACGGCCATGCAGCCCAGGCTGTGCGCGGCCAGCACGACAGGCTGCCGCGCCCGCTCGATAGCCAGATTAAGGCGGGTGACCCACTGGTTGCGTCGCGGTTCGTCGACATCGCCGAGATTGACGCGCTGGCAATCCTCGCGCGCCGCTTCCCAGTGCGACTGCCAGTGCGCGGGGCCGCTGCCGGCGAGCCCGGGGACGGTCAGAACGAGTGGTCTGGGATCAGGGTGATAGACACTGTTCGAACGAGGGACGTTCATGGTTCGAGTCCTTTGAGGGCGGCCGCCAGCGATGAGCGACCGGTCTCAAATTAACTCAACTGGATTAGTAGACAATGAGCCTGCGACGGTGCGTTACGTATTAGCGCCGCTCCGAAGCTAGACCGCCTCGATCGCGTAACCCGCCGAGCGCACAGTGCGCACAGGATCGGCCAGCCCCGGCCGGTCGATCGCCTTGCGCAGGCGCCGGATGTGAACATCGACAGTGCGAAGCTCGATGTCGCTGCCCGTGCCCCAGACGGCGTCGAGCAGCTGTCCGCGCGAGAAGACCCGGCCCGGATGCTCCATGAAGTGACGCAGAAGCCTGAATTCGGTAGGACCGATGGCGACGGGATGGCCCGCCCGGGTAACGCGGTGCGCGGTCGTTTCGAGCGACAGGTCTCCAACGGTTAGCATTTCGCCTGCCAGCGCCGGCCGCACGCGGCGAAGGACCGCGCCGACGCGGGCAATCAATTCGCGCGGCGAGAAGGGCTTCGTCACGTAATCGTCGGCCCCGGTGTCGAGGCCGCGGATGCGGTCGTCCTCAGCCCCGCGAGCGGTCAGCATGATGATAGGGACATGAGCGGTGGCCTTGTCGCGCCGCAACCGCCGGCAGACCTCGATCCCCGACGTTCCCTCGATCATCCAGTCGAGAAGGACCAGGTCCGGAGTTTCCTCGGAGGCTAGCAGCAGCGCCTCGTCACCGTCGGCCGTTGACCGGACGACGTAGCCTTCTCCGCGAAAGCGATACTCGATCAATTCGGCAAGCGAAGGGTCGTCCTCGACAAGCAGGAGGCGCGGCGATTGCATGATCTGGACTCCTCGGCCCCTCAGGCGGGCGGAATTACTTCCTCGCGTTCGGGCAGGTAGGTGCCGGTAGCGGCATAATGGACCTGCTCGGCGATGTTGGTCGCGTGATCCCCGATCCGCTCGAGATTGCGCGCGACGAACAGGAGTTGTGCCGCACTGCTGACCGTGGTCGGGTTCTCCACCATGTGGCTGACCAGATTGCGGAAAATGCTGTCGTAGAAGGCGTCGACCTTGGCGTCGCGTTGGACGATCTCGCTCGTCGCCGCCCCATCGCGCGCCGCATAGGCAGTGAGCACGTCGTGAACCATGGTGCTCGCGATCTCGGCCATCGCCGGGAGCAGGGTCAAAGGCTCGAACTTCTTGCGGTGGGCGATGTGTCCGACGCGCTTGGCGATGTTCTTGGCGTAATCGCCGATGCGTTCGATCACGCCGGCGATCTTGAGCGCCGCGATCACTTCACGCAGATCGTCGGCCATCGGTGCGCGCAGGGCCAGGACGCGAACGGCGAGACGGTCGACGTCGGCTTCAAGCGCGTCGATCTTGCGGTCGCGCTCGATCACTTCGCGGGCCAGATCCTCGCGCCCTTCGACGAGAGCTTCCATAGCGTCGGATATGGAAACTTCCGCCAGGCCGCCCATCTGTGCGATCAGTCCACGCAGTCGCGTGATGTCCTCGTCGAACGCCTTGACCGTATGTTCAGCCACCATCGTCAGCCTTGCCTTTCGCGCGTCAACCGTAGCGCCCGGTGATGTAATCCTTGGTCCGCTCTTCCTGCGGATTGGTGAAGATGTCGGAGGTGCGGCCGTACTCGACGATCTTGCCGAGATGGAAGAACGCGGTCCGCTGGGAAACCCGCGCGGCTTGCTGCATCGAGTGAGTGACGATGACGATGGCGTAGCGCCCACGCAGTTCGTCGATCAGTTCCTCGATCCTCGCGGTCGCGATGGGGTCGAGAGCCGAGCAGGGCTCGTCCATCAGGATGACTTCGGGGTCGACCGCGATGGCGCGGGCAATGCACAGCCGCTGCTGCTGGCCGCCCGAGAGCGCCGTGCCGCTGTCGCCCAGGCGGTCCTTTACTTCGTCCCACAGGCCGGCCTTGCCCAAGGACTTCTCGACGATGGAGTCGAGTTCGTCCTTGCCGTTTGCGAGGCCGTGGATGCGCGGACCGTAGGCCACATTCTCATAGATCGACTTGGGGAATGGATTGGGCTTCTGGAACACCATGCCGACGCGTGCGCGCAGTTGCACGACGTCCATGCCGGAGGTGTAGATATCCTCGCCGTCGAGAAGGATCTCGCCTTCGACGCGTGCGCTTGGGATCGTGTCGTTCATCCGATTGAGGGAGCGCAGGAAGGTCGACTTGCCGCAGCCCGACGGACCGATGAATGCGGTCACGTAGCGTTGCGGAATGTCGATCGAAACGTCGTCGATCGCCCGTTTTTCGCCGTAATGCACCGAGACGTGCCGCGCGCTCATCTTGGCGGCATCGCCTCCAACGCGATCGGCGGTCGGCGTAACCTGGGGCACTGGAGGAGTTGTCATCGCGTCCATTCTATCGCCGCTGCTCGAACCGGTTACGCAGATAGATTGCAAGGCCGTTCATGGCGAGCAGGAACAGCAGCAGCACCACGATCGCCGCGCTGGTCCGCTCGACGAAGCCGCGGTCGATCTCGTCGGACCACAGGAAGATCTGTACCGGCAGAACCGATGAAGGCGCCGTAAAACCCGCCGGAGGGGTGGCGACGAATGCGCGCATGCCAATCATCAGCAAAGGGGCGGTTTCGCCAAGCGCACGCGCCATGCCGATGATTGCGCCGGTCAGGATGCCGGGAAGGGCTAGCGGCAGGATGTGGTGAAAGACGGTCTGGATCCGGCTCGCCCCGATCGCGAGCGCACCGTCGCGGATCGAGGGAGGAACCGACTTGATGGCGTTGCGGGCCGAAATCACGATCACCGGCATCGTCATCAGGGCCAGCGTCATGCCGCCGATCAGGGGCGCCGAACGATAGTTCGGGAAAATCGCGAGGAACACCGCAAGGCCGAGGAGGCCAAAGATGATTGAAGGCACCGCGGCGAGGTTGTTGATCGAAATCTCGATCAGATCCGTCCAGCGGTTCCGGGGCGCGTATTCCTCGAGATAGACCGCTGCCAGCACGCCCACCGGAAAGGCGAGGACGAGCGTGACCAGCATCGTGAGCATCGAGCCCTTTAGCGCTCCCCAGATGCCCGCTTGCTGCGGGTTAGTGGCATCGGACCGCGTGAGGAACCCCGCGTCGAACTTGAACGCGAGCTTGCCCTGGCGCTGGAGCTGGCGAGCCTGCTCGCGCAACTCGGGTGTTCCGCTGCCCCGCATCGCCCCCGCGATGTCGTCGCTTGCCGGCAGCGAGGCGGTGAAGGGCCGGCGCAGGAGGCCAGGATCGGTCACCAGCGTGGTCGCGACTTCCCGCCATGCCTGATCGCTGATCTGCGCGGCGCCTTCGGGGCCGAGCGCCGCGACCGCCGCGGCGTTTACTGCCTTCGGCAGGCCGGCATTCTCGAGTGCCTGTGCTGCGTCGGTCTGGCCGAGCAACTGCGGGTCGAAGGTCACCATCGAAGTGCGCAAGTCTATGGGCACCGTCACTTCGGCCCGCTGGAACCCGCCGATGCTGTTCGCGGTCATCGTCACGAGCAGGTAAAGCAGGACGATTCCGGAAAACGCGATCGCGGCGAAGCCGAGCAGCCGGAAGCGGCGCTCCGCGGCATAGCGCTTAGCGAGGCGAGCCTTCATCAGCGCGCTACGCGCGTCGGCGGGCGCAGCAACGGGAGCGGCGGGATCACTCATAGGCTTCGCGGAACCGCTTTACGACGCGCAGCGCGATGAAATTGAGCGCTAGCGTAACGAGGAACAGGACCATACCCAGCGCGAATGCGCTTAGCGTGGCGGGGTGATCGAAGCTGCCTTCGCCAGTCAGCATTGCGACGATCTGGAACGTGACCGTGGTCATGCTTTCGAACGGATTGGCCGAAAGCCGGGCAGCGGCACCTGCCGCCATGACGACGATCATCGTCTCGCCGATCGCGCGGCTGACCGCCAGCATGATCCCTGAGACGATGCCCGGCAACGCGGCGGGAATGATCACGCGGCGGATGGTTTCGCTGGTGGTGGCGCCCATCGCCAGGCTGCCGTCGCGCATGGCCTGCGGCACCGCCGCAATGCTGTCGTCGGCCATCGACGAGACGAACGGGATGATCATCACCCCCATCACGAGGCCCGCGGCGAGCGCGCTTTCGCTCGATGCACTGGCGATGCCGATGGCTTGCCCGAAATCGCGGATCGCGGGGGCGACCGTCAGCGCCGCGAAGTAGCCGTAAACCACGGTCGGAACCCCCGCGAGGATTTCAAGCATCGGCTTCATCCAGCGCCGTACGGTGGGCGAGGCGTACTGGGTGAGGAAGATCGCGCTCATCAGGCCCAGCGGGATCGCCACGATCATGGCGATGATCGCGCCGATGAAGATGGTTCCCCAGAATAGCGGAATGGCGCCGAAGTCCTTGCCCTGTCCGGCGCTCGGCGCGCTCATCGGATCGGGCGACCAGTGCGTGCCGAACAGGAAATCGAGCGGCGAGACCATGCCGAAGAACCGGATGGTCTCGAACAACAGCGAAACGACGATCCCCAGCGTGGTCAGGATCGCGACGAGCGAAGCGGCGAGGAGCAGCGCCATGACCGCCCGCTCCACCCGGGTACGGGCGGCAAACTCAGGCTTCAGTCGGGTGAAAGCAAAGGCGCCGCCGGCGAATCCAATGACGAGGGTGAGCGCCACGCCGATCGTGCCGAACAGCGCGTATGCATGACGGAACGGCTCGACGAGCGGATCGGCTGCGGCATTGAACACGCCGAACGCATTGCCCCGGGCGGCGGCGGCAGCCTCGGCAAGTATAGTGTCGCGCTCCATCCCGAAAGCGGGCAACGACGCTGCTGCCGGATCTGAAAGGACTGACTGGATCGCAAGCTGCGGGCTGAATATTGCCCAGGCAATCGCGAATGCCGCCGCCGGTACTGCCGCCCACAGCGCCACGTACCAGCCGTGATAGGCCGGCAGCGAGTGAATCCTGCCGGGGCGACGCTCGCCCTGACGGAAGGCCCACGCCCGCGAACGTGCCGCCAGCCAGCCGACAAGGCCAAGCCCGAGGGCCAGGAGTATCAGGACGGCTGGCGACACGCGGGTTTGCTTACTTGAGTACGGACGGATCGAGCGGGGTAAGGGCGCTCGCGATCTTCGCGCTCGAAGCCTGCACCGCATCGGGTGACACGACCATGCCCTGCTTGGCCAGCAGTCCGTCCTTGCCCCACGACTTGGCCCATTCGGCGACGTATTCCTTAAGGCCCTTGATCGCATTGAGGTGCGCGGCCTTCACGTAGATGAACAGGGGACGCGCGCCGGGGTAGGAGAAGTCCGAGATGCTGGCGTAAGTCGGCACGATCCCGCTCATTGTCAGGCCCTTCAGCTTATCCTGGTTCTCTTCAAGAAAGCTGTAGCCGAAGATGCCGATGGCCTTGGGATTGGCCTCGATCTTCTGGACGATCAGGTTGTCGTTCTCGCCCGAATCGACATAGGCGCCGTCATCGCGCACATCGCCGCAGAACGCGTCGTGCTTTTCCTTGTCGGTGTCCTTGAGTGCCTTCATCGCGGGATCGGACTCGCAGCCCTTGGTCAGGATAAGCTCCTTGAGCGCATCGCGCGTGCCCGAGGTCGACGGCGGGCCGTAAACGAGGATGGGCTCTGCCGCGAGCGCGGGGTTCACGTCCTTCCAGGTCTTGGCGGTGTTGGGCTTGCCGAAGGGCGTCTTTGCCAGCGCCTTGTAAACGTCGGTCGGGGTGAGCGCCATGTCGGGACCGCCGGTGGCCGACGCAAAGGCGATGCCGTCGAGCCCGACCTGAATCTCGACGATGTCCTTCACGCCGTTCGCGGCGCACTCATCGTATTCCGACTTCTTCATCCGGCGCGAGGCGTCCTCGATGTCGGGGAACTGGGCGCCGACGCCGGCGCAGAACAACTTCATCCCCGCGCCCGTGCCGGTCGATTCGATGATCGGGGCCTTGATGTCAGGGTTCGAGCGGGCGAGTTGCTCGGCAACTGCCTTCGCGAAAGGCAGCACCGTGGACGAGCCGACGGCCCGCACCTGATCGCGCGACGTGGTCTGTCCCCCGCCGCAGGCGGCGAGCGAAACGGAGGCGGCAAGAGCGGTCGAAGCGGCGAGGAAACGCTTTGTGGACATGGGAATCAGCCTTTGCGAACGAAACACCCTCGGGCCTTTGTG
This sequence comes from Novosphingobium tardum, assembly GCF_042652045.1. NCBI lineage: Bacteria > Pseudomonadati > Pseudomonadota > Alphaproteobacteria > Sphingomonadales > Sphingomonadaceae > Novosphingobium > Novosphingobium tardum. Next base: position 309,368 of record NZ_JBHSDR010000006.1, on the reverse strand, counting down.
ATAGTCATGTGACGCTATCATGACACTGCGGCAGAAGGCTGTGGAGCGCTATTATCGCCAGCATCGAAGCGCGCGGTCACCGTGGTTCCACGGCCCGGAGTGCTCGCGATGTCCAGCCTTCCATGATGGCGTTCGACGATGTGCTTGACGATCGCCAGGCCAAGGCCGGTGCCGCCGCCCGCGCGGCTGCGTCCCGGATCCGTGCGATAGAACCGGCGGGTGAGATGCGGAAGATGATCGGGTGAGATGCCTTCGCCCTTGTCGGCCACGGTCAACGTCACGCGCTCGCCCTGCCGCTCTACCGTAACCGCGACAGGCTCCGCGGGATCGCCGTACTTGAGCGCGTTGTCGATCAGGTTGCGCAGCAACTGGTCGAGCTGACCCCGATCGCCGAGGATGATCGCCGGCTCGCGCGGCCATTCGATCACCAGGCGACCGTCGCCCGCGACATTGGCGATCTCGCTCGACACGCTGGCGGCGAGTTGCCCCAGGTCAATCTGTTCGCTTGGCCGGTCGTGCTTTTCGGCCTCGATCCGCGACAGCGACATCAGGTCCTGGACAAGGCTCTGAAGCCGCCGCGCCTCGCGCAAGACGGTGGCATGAAAGCGGTCGACCGTCGCCGGATCGACCTTGCCGGAATCGTCGATCAGCGTCTCGATGTAACCGATGATCGAGGCCAGCGGGGTGCTGAGCTCGTGGCTCGCATTGGCGACAAAATCAGTGTGGGCGCGGCTGATGTCAGCTTCCGCCGTCCGGTTGATCAGTTCCAGCATCGCAAAGCGTTCGTCGATCGGGCGCCGAGCGACCTGCCAGATGGACCGGGGCGTGGTCAGGCCGGTGACGTTGGCGCTGCCGCTGCCGCCATGCTCGAGCAGTGCGATGGCCGCAGGATGGCGCAAGGCGATGCGCGCATCCTGGCCAACGATATGAGCGCCCAGCACCTCGCGCGCCGCGGCATTGGCAATTGTGATGCGTTCGCGGTCCAGCAGGATCAGCGGCTGGCCAAGCGGTTCGATCAGCGAATCCATCGTTCCCCGGGTCAGGTTCACGCCCTCGGACATGCGCCGTTCCGGCTGAGGTTCGGGACGGGCCAACCACAGCGAGCCCAACCACAGAAGCAGGATCCCCGCCGAAAGCCAGAAACTGGCTCCGGCCGTCAGCATCCCGGTGACGCCAAGCACGGCGATGACGGCGCTCGGCACGGGAAGCTTCGAGGCCTTCATCGATTTGTCAGTCCGGGTTGATTGGCGTGGAGGCCGAGGCACGGCGCAGCGGTCGGCCGCTCAATAAGGCTGCCCGTGGGGCGACGCAAGCGTGCCCGCGCCGCTGTCAGACTTCAGCGAATGTCACCGCGCCGTCTTGAGCCAGGCTATGATCTTCGCGCGTTCGGCGGGATCGGCGAGGCCGGTGAAGCTCATCTTCGTGCCGGGAACGAGGGTGAGAGGGCTCTTGATCCACGCATCCAGCGTCGCATCGTCCCAGGTCAGGCCCGATTTCTGCAATGCCTGCGAATAGACGTAGGGTCCGGTTGCAGCCTTGCGTCCATAGACGCCCCACAGGTTGGGGCCGATGCCGTTTTGTCCGTCAGGCGCAGCCTGGTGGCAGATGGCGCAGTTGCCGAACGATGCGGGCGGCATCCCCGCGCTGGCAACGGCGGGCGTCGCGGCAGCCGTCGCGAGGGAGGCGGGCTCGGCCGCAGCGGGGGCCTCGTCGTGGCCATCTTCATGTTCTTCTTGCTCGCGCGAGCAGGCGCCGAGGAGCAAGGCGATGGCGATCACGAGATTGGGAAAGTTGCGCACGCGAACCTCGTTATGGCAGGACGGAACCAAGTGGCGCGTAGATGCGCAATCGCACGGCGGCTGGCAATGGCCCTGGCGAAAACCAAGGAGAGTTTCCCGATGACAGCGCCGCAACCGGGCCGTCCCGACACTCCGCGCGATGCCGCTGCCCTGGCCGAGGCGCGCGCCCGCGTCGCCGCCGATCCCGAATCATATTGGCTCGACCAGGCGCGGCGGCTGGATTGGCTGCAATTCCCCACCCGCGCCAATGAGAGCTCGTTCGACGAGGCCGATTTCGGAATTCGCTGGTTCGCAGACGGCAAGCTCAACCTTTCGGTGAATTGCCTCGACCGCCATCTCGATACGCAAGGCGACAGCGTGGCTATCGTCTTCGAAGGCGACGAGCCGGGCGAGGGTCGGGTGCTCACCTATCGCGAGCTTCACGCGGAGGTCTGCCGCTTCGCCAACGTCCTGAAAGCTCATGGGGCCCGCAAGGGCTGCCGGGTCACGATCTACATGCCCATGATCCCCGAGGCGGCAATGGCGATGCTGGCCTGCGCGCGGATCGGTGCGATCCACTCGGTCGTCTTCGGAGGATTCTCGCCTGACAGCCTTGCAGGACGAATCGGTGACTGCGATTCCACCATCCTCGTGACCGCCGACGAAGGCATGCGCGGTGGCAAGCACATTCCGCTCAAGGCCAATGCCGACAAGGCGCTGGAAAGCTGCCCGGGCGTGAAGAGCGTCGTCGTGGTGCGGCGCACGGGCGGCCAAGTGGCGATGCGCGAGGGTCGCGACGTCTGGTACCATGAGGCCCGCGAAACGGTCGATGCGGACTGCGCGCCCGAGCCGATGGACGCGGAGGATCCGCTTTTCATCCTCTACACTTCGGGCTCCACCGGAAAGCCGAAGGGCGTGCTGCACACTACGGGCGGCTACCTGTTGTGGTCCGCGCTGACCTTCGACCAGTTGTTCGGTTGGACGCCGGGCGACCTGTTCTGGTGCACCGCGGACGTGGGCTGGGTCACCGGCCATAGCTACGTCGTTTACGGCCCGCTCGCCAATGGCGCTTCGACCGTGATGTTCGACGGCGTGCCGAACTATCCCGATCACGGCCGCTTCTGGGAAACTGCCCATCGGCTTGGCGTGACGATCTTCTACACCGCGCCGACGGCGATCCGGGCCCTGATGCGCGAAGGCGACAGCTTCGTCAAAGCGCACGACAGGTCGCAGATTCGCCTGCTGGGCACGGTGGGCGAGCCGATCAATCCCGAGGCGTGGCAATGGTACCACGACGTCGTGGGCGAGGGGCGGTGCGAGATCGTCGACACCTGGTGGCAGACCGAGACGGGAGCCGCGCTGATCGCTCCCGTGCCCGGCGCCGTCCCGACCAAGCCGGGCAGCGCGACCCTGCCACTGCCGGGGGTCTATCCCGCGCTGGTCGACGGCGAAGGGCATGTTCTCGAAGGTGCGACCAGTGGAAATCTGATCCTCACGAAAAGCTGGCCCGGGCAGATGCGCACCGTGTGGGGCGATCACGAGCGTTTCTTCACCACCTATTTCAGCACTTATCCCGGTGCCTATTTCACTGGCGACGGGTGCCGGCGCGACGAGGATGGCTATTACTGGATTACCGGGCGGGTCGACGACGTGATCAATGTTTCCGGCCACCGCATGGGCACGGCCGAGGTAGAGAGCGCGCTGGTCGCCCACACGCTGGTTGCCGAGGCGGCGGTCGTCGGGATGCCGCATGACATCAAGGGGCAGGGCATCTACGCCTTCGTGACGCTCAATGCGGGCGAGCAGGGCTCGGAAGACTTGCGGCAGACGCTGCGCCAGTGGGTCCGGCAGGAGATCGGGCCGATCGCGTCCCCGGATGCGATCCAGTTCGCGCCCGGACTGCCCAAGACCCGTTCGGGCAAGATCATGCGCCGGATCCTGCGCAAGATTGCCGAGAACGACACGGGCAGCCTTGGCGACACGTCGACGCTCGCCGATCCTTCGGTGGTGGACGACCTCGTCGCAAACAGGGTTGGTTAAGGCATTTGGCACGCCCGTTTGGACTGTTCGTTCATGCCGTCTGAAAAAGACGGGTTTACCGTGCGCGCCTAGCTTGCTGCGACGTTCGCAAGCAGGACAAGAACATGTTGCGGCACTTTGCTATATTTATGTCCGTCCTCACCCTGGCATGGTGGGCACACGGTTTCGATCCGGCGGCGGTGAAGCAGAAAATCCTGATGATCCGCGACCAGGGAACGAGCCTTGGCATCAACGACGACAGTCCCAATGACTGGGGCACGGGGTAGCGCCGCCAAAGTCGTGTTGGCTCACTGATGGGCCGTGCGCGGCGAGCCGGTGCAGACACCGGATGGTGACCCCTACGGGAATCGAACCCGTGTTTCAGCCGTGAGAGGGCCGCGTCCTAACCGCTAGACGAAGGGGCCTTGAGCCATGCGTTGCCTTGGCTTTGTCCGACCATCGCGTAACGCGGTCAAGCGTCTGGCGAATGGTGACCCCTACGGGAATCGAACCCGTGTTTCAGCCGTGAAAGGGCCGCGTCCTAACCGCTAGACGAAGGGGCCGGTCGGCACGAGCCGCTGGCAGGCCCGCGCGTTTAGGGTCGGGAACGGCGAGGGTCAACCCATGATCGGCACTCTGGCGCGGGCATCCTCGCACAATCGCCTCAGTCGGCCCAGGCGGCATCCTCGACATGGAGTTCGGCGGCGGGGCGACTGCCCCAGTCATCGATCTTCGCGCGTCCGGCGAGCCAGAACCGCCGGCCCTTGCTACCGTGAAGCAGCGCCTGGCCCAGCTCCGTCTCGGCCGCGCGGAAGGCGATCGCCTTGAACGAACGCCCGTCATCTCCCGAAACGATCATTCGCACGTGGTCCGTCCCGACAAGATCGGCCTTCACCATGCGGAGCGGTCCCACCGCCAACCGGGGCCCGGGCCAGCCGACGCCATAGGGACCTGCGCTTTCGAGCTTGTCCACCAGTTCGGGGGTGAGGCCCCCGGGGGCAATCGACAGGTCGAGCAGCAACGCCTGCGCGCCTTGAGCCGCAGTGACGTCGTGCCCCAGTCGCTGGTCGAGCCAGTCGCGCAGGCGGTCGAGGTTGTCGGCCGAAACCGTCAGCCCTGCCGCCATCGCGTGCCCGCCGCCTGCCACCAGCAGCCCCGCCTCGCGCGCGGCGATGATCGCGGCGCCAAGGTCTACGCCCGTGATCGACCGGCCTGAGCCTTTGCCGAGGGTCCCGTCGTCGTCGAGCGCGACGATCACCGTAGGGCGCCCGGTCGATTCCTTGATCCGTCCGGCGACGATTCCGATCACGCCCGGGTGCCAGCCGCGACCGGCGAGGACGACCACCGCCCGATTGTGCTGTGCGGCAAGCTGAAGTTCTGCGGCCGCCTGGACCTCCGCCTCGATCGCACGGCGCTCGTCGTTGAGGCGGCTCAGCTTCCCGGCGATGTCACGGGCCTCGTCAGGGTCCTCGGTCGTCAGGAGGCGGACGCCCAGCGTGGCTTCACCGACGCGGCCGCCTGCATTGATCCGCGGTCCAAGCGCGAAGCCAAGGTCGCTGCACGCGGGGGCGCGGGTCAGCCGGGCAGCGTCGATCAGCGCCGACATGCCGATGTTGTCCCGCCGCGCCATGACCTTCAGCCCTTGCGCCACCATGGCGCGGTTGAGCCCGTGGAGCGCCGCGACATCGGCTACGGTGCCGAGCGCGACGAGATCGAGCAGCGCGAACAGGTCGGGCTCGGGCCGTGCGCCAAAATAACCCCGCGTACGAAGGGTCCGCACCGTGGCGATCGCGAGCAGGAAGGCGACGCCAACGGCGGCGAGATGGCCGTGCGCAGCGGCTTCCTCAGCCTCGTCGAGCCGATTGGGATTGACGAGTGCGGCGGCTACCGGAAGCTCGTCCGAACACTTGTGGTGATCGACGACGATCACGTCGACGCCCGCGGCGTGCGCCATGGCCAGCGCCTCGTGCGCCATCGCGCCGCAATCTACCGTCACGATCAGGCTGCTGCCGCCCTGAGCAAGCGCGACGAGCGCTTCGCCGGAAGGGCCGTAGCCTTCGAGCAAGCGGTCAGGGATATAATGCTGCGCGCCCAGGCCCAGATCGCGCAGAAGACGGATAAGAAGCGCCGCGCTCGTCGCGCCATCGACGTCATAGTCGCCGAAGATCGTCACGCTCTCGCCGGTCAGCACCGCCTGCGCGAGGCGATCGGCGGCGCAATCCATGTCGCGGAAGATCGAGGGGTCGGGCAAGAATGCACGTAGCGTGGGAGAGCGGTGACGCTCGAGATCGTCACGTGACACTCCGCGCGCGAGGAGCAACTGGGTCACGAGATCGTCGCCCAGATCGCCCCGATCGGCTCCCGCGCCGAGGTCCATGTTGCCGCCGCGCCAGCGCCAGGCCTTCCCGCCCAGCGATCGCGCAATGCCCAGAATGCTGCTCATGCGTACGAGCGCTAAACGATGGCAGGGAGCTAGGAAAGCATCGGTTGGTCGAAGTGCGGGGAAAGGGCATCATGGCCATCTTTGGGCAGCGATCGGGTGCCCAAGCGTGCCAGGGGATTACGATGCTTGCTATCATCTGGCACAGCCGAACCGGCGCTTCGCGCGCGATGGCGCAAGCGGCGTATGCCGCGGCGCAGGAGATCGGCCCGGTGCGGCTGCTCCCTGCCGAAGCCGTGGCCGCGGAAGATCTGATTGGCGCGCGAGGCTATCTCTTCGCCTGCCCGGAAAATCTCGGCGCACTGTCGGGCATGATGAAGGAGGCGCTGGACCGTCTCTATTATCCGTTGCTGGGCCGGATCGAGGGGAGGGCCTATGCAACGCTCATCGCCGCTGGTTCGGACGGGACGGGCGCCGAACGCCAGCTTGACCGGATCGTGACCGGGTGGCGGCTGCGCCGCGTTGCCGACAGCCTGATCGTCAATCTCGGAGCCCAGACCCCGGAGGCGATTCTCGCGCCGAAAGCCCTCGATCAGGCGCAGCTGGACCGTTGCGCCGATCTGGGCGGCGCTTTGGCCCAAGGTCTGGCGCTCGGCGTGTTCTGACCAAAATGTCCGATCCGGACACAACCCTTTTCGCGGGACTCGACGACGACGCGTTATTGATGCCAGAACCCGTTAGCTTACGGGTCTAGGGACAACGGGTCATCGGTCAGGGTATTGAAGGGGAAGGGCAGGCGCGCGCGCTGCTTTCGCTGACCTTTGCGGGCGGCGCCATTCCGCGCGTCCAGGATATCGAGCGACTCGCGTCCGAAACAGGGGAGTTTGCCGTTTCTCACGTTCCGTCGGGCGAAGCGGGCTGGTGCGAGCTGCTTGTAAACGGAATGACGTTCGATCTCGCGGGTCTCGCTGGCGTCGGCGGGCCGCAGGAGGCCGAGCCAAGGCTAACATTGGGACCGGGGCCGCATCTGGCCGCGGGGGCTGCGATGATCCCAGTCGTCCGCGGACTTCTGCAACTGGGCGCGATCGTCGCCAGGCTCGAAGGGGTCCAGGCGGCGGGATGGTTGCCCTCGCAGGTTCCGCTCGCCCTGCCTGCGGCGCGGTTTATCGCGCTGGTCGATTCATGGCTGGCGGGCGGGCCGTTTCCCGCCCCGCTTCTGGTGGGCATGTCGTTCGCAGCCGCCGACGGAAATGGAGCTCACGGAGCGGAAATGCTGCACACGACTGGCCTTGCCTTCTTCATCGGCCAGGAGATTGCTCTTGCAGGGTTCGCGGGCGAAACGCGGGCGCAGGTTGCCAAGCGGGCGAACCGGGTAATCGACCGGCTGATTACCCATGGGCCGGTCAGGGACCGTACTTCGCTGGAATTGGCCGATGGCACGACCCTGGTGATCGAGCCTGACGGACCGAGAGTCTTGCGCGTGCGCTCACTCCCGGCATGAAGCGGCCGGCATTACCGTTCGCTTCCGTCAACCGCCGCGACCGTCCCGGATACGAGCCGGGCCTGCAGCGCCATCACCTGCTTCCTCGCCAGCTTCTGGCCCTGCGCTGGTTTCAGCGGATGGCGGATCGTATCTGCACCATCCGGCGGGGATTTCATGATTTCCGCGAGAACGGGATGCTACTTCCCTCGTGCGAGCGCGTGGCGTTGAGAACCGGGCTGCCGCTTCACCGCGGACCGCATCGGTTGTACAACGAACTGGTGGTCGAGCGCGCAGGCGGCATCGAAGCGGGCTGGCGGCAGGGCCGGGCGAGCAGCGAGGTCGAGGTGGTCCAGCGAATATCGCTGCTTCAGCGCGCTCTGCGCCGACGCCTGCTGGCCGAGCGGCGCGGCGCAGGCCTGCTGAACCTGAAGGACCCGCTTCGCGCCGAAGCTGACTTCGCGCTGCTGGACGCCCTGACGGACGATCTCTGGACCGTTACCGACTGAGGGCTCAGTACTTCGACTTTGCCGCCAGCGCTTCGCGGGCCTCGCAGTATTCGGCGTGCAACCGGTTCACCCGTGCTTCCACGGACTCCACGGCATGGACCGCGCCTACACCCTGGCCCGAACCCCAGATGTCCTTCCACGCCTTGGCCTCGGTATTGCCGCCAGAGCCGAAGTTCATCTTGCTGGGATCGCTCTGGGGCAGGTTCTCGGGATCGAGGCCCGCGTTGACGATCGACGAACGCAGGTAGTTGCCGTGTACGCCCGTGAAGAGGTTCGAATAGACGATGTCCGAAGCTTTCGCCTCGACGATCCCCTGCTTGTAACCCTCGGTCGCGTTTGCCTCGACCGTCGCGATCCACGGGGAGCCGATATAGGCGAAATCTGCGCCGAGCGCCTGCGCGGCGAGAATCGAGCGGCCGTGGGCAATCGCGCCCGACAGCGCGATGGGTCCGTCGAACCAGGTCCGCAGTTCCTGCATGAACGCGAAGGGCGAAAGGCCGCCGGCATGCCCGCCGGCGCCCGCAGCGACCGGGATGAGGCCGTCGGCCCCCTTTTCGACCGCCTTGCGGGCGAAGCGGTCGTCGATCACGTCGTGCATCACGATGCCGCCCCAGGCGTGGACCGCGTTGTTGATATCCTCGCGCGCGCCGAGCGAGGTGATCACCATGGGGACCTGCCACTTGGCGCAGAGCTGAACGTCTTCTTCGAGCCGGTTGTTCGACTTGTGCACGATCTGGTTCACCGCGAAGGGCGCAGCGGGACGTTCTGGATTTTCCCGATTGTGCTGGCTCAGTTCCTCGGTAATGCGGTGCAGCCACTCGTCGAGCTGGCTGATCGGGCGAGCGTTCAGCGACGGAAACGATCCCACGATCCCGGCCTTGCACTGGGCAATGACGAGCTCAGGCCCCGACACGATGAACAGCGGCGAACCGATGACGGGCAGGCGAAGATTTTCGAATCCGGCGGGCAATGCCATGAGATCTCCCTGGAAGGTCTGAGCGCTTTTAATCGCGCGGTTAAATTCGCTTAAGCAGCTTCCGTGCAACTGTCAAAGCCGCTAGCGCCCTCGCATGGAAGCGACCGTTATCGCCCTCGCCAGCGACGCCATCCACCGGGTCAGCAAGATCCGGCGCGATAGCCTGCGCCTGATAGCCGGGCTCGGCGTTGAAGCCGATGCCCATGCCGGCCTGACGATGCAGCATCGGTCGCGCTGGGTGAAGCAGCGCACCGTCCCGAACTTGCGCCAGGTTCATTTGATCCACGGCGAATTGTTCGAAGACCTTGCAGGCAAGGGCTTTGACGTCGCCCCGGCGGTGATGGGCGAGAACGTGACGACGCGCGGGATCGACCTGCTGAACCTTTCGCAAGGGGCGCGGCTGCGACTGGGCGGTGCGCTGATCGAAATTACCGGCCTGCGCAATCCATGCTTCAAGCTGAACCAGATCGCACCCGGCCTCATGGAGGCCGTGCTCGAGAAGGGGCCGGGCAAGACTCTGAACCGCAAGGCGGGGATCATGGCGATCGTGATCGAAAGCGGCGAGGTGGCGGTCGGAGACTCGATCACGCTCGAATCCACTCCCGCCATCCGCGTCCCGCTCAAGCCGGTCTAGGCGTCGGGCAGTATGCCTTCGATGCCATAGAACGACGCCGCCGTTCCGGCGAACAGCGCGCGCTTTTCGTCCGCCGAGGCGTCGGCCGCGAGCCGCTTGAAGGTGTTCCACAGCGTCGCGTAGTCGGCGCCCCACTTGTCGACGGGGAAGTTGCTCTCGAACATCGCGCGGTTAGCGCCGAATGCCTCGATGCAGGTTTCGATATAGGGCTTCCACAGCGGAGCGAGCCGCTCTGACGACCAGCCGGCTTCGGGTCCTTCGTCGGGCATCCCGCAGAACGCCATCGCCAGGCCGCCGAGCTTGACCGAGACATTGGGACAGCGCGCGAGCTCGCGGATCGAGCCTTGCCAGCGGGCGAAATTCTCGTCGAGACGGCCGGCGTAGCTGGCGATGTTGAGCGGAGTGCCGCAGTGATCGAGGACGATCGGCGTATCGGGAAAAGCGCGGGCCAGATCGGTCACATCGCCGATCTGGGGTTCCAGGACCCAGGCATCGAAGGTCAATCCCATCTGGCCAAGGTGCGCGAAACCGGCGCGGAACATATCGCTTGCGAGAAGATCGGGCCCGCCATGGAACGGCGGGCCGAGGACGTCTGAATCGGCATCCCATGCCCCCGCATGGCGAATACCGCGAAAACGGCCGTTACCTGCGGCGGCCAGGGCTTCGAGCACCGGCCGCGCCCGGTCGCCCAACGTCAGGTCCGCATGGCCGATGATTGCCGCGCAGGCCCGCAATTCGCCGTAAAGCCCGCTGGCGCTCTGTGCGGCGACGCCATTGACGTACTCGACTTCGCCGACTGGCTTGAATCCCTCGCTCGCGCCCGCACGGTAGAATGCACCGCATTCCATGAAGACGGTGCCGACGACGCGGTGCCCGGTCTGGGTGTCGGCGAGCAGCTCGTTGAACGTGTAGTATGGCGACCGGGCGATCGAATCGACGAACCGGTGGCGCGGCTCGGGGAAGTTTCCGAGCACCGGCCGCAGGTCCCACAAGTGATGGTGCGGGTCGATGATTGGCAAGTCGGCGTCGAGGATGGCTTCAGGCATGATGGCTCCAGGTGGCTTGATGGCGGTCGCTGCCGCCGTTTCGCGCCACCATTGTGCCTGGGCCTACGCCCGTCAATCCCGCCGCCGTTCTGGCGGCGGGTGACGGGGATCACGTCATGCGGAAGGAAGGCCCAGTGCGTTGGCCGCGCTGAGGATCGCACGGACGCTCGCCGTGGCGACATCCTCGTCGATCCCGACGCCCCACACGGTCCGCCCGTCCGAAGCCGCACATTCGACATAGGCGGCCGCTCGCGCGTCGGTGCCCGTCGCCATCGCATGTTCGGAATAGTCGCGAACCTCGACATCGAGACCGAAGCCTTCTCGCAAGGTGGCGACGACCGACGAGATCAGGCCGTTGCCGCGCCCGCTGACGGTGCGGACCTTGCCCTCGACCGCGAGCTTTCCGGCAAACACCCGGGTGCCGTCGGCGGCGCGGGTCTCTTCGTAGTCGACCAGTTGCAGTGGCTGCGGAGTGCCGAGCCGATAGACCCGCTGGAACACGCTCCAGATGTCTTCGGCCTGGAGTTCGCGACCGAGTTCGTCGGCGAGTTGCTGGACGTGGCGCGAAAAGTCCGCCTGCATCCGCTTGGGCAGCTTCAGGCCCTGGTCCTGCTCGAGCACCCAGGCAAAGCCGCCCTTGCCGCTTTGCGAGTTGACCCGGATGACCGCTTCGTAGCTGCGTCCCAGGTCGGCCGGATCGATCGGCAGATAAGGAACCTGCCACAGCGCATCATTGCGCTGTTCCTGCGCCGCGAACCCCTTCTTGATCGCGTCCTGGTGGCTGCCCGAAAATGCGGTGAAGACGAGTTCGCCGCCATAAGGATGGCGTGCCGGCACGGGCAGCTGATTGCAGTGTTCTACGACCGAGATCACCTGGTCGATGTCCGAAAAGTCCAGCCCGGGGTCGATGCCCTGGGTGTACATGTTGAGCGCCACGGTAACGAGGCAGCAGTTTCCCGTGCGCTCGCCGTTGCCGAACAGGCAGCCTTCGACCCGGTCGGCACCAGCCATGAGGCCCAGCTCCGCCGCGGCCACGCCGGTGCCACGGTCGTTGTGGGTGTGCAGGCTGATCGCAACCGTCTCGCGCCGCGGAATGTTGCGGCCGAAGTACTCGATCTGGTCCGCGTAGATGTTGGGCGTAGCCGCCTCGACCGTCGCCGGCAGGTTCAGGATCAGCGGACGCTCGGCCGTGGGCTGGAGAATATCCATCACCGCCTCGCAGCACTCCAGGCTGAAATCTAGTTCGGCCGTCGAAAACGTTTCGGGGCTGTATTCGAAATGCCAATCGGTATCGGGGAAGCGAGCCGCCTGGTCGCGCAGGACCTTGGCCCCGGCCACCGCGATCTCCTTGATCTGCGGGCGCTCCAGCCCGAACACGATCTGCCGCCAGGCAGGCGAAATGGCGTTGTAGAGGTGCACGATCGCCTGCTTCGCGCCCGCGAGGCTCTCGAACGAAGTGACGATCAGGTCATCGCGGCTTTGCGTCAGGACCTGGACCAGAACGTCGTCGGGGATCCGGCCGGAGCGGACGAGACCGCTGATGAAGTCGAACTCGGTCGATCCCGCGGCGGGAAAGCCCACCTCGATCTCCTTGACCCCGATCTTCACCAGAAGATCAAAGAAGCGGTTCTTCTTCTCGGAATCCATGGGATCGATGAGCGACTGGTTGCCGTCGCGCATGTCGGTGGAAAGCCACCGCGGCGGCGCGGTGATCGTTCGCGAGGGCCATTGGCGGTCGCTCAGGTTTACCTGGGGAAAGGGTCGGTATTTGACCGAAGGGTCGGCAAGCATAGGCATGACAGGTCTCGCGCTTGGGCGTGGCGTCGGGGGCGATCAGCCCCGGTTCTGGCAGGTCCCTTGGGCGCCGCGGCGCCGCCTCGAGGACGACGCGTCAGCTCACGCCCAAGGGCGTGTAAGTCGCAGAAGCAGGCCGAGCGGCGTGGTCATGCGGCGCGATATGCGGGGCGAGGGCGGGCTTGTCCAGCCCCTAGCCTCGTTGAAACGCGAAAACACCTGGAATTGGATCGGTCAGGCCTCCGCCTCGACCTCCTGCTTCGCTTCTTCGGCGATTTCCTCGGCCTTCTCGATCTCGCGTTTTTTCTTGGGGTTCAGGAGGTACTGCCACACGCCCCAGGCGTTGATCGCGAGGAGGATGCCGTTCTGCGCGATCAGCGGCACGGTGTGATTGATCACGCCCGAAACGATCCACACCACGGAGACCGCAACGAACAGCACGAAGCCCCAGCCGGTGACCCGGCGCCCGAGATCGAGCGCGATCATCGCGGCCGCCACGATGGCGCCGATCGCTCCAATCCATTCCAACGGTCCGTTCATGTCCGATGCCCCTTCGACCCCGTGGTTGCTCCAAGCCGCGACGCCTCATAAGGTTCCTTGCAAAAGGAGAGGACATGGCAGCATTCCCGGCGCATCCCGATGCGGTCGATACCGCATGGCTGAATGATCGCCTGCGTTCGGCCGGTGTGCTGCAGGATGGCGAGGTAACCGCCCTGACCTGGCAGGCGATCGGGACAGGGCAGGTGGGCGACAGCGTGCGCTTCGCGCTCGAATACGACCGCCCAGGGGCCGGTCCCGCGACGATCGCCGGCAAGTTTCCCGCTGCCGATCCGACGAGCCGCGCTACCGCCGCGGCGCACGCGCTCTATGCAAAGGAAGTGGCGTTCTACCGGGAACTGAGCGCTGCGCTCGACGTGCGCACTCCCCGCGCGCTGGCTGCCGAGGTAAGAGACGACGGTGCCGACTTCGTCCTTCTGTTCGAGGATCTCGGCCCGGCGCGTGGGGGCAACCAGCTTGCCGGTTGCAGCGCCGACGATGCTCGCGAAGCGGTGCGCCAGATAGCCGGTCTGCACGGGCCGAGCTGGGACAATCCGGCGATGATCGACAAGCCGTGGCTCAGGCCCAGGCCCGAATCGCTGGCCATGCTGTCCCAGGCCTATCCGCACGCGCAGGCGGTCTTTCGCGAACGCTATGCCGACCAGCTCGAGCCCGAGCTCATGGCGGTATGCGAGGATCTGGCGGCGACGTCGGCAAGCTGGTTCGGGCGCGACGGGCCGGTGCGCTGTATCGTTCATGGCGACTACCGGCTGGACAACATGCTCTTCGACATACGCGGAGGCGCCGAACCGCTCGGAGTGCTGGACTGGCAGACGGTGACGGCCGGCAACGGAATGACCGACATCGGTTATTTCCTCGGCGCCGGCATCGGAACGTCGCTGCGCCGCGCGATGGAGGACGAGTTGCTCGACCTCTATTGCGCCGCGATGTCCGCGCATGGCGTGTCCCTATCCCGCGCGGCGATCTGGGACGATTATCGCCGCGGCGCGCTGCACGGCGTTTCCACCGCCGTCTTCAGCGCCGCCTTCGTCGAGCGTACCGAGCGCGGCGACGCGATGTTTCTCCACATGGCCCGCGGCGCCTGCCAGCTTGCGCTCGACCATGACAGCCTTTCCACGATCCGGGAGTGATGTGAATGTTGAGCAAGGGCGACGATTATCCGCTGCACCAGACCCCGGAGCCGGTCGCTTTTGCCGGGACCGACCGCAATTTTTACGACCGCTACTTCTTCAACGGCTACAACCCCGATGGCACCGGCTTCTTCGCCGTGGCGTTCGGGGTCTATCCGCATCTCAACGTCGCCGATGCTCACTTCTGCGTGGTGCGGGATGGGGTGGAGCATTGCCTTCATGCCTCCCGCGAGCTGGGGATGGAGCGCCTCGACCTCGAGGTCGGGCCGATCAGGATCGAGATCATCGAGCCCCTGCGCATCCTGCGCGTGACCGTGGCCGAGCATTACGGCATTTCAGCCGAGCTGACCTTTACCGGGCGTTCGTTTCCGATCGAGGAGCCGCGCTTCACCCACCGGATCGGGCCGCGCACGTTCATGGACTACACCCGGATGACGCAGAACGGGCACTATGAGGGCTGGATATCGGTCGACGGCAAGAAGGAGGCTGTCAGCCAGGATTGCGCCGGAACACGCGACCGAAGCTGGGGCGTGCGGCCCGTCGGCACGCCCGATACGCAGCCTCATGCGGGCGGCCGGCCGACGGGCTTCTTCTGGCAATGGACCCCGCTCAACTTTCCGAACCGCAGCGTGTTCTTCCATCTCAACGCAGATGCCGCCGGCGACGCGTGGAACATCCGCGCGGTCGTGCTGCCTGACCATGCGAATGCCCATGGCGGCTTCGAGACGGTACAGGCGAAAATGGCCGCGCCCCTGACAGGTGGAACGCGCTGGCCCGAGGGCGGGGAGCTGGAAATCGAACTGCCCTCGGGGCCGATGCGGCTGAAGTTCGAGCCCCTGGGCCGCTTCCTGATGCGCGGACTGGGCTACACGTCTCCGACCTGGGGTCACGGCCTGCATCACGGGCCGCTCGACGTCGCGCGTGAGGATATCGATCTTTCCGCTCAGGACCCCGCACGGATGGACAACTTCCACGTGCAGCTTCCGTGCCGCGTCACCGTGCTTTCAGGCGAGGGCGCGGGCGAGGTGGGGGCCGGTGTCTTCGAACAGCTTATCCTGGGCGACTACGCACCGATGGACCTCAGCGGAATGGAGGTCGCTCCGGCCTAGCCGGCTCCCGCGGCAGTTAGCGCGGCGAGGTGCGCGTCGTCGAGCTTTAGGCGCGCGCCCTCAATCAACTGGTCGAGTTGCTCGACCCGACTGACACTGGCGATAGGCGCTGCGACGCCGGGTTGGGCATTGATCCAGGCTAGGGCGATCGCAGCGTGGCTCGCGCCCGTTTCAGCGGCGATCCTGTCCATCACGGCCAGAACCGGCGCACCCTGTTCCAGAAGGCCGGTCAGTGTCGTGCCGCGGGGGGACTGGCCGAGATCCTCCTTCGTGCGATATTTCCCCGTGAGGTAGCCCGAGGCAAGGCCGTAATAGGGCAAGAGGGCGACACCCTCGGCAACACAAAGCTCTTGCAAGGGGCCTTCGTATTCCTTGCGGGCAACCAGGTTGTATCGGTTCTGAAGCACGCCATAGCGCGCCGCGCCCACTGCATCCGCAGCGGTGAGCGCGCCGGCCAACCTCTCGGAACGGAAGTTTGATGCACCGGCCTCGCGCACCTTGCCCGCGCGGATCAGCGCGTCGAATCCGCCTGCGACGTCTTCCTGCGGCGTCTCCGGATCGTCGCGGTGGGCGTAGAACAGATCGACGTAGTCGGTTTGAAGCCGCCTGAGCGAACCGTCGAGATGCGCGGTGACCTTGCCCGGTGCCAGGCCGCCGGCTTCTCCGAGCACATTCGTCTTCGTCGCCACGAGCATGTCCGAACGGCAGCCACGATCGGCGAACCATTCGCCCAGCACGGTCTCGCTTTCGCCGCCCTTGTGTCCCGGAACCCACGCCGAATAAGCCTCGGCGGTATCGATCATGCGGCCGCCGGCCTCGCGGAACGCGTCGAGGATAGCAAAGCTGGCCTCGCGGTCGGCAGTCCAGCCGAACACATTGCCGCCAAGCACCAGAGGCAGCCCGCCTATGGCAGGGTGCGCCGCCGGGCCCGCGATGGTCACGCCGCGAACCGCTCGCGCAACTCGAGCAAGGCCAAGGCCGCCTCGGCCGCCTCGCCGCCCTTGTTCTTCTGTGCCGGATCGGCGCGAATGAGCGCCTGCGCTTCGTTCTCGACAGTCAGGATGCCGTTCCCGATTGCAGTGCCGTCCATCGTCAGCGCCATGATCCCGCGGGCGCTTTCGCCGGCGACGATCTCGAAGTGGTAGGTTTCGCCGCGGATTACCACGCCGATCGCCACGTAACCGTCGAAGTCGCCGCTTTCCTCGGCCAGCGCTATCGCGCCGGGAATCTCCAGCGCGCCGGGCACCGTGATCACCTCGGCTTCGTGTCCCGCGGCCTTGATCGCGGCGCGGGCACCCTTGATCAGCATGTCGTTGAGATGGTCGTAGAAGCGCGCCTCGACGATGAGAATTCTTGCCATAACTACTCCGCTGGCCGCCCTTGAAGGGCGAGGGCCGCGCCGTGATAGCGCGGGTCGTGGGTGATGTCGCGAACCGTCCTGGCCGTCGAAGTCAATTCCGGCAAGCCAAGGTCTGCCGGCGTCCCGGCCTCATTCCGCCGGGATCGGGCGTTCGCCGACGATGTTGATGCCGTACCCTTCGATCGCCACCACGTTGCGGTGGGCGTTGGTCAGCAGGATCATGTCGTGGACGCCCAGGTCCGCGAGAATCTGCGCCCCGATGCCGTAACTGCGCAGATCCATGTCTGGGGCTTCGCCGCCACCTTCAGGGCCGCTTTCGCGCGGGCGGATAAGAAGGACGATCACCCCCGCACCTGCGCGGCCGACTTCGTCCATGGCGCGCTGGAGCGTGCGCTTGCGCGGGCCGGGCTGGCCCAGCATGTCGTCGAGCAGCGAGATGGTGTGGACGCGCGACAGGGTGGGCTGGGCAGGATCCACCTGGCCCTTCTGCAGCACGAAGCTGACGCTGCCGTCGATCTTGTTGCGATAGGTGATGAAGCGCCATTCGCCGCCGTAGTCCGAGGTGAAGGTGCTTTCGGCGACACGGGTCACCAGGTGATCGTTGCGACGACGATACTCGATAAGGTCGCGGATGGTCCCGATCTTGAG
Organism: Novosphingobium tardum; assembly: GCF_042652045.1. Classification (NCBI taxonomy): domain Bacteria; kingdom Pseudomonadati; phylum Pseudomonadota; class Alphaproteobacteria; order Sphingomonadales; family Sphingomonadaceae; genus Novosphingobium; species Novosphingobium tardum. Next base: position 291,947 of record NZ_JBHSDR010000006.1, on the reverse strand, counting down.
GTCGTGGTGGCGGGCGAAGGCGACGAGGTCGTCCATCCGCGCCATCGTTCCGTCGTCCTTCATGATCTCGCAGATCACTCCGGCGGGATTGAGGCCGGCCAGGCGCGAGATGTCGACCGCCGCTTCGGTATGCCCTGCACGGACCAGCACTCCGCCCTCCCGCGCGACAAGGGGGAAGACGTGGCCGGGCGTGACGATGTCGGCGGCGCCCTTGCCGGCGTCGATCGCGACCGAGACCGTGCGCGCGCGGTCTGCCGCGGAGATGCCTGTGGTGACGCCTTCGCGCGCCTCGATCGAGACGGTGAAGGCGGTCTCGTGGCGGGTGCCATTGTTACGGCTCATCAACTCGAGACCGAGATGGTCCACCCGGTCCTTGGCCAGCGCGAGGCATATCAGCCCCCGTCCGTGAGTGGCCATGAAGTTGATCGCATTGGGCGTGGCCATCTGCGCGGGGATTATCAGATCGCCCTCGTTCTCGCGGTCCTCGTCGTCGACAAGGATGAACATGCGCCCGTTGCGCGCTTCGTCGATGATCTCCTCGATCGGGACAAGCGCGGGCGACTCGTCGCTGGAAAACAGGAACCGCTCGAGCTTGCCGAGCGTGTCGGCAGTCGGGTTCCATGCGTCGTCCGTAAGGTCGCGCAGGGTGTTGGCATGGAGCCCCGCGGCACGGGCAAGGCCGGAGCGGGACATTCCACCGTCTACGACAAGGCGGCGGACGCGATCTATGAGCTGACTGGACATGACTGCATAGTTTCACATCGCAATGTGAATGTGAAGAGAAAAGAATCACATTGCCATGCACGTTTACCTGACCGACGTCATGCGTCCCTCAGTGGGACGAGCATGCCTCAACACTGGCGAAACGGCTCCGAAGCGTCCACACCATGGTCAACAGGAGCTTAACGATGAGCCGACAGGCGCGCCGAACGATCTGGACCGGAGGCAGCATTCTCGCTGCGTTCCTGGCCTTTGTCGCGGCGTTTCTCCTGCTCGAGGCCATTCCCAGCGGAGGCCAGGCGGCGGTCTCGGGAAAAGTTGAGCCCCAGCGACCGGCCGTAGCGCCCGTCGCTGCCACTGCTCCCGCCGACAGCCGCTTCGTCGTGAAGCGTATACTCCCCATCTCCGGGCCGATCAGGTTCGGCGAATGGCATTGGGACGAAAGCGGCGTGCCTGCGGGACCCGTAGTGATCACGGTCGATCTTCAGGCAAACGTGCTTTCGATATTCCGCGACGGCTACGAGATCGGGGCGACCGCGGTGCTGCTGGGCGACGACGACAAGCCCACGCCTGTCGGAACCTTCCCGATTTCGCAGAAGGATGCCGATCACGTCTCCAACCTCTACGATGCGCCGATGCCCTACATGCTGCGCCTCACCGACGACGGGGTGACGATCCACGCGACGAAGGTCGAGAACGGATACGTGACGCATGGCTGCGTCGGCGTGCCGGAGGACTTCGCGCGCAAGCTCTATGCGGCAACCAAGCTGGGCGACAAGGTGATCATCACCGACGGCGCGCGGATGGGCCTGGGCGACAAGATCATCTGACCTCGGCGTGCGCCCGCGCGTGACAAGAGGTGCAATCTCGCCGGGGAGCGGCTAGGGCGCTTGGCACGATGGATGCCGCCGAAGCCGTACATTCCGCCTTCCTTGCGCGCCTAGCCGCCGGCGATCTGCCGCGGCCGCGCTCCAACCTTGGCCTCAATGCCCTCGGCATTCCGCCGGCCCGGCTCGCCGCGCTCTTTCGCAGTCAGGCGACGAGCCGCCAGATGGACCGGTTGTCGCGCAAGCTTCAGGCTCGGGGCGAAGGTTTCTATACGATCGGCAGCTCCGGCCATGAGGGCAATGCCGCGCTGGCCGAAGTGCTGCGAACCGACGACATGGCGTTTCTGCACTACCGGTCGGCCGCCTTCCAGCTCCATCGGGCCGGGCGCATGGCGGGCGAAACGCCAACCTGGGACATGCTGCTGAGCTTCGTCGCCAGCGCCGAGGACCCGATCTCGGGAGGGCGGCACAAGGTCCTGGGCTCGAAGCGCCTGGCCATTCCTCCGCAGACCAGCACGATTGCCAGCCATTTGCCCAAGGCGGTCGGCGCGGCGTTCAGCATCGGCATCGCCTCGGCACTGGGAATCGAGGATACCCCGCTTGCCCCCGACGGCGTCATCCTTGCCAGTTTCGGCGATGCCTCTGCCAATCATTCGACCGCGCAGGGCGCGTTCAATACGGCGCTTTGGGCGTCCTACCAGGGCACGGCGATGCCGATCGTGTTCCTGTGCGAAGACAACGGCATCGGAATTTCCACGCGCACGCCGCAAGGGTGGATCGCGCGCAGTTTTTCGACCCGCGCCGGTCTCCACTACGTCGCGTGTGACGGGTGTGACATCGCCGATGCGCTGCGCGGGGCGAGCGAGGCGGTCGAGCATGCGCGCACCAAGCGCAAGCCCGTGTTCCTGCACATGCGCACTGTACGCCTCTATGGTCATGCCGGGTCGGACGCGCAGAACGTCTATCTCGCGAAGGAAGAGATTCGCCGCGACGAGGAACGGGACCCGCTGCTTGCCACCGCCGCACTCCTGATCGCCGAAGGGGTGATGAGCGCGGCCGAGATCGCCGAAGAATACAACGCGATCGAGGCCACGCTGGCCCGGCAGGCGGAACTCGCGATCGCCCGTCCAAAGCTGGCCGATGCGCATCAGGTCATGGCCAGCATCGTTCCTCCGCGGACCGCATGTCCGGTCCCTGCGCGGCCCGCAGAGGCGGCGCGAAGCGCGCTGTTCGCCGGTGACGCCACGCTGATCGACAAGCCGCAGCACATGGCGCGCCTTCTTTCGTGGGCGCTTGCCGACATCCTGCTGGCCTATCCCAATGCGATCGTCTGCGGCGAGGATGTCGGACCGAAGGGCGGCGTCTACAACGTCACCGCCAAGCTTCACCAGCGTTTCGGGCCCGCCCGTGTCATCAACACCCTGCTCGACGAGCAGGCGATCCTTGGCCTCGCCATCGGGGCGGGTCACAACGGGTTGTTGCCGATCCCCGAGATCCAGTTCCTCGCCTACGTTCACAATGCCGAGGACCAGATCCGCGGCGAGGCAGCAACGCTCAGCTTCTTCTCCAACGGCCAGTACACGAACCCGATGGTCATCCGGATCGCGGGTCTGCCCTATCAGAAGGGCTTCGGCGGCCACTTTCACAACGACAACAGCCTGGCGGTGTTTCGCGACATACCAGGGGTCGTCCTTGCGGTGCCGTCGAAGGGCGCGGACGCGGTGGCGATGCTGCGCGAATGCGTGAGGCTGGCTCACGACGAGGGCCGCGTTGTTGTCTTCGTCGAACCGATCGCGCTCTACATGACCCGCGATCTCCATGCCGAGGGCGACGGATTGTGGACCGCCACGTATTCCCCGCCCGGCGATGGCGGGATCGCGCTGGGCGAACTGGGCGTCCACGGCGATGGTACCGACCTTGCCATCGTCAGCTACGGCAACGGCTATTATCTGTCGCGCCAGGCCGAAGCGCTGCTTGCGGACGACGGGGTGCGGGCGCGCGTGATCGACTTGCGCTGGCTCGCGCCGCTGGCCGAGGACGCACTGCTGGCCGCGGTTGCGCCGTGCGATCGCATCCTGATCGTCGACGAATGCCGGATCACCGGTTCGCAAAGCGAGGCGCTGATGGCCCTTTTTGCCGAGCATGCTTCGGGCAAGAAGGTCGGGCGCATCGCGGCGACCGACAGCTTCATCGCACTCGGACGCGCCGCAACCCATACACTGCCTAGCCGGGATACGATCCTGGCCGCGGCGCGCGACCTGCTCGCCCGGTGAAGCGCGAGACGGTCCTTGTCGTGTGTCCGGGCCGAGGCACCTACAACGCGCCCGAGCTCGGTTACCTGAAGCGCCATCATGCCGGCCGACGCGACCTCATCGAGGCTTTCGACGCCGTCCGCACCGCGCGCGGGGAGGAGGCGCTTTCAGCCGCGGACGGAGCGGCCGCGTTCGATCCCGCTCACCACTTGCGCGGGGAAGTCGCGACCCCGCTGATCTACGCTTCCGGCATTCTCGACTTTCTCAGCATCGACCGGATGCGGTTCGAGATCGTCGCCGTCACAGGCAATTCGATGGGCTGGTACACGGCTCTTGCCTGCGCGGGCGCGGTCTCTCCCGTCGACGGTTTCGCGATCGCCGCGGCGATGGGTACCAACTCTCAGAAGCACGGGCCGGGTGGCCAATTGCTGCTGACCCTGGTGAACGAAGACTGGCATCTTGACCTAGCGCTGCGCGCGAAGGTCGAGGCGCTGATGCCCCGGTTCGGGATCGCTCGCTCGATCGAGCTGGGCGGCATGCTCGTCGTAGCCGGTGCGCCTGACGATCTCTTAGCTTTCGAGGCGGCCCTCCCGGCGATGCAAACGCGTGCGCCATTGCATCTGCCGGGTCACGGCCCGTTCCACACGGCGCTGATGGCCGCAAGCTCGGCAGCGGCACATGTGGAGCTCTCGCCCTCGTTGGTGGGCCAGCCCGCGATACCGCTGGTCGATGGCAGGGGCGGCATCTGGCGCAGGTTCGAAACCGATCCGGCGGCTCTTCACGAATATACCTTCAGCGGTCAGATCCTGACGCCATACGATTTCACTGCTGCGATCGATGTCGGGCTGAAGGAGTTCGCACCCGACCGGATCGTACTGGTCGGGCCGGGAGATACGCTTGGCGGCGCGATTGGGCAGGCGCTGGTTGCGGCGCGCTGGTCGGGCATCGTGGACAAGGCGTCCTTCGCCACCCGGCAGGAGCGCGACCCGTTCCTCGTCGCGATGGGCAAGCCGGCTCAGCGGGCCCTGATCGTTTGAGCTATTCAGACAGCGACGGCGGAATCTGCGCCGATTGCGGCCTGTGTTGCGACGGCACCTTGTTCTCCCTGTCCACGGTGCCGTCCGGCGAACGACAAAGCGTCGAAGCGGCCGGGCTTGCTGTCGAGGAGATCGACGGCGTGCCCTCGTTCAGGCAACCGTGCAGGCAGCTCTGCGGTACGCGTTGCCAGATATATCCCCAGCGCCCGCGATCATGCCGGAAGTTTCGCTGCCCCACGCTGCGGAATCTGGATGCGGGCGAAATTGATGCGGCCGAGGCTGGCCGACGGATCGCAACGGCGCGCGAAGCCGCCTCGCGTTTCAGAAACGAATTGCTCCCGGGCGAGACCATCCCGCAAGCGCGCGTGAGGCTGGAACAGTCTGCGCGCTCGGGGAGCAAGAGCCGTGCGGACGACCGCGCACGGCTGATGCTCGGCGCGCTCGAGATCGTCCTCGGCCGCAACTTCCGGGCTGCCCGGCAGCAGGCGATGACGACGGACGACTGATGCAACGCTCTTGCGGTGGTCAGTCGAACTGGACTTTCGCGTTGACCGACAATCCGGGGCGCAGGCTCTCAAGCTGGGGTTGGCCGGGATGGAGCCGGATCCGCACCGCGATCCGTTGCACGATCTTGGTGAAATTGCCCGATCCCGGCTCGAAGGGCAGGAGGGTGAACTCGCTTCCCGAACCCGGCGCCAGGCTCTCGACGACGCCGGCAAGCTTCGCGCCGCCAAGCGCATCGACGAAAACTGCAACCTTCTGGCCGGGGCGCATCTTGCGCGTCTGGGTCTCCTTGAAATTGGCGACGACGTAAAGATCGTGGACGGGCACGACGCTGAGCATCAGCGATCCGGGTTGCACGTAATCGCCGACCCGTACCTGGCGATTGCCCACGACACCGTCGATCGGGGCGACGATCGTCGCGTAGCCGCGCTCCTGCCCCGCGAGGGTCAGCGCCGCGCGCGCCTTGAGCGCTGCAGCCTCGGCCTGCGCGAGCGCCGCGGCGAGGACGGGGCCTTGCGCGCGCACGACGGCTGCTTGCTCGCCGGCGATGGCGGTATCGGCGCGGGCCCTCGCACGCAGGGAGGCCGCGCCCACGGCTGCCGCTTCAAGCCGTTCGATGTCGCGCCGCGTCGCAAAGCCGCGGGCGCCCAACGCCTCGAACCGGGAACTGTCGGCCGCCGCGCGCGCGTATTCGGCGTCTGCCGCGGCGATCGAAGTACCTGCGGCACGCTGCTGCGCCGCGGCCAGGCCCTGCTGCGGGCCAAGTGCGGCAAGCCCGGCGCGCGCATTGGCGACGTTGGCATCGGCATCGGCCACCGCGGCGCGCGCCCCCTGAAGGCGCGCTTCATAATCCTGGGCGTCGATCCGGACGAGCGGATCGCCGGCATGCACGAACTGGTTGTCCTTGACGAGAACGGCCGCGACCTGTCCGCTGATGCGGGGAGCGACCGCGGACGAATCCGCCTGGAGATAGGCATTGTCGGTGCTCTCGCTCGTGCGAGGCGAAAGCAGCCAGGCAATCCCCGCTACCGCGACAATCAAGGCCAGCGCGCCGGCGATCAACGGCTTGCGCGACAGCCTTTGCCAGCGTCGCTGCCCAGCAGGCTCGCTTGCCTCATCGGGTGCGACGATCGCCGTCTGCACGTTCATCGGTCTTCCAGTCCGTAGAGCGCAAGAAGCTGATCTTGAGTATCCTTCAGCATGGCGTCGGATGCTTCGCCCGAACCCAGCGCGCGGGCCAGCGAAACGGCGCCGACAAGCTGAGCGAGAAGGGCGTTGCCCTGGCGCTCCGCATCCTCGACGCCGATGCGGGAAAGCAGCCCGGCCAATAGGCCCGCAAGCCCCTTTATTCCTGCACGAAACCTGTCCGAGCCCGGTCCCGTCAAGCGCGCGACGTCGCCGGTCAGTGCGGGCAGGGGACAACCGCGATCGCGTCCGTCGCGATGGGCGGGCGACAGGTAGAACGCGAAATACCCGCGCAGCGCATCGCGGGGATTCTCGATCTCCTGGAACGTGCGCGCCCGCCCGCGCGCGTCGTCGAACATCGCCCCGATGGCCTCGGCCACCAGGGCCTCCTTGGATGCGAAGTGCGCATAAAAGCCGCCATGGGTCAGCCCGGCGCGCGTCATCACCCCGGCGACGGCAAAATCGTGAGGACCCTTGGTGCGGATCTCCTTCGTCGCTTCCTTCAGAACCCGCGCGCGGGTTTCCTGCTTGCGGTCGCTGGAATAGCGCACTTGCCGATCTCCTTTATATGATGCATGTAATATAAAGAGCAGACCGAGGCAAGCCGTGGCATCGATACCGATCAATACCCCGGCCTTGCCGACACCCGCTTCGGCGCCTGACGACCCTGCGACGATGAGCTCGCGGCTGAAGTTCACCATTTTCGGGGTGATGGCCTTTGGCCAGTTCATGGCGCTGATCGACATTCAGATCGTCGCCGCATCGCTGAACGAGGTTCAGGCCGGACTTTCGGCTGCTCCGGACGAGATAAGCTGGGTCCAGACGGCATACCTGATGGCCGAGCTGGTGATGATTCCCTTTTCGGCCTTCCTCACCCAGGCGCTTTCTACGCGCTGGGTCTTCGCCGCGTCGGCCGGGCTGTTTACGCTGTCGAGCGTGATGTGCGGAATGGCGTGGAACATCGAATCGATGATCGCTTTCCGCGCAGTCCAGGGCTTCGTCGGCGGGGCGATGGTTCCGACTGTCTTCTCCACCGGCTACGTGCTGTTCACCGGCAAGCAGCGGGCGATGATACCCGCGATACTCGGGATGGTGTCCGTCCTTGCGCCCACGTTGGGCCCCACGGTAGGAGGATGGATCACCGACGCCTGGGGCTGGCGCTGGATCTTCTATATCAACGTCGTGCCCGGGGCCCTGGTCTGCCTTGCGAGCCTTTCCCTGATCCGTATCGACCGCGCCGACTTCTCGATGCTCGGGAGGATCGATTGGGTCCACCTTGGCGCCATGGCCAGCTTCCTCGCAGGGCTTGAGTACGTGCTGGAAGAGGGGCCGAAGAACGGTTGGCTGGACGACAGCGGCATCGCCGTCGCTGCATGGCTGACGGCGGTCGCCTTCGTGTTGTTTCTCGAGCGCTCGTTCCGGTCCAGCGGCCCGATCGTGGTGCTGTCGCCGTTTCGGAACGCGACCTTCGCCTTTGCCTGCGTGTTCAACCTGGTGATCGGCTTCGGCATCTACGCGGGCACGTACTTGGTCCCGCTCTTCCTAGGTCGGGTTCGCGGTTACAATGCGAGCGAGATCGGCACGACGGTCTTCATTTCCGGTGTCGCGCAGCTGCTCGGCGTGCCGCTTGCGGCAGCGCTATCGCAGCGCGTCGACCCCCGTCTCGTCATAACCGTCGGCCTCACTCTCTTCGCCGCGGGCCTGTGGCTGTTCAGCTTCATGACCCCCGATTGGGGCTTTTCGGCGCTGCTGTGGCCGCAGGTCGTGCGAAGTTTCGCGATCATGCTGTGCATCGTGCCCTCCGTCGGGCTGGCGCTGGGGCACTTCTCGGGCCCGGAACTGCGCTATGCGTCGGGGCTGTTCAACCTCATGCGAAACCTGGGCGGCGCGATCGGCATCGCGATGGTCACCACCTGGCTGGGCGATTTCAGCCGATTGCATTACCTGAGGCTGGGTGAGGCGATGGGCGCATCCGCGCGCCAGGCGGGCATGGCGATCCACCTGCTTGCACACCGCATGGGAACCTACACACCCGACCCCGAACGCGCGCGCCAGATCGCCGAAAGCGTGCTGGCGCGCATTGCAGGCCGCGAGGCGCTGACCTTGGCGTTTGACGACGTATTCCGCGTCATGGCGTGGGCGTTCCTCGCGGCGCTGGTCCTGGTGCCGTTCTGCCGTCCGGCTCCAGTCGATCAGGGAACGACGCCAGAGCCCGCGCACTAGTCCTCGGCGTTGGACGCCTTCCAATCGCGCTTGATCTTCTTGGCCAGGCTCCATTTGTGGACCTCGGTCGGGCCGTCGTAGATCCGGAAGGCGCGGATCTCGCGAAACACCTGCTCGACGATGGTTGCGTCGGTCACTCCGGTTCCGCCCATGACCTGCACGCAGCGATCCGCAATCCGCATCAACGCTTCGGAGACCGAGACTTTCGTCATCGAGCTTTCCACCGTCCCGAGCGATCCGGTGTCGAGCACCGTGGCGCACCAGTCGATCATCAGTTCTGCCGTTTTCAGGTCGATGAGATTTTCGGCGAGCATGAAGCCCACACCCTCGTGGTCGATCAGGGCCTTGCCGAACGCCATGCGCCGGTTGGCGTAATCGGACGCGATCTCATGCGCGCGGACGCAGCACCCATACCACCGCATGCAGTGCGACAGGCGGGCGGGGGAGAGGCGGATCTGGGCGTACTTGAACCCTTCGCCCGCTTCGCCGAGCATTTGGTCGGCAGGCACCCTGAGGTTGTCGATGATCACCGTCGCGTGCCCGCCGGGCATCGAGTTGTCGATCGTGTTCGGCACGTGCTCGATGCGGATCGCCGGATCGGGCAGGTCGACCAGGAACATGCAGGCCCCGCCCGCTGCGGCACCATCAGCGGCCTTGGCCATCACGATGCCGACCTTCGCGCCGTCCGCGCCCGTGATGAACGCCTTGCGGCCGTTGATCACCCAGTGATTGCCATCCAGCCGGCAGGTCGTCTGCATCATCGAGGGATCCGACCCGGCCCCACCGGCCGCCGCCGGCTCGGTCATGAAGAACGCCGAACGCGCGCTGCCATTGACGAGCGGAGCGAGAAACCGCTCCTTGATCATGTCGCTGCCTACCTTGCCGAGCAGGTACATATTGCCCTCGTCCGGAGCCATGACGTTCACAGCCAGCGGCCCCAAGGGCGAGAGACCGGACTTCTGAAGCACCACCGCCGTTTCGCGCTGGGTCAGGTGGTCTCCATCGTCGAGGATATGCGGAGTCAGGACGCCTGCGGCGCGAGCCTTCTCGCGCATTTCCATCACCAGCTCGTCGGTCGGCGCGCCATGGTGGTCGCGGCGCGGGTCGCCTTCGTAAGGAACGATCACGTCGCGGACGAAAGTCTCGACCTTTTCGGCGATCGCACTGGCGCGGTGGGAAATGCTCATGCTGGAAACCCCTGTCCTGTTCACGCGATCGGTACGGACGCCGGCCGGTATCGAATGATCGCCGCCGAAGACCACCGTCCGGCCTTCACGGTCAACTCATAAAAAACATGTTCTCTAATGGGCCCGCTGCATGAGCTCGCCCGCCTCTGGTCAGGGGCTAGGCAGGGAAGTGCGGCAAAATTGCCACATATTAATTCCCATCAACCTTCATTCGGAACGAGTGCCGGCGAACTCGGTTCACTCCTCGGGCAGTCGACGAACCGCCCTGAAGATAGGGAACGCTGACATGAAAAAACTCCTAACCGCTATGGCGCTTGCGTCGACCGCGCTTTCCGCGCCCGCATTCGCCCGCGACGGCGCCATGTACGTCGAAGTCGACGGCGGCGTTATGAAGGTCGAGGACTTCGACTTTGACATCGCCGGCGTCAAGAATGCCGTGAAGCTCGATAACGACACCTGGGGTTACGACTTCGGTGGCATCGTCGGATACGACTTCGGTCCGTTCAGGCTCGAAGGCGAGGTCGGTTATCGCGGCGTCAGCAATGACCAGCTGAAGTCGACCGTATTCATCCCCGCAACCAACACGACGGTCACCGGACGGGCATTGCCCGGTAGCTACGACGCTGGTGGTGACAGCACGGTCCTCAGTCTCATGCTGAACGGCCTGGTCGACGTGGGTCAGGACGATGGTCTTCAGTTCTTCGCCGGTGGCGGCGTCGGCAAGGCGAAGATCGATGTGAACACCTCGATCAACTCTGTCGGGCCCGGGTTCGTGAACGATCACGACTGGACCTTCGCCTGGCAGGCGCTCGCCGGCGTCCGGGCACCTCTGTCGGACAACATCGATGTCGGCGTGAAGTATCGCTATTTCAACGCTTCCGGCTTCGACCTGAATGACACTGCCGGTCGCGCGGTCAAGGGTGATTGGCGCTCCCACTCGCTGATGGGCACCTTCGCGGTAAACTTTGGCGGACGCGAGCCGATGATGGAGCCGGTTGCCGCTCCGCCGCCGCCTCCGCCGCCGACGTACACGCCGCCTCCCGCGCCCGTCTACACGCCGCCGCCGCCGCCGCCCGAGCCGCCGGTCAAGTCTGGCGAACGGGGTTAACGACCCAAGAATGGAGGAACGCGTCGAGGTGCGGAACTAAAAGAAGTTTCATGCACTTAGATGGTGTTCCTCCATTCCCCTTTTTGGAGAACCCTGGGGCCTTTGTCATCGATTAGAGGCCCCTTTTTTTTGGCTCCTTCACGGGATGAACGACGTGGCAAGGGCCGTTCCGGCCAGGGTGAGTGAGACAATGGCGAACAAGAAGTTCCTCGGACGGTCTCAGTGGAAAGCGGCGGTTGGAGCGTTGCTTGCTGCCGGTTTCCTTTTCCCCGCCGCCGCTGAAGCGAGCGCACCCGTCACTCCGGCGCTATTAAGGGCCGAACTGACCGATGCCCAGTTGGGCGCGTTCTATCAGTCGCGCGGCTTCCGGCCGCTGTGGCTTACCCCAGATGGTATCGATCCAGCTGCTGAATTTTTGCTGCAGCTCGTCAGCAGTTCCGATTTCGATGCGATCCCGGCCGACGCGCAGGAAATCGGGCGACTGACTGCTGCGATTGCCGCGGCGCGGTCCGGCGATTCCCCTGCATCGAGAGCGCGCGCGGAGCTCGCGATTTCCAAGGCTTTTGCGTGGTATGTGAAGGCAACCCGGGCCGCGCCCGCCGCAGAGATGATCTTCGAGCATGAATCGCTGCGGCCACGCGTCCCGAACGATTATCAGGCGCTTCAGGACGCTGGCGCCGCGTCATCGCTGGGTGATTACATTGCCGGGATGCGCTGGATGCACCCCTTCTACGCTCCGCTCCGACGTGCGGTCGCCGAGGCTCAGGATGACTCGTCAAGGCGGGTGCTGCAGAACAATCTGGACCGCGTGAGGACGCTTCCGGCCTCGGAAAGCGGCCGGTACATCCTCGTGGATGCGGCCAATGCCCGCCTGTGGATGTACGAAAATGGGCGGCCCGTGGATTCCATGCGGGTCGTGGTCGGCAAACCCAGCCTCCCGACGCCGATGATCTCGGGATACGTTCGCTACGCGATCGTCAATCCCTACTGGAACGTCCCGACCGATCTCGTGCGCAACAAGGTCGCGCCGAACGTGCTTCGCCAGGGTGTGTCGTACCTCAATTCGGTGCGTTACCAGGTCCTGTCCGACTGGGGGCCCAGTGCGACGCCGGTCGATCCGCGAAAGGTGGATTGGAAATCAGTCGCGAACGGCTCCATCGAAGCGCGTGTCCGCCAGCTTCCGGGCGCGGGCAATTCGATGGGCAACGTCAAATTCGAGTTCCCCAACCAGCTCGGAATTTACTTGCACGACACGCCCGAAAAGAACCTGATGCTGAAGGAGGACAGGCATTTCAGCTCCGGTTGCGTCCGGCTCGAAGACGCCGACAGGTTGGGACGCTGGCTGATGCGGGGCGAACTGCCGACCGCGTCCGCCTCGCCGGAGCAAAAGGTGGATTTGCCTGCTCTGGTGCCGGTCTACGTTTCTTACCTCACCGCCTTTCCCGATAACGGCAAGATAGCGCTCGGCCCCGATCCCTATCGCCGCGACGGCACCGACATTGGCCGAATGGCGCGAGGCGAAGTAACCCCCGGCACCGGGCAGTTGCAGGCACCAGGCGCAAAGCTCGGCGTTGCTACACGTTGATGGGGCAGTGATTCCCCGACAGTGCCCGCCCATCAGCGGACACGATCACGTTCAATTCATGGGAAAAATGGTGGACGCACTAGGGCTCGAACCTAGGACCCGCTGATTAAGAGTCAGCTGCTCTACCAACTGAGCTATGCGTCCGTAACACCATTCGATCCGGCCGGCGGGCGGCGGGAAGGCGTCGCCTATAGCGGCTCGTCCGTGGCTTGCAACCCTTCAAATGCAATCGCATCGCACGATTACAGCAGGCCGCTGCTCCCGCGCCGCTGATGGCCCCAGCGCTGCACCGCCATGATCACGCCGATGCAGATCATGTTCGTCATCATGGAACTGCCGCCGTGGCTCATGAAGGGAAGAGGGATGCCGACGACGGGCGCCAGGCCCATCACCATCATGAGGTTGATCGCGACGTAGAAGAAGATCGTGAGCGTCATCCCTGCGGCCAGCAGGCGCGAGAAGCGATCGGGCGCGGCCTGGGCAACCCGGATGCCCCAGCGCAGGACGAGCGCGAACACTCCCAGCACGAACAGGCCGCCGAGCATGCCCCACTCTTCCGCCATCGTTGCAAAGACGAAGTCGGTATGCGGTTCCGGCAGGTAGTTGAGGTGGCTCTGCGAGCCCATGCCGAACCCCTTGCCGAAGAAGCCGCCCGAACCGATCGCGATCTTGGACTGGGTGATGTGGTAGCCGGTGCCCAGCGGATCGCTTTCCGGATCGAGGAACACGAGAACGCGATTGCGCTGATAATCGTGGAGCAGCGTGAAGAACGCGATCGGTGCGGCGATCAGGCCAGCGAGGCCCCCACCTACGAACCAGCGCAACGGCAGGCCCGCGAGGAACATGACGACGATCCCGCCGAAGCCGATCGCGAGCGCGGTGCCGAGGTCGGGCTGGAGCATGACGAGGCCCATCGGCAGCCCCATGATCGCGAACGCGGGAACGACTGCGCGCCAGCCGGAATTCTCGCTGGGCGGCAACAATTCGTAGAACCTGGCCAGGGCAAGGACGATGCCAGGCTTCATCAGTTCCGACGGCTGAAGCGTCATGAATCCCAGGTTGAGCCAGCGCTGGCTGCCGCCGCCGATCGCGCCGAGCGCTTCGACGAGGACGAGCAGGATGCATATCGCGACGTATCCGGGAAACGCCGCAAGCTGGAACAGGCGCTGCGGCAGTCGCGCGATGACCATCGCCATGACCAGGAAGACGAGGAAGCGCAGCACGTGGGTCAGGGCCCACGGCTCGAGACTGCCGCCGGCCGCGGAATAGAGCACGGTCGCCCCGAACAGGACGAGCGCGAGCAGCGGGAGGACGACGTGCCAGGGCTGGCGCGCGATGACGGTAGGGACGACCGAAGCCTGCATCAGTTCGGGCCTCCTGCCGGAACGGGAGAGGGCAGGACGATCGCTGGCACCGGCGCCGGTTGGGGCTCGGCTGGAGCGGCGACGGCCACCGGCTCGGGCGCGGGGGACGCGGCGGCGGTTTCGGCGGTGCGCGGCTCCTGCACCACGTTGCCGACGGGGTTCACGGCGCTTTCGATCTGCGATTCGACGGGGCGAGGGGCGCTGGTGCCATACTTTGCCTCGGCCGCGGCATACTTGGCCCCCATCCGCTGCTCGATGTTGCCGCCCCAGCCCTTTTCGTAGCCTTCGAGGACTTCCATCGCCTTTGCCGGATCGAACAGGAACGTCATCACGTCACGCGCGACGGGGTAGGCGGCACCCGAACCTCCGCCGTGCTCGATCACCACTGCGCAGGCATATCGCGGCTTGTCGAACGGGGCAAAGCAGATGAAGTGGCCGTGGTCGCGGTGCTTCCACAAGCCGCCCTTGCCGTTGCCGATATTCAGGCCGACGACCTGCGCGGTGCCGGTCTTGCCCGCGAGCAGCACGTCGGGCACCGGCAAGCGCGCCTTTCCCGCGGTGCCGCGGCCGTTGACGACCTCGCTCATCGCCGCATGGACAAAATCGAGATGATCCTGCGGGATCCCCAGCGACTGGATCTGCGGCGGCCGCCGGTCGAGGAGAAGGCGGGGCATCAGGGCGTTGCCGCTGGCGATGCGGCTCGCCATCACCGCCTGCTGCAGCGGGTTCACCAGCATGTAGCCCTGTCCGATCGTGGCGTTGACGGTGTCGTAGATCGCCCACGGTTGATCGTACTTGCGCTGCTTCCACGCCGGATCGGGAACGGTGCCATAGGACTGGCCTGCAACGGGCAAGGGGAATTCGTGGCCCAGGCCAAGCCGGCGCGCCATCGCCGCGATCTTGTCCATCCCGATCTGCTGGGCGAAGTGATAGAAGTAGACGTCGCAGCTCTGGTAAATGCCCTTGGCCATGTCGGTCGAGCCGTGACCGCGATGGTTCCAGCAGTGGAACACGCGGTTGCCGACGCGAAGTCCGCCCGCGCAATTCACCGCGGCATGGGGATCGAGACCCGCCTCCAGGAACGACAGCGCGACCATCGGCTTGACCGTGGAGCCCGGCGGGTAGAGCCCGCGCAGGACCTTGTTGCGCAAGGGCACATGGTCGTCGTCCGACAGCATCTTCCATTCGATCCGGCCGATGCCGTCCGAAAAGCTGTTCGGATCGAAGCTGGGCATCGAGGCGGCGCAAAGGAGGTCGCCGGTCAGGCAGTCGATCACCACCACCGATCCGGATTCGATGCCAAGGCGGCGGGCGGCATAATGTTGCAGCGGACCATCGATCGTAAGCTGGACCGACTTGCCTGGCACGTCCTCGCGCGTGTCGAGGTCCTTCACCACCCGGCCGCCGGCGGTCACTTCGGCCCGGCGCGCGCCTGGAATGCCGCGCAGCCGCGCCTCGAACTGTTTTTCGATGCCGTCCTTGCCAATCTTGAAGCCGGGCGTGATCAGGAGCGGATTGCGCTCGCGCTCGTATTCCTCGGCCGATACCGTCCCGACGTAGCCGATAAGGTGGCCCACCGCGGCGCCGGTGGGGTAGAAGCGGCTGAAGCCCCGCTGGGGCACGACGCCAGGCAGATCGGGCAACCGCACGCTGACCGCCGCGAACTTGTCCCAATCGAGCCCGCTGGCGACCTCGACCGGCTGAAAGCCATGGGCCTTCTCGAGCTTGTCGGTCAGGTCCTGGATCGCCGTGGGCGAAAGCTCGAGAAGCTGCGCAAGCTCAGCGATCGTGGCCTTGGGATCGACGAGCCGGTCGGGGACCAGATCGACCCGGAAGTCCGCGCGGTTCGATGCCAGCGGAGCGCCGTTGCGGTCCAGCACCCAGCCGCGCCGGGGCGGGATCAGCGTCAGGTTCACCCGGTTGCTTTCCGAGGCCAGCCGGTATTTCTCGTTCTCCGCGACGGCGAGATAACCCATCCGCGTCGCCAGCAGGATCCCGACCCCGCCCTGGACCGCACCGAGGACGAAGCTGCGCCGGTTGAAGGTCTGGGTCAGCGCGATCGACGTCGGCGCGGGGCGGGCGGGACGCGCGCCCTTGCGGCGAAACGGCAGCTTCATCGGCCGACCGTTCGGATCGGCACGAGCCGGAGGCGGTCAAGCATGGCGACCAGGCGGGTAACGATGGGATGCGCGACGATCGAAAGCACGAGCTGCGGCGCGATCGTGCGCAGCGGGCTCGATCCGCCGGTCATGTTGGCAAAGGCGAGGCTGAGGACGAGGTAGGCGATGATCAGCCCGCTCGCGACCAGCCAGTCCTGGAAGAACCCGCGCCACGGCACGCGCACGTCGACGAACTCCATCAGGATCATCGCGCCGGACCACAGCAGGATGGCGCTGCCGAACGGTTGCCCGCTGAACAGGTCGTCCCACGCGCCGAGGGGAAAGCCGGCCCAGATCGGCAGCATTCCCGGCCGCAGCATCCGCCAGCCGAGCAGCGCCATGAAGCCCAGCGGGGGTAACAGCGGGCTGGACGTGAACATCGGGGAATAGGGGCTCATCGAAAGGAGCATCACCGAGACCCACGGTACTACGGCCGCGAGCAGCGGCGAAGGGGCGCGGTTGATGCGCTTGCGAAAACGCCCGCCAACCCGGTCCTGAACCCCGCGGGTAAGCGTCGCGGGCCGGAGCGCCTTCACGGGGCCGCACCTTCCCCCGGCACTACCGGGCGCTCGGGGGCCGTCGTGGGCTCGGGCAAGGGCACGAACACCGGGTCGACTATGACGAAATCGGCGGCGGCGGGGTCGCTGACGATCCGCGCGATCGCTCCGTCGCGGGTAAGCGTCTCGACCACCGCCACGGGGATGTTCGGCCGATAGAGCCCGCCCGAGCCAGAGGTCACGAAGACATCCCCGATCTTGAGCGGATTGATCCCCATGTTGATCAGCTTCACCACCAGCCGACCGTCCGAGCGGCCCTGCGAAAAGGCCGCGACCCCGTCGCTTGCGCGGCGGATCGGCACGACGTTCTCGGGATCGGTGACGAGGAGGACGCGCGCGGTGTCGGGACCGACTTCGAGCACGCGCCCGATCAGGCCGGTTGCCGAGCGGATAGGCTGGCGCACGCTCACGCCTTGCCGCGCGCCGGCGTCGATCGTAGCGAAGCGGCGCGTGCTGCTGGTAGTCGAGGCGATCAGCCGGGCGGCGGCCACGGGCTTGCCATCACGTTCGATCACCCCGAGCAATGCCTTCAACCGGCGGTTCTCCTGGGCCAGCGCGGCGGTTTCTACCTGCCGCGCGCGCGCCATGTCGACTTCGCGACGGAGCGACGCGTTTTGGCTCGCCGCCTGGAAGTAATCGCCGATCCCGGCGAAGAAGCCGCGGCTTGCGGTGCGGGTGTGCGATCCCGCGACGCCCAGCGGCGCCGCTGCTTCGGCCGCGCCGCGGCGGAGAAAGGCGAAGCTGCCCGGGTCGACTACCGAGACGATCAGCAGCACCAGCCCGGCGCCAGCCCCCAACACCGCGAGGACATAGCCAGTAAAGATGCTGTACTGCGCCCTGCGCGAAAAGCCCGGGCGCCGGTCGCTGCGCGGCGCCATTTACAAGTGTCCCCTTTCGCCGCCCCCGCTAGCGAAAATCCCCCAACGATGGATGAACGTGCCCCGCCTCAAGCGGTCATCAGCACGCCGCGATAGACCGGGTCTTCCATGGCGCGCCCCGTACCCAGCGCCACGCAGGACAGCGGGTCTTCGGCCACGCTGACCGGCAGGCCCGTCTCCTCGCGCAGATGTTCGTCCAGCCCCTTGATCAGCGCGCCGCCGCCGGTGAGCACGATACCCTGGTCGACGATGTCGGCGGCCAGTTCGGGCGCCGTGTTCTCCAGCGCGATCCGCACGCCTTCGACGATCTGGCCGATGGGTTCGGACAGCGCTTCAGCGACGTTGGCCTGGCTGATGGTGATTTCCTTGGGCACGCCGTTCACGAGGTCGCGGCCCTTGATGTGGATCGTCTCGCCCACGCCGTCGGCGGGAACGATGGCGGTGCCGTAGTCCTTCTTGATCCGCTCGGCGGTCGCTTCGCCGATCAGCAGGTTGTGATGGCGGCGCACGTAGCTGACGATGGCTTCGTCCATTTTGTCGCCGCCGACGCGCACGCTGGTGGTGTAGGCGAGGCCGCGCAGCGAAAGCACCGCGACCTCGGTCGTGCCGCCGCCGATGTCGACGACCATGCTCCCGACAGGCTCGGTCACCGGCATGTCGGCACCGATCGCCGCGGCCATCGGCTCGACGATCAGGAAGACCTGACTGGCGCCGGCGTTCGACGCAGCATCGCGGATCGCGCGGCGCTCGACCGAGGTGGAGCCCGACGGCACGCAGATCACGATTTCCGGATAGCGGAACATCGACTTCTTGCCGTGTACCTTCTGGATGAAGTGCTTGATCATGGCCTCGGCCACCTCGATGTCGGCGATCACGCCGTCGCGCAGCGGGCGGATCGCCTCAATGCTGTCCGGGGTCTTGCCCATCATCATCTTGGCGTCGTCGCCGACCGCCTTGACCTTCTTGATGCCGTTGATCGTCTCGATTGCCACCACGGACGGTTCGTTCAGCACGATGCCGCGATCCTGAACGTAGACGAGGGTATTGGCCGTCCCCAGATCGATGGCCATGTTCTGGGAACCGAACTTGAAGAATCGCGAGAACATCGATGCCATCTATGCGTTCCGTAAGCTATCCAGCCGCTTATCGAGTTTGGTGCACGACAAGCGCTCGCCGGTAAAAAGGCGGGAGAAGGCGCGGCCATAACCGAAGCGGCGGGGAAAGGCCAAAAATTTGTCCGCAGCCTCCGGGTTATCCCCACCGACCGTCTCGAAAAACCGTTAACTCGTCGCTACGCAGGGGACATGGCCAGAATCCGCCGCCTTCCCGAAACGCTGGTCAACCGCATCGCCGCCGGCGAAGTGGTCGAACGCCCCGCGGCCGCGCTCAAGGAACTGGTCGAAAACGCGATCGACGCAGGCGCTGCGCGAATCGCCGTGCGCATCGGCGAGGGCGGTCTTTCGCTGCTCGAAGTGACCGACGACGGTTGCGGCATGGACCGCGACGAGATCGCGCTCGCGCTCGAACGCCACGCGACCTCGAAACTGCCCGACGAGGCGATCGAGAACGTCGCGTCGCTGGGCTTTCGGGGCGAGGCGCTGCCTTCAATTGCCAGCGTCGCGCGTCTCACGGTCGAAAGTCGGTCGCAGGGATCGGACGAAGGCTGGCGGCGGGTGGTCGACCATGGCGACGTGGTTGCCGACGAGCCCGCGGCAGTGCCGCCGGGTACGCGCATCCGGGTCGAAGACATCTTCGCCCGCGTCCCTGCACGGCGCAAGTTCCTGCGCTCGGCGCGCAGCGAATACGCCGCCTGCCTCGACGTGATGCGCCGGCTTGCCTTGGCGCGGCCGGGCGTCGGCTTCCTGTTCGAGCATGACGGACGCCGCGCGATCGACGTGCAGCCCACCACCGACATGGCCGCGCGTGCGGCGCAATTGATTGCCCGCGAGCTTGCCGACAACGCAGTGGCGGTGGATTTCGAGCGCGGGCCGGTGAGGCTGAGCGGCATCGCGGGGCTGCCCACTTACAACCGCGGCGTGGCGGACCATCAGTACCTGTTCGTCAACGGCCGCCCGGTGAAGGACCGGCTACTCGTGGGCGCGGTGCGCGGCGCCTATTCCGACATGCTCGCGCGCGACCGGCACGCCGTGCTCGCCCTGTTCGTCGACGTTCCGCCGAGCGAAGTCGACGTGAACGTCCATCCGGCCAAGACCGAGGTGCGCTTCCGTGATCCGGCCGCGATTCGTGGGCTCATCGTCAGCGGCCTGCGCGAGGCGCTCGGCACCGCCGACCGGCGCAGCGCCCAGGCGCCCGCAGCATCGGCGATGCGGCAGTGGCAGTCCGAGCCGCTCGCGCCCGACGCTATGGCGCGCGGAATCTTCGGCGGCGCCGGATGGGGCGGGGACGGCGCCGGCGCTGCAGCGACGCTGCGCGAGGCCGAGCCTCCCCGCGCATGGCAGGGACAGCCGCTGCAAGGACGTGCCGAGCCCGCTTTGGAGGCGGCGCCCGTTACCGAAGAGCACCCGCTGGGCGTCGCGCGCGGGCAGATCGCGAACACCTACATCGTGGCGGAGGCGGCCGATGGGCTTGTCCTCGTCGACCAGCATGCCGCGCACGAGCGCCTCGTCCTCGAACGCCTGCGTGCCGGCGGGGCGGGCGAGGGACCCGCAGCGAGCCAGGCGTTGCTTCTTCCCGAGGTAGTCGAACTCGACGAGCCCGACTGCGACAGGATCGAGGCGCAGGCCGAGACGCTGGCGCGGATGGGTCTGGTCGCCGAACGATTCGGCGCTGCCGCGATGCTCGTTCGCGCGGTCCCCGCCGCGCTCGCCAAGGGCGATCCCCACGCGCTGCTGCGCGACATTGCCGACGACCTGGCACAAAACGGCGACGCGCTGCTTCTTGGCGAGCGGCTCGACCTGGTGCTGGCGACGATGGCCTGCCACGGTTCAGTGCGGGCGGGGCGCGTCCTTTCGGTCGCCGAAATGAATGCCCTGCTGCGCGAGATGGAAGTGACGCCGCGTTCGGGCCAATGCAACCATGGCCGCCCTACGTGGGTTAAGCTGTCGATGGCGGAAGTGGAGAAGCTGTTTGGCCGACGTTAAAGCCGCGATGGCACTTGGCCTTGCGATCCTTGCAGGCGGGTGTTCGTCCGAACCCGATGCGGCCGAGAAGGCGCGCCGCGAAGCGCGCGACATCGCGCAAGTCGAGGCGATACAGAAGCAGAAGCCGCCCCCGCGAATGATCGCGCCGCAACCGATTCTCTACGGGGATATCGAGCGCAATCACCTGTTCGGCACGGGCTGCAGCTTCGCTCCGGGATCGAGCATGGGCGCGGTCCTGCTGACCAGGGCCAAGGTCTCTTACATGAAGCTCGACGACCGGATCGTGCGGCTTGCCTCGGACCCCGGCAGCGCGAAACTGCCCATGGGAACGTGGTCGCATTATTCGGGCAAGGAACTGTCGGTCGCGCTGACCCGGTCGACGGAGAGCGGCGACCGGCTCGGCAGCGAGACGCTGCGTTGGCCAGGCCACCTGACCGTGACCGATCCGTTCGACCAGGTCGTTTACGACGAGGACGGTCAGGTCCAGTGCGGCTCCTGATCGCGGGCTAGGCCTCGGCTGCCGCCTGATCCCGTACCTGGATCAAACCGGTGGTGCGCATGCTCATCACCATCTCGTCGTTCTGGTTGAAGACGCGCACGTCCGACCGCATGATCCCCATTTCAGGGCGAGAGGCGCTGCGCCGCTTTTCGAGCAGTTCGACCTCGCAGCGCAGCGTGTCGCCGGGATAGACCGGCTTGATCCAGCGCAAATTCTCCATCCCCGGCGATCCGAGCCCGGCCTGCTTGTTGGCCTTGAGATTGTCGACCATCATCCGCATCGACATCGCGCCGGTATGCCAGCCGCTGGCCGAAAGCCGCCCGAAGTGGGTCTGGGCCGCCGCCTCGTCGGACAGGTGAAACGCCTGCGGGTCGTACTTGGAGGCAAATTCCAGCACCTCCTCGCGCGTCACCGCATAGCTGCCGAACCGCTGGATGCTGCCGGGGACAAGGTCTTCGTAATACTGCATGGTCGCGCGTGCTCCTGATCGTGCGCGCATAAAGCACGGCCGCGGTTGCCCGCAAAGCCGTGCATTTTGCCAATCGGTCAGTCGCCCAGGCTGAGCTTCGCGAAGACGGTATAGCCCATCGGGTGACGGCCATAGTAGGGATCGAGCGCGTCGGGTTTCATGAACGCCGCGACCGTCCCGCCCAGCGCCAGGTTGAACGTCTCGCCCAGCGGCAGCCGGTAGGCATAGCCGGCCTGCAGCTTGGTCACGCGAAACTTCTGGTCGTGCAGGGGGCTTGCGTGATCAGGAAACAGCTCGTCGTTCGCGACGTTCTCGGCCCGCGCGAAAAGCGTGTGATGCTTCGTCAGGTCCCAGTTCGCCTCGCCCAGCCATGCGGTCAGCGTCGTCCCGGGCGACCGGTCCTTGGCGCTGAACGCGGCCATTGCGGAAAGGCCGTTGCCGCTGTTGTAGTGCGCCGAGACGGTCGTGCGGTTCTCGTCCTCGCCCGGATGCGTCTCCTCGGGCTCCTTGATGTGGCCGTAGCTGGCCTGCACGAGCCAGGCAGGAGAGGGGGCAAAGCTCGCCCGAACGCTCCAGCTGTCCAGCTTTGGCGATTCGATGTTCCAGCGGAACTCGTCGGGCTCGCGTCCGCGAAACGCGCTACCCTCGAACTGGAAGCGTTCATTCGCGATGCCGGCGGTGACGACGCCGTAAGTGATGTGGGTCGAATCGAACCAGTGATGGGTGATCGGCGCTTCCGGATTATATTTGGCGGAAGCGCGGTGCATGAACGCGCTGGGTCCCAGCGCGGGCTCGCCCACCGGGCCGCCATAAATGAAAACGCGGGTTCCCTCGGCGACATCGAGGTCGAGGCGGGCAGCAAGCTCCATGAACAGGTCGTGCGGATGCTGGCGGTCGACAAGCGGCTCTCCATAAGCGACCTCGCCCGTGGCAAACAGGTTGGGGTAGCCATCGTGGCGCATCAGCGGCTCGGCGCTCATCATCGTGCGTGCGGTTAACTTGCCGCCTTCGAACGGACGCTCGTAGGTGAGCATGGCCATCGACTGGACATAGGTCTTGTCGTCGCCGCGCGGACCGCCCTGGTCGGTGTGGACGCCCCAGGCAAAGCCGTGAAGCATCAGCGATCCTTTACCCAGCGGCAGGTGAAGACCATGATCCATCGCTTCGTTGGCCGGGAGGCGCGACGTGCCGGAACCCTCGCCGCCCATTGCCATCCCTGCCATCGCGGCGTCGCTTCCATGGTCCATGCCGGGCATCGAATCCATGGACTCCATGCCGGAGTGATCCATCTTCGAGTGGTCCATCTTCGAATGGTCCATCGTCGAATGGTCCATGGCGGAATGGTCCATGCCGCTCATGTCCATCGGAGCCGGAACCGGGGCCGAAGAAGGGCTGGGGGCCGGCGCCGGTGTGGGCGAAGGTGTTGGAGCGGGGGCCGAATGGGCGGAGTGGTCCATCGGCGCCATCTGCGCGTACGCGGGGCTGGCCATGGCGATCGCCAGTGCGGTCGCCGCAGTGGCGGTAAGTTCAAGCTTCACAAGTTACTCCCTGTCAGAAATGTCGGGCCAGCATCCACAGCGCCATCGCCACCATCATGACGTTCTCCGTCAGCGAGACGAAACCCAGGGGAACGTTGCTGGATCCCCCGACGCACGCGCACTTGATTTCGCGCTTCTGGATATAGACGGCGTAATAAACCGAAATCGCCCCGACGCTGCCGATGAACAGCGCGACCGGGATGGACAGCCAATCGAGCGCATGCGCCGCCATCAGCACTCCCGCGCCCGCTTCGGCGAAGGGGTAGATCGTCGCATATGGCACCCAGCGACGGGCGAAGAGATCGTAGCCCAGGAACATCGTCGCAAAGCGGTCGACGTCCTGAAGCTTGAGCATGGCCAGCAGCGCCATCGCAAAGGCGATGCACCATTCCCCCGCGCGGACCGTGAAGGGCTGCCCGAAAGCGGCGTAGCTCGCCGCCAGCGCCAGCGCCGCCGCGATCGCGAACACGGCAATGACCGGACGATAGCTGGTCGCATCGGGATCGGCGACTTTCAGCCCGAAGTGCCGGCGCAGGTCGTCGTGGCCGCCGATGCGCTTGCCGTCGATAAAGGTCTGCGGCGTGGTCTTGACGCGATGCTTGGCCTTGAAGGCATCGGTCTCCTCGCGCGTCGTCAGCCAGCGGTCGTCCACCTTGTAGCCCCGCTTGCGCAGGAGGTGCAGCGACTTGAGGCCATAGGGACAGACGTGCTTGGGCATGACCATGCGGTAGAGCGTGGCGGTTCCTTCTGGGGCAGACTTGTGTTCCATGGCGGGGCCTGTAGCATCCGTACCGTGGTACGGAGTCAATAGGGAGTGTCCGCATGCCGGCGCTGACGATCTCGGAACTTGCCCGCGCGGGTGGGGTGGGCGTGGAAACGGTCCGTTACTACCAGCGCCGGGGCCTGATCGACAATCCTCGCGCCGGGGGCGGTACGACATCGGGCATCCGCCACTATGGCGAGGACGACACGCGGCGGCTTCGTTTCGTCCGTTCGGCCCAGAAGGCGGGATTCACCCTTGAGGAAATCCATGAGCTGCTGGCGCTGGACCGTACCGGGGACCGGCCGCGAGCGCGCCGGATGGCGCAGGAGCGGATCGCACTTCTCGACGCCCAGATCGCCGAACTTTCCAAGGCTCGCGAATCCCTCAGCCGCCTGGCGCGTGAATGCGCTGGAAGCGCGGCGGGACCCTGCCCTATTCTCGAGGCGTTCGGCGTCGACTAGCTGGCGAGTGCGGCCGCCTTGGCCCTGCCGGCCTTCACGACGTCGACCGGCGGCACGATGCGGTAGCGCGCGAGAAGAAGGCTGAACACGCCGAACAGGATCATCCCCGCCGCCGCCAGGACATAGGCGGTGTCGTGGCCGCGCAGCGCCGCCAGCGCGCTGCCAAGCCCGCGCGCGGCATGGTGATCCTCTGTCCACGCGGCGCGAAGGAACGACCAGCCGACGATGGCGAAGACGACGGCGCGAGAGGCCAGACCGATCTGGCCGATGGTGCAGACGAACGGCGGCGCTTCGGCCGAGCAGCCTTTCATGTGGCTCTTCCTCCAGGCCTTGCGCAACTGCTCGGCCGCCGCGCCGAAGAACACGATCCCCACCAGGATCAGCACCCACGAACCCATCGGCATCGACAGCACGGTCTGCGCGGCCTGCTCGCTTGTCCGGTCGCCAGCATTGTTGGCTGGCTTGGCGCCCTGAAGGTATTTCCATCCCGTGAAGGCCAGGAAAAGGTGAGTGAATCCGCTGCCCACCTGCAGGGCTCGACCGCCAAGGCCCTTGGGCTCGGAACCCTTGTGATCGATGTCGAAAACGCCGCAGGCGAGGCGGTAGATTCCATAGGCGACGAGCCCGACAAGCGTCGCGCCGAGGATCAGGGAGCCCGCCGGCATGTCATGCAGGGTATCGAACACCGCGCCCTGGCCCTCGTCGGTTCGCGAACGGGTGTTGAGCGCGATCCAGCCCAGCAGAATGTAGAGAACCCCACGCGCGGCGAATCCGAACTTCGCCAGCCAGTCCAGCCGGCTTATCTTTGCCATCGGGCACTCCTCTCGATCCCTGTCATCGCGAACGCGCGCCGCGCGCGCCCGGTTCCGGTGAAGGAGCGCAAAGTTGCGCGTCAGACGTTGAACTTATAGTTGCGCGTCAGACGTTGAACTTGAAGTGGAGCACGTCACCGTCCTTGACGACGTATTCCTTGCCCTCCTGGCGTAGCTTGCCCGCGTCGCGCGCGCCGCTTTCGCCGTTCAGCGCGACATAGTCGTCATAGGCGATGGTTTCCGCCCGGATGAATCCGCGTTCGAAATCCGAATGGATCGCGCCAGCCGCCTGGGGCGCTTTGGCGCCTTTCTCGACCGTCCAGGCCCGCGCTTCCTTGGGGCCGACGGTAAAGAAGGTGATGAGGTGCAGCAGATCGTAGCCGGCGCGGATGATGCGGGCGAGGCCGGCTTCCTCCAGGCCGAGCTCGGCCAGAAACTCGCCGCGGTCCTCGACCGGCATCGTCACGATATCGGCCTCGATCGCGGCGGAGACGACGACCGCGTTCGCGCCCTCGGCCTTGGCCTTCGCGAATACGGCTGCCGAGTGGGCGTTGCCTTCGCCTGCCGCCGCTTCCTCGACGTTGCAGACATAGAGGACCGGCTTGGCGGTGAGGAGCTGGGCCTGCGCGAACAGGCGCGTTTCCTCCTCGTCGGCCAGTTCGACCAGCCGTGCGGGCTTGCCGTCGCGTAGCAGGTCGAGCGCGCGGTCGAGGACCGCGGCCGATGCCTTGGCCTCCTTGTCGCCCTGCTGGCCCTTCTTGATGAGGTTAGGGACGCGCTTTTCCAGGCTGTCGAGGTCGGCGAGCATCAGCTCGGTCTCGACCGTCTCGGCATCGCTGATAGGGTCGACCTTGTTCTCGACATGCTGGATGTCGTCGTCCTCGAAGCAGCGCAGGACGTGGACGATGGCGTCGACCTCCCGGATGTTGCCGAGGAACTGGTTGCCGAGGCCCTCTCCCTTCGATGCGCCGCGGACGAGGCCGGCGATGTCGACGAAGCCGAGCTGGGTCGGAATGATCTTCGCGCTGCCGGCGATCCCGGCAAGCGTGTCGAGCCGGGGATCGGGAACGCCGACATTCCCGACGTTCGGCTCGATCGTGCAGAACGGATAGTTCGCCGCCTGCGCCGCCTGCGTTTCGGTCAGCGCGTTGAACAGGGTGGATTTGCCGACGTTGGGCAGGCCGACAATTCCGCAACGAAAACCCATTGGATGCTCCGATAATCCGTGAAAGCGCGGCCCATAGGGCAGGGGCGGGGCAATTTCCATCGCCGTCGGAAGGGGGCGGGCGAGCAATGCCGCCGCCTTCACCCAAATTTCAGTCCTTGATGGCACAAGCGCGGCGATGAAAACCACGATTCCCCTTGCTCTAGCACTGCTGCTCGCCGGTTGCGGCGCCGATCCCCAGACCCGGGTGGACCGCGCCGAAAAGGCGATGGCGGCGCATGACCACCGGGCGGCGCAGATCGATCTTGCCGCCGTCCTGGCGGATGACCCGGGCAACGCGCGCGCACTCCTGCTCTCGGCTCGCAACGCGCTGGCGCAGGGCGACGGCGATGGCGCCCGCGCGGCACTGAACAAGATACCGCAGGTGTCGCGGCCTCGGGACTGGTCGCTGCTGGCAGCCGAGGCCGCGCTGCTGCGCGAAGAGCCCGACGAGGCGCTCCAATTCGTGGCATCGCAAAGCTCTGCCGAGGCCCTGCGCCTGCGCGCGCTGGCGCAAGCGGTGACGGGCGACGACGAGGCAGCGGCACAGACCTTTGCCGCAGGGCTGGGCGCGCCGGGCGACAAGGCACGGCTCTATGCCGACTATGCCCGCTTCCGCCTGCGCAGTGGCGACACGGGCGGCGCGCGGCAGATGGCGGACCGGGCGCTTGCGCTGGCTCCGGCCACGCTCGATTCGCTGCTCGCCGATGCTCAGGTCGCGACCGAACAGGGCGATCTTGCCCGCGCCCTGCGCAGCTATGACAAGGCTGCGGCGGGCTATCCCGGCAACCTTGCCGCAATGACCGGACGAGCGGGCGTGCTGGGCGACCTGGGCCGCACGGCCGAAATGGATGCCGCGATCGCGCAGATCGCCGCACTTGCTCCCGATTCACCGCAGGTCGCCTACCTGCGCGCGCGCTCTGCTGCGGCGCGCAAGGACTGGGCGAAGGTCCGCGATATCCTCCAGCCCGGAGAGGCGACGCTGGCGAGCCGGCCGGACGCGCTGCTGCTCTATGCCGAGGCGATGCTGGGGCTGGATCAGTCCGAACAGGCCCGCGCCTTGCTTGCGCCGTTGGCCCGGCGCGAGCCGGGCAACCGCATCGCCGCGCTTCTGCTTGCCCGCGCCCAGTTCGATGGAGGAGACCCGAAGGCCGCCGTGCAGACGCTGTCTCCGCTCGCGTCGCGGCCCGAAGCCGCGCCCGAGGTGCTGACGTTGATGGCGCGCGCGGCCCAGGCTGCGCAAGACCCGCGCGCCGGCGAGTTTGCGGCGAGGGCGAAAAGTCCGACGCCGCAGGCGCTGGCGGCGGAACTCGCGCGCGGCGACAGTGCGCTCAAGGCCGGCAACTGGCAGGCCGCCAGCACGGCCTACGAGCGGATCCTGGCGGTCACGGACGGACGCAACGTGCTCGTGCTTAACAATCTGGCCTTCGCGCAGGGCAAGCTCGGCAACGGCAAGCGCGGCCTCACCTACGCGTTGCGCGCGCTCAAGCTGGCGCCGGCCAACCCGGCTGTGATGGATACGGCGGGCTGGCTGATGGTCGAGACCGAAAGCGATCGCTCGCAGGGAACCGCCCTGTTGCGTGAAGCGGCGGCCAAGGCCCCTGGCAATGCCGCCATCGCCGCGCACCTGGCGCAGGCCGAGAAGGGCTGAAACGAAAAAGGGCCCGGCGCGAGCCGAGCCCTTTTTTGTCGGGAACGCGTGCGATCAGGCGTAAGCGACGCGCGTCCGTACCTGCGGCGCCGCGCGACGGCGACGCATGAGGGCGATTCCGATCAGGCCCAGGCCGAAAAGTCCCAGCATGCCCGGTTCCGGCACCGGGGTGCCGCCAGTGCTGGTCATCGTGCCCGAGCCGCTGGCGGAGCTGATGTTGCCCGCGCCGGTGATCGACTGATAGCGAATGTAGAAGTCGCTGAGCGTAAGCGATGAAACCGGCTGCGAGAAGTTGAGCGAGAAGCTGCCCGTGCCGGTCTGGTTCTGCGCGATGCCTCCGCTGCCGCCGCCCGAGCAGGCGCCGGTCGCTGCATCCTTGAAACACACGTCGACCGAGCCGATCCCGTTCGGATAGCTCGACGAGACGGTGGGATAGGCATAGGCGCCAGTGCTGGTCGCGCTGGTGATGTCGGGGTTCGTGTTGAACGCGAAGCTCGAGATCCGCGAGGTCAGCGGCGCGCTGGTGGTGTTCGTGACGCTGTAGTCGAAGTTGTAGGTATTGCCGTCGATCCCGGTCAGCTTGAAGCTGGTCGAGCCGGTGAGACCATCGACTGTCGTTCCGTCGGAGAACCCGTTGTAGGTCAGCGAGAAGGTCTGCCCGATGTCGCCCGAATCCAAGGTGATCGCATCGGCCCATGCGGGCGTGGCGGCGAGGATGGCGGCGCCGGCGAATGCCATGGCGAGGTTGCGGCAGGTCAGCATGGCGTTTCGCCCCCAGAAAACTGAAACAAGGTTGACGCCACAAGACGCAAACAGCGTGCCAGTTGCAGGTTTCCAGCGCGGGCGATGGTTAACGCAGAGGCCGTATGTAAGCTGGGCCGACGGCTTGCAGCTATTCGCCCAAGCGCATAGCCAGGTCGTTCATGAAACGGACGTCGTCACCCCTGGCCAACCAATCGGCCTCTGATGCGATCGCGCCGAGCAGGTCCGCCAGCGGATCGAGTTCGGACTTCGCATAATTGCCGAGAACGTGACCGGTCACGCGGTCCTTGTGGCCGGGGTGGCCGATGCCGATGCGCACGCGGCGGAAATCGGGGCCGAGGTGCTGGTCGATCGAGCGCAGCCCGTTGTGGCCCGCGGTACCGCCGCCTTGCTTGACCTTGACCTTGAACGGCGGAAGATCGAGCTCGTCGTGAAACACGGTCAGCGCGTCGGTGCCGAGCTTGTAGAAACGCAGCGCCTCGCCGACCGAGCGGCCGCTTTCGTTCATGTAGGTAGCGGGCTTGAGGAGGACGATCCGCTCGCCCCCGATGCGCCCATCCTGGACCCAGCCCAGAAATTTCTTCTGCACCGCTCCGAAGCCGTGAACCTCGGCAATCGTGTCGGCCACCATGTAGCCGACGTTGTGCCGCTGCATCGCATGCAGCGCGCCCGGGTTACCGAGGCCGACCCAAAGTTGCATGGCGGAGGAGGGACGCCCCTTCCCGTTCGCGTGGCGACGGGAAGGGGACTGTCCGGATTACTCGCCGTCGCCTTCGGCGGCAGGCGCTTCTTCGTTGTCGCCCGCTTCGGACTTCAGGGCCGAGGGAGCAACGATCGTCGCGATGGTGAAATCGCGGTCGGTGATCGCGCTGGCCGAACCGGTCGGCAGCTTGACCGCCAAGATGTGGATCGAATCGCCGACATCGAGGCCGGTCACGTCGATTTCGATCTCGCCGGGGATCTTGTCCGCGTCGCAAACCAGATCGAGCTCGTGGCGCACGACGTTGAGCACGCCGCCGCGCTTCAGGCCCGGTGAATCGTCTTCGTTCACGAAGATCACGGGCACCGCGACTTCGACCGTCGCGTCCTTCGCCAGGCGGAGGAAGTCGACATGGAGCGGACGGTCGTTGACCGGGTGGAAATGGACGTCCTTGGGCAGCGTGCGGATCGACTTGCCGCCGACTTCGACCATGACGATCGAGTTGGAGAAGTGTCCGGTGCCGAGCATGCGCGAAAGGACGCGCTCTTCGACATGGATGCCAAGGGGTTCTTCCTTGCCGCCATAGACGACACAGGGGACGCGGCCTTCACGACGAAGCGCGCGGGAGGCTCCCTTGCCAGCCCGCTCGCGCTTCTCGGCCGCCAGGGTAAGAGCTTCGCTCATGATCCAGGCTTTCTATTACGAGGTTGCACGTTTCCGCCGCCACGCCTCCAGGGATGACCATGGCCGGGGAAGTGCGCGCGGTTAGGGGCAAATCCCGGAAAAAGCAAGCACGGCGGCGGGCGGGGTGATATGTCCGCCCCGATGCCGGTTGTCGCGATCGACCACGTTCAGCTTGCCATGCCGCCCGGCGGAGAGGATCGGGCGCGTGCGTTCTATAACGCGCTCCTCGGAATTCCGGAGGTTGCAAAGCCGTCGGCGCTGGCCGCGCGCGGCGGATGCTGGTTCGAGGCTGGCGCCCTCAAGCTCCATCTCGGGGTCGAGGCTGACTTTCGCCCGGCGCGAAAGGCCCATCCGGCGTTGCGCGTGGAGGGCCTGCGCTCTCTCGTCGCCAAGATCGACGCTGCCGGTTACCGGGTGACCGAGGATGCCGGCCTGGCGGGGCACGACCGGGTCTATGTCGACGATCCCTTCGGCAACCGGATCGAGCTGCTCGAGCCTATTGGACCCGATTGACCGTGAACCCTCGCGCGCCGAGCAGCGCGGGAAGCCCGTCGATCCCCGCCACGTGCGCTGCGCCGACCGCGACGAAGGGACGGTGGCCTTCGCGCATCATCCGTTCGACCGCTGCCGCCCACGCCCGGTTGCGCTGGACGAGGAGGGGGCCGCGCAGCCGCTCGTCGGCGAGCATTCCGCCATGCGCCTCGCGGTCCATCGCGGCCATGTCGCCGTCGCTCCACGCCTTGATCAGGCGCGCGGACTCCTGCTTGTCGGTCGTTTCGGCGACCACGGAATCGAGCAATGCCCGTTGCGCCGGGGCGGGCAGCGCGTCGAACACGCCGAGCTGCCCTTCGATGGTTTCCAGGCCCACGACCGGCCGCTTCCCGGCCTTGGCCAGGAGCGCCTTGTCCGCGCCGTTGGCGTTGTCGTAGCCCTCGTCACTCTCCACCG
Source organism: Novosphingobium tardum (assembly GCF_042652045.1). Lineage (NCBI taxonomy): Bacteria > Pseudomonadati > Pseudomonadota > Alphaproteobacteria > Sphingomonadales > Sphingomonadaceae > Novosphingobium > Novosphingobium tardum. Next base: position 260,769 of record NZ_JBHSDR010000006.1, on the reverse strand, counting down.
CGAGGCTGAGGGTGAGCGCGGCAGCCCAGTCCTCGAGATTGGCGAACTGGCCGGGATCGAGCCGCGTCCGTGCCATCGCGGCGCGCAGGGCCTCGCGCAGCGGCGGGCTCACCCGGTCGGCGAGCGGGGGCTGACCCGGCGTGGTACCGAGCCTCAGGAAGGCATCGCGCGCGGCCGGGCCGTCGTCGACCCCGGCGACCTCGAGCACGATCGTGTCCGATGCGGCCAAGGCCCCGTCGATCGCGGGACTCTGCCAGGCAAGGTCCGCGGGCAGGGCGTGGACGGTTCCGAAGACCCAGGCGCGGGCGCCCGACGGTCCGCTCACTTCCCATAATGCCGGATGCGCGGTCTGGGCGGCCTCGCGCTTGCAGCCCGCGAGGGCGAGCAGCGCGAAGACCGCGGCGATGATCGGTGCGCGGCGCACTCCTGCTATTGCAGACGCTGGGCAGCGATGCCCTTTGCTGCAAGCGCGGTCTGGACGCTGTCCGGGCCGGCGAGGTGGCCTGCGCCCACCGCAAGGAACACGGTGCCGGGCTGCTCCATCCGCTTGCCGATCCAGTCGGCCCAGGCATGGTTGCGCTGGGTCAGCAGCGCCTTGACGAGGACGGGATCGCTGGTGTCGGCGTTCATTTCCTGCGCCAGCTTGTCGGCATCGCCCTTGCTCCATTCGCCGATCAGCGATTCGATCTGGGTGGTCACGTTGTCGAGGTTGGCGACGACCTGGCGCAAATAGGAAAGCTGGCTGGCCTCGGGCAGCGAATCGAACAGCCCGAGCTGGTAGGCAACCGTCTCGAGCGCACCCTGCTGCTTCTGCTGCGCCTTCGCCTTGGCGGCGAGCTGGATTTCCACGCCCTGGTCGATCGCATAGCCGGCTCGCATCAGCGGGAGTGATGACAGCGCGACCGCGGCGTACCAGGGCTTGAACTTGTCGATCGCGGCCGCGGGGATCGAGGCCTTGGCCAGCGCCGCGTCATAGGCCGCCCGGTCAGCGTCGCTGAGCTTGGCGCGCAGGCTCTCGCCCTCGGGCAGCAGGGCCCGCGACATCAGGGTCTGCGCGGCGTCGAGGCTGCCGACGTCGGCGACCTCCGTCACCAGTTCCTGCGACCCGTCGAAGGCCTTGGCGACCGGGCCGTCGAACCAGGCGATTCCCGGTTTGAGCGCGTGGATCGTCCCAAACAGGTAGATCGTGGTGTCGGCGTCCTTGACCGCCCACAGCGCGGGGCGGGCTGCGACGGCAGGAACCGGCGCCACGGGCGCGGCAGGCTTTAGCTGGGTTGGAACCGCGGCAGGCAGCGCCTGCGGATCGGCGAGGGCAGGCGATCCCAGCGAAAGCAGGCCAAGCGTCGCGGCCGCCTTGCGCAGGATCGATTTCCAGGTCCGCATCGTCTTGGTTTCCTTTGCTCGCTGCATTTCGCAATGCGCTATGCTGTCGGTGCCTTAACGGGTCATGTCCGCTCCGTCAGCAGCGCTTGCTGCGGCGCAGCGGGATTGACCGCGTTTCGGCCATCGGCCATGGCGCTGCGCCATGACTGACGGCGTTCCCGCGGCCCATCCGGGCAAGTCCTTCCAGGACATGATCCTGACGCTCCACGCGTTCTGGAGCGCGCAGGGGTGCCTCATTCTCCAGCCCTACGACATGCGCATGGGCGCCGGCACCTTTCACACCGCCACGACCCTGCGGGCGCTTGGCCCGGATCCGTGGAACGCCGCGTTCGTCCAGCCCTGCCGCCGCCCCACCGACGGGCGCTATGGCGAGAACCCCAACCGCCTGCAGCACTATTACCAGTACCAGGTGATCCTCAAGCCGAGCCCCGCGAACCTTCAGGAGCTTTATCTCCAGAGCCTCGCCGCGATCGGGATCGACCCGCTGCTCCACGACATCCGCTTTGTCGAGGACGACTGGGAATCGCCCACGCTCGGCGCCTGGGGGCTAGGTTGGGAAGTGTGGTGCGACGGGATGGAGGTGACCCAGTTCACCTATTTCCAGCAGATGGGCGGGTTCGACTGCAAGCCGGTCGCGGGCGAGCTCACCTATGGGCTCGAGCGCCTGGCGATGTACATCCAGGGCGTCGACAGCGTCTACGATCTCGATTTCAATGGTCGCGGAACGACTTACGGCGACGTCTTCCTGGAAAACGAGAGGCAGATGTCGAAGTGGAACTTCGAAATCGCTGACACCGAGACGCTGTTCGACCAGTTTCGCAAGGCAACCGCCGAGTGCGAGAACTGCCTTGCCAACAACCTGCCGATCCCGGCCTACGAGCAGGCGATCGAGGCGAGCCACACCTTCAACCTGCTCCAGGCGCGCGGGGTGATCTCGGTCCAGGAGCGCGCGAGCTACATGGGCCGGGTGCGCGACCTCGCCAAGGGCGCCTGCGCGGCGTGGATGACGCATAACGGGTGGGCGGCGTGAAGGACTTCCTGCTCGAGCTGCGCTGCGAGGAAATCCCCGCGCGAATGCAGGCCGGCGCGCGCCGCGACCTCGAGCGCCTGTTCCGCGATCACATGGCCGCCGCCGGCGTCACGCATGGCGACGTTACGGTCTTCTCGACGCCCCGCCGCCTTGCGCTGATCGCGCGCGCCCTGCCGGCCCAGACCGCCGCGGTGCGCGAGGAATTGAAAGGGCCGCGGATCGGCGCGCCCGAACAGGCAATCGACGGCTTCCTGCGCAAGACCGGGCTGACCCGCGAAGTTCTCGAGGAACGCGGCGGAACTTATTACGCGACAATCGAAAAAGCCGGACGGTCGACCGCCGACGTGCTGGCCTGGGCGATCACCGCCATCGTGCGCGCGTTTCCCTGGCCCAAGGCGATGCGCTGGGGCGCCGCGTCGATCTCGACCGAGAGCGCGCGCTGGGTGAGGCCGCTTTCGGGGATCGTCGCGATCCTGGGCGAAGACCTGGTGCCGCTGGAGATTGCGGGCATCGCCAGCAGCTTCGCCACACTGGGCCACCGCTTCCACCATCCCGGCGCGATCACCATCGGCGGGGCCGACGATTACGCCGAGAAGCTGCGCGCGTGCCACGTGATCGTCGACCATGCCGAGCGCGAGGCGCTGATCCGCGAACGGGCGGGCGAGGTCGCGGCCGCGGCAGGGTTCACGCTGGTCGCGGACGAGGGGCTCGTGGTCGAGAATGCGGGCCTCACCGAATGGCCGGTCCCGCTGCTTGGCCGGTTCGACGCCGCGTTTCTCGAGGTTCCACCTGAAGTCATCCAGCTCACCGCGCGTACGAACCAGAAGTATTTCGTCTGCCAGGACGGCTCGGGCAAGCTCGCCGACGCGTTCGTCTGCACCGCCAACATCGAGGCGCGCGATGGCGGCGCCGCGATCGTCGACGGCAACCGCAAGGTCCTTGCCGCCCGGCTCTCCGACGCGCGCTTCTTCTGGGAGCAGGATCGCAAGACTAGCCTTGCCGGTCACGCAGAGAAGCTCGAGCGGATCACCTTCCACGAGAAGCTTGGCACCGTCGCGCAACGTCAATTGCGCTTCGTTGCTCTAGCGGATGATTTCCAGGGGCAACTCCCTGGAGCCGTCAACGCTGCGAAATTGGCAGCTGCAATTCTAAAGGCTGACCTAGTTACCGAGATGGTTGGGGAGTTCCCCGAACTTCAAGGGCTTATGGGCGGCTATTACGCTGAGGCCGAAGGCCTGCCTCGGGAAGTCGTGGCTGCCGTTCGGGATCATTACAAGCCCGTAGGCCAATCGGACGCTCTGCCAATTGAAGATAGCGCAGTACTTACGGCGCTCATCGACAAGACTGACGCGCTTGTTGGCTTTTTCGGAGCGGATTTGCGACCGACGGGCTCGAAGGACCCGTTTGCACTGCGCCGCGCTGCTATTGGCGTTATTCGGCTCGTTACCGAGCGCGGCTTGCGTCTGTCGTTGACGCGCCTGTTCGATGCAGCCGCCCAGCTTTACAGAAATCAGAATATCGATGTCGCGAATTCGTCGAGCGATTTGCTCGAGTTCTTCGCCGACCGCCTCAAGGTCCAGCAGCGCGAGGCCGGCGTCCGCCACGACCTGATCGACGCCGTGTTTGCGCTCGGCGGGGAGGACGACCTTGTTCGCCTGCTCGCGCGCGTCCACGCGCTTCAGGCGTTCGTCGCCACGCCCGATGGGGCGAACCTGCTCGCCGGCTACAAGCGCGCGGCCAATATCCTCAAGAAGGAGGATTTTGCCGTGGCCGGGGAAATTGCGCTTTCCTACCCGCTCGAACCCGCCGAAAGCGCGCTGATCGAGGCGCTCGATGCTGCCGAACCGAAGGCCCGCGAGGCGATCGGGGCCGAGGACTTCGCAGCCGCGATGAGCGCGCTCGCCAGCCTGCGGGGTCCGATCGATGCGTTCTTCGATGCCGTTATCGTCAACGACCCCGACCCGGCGCGCCGCACGTTCCGGCTCGGCCTGCTCGACCGGTTCCGCCGGGCGGTGCACCAGGTCGCCGACTTCGGAAAGATCGAGGGTTAGGATATTTCAATTCCGCGCTCGCGCGAAAATCGCCGAAGCGCCGGAACTAGCTAGGTTGTTCAAGGACTTGGCCAGATGACACCGAGAGTTACAGGTGTCACTTGTGTCACCCTGGGAGACGGTACGCGATGAAGCAGGTCTATACCTTCGGCGGCGGCGAGACGGCTGACGATCCGCGCACGCGCGACAAGACCATCGTCGGGGGCAAGGGCGCCAACCTGGCCGAAATGGCCGGGATCGGCCTGCCCGTGCCGCCGGGCTTCACCATCACCACTGAAGTCTGCACTCGCTACAACGCTGCCGGCCGCAGCTTCGACGACGGCCTTCGCGAGGCGGTGGCGCAAGGCGTCCGGCATATCGAGACGACTACCGGCCGCCGCTTTGGCGATCCCGACAATCCGCTGCTGGTGTCGGTGCGTTCGGGCGCGCGCGTCTCGATGCCGGGCATGATGGACACCGTGCTCAACCTCGGTCTCAACGACGCCACCGTGGCTGGCCTTGCTGCCGCATCCGGCGACGCGCGTTTCGCGTGGGACAGCTATCGCCGCTTCATCCAGATGTATTCCGACGTCGTCCTTGGCCTTGACCACCATAGGTTCGAGGATGCGCTGGAAATCGTCAAGGAAGACAACGGCTTTTACAACGATGTCGAACTGGGTGCGGAGCATTGGCAGGCCCTCGTGGCCGAGTACAAAGGCATCGTCGCCGAAGATCTCGGGCGCGAATTCCCGCAAGATGTCGACGTGCAGCTATGGGGGGCGATCGCTGCGGTTTTCGACAGTTGGAACGCGGAACGCGCAAAGGTCTATCGCCGGCTTAACGCAATCCCGCATGATTGGGGCACCGCCGTCAACGTTCAGGCAATGGTCTTCGGCAATATGGGCGACACCTCAGCCACCGGGGTTGCCTTCACCCGCGATCCGGCGACGGGCGAGCGCGCCTGGTACGGCGAATGGTTGGTCAACGCGCAGGGCGAGGACGTCGTCGCCGGCATCCGCACTCCGCAATACCTGACTCGCGCGGCGCGCGAACGCGCCTCGGCCAAGCCGCTGAGCATGGAAGAGGCCATGCCCGAAGCCTTCGCGGAGCTGGGCCGCGTGTTCGATCTGCTCGAGCGTCACTATCGCGACATGCAGGACATCGAGTTCACCGTGGAGCAGGGCAAGCTCTGGATGCTCCAGACCCGCAGCGGCAAGCGCACCGCCAAGGCGGCCTTGAAGATGGCGGTCGACATGGCGGGCGAGGGCCTGATCACCGAGGCCGAGGCCATCGGGAGGATCGACCCGATGGCGCTGGACCAGCTTCTTCATCCGACGCTCGACCCCGCCGCCACGCGCGACGTCCTGACGCGGGGACTTCCCGCATCGCCCGGCGCGGCATCGGGGGCAGTAGTGTTCGACGCGGATTCCGCCGAGCGCCGTGCCGCGATTGGCGAGGCAGTCATCCTTGTTCGTGTTGAGACTTCACCTGAGGATATTCACGGAATGCACGCCGCACGCGGTGTTCTTACCGCGCGCGGGGGCATGACCAGTCACGCCGCGGTCGTCGCGCGCGGGATGGGGCGTCCGTGCGTGTCGGGTGCATCGGCGCTGTCGATCGACATGGCCGCCCGCACCGCGCGGATCGGCGACCGCGTGCTTCACGAGGGCGACGTCATCACCCTCGACGGCGCCAGCGGCGAAGTGATGGCCGGCGAAGTGGCGACGATCGAGCCCGAGCTGGTTGGCGATTTCGGCGTCCTCATGGGTTGGGCCGACCGCCACCGCCGCATGAAGGTGCGCGCCAACGCCGAGACTCCGGCCGACTGCCGGGTCGCTCGCCAATTCGGGGCAGAGGGCATCGGCTTGTGCCGGACCGAGCACATGTTCTTCGATGCCGCGCGCATCAGCGCGGTGCGCCAGATGATCCTGGCCGAGAACGAGGCCGGGCGCCGGGCCGCGCTGGCCAAGCTTCTTCCCGAGCAGCGGGCCGACTTCGCCGCGATCTTCGACGTCATGGCCGGCCTGCCGGTGACAATCCGCCTGCTCGACCCGCCGCTGCACGAATTCCTGCCGCAGGGCGACGCCGAGTTCGAGGAGCTTGCGACGATCACCGGCCTGGGCGTCGCGCATCTGCGCCGGCGCGCCGCCGAACTCCACGAATTCAATCCGATGCTCGGCCATCGCGGCTGCCGTCTCGGCATCACGTACCCCGAGATATACGAGATGCAGGTCCGCGCGATCTTCGAGGCCGCATGCGACGTCGCGAAGTCCGCCGCCGAGGCGCCGATCCCCGAGATCATGATCCCGCTGGTCGCCACCGCGCGCGAGCTCGAAATCATGCGCGCGCTCGTCGACCGGGTGGCGCACGAGCTCTTCGCCGAGCGCGGGGCCAGCGTCGAATATCTCGTCGGCACGATGATCGAATTGCCCCGCGCGGCGCTGATGGCGGGCGAGATCGCCGCCGACGCGGCGTTCTTCTCGTTCGGAACGAACGACCTCACCCAGACGACACTGGGCGTATCGCGCGACGACGCGGCAAGGTTCCTCGGGCCCTATGTCGACCAGGGGATCTATGCCCACGATCCTTTCGTCACGCTGGACATCGACGGTGTCGGGCAGCTCGTGGCACTGGCGGCCGAACGCGGGCGTGCGGCGCGGCCCGGGATAAAGCTCGGGATCTGCGGCGAGCATGGCGGCGATCCGGCGAGCATCGCGTTCTGCGAGGCGCAGAAGCTCGATTACGTCTCGGCGTCACCGTATCGCGTGCCCATCGCCAGGCTTGCGGCCGCGCAGTCGGCACTGCGCTAGATCAGGCTTCTTTCCAGCCGCTTAGGGTCAGTATCTCGAAGGTTTCTTCGGTCCGTCCCTCGGTTCCTGCGGCAGAGAAGGCGGCCCGCGCGCGGTCGCGCATGGCGCGGGTAAGGGCGGGGCCGGGTCGGGCAAGAACGCTGCCAAGGCCCTGCGCGCGCAAGTCAGCGACGAGGCGGTCAAGGCTGCCGAACCGGACTGTCAGTGTGCGGCTGTCGATCACTGGGCGGGCAAAGCCGCAGCGCTGCAGCAGCATGCCCCCGGCGCGGACATCGACCTGCGGGTGGATCCGTGGGGCCGGCCGCTCTGCATCCCCCGCGGCCATCGCCTCGCGCAGCCGGCCCAGCGATCCCGCGCCGAGGAAGCTGGCAATCATCAGTCCCCCGGGAGCGAGCGCATGGCGCAAGTGCACGAGCGCTCCCGGCAGGTCGTTCACGGTGTCAAGTGTGCCCAGACTTACCGCGAGATCGAACTGGCCAAGCTCAAGAGGATGTTCCTCGTCGATCGACTCCTCGCCGGCGCCTGGAACCGGGTCGGCCGAGACGACGGCTGCGTCCTGGCGCGCAAGGGTTTCAGCGACCCGCCCGGTCCAGTCGCCGATGACCAGCGCCCGGGCAGGAGCATGGCGCAGGAACGCCAGGCGCTCGATGACGTCGTCGTCCATGTCGTCGATGACGTAGCGGGGCGCTTCGGTCCCGCGCTGGAGGACGCGCATCCTGCGGCGGGCCGCCGCCCGGCGTCGAGGAGAGAAGATGGTTGGCGGGGCGGTCATGCGCTTCGTCTCCTGCCGCCCCGCAGCCATCGGCGCAACCGCTTGCCAAACCGCCATAGCGCTTGCCAGAAGCGAGACATGGCGTCGCCGCACCTGCTTACCCCCTTGATCGATCTCGTCTTTCCGCCCCGTTGCCCGCTTTGCGGCGACGCCGTGGCGGAACAGGGCGGACTGTGCGCGGCGTGCTGGCAGACGCTGCCGGCGCCGGGCGAGCCGGCTTGCGCGCTGTGCCAACGGCCGATGCCCGACACCGTGACGCCGGGCGAGGGCGCAATCTGCGCGCCCTGCATGAAGGAGCCACCACGCCACGACGGCATTGCGGCGGCCACGCTCTATGCCGAATCGTCGCGGAAGCTCGTTCTTGCCCTGAAGCACGGCCGCAAGCTTGCGCTGGCCACACTGCTTGGCCGAATCATGGCGTCACGGATGCCGCCACTCGACGGCGACTGGCTGGTCGTTCCGGTGCCGCTGCATCGCTGGCGGATATGGCGTCGCGGCTTCAACCAGTCGGACCTCCTGGCCGAACACATCGCAAGGGCGCGCGGCGCTGTCCTGGCAGTCGACGCATTGCAGCGCCATCGCGCCACTCCGTCGCTGGGCGGATTGTCGCGACGCGAGCGTGCCGTGGCTCTCAAGGGAGCCATCGTCGCGAACGCCCGATGGCGCGAGCGGCTGCGGGGCGCCCGGGTCCTGCTCGTGGACGACGTCATGACCAGCGGGGCAACAACAGATGCCTGCGTCACAGCCCTGCGGAAGATCGGCGTCGGGCAGGTGCGGATTGCATGCTTTGCTCGCGTTATCGACGAGGTTTTGCCGCCGGCGTGATGAGAGGGTGGTTGAGCGGCGCGTTGAGGGAGCCCAAACGAAAAGCGCCCGGAACCGCAGTTCCGGGCGCTCTCGTGACGATTCCAAACCGGCGCCGCGCTTGTTTGCGCTGGCGGCGATCATTCGATCGCTTCGCCGAAACCCCTCATTCTACCGAAAGTGGAGCGGCGCTTAGCGCCTGCATCCGCCTTCGCGGTATCCCTGAACTTTGGCGCGTGCCGCACCCGGCTCCCTCAAGCCGTGAGCGTCTTGTTCCTCAAGCCGCGCGACGGTGAAAGGCCAATATGCGGTCGCGATGGATTTTGAAGAGTACATGTGGTTATCGTGCAACAAGCACCTTTCGAGCTGAATCGTGCATTCCGGGAGCCCGATCATCGCCGCCCAACCCCCTGAAAACTATGCAATTGAGCCATTCGCGCCGCGATTTGATGCTGCCGGACTGATCACTGCGGTAGCGGTCGACGATCGGACGGGCGCTCTGCTCATGCTTGCTCACATGGATGCCGAAGCGCTTGCGCGGACCCGCGAGACCGGGAAGGCACACTTCCATTCACGCTCCCGCGGCCAGTTGTGGATGAAGGGCGAGTCGTCCGGCAACGTCCTTCACGTCACCGAGATCAGGGTCGATTGCGACCAGGACGCGATCGAATTGCGCTGTCGACCGGCAGGCCCGGCTTGCCACACGGGCGCGACGAGTTGCTTCTACCGCAAACTGGAAGACGACGGCCTGCACCGGGTTTTGGATTGACGTTAACGTAAAGGGAAAGTACGGGCGGCGCATGTCCCGTCAATCCGCAAGCACGCCCAAATCGGGCAACAGCGGCGCGCATCTCGAGCGTCTCGATGCGCTTGCCCGCGATTCCTATTCCATCTCCGACCTATCGGGCGAATTCGGCGTTACTGCGCGAGCGCTCCGATTCTACGAGGACGAGGGACTGATTTCCCCGACGCGTGCGGGCAAGTCCCGCGTCTACGACAAGCGCGCCAGGGCGCGACTTGCGTGGATCATGCGGGCCAAGAACGTCGGGTTCAGTCTAGCCGAGATCCGCGAGCTAATCGACCTCTACGATCTTGGTGACGGCCGGATCGAGCAGCGCAGGGTTACCATAGCCCGTTGCCGTGAGCGGATCGAGGCACTGACCCAGCAAAAGCGCGACATCGAAAGCGCCATCGCCGAACTGACCGATTTCGTCGCAACGCTGAGCGACGCCGAACCGAAGGAAACCTGATCATGCCCGTTTACAAGGCGCCCACCCGCGACTGCCGCTTCATCGCCAACGAAGTTCTGAACCTTGAAAGCTATGGCAACCTGCCGGGGTTCGAGAACGCCGGGCAGGACATGACCGACGCGGTCATCGAGGAAGCCGGCCGCTTCGCCGCCGAAGTGCTCGCTCCCCTGAACATGGCGGGCGATGCGGAAGGCTGCAAACGCAATGCCGACGGCTCGGTCACCACGCCCACCGGGTTCAAGGCGGCTTTCGAGCAGTTCCGAGAGGCGGGTTGGGGCACGCTCGCTGCGCCCGAGGCCTTCGGCGGGCAGGGCCTCCCCCACGTCGTCGGATTCGTGATGGAGGAATTCCTCGCCAGCTCCAACCAGGCGTTCGCGATGTATCCCGGCCTGACGAACGGCGCGGTCTCGGCGATCATCGCAAAGGGTTCGGCCGAGCAGCAGGCCAAGTATCTGCCCAAGATGGTCGCCGGTGAGTGGCTGGGCACGATGAACCTTACCGAGCCGCAGTGCGGCACCGACCTCGGCATGATCCGGACGCGGGCGGTCCCGCAGGCCGACGGGAGCTATGCGATCACCGGAACGAAGATCTTCATTTCGGCAGGAGAGCACGACCTGACCGAGAACATCATCCACCTCGTGCTTGCCAAGACGCCCGACGCGCCCGATTCGACGAAGGGTATCTCACTGTTCATCGTGCCCAAGGTGATGGTCAACGACGACGGCTCGCTGGGGGCGCGCAACGCGGTTTCTTGCGGCAGCCTCGAGCACAAGATGGGCATCCACGGAAACGCCACCTGCGTAATGAACTACGACTGCGCTACCGGGTACATGGTCGGCGAGGAGAACAAGGGCCTTGCCGCGATGTTCATCATGATGAACGCCGCGCGCCTCGGAGTTGGCATCCAGGGTCTCGCGCAAGGCGAGGTCGCCTATCAGAACGGGGTCGCCTACGCCCTCGAGCGCCGGCAGGGCCGGGCGCTGACGGGTCCTGCAGAGCCGCAGGAAAAGGCCGATCACCTTTTCGTGCACCCGGACGTGCGGCGGATGCTGATGGACGGCAAGGCGCTGACCGAGGGTCTGCGTGCGCTCTGCATGTGGGGTGCGCTCCAGGTCGATCTTTCCCACAAGGCAGCGACCGAACAGGAGCGACAGACCGCCGATGACCTGATCAGCCTCCTGACGCCCGTCATCAAAGGCTACGGCACCGACATGGGCTACAAGGTCGCTACCGACATGCAGCAGGTCTGGGGCGGGCACGGCTACATCGTCGAGAACGGCATGGAGCAGTTCGTGCGCGATGCGCGGATCGCGATGATCTACGAGGGCGCGAACGGGGTCCAGGCAATGGACCTCGTGGGCCGCAAACTGGCGCTGAACGGCGGGCGCGCGGTTCAGGCCTTCTTCGCTGTCGTGGATGCCGAGGTCGCCGCGTCAGCCGGCGATGCGACGCTTGCTCCGATCGCCGAAAAGCTGGGCAAGGCCGTTGCCGAGATGAAGGCGGCCACGATGTGGTTCATGCAGAACGGCATGGCCAACCCCAACAATGTGGGGGCCGGGGCCTATTCCTACATGACCATCACGGGGATCGTGGCGGTCGGCCTGATGTGGCTGCGCATGGCCAAGGTGGCAGGCGCCAAACTGGCGAGCGGGGGCGGCGAAGACAGTGCCTTCTACGAGGCAAAGCTCGTCACCGCGCAGCACTTCGCCAACGCCATGATGCCAGAGGCAGGATCCCTTCGGCGCAAGATCGAAGCCGGATCGGACATCCTGATGCGACTTCCCGCCGAAGCGTTCGCCACCGCCTAGGCGGCGGCACTGGCGCTTATTCGGGCAGGAAGTCAGGCACCGAGAGGTAACGCTCGCCGGTATCGTAATTGAACCCCAGAACGCGGGCCTTGGGGTCGATTTCTGGGAGCTTCTGCGCGATTGCAGCGAGCGTAGCCCCGCTGCTGATGCCCACGAGGATGCCTTCCTGAGCGGCGCAGCGGCGAGCCATCTCCTTGGCCTTGCCGGCGTCGACCTGGATCGCTCCGTCGATCGCCTGGGTATGCAGGTTCTCGGGGATGAACCCGGCGCCGATGCCCTGGATCGGGTGCGGCGCAGGCTGGCCGCCCGAAATGACGGGGGAAAGCGTCGGCTCGACCGCGTATGCCTTCAGACCCTTCCAGGTCTTCTTGAGTTCCTCTGCGCATCCGGTGAGGTGACCGCCCGTGCCTACGCCGGTGATCAGGACATCGATCGGCGCATCGGCGAAATCGTCGAGGATCTCATGCGCGGTGGTTCGAGCGTGAATCGCGATGTTGGCGGCGTTTTCGAACTGCTGGGGCATCCACGCGCCCGGCGTCTCATCGACGATCTGCTGCGCACGTTCCAAGGCCCCCTTCATCCCCTTTTCCCGCGGGGTCAGGTCGAAGCTCGCGCCATAGGCCAGCATCAGGCGGCGGCGCTCGATCGACATGGAGTCGGGCATGACCAGCACGAGCCGGTAACCTTTGACGGCGGCGACCATCGCCAGGCCGATGCCGGTGTTGCCGGAAGTAGGCTCCACGATCGTGCCGCCCGGCTTCAGGCTGCCGTCCGCCTCGGCCGCCTCGACCATGGCGAGCGCGATCCGATCCTTGATCGAACCGCCGGGATTCGAGCGTTCCGACTTCACCCAGACCTCGTGATCGGGAAACAGCTTCGACAGCCGGACGTGCGGAGTGTTGCCAATGGTGGCGAGGATGTTGTCAGCCTTCATGTCGCGGACTCCTTCAGCGTTTCAGCCGCATTGCCGGGCGGCGCGGCGGCGCGATACTGCGGCGCGAACGTCTTTGCCCGGCGCAATTCGGGAAAGATCGCGGCCCAAACCGCGGTAACGATAATGGCTGCGGCGCCGCCAAATACAACCGCCCCCGTCGCGCCGAGCAGCGCGGCGGCCAGTCCAGACTGCATCTCGCCCAGTTCGTTCGACGCGGAAATGGCGAGGCCGGAAATCGAAGATACGCGCCCTCGCATTTCGTCCGGCGTGTTGAGCTGGACGAGGCTGGAGCGGATGAAGACCGAAACCATGTCCGCTGCCCCAAGCAGCGCGAGGAGGGCCAGTGACAGCGGGAAATGGCGCGAAAGCCCGAAGCCGATCGTCGCGCCGCCGAACACCACGACCGCCCACAGCATCTTCGAGCCCACGTTGCGGTGCAACGGTCGGAACGCGAGGGTGAGAGCGACGACCGCGGCACCGAGTGCCGGTGCGGCGCGCATCTGGCCAAGTCCTTCGGGGCCGACCTGCAGGATGTCGCGGGCATAGACGGGCAACAGCGCGGTCGCGCCCCCCAGAAGGACGGCAAACAGATCGAGGGTGATGCACCCGAGCAGGAAGCGCTCGTTCCATACAAACGACAGGCCTTCACCCATCTGGCGCACAGGATGCACGTCGCGGCGAACAGCGGGCAACGCGAGCTTCCTGATCGTCAGGATCAGGCCGGCCGACAGCCCGAGGAGGACGGCCGCGGTCCAATAGGGAAGTTCGGGATGCGCGGCGAACAGCAGTCCCCCGGCAGCTGGACCGGTGACCGACGCGCCCTGCCAGGCGATGGAGTTGAAGGCGATCGCGCGAGGTAGCAGGGAGGGCGGCACGATATTTGGCGCGATCGCGCTCAGAGCCGGCCCACTGAACACGCGCGCGGTGCCGTGCGCGGCGGCAAGGCCGAACAGCAACGGCAGATTGAGCGCGTCGAAATGGGTAAGGGCACCGAGCGCGAGCGCGATGCACAGATCGATGGAGTTGGCGAAGGCGGCCAGCTTTCGTCTGTCGAACCGGTCGGCGGCCAGACCGGCGACAGGTGTGAGGAAGAACAGCGGAACGAACTGGAACAGGCCGAGCAGGCCGAGCTGGAACGCCGCTGCGGCGCGGCTCATGCCATAATCGCTGCGGGCGATGTCGTAAGTCTGCCAGCCGATCACCACGACCATCGCCATCGTGGCCAGGACCGCCATGAAGCGGGCCAGCCAGAAGCGTCTGAAATCACGGATCTGCAGTGGCGAAGTCGGCTCGGTCACGGTCGAGCGATGACATCCGCGCGGCCGGTTGCCAAGCCGCGATTATACGCGGCCGGGCAAATGATTTCTTGTTGGCCTAGCGCGCGCTGCGCAAGCGCGGGTTGGGCTGCAGCGCGTCGATCATCTTCATGAAATCGTCGAGGCGCAGGATGCGTTCGAACTGGAAGCCGGCACGATCCTCGCTGCTCCAGATCAGGAACGCCTCGATCCTGCCGATGGCGGGGAGGCGAATCGTCACACGATCGCCCTTGCCGAGATCGAGCTGGCCATCGACCATGAACCCGTTGGCCGAGATATTGACCACGTGCAGCATCACATCGCCCAGCACGCGATGCTCCCCGATCACCGGATAATCGACCGGGTGCCGCGCGGCGCGGCGAAGATCGGTAACCGAAAGATTTGCTCCGGCGGACATGAATACTCCCTCGTGACGACCCCTATGCCGACATGATGAGGGAGAATGGCGAATATTAGGTAAACTCGCTGGCCGAGCCTTCCCGCAATTTGATCACGCTCGGCGCAAGATGCCGTGACGCTTCTTGCCCGAGGAAAGGCGGATGTCGTCGGTCCCCAACGCGATCACGTGAGCTTCGTCCGTCACCGGCGACCCATCGACGCGCGCCCCGCCGCCCGCGACGAGGCGCTTGGCTTCGCCACGGCTGGTCGCGAACCCGATCCCGACCAAGGCATCGACAATCGTCAACGAAGGCACATCGACGACGTGCACCGGCAAGTCCTCGCCGATCCCGCTGCCGCTGAATGTCGCCTCGGCCGTCGCTTGCGCGGTGCGGGCGGCTTCCTCGCCCCGGCACAACGCGGTGGCAGCGTTGGCCAAAGCGACCTTGGCGGCGTTGATCTCGCTTCCCTCAAGCGCCTCGAGACGGGCAATCTCGTCCAGCGGAAGGTCGGTGAACAGCCGAAGAAACCGTCCGACATCGCGGTCATCGGCGTTGCGCCAGAATTGCCAATAATCCCAGTCAGGCAGCTGGTCGCCGTTGAGCCACACCGCGCCGGCGGCGGTCTTGCCCATCTTGGCGCCATCGGCCGTGGTCAAGAGCGGAGTGGTCACGCCATACAGGTGCGTCCCGTCGATCCGGCGGGCAAGCTCGATTCCGTTGACGATGTTGCCCCACTGGTCCGACCCGCCGAGCTGGAGGCGACAGGCGGCGCGCCGTGAAAGCTCGAGGAAGTCGTAGGCCTGAAGGATCATGTAGTTGAATTCGAGGAAGGTCAGCGGCTGCTCGCGGTCGAGCCGCAGCTTCACCGAATCGAAGCTGAGCATCCGGTTGATCGTGAAGTGCCGGCCCACGTCACGCAGGAAAGGCACGTATTCCAGCGCGTCGAGCCAGTCGGCATTGTCGATCATCACAGCGTCGGTCGGGCCGGTTCCGAAGGTCAGGAACCGTTCGAATACGCGGCGGATCGAGGCAATGTTGGCGTTGATCTGGTCCGACGAGAGCAACTGGCGGCTTTCGTCCTTGCCCGAAGGATCGCCCACTTTGGTGGTTCCCCCGCCCATCACCACGATCGGCTTGTGACCGGTCTGCTGCATCCGCCGGAGCATCATGATCTGGACCAGGCTGCCGACATGGAGCGATGGCGCGGTGGCATCGAAGCCGATATAGCCGGGAACGACCTGGGCCATGGCGAGGGCATCCAGGCCCGCGCCGTCAGTGAGCTGGTGGACATAGCCGCGCTGGTCGAGCACGCGGAGCAGATCGGACTTGAAAGCGTTCATGGCGCGCGCGCCTAGCACGCCACGACCGAACACGAAAGGACAGTGCCTTTGGCAACGCATCGACTGATTCCCCATCCGGCCATGCCGCCCGCGACCGTTCGCGGGGTCGAGGTGCAGTGGATCGAGACAGGGAAGGACCAGTTGCTTCTGCGTTACCGGGTGGACGGGCACGACGAGGTGGTCCTGCCAGATTTCGCCGGAAAGGGCCGGGCAGACGGACTGTGGCAGACCACCTGCTTCGAAATGTATGTCCAGGGAGCGGGCGAGCCCGGCTATCTGGAATTCAACTTTTCGCCGTCGCAGCGCTGGGCCGCATATCGTTTCGACGATTATCGCGAAGGCATGCGCGAGCAGCCGCTCGATCACGAACCCTTGTGCGAAGGCAGCGCGGGCGAGCGGTTCTTCGTGCAGGAAGTCACTCTGCCGACGGCCGGCTTTCCTACAGGACCGCTTCACGTCGGCCTGTCCGCGGTGATCGAGGAAGGCGACGGGACCAAGTCGTACTGGGCGCTGGCGCATCCGTCCGACAAACCCGATTTCCACCATCCGGCTTGCTTCACGCTGGAAGTGCCGCCAACGGCCACCGCATGAACTTCGGCATCGACCGCCTGCTGGCGGACCCTGAACTGCGTCGCCCGCTCGAAGGCAAACGTGTCGCGCTGGTGGCGCACCCCGCTTCGGTCACGGCCGGTCTCGTGCATTCGCTCGACGCCCTCGCCGCTTGTCCCGGGATCACCCTGTCCGCCGCCATGGGCCCACAGCACGGGCTGAAGGGCGACAAGCAGGACAACATGGTCGAAACCGCGGACTTCACTGACCCGGTGCTCGGCATTCCGGTATTCAGTCTCTACGGCGAGGTGAGGCGGCCGACCGGCCAGATGATGTCGTCTGCGGACGTGTTCCTGTTCGACCTGCAGGACCTCGGCTGCCGGATCTACACCTTCGTCACGACACTGCTCTATCTGCTCGAGGCCGCGGCGGCGCAGGGCAAGGCGGTATGGGTGCTGGACCGTCCGAATCCCGCCGGCCGCCCGGTCGAGGGGACGACATTGCTGCCGGGCTGGGAAAGCTTCGTCGGGGCAGGGCCCATGCCCATGCGCCACGGGATGACGATGGGCGAGATGGGCCGCTGGTTCATCGATCACTTCGCCCTCGACGTCGAATACCGCGTGATCGAGATGGAAGGCTGGCGACCGGACGAAGCGCCCGGTTTTGGATGGCCGCAGGACAGGCTGTGGATCAACCCGAGCCCCAACGCCGCCAACCTCAACATGGCGCGCGCCTACGCCGGCACAGTCATGCTCGAAGGCACCACTTTGAGCGAGGGGCGCGGAACGACCCGTCCGCTCGAACTGTTCGGCGCGCCGGACATCGACGCGCGCGCCGTCCTTGCCGAAATGCGCCGTTTCGCTCCGCAATGGCTGGAGGGCTGCGCGATCCGCGAGGTGTGGTTCGAGCCGACCTTTCACAAGCATGCGGGCAAGCTCAACAACGGCCTTCAGTTGCACGCGGAAGGCCGCTTCTACGATCACGCCGAGTTCAAGCCCTGGCGGCTTCAGGCGCTGGCGTTCAAGGCGATCCGGACGCTTTATCCCGACTATCCGCTGTGGCGGGATTTTCCGTACGAGTACGTCTTCGACAAGCTGGCGATCGACGTGATCAACGGCGGTCCGCAGCTGCGCGAATGGGTCGACGATGCCGGCGCCGCTCCCGGCGACCTTGACGGACTGGCGCGTGCCGACGAACATGCCTGGATAACAGAAAGGCGAGCGTTCCTCGCCTACTAGGCAGAGGAGCGGGAATGGCCGCGACAACACCGGCGGTGCCGCTTCGCGCGGCAACCGCACCCCGGCTCGTGCTGTGGCTCTTGCTGATCGTCTACATCTTCAATTTCATCGATCGCCAGATCGTGAACATCCTGGCCGAGCCGATCAGTCGCGACCTTGGCCTGTCGGACACACAGATCGGCCTGATGACCGGGATCGCGTTCGCGCTTTTCTATACCTTTCTGGGCCTGCCCATCGCTCGCTATGCCGACCGGCCTTCGACCAACCGCATCGGGCTGATCGCGGTGGCGCTGGCGGTGTGGTCTGCGATGACCGCGCTGTGCGGACTGGCGCAGAACTTCGTCCAGCTTCTGCTCGCCCGCGTCGGCGTGGGAGTGGGCGAGGCGGGTGGCACACCCGCTGCCCATTCGCTGATCAGTGATATCGTCCCGCCCGAGCGGCGCTCTTCCGCACTGGCATTCTACGCGCTCGGCATCCCGATCGGCTCGCTCCTGGGCTCGATGATCGGCGGCCTCCTGGCAGACAGCGTGGGCTGGCGCGCGGCGTTCCTGTTCGTCGGATTGCCGGGAATCCTCCTAGCGGTCCTGCTTCTAGTACTGCTCCGCGACCCGCGTCGCACCGGCCTCGCCGCGCGCCCGCAAGCCGCAATCGCGGCGCAAGCGGCGTTGTCGAACCGCGAGGCACTGAAGCAGATCTTGGGCTCGCGCGTCTTCGTACTGCTGCTTTGCGCTGCCTCGGCGGCCTCGTTTCTCAGCTACGGCAAGGCGACCTGGGCCATCATCTTCTTCCAGCGCACTTACGGCCTCAGTCCGGGGATGGTCGGTTTCTGGTTCGGGATATGGGCCGGTTTGGCCGGCATCCTCGGGACATTGGCGGGTGGCTGGCTTGCCGACCGGTTCGGGCGCAGCGACAGACGCCATGTTCTGACCGCTCCGGCAGTCGGCATGGTGATCGCGGTCCCGCTGTCCTACGCCGCCTACATGGCCAGCGACTGGAAGGTTTCGCTCGCGCTCCTGATGGTGCCGACCTTCCTCAATTCGCTCTATTACGGGCCGACGTTCTCCAGCGCACAGGGTCTTGTCCGGCCAGAGGCGCGCGCGATGGCGAGCGCTACGCTACTGTTCTGTCAGAACCTGATCGGACTGGGCCTCGGGCCACTGTTCTTCGGGATGTTGTCCGACCTCTTCAGGCCCACCGCCGGCGAGGATTCAGTTCGCTGGGTGCTGTATGGGGCAGCCTGGCTGGGACTTGTCCCGGCTTTCTTCTTCTGGCGGACGAGCCTGCGTTTGCACGCCTCGCTCGACCGCCATTCCTGATCAGACGTAGTAGGCGATCCAGGCGATCGCCGCGGCGGCGGGCACGAAGAACAACTGCGCCAGAACGGTGCCAACCAGGCGGCTGAGCGAAATCCACACGATCGTGCGCCGGAACAGCGGCTCGGCGATGCGGCCCTCGACCACGTCGTCGGTCATCACCGAAAGCTGCGGGTCGATCAGTGCGAACAGCATGATCGTGGCAAATCCGTTGATCACCGCCGAAAGCTGCGATGCGGTGACGCGGAAATCGGGGTTGAGATATCCGGCATAAAGCGAGGCAAGCACGCCCACGGTGATCAGCGCCTGGGCCAGTACATTGGCGAGAAGGACGCCCCAGCCCACGCCGCGCGGTTTGCTGAGCGCCCCGATGTGCATGACCGAAGGCGTGGTAATCGATTCGCGGATCGTGCGCAGGCCTGCCGGGCTGGCGCTGCGCAGGATCATCCGCGCGGTCGACCGATTGCGCTGGAAGTGGCCGATGGCGCTCGCGAACAGGCGCTGGCCCGTCGGGACCAACAGGATGCCGACGAAGACCGCGATGCTGGCCGACATCAGCACGAGCCTGAAGTCCCAAATCAGCTCTTCGCCGCCCCCGCTTGCCAGGCGCGTCTCGATTCGCTTGGCCAGAAACGGCCCGAGAAAGCTGTTCGAGGTGCGGCTGACGAGGACGAGGATGTTGAACAGGGCAAAGCTCATTGCGATCCGCCGCGTGCGGACGCCGGCGATTCGCGCGGCGTAGGCCAGCGTGCCGATGAGGTTGATGCCCGCCGTCAGCAGGCAGATGATGAGCAATTGCAGGTCCATGGGCGCGGCCCTTACGAGCCTGCGCGCCGCAACACCAGCGGCTTGCTCAGGCGGCCGCGGCTAGGTCCAGGGGCTGGCCTATGAGGTACGAGGTCATCGACAGCGCCCCGTCGAGGGTGTCGCTGAAGACCTGCACCTCGTCGCCGGGAAGCCGTGCGCCCAACAGGTAGAGCAGCGGCAGGAAGTGCTCGCCGCTATTCACCGCCAACGACGCAGCCCGGTCGTCCGAGGCAAAGGCGGTCAGCGCGGTTCGGTCGCCATCGCGCATGCCGGCATTGACGCGGGCGCGAAACTCCTCGGCCCAATCGGGGCGGGTTCCGGCGGCTTCCCGCCAGAGTGCCAGATTGTGAACGACGTTGCCGCTTCCGACGATAAGCACCCCTTCGTCGCGGAGCGAGGCCAGGCTTTCACCCAGCGCAAGATGCTGTTCTGGCGTCAGCGCGCGATCGAGGCTCATCGCCACCAGCGGAATGTCGGCTGCCGGATACATCGGCTGAAGCACGCCCCAGGCGCCGTGGTCGAAACCCCAGCTCTCGTCGACCCGAACCTGTTCGGAACCCAGCAGTTCGATCACCCGCCCCGTCAGCCAGTCTGATCCCGGTGCGGGATAGCGGATATCGAACAGCTCCTGGGGAAAGCCGCGGAAATCGTGGATCGTCCGGGGTTTTTGGCCGCCGGTCAGATGCGTCTGGCCACTGGTTTCCCAGTGCGCGGTGATGGCCAGGATTGCGCGCGGGCGCGGAAGCGAGCGACCGAGCGCCTGCCACGCGCGGCGCTCCGGTCCGTCGGTGATTGTGGTCATCGGCGAACCGTGGCCAAGGAACAGGGCGGGCAGGCGGGCGGTGGTCATGTCCGTAAGATGGTGAGCCCGCCGAACGGCTGCAAGGGTTAGGCGGACCGCGGCAGCGCCCCTACAGAAGCGGTCCCCCCGCGCCGCCGGCAGTCAGCAGGGAAGTGGGCTCAGTGCTTCTTGCGCGTCAGCTCGCGCATTGCGTCGTCCAGTCCGTCGAGCGTCAGCGGGTACATCTGGTCGCCCACCAGCTCGCGGATCATCTTGGTGGATTGCGAATAGCCCCACTGCTTTTCGGGCACGGGATTGAGCCACACAGTGGCCGGGTAGGTGTTGGCCACCCGGTGCAGCCAGACCGCGCCCGATTCCTCGTTGAAATGCTCGACCGAACCGCCGGGATGGCTGATCTCGTAAGGGCTCATCGCGGCATCGCCGACGAAGATGATCTTGTAGTCGTGGCCGTACTTATGGAGAATGTCCCAGGTCGGCGTGCGCTCCGAAAAGCGGCGGCGGTTGTCCTTCCAGACGCCCTCGTACAGGCAGTTGTGGAAGTAGAAGAACTCCATGTTCTTGAACTCGGTCGTCGCTGCCGAGAACAGTTCCTCGACCAGCTTGATGAACGGGTCCATCGACCCCCCGACGTCGAGAAACAGCAGCAACTTGACCGCGTTGTGCCGTTCCGGCCTCATCCGGATGTCGAGCCAGCCCTGGCGAGCGGTGCCGTCGATCGTGGCGTCGAGGTCGAGCTCGTCCGGCGAGCCCTCGCGCGCGAAGCGCCGCAGCCGGCGCAGCGCGACCTTGATGTTCCGAGTGCCCAGCTCGCGCGTATTGTCGAGGTTCTGGAACTCACGCTTTTCCCAGACCTTGAGCGCGCGTTTGTGCTTGGATTCGCCGCCGATCCGCACGCCTTCCGGGTTGTAGCCCGAGTTGCCGTAGGGACTGGTGCCCCCGGTTCCGATCCACTTGTTTCCGCCCTGGTGGCGTTTTTCCTGTTCTTCCAAACGCTTCTTGAGCGTTTCCATGATCTCTTCCCAGGAACCGAGCGACTTGATCGCTTCCATTTCCTCGGGTGAGAGAAACTTCTCCATCACCGCCTTCAGCCATTCCTCGGGCACGTCGACGACCTTCTGGCCATAGTCGGTCAGCAGGCCCTTGAAGACCTTGTTGAAGACCTGGTCGAACCGATCGAGCAGCCCTTCATCCTTCACGAAGGTCGCGCGGCTGAGGTAGTAGAAAGCTTCTGGCGTCTGGTCGATTACGTCCTTGTCGAGCGCTTCGAGCAGGGTCAGATGCTCTTTGAAGGACGCCTTGATACCGGCCTCGCGGAGCTCGTCGATGAAATTGAAGAACATTGGTTCATTCCTTGGGCGAGGGGGCGGGCGGCTGACGATCGTAGCACTCGAGAGCCGGATCCTCGAGCGCCCAGCCGGGCTTCTCGTCGAGCCAGATTGCCACGGTGGGCCTCAGCCCGTGCGGTTCGTCCAGAAAACCGAGGCGCAGGGTGCGGAATTGCGGACGCGCCGACGATTCACCCATGATCGGCGTCGCGCAGGCAGGGCAGAAGCTCTGCGTCAGCGTGTTGCCGCTTTCGGCGACATAGGCCCAGCTTCCCAGACTGCCCTGGAACGCGATGTCGCCCGTCGCGAACATCGCGTTGGTGGTCGCTCCGCCGGCCGCGATCTTCTGGCATTGGCGGCACCAGCAGCGACGCACCGCCACCGGCTCGCCCGCAATGGAGGCCGTGACCGCTCCGCAGTTGCAGCGTCCGGTGTAGGCCACCGCGGATTACCCCTGCCGGCGAGCCATGAACGCCAGGCGCTCGAACAGCATCACGTCCTGCTCGTTCTTCAGCAGGGCACCGTGGAGCGGCGGGATCGCCTTGGTGGGGTCGCGGTTCTGGAGCACATCCAGCGGCATGTCCTCGTTGAGAAGGAGCTTGAGCCAGTCGAGCAGCTCGGACGTCGACGGCTTCTTCTTCAGGCCCGGAACCTCGCGGACCTCGTAGAAGATATCCATCGCCTTTGAGACGAGGGTCTTCTGGATGTCGGGGAAGTGTACGTCGATGATCGCCTGCATCGTGTCGCGATCGGGGAACTTGATGTAGTGGAAGAAGCAGCGGCGCAGGAACGCGTCGGGCAGCTCCTTCTCGTTGTTCGAGGTGATGACGACGATCGGGCGCTCCTTGGCGGCCACGGTCTCGTGCGTCTCGTAAACGTCGAAGCTCATCCGGTCGAGCTCCTGGAGGAGATCGTTGGGAAACTCGATGTCGGCCTTGTCGATCTCGTCGATCAGCAGGACGGGAAGCTGGGGCGAGGTGAACGCTTCCCACAGCTTGCCCTTGCGGATGTAGTTCGAAATGTCGTGAACCCGCTCGTCGCCGAGCTGGCCATCGCGCAGCCGGGCGACCGCGTCATATTCGTAGAGGCCTTGCTGCGCCTTGGTCGTCGACTTGACGTTCCATTCGATCAGCGGAGCGCCGACCGCCTTGGCGATCTCGTGCGCCAGCACGGTCTTGCCTGTCCCCGGCTCGCCTTTGACCAGCAGCGGGCGCCGCAGCAGCACCGCGGCGTTGACCGCGACCTTGAGGTCGTCGGTTGCAACGTAGTCATCCGTGCCTTCGAAGCGAGTGGTCGGGGTCGTCATGCTGGCCTGTTCCTGTGCGTTTAACCGTTCGATTAAGCGGTAAGTCGCGACGGGGGGACTGGCAAGCCGATTTCAGATAGGCACGACAAGCTTGTGACAGGTGCCGCGAGCGCGCTCGACGCGCTCGACCTTGCTGTGCAGGCTGCGCGAGATCGCGCCGATAATGCGCATGCCGAGCCCGGTGCCCTGGACCGGGCCCCCATTGGCAAAGCCGTCTCCATCGTCGCCGACCGAGACGCAATAGCCGTCAGCCTCGCGCCGCAAAACGACGTCGATGGTCCCGCCCTGGCCCTTCGTGAAGGCGTACTTGGCGGCGTTGCTGATCAATTCGTTGACGATGACCCCGATCGACACCGCCTGATCGGGCGAGACGTCGACGGGTTGCGCATCGAGCGTGAGTGACACTTCGCCTCGCCCGCGCGGCAGGCTGTTGCGCAAATCCTCGATCAGGGTGCCGAGATATTCGTCGAGGTCGATCGTGCCCACATCGCTGCGCGTGTAGAGCCGCCGGTGGACCTGGCTTACTGCCTGAATGCGATTTTGCGTCTCGGCCAGCGCCTCGCGCGCGGCGGGATCGGCGGTCTGGCCCGCTTGCATCGACACGAAACTGGACACCATCTGCAAACTGTTGGCGACCCGGTGGTGAACTTCGCGCACCAGCATCTCGAGCCGTTCGTTGGCGTCGCGCAGGTCCGCCTCGGCCGCCTGGTTCGCGCGTTGCAGCGTTACCCGCTCGAGCGCCTGGCGAAAGCTGCTGTCGAGCAGGTCGAAGAAGCTTTCGCCCACGGTCTTGATCACGAAGTCGAAGGCGCCGGCCTTCATCGCGTCAACCGCGACCTGCGGTTCGTCGGTACCGGTCACGAAGACCACCGGCGGGGCGTCTGGCAGAGCGCGGATTTCGGCGAGCATTGCCAGGCCGTCCTTGCCCGGCATGTGGTGATCGATCGCGGCCAGGTCGAACCGTTCGCCGCGCAGCCGGGCGAGGCCCGCATCGGCGTTTTCGGCTATCTCGACGGCAAATCCGCGCCGTTGCAGCGCGCGCTGCACCAGCCGCCGGAGACCGGCGTCGTCGTCGACATAAAGGATCCGGGGAGAATCGCTCAGCTTTCGATCTCGGGGACCTGGATCACTGCCAGGAACAGGCCGAGCTGGCGGATCGCGTCGGCGAAACTCTCGTAGTTGACCGGCTTGGTGATGTAGACATTGCAGCCCAGGTCGTAGCAGCGCTGGATCTCGACCTTGTCGTCGGTCGTGGTCAGCACCACCACCGGCGTGCGGCGCAGCACGGGATCGGTCTTGATCTTTTCGAGGATCGCCGTCCCGCTCATGTCGGGGAGGTTGAGGTCGAGCAGCACCATCGCAGGACCGTTGAGCCGGGGGCCGTCAGGCGATTCGAAGAGGTATTCGAGCGCCGTCGTCCCGTCGAGAAAATGGCGGATATCGTTGGAAATGCCCGCGCGGCGGATGTTCTTTTCGATCAGCCGGGCGTGGCCTTCGTCGTCCTCGATCATGACGATACCGACCGGGTTGTGCGGGCTCATGCTGTCGTTTCCGTTGCTACGAATTTCGCGGGGACTGAAAGCCTGAAACGCGCGCCCTGGTCAAGCTGCGAGTCGACCTCGACGTTCCCGCCAAGCCGGTAGGCCAGCGCCCGCACATTGGCGAGTCCGATCCCCTCACCAGGCTGGTCCTGGCTGCCCGCGCGGCGGAACAGTTCAAAGATCCGCTCGTGGTCCGCCGGGGCGATGCCCCGGCCGTTGTCGGTCACGTCGACCAGGACCATCGGGCCTTCGCGGCTGCCTTCAATCGTGATCTGGCCGGCTCGATCGGGGCTGAGATACTTGAGCGCGTTCTCCACCAGGTTCGAAAGGATCTGCTCGATGGCCATGCGGTCGCTTTCGACCGGCGGAATCGGCCTGACCGTGATTGTCGCGCCCGCGTCTTGGGTCCGCTGAAACAGCGTGGAAACAACGGCTTCGGCCAACGCGTTCATGTCGAGCATCTCGGGATTCAGCTGGCGCCGGCCCTGACGGGACAGGGCGAGGATCGAGCTGATCAGCCGGTCCATCTTCTCGGTCGAGGTGCGGATGAAGCCGACGGCTTCGGGAAGGTCCTCCTCCACCGCCAGCCACGCCGCCTCGTCGCGCAGGCCTGGATGCTTCTCGAACAGGTTGGCGAGGTACTTGTGGATGGTCTTGCGCGCCTCGTCGAGTTCGGCGGTGAAGCCCAGAACGTTGACGAGCGGGGAGCGCAGATCGTGGCTGACGATATAGGCGAAGCGCTGGATTTCCTGGTTCGCGCGGACCAGCTCGATGGTGCGCGCGGATACCGCGGTCTCCAGCCCTTCGTTGGCGAAACGCAGCCTTTCCTGCGTCGCGGCAAGGTCACGGTTGTAGCGCAGGATGAGCAGGATGACCGTGCCCATGACCGAGATCAGCAAAAACGTGGCCGTCCCGCCGACAAGGTAGAACCGCACGAGCGATCCGTACTGGAGCCCGGTGCGCACGCGCAGAAGCTCGGCCTCCTCGGCCGCCATCCGGTCGGCCTGCGCGCGAATCCTGCGGGTCAGGCGGACGCCCATGTCGCTATCGAAGTCTGTGGCGCGCAGCGCACCGGCCGTGGCTTGGGGAGAGGCAATAAGCTGCTGCAACAACGCCGCGCGTTGCGCCTTGAGATCGGCCAGTTCCGCTATCTTTCGGGCCTGGCGTGGATTGTCGGACGTCAACTCGGCCAGGCGCGCGTGCTCTGCATCGAACGACTTGCTGGCCTCCTCGACAACCTTGGCAAAGGTGTCGCCGGGCTGAATGATGAAACCTCGCCGGCCGGTCTCGATCTGTTCGTTGAAGGCGGCGAGGCGATTGATCGAAGCTTCGACCTTCAGCGTATGCTCGACCCGTGCGGTATCCTCGTTGATGTTGCCCATCGTGACGAAAGCGGCGCCCAGCGCGATAACCAGGAGCGCCAGTCCCAGCGCGAGCAACGATATCGCGCGCCGGTTGCCCGCCAGTCGGAATGCCGTTGGAGCGACCGGTCCCATTCGCTCAGGCGTCGATCAGTTCGGGATCGATCTCGCCCGCGCGATTCTGGATGAACATGAAGCGTTGCGCGGGATCACGGCCCATCAGGCGGTCGACAAGATCCTTCACCGCCGCGCGTCCCTCGTATTCCGGAGGCAGCGTGATCCGCACCAGCGAGCGGGAAGCGGGGTTCATCGTCGTTTCGCGGAGCTGCTGGGGGTTCATTTCGCCCAGGCCCTTGAACCGCCCCACCTCGACCTTTCGGCCCTTGAACAGTGTCGTCTCAAGCTCGGCGCGATGCGCGTCGTCGCGAGCATAGGCCGACTGGTTGCCCGCGGTCAGGCGATAGAGCGGGGGCTGCGCCAGGTAGAGATGACCGCGCCGCACCACCTCAGGCATTTCCTGGAAGAAGAACGTCATCAGCAGGGTCGCGATATGTGCGCCATCGACATCGGCATCGGTCATGATGACGATCCGGTCGTAACGCAGGTTGTCGGGGTTGCAGTCCTTGCGCATCCCGCAGCCCAGCGCGAGCGCCAGGTCGGCGATCTCGGTATTGGCGCGGATCTTGTCGAGCGTGGCCGAGGCGACGTTGAGGATCTTGCCGCGGATCGGAAGGATCGCCTGGGTCTTGCGATCGCGCGCCTGCTTGGCGCTGCCGCCCGCCGAATCGCCCTCGACGATGAACAGCTCGGTCTCGCCCGATCCTTCGCCGGTGCAGTCGGTGAGCTTGCCCGGCAGGCGCAGGCGCTTGGCGCTGGTGGCGGTCTTGCGCTTGATCTCGCGCTCGGCCTTGCGCCGCAATCGCTCGTCCATCCGCTCGAGGACGTGGCCCAGCAAGGCCTTGCCGCGTTCCATGTTGTCCGAAAGGAAATGGTCGAAATGGTCGCGGACCGCGTTCTCGACCATCCGCGCCGCTTCGGGCGACGTCAGTCGATCCTTCGTCTGGCTCTGGAACTGGGGGTCGCGGATGAACAGCGACAACATGATCTCGCTGCCCGTCACGATGTCCTCGGGCGCGATGTCCTTGGCCTTCTTCTGACCGACCAGATCGGCGAAGGCCCGGATGCCCTTGGTCAGCGCGGCACGCAGTCCCTGTTCATGGGTGCCGCCATCGGGCGTCGGGATCGTGTTGCAATACCAGCTATAGGAACCGTCGGACCACAACGGCCAGGCGATCGCCCATTCGGCACGGCCCTGGTCGGTGCCGGGAAAATCCTGGCTGCCGGCGAAGAACTTGGTCGTAACGCACTCGCGCTCGCCGACCTGTTCGGCGAGATGATCGGCCAGTCCGCCGGGAAACTGGAATACTGCTTCTGCCGGAACGTCGCCCGATGCCAGCGAAGCGGCGCATTTCCACCGGATCTCGACCCCGGCGTAGAGATAGGCCTTGGACCGCGCGAGCTTGAACAGCCGCGCCGGCTTGAATGTCGCATCGTCTCCGAAGATCTCGGTGTCGGGGATGAAGCTGACGGTGGTGCCGCGCCGGTTGGGCGTGGGACCCAGCTTCTTGAGCGGTCCGGTGGGAATGCCGCGCGCGAATTCCTGCGCGTACAGTTCCTTGTTCCGCGCGACCTCGATCCGGGTGAAGCTCGACAGCGCGTTGACCACCGAAACACCCACGCCGTGCAGGCCGCCGCTGGTGGCATAGGCCTTGCCCGAAAACTTCCCGCCCGAGTGCAGCGTGGTGAGGATGACCTCCAGAGCCGACTTGCCGGGGAACTTGGGATGCTCGTCGACCGGGATGCCGCGGCCGTTGTCGGTGATCGTCAGGCGGTTGCCTTCGTCAAGCGTCACCTCGATCCGGTTGGCATGGCCGGCGACGGCTTCGTCCATCGCGTTGTCGAGCACCTCGGCGGCAAGGTGGTGCAGCGCGCGCTCGTCGATCCCGCCGACATACATACCGGGGCGGCGACGGACGGGTTCCAGCCCCTCGAGCACCTCGATCGCCGAACCGTCATAGTCGCCGCCGCTTCCTGCGGGCAGCTTGTCGAAAAGATCATCCACCATGACGAAGGCTATAGGTGGCGCGGAGTCGCGCAAGCAAGCACCGTCCCCGCGTTTTCCGCAGCCGTACTATCCCGTTCGTCGTTACGGTCAGTCGTTGAAGCGGGCAGGGGCAGGGGAGACTACGCTGACCGATCCCGCCGTCACTTCCCGCACTTCGAGCGAACGCTCCGCGACGCCGTTGCGGGCGAAGCGGAACGCGCCATCGAGGCCGAGGAAGCCGCCGCGGTCGAACAGCTTGGACGTCGGGAAGGCCGATCCCGGCCGCCAGTCCCGCGCAATGCGGATGGTAAGCAGGACCGAATCGTAGCCCAGTGTGGCGATCCGATGCGGCTGGCTGCCGAACCGCGAGCGATAGCTCGACACGAACTGTCGAAACCGCGCGTCGGAAACGCTGGCGAACCACGCGCCGCGCAGGGCGGGCGAAGACATGATCGCAGATTCGCCGCTCCACAACTCGTTGCCGAGGATCCTTGGCGATGCGGCGCCGGTGGCTTTCAGCAACGGAGCGGCTTGGACCGAAACCCGGCTGGTGTCGGCGATCAGGATCGAATCGAACGGTCCCTTGGTCTTCAACCGCCGCGCGGCGCTGGCCACCGAGGTGTTGCCCCGGTCGTAGGTCTCGGTCGCAACGATGGTCCCGCCGGCATTGCGCACCGACGAAAAGAACGCCGCAGAGGCGCGCTGGCCGTATTCGCCCGCTGGGATCAGGGCGCCGAAGCGCCCCATGCCCTTCGCCTTGGCGTAACTGACGACACGTTCGACCGCCTGCCCGGGAACATGGCCGAGCACGAACACATCCGGCGCGGCGACGCCAATGTCGTTCGAATAGGTGATCATCGGAACGCGGGCCGGACGAGCGACCGAGGCCACGGTCTTCACGTCGTCGCCCAGCAGGGGCCCGAGGATCAGCTTGTTGCCGTCGGCGATCGCCCGCGCAGCGGCGCTCTGCGCGCCAGTCGCGGTATCGTAGGTGGTGATGCGCAGCGATTTGGCATCGGTGTCGATCAGCGCCATCGTCGTCGCATTGGCGATCGACTGGCCGACCGCGGCATTCGCGCCCGACATCGGCACCAGCAGCGCAACGCGGTGGCGCTGGCTGTCGCTGGGAAGGATGCCGCCGCTAGGGGTTTCGGTTTCGGGGCGTGGGGGAGGCGCGCTTTCGGCGGGACCGCGGGGAATGACCTTGCACCCCGCCAGAACGGCAAGCCCCGCTGCGAGGGACACCGTGCGCAGCATTTGCCGCCGTTGGATCATTTGCTTGCCGCTCCCCGTGGCCGTGGTCCATGAGCCGGCGATGATGCCGCCCGCCGAACCAGCCGTTGAATTACCTGCTCTTAGCCCGGGCCTCTACATCGTGGCTACGCCAATTGGCAATCTAGGCGACATCACGCAGCGCGCCGCAGACACGCTCCGCCGCTGCAAGGTGATCGCGTGCGAGGATACGCGCGTGACGGCCAAGCTTCTGCGTCACCTCGGCATAGCGGTGCCGATGCGCCGTTACGACGATCACAGCGATGCCGGGGCGCGCGCCGAGCTGCTGGCGGAGATGACCCAGTCCCCGGTGGCGCTGGTCAGCGACGCCGGAACCCCGCTGATCTCGGACCCCGGCTACCGCCTAGTGCGCGATGCGCGCGCGCAAGGGATCGCAGTGACCAGCCTCCCGGGAGCGAGCGCGGCGACGGTGGCGCTGACGCTTGCGGGCCTGCCGACCGATCGCTTCCTGTTCGCCGGATTCCTGCCGCCCAGGGACAAGGGGCG
The DNA here is from genome assembly GCF_042652045.1 of Novosphingobium tardum. NCBI lineage: Bacteria > Pseudomonadati > Pseudomonadota > Alphaproteobacteria > Sphingomonadales > Sphingomonadaceae > Novosphingobium > Novosphingobium tardum. The sequence goes on along the minus strand of NZ_JBHSDR010000006.1, from coordinate 230,787 downwards.
CGCCGACGTTCTGGCCGAGCTTGCGACCCTGCGCGCAACCCTGGTTTTCTACGAGACTGGTCCGCGCCTCGTGGCCTCATTGGCCGCGATCGACCATTCCCTGCCGGGGCGCGAAGTGGCGGTCGCGCGCGAACTGACCAAGACCTTCGAAGAATGCCGCACAGGCAATGCCGCCGAGCTCGCCGACCATTATCGCGCGCATCCGCCCAAGGGCGAGATCGTCCTCCTCGTCGGACCGCCGCCTGCGGAAAGCCTGATCTCCGCGCCCGCCGATATCGACGCGCTGCTGGGCGAGGCGCTGAAGCGGATGAAGGCTTCGCAGGCGGCGACAACGCTCGCCAACAGCCACGGGCTCGACCGCAAGATGCTCTATGGCCGCGCGCTCGAGTTGCGATCCCGCCAGACATGAACAGGGCCGAAGCCGAACGTCGCGGTCGCCGCGCCGAAACGCTCGCCGCGTGGTGGCTGCGGCTGCGCGGCTGGCGGATCCTCGGGCGCCGGCTGAGGGTTTCGGCGGGCGAGGTCGATATCGTCGCGCGCAAGCGGCGGACGGTGGCGTTTTGCGAGGTGAAGTGGCGAGCCACTGCAACCGAGCGGGACTGGGCGGTCGACGAGCGCCGGCTCCAGCGCGTGGCGCGGGCAGCGGAGGCATTGGCGCCGCGTTTCGTCCGGCCCGACGACGAACTGCGCATCGACGTCCTCCTCCTCGCGCCCGGGACCTTGCCGCGCCGGATCGCGAACGCCTGGCAGCCCTTGCGCTAGGAAGCGTGGATTCCTTTCCCGAAGCCGCTAAAGGCCAAGACATGACCCTTCGCGTAGCAGTCCAGATGGACCCCATGGCCGGGATCAACATTTCCGGCGATTCCAGTTTCGCGCTGATGCTCCGCGCGCAGGAGCGCGGGCATGAGCTGTGGCATTACGACGTCCGCACCCTCACGTGGCGGGCCGACGATTCGGGAGCTGGCCGGGTGACTGCCTGGGCCGCGCCCGTCACCGTCCAGCGGATCGAGGGCAACCACTTCCAGATGGGCGAGCATCGCACCCTGGACCTCGGCCGCGACATGGACGTCGTGCTCATGCGCCAGGACCCGCCGTTCGACCTGGGCTACCTTACCGGGACCTGGCTGCTTGAGCGGTTGGCGGGTGAAACGCTGGTGATCAACGACCCCGTTGCGGTGCGCAACGCGCCGGAAAAGGTCCTGGTGCTGGACTATGCGCAGTTCATGCCGCCCACGCTCGTCACCCGGCGGGTTGAGGAAGTGAAGGCCTTTCACGCCGAGCACGGTTCGATCGTGATCAAGCCGCTGCACGGCAATGCCGGCAAGGCCGTCTTTCTCGTCGGCGAGGACGGTGCGAACATCTCGGCGCTGGTGGAGTTGTTCGGCCAGGTCTGGCCCGAACCGTTCATGGTGCAGAAGTTCCTTCCGGAAGTTGCCGAAGGCGACAAGCGCATCGTCCTGATCGATGGGGTTGTCGCGGGCGCGATCAACCGCAAGCCGGGCGAGGGCGAGTTCCGCTCGAACCTTGCCGTCGGCGGCTATGCCGAAGGCACCACGCTCAGCCCGCGCGAGCAGGAAATCTGCGACACCCTGGGGCCCGATCTGAAGCGCATGGGCCTGCTCTTCGTCGGAATCGACGTGATCGGGGGGCGATGGCTGACCGAGATAAACGTCACCTCGCCCACCGGGATCGTCGCGATCGACCGCTTCAACGGGACCGACACCGCGGGAATGATCTGGGACGCTATCGAGGCGCGGCTCTGAGCCGGGACCAAAGCGCCGTTGGCGCGTTGGGCATTTCGTGAGCGACTGGATTACCCATCTGATCGAAGCCGGCGGCTATTGGGGAATCGCATTCCTCATGGCGCTGGAAAACGTGATCCCGCCGATCCCGTCCGAACTGATCATGGGGCTGGGCGGGATCGCCGTGGCCAAGGGACGGATGGAGTTCTGGCCGCTGCTGATCGCGGGCACGATCGGTTCGACTGTGGGCAACTACGCCTGGTTTCTCCTCGGCCGGCAGCTTGGCTACCAGCGGCTCAAGCCTTTCGTCCTGCGCTGGGGACGCTGGCTCACGCTCGACTGGGCGGCGGTCGAGACGGTGGCCGCGTTCTTCAAGCGCCACGGCCAATGGGTGGTGTTCGCGCTGCGTTTTTCGCCGTTCCTGCGCACGATCATCTCGCTGCCCGCGGGCCTTGCCCACATGGGGCACTTGCGCTTCGTCATTTTCACCTTTGCGGGTGCGGCGGTGTGGAACGCGGTGCTGATCGGGGGCGGCCACTTTCTTGGCGCCAACGTCGCGAACATCGAGAAGTACACCGGGCCGATCGTGCTGGCGACCGTGGTGCTGATCACCGCTCTCTACATCTGGCGGCTCGTCACCTGGAAGCCCGCGCAGGTCGAACCCTAGGCGCTCTCGCGCGGGTGGGCGCTGCGATAGACGTCGAGCAGCGTGGCGGCATCGACCTTGGTGTAGATCTGGGTTGATCCAAGGCTCGCGTGGCCGAGCAGTTCCTGAAGCGAGCGCAGGTCGGCCCCCGCGCCCAGCAGGTGAGTGGCAAAACTGTGCCGTAATGCGTGCGGCGTCGCCGTTGCGGGGAGACCGAGTCCGGCACGCGCCCGCGCCATCGCCTTCTGGACAATCCCGGGAGAGAGCGGGCCGCCCTTTGCACCGCGAAACAGCGCCGTGCCCGGCAGCAGGGTGTAGGGGACCTTCGCCGCGTAATCGTCGATCGCCGCGCGTACGAGCGGAAGGATCGGAACGTCCCGCTGCTTCGATCCCTTGCCGGTGACGCGGAGCACGTCGCCAAGCGGGAGAACATCGAACGGCAATGCCAGCGCCTCGGCAATCCGAAGCCCGGCGCCATAGAGCAGCAGCAGGACGGCGCGGTCCCGCGCGCCGATCCACGGCTCCGCCGCATCCTCCGAAACGGCGACCGCGACGTTCACCGCATCGTCGGGCGTAAGCGGGCGCGGCAAGGCCTTTTTCACCCTCGGCCCGCGCAGCCGGGGCGCTGCTGCCTCTGCCAGGCCGGCCTTGGTTCGCGCAAAAGCGATGAACGCCTTTATCGCCGAAAGCTCGCGCGCCGCGGAGACGTTGCCGATCCCTTCGCCGCGGCGCGCCGCCAGGTGGCCCCGCAGGGCGCTGGAATCGAGCAGGGCGATCCGCGTCCAGTCGACTTCGCCCAGCGCGGCAAGCAGGCGTGCGGCGGCGGCATGATAGGCGCGCACCGTATGCGGGGACCGCCGGCGGTCTAGCGCCAGGTGATCGTGCCATTCCTTCAGGGCATCGCCGGAATTCATGCCGCGACCAGCGACGCGGGGACAAGCTCGCCCAGAAGGGCGTCGAGCAGCGGCATTCCCGCCTCGGTCACCATGACGCGCTGATCCGTTCCGCGGACGAGGCCAAGGCTTTCGTAGAGGGCGAGCCGACCGGGGTCGATCAGTGCTTCATGCGGCAGGCCAAAGCGGCGGGACAATCCGGCGATGTCGATACCTTCGTCCAGCCTCAGGCCCATCATCAGCGCTTCTGCGGCCTGGGTTTCAGGCGTCAGCGGCCGGGCCTCGGCAATCCCGTGGCCTGCGGCGGAAACGGCGGAAAGGAAATTCTCGGGCTTGCGGTGACGGGTCGTGGCGACCGCTCCGCGACGCCCGTGCGCGCCCGGCCCGATCCCGATATAGTCCCCATAGCGCCAGTAGGTCAGGTTGTGGCGGCTCTGCTCGCCCGCGCGCGCGTGGTTGCTCACCTCGTAGCGGGGAATGCCGGCAGAGGCGGTAATTGCGCCGGTGAGCGCGAACATCTCGGCGCTCGGGTCCTCCTCCAAGGGTACGAGAGAGCCTTCGCGCGCCAGCGTGGCGAAGCGTGTGCCGGGTTCGATCGTGAGCTGATAGAGGGAGAGATGGCCCGTGCCGAAGCCGAGCGCGCGGGTCAGTTCGGCCTCCCACGCGGCGGTGGTCTGGCCCGGACGGGCATAGATGAGGTCGAAGCTGACGCGGCGGAAGTGGCGCTGGGCGACGTCGAGCGCGGCAAGCCCCTCGGCGGAATCGTGCAATCGACCTAGAAACTTGAGCGCCTCGTCGTCGAGCGCCTGCAGACCCAGCGAGACGCGGTTCACCCCGGCGAGGGCAAGATCGGCAAACCGTGCGGCTTCGACCGACGAGGGGTTGGCCTCGAGCGTGATCTCGACGTCGTCGGCAAGCGTCCAGTGACCCGCGGCGGCGCCGATCATGTCGGCGACGAGGCCGGGAGGCATCAGCGACGGGGTGCCACCGCCGAAAAAGATCGAGCCGATCGTGCCGGGTCCGGCAGCCGCCGCCTCATGTGCCAGGTCCGCCAGAAGCGCTGCGCGCCACTGCTCGATGTCCACCGCATCGCGGACATGGCTGTTGAAATCGCAGTAGGGGCACTTCGCCAGGCAGAACGGCCAGTGAATGTATAACGCCAGCGTCATGGTTTTCTTTCAGCGTTCGTTAAGCAACCCAAGTCAAGTTTTTGCGGTGAGGGACGAAGGGGAATTTCGGGTCATGAATCGGGTTCGACGGGGCTGGGCGGCGTGCGCCGCGCTTGGGTTTTTTGCCATCGCGGGAATTTCCGCCACGCCAGCCGGGGCATCGTCGGCACAATCGTTCGCCGAGGTGATCCCGGGCAATTCCTTCGCCTACCATCTCCTCGCGGCGCACAATCTCGAGCGCGAGCAGCGCGGTGTCGCACCTCTCAAATGGAGCGCTCGCCTCGCCGGACAAGCGCAGCAGTGGGCCGATCGCCTGGCCAGCGCTAACCGCTTCGAACATGCCACCGACCGCGCGGGGGCGGGCGAGAACCTGTGGATGGGCCCGGCGGGGCGCTATTCCGCCGAAGCCATGATCGGCGGCTTCATCGACGAGCGCCGCTATTTCCGCCCCGGCCAGTTCCCCAACGTGTCCAAGACGGGAAGCTGGCACGACATCGGCCACTACACCCAGCTCATCTGGCCCGCGACGAAGGAGGTCGGCTGCGCCGTCTCCAAGAGCGGGATCAACGATATCCTGGTGTGCCGCTATTTCCCGGCCGGCAACGTGATGGGCGAAAGGATCGGCTAGCCTTTCGCGCCGAACTGGTCGGCCACCAGCTTGGCGAACGCATCGGCGCGGTGGCTGATGCGGTGCTTTTCGGCCGGGTCCAGCTCCGCGAAAGTGGCTAGGCCGCCCTTGGGCACGAACACGGGGTCGTAGCCGAAGCCCATCGTTCCGCGGGGCGGCCAGGTCAGCGTGCCCTCGGCCCGGCCCTCGTACACCACGCTCTCGCCATCGGGCCAGGCGATCGCCAGCACGCAGGCGAACCAGCAATCGCGCGGGGTGTCGGGGCCAAGCTCGGCGAGCTTTCCCTCGACCTTGCCCATTGCCATGTACCAGTCGCGCCCCGGCCCGCCTTCATAGGGCGCGGCCTCGGCCCAGTCGGCGGTATAGACCCCGGGGGCTCCGCCCAGCGCAGCGACGCAAAGCCCCGAATCGTCGGCAAGGGCGGGAAGCTGGGCGCTCTGGGCCGCGGCGCGCGCCTTGATCAGCGCGTTCTCGGCAAAGGTCGTTCCCGTCTCCGCCGGTTCGGGCAAGCCCAGTGCTCCGGCGGAGAGGCACGTCATGCCGTAAGGCGCGAGCAGCGCCTGGATCTCGCGCAGCTTGCCCGCGTTGTGCGTGGCGATGACCAGCGAGCCGCCGCCCAGCGTTCGGCTCATTGCACCGCTGCCGCCTGCGCCGAAAAGATCTGGTCGCAGCCCATGCGTGCCAGGCGCAGCAGGCGCAGCAGCGCCTCCTCGTCGTAAGTCGCGCCCTCGGCGGTGGCCTGGACTTCGGCGATCTTGCCACCTTCGATCAGGACGAAGTTTGCATCGGCATCGGCCTTGCTGTCCTCGGCATAGTCAAGGTCGAGCACGGGGTTGCCCTCGAATATCCCGCATGAGATCGCCGCGACCTTCTCGGTCAGCGGATCGTCGCCAATCGCGCCACTTGCCATCAGGCCCTTGACCGCCAGGCGCAGGGCCACCCAGGCGCCCGAAATCGCCGCAGTGCGCGTGCCGCCATCGGCCTGGATCACATCGCAGTCGAGGGTGATCTGGCGTTCGCCCAGCTTCCTGAGGTCTGTCACCGCGCGCAGGCTGCGCCCAATCAGGCGCTGGATTTCCTGGGTGCGGCCGGATTGCTTGCCTTTCGCCGCCTCGCGCTGGCCGCGGGTGTGCGTGGCGCGGGGAAGCATGGAATACTCCGCCGTGACCCAGCCTTCCCCCTTGCCGCGCAGCCACGGCGGCAGGCGCTCCTCGACGCTGGCGGTCACCAGCACCCTGGTGTCGCCGAACCCGACGAGGCACGAACCCTCGGCATGCTTGGTGAAATTGGTCTCGATGGTGATTGCGCGCATCTCGTCGGGTGCGCGGCCTGAAGGTCGCATGTGGGATCCTTGTGCAAAGAACGTGGCGCGCGTTAGGCGCATAAGGCTTGAGGCCGCAAGCCTTGGCCCTACATTGCGCGCGATGTCGCAAGCCCCCGTCACCGAACTGAACGACCGCGCCCGGGACATCTTCCGCCTGGTGGTCGAGAATTACCTCGCCAACGGGCAACCGGTGGGCTCGAAGACCCTGGCCGGGGGCAATACCGGCCTCAACCTCTCGCCGGCCTCGATCCGCTCGGTCCTGCAGGAACTGCAGGATGCCGGGCTTCTGGCCGCGCCGCATACCAGCGCGGGCCGGATGCCGACCGACGTGGGCCTGCGCCTGTTTGTCGACGGCATGATGCAGGTGGCCGAGCCGAGCCGGGCCGAACGGGCCGCGATTGCGCGGGGGCTGGCTGCTGGCCCCGCAGGCGGAGGGACGATCGAGGCTGCCCTGGCGGCGACAAGCGCGGCGCTTTCCGATCTCTCGGCATGCGCGGGCCTTGTCATGGTCCCGCGCCGCGAGCCGCGCCTTGCCCAGCTCTCGTTCGTCGCGCTGACCCGGACCCGCGCGCTGGCCGTCCTGGTCGCCGAGGACGGGCAGATCGAGAACCGCGTCATCGAATTGCCCGAAGGATTCGCATCCACCGCGTTGGAGCAGGCGGGCAACTACCTCTCGCGCCGCCTGGCGGGGCGCACTCTCGCCGAGGCGACGGGGGCGATCCGGGCCGAGATTTCCAGCGGCCGCAGCGCGCTCGACGATGCGAGCCGCAACCTGGTCGAGCGCGGGCTGGCGGTGTGGAGCGAGGACGCCGCGCGCCGCCCGGTGCTGATCGTGCGGGGGCAGGCGAACCTGCTCGACGACACCGCCGCACGCGACATCGAGCGCGTCCGCCAGCTTCTCGACGAGCTGGAAAATGCCGAGTCCATCGCGGGCGTTCTCGACGCCGCGCGCGAGGCGGAGGCCACGCGCATCTTCATCGGCAGCGAGAACCGGCTCTTCTCGCTTTCCGGCTCTTCGGTGATCGCCTCGCCGTGGCGCGATGGGGAAGGGCGGATCGTCGGCGTGGTAGGGGTGGTCGGGCCGACGCGGTTGAATTATGCGCGGGTGGTCCCCATGGTGGACTTCACCGCTCAATCGCTGAGCAAACTCATCGGAAAAGACGGATTCTCGCGCACATGACGGATAACGATACCACCGCCGACGAGGCTCGCGCCCAGGCCGAAGCCAAGGCCGCGGAACTCAAGGGCGTGCCGGAAGAACTGATCGACCGCGAGGACGATGCGGCCGACGGAATGAACTCGCTCGCGGGCCTTCAGGAAGAACTCGCGACCGCCAAGCAGGACGTCCTCTACGCCCGCGCGGAAACGCAGAACGTGCGCCGCCGGATGGAGAAGGACATCGCCGATGCCCGCGCCTATGCCGCGACCGGCTTTGCCCGCGACATCCTTTCGGTCGCCGACAACCTCGCCCGTGCATTGAGCGCGATCCCCGCGGACCTGCGCGACGACGAGCGGCTCAAGGGCCTTGTCGCCGGGATCGAAGCCACGGGACGCGAGATCGACAAGACTTTCGCCGCGCATGGCATCAGCCGCATCGCCGCGGTGGGGCTTCCGCTCGACCCGCACCAGCACCAGGCCATGCTCGAGGTCCCCAGCGCCGATGCGGAACCCGGCACCGTGCTGCAGGAGCTTCAGGCCGGCTACATGATCAAGGACCGCCTGCTGCGCCCGGCGATGGTCGCGGTGGCCAAGAAGGGCGAGTGAACGGCAACCTTTCAGCCGAACGGCAGACTTTCGTCACCCACCTCGAGTGCTCGCTGACCGGCGAGCACTACGCGGCCGACACTCTCCACGGGCTGTCGCGGGCAGGGCGGCCCTTGCTCGTCCGCTACGACCTCGAGGCGGCAGGCAAGGCGCTGGATCGCGACGCGCTGACAAGGCGCGAGACCGATCTGTGGCGGTGGCGCGAACTGCTGCCCGTGCGCCAAACGTCGAACATTGTCAGCCTTGGCGAGATCGAGACTCCGCTCGTCCCGATCCCCGCCTCGGGCGGAGCCGAAGTGCTGGTGAAGGACGAGGGGCGGCTGCCGACCGGTTCGTTCAAGGCGCGTGGCCTAGTCATGGCGGTGACGATGGCGCGCGAGCTGGGCGTCAGGCGAATCGCGATGCCGACGAACGGCAACGCCGGCGCGGCTCTGGCCGCCTATGCCAGCCGCTGCGGGATCGAGACGGTCGTGTTCTGCCCCGACGACACGCCCGAGATCAATGTCCGCGAGATCGCTGCGCAGGGCGCCCGGGTCTATCGCGTCAACGGGCTGATCGACGAATGCGGCGCCTTGGTCGCGCGCGGTGCCGCCGAAGGGCTGTGGTTCGATTTCTCCACGCTCAAGGAGCCCTACCGGATCGAGGGCAAGAAGACGATGGGCCTGGAGCTGGCGGCGCAGTTCGACTGGCGCCTGCCCGACGCAATCTTCTATCCCACGGGCGGCGGCACTGGCCTCATCGGCATGTGGAAGGCGTTCGACGAGCTTGAGCAGCTTGGCTGGATCGGGCCCGAGCGGCCCAAAATGTTCGCGGTTCAGGCCAGCGGCTGCGCGCCGATCGTCAAGGCATTCGAGGACGGCGTCGAGCATGCCGAGCGCTGGGAGGACGCGCACACCGTCGCCGCGGGCATCCGCGTGCCCAAGGCGGTAGGAGACTTCCTGATCCTGCGCGCCGTGCGTGAAAGCGGCGGGCGCGCGCTGGCGGTGGACGACGCCGCGATTCTTTCGGCAGTAAACGTCTGCGCGCGGCGCGACGGCCTGCTGCTATGTCCCGAAGGCGGCGCGACGCTGGCCGCCTACCGCGATGCGCTGGCTGCCGGACTGGTGAGCGCCAGCGACCGCGCGGTCCTGTTCAACTGCGCCACGGGGCTGAAATACCCGATGCCCGAAGCCAATGCGGCGCTCGACAAGAACGCCGCCATCGACCTCGCGGCGTTGTGATCGGCCCCGCCTTGATGCACCCTGTCGGGGGCACGAGAGGATCGACGGCATGACCGGATTGACCATCTGGACTTACGATTGGGTTCCCGAGGGGCCGCGAGGCTTCGTGCGCGACCTGCGGCTGCGGTGGGCGTGCGAGGAAGCCGGCCTGGACTACGCCATCGCCACGGTCCCGTTCGACGGCCGCGAGACCAATCATCTCGATCGGCAACCGTTCGGGCAGGTCCCGTACCTGTCGGACGGTTCGGTGGAGATGTTCGAAAGCGGCGCGGGCCTGCTCCACATTGCGGGCAAGAGCGAGGCTCTGATGCCGTCCGATGCGACGGGCAAGGCGCAGACCTTGCAGTGGACGCTCGCCGCGCTCAATTCGATCGAGATGGTTACCCTGCCTTGGTGGTTCCTGGCCCTGTCCGGCGACGAAAGCAGCGCCCTGTCAGGCTGGGTGGCCAAGCGCCTCTACCAGCTTGAAACGGTCTTGGCCGGGCGCGAGTGGCTTGCCGCTGACCGCTTTACCGTTGCCGACCTCTTGATGGCGGATGTCCTGCGAATTCCGAAGGTGCGCTCGTTCGGACAGCGCCCGGCAAGCGAGGCGTTCGTCGCGCGGCTGACGGATCGCCCGGCTTTCCGGAAGGCTCACGCCGACCAGATAAGTCAATTCGAAGCTGCCGACCGGACCAGAGCGCAAGCCACCGCCTGAACGTCCTCCAAGGCGAACTTCACCCCATTCTGAACGGCAGGATCGCGCGCATCGCCTCGGCCGGAAGCGACCCCGCGACCGGATGGCCGCGCTCGGCCAGGAAAGTGTGCTTCACGATCTCGGCCTGCTGCTCGATCCCGTAGCGTGCCAGCGGCCAGCCGGGCCGGATCGCATAATCGTAGCGGCAGAGCGGGTGGCGCATCGCGACCAGCCACCAGCTTCCATGCTGCTGTGCCTGCCAGACGTGAGTCAGCTCGTGAATGAACAGGGCCTGCCGGGAAAGCGGAGCGCCAGCGAAGTCGTCGGTATAAAGGTCACCGCGGGGATGGAAATGCAGATGCCCGCGCGGCGCCATTGCGGTCTGCCGGGGCTGGAACGGGAAGAACTTGCGGCGCCGGATCGAGACTCGGGAATAGTCGATCGCCGATCCGAACACCGACTGCGCCAGCGCAATCTCGCCGGAAGTAAGCGGGCGCGCCCCGCCCACCGCGCAGGCGGGGGCGGAGGCAACCGTGGCGGACAGCGGGTCGTTCAGTGCGCGCTCCCCGCGTTGCCGACCGTCGTAACCGTCGCCGGCACGCTTGCCTTGTCGCCGTTGTCGAAGGTCAGGGTCAATTCGGTCTTGTCGCCCGCTTTCAGCGTGGGCGCCAGGTCATAGACCATGACGTGCATCCCGCCCGGCGCGAAGCGGACCGTCTTGCCTGGCTCGACCAGAACGCCGCTCACCGGCTTCATCGAGGACATGCTGCCGGGCATCGAATCCATCGTCTGGTGAAGTTCGGCGCGGCCCGCGCCCGCGACGTCGACGCTGACGATCCGCCGCGGCGGACCCGAACCCTGGCTAACCTCGAAATAGGCGGCGCCGGGACGGCCCGCGATGACGGGAAGCTGCACGGTCGCCTGGCCCACGGAGATGCCCGGAGCGTTCTCGGGCGTGGCATCGGCGGTCTCGCTCGGGGCGGGAGAGGGCGCCTTGCCCTCGCATCCGCCAAGGGCAAGCAAAACGGTGGCTGCTGCAATCGGGAAAGCGCTTCTGAACATGACAGGCTCCAGCGTGCCGCAGGTATGGGCCGCGCGCGCTTGCCTAGTGCGGCAACGGCCTTGTGCCAAGCACTTGTCCCGGCACTTGTCCCGCGCGAAACCCGCCCTATATCGCGCCCACCAAGAGCCGCCGAAGCGCGCTTGCCCTGCGGGGGAGCGCCCAGCGCGCGGTGTCCAATTGCGAAAAGGAAATGGGGTAAACCATGGCAAAAGTTATCGGTATCGACCTTGGCACCACCAACAGCTGCGTCGCTGTGATGGACGGGGGCAAGCCCAAGGTCATCGAGAATTCCGAAGGCGCGCGTACCACGCCCTCGATCGTCGCCTTCACTAAGGACGGCGAGCGTCTTATCGGCCAGCCGGCGAAGCGCCAGGCGGTCACCAACCCCGACAGCACGATCTTTGCCGTGAAGCGCCTCATCGGCCGCCGGTTCGACGATCCGGTGACCAAGAAGGACACCGAGCTGGTTCCCTACACCATCGTCAAGGGCAAGAACGGCGACGCGTGGGTCAAGGCGGGCGAGGAATACTCGCCGTCGCAGATCAGCGCGTTCATCCTCCAGAAGATGAAGGAAACCGCCGAGAGCTATCTCGGCGAGACCGTGACCCAGGCGGTCATCACTGTTCCCGCGTACTTCAACGACGCCCAGCGCCAGGCGACCAAGGACGCCGGCCAGATCGCGGGCCTCGAAGTGCTGCGCATCATCAACGAGCCGACCGCGGCGGCGCTGGCCTATGGCCTCGAGAAGAACGACGGCAAGACCATCGCGGTCTATGACCTCGGCGGCGGCACCTTCGACGTCTCGATCCTCGAGATCGGCGACGGCGTGTTCGAGGTGAAGTCGACCAACGGCGACACCTTCCTGGGCGGCGAGGATTTCGACTCCAAGCTGGTCGAATATCTGGCCGACCAGTTCAAGAAGAAGGAGAACATGGATCTCCGCACCGACAAGCTGGCCCTCCAGCGGCTGAAGGAAGCCGCCGAAAAGGCGAAGATCGAGCTGTCGAGCGCGCAGACCACCGAGATCAACCTGCCCTTCATCACCGCGCGCATGGAAGGCGGGGCGACCACCCCGCTGCACCTCGTCGAGACGATCACCCGTTCGGACCTCGAGCGCATGGTCACCGACCTGATCAAGCGGACGATGGACCCGTGCAAGAAGGCGCTGGCCGATGCCGGGCTCAAGGCCTCGGACATCGACGATGTCGTGCTCGTCGGCGGCATGACCCGCATGCCCAAGGTGCGCGAGGCGGTGAAGGACTTCTTCGGCAAGGAACCGCACACCGGCGTCAATCCCGATGAAGTCGTGGCGATGGGCGCAGCGATCCAGGCCGGCGTGCTGCAGGGCGACGTCAAGGACGTGCTGCTCCTCGACGTGACGCCGCTGTCGCTGGGCATCGAGACGCTGGGCGGCGTGTTCACCCGGATGATCGATCGCAACACCACGATCCCGACCAAGAAGAGCCAGACCTACTCGACCGCGGACGACAACCAGCAGGCGGTGACCATCCGCGTGTTCCAGGGCGAACGCGAGATGGCGGCGGACAACAAGCTGCTCGGCCAGTTCGACCTCGTCGGCATTCCGCCGGCGCGGCGCGGCGTGCCGCAGATCGAGGTCACCTTCGATATTGACGCCAACGGCATCGTGAACGTCAGCGCGAAGGACAAGGGCACCGGCAAGGAGCAGCAGATCCGCATCCAGGCGTCGGGCGGGCTCAGCGACGCGGACATCGACCAGATGGTCCGCGACGCCGAGAAGTTCGCCGAGGAGGACAAGAAGCGGCGCGCCGATGCCGAGGCGAAGAACAACGCCGACAGCCTCGTCCACGCGACCGAGCGCCAGCTTGAAGAGAACGGCGACAAGATCGACGCCGAGCTCAAGAGCCAGATCGAGGCGGCGATCGCCGAGGCCAAGACCGCGATCGAAAGCGGCGACGCCGAGGCGATGACCGCCAAGACCCAGGCGCTTACCGAAGTCGCGATGAAAATGGGCCAGGCCATTTACGAGAAGGAGCAGGCCGCAGGCGCCTCGCCCGGCTCGGAAGGCGGGGCCGCGGCGTCCGAGGGCGGTGCCGACGACGATGTCGTCGATGCCGAGTTCTCGGAAGTCGACGACAACAAGTGATGCAATAGGGAATGAACGCGAGCGCCGGTCCCGTAATGGGGCCGGCGTGACCGTTCAGGGGTCATCACCATGTCAGTCCAGACCGATTACTACGAACTGCTCGAGGTCGAGCGAAACGCCGACGATCGCACGATCAAGTCGGCCTATCGCCGCATCGCGATGCAGTGCCATCCCGACAAGAATCCCGGCTGCGCCGATTCCGAGGCGCGGTTCAAGTCGGTGAGCGCGGCCTACGCCTGCCTCAGCGATCCGCAGAAGCGCGCGGCTTACGACCGCTTCGGTCATGCCGCGTTCGAGAACGGCGGAATGGGCGGCGGAAACGGCGGCGGCGCCGACTTCGGCGATCTCGGCGACATCTTCGAGACGATCTTCGGCGGCGCATTCGGCGGACGCCAGCAGCAGGCCCGCCGAGGCGCGGACTTGCGCTACGACATGGAGATCGGCCTCGACGACGCCTTTCACGGCAAGAAGACCGAGATCGAGATCGAGGTCTCGACGGCTTGCGAGCCGTGCAACGGCTCGGGAGCGGAGCCCGGCACTTCGGCCCGGCGCTGCAACCTGTGCGGCGGCCACGGCAAGGTCCGGGCACAGCAGGGCTTCTTCATGGTCGAACGCGCCTGTCCGACCTGTCACGGCCGCGGCGAGGTGATCGAAAGCCCCTGCCGTGCCTGCGGAGGAGAGGGCCGCGTCGACCAGGCCCAGACGCTGAGCGTCGAAATCCCCCCGGGCGTCGACAACGGCACCCGCATCCGCCTTGCCGGCAAGGGTGAGGCCGGCCCCTTCGGTTCGCCCCCGGGCGACCTCTACATCTTTCTCCACGTGAAGCGCCACGCGCTGTTCGAGCGTGACGGCACGACCCTGATCACCCGCTGCCCGATCAGCTTCACCACCGCCGCGCTTGGCGGGGAAATCGAGATTCCGGGGCTTGACGGCGAACGCCACGTGATCGCGATCCCTTCGGGAATCCAGTCGGGCAAGCAGCTGCGCAAGCGCGGGGCCGGGATGCCGGTCCTCCAGGGGCGCGGCCACGGCGATCTGGTGGTGGAAATCCAGGTCGAGACGCCGAGCAAGCTCAGCGCGCGGCAGCAGGAATTGCTCAGGGAGTTACAGCAGACCGAGACGGGAGAGGAATGTCCGCAGTCACGCGGGTTCTTCGACCGCATCAAGGCGGTCTGGTCCTGAACTGACCGCAGTTGGCGCAGGTGCGGGCCGGGCGAGAGGAGCCATCGAGATCTCCACCTCGCCACGGAGCGTGCCGACCAGCGTGGGATCGGCCTGAAGTTGGCCTTCCTCCTCATCGAGGATCGCGAGGAACGCCCGCCGCTTGAAGTCAGCCAGGACTCCCGCGTCGAGCGGCTCCTCGACGGTCGAGGCGATGAGGTCGATGACCCGCTCGGCGCCGTGAAGCCGCCCCCACAGGTAGTCGTTCTCACGGTAGGCGCGGCTGAAGAACGCGCCGAAGCTGAAGAACTCGACCCCGCGCAAGGTCGCGGCGGTGCCGCCCTTGCGGATTGAGCCGCAGTCCTCGGGCGAGATGCGGTCGACCTTCACCGGGTCGTATTCGTTCAGCCCTTCGCCGCGCAGCAGCGGCAAGGTCGCCACGTCGTAGAACGGGAAGCCGAGGTAGGTCAGCATCACCCGGCGGCGCAGCGCGCGCGGCATTGTCGCCATCGCATCCGCAAGGATCCTGTCCACCTCGAGGTCGAGCGCGGCAAGGTCGCGGGTGCGCGCGATGTGATCGAGCGCGGGGCCCGGATCGTCGAGCGCCCCGTCGGCAAGGCTGGCGAAGTCCTCGCCCAGCGAGGCTAGCGGTTCGAGCGCGATATAACGCGCCAGCGCGGCGAACACCGCCTCGCGCGCCGCCTCGCGCGCGGTCCCGGCAACATCCTCGAGATCGGCCCAGCCCACCGCCAGCCGCCGCGCCAGCAATCGCAGGCGCCTGATGCGGAAAGGCAGGTCGTGCGCCCGGAAGAACGTAATGGCCGGCGCGGTTGCCCCACCGCGCAGCGAGGCCATGCGGTCGAGCCCGGTTTCGTGGAGATGCTGCCAAATTCGCGCCGCCAGCGCGCCGCGCGTCGCGGCGGTCGAACCGCCCATCGCTGCGGCGATCGTCGCCGATAGCTGCTCGACGATTCCGGCGGCCTTGGTCTGGGCATATGCGTGGAATGCAAACCCCGCACGCTCCGCCGCCGCCTGCTGCGCCTTGGCCCGCCACGCGGTGAGCCGGCGCGCGGTGGGCCGGTAGAGCGACAGCGTGCGCCCGAACAGGTGCTCGACCGCCTCATCCACCTCGGGGCGCAGCGCTTCGACGATGCCGCGCATCTTGGCCATCTCGCGCGATTGCTCGGCGATCGCCTCGAGGTTGTCGCGGATCGGCTGCTCGCGCGGGATGCTCGACAGCGATCCGGCGATCGCGGCGAAGAAGCCGACATGGCGGTTGGCGCGCGCGCCTGCTTCCACCTTGTTCCGGTCGGGCCGGGGATCGATGTACACGATCCTGCGGTCCACCTCGCGTTGCGCAGGGCGGTCGCGCAGGACCGCGATGGCCTGCGAGAACGGCGCGTTGACGAGAACCGACCCGTCGACGAGCGAAACCTGGTCCACGTCGCCGCGCCCGGTGTGGTGCGGCATGATCCGCGCCAGGAACGCCGACCGGCCGGGCCAGGCGATGCCGCGCTCGTCGGCCAGGCGGTCGATCTCGGCCACTGTCAGCGGAGGGAAGGCTCCGGGAAAGCTGGCGGTGGCGCGGGCGGCCATGATCAGTTCGGGCGGCGGGGCGAGATCGTCGACATTGCTCGCCGAGCGGCGCGAAACAGCGCGGAAGCCGATCGACAGGCGGTGCTCGCTTTCCTCGACCACCGGCGGGCTGTTGAGCCGCAGGACCTCGGCGTGGCCGTTGAAATCGGTCGCGGTGACGAACAGGTCTAGCGGATGGCCAGGCGGCAGCAGCGGGCCGTCGCCGCCGCCTTCGTCCATGGTCTCCAGCGCGTCGGCGATCAGGCGGGTAAAGCCGATTCCGCTGAACGGCGGGGCGAACCAGCGCGCCCGGATCAGCCGCGAGAGTTTCAGCCGGACCTCGGCCCGCGTTTCTGGCGCGACGGTGCTCGACACCACGTTACCCGGACGCTTGAGCATGAACCACACCAGCGGCTGCGCCCAGAACTTGCTGAAGCGCGAAAAGGGCCGCGCGTCGGGATCGAGCAGGACATCGACATCCGCTTTTTCCAGCCACAGGCTGGTCAGCGGCTCGAGGCTCTGCCCGCTGGCGATGGCCTGGGAAAGGAACACGCCGTTGATCCCACCGGCGCTCGCTCCCGCGACGATGTCGGTCAGCACGCGCACGCGAAGCGCGCGGTCGCGCTCTATCGCCGCGAGCAACGCGCGGTAGATGCCTTCCACCCCCGGCGGCGGTGCGGTCCCCTCCAGAAAGCCCCGGCTCGCCCGCGTGGCGCGCCAGACTTCCTTGGTGACCCCGTGCATGTAGACCGCAAGGCTGATGCCCCCGTAGCAGATCAGCGCAATACGCAGTTCTTTCTGCCGCATCGTGCGAGAATGTCACGTTGCGGCCAAACCCTCAACCATTGCGGTGCGCGGCATTGCGTTCGCACTATGTTCCAGCTATCCGCTGGCCCATGAGCAAGGCCAAGCGCAAATACGTCTGCCAGGCATGTGGCGGGGTTTCGCACCGCTGGCAGGGCCAGTGCGCCGACTGCGCCGAATGGAATACCCTGGTTGAGGAAGCCGCCGCGACCGTGTTCTCGGAAAAGCATGACCTGTCCTCGGGCGGGCGCGCGTTCCAGTTCGTCGCTCTCGATGCGCCGCTGGCGCTGCCCCGGCGCCAGCCCACTGGGCTTGGGGAGTTCGACCGGGCTCTCGGCGGCGGGCTGGTGCCGGGCTCCGCAATCCTGATGGGCGGCGATCCCGGGATCGGCAAGTCGACCCTCCTGCTCCAGGCCGCGGCCCGGATTGCGCTGGCGGGCGGCGACGCGGTTTACATCAGCGGCGAGGAAGCGGCCGACCAGGTCCGCCTTCGCGCGGATCGCCTGGGGCTGGGCAAGGCGCCGATCCGGCTCGCCTCGGCCAGCTCGGTGCGCGACATCCTGACCACGCTGGGCCAGATGCGCCCGCCTTCGCTGCTGGTGATCGATTCGATCCAGACCATGCACTCCGACCAGATCGAAGGTGCGCCCGGCACCGTCAGCCAGGTTCGCGGCTGCGCCTTCGAACTCATCCGCTATGCCAAGCAGAACGGCGTGGTCCTCGTGCTCGTCGGCCACGTCACGAAGGACGGCAGCATTGCGGGTCCGCGGGTGCTCGAACACATGGTCGACGTGGTGATGAGCTTCGAGGGCGAGCGCAGCCACCAGTTCCGCATCCTGCGCGCGCTGAAGAACCGTTACGGCGCGGTCGACGAGATTGGGGTGTTCGCCATGGCCGGGGCGGGGCTGGAGGAAGTCGGCAATCCCTCGGCACTGTTTCTCACCGGCCGCGAGACCGCGGTACCGGGCAGCGCGGTATTCCCCGTGCTGGAAGGGACGCGGCCCGTACTGGTCGAAATCCAGGCGCTTACCGTCAGGCTGGCGAGCGGGGCCACCCCGCGCCGGGCCGTCGTGGGATGGGACAGCGGCCGCCTGGCAATGGTGCTGGCGGTGCTCGAGGCGCGCTGCGGGCTGAACTTTTCCTCCGCCGAGGTCTATCTCAACGTCGCCGGGGGCTACCGCCTGACCGATCCCGCCGCCGACCTGGCCGTTGCCGCCGCGCTCGTTTCGGCGCTCGCGGACCGGCCGCTTCACGCCGAATCGGTCTGGTTCGGCGAGCTTTCGCTGGCGGGAGAGGTGCGGCCTGTCTCGCATGCCGCCTTGCGCGGCAAGGAAGCCGCCAAGCTTGGCTTTCGCGTCGCCTACGGACCCGAGCCGACCGGCGAACCGATTGCCGGCCTGCGTCACGAAACGGTTCGGCTGCTGCCAAATCTCGTTGACCGGATCATGGGCGCGCAATAGCTTAGCCACGCATGACGGGTTTCGACATTGTGGTTCTCCTGATCATCGGCGTCGGCGCCGTATCAGGCTTCATGTACGGCTTCGTGCAGGAAGTGCTTTCGCTCGCCGCGTGGATTCTCGCGCTGTTCGCGATCCACTATCTCCACACCCCGCTGTCCGTGGAACTGGCCAAGTTCTTCCCGACGGAGACTGGCGCCACCGTGCTGGCCTTCGCGCTCCTTCTGCTCATTCCCTACGGGGTGATGAAGCTGCTGGCCCGCTGGGCGGGCACCGCATCGCGCAATTCCGTGCTCGGCCCGATCGACCGGCTGCTGGGGTTCGGCTTCGGTGCGGTGAAGGGCCTCATCATCGTCGTCCTGGGTTTCTCGGTCCTCGTGCTGGGCTACGATACGGTCTGGGGCGTGGGTGGCCGTCCTTCGTGGATCGTACTCTCGCGCAGCTATCCCTTCATCAACGCCAGCAGCGAGGCGCTGGTGACCATGATCGGCGAGCGCCGCGCAGAGGCGGCGGCGGCGGCCCGGGAAAAGCCGGAAGTGAAGTGAGCGCCGCGGCGCTCTATACCCCGCAAGTCCTCGCGGCGGCAGTCGACCTGGCCGCATATCCCCTCGATCCCGGCGCGCCGTTCCAGGGTCATGCCAGTGCGCGCGCCTGCGGCAGCACGCTCGATCTCAGCATCACCCTCGACGATGCGGGCACGATCCAACGCATCGGGGCAAGGGCGCGCAGCTGCGCGATCGGGCAGGCCGCGGCGGTTCTGTTCGTGCGCGGCGCGGCGGGCCACACCGGTGCGACCATCGCGGCGGCGCGCGATGCCATGGTCCGCTGGCTGGCCGATGCCGAAGCGCCGCTGCCCGACTGGCCCGGCCTCTCCCTGATCGAGCGCGCCCGCGCCTACCCGGCCCGTCACGGCGCGATTCTGCTGCCGTGGAATGCGGCGCTGGATGCGCTGGCATCGGTGGCCGTGCCCGGCTAGAGAGCGCGCATCGGGCCGGGTGTGGCGGCCTTTCGGGGAGGGTAAATGGCCGCCAGTCAGCCGCAGCCGAGCGCGTCGGACATCCGCTTGATCATCGCCGCGTCGTCGGCCGGCACGATCTTCGAATGGTACGATTTCTTCATCTACGGAACGCTCGCCGCGATCATCGGCAAGGCGTTCTTCCCCGCCGGCAACGAAACGCTCCAGCTGCTGCTGGTGTGGGCAGGCTTTGCCGTGGGCTTCGGGTTCCGGCCGCTGGGCGCGGTGCTGTTCGGATTTCTCGGCGATCGGCTCGGGCGCAAATACACCTTCCTGGTGACGGTCACCCTGATGGGCATCGCCACGGCGGGGGTGGGGCTGACCCCGTCCGCCGCCAGCATCGGCATCGCGGCGCCGGTCATCATCATCCTGCTGCGCGTGATCCAGGGGCTGGCGCTGGGCGGCGAGTACGGCGGCGCGGCGATCTATGTGGCCGAGCATGTTCCGTTCGAGAAGCGCGGCTTCTACACCAGCTTCATCCAGGCCAGCGTGGTCGGCGGATTCGTGTTTTCGCTTATCGTGGTCCTTTTGTGCAAGGCTTCGATGAGCGAGGACGTCTGGAACGCCTGGGGCTGGCGCATTCCGTTCATCCTCTCGCTCGGTCTCCTGGCGATCTCGCTGTGGATGCGCCTCAAGCTTTCGGAAAGCCCGGTTTTCCAGGCGATGAAGGATGAAGGGTCGCTTGCCGCCAACCCCTTCGTCGAGAGCTTCACTTATCCCGGCAATCGCAAGCGCCTGTTCGTGGCGCTGTTCGGGATCGCCGCTGGCCTCACGGTGATCTGGTACACCGCGATGTTCTCGGGCCTCAGTTTCCTCAAGGGCGCGATGCGGATGTCCGATACCGCGGCCGAACTGGTCGTGGGCTTCAGCGCGGCGATCGGGATGATATTCTACCTGATCGCCGGCCGCTTTTCCGACCGGGTCGGACGCCGGAAGCCGATCCTGTGGGGATATGCGCTGACCCTCCTGATGCTGTTCCCCACCTTCTGGCTGATGGGCAATGCCGCCAATCCCGCGCTGGCCGCGGCGGCCAAGGACTATCCGGTCGCGGTTTCCGGGCCCGATTGCCACTACAACCCCTTCGCGCAGGAACAGAAAAGCGACTGCGGCAAGCTGCTGGGCGATCTTGCCGCGCTGGGCGTCCCCTATGACCTCCGCGCCGCGCCGACCCTGGGCGTAACGGTGGGCGCGGGCACCGCGCTCCCGATGGAAAGCTATGCCTGGGCCGACAAGGCCGCGCGCGGGAAGCAGCTTGGCGAATGGCTTAAGCAGGCTGGCCACTACGACCTTGCCAAGCAGACGCCGCCCGCTGCGAACATCGCGGTGATCATCCTAGCGCTGCTGGTGCTCATGGCGCTGTCAGCCGCGACATATGGGCCGGTGGCGGCGCTGCTGGCCGAGATGTTCCCCCCGCGCATCCGCTACAGCTCGATGTCGATCCCCTACCATATCGGCACCGGCTATTTCGGCGGGTTCCTGCCGTTGATCGCAAGCTACGTCGTGGCCCGCACGGGCAATCCCTATTCGGGCCTGTGGTACACCTGGGGCGTCGTTGCGGTCTCGCTCGTCGTCGCATGGTGGGGCCTGCGCGGCGGCGCGCCGGAGGAATTCCGCGATGATGTGGCAACGGGCGATGCCGTTGCCGCCTGAGATTGCCCCTTCGCCTGCGCCGCTTCCGTCATCTCCGCTGCGCCTGCGCCTCGACACGCAGGCTCTCGCCGACAACTGGCGCGCGCTCGACCGGCTGTCAGGGAGCGCTGCTGCCGGCGCCGCGGTAAAGGCCGACGCCTATGGCCTTGGCGTCGCCGTTGCAGTGCCGGTCCTTGCCGAAGCGGGCTGCCGCGATTTCTTCGTCGCGCATTGGGGCGAGGTGCCTGCTCTGGCCGGGCTCGTCCCGGCAGACCGCGTGGCGGTGCTTCACGGGCCGATGAACGATGCGGAGGCTGCGTTCTGCCGTGCCAGCGGCGTGCTGCCGGTCATCAACAGCGTCCCCCAGGCCGCGCGCTGGTCGGCTACCGGCGGCGGCCCCTGCCACCTGATGGTCGATACCGGGATCAACCGCCTCGGCGTCGAATCCCATCGCCTCGGCGATCCGGCCATCGCCGGGCTCGAGGTCGAGACGTGCCTCAGCCACCTGGCCAGCGCCGACGAGAATTCGGCGCAGAACGCGGTCCAGCTCGCCCGCTTTGCCGAAGTGCGCGCGGCGGTCCCGGCGCGGCGCTACAGCCTGGCCAACAGCGCGGGCATCGCGCTGGGGAACGCCTATCACGCCGATCTCACGCGGCCCGGCCTCGCGCTCTACGGCGGCATCCCGCGCGACGAGCTTGCCGGGCATATATCCCAGGTCGCCTACCCGCAGGCCGCGGTGATCCAGGTCCGCGAGATCGCGGCGGGCGACAGCGTGGGCTACAACGCCACATTTACCGCACCCGCGCCGATGCGCGTCGGCGTGATCGCGCTCGGCTATGCCGATGGCTACTTGCGCTGCTGGTCGGGCAAGGGTCGGTTTTCCTGGCAGGGCAGGGACGTTCCCGCTCTGGGCCGGGTGTCGATGGACATGACCGTCGTCGACCTGACCCATGCTCCGGGATGCGCCGAGGGCGATTGGCTCGAGGCGGCGTACGAGCCGCTCGCGGCCAGCGCGGCGAGTGGGCTGTCGCAATACGAATTGTTCACGCTTCTGGGCCAGCGTTTTCAGCGCGGTGGATAGCGATGTTGCGCTGCACATGCTGCGCCTGCTAAGGTGACTGCAACGCACGCATTGCGAACAAGGGGTGCAGCATGAGCCAGGCGAAGAAGGATGCCGAGGGTGAAACCGTCGTCATCAAGAAGTACGCGAACCGCCGACTCTACAACACCCGTTCGTCGAGCTACATAACGCTCGAACATCTCGCGCAGATGACCCGCGACGGGGTCGAATTCCAGGTCCTCGACGCCAAGACCGGCGCCGACATCACCCATTCGATCCTCACCCAGATCATCATGGACGAAGAGGCGGGGGGAGAGCAGATGCTGCCCACCAGCTTCCTGCGCCAGCTCATCGGCATGTACGGCAATTCCATGCAGGCCCTGGTCCCCGGCTACCTCGAAGCGTCGATGGAGCATTTCCGCGAGAACCAGGCCAAGCTGCGCAAGGCGATCGAGGACAGCATGGGCACCAATCCGCTGGCCCAGCTTGCCCAGCGCAACATGGAAATGTTCAAGGCCGCGGCCACCGCGTTCGTCCCCGGGATGAAGGGCGCCGGCACCCCGGCCGAACCCGCCCCGGCCGCCGAAGGCGACAAGGATCAAGAGGAACTGGCCCAGCTCCGCGCGCAGATGGCCGAAATGCAGCGCAAGCTCGACGCGCTCAGCAAGTAGGCGCTTTCGGTCAGGCCTCGCGCCTCTGGCGCTAGGCCGGACGGCGCGCTAACGCCCGCGCCATGAATCAGAGCCCAGCCATCCGTCACGCGCTTTCCGTCAAGCGTTCCGAAGACTTTGCCCAGTGGTACCAGGCCGTGATCGCCGAAGGCGACATGGCCGAGGAATCGGGCGTGCGCGGCTGCATGGTGATCAAGCCGTGGGGCTACGGCATCTGGGAGCGCATCCAGGCGTTGCTGGACGCCGAGATCAAGGCCACCGGCCACGACAACTGCTATTTCCCGCTGTTCATTCCGCTGAGCTTCTTCGCCAAGGAGGCCGAGCACGTCGAAGGCTTCGCCAAGGAAATGGCCGTGGTCACGCACCACCGCCTGATCGCCGACGGCAAGGGAGGCCTCGTTCCCGACCCCGACGCGAAGCTCGAAGAGCCGCTGGTCGTGCGACCGACTTCGGAAACCGTGATCGGCGCGGCGATGAGCCGGTGGATCCAGTCGTGGCGCGACTTGCCGCTGCTCACCAACCAGTGGGCCAACGTGGTGCGCTGGGAAATGCGCACGCGGATGTTCCTGCGCACCAGCGAGTTCCTCTGGCAGGAGGGCCACACCGCCCACGCCGACAAGGCCGAGGCGATGGAAGAGACGCTCAAGATGCTCGAAGTCTATCGCGCGTTCGCCGAGGGACCGCTGGCGATGCCGGTGATCGCCGGCGAAAAGCCCGAGAACGAGCGCTTCCCCGGCGCCGACGCGACCTATTCGATCGAGGCGATGATGCAGGACGGCAAGGCCCTCCAGGCCGGCACGTCGCACTATCTCGGGACCACCTTCGCCCAAGCCGCCGACATCCGCTACCAGGACCGCGAGGGCCAGCAGACGCTATGCCACACGACGAGCTGGGGCGTTTCGACCCGGATGATCGGCGGGCTGATCATGACTCACGGCGACGACGACGGGCTGCGCGTTCCGCCGCAGGTGGCGCCGCACCAGATCGTGCTTTTGCCGATGCTGCGCGAGAATGACGGCGATGCCGCGCTCCTCGAATATTGCGAGGGCATCCGCAAGGAGCTCGCCGGCCTGTCCGCGCTGGGCGAGCCGGTTCGCGTGCTGCTCGACAAGAAGGCCGGCAAGGCCACTGCCAAGCGCTGGGCCTGGGTGAAGAAGGGTGTGCCGATCATCCTCGAGATCGGCGGGCGCGATGCCGAAAGCGGGCAGGTCAGCGTGCTGCGCCGCGACCGCCTGTGGCGCAGTGACGCCAAGCCCGATTTCGCCGTGCGACCGCGCGCCGACTTCATCGCCGATGCCGGCGCGACGCTGGAGGACATCCAGTCGGGCCTTTACGCCGAGGCGCGCGAACGCCGTGACGCCAACATCCGCCGCGACGTCGCCGACGTCGCCGCGCTCGAAGCGCTCTACGGCGAAGGCTCGGACTTCACGGGCTGGGCCGAGATGGTCTGGTCGCGCCCTACCGGCGCGGCGCTCGATGCGGTCGACGCCAAGCTCAAGGCGCACAAGCTGACCATCCGCAACACGCCGATGGACGGCGCGCCTGTCAGCGGCACTTGCCCGTTCACCGGCGAGCCGGCGGTCGAGCGGATCTACGTCGCCCGGTCGTACTGACGACAGCGGAGTTTGCCGCGGCACTTGCCAGCGCGTTCGCGGCGGGCAAGTGTCGCAAGCATGACTCGCAAGCCCCTGATATTCGCCGCGTTGCTCGCCGCGCCGCTTCCCGCTCTTGCCCAGGGCGCGCCTTCGCCCGCGCCCGAAGCCGCCGTTTCGCAAGAACGGCTGCACAAGGATGTGGAGCGACTCGTCGCTTTCGGTACGCGCCACACGCTGTCCGACCAGCAAAGCAAGAAGCGCGGGATCGGGGCGGCACGCCGCTGGGCGGAGGCGGAATTCCGCAAGACCTCGAAGGCATGCGGCAATTGCCTCCAGATCGTGCTGCCCGAAAAGATGGTCACGGGACCGCGCATCCCCACGCCCGTCCGCTTGGTTGACGTCGTGGCGATCCAGCGCGGGACCGAGCGGCCGAACGAGGTCGTGATCGTCCAGGGCCACATCGACAGCCGCGGCAGCGACGTCATGGATGCGAAAGTCGATGCCCCGGGCGCGAATGACGACGGATCGGGCACCACGCTCGTGCTCGAGGCGGCGCGCGTCCTCGCCGGGCGCAAATTTGCCGGCACCATCGTTTACGCGGTCCTGTCCGGGGAAGAGCAGGGCCTGTTCGGCGGCCAGCTTCTGGCCGATTATGCCGCGCAGCAGGGCTGGACGGTCAAGGCCGTGCTCAACAACGACATCGTCGGCGGAACACACGGCTCGGACGGGGTGGTCGACGACACGCATGTCCGCGTGTTCTCGGAAGGGCCGCGCGCCGACGCCGACGACAAGCTGCGCGCAGCCGCGCGCCGCGACGGGGGTGAGAACGACAGCCCGTCGCGCAATCTCTCGCGCTTCGTTGCGGGTCTGGCCGGCGACAAGGACGGCGACCTGGCGGTTCGCCAGGTCTGGCGCGCGGATCGCATGGGCCGGGGCGGCGATCACCTGCCGTTCCTCGACAAGGGCTTTCCCGCGATCCGCTTCTCGGTGGCGATCGAGGATTACGAGCACCAGCACCAGGACGTGCGGACCGAAAACGGGGTGAAGTTCGGCGACACGATCGACGAGATGGACTTTCCGTACCTCGCCAAGGTGGTGAAGCTCAATGTCCGGACGCTGGCGGCGCTCGCCCGCGCGCCGATGCCGCCCGCCACGACCGCGCAGGCTGCGGTGCAGACCTTCACCGACGTCAAGTGGGACGCGGTGCCCGGCGCGGTCGGCTACACCGTTTGGCGCCGGCGGACAGACGAGGCCAACTGGTCCGAGCCGCTAATCGCCGATGCCGCCGCGACCAGCGTCCGCCTGGCCGGGGTGCGGGGCGACGACTGGGTGTTCGGCGTCAGCGCGCGCGCCGCCGACGGCAGCGAGAGCCCGGTCGCATCGGCGGTGCCCGGAGGCGCTTTCGCGCCGCTCGCCGCGACCAAATCGGTCCCTTGATCGCGCCGGGGGCGCGGCCCATAGGAAGGCCATGCCCTCACGCAAAGCCGCACCCGCCGGTCTCCCCTCGCGGGCCCAGATCCTCGAGTTCATCAAGACCGCGCCCGGCGTTGCCGGCAAGCGCGAGATCGCGCGCGCCTTCGGGTTGCACGGTCACGAGAAGATCGCGCTCAAGGCATTGCTCAAGGACATGGCCGACGAAGGGCTGATCGACGGCGACAAGCGCGCCTTCCACCGCCTCGGCGGCGTACCCAAGGTCACCGTCCTGCGGGTCGTGGACATCGAGGACGGCGAGGCCATTGCGATCCCCGACGCCTGGCAGCCTGATGACGCCACGCCGCCCCCGCGCCTGCGGGTGATCGAGCGGGGGAAGGGCCGCCAGGCCCAGCCCGCGCTGCGCAAGGGCGACCGCGTGCTGGCGCGGACCGAGGAAGCGGGCAAGGGCTGGCTCGCCCACCCGATGAAGCGCCTCCCCGCCTCTGCCGACCAGACGCTCGGCGTCATCGAGTTCGACGGTGCGGGCAAGCCGTGGCTCGCCCCGGTCGACAAGCGGATTCGCAATTCCTCGCCGGTCAGCGATCTGGGCGGGGCCGAAGCCGGGCAACTGGTGCTCGCCGAACCCTCGGGCCGCTCGCCGCGCGCCGGGGTCAAGGTGACCGAAATCCTCGGCGATCCGCTCGCCCCGCGCGCGTTCAGCCTGATCGCGATCCACAAGCACGGCATTCCCTTCGCCTTCGCTCCCGAGACGCTGGCCGCCGCCGAAGCCGCCGCGCGCCTGCCGCTGAGCGAGGAGCAGCGCGAGGATCTCCGCGCCCTGCCGATCGTCGCGATCGACCCGGCCGACGCCCGCGACCACGACGATGCGATCTGGGCCGAGCCTGACGGCAGTGCCGACAATCCCGGCGGCTTCCGCGCGGTCGTCGCCATCGCCGACGTCAGCTTCTACGTCCGTCCCGGCAGCATGATCGACCGCGAGGCGCGCAAGCGCGGCAACTCGGTCTATTTCCCCGACCGGGTCGTTCCCATGCTGCCCGAGGTGCTTTCGGCCGAGGTGTGCTCGCTCAAGGCCGGGGCCGACCGAGCTGCGATGGCCTGCCACCTGACGATCGATGCCCACGGCCGCGTCACCGGATGGCGCTTCACCCGCGCACTGGTGCGGATCGCCGAAGTGATCGCCTACGAGGACGCGCAGGCCCGCATCGACGGCGGCACCGCGGGCGAGCCGTTGCGTCACCTGTGGGCCTGCTGGGCGCTGCTGGCCAAGGCCCGCGCCGCGCGCGATCCGCTCGAGCTCGAGCTGCCCGAGCGCCGGGTGGTTCTCGACGAGCAGGGCAAGATCGCCGAAATCGCGCTGCGCGAGCGGCTCGATGCGCACCGCGTGGTCGAGGATTTCATGATCTCGGCCAATGTCGCGGCGGCCAAGGCGCTCGAAAGCAAGGTCGCGCCGGTGGTGTACCGGATCCACGAGACGCCGGGCCGCGAAAAGCTCGTCGCGCTCAAGGATTATCTCGCCACGTTCGACCGCAAGCTGGCGCTGGGTCAGGTCATCACGCCATCGCTGTTCAACCGCATGCTCAAGGACATCGCCGACGAAAGCGAGAAGGCGCTGATCATGGAAGCCGTGCTGCGCAGCCAGACCCAGGCTTATTACGGCCCGCGCAATGCCGGGCACTTCGGCCTGGCGCTGGGCAGCTACGCGCATTTCACCTCGCCCATCCGGCGCTATGCCGACCTCCTCGTCCACCGCGCGCTGGTCGACGGTTTCGCGCTGGAGCAGCCGCGCCCGCAGGACCGCTCGATCCCCGCGACTTCCGGGCTGTCCGACGTCGACCGCGACGACCTGACCCGGATCAGCGAAGTCATCAGCACGACCGAGCGCCGGGCGATGGAAGCCGAGCGCGACACCATCGACCGCTACGTCGCCGCATGGCTTGCCGGACGGGTCGGCGAGGTGTTCGAGACGCGCGTCACCGGCGTGCAGAAATTCGGCCTCTTTGCGACCATCGTCGGCCTGGGCGGTGACGGCCTGGTCCCGGTGTCCACGCTGGGCGCCGAACGCTTCGATTACGACGAGAAGGCCCGCACTCTCGTCGGCGCGCAAACCGGCGAGGCCTATTCGGTCGGCCACCGGATGAAGCTGCGCCTTGCCGAAGCCAATCCGCTGACGGGCGCGCTGAAGTTCGAGCCCGTCGACCTTGTGCCGGGCAGCGGCCGGGTGGAGCGGCGCGGCGCGCGTCCCGGCCCAGTGATGGGCAAGCGCGGCCGCCCCGCCAATATCCGTCACCAGGGGCGGCGGCGCTAGGCGCTCAGCTCATCCGGTCGATCTCCTCGTCGGTCATCGATCCGGGCACGATCATCAGCGGACACGGTAGCTGGCCGGGATGCCCGGCGGCAAAGTGCGCGACGAGCGGGCCCGGCCCGCCCTGCGCCGCCGCGCCGAGCACCAGCGCCGAAACCTCGGGATGGTCGGCGAGGTAATCCTTGATGATCTGCACCCCGTCGCCCTGCTGAACGGAGATGACCGGCATTTGCCCGCTTTCGCTGGCCAGATGTCCGGCGGCTGACGTCACGAGAACCTCGGCGCGGTTGCGCGCTTCTTCCTCGATAGTGGCCTGGACACCGCCGAAGGCGACGAAATCCTGCCGTGGCACCAGTGCCACGATATGCACCTGTCCGCCGGTACGCGCGGCGCGCCGCGAGGCGAATCGCAAGGCGAGGCGCGCCTCGTCGGTCTCGTCCATTATCACCAAATAGATGCGTTGCGGCATCGCAGGTCCCCTCTATCAGGGCTTGTGCGGTCAGATCGGGGCGGGCGCAAGCCGCTTGCCCCTTGACCCCTTGGGCGCAGGGGGCGAAATGGCCGTTCCGCGCGCCCAGCCGAACCATACAGGGGACCACGCCCAATGCCGATCGCGATCAAGATGCCAGCCCTGTCGCCAACGATGGAAGAAGGCACGCTGGCAAAGTGGCTGGTCAAGGTCGGCGACAAGGTTTCCTCGGGCGACATCATGGCCGAGATCGAGACCGACAAGGCGACGATGGAGTTCGAAGCGGTGGACGAAGGCGTCATCACCGCGATCGAGGTGCCCGAAGGCTCGGAAGGGGTGAAGGTCGGCACCGTCATCGCCACCCTGGCCGAAGAAGGTGAGGATACGAAGGCCGCCCCCGCCGCAGCCTCGGCCCCGGCTCCAGCTCAGGCCCCAGCTCAGGCCAAGGCAAAGGACGAACCCGCACCGGCGGCAGCTGCTCCCGCACCGACCCCATCTCCGGCACCCGCACCGGCCCCGGCACCCGCCGCGCAGGCAGCGCCCGCCCCCGCACCGGCAGCCGCCGCAAGCGCTCCCGCTGACGACGACCGCATTCTTGCTTCGCCGATCGCGCGCCGGATCGCGGCCGAAAAGGGCATCGATCTGTCGAGGATCAAGGGCACCGGTCCTGGCGGCCGGATCGTGAAGGCCGATGTCGAAGGCGGCGAGGGCGCTCCCACCGCGGCGGCCGCTCCCGCTCCCGCTGCCGAGCCTGCGCCTGCCGCGGCTTCCGCGCCTGCGGCCGCCAAGGCTCCGGCGCCCGCCGCGGCGGTGTCGGATTTCGGCATTCCGTACGAGGCGACCAAGCTCAACAACATCCGCAAGGTCATCGCCCGCCGCCTGACCGAGGCGAAGCAGACCATACCGCACATCTACCTCACGCTCGACGTGCGGCTCGATGCGCTGCTCAAGCTGCGCGGCGAACTCAACAAGGCGCTCGAACCGCAGGGCGTGAAGCTCTCGGTCAACGACCTGCTGATCAAAGCGCTGGCCAAGGCGCTGGTCCAGGTGCCCAAGTGCAATGTCAGCTTCGCCGGTGAAGAACTGCGCACCTACAGCCGCGCCGACATTTCGGTCGCGGTCGCCGCGCCTTCGGGTCTCATCACCCCCATCATCGTCGATGCCGGCAACAAGTCAGTCTCGGCGATCAGCACCGAGATGAAGGCGCTCGCCGACAAGGCGCGCGAGGGCAAGCTGCAGCCGCACGAATACCAGGGCGGGACCGCGAGCCTCTCCAATCTCGGCATGTTCGGGATCAAGCAGTTCGACGCGGTGATCAATCCGCCCCAGGCGATGATCCTGGCGGTCGGCGCCGGCGAGCCGCGCCCATATGTGGTGGACGGAGCGCTGGCCATCGCCACGGTGATGAGCGCGACCGGCAGCTTCGACCACCGGGCCATCGACGGCGCCGACGGCGCGGCGCTGATGGCCGCCTTCAAGGCGCTGGTGGAGGCACCGCTCGGCCTGGTCGCCTGACCGTGAACGGGTGGCGCTGTCCTACTTCACCGGGATCTGACACGGTCCCGGAATGACGACCGGCCCGACTCTCGACGAACGTGCGGCAGCGAAATTTCCGAACAGCCGCGCGCAACAGGATTTTAATTTCCCGCGACAGGCAATGTGTCGCTTTATCCCTTCAGACTGGCGCAAACGCGCGGGTTCGGGCCAGGTGACGGCGAGGGTGACAGGTGTCACTTGTGTCACCCTGGGCGCGGATCGAACCAGGGCCCGGGGCCACGGAGATATGCATGGCTGACCAATACGACCTTATCGTTCTCGGCTCCGGCCCCGGCGGCTATGTCGCCGCGATCCGTGCAGCACAGCTTGGCCTCAGGACCGCGATCGTCGAGCGCGAGCTGCTCGGCGGCATCTGCCTCAACTGGGGCTGCATCCCGACGAAGGCCTTGCTGCGCTCGGCAGAGATCTTCCATTACATGAACCACGCCAAGGATTACGGCCTGGCGGCAGAAAAGATCACTGCCGACCTCAACGCGGTGGTCCAGCGCAGCCGCGGCGTGGCCAAGCAGCTCAACCAGGGCGTCACGCACCTGATGAAGAAGAACAAGATCGCGGTTCACATGGGCACCGGCAAGCTCGTCGCGCCGGGCAAGCTCGAAGTGACCGGCGACAAGGGCACCGAAACGCTCGAGGCCAAGCACATCATCGTCGCCACCGGCGCGCGGGCGCGCGACCTGCCGTTCGCCAAGGCCGACGGCAAGCGCGTCTGGACCTATCGCCATGCGATGGTTCCGCCCGAGATGCCGACCAAGCTGCTGGTCATCGGCAGCGGCGCCATCGGGATCGAGTTCGCGAGCTTCTATAACGACATGGGCGCAGATGTTGCCGTCGTCGAGATGCTCGACAGGGTGGTTCCGGTCGAAGATGCCGATGTCTCGGCGTTCCTCGAAAAAGCGCTGAAAAAGCAGGGGATGACGATCATGACCGGCGCGGGGGTGGAAAGCCTTGCCGTGTCGGATGCGGGCGTCGCGGCGAAGATCAAGGGCAAGGACGGCGCGGTCGTCGACGGCCAGTTCAGCCACGTGATTGTTGCGGTGGGGATCGTGCCCAACACCGAGTCGATCGGGCTGGAGGAAGTGGGCGCCAAGCTGGACCGCGGCTTCATCCAGATCGACGGCTACGGCCACACCGGGGTGCCCGGGCTATGGGCGATCGGCGATTGCGTCCCCGGACCATGGCTGGCCCACAAGGCGAGCCACGAGGGCGTCACCGCAGCCGAGTCGATTGCCAAGGAACTGGGCAACGCCGACGTTCATCCGCACCCGCTCGACCCCAACAACATCCCCGGCTGCACCTACTGCCACCCGCAGATCGCCAGCGTCGGGATGACCGAGGCCAAGGCCAAGGAGGCGGGCTTCACGGTGAAGGTCGGCGCGTTCCCGTTCATGGGCAACGGCAAGGCCATCGCGCTCGGCGAGGCCGAAGGCTTCGTGAAGACGGTGTTCGATGCCCGGACGGGCGAGCTGCTGGGCGCGCACATGATCGGCGCCGAGGTGACCGAACTCATCCAGGGCTATGTTGTCGGCAAGACCCTGGAGACGACCGAAGCCGAACTGATGAACAGCATTTTCCCGCACCCCACCCTGTCCGAGATGATGCACGAATCGGTACTGGCCGCTTACGGCCGCGCGCTTCACATCTAGGACCGGGAACTTGCCGCTCAGGCGGCGGCGCGGGCCACGATATTTTCGAACACGGCGATGTGAAGGCGGCGTTCGAATTCGCAGCCGACGATCTTCTGGGCAGTCCAGCAGATCCGCGCGTTGAGGATTTCGAACCCCGGAATGCGCACCCGCACCGGTAGCGCGGCGTCGTATTCGGGAAGCCAGGCGATGCGGAAGCCGGTTTCCGAGATGTCGCTGAGTCGAACGGGTTTCCACGGACGCAGGCCTTGGCGAATCTCGCAGACGAGCGACACTTCCGCCCGGTTCCCCTGCTTGCGCACCGGCAGGCCGTCGATGGAAAAGTTTTCGTGACGCATCTGGACCCCGTTTTGTTTCGTTTCCGAACAGAGACTAGCGCGGCCCTCTTGCGGAATGGTTAGCGGCAAGGGTGGCCAGCGAAGTTTCCGTCTCACCATCGCTGCTTGAGATAGTAGCACGCGTAATATAATGATCGGTTATCCGGGGCGTCGCAAGGTCGGGAGAGGTCGAGTGAAGGAAGAGGCGCGCAAGCAGCTGGAGTTTGTCGCGGAGGATGTCCTGCGACATTTCGATGCTGGCACCGTCCGGCTCGAACCGGAAATCGGAAGCGTCGAAAGCTCGGTCTACACCGATCCCGAGCGCTTTGATCGCGAACGCGAGCACATCTTCCGCAATCTCCCGCTCATGCTTGCGATGAGCTGCGAGCTCGAGGGACCCGGGAGTTACAAGGCGCTGCAGGTGGCAGGAACGCCCGTGCTGATCGTGCGCGGCAAGGACGGCACGGCGCGCGCGTTCCTCAACGCCTGCTCGCACCGCGGCGCCATTCTGGACGAAGACTGCGGCAAGGCCGCGCGCTTTACCTGCCCCTATCACGGCTGGACCTTCGGCCGCGAAGGCGAGCTGCTCGGCGTCGCCTATTCGAAGATCTTCGGCGAAGCAGACCGCGGATCACTGGGGCTGAAGCCTTTCCCGACCTTCGAGAGGGCTGGCATGATCTGGGTCATCCTGAACGAGCATTCGAAGCTAGACGTGTCGGCATTCCTGCAGGGCTATGACGACATGCTGGAAGGTTTCGGGTTCGAGAACTGGCGCATGATCAGCCGCCGCGTTCTCAACGGTCCGAACTGGAAGCTCTGCTTCGATGCGCACCTTGAGTTCTATCACATCCCGGTGCTTCACAAGGACAGCTTCGGGTCAATCGATCCGCGTACGCTCTATTACAACTACGGACCGCACCAACGCCTTGCACGCCCGAGCGAAGGCCGGAACGGACCTGACAACGTCGACATATTCCAGATGCGGGATCGAGCGTCCGAGGACTTGCCGGACGAAAGTCTGATGTTCGGCGAGTGGATCATGTTTCCGAACGTCTCGATCAATACGTTCTACGCTGGCGGCAGGGGCGTCATCGTTTCTCAGGTCATCCCCGGCGAAACGGTGGATCAGTCGGAGACCATCCAGCTTTTCCTGCTGGCCGACGAGCCTGACGTCGCAGGGCGGAACGAGGCCGCGCAGACAGCCGATTTCCTTGCGAAGGTCGTGGGCGAAGAAGATTTGCCGACCTCGCTCGGACAGCAGACCGTGATGCGCTCGGGCGCGATGGACCGCATCCTCTTCGGTCGAAACGAAGGGGGGCTTCAGCAATTCCATAGCTGGGTCGAGCGCATCGTTTCGACGCCCTTCGACGATTTGCCGTCGCTCTTCGCGTCTGCGCGCGGAGTTGGGGACAAGGCCGCCATGTTCCGAGAGCCTGAAAGCGTTCCCGGCTGACTCCCTGGGAAGAAAGTAAATTGGCGGACAGGGTGGGATTCGAACCCACGGTGAGCTTCCACCCACGGCGGTTTTCAAGACCGCTGCCTTAAACCACTCGGCCACCTGTCCGGGATGACGGCGGCTAGCGTTACGAGGACGGTTTGTCACCTGCCGTATGCCAGGGGCGTCGCGGCGCGATCGATCTGCAAATGCCTGGGAAAAGGGATTCCCTAGAACGAAACTCCGTGCGACAGTTGGCGGATGCCTAATTTCGCGCCGCTGCGGCGACTTGCCCGACCGATCCTGGCGCTTTTTGCCGCAGGGCTGATGTCCGCGCCCGCAAGCGCGCAATTCTCCGACGAGGCAAGCGGGTTCAACGCTTACCTTCAATTGCTCGCCGCACGCGCTCGCAGCGAGGGAGTGAGCGAGAGGACGATAGCGCTCACGACTTTGGGACTGACCTTCAATCCGCGGGTCATAAGCCTCGACCGCTCGCAGCCCGGGGGCGGCCCGACCGGCAATACCTTTACTCCGTTCGAGCCCTACTTGCGCTCCCACGTCGATTCGGCGCGGATCAGTGCGGGGCAGCGGCAGTTCGCCGCGGCCGCTAGCCAAGCTTATTCAATCGAACGTAAATATGGCGTGCCGGCCAAGATCCTGTTTGCGATCTGGGGGCACGAAACCAACTACGGCACCTATACCGGCGATTTCGATCTGGCGCGCTCGCTGGCGACGCTCGCTTACGAAGGTCGTCGGCGTGACCTGTTCGCCGAGGAATTCATCGCCCTGATGAAAATGATTGATCGCGGCGTGCCGCGTTCGCGGCTTCAGGGCAGCTGGGCTGGCGCCTTCGGCAATCCACAGTTTCTGCCATCGATCTACCTTCGCGTCGCAGCCGATGGCGATGGCGATGGCTTTCCCGACATCTGGTCAAGCCGCGCTGACACGCTCGCGTCGATTGCCAACTACCTGCGCGACGCTGGGTGGCGACCGGGGCAACCCTGGGGGATGGCGGTGAACGTCCCGGCATCGCTTGACCGGGCGTCGCTCGGCTCCACGCTCGCTTCGCCGCGTTGTCCCCAGGTCCATGCCCGGCACAGTGAGTGGAAATCGATGGCGGAATGGCGGGCGCTCGGGATCGCACCGCAGAGGGGCGTTTGGGCCGCGGACAATGTCATGGCCACGCTCCTCGAGCCGGACGGCCCCGGACGGACTGCATATCTCCTGACCGGCAATTACCGCGTCATCCTCGATTATAACTGCTCGAACTATTACGCCTTGTCCGTGGGGCTACTGGCCGACGCCATCGCATCGTGAACGGGCCATCAAGGATCGCTTTGGGCACACTCGGCAATGCAGGCCTGTTCCTGCTTGCTCTCGCCGCCCAACCTGCTGCCGCCGGCGCGCAGCCCGCTCAAGCCGAACAGGTGAGAGCGCCAATCGCTTTGCTTAGCGACCTTGGGTCCGGCCGCGTCCTGATCGCGCGCGATGTCCATCGCCGCTTCATGCCCGCCTCCCTGACGAAGATCATGACGGCCTACGTTGCGTTCGAATTGATGCAGGAGGGCAAACTCCAGCCCGGGCAGCGCTTTGTCGTCTCGGATGATGCCTTCCGGAAATGGGCGAACGTGGGATCGACCATGTTCCTCTCCCGAGGGTCGACGCCGACCGTGGATGAGCTACTCGGCGGAATCATGACCGTCTCGGCCAACGATGGCTGCATCGTCCTGGCTGAGGGGATAGACGGATCGACCGCAAGGTTCGTCTCACGAATGAATGCCACCGCACGCAAGCTGGGCATGAAGGACAGCCATTTCGGCTCGCCCAACGGATGGCCGGACCAGGGCGCGACATATACGACGGCGGCCGACCTTGCGACTTTGGCAGCCGCTATGATGCGCCGTCATCCCTTACTCTATCGGCACTATGTCGGCCACCAGTCGATGACCTACAACGGCATCACTCAACCGAACCACGTCCCTCTTTTCGGGGTCGTAGTCGGGGCCGATGGACTGAAGACAGGATTTACAAACGAATCCGGCTACGGGCTTGTGGGGTCGGCTTTGCGCAACGGCCGCCGCCTTCTCGTGGTCGTCGCAGGGTCGGACACCCCCCGGCAACGCAAGGACGAAGCGCGCGATCTGCTCGAATGGGGTTTCGCACGATGGAGTGACGCAAGCGTCGCCCCGGCCGACAAGGTGATCGGTTCTGCTCGTGTGCAGGGCGGCGCAGCGCGTAGTGTCGACCTCGTCGCACCCCAGAGCTATTTCCTCACAGTTCGCCGGGGCGAGCCACTGGATCACACGTTGGCAATCCGTTACAGCGGGCCTCTTTCCGCACCCATCGGCAAAGGCCAACCCATCGCCGACCTCGTGATTCGCGCACCCGGACAGCCGCCTCATCTATTCCCCCTGGTCGCCGCGGTCGATGTGCCCGTTGCAGGCTTCTGGGCGCGGCTGCGGGACGGGCTGCTGGGGCTCATCGGGCTGTGAGCGACCATGAGGCTGCGCGTGGGCGCTTCATCGTTTTCGAGGGCGGGGAGGGCGTGGGCAAATCCACCCAGGCTCGCCTTCTTGCCAACGCCCTGCGCGCAACCGGGCTAGCAGTCGACCTGACACGCGAGCCCGGCGGAACTCCGGGGGCCGAGGCCATTCGCGCGCTGCTGCTCGATGCCGGAGGGTCCGATTGGGGACCAAGGGCCGAAGCACTGCTCTTCGCGGCGGCACGGTCGGATCACGTCGAAAAGCTCATAATGCCTGCCCTGGAAACGGGGCGCTGGGTCGTATGCGACCGGTTCATCGACAGCAGCCGTGCATACCAGGGCGCGGCCGGAGGGATGTGCGATGACGACATCCTTGCGCTGCACCGCATCGGCAGCGCCGGCTTGTTGCCCGATCTCACGATCGTCTTGCGACTTGAGCCACAAGCAACGCAAACCCGTCTTCGCGCGCGTGACGGAGACGCTAGCGATCGTATCGGCGGTCGCGCGCCAGAATATCATGCAGCGGTCGCCTCGGCTTTTGAGGGGTTCGCCGCGGCCGAGCCCGCCCGCTTCGTGATTGTCGAGGCGAGCGGTGAGGCGGAGGAAGTCCATGGGCGGGTGATGATAGCGCTGAAACGCTTTGAGCACGGCCGATGACACGCCTCAGAGGACACGAGGATGCCTGGGCAACCTGGCGCGGCGCAATGCGGGGCGGACGCATGCACCACGCGTGGATCCTGGCTGGGCGTCGCGGGCTCGGCAAAGCGCAGTTTGCCTATCGCGCCGCATCTGAGCTCGTGGCTGAGGACGGCCACGAACAATTACCCGCAACAGGGCATCCCGACATTCTTGGCCTCACGCCGCTCGCGGCCACCGAGGATGAAGAGAAAAAGCGCCTCGAAGGAAAAGCATTCCTGGCCAAGCGCAACATCTCCGTCGAGCAAATCCGGCAAATGCAGCGCCGGTTGACCACGCGGCCCACAATGGGTGCGCGCCGGGCCATCGTGATCGATGCGGCGGACGACCTGGAAAAGAGCGCGTTCAATGCCTTGCTCAAAAGCCTTGAGGAACCTCCGCAAGGTACCTTCTTCCTGTTGATCGCGCATCAGGCCGGACGACTGCCGGCGACGATCCGCTCGCGATGCCGAATCCTTCGCTTTGCCGATCTTCCAGACGAGCTGATCGACGGTATTCTCGTCGAAGCGGCTCCTGACAGTTCAAATGAAGAACGACGCGCAGCGCGGATGGCGGCAAACGGATCTCCGGGTGCCGCCTTGGCGTTCCTCGACCGCGGATTGGGCAACGTACAACATCTCTTCGAGCGACTGGCGGGGGAGGGTGACGCTGACCTTGCACTTCGTGGGCAGTTGGCAGGCGAGATTGGCCCCCGTCCCGATCGCGAGAAGATTGCGGCAGTTCTGGAGGCCGCGCGCATGGTCCTGGTTCGTGCGCTGCCTGATGCCGAACCGGGCCGGCAGCGGCGGATCGTCGCCGCGCATGGCAAGGTTTCAACGCTTATCGGCCAGGCGCCGGTGTATAATTTCGATCCCGGCATTCTGATGCTTGAAATTGGCGGGTTGCTGGCGTCGACCGCTGATCCTAGAGATGCGGCGCATTAGCGCCGGAAACCGGCCGCAACGGAAAAGAACAGAACCCGGCCGATGGCGGACCCCTATTACATAACCACTGCAATCAGTTACCCCAACGGCCCGCCCCACATTGGCCACGCATATGAGGCGATCGCGGCTGACGTCGTGGCGCGATTCCAGCGACTGCGCGGGCGCGACGTCCGTTTCCAGACGGGCACCGACGAGCATGGTCTAAAGATGTTTCAGAAGGCACGTGAGCTCGGCGTGGAGCCGGCAGCGCTTGCCGAAGAAATGTCATCCTATTTCATCAGGATGTGCGACGCCCTGAATGTATCGTATGACAATTTTCAGCGGACCTCCGACCCAAGGCATCATGTTGCCAGCCAGGCACTGTGGCAGGCGATGGCGGCGAACGGCGATCTCTATCTCGATCGCTATGAAGGCTGGTACTCGGTCCGCGACGAGGCATACTACGACGATAGCGAACTGAGCGAAGGGGAGGGCGGGGAACGACTTTCTCCACAAGGCACGCCGGTTGAGTGGACGGTCGAGGAAAGCTGGTTCTTCCGCCTGTCGCGCTATCAGGAACCGCTGCTCGAGCTCTATCGCAACAATCCGGGGTTTCTGCGCCCGGAAAGCCGGCGCAACGAAATGACCGCGTTTGTAGAAGCCGGACTGCGCGACCTCTCAGTATCGCGGACGAGCTTCGACTGGGGCGTGCAAGTGCCCGGATGGCCCGAACATGTGATGTACGTCTGGATCGATGCGCTCACCAACTATCTGACGGGCCTCGGGTACCCTGAGAAGACCCCGGAAATGGCGCGCTACTGGCCGGTCGACGTTCATCTGATCGGCAAGGATATCGTGCGCTTTCATGCCGTTTACTGGCCGGCCTTCCTGATGAGCGCCGGAATCGCGCTCCCCCGCCAGGTATTCGGTCACGGATTCCTGCTGAATCGCGGACAGAAGGAATCCAAGTCGCTCGGAAATGTGACCGATCCGCTGGCTCTCGCCGAGCGCTTCGGCGTCGATACACTTCGTTATTTCCTCATGCGCGAGGTCGTGTTCGGTCAGGACGGAAGCTACTCCCCCGAAGCGATCGTCGCCCGGGCCAACGCCGAACTTGCCAACAGCTTCGGCAATCTCGTCCAGCGCGTATTGTCATTCATCGCGAAGCAGTGCGGCGGCGTTCTGTCGCCATCCCCCGCGCCGCTGGATGGCGACCTCGAACTGGCTCACAAAGTTCGCACTGCCTGTGCGACGGAACTTCCCGACGCGTTCGAACGCCTTGCGTTCTCTGTGGGAATGGACGCGTGGATGCAGGCGGTATTCGCCTGCAACCAGTACGTTGATGAACAGGCGCCTTGGGCTCTGCGGAAAACCGATCCGGAACGGATGGAGCGCGTGCTCACGACTTTGTGCGGCTGTATCCGCGACCTCGCCATCGCTATTGCGCCGGTCGTCCCCGTAGCTAGTTCCCGCATTCTCGACATGCTCGATGTACCGGTAGATCAGCGCACCTATGCGGATCTCGAACGCGACCTCGCAAGATTTCGCGTCGTCGATCCCGCGCCTGTCTTTCCGCGTCTGGATCTGGACCAGTCCTGATGCTTGTCGATTCGCATTGTCACCTTAATTACAAGGGTTTGGTCGACAAACAGCAAGAAGTGCTCGAACGCGCACGCGCGGCGGGCGTTGGCGGATTTCTCAACATCTCGACACGCCAATCCGAGTGGGGCGCAGTGGTCGCGACCGCCGAGCGCCAGCCCGACGTTTGGGCGAGCGTGGGCATTCATCCTCACGAAGCGGACGAGCACGCCGACCTTGGTGCCGGCGCCCTGATCGCTGCCGCCGGGCACCCGCGCGTGGTGGGGATTGGCGAGACCGGACTGGATTATTACTACGATCATTCCGATCGTGAGGCTCAGCGCGCGTTGTTCCGAGTTCACATCGATGTCGCACGCCAGACAGGCCTGCCGCTGATTGTCCACACCCGCGATGCAGAGCACGACACTGCATCGATCATCGCGGAAGAGATGGAGAAGGGCGCTTTTCCGGCCCTCATCCACTGTTTTACGGCGTCGGCGGATTTCGCCGCACGGATGCTCGTCCTTGGCCTGACTATCTCGATTTCAGGAATAGTGACGTTTAAGAACGCCCGCGACTTGCAGGAAGTCGCGCGCAAATTGCCGGCTGACCGGCTTCTGGTCGAAACGGATTCACCCTTCCTGGCGCCTGTGCCTTATCGCGGCAAGACATGTGAGCCCGCATTCGTTGCCGATACAGCTCGCTTCCTCGCAGCCTTGCGCGACACCTCGTTCGATCGCCTGGCGCAGGAAACGACTGCGAATTTTAGAAGGTTGTTTTCCAGAATTCCGGAAACAACCGCGGCATGAAGTTGGTCATGCTCGGCTCCGGAACGTCAACCGGCGTCCCCCGGATCGGAAACGACTGGGGCCTGTGCGATCCGGATGAACCTCGCAATCGGCGTACGCGGGTTTCGATAGTGCTGGAAAGCGCCGCAGGGACCCGCTTGCTCGTCGATACATCGACCGACTTGCGCCAACAGCTTCTTTCGAACCGTATCTCGCAGATCGACGCAGTGTTCTGGACTCATGACCATGCGGACCATTGCCATGGCATTGACGACCTGCGTCCACTCCGCATGGCGCGCACCGCTGCAATTCCGGGATATGCGGCAGACGAGACGGTTCGGCGACTGAGGCAAAGGTTCGGATACGTCTTTGCCGGCCAGCATGGCTATCCCACGATTGTCGCGCTCGACACTCTCGATCGCCTGCGGATCTGCGCTGGGTTTGGAGTCTTGACCTGCCAGATGCCTCACGGACCGGCACAGAGCACGGGTTATCGGTTTGAATGCGACGGTTTTTCCGTAGGTTACGCCACTGACTTCAGCGCAATTACGGACGGCATGGTTGCACTCTTTGCAGACGTTGATCTTCTTGTCGTAGACGCTCTGCGGCGCGAACCGCACCCGACACATGCCCATTTAGGCATGGCGCTTGAACTCATTGAACGATCCAGCGCCAGGCGCGCAGTTCTGACGCATCTGGACAAGAGCATGGATTTTGCGACGCTTGTGCGCGAGTTACCGTCCAATACCGAGCCGGGTTACGACGGGCTGGAGATCACGCTTTGAATCAGATGACGGCAATTGCCTTGGTCGGTCTCTTGATGGCTGCGGTCGTTGTGGGCGCAAACTTTCGTTCGACGCGCGTTCGGGGCGTCACTGGGTCGAGGCGGCTCGCGATCATTCTCATTTGGGTTGCTTTGATTTGCGTGACGGCGTTCGCTTTTACACGATCCGGCTGGCGGTAGTTCTTACCGCAACCCATCGTGTATTTAACATAATATATATTATCAGTTTGCCAAGGTGGGCTTAGGCACCTCCTCAAGCCCTGCGCGGGGGACCCCAGATGCAACCGCATGATAGTAAGCCCATGACCCGGCTCCTCGCAATCATGGCCCGGCTACGCGATCCACAGACAGGCTGCGAATGGGATCGCGTGCAGGACTTTTCAACGATCGCCCCATACACGATCGAGGAAGCTTATGAGGTTGCTGATGCCATTCAGCGGCAAGACATGGCAGACCTCAAGGACGAGCTTGGCGACTTGCTCCTCCAGGTCGTTTTTCATGCACGCATGGCTGAGGAAGCCGGCCTGTTCGACTTCGCCGATGTCGCGACGTCGATCTCTACGAAGCTCGAAACCCGTCATCCGCATATTTTCGCCGACGGAACTCAGGACAGCCGACCGCAGAGCGACCGCTGGGAGGACCTGAAAGCTGCCGAACGACTAGCTCGCGGCGCTGGCGGTGCTCTCGATGGTGTAGCACTCGCCTTGCCTGCGCTCCTTCGCGCAGAGAAGCTGCAGCGACGCGCTGCCCGACAAGGCTTTGACTGGCCGGATATCCAAGGCCCAACGGAAAAAGTTCAGGAAGAACTCGAGGAGCTTGCCGCTGCGGCAACGCCCGAGGAACGGGTTGAAGAAGCCGGCGATCTCCTCTTTGCCGTGGTCAACCTGGTCCGCAAAAACGGCGTCAGTGCAGAAGAAGCGCTGCGAGCGGCCAATTCCAAGTTCGAGCGTCGCTTCAAAGCGATGGAGGATCACGCGGCGAAACAGGGCGAACCGTTCGCTGAACGCTCTCTCGACGATCAGGAAGCCCTATGGCAGGCCGTCAAGTCAGCAGAACGAGCCTGACTACGATCAGGCTGGTTCGGATTGCTGGGACCAGCGCCCGAATTCGCGGGCGGTAAGCCTCACCGTCACACGTCGCTGGGCGCCCTCCTCATCGCTCGACGGTTCGTCGGATAGCACCTCGCCATGCGCATGAAGCCAGGCCAGGCGTTGTCCGTCCGAGGCCGGGACGAGGAATTGATATCTTTTCGCCTCACCCGTCAGGATGCCTGCGATCCTCTCGAGAAGGGCATCGACCCCTTCGCCGGTCAGCGCCGAAACCGGCACGGCCGGCCGGTTGGCGGGCTGTACCGAAACAAGATCCTTTCGGACCGCAATTTCATCTCCTTCAAGCAGGTCGAGCTTGTTCCACGCCTCGATGATCGGGATTGTGCTCTCGCCCCCGCCTTCTGAGACGATGTCCAGTTCGGTGAGTACTTGTTCGACCTGCGCCTTTTGCATCGCAGTTGCCGGGTTGGCGATGTCCCTGACATGGACGATGCAATCAGCAGCGGTGACTTCCTCAAGGGTGGCGCGGAATGCCGCAACGAGCTGCGTCGGCAAATCGGATATGAACCCAACGGTGTCGGACAGGATTGCCTTGTCGACGCCGGGCAGGCGGATGGCGCGCATCGTGGGATCAAGAGTTGCGAATAGCAGGTCTTCCGCCATCACCCCGCTGCCGGTCAGCCGGTTGAACAGGGTAGACTTGCCCGCGTTGGTGTAACCCACGAGAGCCACAATAGGCCAAGGCGCGCGCTGGCGGCGTTCGCGGTGCAAGCCACGAGTGCGCCTCACCTGCTCAAGCTCACGGCGGATGCGGGCCATCCGCGTGCGGATCATCCGCCTATCCGCCTCGATCTGGGTTTCGCCGGGGCCGCCGAGGAAGCCGAAACCGCCGCGCTGACGTTCGAGGTGAGTCCAGCTGCGGACGAGCCGACCGGCCTGATAATCGAGGTGAGCGAGTTCGACCTGCAACCGACCCTCAGCGGTCGCCGCCCGTTCCCCGAAGATTTCGAGGATCAGGCCGGTTCTATCGATAACCTTGCGGCCAAGCTT
Organism: Novosphingobium tardum; assembly: GCF_042652045.1. Classification (NCBI taxonomy): domain Bacteria; kingdom Pseudomonadati; phylum Pseudomonadota; class Alphaproteobacteria; order Sphingomonadales; family Sphingomonadaceae; genus Novosphingobium; species Novosphingobium tardum. The sequence continues at coordinate 188,084 of NZ_JBHSDR010000006.1, read as the reverse complement.
TTCCTCGAGATTGCGCTGCTGGACCGCGCTGAGCGAGCCGTCGACCACAATCAGGTCGGCATCTTCCTGTGCCGCCTCCACCCGGATGCGGTCGATCTGTCCTTCCCCGAACAGCGTGGCGGGACGGACAGCGCGCACGCCGATTGCGAAGGCTGCGACAATCTCCAGCCCTATCGCGCGCGCAAGTCCCTGCGCTTCTTCGAGCCGAAGATCCACGTCGCCCCCGCTGCGGCCGCGGATATCCGGATGGACGACAACCGCCCGGGCACCCCGGGTGACTTCGCCGACAGTCTCGTCGGCACCGAACGTTGGACCGTCGCTCAGCTCGATTCGTCCTCGTTGTCCCACTCACCGGTGAGATCGACGGGCGCGGTGGGCTGAATGGTCGAGACCGCATGCTTGTAGGCGAGTTGCACGTAACCGTCTCGTTCCAGCATCGTGCAGAACAGGTCGTAGGCCGCTACCCGGCCTTGCAACATCACGCCGTTGACCAGGAACATCGTCACGGGAACTTCCGCATTGCGAATGCTGGACAAGAAAACATCCTGCAGGAGCCGTGCCTTGCGGTTGGTATCATCGCCGCTTTCGAGGAACGGCTCGAGAGCTAGCGGCTGCCCCGGCATGATCGTGGATATCGCATGCTTGTAGACCAGTTGCGACTGACCGTCCCGCCGCAGCAGGATCGAGAAATTGTCGAACCAGGTGACGATGCCCTGAAGCTTGACCCCCTTCACCAAGAACATGGTGACGGGAATCTTCCCCTTCCGCAGGTGATTCAGAAAAACGTCCTGCAGGCTTTGCTGCCTTCCGGAGGCTCCTGCCGCCTTCTTGGCAGCGGCGGGCTTCGGGCTTTCCGCTACCGGTTCCGGAGCGGGGGGTTTGGGACGAGCGCTCAAGGTCTTACCAGCCATCATTTTTCTCCGTGGCTCATTGGCGGCGCCCGGTGGGGACGCCGCGATCTGGCCCTGCACAGCGCGGACTTTTTCCGCTGCGGTTGCCGGACCGGGTTCCTGCAAGATCACCTTAATCCGCCGCTCACGCGCCGTAAACGGATTTGAGGGAGCGAGGTTCCGCTATTCGGGATCGTCGCCGTCGCGGCGCTCTACCATGCCGAGTAGCTTGAGCTTGCGGTGCAGCGCGGACCGCTCCATCCCGATGAAACTGGCGGTCTTGGAGATGTTGCCTGAGAAGCGGCGGATCTGGACTTTCAGGTATTCACGCTCGAAGTTTTCCCGCGCTTCGCGAAGGGGCACTCCCATAAGCGCCGAAGAGCCGTTTTCCGCGCCGACTTGGCTGCTGACCAGTTCGGAAGGGAGCATGTCGGCATCGATCCGGCCAAGCCGCTCCCGCGGGGCGAGGATGACGGTCCGCTCGACGACATTGCGCAATTGCCGGACGTTGCCAGGCCAGTCGTAGCTTTGCAGCGCGGCCATCGCTTCGATTGAGACACCCGGGGCGGCGACACCGTGGTCCGCGGCGTAGCGCGCGAAGAAATGATCGGCGAGCGCGGGTATGTCATCCCGCCTCTCAGCCAGCGAGGGAATCGTGACCGGAACTACGTTGAGCCGATAGAAAAGATCCTCGCGAAACCGCCGCTCGGCGATTTCCCTTTCGAGGTTCCGCGACGTTGCAGACACGACCCGCACATCGACCCGGATCTGGCGGTGCCCCCCTACCCGTACGAATGCCTGTTCCGTAAGCACGCGCAGGATCCGCGCCTGGCTCGACGCGGGCATGTCCGCCACCTCGTCGAGGAACAGCGTTCCGCCATCGGCCATTTCCAGCAGGCCGGCACGGACAAGCTTGCCCCCCTCCTCTTCCCCGAACAGTTCCTGCTCAAAGCGTTCCGGCGTGATGCGAGCCGAATTGACCGTAACGAAGGCGTTGCCCGCGCGCGGGCTCCAGCTGTGGAGAAGACGAGCCGCGACCTCCTTTCCCGACCCCGCAGGGCCAGTGATCAAGAGCCGGCTGCCGGTATTGGCAACCCGCTTCAGGGTGGCACGCACCTGATTGATCAGCGGACTATTGCCCGTGAACTCGTCAGCGATTGCGAAGTCCTGGCGCAAGCGGGCGTTTTCCCGGCGCAGGCGCTCTGTCTCGGTCGCACGCTCGACCAGCAAAAGCAGGCGTTCTGCCTCGAACGGCTTTTCGATGAAATCCATCGCGCCGCGGGCTATCGCCGAAACAGCGGTATCGATGTTTCCGTGACCGGAAAAAATGATTACGGGCAGCTCGGGCTCTCGCGCCTTGATTGCATCTAGCACTTCGAGCCCGTCCATCGGGCTGCCATGCAGCCAGACGTCGAGTAGGACGAGGCTGGGTCTGCGCTCGTCGATCGAGGCAAGCGCCGCTTCGCTGTCTCCCGCGGTTCGGCAGCTATAGCCTTCATCGCTGAGGACGCCCGAAACAAGTTCACGAATGTCTCGTTCATCGTCAACGATCAGGATGTCGAGCGCCATCAGGCAATCTCCGGTGTTGAATACGTCATTCGGCGGCCGCCCGACCGTCGCCGGCCTCGCGTTCGGCACCTTGTTGGAGCGGTGAACGAGCAAATGTCAGCGTGACTTCGGCCCCACCTTCGGGCGCGGTGGCAAAGGTCATCTCACCGCCGTGTTCCTCCACGATCTTGTTGACGATCGCGAGGCCCAGTCCGGTGCCCTTCTCGCGGGTTGTAACATATGGCTCCACGATTCTCTCGCGATCCTGGGGAAGGCCGATGCCATTGTCAGCGACCTTGACCGTCAGAGTCCGGTCACTGCCCCTGACATCGACCGAGATGCGGCCGCGATAATCCGGCTCGGCCCCGCGCTGGCGCGCCTCAATCGCTTCGACCGCGTTTTTCAGCACGTTCGTCATTGCCTGGCCGAACTGGTGGCGGTCGCATTCAATCTCCCCCGCCCCTTCCGCGCTGTAACGGAAGTCGATGCCCGGAGCGCCAACCTCTTGGAGAAACACGGCTTGGCGGACGAGGTCGCCCGCGTCTTCCGAGCGGAAGACAGGCTTGGGCAGACGGGCGAAGCTCGAAAACTCGTCCACCATCTTCCGAAGGTCGCCGACCTGCCGGATGATCGTATCGATCAGTTCGTCGAACAATTCAGGATCGAGTTGGATCTGCTTGCCGTAGCGGCGCCGCAATCGCTCGGTAGCAAGCTGGATCGGCGTAAGCGGATTCTTGATTTCGTGAGCGATGCGCCGCGCCACGTCGGACCAGGCTGCCTGCCGCTGGTCCAGGAGCTGGCGGGTAATATCTTCGAACGTGATAACGTGACCGATCGGATCCTTGGCGATCTTCACGGCCAAGGTAAGCAGTTCGCCCCCCCGATTGTACTGCACGACCCCATTGGACAACGCGGCATCGACAAGTGAGGCAAGCTGGGGTGCGAACTCGGCGAGCGGCTGACCCAGGTGAGGATAGCCATCGCGGCCAAGAAGTATCCGGATTGCGGAACTGTTGATGAGCCGAACCATGCCTTCCTCGTCGACCGAGATGATTCCGGCGCTGATCGATTCCACGACAGCCTCGATGAAGGCCCGGCGATCCTCGAGTTGGGCGTTCGCGCCAACCAGCGCCCGCGTCTGCCGGTCGATCTGTTCGGTCATCCGGTTGAACGCGCGATTCAGGAGCCCGATCTCGTCCGCGCCCGAACGATGGGGAACGCGCATGGCAAAATTCCCGCTTCCGACCGTCCGCGCCGCCGAGACGAGCTCTGCCAGCGGGGCCACTTGGCGGTCGGCAAATCGCAGCGCGAACCATACCGAAAGGGCGACAAGTGCAAGGCTGATGAACAGCAGTGCCAAGTTGAAACGAAGCTGAAGATTGCGGGCGCGCTGGGTGAGAACGTCGTAAGCCTTGAGCACGCCCTGCGCACGCTCCCATTGACTAAGCGCAAGGGCATCGGAACTGCGAGCGGCATAGAGATACACGCCCGACGCCGCGTCGATAGCTGTCGCGCCTTCGATCCGGCTGGCCGTTGCGGATACGACCACTTGCTCTCCGGCATCGAGCTTGCGCAGCGTCTCTGGGGAAATGCGCGTTCGCGAACTGTCCTTTTCAGGATCGACGATCGCTGCGGTCAGTAGCTTTCCGTCGGTAGTACGTTGAAGAATGGCGCTTTCGTTGAGCCGGCGGCTGACGACCTGGAACGAGTAACCCTCGGCAAACTCAGGGCTCGTGATCTTGGCCTGCGAAAGATAGTCACGCAGGTCTCCCGCCATGGCGACGGTCTCGTTCCCGACATCGCGAAGGTTCTGTTCATAGTAACCGCGCGCGAGCTTGTTCGCATTTTCGAGCATCCCCCGCGAATTGTCGGAGAACCAGAACTCAACGCCGGACTGGAACAGCAGCGACGCGAACAGGACTACGAGCAGCGTCGGCACGGCGGCAACGAGCGAGAAGAGCCAGACGAGCTGGACATGCAGCCGTCCCGTGCTGCCCATGATATTCCGCTGTGCGCGCCGAAGCGCTGCACGCCGCCCGACCAGCACGATGAGCGCCATTGCAGGAACAAGGGTTCCAACCAGCAGACTCGCCGCAAGGGTGGACGGGAGGAGTTGAGACTCTGCCTGGCGGGAATCGACGGCAAACCAACTGGTGATGCCCATGCCGACCAGCGAAATGCCGGCGATGACTTCCAGCCATCCGTAGATATTGCTTCGGCGAAGTGCGATGGACAGCCGTCGCCACCAGCGGGGCCATCGCTTGGGGCCCGGGAAAGTGTCGGCGGCCATCGTGGCTAATCTACAACGCTGCTGTTGCCTGTTTGCAAGCGCTAATCGTTGAATTGCGGCAGAAACGCCACATATCTAGTAATCGTCTAGTGTCGCGCAGCGAAATCTTCGGCTGAAATCGACAACTCAACAAGCCGCTTGCGCAGTGTGTTGCGATTTAGGCCCAGCAGTCGCGCCGCCTTCACCTGGTTGCCGGCCGTCGTCGTAAGGGCATGGGCAAACAGCGGGCGTTCGAACGCTGCGAGCGCGGCGTCGTAGAGGGTGCCCGCGGGAGGAGTCTCGATCGCAAGCCATCGCGCAAGTGCCGACCCGATCCCGGCATCGATCGATTGCGCATCCCTAGCTTCGGGCAGATGCCTGTCGCTACGCGGCGTACTTTGCTCGAGAAGTGCAACAACCGCGCCACGATCAACGGTTTCATCTCGCGCCAGCAAGGCCAGGCGAAAGATAAAATTTCGCAACTCGCGCACGTTCCCGCGCCAATACTGCTCCGCGAGCGTAGCGACCGCGTCCGCCGAGAGCCGGCGGCGCGGCAATCCCTCGGCGCTGGCTTGGGCCAGAAAATGACGCGCCAGAGGCTCAATATCGTCTCGCCGCTCGCGCAACGCGGGCAGTTCGACCGGCACGACGTTCAGGCGATAGAACAGATCCTCGCGAAACTGTCCTTCGGCGATCATCGGGGCAAGGTCGCGGTTGGTTGCGGCGATGATTCGCGTGTCCACGCGTATTTCGTCGCGGCCTCCAACCCTGCGTACGCTGCCCGACTGAAGAGTGCGAAGTAGTCGAGTCTGGGCCTGCATCGGCATGTCACCGATCTCGTCGAGGAACAGGGTTCCACCGCTTGCCTGCTCAAACTTTCCAATATGGCGCGCCATCGCCCCGGTAAATGCGCCTTTCTCGTGTCCGAAAAGCTCGCTCTCGATCAGCTCCGCGGGAATGGCTGCTGCATTGACCGCCACGAAGGGACCGCTTGAACGATTGCCGAGGTTATGGATCGCTTCGGCGACCAGTTCCTTCCCGGTGCCGGACTCGCCCAGGATAAGAACCGTAAGGTCGTTGCGCAGCACGCGCGTGATCATGCGATAGACGTGCTGCATCGGCGCGCTGTGCCCGACAAGCGGCAATGATGGAGGGAGATCGACTCCGCCGTCGACGATGTCGGATTCGGCAGAAAGACCTGCCGCCCGGTCCACGGCACGGACCAGTTCGTCGAGGTCGAAGGGCTTGGGGAAGTATTCGAACGCACCCGTGTCACTGGCGCGGACTGCGGTATCGAGTGTGTTACGCGCCGAAAGAATGATGATCGGCATGTCGGGCTTCAGCGCGCGGACTGACCCGAGTGTCTCGATACCGTCCCCGTCCGCGAGCACCACGTCGGTAAGCATCGCAGCGAAATCGTGATCGCGCAGAAGCCGGTCGCGTCCGGCGATGCTGTCGCTGCGGCTGACGGCAAAACCTTCAGCCTCGAGCGCGGCGGTGATCACGACGGCAATCGATGCGTCGTCCTCAACAAGCAGGATGCGGCGAGTCATTTCGCACTGGCCTCTCGTTGTGCCGGCATTGGTCGCTCGGCGGCTACTGGTAGGTGGACCCGGAAATGGGTCAAGCTCGTAGCAGCGTCGCGATCATGCGTGATCCGGCCGTTCATCTCGCGTACGAGTTTCTGGACCATGGCAAGGCCAAGGCCCTGACCGTGATCCTTGCCGGTCACGAACGGATCGAAGATGTGATCCCGCAGCGCCGGATCCACACCGGGTCCGTTGTCGCTCACGCGTAACTCGATTGGAAGCCTAACGGGAGCGCGGTCTTTGCCGCCGACAAGGCGGATCCCGCTCGCAAATCGCGTGCTCACTATCACGCGCGGATTACGGACCCCGTTGCTCGCCTCGCGCGCGTTCGTCAGCAGATTGAGAACCACCTGGACCAGCGCGTCGGCGCTAGCCAGTATCGGCGGCAGCGAAGGATCGAACTCCTCTTCGATCGACCAGCTACCGTTGCTTCCGGCAGCAATAACAGCTTGCGCGCGACGCACCGCCTCGTGGAGATTGCAGGGCGCGGAAGGTTCGGTCCCAGCGCGGCTGAGGGACTGCATGCGGTCGATAAGCTTCGCGATGCGATCGACTTCGGATGTGATCAATCCCGTCAAGGCGAGGTCATCGTCGCCGAGCTTGCGGGCTAGCAGCTGTGCCGCGCCCCGGATGCCCGCCAACGGGTTCTTGATCTCGTGTGCAAGAACCTCGGGAGCGCGCAAGGCTATGCCTTCGCCGGCGCCGGACCCAGCTCCATCACCTGTCAGGGCCTCGACCCCGATGGGCTCGTTGAGCGTCAGGAGCTGCCACCCAGGACAATGAGCGACCGGCGCAATTGCAATGTCCAACGGGCGCGTCTCGCGCCCGGCAATCCGGGTAACGACGCCGCGTGCGAGTAGCTGCGCGTCTCCCTCCCCCAACGCTTCGAGCACGCGCGGTTGATCAAGATCGAGGAGGGCACGGACAGGCCGCCCGATCAGGCGGCGGGCCCCCTGCCCCGTCAACTGCTCAGCCGCCGGATTGGCGGCTGCGATCGTCAGATCCGGTCCGACGAGCAAGACCGCCAATGGCAGGCTGGCTACGATCCGCTGGGGATCGGGTCGCCTGAAGTCGGCAAGGCCGCTCATCCGACCACCTCAGGTCACGCGGCCGCGCGCGCCACGGCGGGATCGTAAAACGCCTCGAGCGCGTGGCGCACGGCTTGCGGATTGTCGATGAAGTTCACGCGATTGCGGAACTCGGCAGAGCCCGGCAGACCCCGCGTGTACCAGCCCAGATGCTTGCGCGCCATCTTGACCCCGACCTCGGTGCCGTAATGCTCGAGCATGGCGTCATAATGCTCTATAATCAGGTGATATTGCTGGTCGAGCGTCGGAGCGGGAAGCTCGGTACCGTGACGCAGCCAGTGCATCACCTGGCCCAGCAGCCAAGGCCGACCGTAGGCCCCTCGGCCGATCATCACCCCGTCAGCACCGCTTTGCGCCAGAGCTGTCGCGACATCGCCGATCCCGCAGATGTCGCCATTCACGATGACAGGAAGCGAAACTGCTTCCTTTACCCGGCGGACGAAAGCCCAATCCGCCTCGCCCTTGTACATCTGGCAACGGGTCCGGCCGTGGACGGTGATGAGCTGCGCCCCGAGATCCTCGGCGATATGGGCCAGCTCGGGTGCATTGAGGGAGGCGTGATCCCAACCCATGCGCATCTTGACCGTAACCGGCACGTCGACGGCTTCGACCGTCGCCCTGATCAGAGCGGCGGCTAGCGGCAGATCACGCATGAGCGCCGATCCGGCATCGCCGTTGACGACCTTCTTCACCGGACAGCCCATGTTGATGTCGATAATCGCGGCGCCGCGATCGGCATTGAGCTTTGCGGCCTCGGCCATTTCGTTCGGGCTGCATCCGGCGAGCTGTAGCGAAACGGGTTCTTCCACCGCATCCCAAGCCGCCTTCTGAAGGGACTGGCGTGTTTCCCTTATCATGGCCGGGCTTGCGATCATCTCGGTCACATTCAGGCCCGAACCGAAGCGGCGCACAAGCCGGCGGAACGGCATGTCGGTTACGCCGGTCATCGGGGCCAGAACCACAGGATCGGCGACCCGGACATGGCCGATCATGATCGGCGCGAGCCGTGGCGGAAGGGGTGCGATTGTCATGAAGCGTGCCTAAAAAACGGGCAGCGCATACCGCATTGGCGGAAAGGCGGCAAGGCTGATAGAGCGCGGACGTGTCCTCCCCTGCTGTCCCCACGAAAATTGCCGCAATTGTGCTTGCCGCAGGACAAGGGCTCCGCGCCGGAGCGCCTGTTCCGAAGCAGTTCGCGCCGCACCTGGGCAAGCCGCTGATGCGTCATTCGGTCGAGGCATTCGCCCACGCCGGGATTTCGCCGATTCTCGTCGCAACGCGCAGCGACCTTCATGCAGCCGCGCAAGACGCGCTCGCTGGAATAGAGGGAGTCACTCTCGTTTCCGGCGGGGCCATGCGGCAGGATTCGGTCAGGGCAGCACTTGAAAGACTGGCCTCAGATGCTCCTGACCTGGTCCTTATCCATGACGCCGCTCGCCCGGGATTGACCACAGCTGTTATCTTACGCCTCATCGATGCTCTGTCGAGCGCGCCTGGGGCGATCCCGGTGCTGCCGGTGGTCGACAGCCTCTTTCGCGAAAATGAAGGGACTGTCCCGCGAAATGGGCTGCACCGCGTCCAGACTCCCCAGGCGTTTCGCTTTCCGGAGATCCTCGCCGCACACCGCGAATGGAAAGGCCCTGCGGCTGCTGGTGACGACGCGGAAGTCGCCCGCCGTGCGGGCCTCGAGGTGGCGCTGGTCGAGGGGGACGAGGCTTTGCGCAAAGTGACGTTCGCTGGTGACCTTCAGCCTTCGGCCGTGACGAAAGCGGTCCATCCGCGCACCGGGACCGGTTTCGACGTCCATCGGCTGGTTGCGGGCGAAGAGCTCTGGCTTTGCGGCGTCCGTATAGACCACGATCGCGGTCTTTCCGGCCACAGTGACGCCGACGTCGCGCTCCATGCCCTGACCGACGCCGTTCTCGGGGCTGCCGCCTGTGGCGACATCGGCGAACATTTCCCGCCGACGGATCAACGCTGGCTCGGCGCTAGTTCCGACCGCTTCCTGGCACACGCCGTCGCCCTTGCCGCCAAAAGCGGCTATGCGATTGGAAACGTTGACGTCACCATCATCTGCGAGGCGCCCAAGATCGGTCCATACCGCGCGCAGATGCGGGCGCGGATCGCCGACATCCTCGACGTTGACATCGACGCGGTCAGCGTCAAGGCAACCACGACAGAGCGGCTGGGATTTTCCGGGCGCGGCGAAGGCATAGCGGTTCAGGCCAGTGCCACAGTTGTCCCCATAGTCCCGTGATGACCCCGGGGGATTGCCCGGAATGGAAAGGATCGAATTACAATGCGCGCTACCTTCAAACATGCGGCACTCGCGCTCGCCCTTGCACTGCCTCTTCAATCGGCTGCCGCCGCGGCAACAACGAGCGCTTGCCTCACTCCGCGCGAGATCAAGTCGGTGGTCGCCTTTGCGATGCCCAGCGTGCTAACCGGAGTTATCGATCATTGCAGCGCCGCCGTGCCTAGCGACGGGTTTATGCGCCGTAACGGTCCCGCACTCATCGCAAGCTATGCGCAGGGCAAGCAAGCTGCCTGGCCGGTAGCGCGCCAAGCCTTCTTCAAGCTCGCGGGAGACAAGGACAAGAGCACCGTCGACATGGTCGCGGGAATGCCGGACGCTGCCCTGCAACCTTTTGTCGAGGGCATGATCGGTGGCATGATCGGACAGAAATTGAAGCCGGGGCAGTGCGTTATGGCCGATAACCTGATGCGACTTCTTAGCCCGCTTCCCGCCAGTAATACGGTGGAGCTCGTAGGAATTCTTGCCGGAATGGCCGGCGACGAGCAAAAGCCAGGTTCACTGCCAATCTGCAAGTCCTGACCACTGCGGGCGCAACCAGAGTGATGACCGATTCCCTTCTGCCAGACGACCTCGTCGCACTCGCCCGACGAGTGGTCGCCGCCAATCTCGCCAGCGGCAGGAAGATTGCGCTGGCGGAAAGCTGCACGGGGGGCCTGGTCGCGGGGGCGCTGAGCGAAATCCCCGGCAGTTCCGCGGTTCTGGACCGCGGATTCGTGACCTACTCGAACGAGGCGAAGCAAGAACTACTGGGGGTATCGCGCGACCTCATCGAGACCTTCGGCGCGGTTTCGGTCGCCGTCGCCTGGTCGATGGCGCAAGGCGCCCTCGCCCACAGCCATGCCGATGTGGCGGTTGCGATCACGGGCATCGCCGGTCCCGATGGCGGTTCCGAGCAAAAGCCGGTCGGTACGGTCGTGTTCGCCTGCGCGCATCGCGGCGATACCGAAGAAGACGCCAATGCCGAGATGCGGATATTCGAGGAGGCGAAAACCCGCGCGGATGTGCGTCGTCAGGCTGTCCTGGTCGCGCTGGAACTGCTGCTACCATAAAGCGCGGCGGCTCGCGCCTCGAAGGCCGAGACCATCTTACGAAAGGCGCGGTCCAGATACTGGCCGGCTAGTGCCTCGAAGATCGTGCTGCGAAAGGTGAAATCGACGCAGAACTCGATGCGGCTGCGTTCTGGCCCGAGCGGGTGGAATTGCCAGACATTGTCCAGGCTGCGCATCGGACCGTCAACATAATCGACGTCGATCATCGAGGGCCGGGCCTTGACCACGCGTGAAGTGAACTTCTCGCGGAGCGCGTTGAACCCGACCACCATATCGGCGACCATCGCTTCTTCGCTGTCGCTTCGAATTCGGGTCGCGATGACCCAGGGCAGGAACTCAGGATAGCGTCGAACGTCGGCGACAAGGTCGAACATCTGTTCGGCCGACCAGGGAAGCTCGCGGGTTTCGGTGATCCTGGGCAAGGTGCGTCAGGCGCCGGCGCGGGCCAGCTTTTCCTCACGGGCGGTGCGCATCGCGCGGAAATCATCGCCCGCGTGGTAACTGGACCGGGTCAGCGGGCTCGACGCCACCTGCAGGAAACCCTTTGCGCGCGCGATCGCGCCGAAGGCGCCGAACGCCTCCGGCGTCACGAAATCCTGCACCTTGGCATGGCGCGGAGTGGGCTGGAGGTACTGGCCCATCGTCAGGAAATCGATGTCGGCGCAGCGCATGTCGTCCATCACCTGATGGACTTCAAGCCGCTCCTCTCCGAGGCCCAGCATGATGCCCGACTTGGTGAAGATGCGCGGATCGTGCCGCTTCACCTCTTCAAGAAGGCGCAGGGACGCATAATAGCGCGCCCCTGGGCGAATGGTGGGATAGAGCCGCGGCACCGTCTCGAGATTGTGGTTGTATACGTCCGGACCCGCCGCGACGATGGCTTCGACCGCAGGGCGCATCTTGTTCCGAAAATCGGGCGTCAGGATCTCGATCGTCGTACCCGGTGTCGTCCGGCGTAGCGCCTCGATCACCTTCACGAACTGGCCGGCGCCGCCATCAGGCAAATCGTCGCGGTCGACCGACGTGATGACGATGTGTTCGAGCCCCAGGCTGGCGGCGGCCTGGGCGACATGCTCCGGCTCGTCGCGGTCCACCACGCGCGGCATGCCGGTCTTGACGTTGCAGAATGCGCAGGCGCGCGTGCAAACGTCGCCGAGGATCATCACGGTGGCGTGCTTTTTGGTCCAGCACTCGCCAATGTTGGGGCAGGCTGCTTCCTCGCACACCGTGTTCAGGCCGAGATCACGCATGAGCTTGCGCGTCTCGCCATAGCCCTTGCTGGTGGGGGCCTTCACCCGAATCCAGTCAGGCTTGCGCTGGCGGTCGGGACGAGCGGTGATTGCAGGCACGGCGGCAGGGCTGTTCATGCGGCCCAGATAATGGCGAACACACACCCTTGCCAGTGCCAAATGTGCGCGCCATGAGGCCAGTTATGACCGACACCACTCCCCCCGCCTCCGCCCCTTCGCCCGTTTTCGAGAATCTGGTCGCCGGTTACAGGCGCTTTCGCGAAACCGGTTGGACGCCCAGACGCGATCGGTGGGCCGAACTCCGCGAGGGCCAGGAGCCCGAGGTGATGGTGATCGCCTGCTCCGACAGTAGGGTGGACCCGGCGCAGATATTCGATGCAGCCCCCGGCGAAATGTTCGTGGTGCGCAACGTCGCTGCGATGGTACCTCCCTTCGAGACCGCGCCGGGTCATCACGGCGTCTCTGCCGCGCTCGAATTCGCAGTCCAGGTCATCGGCGTGAAGGAGATCGTGGTGCTGGGCCACGGCATGTGCGGCGGGGCCCGTGCTGCGCTGACCCGTGAACTTCATGGCAACCCCCCGGGCGAAGGCGGCTTCATCGCCGATTGGATCGCCATGCTCGACGAAGCACGCGCCGAAGTCGTGCCCCGGCTCGGAACCACCGGGCGGACAGCGGAGCGCGCGATGGAAGAGGCCGGTGTCAGGGTAAGCCTGGCAAACTTGCGGACCTTCCCGTGCATTCGACGCAAGGAACGTGAGGGAACGCTGAAGCTGCGCGGCGCATTTTTCGCGATCTCGGACGGCGTCCTGCACGTTATGGACGAAGTGACGGGCGAATTCCTCCCGACCGTCTAGCGCTCCCGTGGCGGCAGTTGCTCCGAGTCCGGTGCTGCGCCACAAGAGGGCATGGATGATCTAAGCCCGCCGCTGCGCAACATCGCCTTGTTGATCGATGCCGATAATACCTCGCCCGCCGGCATCGACCCTGTTCTCACGGTCATGGCCGAGCTTGGGCAGGTGAACATACGGCGCGCTTACGGCAACTTCGCCAAGCAGGGCCTGTCAAAGTGGGACAAGATAACGAATCGCTTCGGCATCCGTCCGCATCAGCAGTTCGACGTTTCCAAGGGCAAGAACGCCACCGACATGGCGATGACGATCGATGCGATCGATCTGCTCTATCAGGGAAAGGTCGATGGGTTCGGGATCATGAGTTCCGACAGCGATTTTACCCCGCTCGTCAGCCGCCTGCGCCAGGACGGGATCGTCGTATACGGCTTCGGGAGTTCCAAGACGCCCGAGGCGTTTCGCACGGCTTGCACCCGTTTCATCGACGTCGATGCACTGATCGCCAACGATGCTGCAGATAACGGAGGGCGCCAGGAATCCGAGCCCCCCCAGAAGTTGCCGGTGGAGGAAGAGCTGAACGATCTTCTCGGCGCTGCGTGGAAGGCATCGAAGCGCGATGAGGAAGGGTTCGCGGCACTCAGCGAAATGGGCAACATCGCCGGAAACCGCTCCAGCTTCGACGTTCGAAACTATGGTTACAAGCGGCTGTCCGACCTCCTGAAGGACAGCACCCGGTTCAAAGTCGAGCGGCGCGAGGACAAGCAACTCTACGTCAAGCGACTTCGCTGAAGCCCGGAATCAGAACGGGCGACAGTTGCCTGCCGCCCGCCTGTTTGATTGGGTTACCTTTAATCAGCCTGCAGCGCCGGCCATCTTCTGGTTGACGTAGATCAGCCACATCTTCGCGAGCGGCAGACGGGTTCCCCCGACCTTGCTGAAGCTGTCCTTGGCCGCAGCCCACTTGCCTTGGTCGACCTGAGCGATGCCCAGACGGGTATAGGCGCGATCCTTGTCGATTCCGCCCTTGGCGATCGCCGCCTGATAGAGCGATTCGGCCTGTGCCGCGTTGCTGTAGTTCAGGTAGGCGTCGGCCAGCGAAAGAGCTGCAGTTCCATTCGGGGAAGCCTTTGCGCTCGCAACCTGCCCGCCAAGTGAAGCCTTGTCGCTCGAGATGCGCCCGTTTGCCGTCGCACGAGCTTCGGAAACCCAAGGCGCCGATGCGCTCAGCTTGCCCGCGGCGATGCCGCTGTCGAGGATCTTGAGCACTTCTCCGGGGAGCCGGCGCGCATCGAGAGCTTCGACGTATTCCTTGTACTCTCCCTGCACGTACTGCGCATCGTTGTTGAAGGCGCCCGTGCGCTGCATCAGCCGGAACAGATCGACGTTTTCCTGCGGACCGTAGTTGGCAAAACGGCGAACGAGCTGGGTCGAGCCGAGCCAGTTGAACGCGGTCGGGTAAAGTTCGACCTGCGTCATCGCCCAATCCATCGCCTGCGGCCCCAGCTTGGCATTGTAAGCGATCAGGTTGGCGCGCTTCAGCCAGTTGTTCGGAACGGTCTGGCCGGCGGCGCGACGCGCGTCGACGGCGCTCCGGATCTGGGCCAGGCCGCCGGCGGGATCGCCCGCCTTCACATAGCTGTCTGCGAGAAGCTCGACCGCGTCGTCCGACGGATACTTGCCCGCGACGGCAGCGGCGAGCGCGGTCTTGGCGGCAGCGTAGTCCTTGTTCGCATAGGCAAAGTTGCCAAGGTAATACTGGAACTCCGGTAGCTTGTCGGCCCCGATCTGTCCGCTGTCGACAATGTACTGGGCGCCGCGCTGACGCAGCTTGATGTCATTGTTGTAGCCACCGAGATTGATCGCGAACTGGCCAGCGACAAGTCGGTCGGTCGGCGTCTGGATGGCAGCTTCGGCGGCCGCCATCATCGCGGCAGTGCCGGCGAGCGCCGCATCGAGCTCAGCCTGGCCGGCGGGACCTTTGGCCTTGGCGACCTTTGCCTTGTCGAGCGCGATCTGCAGCGGCTGCGCTGCGGCCGCAAATTCCTTCGAAAATTTCCCGGCTGCCTTGGCCTCCGGCTTCGGCTTTTCAGTCTTGGCCTGCGCGGGAACAGCGGCGCCGGCGACGGCCACGCCTGCCGCGAGAACCACGCCCAAGGTGATGCGCCCCGAAGTGAAGCTGAACTTGCCCATGTCATCGTCTCCTGATGGAGCCGCTCCTAAGCGGCCCTTGATCGCTAGAATTCCGCCGCGGCTAGTGGCGTCAATTCCACTGCTTGGCAACCAGCGGCCTGCTAAGGTTCTGGCGCTGAACGGTAATTGAATGTTTCCCGCTACTCACGTTCAGAAATAGTTCGGTCTGGCTGAACGTACGTGCATCGATGTGTGGAAAACTCGTTCCAGCGCGGCCCGTTCCCGGCACGATTGCTGGCATTCTTCGCGCCATTGCCGTAACTGGTTTTCTCCCCCGCCAGCAACGAAAAGACCCGGCCCGAAGTGAGCGACGATACCGACATTCTCGAGGCAGCCGCCCCAATTCCCGATCCCGAATTCCAGCGGATCGACATCGTCGACGAGATGAAGACAAGCTATCTCGATTACGCGATGAGCGTGATCGTGGCGCGGGCCCTGCCCGACGTGCGCGACGGTCTGAAACCAGTTCACCGCCGGATCCTGTTTGCCAGCCAGGAAGGCGGCTTTGTCGCGGGGCGGCCCTATCGGAAGTCGGCCAAGATCGTCGGCGATGTGATGGGCAACTATCACCCGCACGGCGACAGCGCGATCTACGATGCGCTGGCGCGCATGACCCAGGACTGGTCGATGCGGCTACCGCTAGTCGATGGCCAGGGCAACTTCGGGTCGATGGACCCCGACCCGCCGGCCTCGATGCGGTATACCGAGGCAAGACTCGCCCGCGTCGCAAACAGCCTGCTCGACGATCTCGACAAGGACACTGTCGATTTCGTCGACAATTATGACGGATCGCGGACCGAGCCCCAGGTTCTGCCTGCCCGCTTTCCCAACCTGCTCGTCAACGGCGCCGGCGGCATCGCGGTCGGCATGGCGACCAACATCCCGCCGCACAATCTGGGCGAAGTGATCGACGGCTGCCTGGCGATGATGGATAATCCGCTGATCTCGGCGGACGAACTGTTTGCCATCATTCCCGGACCCGATTTTCCGACAGCTCCGATCATCCTCGGCAATGCCGGCGCGCGCGCTGCCTACACCCAGGGTCGCGGCTCCATTCTGCAGCGATGCCGGCACGTCGTCGAGGAATCGCGGGGTGATCGCCGTTCGATCGTGCTCACCTCGATCCCGTTCCAGGTTGGCAAGAACGGCCTGGTCGAGAAGATCGCCGAGGCCGCCAAAGACAAGCGGATCGAGGGCGTTGCCGACATCCGCGACGAATCGAGCCGCATGGGCGTGCGCGTCGTCATCGACCTGAAGCGCGATGCAACGCCTGAAGTGGTGTTGAACCAGTTGTGGCGCCACAGCCCCGCCCAGTCGAGCTTCCCAGCTAACATGCTGGCAATCCGCGGCGGCCGGCCTGAAACGCTCTCATTGCGCGAGATCATCGCCGCATTCATCTCCTTCCGCGAGGAGGTGATCACCCGCCGGACGAAGTTCGAACTCAACAAGGCGCGGGACCGCGCGCATCTGTTGCTCGGCCTCGTCATCGCAGTGACGAACCTCGATGAGGTGGTCCGCATAATCCGGGCCGCGCCCAACCCCGCAGCAGCCCGTGAACAGTTGCTCGCACGGGAATGGCCGGTGGGCGAAATCGCCCAATATATTCGCCTCGTCGAAGCGATTGAAGACGACCTCGACGACGGGACCGAAGGACCGGGCGCCACCTATCGCCTGTCCGAAGCCCAGGTCCGGGCGATCCTCGACCTTCGGCTTCACCGTCTTACCGCGCTCGGACGGGACGAGATCGGTGGCGAGCTTCAGGAACTTGCCGACGCTATTGCCGGCTACCTGGAAATTCTCGCCGACCGCCGCAAGCTTTACGCCGTAATGCGCGAGGAACTGGTCGAAGTGCGCACTGCCTTCGCCACGCCGCGCGTCTCCGAGATTGCGCCCGCTTGGGACGGGATCGAGGACGAGGACCTAATCGAGCGCGAGGAGATGGTCGTGACCGTCACGCTCGACGGTTACATCAAGCGCACGCCACTCTCGACGTTTCGTGCCCAGGGCCGCGGCGGCAAGGGCCGCGCCGGGATGGCGACGAAGGAAGAAGATGCGGTCGCGACGATGTTCGTCACCAGCACGCACAATCCCGTCCTGTTCTTCTCGACCGCGGGGAAAGCCTATCGCCTCAAGGTCTGGCGCTTGCCGGAAGGCGGGCCGGCAACGCGCGGCCGGCCGATCGTCAACCTGCTGCCTGCGCTGGACAAGGACGAGACGATCGCTGCCGTCCTCACCCTGCCCGAGGATGAAGACAGCTGGAACGATCTCCACGTCATGTTCGCGACCGCGCGCGGCGTGGTGCGGCGCAATTCGATGGGGGCGTTTTCGAACATCCCGTCGAACGGCAAGATCGCGATGCGGTTCGACGAGGATAGCAACGACCGGCTGATCGGCGTCGCGCTGCTCACGCCGAACGACGACGTCCTGCTCGCGACGCGCCAGGGCAAGGCGATCCGCTTTGCCGCCGACGACGTGCGCGAGTTCCAGAGCCGGACTTCGACCGGCGTGCGCGGCATGACCCTCAAGCGTGACGACGAGGTCATCTCGCTCTCAATCCTCCACCGGCTCGACGCTGATGCCGAAAAGCGCGAACAATACCTGCGCTTCGCCCCCTGGAAGGGAGAGCGCGAGGGCGATCCCTTGCTTGACGAAGCCACGATGGCGGCGATGGACGAGGACGAGCAGTTCATCCTCACTGTCTGCGCCAATGGCTACGGCAAGCTGTCCTCGGCCTACGAGTACCGCCGTACCAACCGGGGCGGTCAGGGGATCACGAATATCGACAATATCGCGCGCAACGGGCCTGTCGTGGCGAGCTTTGCGGCGACCAAGATCGATCAGCTCATGCTGGTCACAGATCAGGCAAAACTCATCAGGCTGCCGCTTGAGAGTCTGCGCGTCATCGGCCGCGGCAGCGCCGGCGTGCGCCTTTTCAACGTGGCCGACGATGAGCACGTGGTCAGTGCCGTGCGCCTTGCCGACGCCGGCGACGACACGGACGAGCCGGAGGGTGAAGCGGAAGCGACGACAACGCCTGAAACCCCGGACGGCGAGGATTGACGTGATCGAGGTCGAACCTTCCGGAGCGGCGTGCGGAGCGCGCGTCACCGGAGTCGACCTCACCCGGCCGCTGGACGCGGAATCGATATCCGCGATCCGGCGCGCATGGCTCGACCACCAGGTTCTGGCGTTTCCGGGTCAGAAGATGGACGACGACGATCTTGAACGATTTACCGTCGCGTTTGGTGGGTTCGGCACCGATCCGTTCTTCGCCCCCATACCTGGACGCGAGCATGTAGCGGCGATCTTGCGCGAAGCGGACGAGCAGACCCCGTTATTCGCGGAGAACTGGCATACCGACTGGAGCTTTCAGGCCCGTCCGCCCGCCGGGACCTGTCTTCTCGCGGTCGATATTCCACCCTTCGGCGGCGACACCCTGTTTGCGAATCAGAATGCCGCGTGGGAAGCGCTTGAGCCCGAACGCCAACGCGAGCTGGAAGGCCTAGTCGCGATCCACTCGGCCCGCCTCGCCTATTCGCCCGATGGTACCTATGGGAAGGGTGACGCGGGGCGCAGCATGGCCATTCGCCCGAGCGAGGAAGCCCTGGCGACACAAGCCCACCCTCTCATTGCGATCCATCCCGAAACCGCAAGAAAGGGCTTCTTCTCCTGCCTCGGGTACATCATCGGAATCGAAGGTATGCCTCAAGCCGAGGCGACCGCCCTGCTCCGCGAACTCTACGCCTGGCAAAGCTCGGACCGGTTCGTTTACCGCCACAAATGGGAACCCGACATGCTCGTGATGTGGGACAATCGCGCCGTTCTCCACCGCGCCACGGGCGGCTACGAAGGGCACCGGCGCGAGCTTCACCGGACAACTATCGCGGCATGGGACGATGCCCGGCGGAACGACGATCAACCCGGGGATGTGCGGCCGCGCGAAGCATCTTGAGCACGCCCGTGCAGATCAGCAGCTGCCCGCAATAGTACAGCGGCCAGATCAGGATGTCCGGAAGCGCAGAATTGGCGAGCGGCCCCATGCGCGCAAAAATCAGAAGATCCGAGGCAACGAACAGGAGCGCGCCGGTCCCAACGCGATAGCGGGGAAACGAGCTCGTCCACGCCATTCCAGCCATGCCCCCTAGCGCCAGCGCATAAAGCGCGATCGGAAGAGCCATGTTCCTCTCGGAAGGAAGAAAGTAGCCGCTCAACGGGACGCCGATGAGAAGCGCGACCGCAAGCATCTTCTGGCTCGCGGTCGTGGTATCCCGACGATGTCGCGCGTAAAGCGCAATCGCGAAGAGATGGGCGGCAAAGAACGCCGCCCCTCCCGCAACGGGATCGATTTCGATGGCGCAATCGCCGACCGCTCCAAGGGCCATAACCGCCGTGAGCAACCGTCCGTCGGTTCCGGCGTGGCGGGCAAACGCGTATATCGCCAGAAATCCGACGCCTGCGCCCTTCCAGCCAATCTGGTAGAGGCCGGGAAGTCGGCTCTCGCCAACGAACATCCAGGTCACGCCGAAAAACAGGCTGGCGAGAAGCCAGGGTCGCTTTTCAGCCAGAGCTCGACGCGGCATGGAAATGTTCCCCCAGTTGCATTCCCCAGACCAATGACATTGGCAATCGGCCAGCGCCAGCCGTATGGACGGCCGATGATCCATGACATTCATATCATCGGCGGCGGATTGGCCGGCAGCGAGGCTGCGTGGCAGTTGGCCCGGCGTGGGTTGCGCGTCCGACTTTCCGAAATGCGCGGAAGCGGCGAGCGCACTCCCGCCCACCACACCGATTGTCTGGCTGAACTCGTCTGTTCGAACAGCTTCCGATCCGATGATTCGGACAAGAATGCCGTTGGCCTGCTTCACGATGAAATGCGCCGCTGCGGCTCGCTTATCATGGCCGCCGCTGACAAGGCTCGCGTTCCCGCCGGCTCGGCGTTGGCCGTCGATCGCGACATTTTCTCCGCTGAGGTGGAGCGAGCGATTGGCGCACTGCCGAACTTGACGATAGCGCGCGAGCGGATCGACCAGCTTCCCGAAGCCGGGCTGACGATCGTTGCGACCGGCCCACTTACCGCCACTTCGCTCGCTGAAAGTATAGCCGGCGCGACGGGCGCCGATGCGCTGGCCTTCTTCGACGCGATCGCGCCGATCGTCCACCACGACAGTATCGACATGGACATCGCCTGGATGGCGAGCCGATGGGACAAGGGCTCCGGTCCCGACGGCGACGGCAAGGACTACATCAACTGCCCGATGGACCGGGATCAGTATGAGGCGTTCCATGCCGGGCTGCTTGCAGGGGACAAGACGCAGTTTCGCGAATGGGAAGCTAACACGCCATATTTCGATGGATGCATGCCGATCGAGGTCATGGCCGAGCGAGGCGTCGAAACCTTGCGGTTCGGCCCGATGAAGCCCGTGGGCCTCGACAATCCACGCACCGGGCGCTGGCCTTACGCGGTGGTGCAACTGCGGCAGGACAATGCCCTCGGGACACTGTGGAACATGGTGGGCTTCCAGACCAAGCTGAAGCACGCCGCGCAGGTCGAGCTTTTCAGAACCATACCCGGATTGCAGAACGCCGAATTCGCACGGCTGGGCGGACTGCATCGCAACACCTTCATCAACTCGCCGATGCTCCTGGACCGGCAATTGCGCCTCAAGTCAGCTCCACATGTCCGCTTCGCCGGCCAGATCACCGGTTGCGAAGGGTATGTCGAAAGCGCTGCAGTCGGCCTCCTCGCGGGCATGATGACCGCAGCAGAACTCAGCGGCCGCGAGTGGGCGCCGCCGCCTCGCACCACCGCTTTAGGTGCGCTGCTCAGCCACATCACGGGTGACGCCGAGGCTGCGACCTATCAGCCGATGAACGTCAATTTCGGACTCTTCCCGCCAATGGGCGACGTAAAGAAGAAGGTGCGTAAGGAAGCCTACACCGCCAGGGGCAAGGCTGACCTGGCGGCCTGGCTCGCGTCACACGCGGTCGGGGAAAGCCCCGTCCTCGCCACCGCGGCGAGCTAGTCGCGCACCCATTCGGTACGGGGAATATCGAAAAGGTCCAAGACCGCGGTCAGGTCGCCGCGCTCGATCCATCCTTGTCCGGCCTCGCGAGCGGCAGGCTTGGCCCGGTAGGCAACGCCCCAAGTCGCCGCGGTCAGCATCGGGATGTCGTTTGCGCCGTCGCCCATGGCCAGGCTGGTCGTATGATCGCCCAGTCTGTGCTGTTCTTCCTGCAATACGTGAGCCTTGACGCTGCTGTCGGTGATCGAACCGACCAGCCCGCCGGTCAACCTCCCATCCTGAACCTCCAGGCGGTTCGCAACAACCCGATCGAACCCCAGAAGTTCAGCGACCGGATCGGCAAAGGCGTGAAATCCGCCCGTGACCAGGACCGTATAGCAGCCCTTCTCCCGCAGTGTTCGCACCAACGTCCTTGCCCCCGGCATCGGGGCGATGCGTTCATCCAGGCATTGAGTGATCGCGCTGTCGGGCATTCCTGCAAGCAGGGAGACGCGCTCGCGCAGGGCGCCTTCGAACTCCAGTTCTCCGCGCATCGCCCTTTCCGTTATCGCAGCGATCTGCGGCTTGATGCCGGCGAAATCGGCGAGTTCGTCGATGCATTCCGCAGCGATCATCGTGCTGTCCATGTCCGATACGAACAGCTTCGGCACCTCGAAGGGCCTGTCAGAAACGATCAGATCGCTTGGCGAAAAGCACTCATCGAGGATGGCACGCACTGCCTGCTGCTCTCCGTCGGGGAGCAGTATCTCGATCGCGTCGCTTCCGCTGCGCACCGTCTCGGCCATGGCCACGATCCAGCCCCGCGCACGCAGCATCTCGCGTGCACGATCGAGATTGTCCGCAATCGACGCGGTCTCTGCTAACAGGCGGGCGATGAGCAATTCGATCTCCTTGGCCGACACTGGCGACCAGCCGAAGCTGGCGCTTATTGCTGGGCCGACCGCGAGCGGCAAGAGCGAACTGGCGGTCAGGCTGGCCTTCCAGCTTGGCCAGTCCGGCCGCGATGCCGTGGTCATCAACGCTGACTCGGCGCAGGTTTACCGAGATCTGACTGTTCTGAGCGCCCGCCCTACCGAAGCCGAAATGCGCGGTGTGCCGCACCGCTTGTTCGGGACCTGGGATGGCTCCGTGGCGTGCTCGGCGGCGGACTGGGCCGCGGCTGCGAAGGCCGAGATCGACGCTGCTCACCACGCCGGGGCGATACCGATACTCGTCGGCGGCACGGGCCTTTACATCAGGACGCTGCTCGACGGGATCGCGCCTGTTCCGCCGATCGACCCTTCGATCCGCGCGGAAGTGCGCTCCCTTTCCCCCGCCGATCTAGGCGAAATGCTCAGGCGCGAAGACCCCGCCGCGGCCTCGCGGATTGCGGCGGCGGACCGCACACGCCTTGCTCGGGCTCTTGAAGTCGTCCGGTCAACAGGCCGACCCCTGTCTGAATGGCAATGTCAACGCGCGGGCGGAATTGCACAGTCCGTCGACCTTCACCCCCTGATCCTGCTGCCCGAACGAGACGCACTTTACGCAAGATGTAACGCGCGATTCGGAGACATGATCGAAAGAGGCGCGGCCGAGGAGGTGATCGCGCTTCTCGAACGAGGGCTCGACCCGGCCCTCCCGGTAATGCGCGCGATCGGTGTACGTGAGATCGCCGCATGGCTGGATGGATCGATTGGGCGTGACGAGGCAGTAAGTCGCGGGCAGCAGGCAACCCGCAATTATGCGAAGCGGCAATACACCTGGCTGGCCCATCAGCCCCCGGCACATTGGATGCGCCTGTCGCCACAATCTTGCGATATCACCGGCCAATTTGCATCTTTATTTCGCATTTAACCGGTTGACAGAGCATTTTATGTCTTCTAGCGCGCTCTCACGAACTTGGAGAGGCGGCCCGGCCAGCGAAAAGCTGCGTCGGGCCGGTTTCTTGATGGGCGGCGGACGTTGCGGTCGGCCCGAGCAAACGAGGAAAGCACAGTGAGCAGCGAGCGCAGTGGCGCCGAAATCCTGATCGAAAGCCTCGTCGCGCGCGGGGTCGAATTCGTATTCGGCTATCCGGGCGGAGCGGTGCTCCCGATCTATGACGCCCTCTTCTCGGACGAGCGGATTCGCCACATCCTCGTGCGCCACGAGGCAGGGGCTGCCCATGCCGCGGAAGGCTATGCCCGTTCGACCGGCAAGCCCGGAGTCGTGCTCGTGACATCCGGTCCGGGCGCGACGAATGCGGTCACCGGGATTGCCGATGCATTCATGGATTCGATCCCCATGGTAGTCCTCACCGGCCAGGTCGCCACCGGGCTGATCGGCTCGGATGCCTTCCAGGAGGCCGACACGATCGGCATCACCCGCCATTGCACTAAGCATAACTACCTGGTGAAGAATCCGGCAGACCTCGCGGCCACAATCGACGAGGCTTTCCGCATTGCCACCGAAGGACGTCCCGGCCCCGTGCTGGTCGACATTCCCAAGGACGTGCAAGTCGCCACAGCCAACTGGGACGATCGCATCCCGCAACAGCGCAACCGGTACCTGCCGCAGGTGGCCGCACCAGAAAATGACGTTGCTTCTGCCGCAGCCTTGATTGCGGCGGCGCGTGCGCCGGTGCTGTACACCGGCGGCGGCGTCATCAACTCGGGACCCGAGGCAAGCCGCCTGTTGCGTGAATTGCAAAAGCTGACCGGCGCACCGGTGACCTCGACCCTGATGGGGCTCGGCGCCTTCCCGGCTGCCGACCCTGCCTGGCTGGGCATGTTGGGTATGCACGGGACCTACGAAGCCAACATGGCCATGAACCGCGCCGACCTGCTGGTCTGCGTCGGCGCGCGGTTCGACGACCGCGTCACCGGTCGGCTCGACGCATTTTCGCCTGGATCCACCAAGATCCACATCGACATCGATCGTGCATCGATCAACAAGACCGTGGCGGTTGATCTGCCCCTGATCGGCGATTGCGCGCAGGTCCTTGGCCAGATCATAGATGCCTGGACATCCGCGGGCCACAAGCGCGCGGACCTTTCCGAATGGACCGCGCGGATCAATGGCTGGCGCGCACGCGACAGTCTGGCCTATCCGCGATCGTCTTCGGAGATCATGCCACAGCTGGCGGTCGAGCGGCTCTATGCCCTTACCAAGCACCGCGATCCGATCATCACGACCGAAGTCGGCCAGCATCAGATGTGGGCGGCACAGCATTTCCATTTCAACGGTCCGAACAAATGGCTCACCTCGGGAGGACTCGGAACGATGGGTTATGGCCTGCCTGCCGCGATTGGCGCGCAGTTGGGTTCTCCGGACGCGCTGGTCATCGACATCGCTGGCGAAGCATCGATCCAGATGAATATCCAGGAACTTGGGACTGCGAGCCAGTATCGGCTTCCGGTCAAGGTGTTCATCCTCAACAACGAGTTCATGGGAATGGTCCGCCAGTGGCAGGAACTCACTTACGAGAGTCGTTACTCCAACTCCTATTCGGATAGCCTGCCGGACTTCGTGAAGCTGGCCGAGGCCTATGGCTGGAAGGGCATTCGCATCACCAGCGAGAGCGAGCTGGACGCCGGTATCCATGCGATGCTCGATCACGATGGCCCGGTGATCGTGGATTGCCTCGTTTCCAAGGAGGCCAACTGCTACCCGATGATCCCTTCCGGTGCGGCGCATACCGACATGATCCTCCACGGCGACGCGGTTGCCGGGACGATGGACGACGAAGCAAAGGCTCTCGTGTGATGAAGATTGCCGAACAGCAGGGCGAACGGCACGTCCTGACAGTGACGGTCGACAACGAGGCCGGCATCCTTGCGCGCATCGCTGGCATGTTCACGGCGCGTGGCTACAATATCGACAGCCTGACGGTCGCCGATATCTCCGAGAACCATCAGGTCAGCCGGATCACAATCGTCACGCACGGGCCACCCGCGGTGATCGACCAGATCCGCGCGCAGCTTGAGCGGCTCGTTCCGGTGCACAAGGTCATCGACCTGACCGAGATGGGCGCCCACGTCGAGCGCGAGCTGGCTCTGGTCAAAGTCACGGGCAAGGGCGATACCCGCGTGGAAGCCCTGCGCGTCGCCGACGTATTCCGGGCGAAAGTTGTCGACACGACGACGGGAAGCTTCATCTTCGAGCTGACCGGAGCGCCCGACAAGATCGACAGCTTCGTTGTCATCATGCGCGAGCTCGGCCTCGTTGAGGTCGGCCGAACCGGAATTGTCGGGATGATGCGCGGCGCCGAGGGGGCCTGAGCCTCCAGCTTAGCTCGCACTTCGATTTCAGTCACTTGCCCGGTGGACGGGCACCCGAAGAGGAAACTAACGTGAAAGTCTATTACGACGCAGATGCGGACCTGAACCTGATCACCGACAAGAACGTCGCGATCGTGGGATATGGCAGCCAGGGCCACGCTCATGCGCAGAACCTGCGCGACAGCGGCGTCAAGAACGTCGCGATCGCCCTGCGCGATGGCTCGGCGACCGCGAAGAAGGCCCAGGACGCCGGCTTCAAGGTGATGAACAATAAGGAAGCGGCCAAGTGGGCCGACATCTTGATGATCCTCGCGCCGGACGAGCATCAGGCCGCCATCTGGGAAAATGACCTTGCCGGGAACATGAAGCCAGGCGCCGCGCTTGCCTTCGCCCACGGCCTGAACGTTCATTTCGGCCTGATCGAGCCACCCAAGGACATCGACGTCATCATGATCGCCCCCAAGGGACCCGGACACACGGTTCGTTCGGAATATGTCCGCGGCGGCGGCGTTCCTTGCCTCATCGCGATCCACCAGGACGCGACCGGCAACGCGCATGACGTCGCGCTGGCCTACGCCAGCGGCGTTGGCGGCGGGCGCTCGGGCATCATCGAGACCAATTTCAAGGAAGAATGCGAAACCGACCTCTTCGGCGAGCAGGCGGTCCTTTGTGGTGGGATAACGCACCTCATCCAGGCCGGCTTCGAAACGCTGGTCGAGGCGGGTTATGCGCCCGAGATGGCTTATTTCGAGTGCCTTCACGAGACGAAGCTCATTGTCGATCTGCTCTATGAGGGCGGCATCGCCAACATGCGCTACTCGATCAGCAACACCGCGGAATACGGCGACATCACCACCGGACCCCGCATCATCACCGACGAGACCAAGGCAGAGATGAAGCGCGTGCTGAAGGACATCCAGTCCGGCCGTTTCGTGAAGAACTTCGTCCTCGACAACCGCGCCGGGCAGCCTGAACTCAAGGCCGCGCGCAAGGCGGCAGAAGCTCACCCGATCGAGAAGACCGGTGCCCAGCTTCGCGCGATGATGCCCTGGATCGGCGCCAACAAGCTGGTCGACAAGGCGAAGAATTAAGGCGATCAGCGCACCGGTGGTCCCATCTCAAGGAGCCGACGCCGGTGCGCCATTCGCTGATCCTCGCTGCCCTGATTTCCCTGCCGCTCGCGGCAGTCGCGGCACAAACGCCGCAGCTTCCGCGGGAAGCCCCCGGCAAGCCGCTGCCCAAGCGCGCGGTCTCCGGACGGTACAAGGTCGACCCGGCGCACACCCAGGTGCTGTTCCGGGTCAACCACCTGGGCTTCAGCGAATATACGGGCCAGTTCACGCAGCCGAACGGTACGCTGGTGCTCGACGCGAAGAGGCCATCGCGCAGCAGGGTCGAGGTGCGTTTCCCGATCGCTGCAGTGAAAACGACTGATCCCGAACTGGACAAGCACCTTCAGGCGGCGGATTTCTTCGATGCGAAGCGCTTTCCCGAAGGACGCTTCGTCTCCACCATGATCCAGGCCAGCGGGACGCGGGCGATGATATCCGGCAACCTTACCTTGCACGGCGTCACACGTCCGGTGGTGCTCAATACCCGGCTTGTCGGCGCCGGGCCTGGTTTTCCCGACGGCAAGCCGAACATCGGCTTCGTGGCGCAAACCACCGTCAAAAGGAGCGACTTCGGGATCAGTTCCGGTATCCCGCTGGTCTCCGATCAGGTTGACCTGACGATCAACGCAGCCTTCATGGCAGAATAAACGCGCCTAGCGGATCTTCGCGAAGCAGGTCCGCATTTCGCTCACGAACAGAGCAGGTTGCTCCCAAGCGGCAAAGTGTCCGCCCGCTTCCAGTTCGTTCCAGTGGATGAGGTTGTGCAGCGTGCGCTCCACCCATTTGCGCGGCGCAGGGATGACTTCCTTCGGGAACGCGCTGACCCCCACCGGCAGTCTGATATCTCGCGGGGCGAACTGTCCGAAGCTTTCCCAATAAAGTCGGGCCGCTGAGCCGCCTGTTGCGGGCAACCAGTAGAGCATGATGTTGTCGAGCATCGCGTCGCGACGCAGGGCGTCTTCGGCCTTGCCCTGGTTATCTGTCCATGCCCGCATCTTTTCGTAGATCCAGCCTGCCAGCCCGACCGGCGAATCTACCAGCGAATAGCCGATGGTTTGAGGGCGAGTTGCCTGCTGCTTGGAATAACCGGAATCCCATTCCTGGTAGAACTGCAGTGCGGCCAGCGCCCGCTGTTCAGCTTCGGAGGGCGCTGCCAGGTCCTCGGGCGTCGGGCGGCCTATCGGCATGTTAAGGTGGATCCCGATGCATCCGGGCGGTTCCTGCACGCCGATCTGCGTCGTGACGGCCGATCCCCAGTCCCCGCCCTGCGCCACCCAGCGGTCGTAACCGAGCCGGCGCATGAGTTCGGCCCAGGCCCGAGCGATGCGCTCCACCCCCCACCCGGCCTCGGTCGGCTTGCCCGAAAAACCGAATCCAGGGAGCGACGGAATGACGAGATGAAACGCGTCCGCAGAGTTCCCCCCGTGGGCCTCGGGGTCGGTCAGAGGTGCTATGACGTCCATGAACTCGATGACCGAACCCGGCCAGCCATGCGTCAGCAGGAGCGGCAGCGCGTTTTCGTGTCTCGAGCGGACATGGAGGAAGTGAATGTCCAGGCCATCGATCGCGGTCTTGAACTGCCCCAGCGCGTTCAACCGCCTTTCGCAGGGGCGCCAGTCGTAACGCTCGCGCCAATAGGCGACGAAGTCCTGAAGCTGCGCAAGCGGCGTGCCTTGCGTCCAGTCGTCGACCGGTTCCTTTTCCGGCCACCGGGTCGCGGCCAGCCGGTGAGCCAGATCGTCGAGTTGGGCTTGCGGTACGGTAAGAACGAAAGGTTCGATAGCGCTGCTCATGAGAGCAGCTTACCGTACCGCAAGCGGTTCACAACCCGCGCGTCACCAGACTTTCACGCGCTTTTCCGGAGCGAGGAACAGCTTGTCGCCAGGCTGCACGTCGAACGCCTTGTACCAAGCGTCGAGGTTGCGCACTGTCAGCGCGCGATACATGCCCGGCGCGTGGCCATCGGTTGCAAGGCGAACGCGCATCAGCTCGTCGCGCATCTTGGTCGCCCAGCTTTGCGCGAAGGCTATGAAGAACCGCTGGTCACCGGTGAATCCGTCGATCACCGGCGCTTCCTTGCCCTTGAGCGAGGCGCGATAGGCGTCGTAGGCAGCCTGCAGGCCAACGACGTCGGCGATGTTCTCCCCAAGCGTCATCTTGCCGTCGACATGCATGCCGGGAAACGGAGCGTAAGTGTCGTACTGTTGGGCCAGCATGTTGCCCGACTGTTCGAACCGGGAAAGGTCGGCCGGCGTCCACCAGTTGCGCATCTTGCCCGTCGCATCGAACATCGCGCCGCCGTTGTCGAAGCTGTGGCTGATCTCGTGCCCAATCGTGGCGCCAGTGGCGCCGTAATTGGCCGCGGGATCCGCCGCCGGATCGAAGTCGGGCTTTTGCAGAATGGCCGCCGGAAAGTTCAGCGCATTCTGGACAGGCAGGTTCACGGCGTTGACCAGCTGCGCATTCATCCACCACTCGCTGCGGTCAAGCGGCTTGCCGATCTTGGCAATCTGCTGCGCGTAGCGCGCCTTCTCGCCGGCGATCGCATTGGCGTAGGCATTGTGGGGATCGACCGTGAGCGCCGAATAATCGGTCCACTTGTCGGGATAGCCGACACCGACGACGATGGAATTGACCTTGGCCAGGGCCTCTTTCTTCGTCTCCGGCGCCAGCGTGGTGATCCCCTCTACCCGCTTGGCGAACGCCGACTTGATGTTCCCGACCATGTCTTCGATCTGCGCCTTGGCCGAAGCCGGGAAGTACTTCTCGACGTATAGCTTGCCGACGGCGTCGCCCATCGCGTCACCCAGTGCGACGGCGTTCGAATAAGGGGGACGGCTGCTTGCAGCGATCGCCCGCTTGTCGCGCGCTAAGTCCTGGGTCGTGCCCTGAAGGGCAGTTCCATAGAATGCGAAGTGATCTGCGCGCAGCTTCGCCGGCAGGACTTCGGCATGAGAATTGAGCTGATGGAATATCAGCCAGTCCTTCCACGCGTCGAGCGGCTGAGACGCCACGAGCGCCGAAAGCTTGGGGACCGACCCGTCGTGATAGACCGCGAAGGTCTGCTGTCCGCCGAGCTGCGCCGCGCCCAAAAATGCGTTCCAATCGATGCCGGGAGCTTTGCTGGCAAGATCGGCGCTGCCCCACTCGCTCGCACGCTTGTTCCAGTCATCGCTTTCGTCGCGGGTCATGTGAGCCTGCGCAATTTTCATCTCGAGATCATAGATGCGCTGCGCCTTGGCCGCTGCGTCGGGTATTCCGGCATCGGTGAGGAACTGGGCGATATAGGCCCGGTACTTGTCGCGCAGACCGGCCATCTTGGGGTCCGCGGCGAGATAGTATTCGCGCTCCGGCATCCCGAGGCCGCCCTGAAGGATGTACGGCATAACTCCGTTACCGGCGAGCGATTGGGTGACGAATATTCCGAACAGGTTCTCGGTCGCGAAATTGGTCGAGTTGAGCGGATCGACATCGGCCCGAACCTGCTCGCCGAGAACCTTCGACAGACCGGCAACGTCCCTGATCGCGGAGAAGCGGGCAAGATCGGCCTGAACGGGCTTCAGGCCCGCCGCGTCGATCGCGGCGGTATCCATGAACGCGTTGTAGTAGTCCTTGATCTTCGCCGCGTCCGAACCTGCGGCAGGCTCGGACTTAAGCAAGCCGGCGATCAGCTCGCCCATGTTGGCTTCGGTCGTCTTCTGCGATTCGAACGAACTGCTGACACTGGAACGATCGCCCGGGATTTGGGTGTTCTTCATCCAGGCACCGTTGGCGTAGGCGTAGAAATCGTCGCCAGGCTTGACCGTCTTGTCCATCCAGTCGGTACGGATTCCAAGAGCTGTGCCGGTCGTCGCTTCGCTCGCCGGAGCATTGGCCCCGGGTACGTTGCAGGCAATCGGTCCCGCCAGGGCGGTCGCGGTAAGGAGAAGAGCGGGCAGTATCTTGCGCATTGTCATCGTCAAAAATCCTTCCTGGCGGCAGCGCGCCGCGACGGCGAGCGTCGCATGATGGCGGGGGCTATAGAGCGCAGGCCCGGTTCCACCAAATCAGGAAACGCAGCACGCTCCTGCTCGTGCCGGAGGTGCCTCAATTGGCCTGAGCGCTAACAACCGGAAGAATGATTGACCCAAACCGGAACAATGCCAACGCGCGCCGCCCGCCCCTCTTTCGCCGCGCGCCTGTCCATCTAAATTCCTGCTAACGTATGACTAATCAGGCATCCGATGAACTTCGCACCGATTCCCCGTGGCCCCTCCTTTGCCGCCACGATTGCCCAACTGGAAACTTGTCTTGGCGCGGTTGACGCGCTGAAGGCGGGTGCGGCAGGAGCGCATCTCGACCGAGCGATCGACGCTTTGCGTGCCGAAATGCACCGGCGCGAATTTATATCGGAAACGGAGGGACTCCGGCGTGACTAAGGCGTGGAGGCTGTGGCCTTCACAGCCCTGCCATGACGCCGCCATTTGCTCCAGCCGCGATCGATCTCGCCAGCCTTGAAGGGTCTTACGGCGCGCCAACGTTCGCATCGCTCATTCCGGGCCGACCCAGAGCATCAGCGCAACATGGCGCCTGATCCGGCCGCGCGCAGCCTCGCCAGGCGCCTGATCGCCACTGCAAACGAGCTTCTTGCCATCGCGCGGAATATCGAGCGTGGTCCGGTGGCGGGGGCCCTGGAAGCATCGGAGGGGCCCACTGGCGACGATCCGCTTTGGGGCGAGCTTGCCCGCCAGGCCTACCGTGACAGGCGCAGCCGCAACGCGATCTTCGGCAATGACGCGCTGTTCGGCGAGCCGGCCTGGGACATTCTTCTCGACCTTTTCATAGCCTCGAAGGAGCGCAAGCTCGTTCCGGTCACCGGCGCCTGTATCGGCGCGGCAGTGCCGCCGACGACAGCGCTTCGCTGGCTGCAAGTCCTGGAAAGCGAGGGGCTGGTCGTTCGCGAAAGCGACAAGCGTGATGCCCGCCGGGTCTTCGTGCGGCTAAGCGCGCAAGCCTATGAGCACATGGTCGTCTATTTCCGGGGGATCAGCCGCCCGCAGCGCAACAGCGCCGACGAGTTTCTGCTCGTACCGGCTGACGCGCCTTCAGGTCGCCGCGCGCTCGTGCGCACCAACGACTGACATGGGGATCAAGCGAGGCGGCCGAAGGCGCCCTGCCCCGCATATTGCGCCGCGTCGCCCAGTTCCTCCTCGATACGGATGAGCTGGTTGTACTTCGCGAGACGGTCGGACCTGGCCAGGCTTCCGGTCTTGATCTGCCCGCAGTTGGTCGCGACCGCCAGATCCGCGATGGTCGCATCTTCGGTCTCGCCCGAGCGATGGCTCATTACCGCCGTGTAGCCGCTGCGCTGCGCAATGCTCACTGCCTCGAGCGTTTCGGTCAACGTCCCGATCTGGTTGACCTTGACCAGCAGCGAATTGGCCAGCCCCTTGCCAATGCCCATGCGCAGGCGCTCCGGATTGGTCACGAACAGGTCGTCCCCGACTAGCTGGACCGTGCTGCCGACCTTGTCGGTCAGCGCCTTCCAGCCATCAAAGTCGTCCTCGCTCATCCCGTCTTCGATCGAGCGGATCGGATAGCTGGCGCACAGCGCGGCCAGATAGTCCGCCATTTCCACCGGACCCAGGCTCAGGCCCTCGCCGCTGATCTCGTACTTGCCGTTGCGGAAGAACTCGGTGGCCGCGCAATCGAGCGCGAGCACGATGTCACTGCCCGGCTTGAACCCTGCGCGTTCGATCGAGGTCATGATGAAGTCCAGCGCCGCCCGGGTGCTGGCGAGGTTGGGCGCGAACCCGCCCTCGTCGCCGACCGCCGTAGCCAGTCCTTTTTCATGCAGGCCCTTCTTCAGGGTGTGAAAGATCTCCGCACCCCAACGGACCGCTTCGGCAAGCGTCGGAGCGCCGACCGGCATGACCATGAATTCCTGAAAATCGATGGGGTTGTCGGCATGCTCCCCGCCGTTGATGATGTTCATCATCGGCACCGGCAGGACATGTGCGCCTATTCCGCCGACATAGGAGTAAAGCGGCAGGCCGCGAGCAGCCGCAGCGGCCTTGGCGCAGGCCATGCTCACGCCCAGGATCGCGTTGGCGCCGAGGCGCGCCTTGTTGTTCGTCCCGTCGAGCGCGATCATGGCCAGGTCGAGATCGCGCTGATCCTCCGCGTCGAAGCCCAGGAGCGCATCGCTGATCTCGCCGTTCACCGCCGCGACCGCCTTCGTTACGCCTTTCCCGAGATAGCGCTTCGCATCGCCGTCGCGGAGCTCGACGGCCTCGTGCGCGCCGGTCGAGGCGCCCGAGGGCACCGCGGCGCGACCCATGCTGCCATCATCCAGCAGAACATCGACCTCCACCGTCGGATTGCCTCGGCTGTCGAGAATTTCGCGGGCGTGGATATCGATGATGGCGGTCATGGCGGTCTTTCCTGGCGAACGTCCCGTGGCCTGTGCCGGCCGGTGCGCTGAGCCCCTATCCACTGGAACAATGGCAGGCAAGCTGCGTTCAACTGCCATATCGACGAGCGCACGCTCGCCGTTCGCCATTGCGCACCCGCCTCGTCTGCGCGACAAGGAATGGTCGCAGGACAACGAACGGACACGACTCCCAAGGCAAAGGAAGCATTGCGATGGCCGACACCCCCGACAAGCCGACCACAACTTCAAACACTTCGGCATCGACTGCCGGCTCCGGCGCGACAAAGACGCCTTCGGCACGCAAGGCTTCGCCGCGCGCCGCAAAGCCCCGCAGCACTACTTCGGCGAAGTCCTCCTCGGCCAAGAGCGGGACGACCGCGCGCAAGCCAGCGACCGCTTCGCGCGCATCGTCATCTTCTCGGGGCAATGGCACGGGTTCGACCTCGCGCGCGAAAAGCCGGTTCAATGCTGCGATCGAGGAAGCCAAGGCAGGCGTCGATGCTTTGCGCTCCGAAGCTGTCAAACGCGGCGAATCCTATCGCGCCATGGCAGCCGATGGCGCTTCGGACTGGGTCGAGGAAGCGAAGGTTCTCGGCGCTCAGGCCAAGACGAAGGCAGCTACGCTGGCCAAGGACGGGAAGAGCCGCGCCAGTGACACGATCGCCGCGCTCGGCAAGACGGTCTCGCAGAATGCAACGACCATCGACGAAAAGCTGGGCGCCAAATACGGCGATTACGCTCGCACCGCCGCCCGGTCGATGCAGGAAGCTGCCGCCGCTCTGGAATCCAAGGACTTCGGCGAGCTTGGCGACGACGCGCGGGAATTCGTCCGCAAGAGCCCCGGCGCCGCAATCGGCATCGCGGCCGTCGCAGGCTATTTCATCGCGCGGATGTTCAAGGGCAACGGCGACGATTGACGCGGGAGCCAGTGCCGCTCACTGACCGCAAATGATGATCGACAGCGAGGCCACCGCCAGCACCGACGCGCGCAAGGAAGCGATCGCTTCGGCGGACGTCGATGGCGACGGCTCGCTGGTCGATGACCTGCGCGCCCTGGCCGACGACGTGCAAACGGCTTTCGAGGCCGAGCGCGCGTTTCAGAGCGAGCGCGCCGCTTTTTTACTCAACCGGTCCAAGGGCATCGCAGGCCTCCTGCTTCTGGCGCTCGGATGCGTGTACTTCGCAATGGTCGCGCTCGTGGTGGGACTCCTCCTGGCGTTGATTCCCCTCGTCACGGTCTGGGGCGCGCTGGCAATCGTCGGCGTGACCCTTCTGCTGCTGGGTTTCATCGCGCTTTCGATGGCCCGGACGCGGCTCAGGCGCATGCAAGCGGCAGCCATGCCGCCGCCGCTCAAGGCCGTCCCATGAGCGCGTCCGACGATGTGGCCCGCCTTGCCGAATTCCGGTCGCTTCGTGACGACGCGTGGGCCCTGCTCAAACTGGATGTCGAACGCATCCGTGCCGATCTCGACGCGCGCGGGGTTGGCGAGCGGATCAAGGATAAGGTAACCGACGAGGCACACGACGTCTGGGAGACGACGCTCGACGTCGCTTCGGAGCATCGCGGGATCGTCGGCGCAACGGTCGTCGCCCTGCTCGCCTGGCTGCTGCGAGGACCGATTGGCGATGCCGTGGCGGCGCTGTTCCAAAATGATGATGAAGCGGACAGCTCGGAACATCACCCGGTCCAAAGCGTCGAGTAGGGCGAAGGAGACTTTCAGTGACTGACGAATCCGCCAAGGCGCAGCGAATCCGCGACAAGATTTCAGCCTCGCAAGCTCGTGCAAAGGGCACGGGCTCTCCGCGCAAGGCCAAGACCTCAAAGAGCGACTACCGTCCCTCCAATTCGCAGGGCACGACATTCACCCAATTGGTCGAAGATCACCCGTTGGCCATGGTCGCGGGCGGCCTGGTACTTGGTGCCGCTGTCGCCGCCATTCTCCCCGCGGCGTTCGGCCGCAGGCTCAGTTCAAGGCTCGCGGGGATCGCTACGGTCGCCGGCGAGCTTGGGACGATCTACGGAAGCAAGGCGCTGGACATCGCTGCCGAAGCGGGCCGCGCTGGTCAGGAAAAGCTCGGGGAACTGTCCGAGGATTTTGCTGAAACGAGCGCCGAGGCACGCCGCCGGGCCTCCGACCTCAGCTCGCAAGCGACACGCCGCGCAGTAGATCTGGGCAGCGACGCTGGGCGCCGCGCCGGGAAGCTTGCGGAAGAAGCGACCAGGTCTGCGCGCGATGCAGGCGGCACTGCATTCAAGGCCCTGTTGGACCTTGCCGGCAAGGTCCGCCACTAGCCGTGCCCTCGGCAAAGGGTTGTTGTAAATCGCCCCGATATCGCTAAGCGCCCAGCCCATGCAGAAGCTTCATCTGGTCATGGGCGGGCGCGTTCGCGATCCGCAAGGTCTCGAATTCGTTGAACTCGACAAGCTTGATCTTGTCGGGGTGTTTCCCGACTACGCTTCGGCAGAGGACGCCTGGCGCAGCCACGCCCAGCGAACCGTCGACGATGCCGAGATGAAGTACGTGATCGTCCATCTGCACCGGCTGCTGGAGCCGGATATCGAAATCAACTGAGTACTGCTCAGATCGTCAGACGAACTCGATCTTTTTGACGAGATAGCACCGGTCGCCCGACGGAACCGTAACCTCGACTTCCTCATCGACCCGGCGCCCGATGAGCGCCTTTCCGAGCGGTGAGTTGTAGCTGATCCGGCCGATCTTGGCGTCAGCCTCGGTCGGTCCCACGATCTGGTACTTGATCGGCTTGTCGTCGTCGTCGAGCAGCGAAACGGTTGCGCCGAAGACGATCCGATCGCCCGAAAGCGTCGTCGGATCGATGATCTGGGCGCGGCTGATGCGGTCCTCGAGGTCGCCGATGGTGGCTTCGACCTGGCCCTGACGTTCCTTCGCGGCGTGATATTCGGCGTTCTCGGACAAATCGCCATGCGCGCGCGCTTCCTCGATCGCCTCGACGATCAGAGGACGTTCTTCACGCAGAGCCTTCAGGTCAGCGACCAGCCGTTCGTAGCCTTCTGCCAACATCGGCAGCTTTTCGACACTCGCCATTTGCCCCAATCGTCCTTCACTAGTTCTGCACGTCCCGTGGGGACGGCTGTAAGGGAAAAGAGTTCCCCCGCCGGCGATGCTTGCGCACCGGTTAGGCTAAATTTGTCACTTCTGTCGGGAAAGTGCCGCCGTCAGCTATAATAATCCTGAAGCGAGCGCACTTCAAGGTGCGCGGTCCGGAGCGCCGCGATCGCCTCCGCGGCGGCGACCGATGCTGCCGCGGTAGTGAAATAGGGCACGCGGCCATGCAGCGCGGAGGCGCGGATCGAGGCGGAATCCCGGTGGCTTTGCCAGCCTTCGGTCGTGTTGAAGATCAGCGCCACCTCGCCGTCGATAATGCGGTCGACGATGTGCCGCCGTCCTTCAGCGACTTTGTTGACGCGCTCGACCGGAATTCCGGCGTCGGCGAGATATTTCTGCGTGCCTCCGGTGGCGATGATATGGAAGCCCAGGTCGACGAGGCGGCGCACCGCGGGCAGGATCACCGGCTTGTCGGTGTCCTTGACGGAAACGAACAGGACGCCCCCGTCCGGAAGCCTGGTGCCGGCGCCGAGTTGCGCCTTCGCGAAAGCGATCGGGAAATTGCCATCGATCCCCATGACTTCGCCAGTCGACTTCATCTCGGGGCTGAGGACCGGATCGACGCCCGGGAAGCGGGCAAAGGGGAACACCGCCTCCTTCACCGCCATGTAATCCATCTCACGGCGGATCGGCGGCAGGTCGGCCAGCTTCTCACCCGCCATGATCCGGGCGGCGTACTTGGCGATCGGCTGGCCAATGGCCTTGGCCACGAACGGAACCGTCCGGCTTGCCCGGGGATTCACTTCGATCAAGTAGACAAGGTCGCCCTTCACCGCGAACTGGATGTTCATCAGGCCCACGACGTTGAGCGCGCGCGCAAGCAGCGCGGCCTGGCGCTCCATCTCGGCGATCAAGTCGGGACCCAGGCTGTATGGCGGGAGGGTGCAGGCACTGTCGCCGGAGTGGATCCCGGCCTCTTCAATGTGCTGCAAAACGCCCGCCACGACGACGTCCGTTCCGTCACACAGCGCATCCACGTCGCACTCTATGGCGTCTCGCAAATACTGGTCGATCAGCACCGGAGAATCGCCGGATACGTTCACGGCCGTCGCGATGTAGTCATCGAGCTGCGCCTGGCTGTCGACGATTTCCATCGCCCGGCCCCCAAGCACGTAGCTCGGCCGCATCAAAACCGGATAGCCGATCCGGCTCGCTACGGCGACGGCCTCGTCGCGGCTGCGGGCGATGCCGTTGTCGGGCTGGCGCAGCTTGAGCTTGTTGACGAGCTTGGCGAACCGCTCTCGGTCCTCGGCAAGGTCGATCGCATCGGGCGAAGTGCCGAGAATTGGAATCCCCGCGTCCTCGAGCGCCTGCGCGAGCTTTAGCGGGGTCTGTCCGCCAAACTGGACGATCACGCCGACCAGCTGGCCTGCCTGCTGCTCGACCGACAGGACCTCGAGCACGTCCTCCGCAGTCAATGGCTCGAAATAGAGGCGGTCCGACGTGTCGTAATCGGTGCTAACCGTCTCGGGATTGCAGTTGACCATGATCGTCTCGAAGCCAGCCTCCTCGAGCGCGAAACAGGCATGGACGCAGCAATAGTCGAACTCGATTCCCTGGCCGATGCGATTGGGTCCACCCC
Organism: Novosphingobium tardum; assembly: GCF_042652045.1. Classification (NCBI taxonomy): domain Bacteria; kingdom Pseudomonadati; phylum Pseudomonadota; class Alphaproteobacteria; order Sphingomonadales; family Sphingomonadaceae; genus Novosphingobium; species Novosphingobium tardum. The sequence goes on along the minus strand of NZ_JBHSDR010000006.1, from coordinate 150,530 downwards.
CAAGAATGACGATCTTGCGCCGGTCGGACGGCGCGGCTTCGTTTTCCGCTTCGCCGAACATGGGTGCCTCGTAGGTCGAGTACATGTAGGGCGTAATGGCCTCGAACTCAGCCGCGCAGCTATCGATCCGCTTGAACACGGGACGCACGCCCAGGCGGTGGCGCAACGCGCAAACTTCGGCCTCGCTGGTCGCGCCGGCCATGGCGCGCAGCGTGTCGTGGAGGAGGCCCGAGCGCTTGGCCTGCGTTTCCGCGAGCCCCCCCGCCACGCCGATGGAACGGACTGCAAGCGTTGCGAGACGCCTGTCGGAAAAGCCCATCGCTTTGAGTCGCCGCAGGCCCTCCGCCGTGCCCGGAAGTCCGTTTGCGGTGATCGCAGCCTCTTCGGCGATTATCTCCTCGATGTGACGCAAAAACCAGGGATCATACGAGGTTACCGCGTGCACCTCTTCGACGGTGAAACCTTCGCGGAACGCTTGTCCGACGTTGAGCAGTCGGTCGGGAGTCGCGCGGCTGAGGGCGGCGTTGATCTCGTCCCGGCCGGCCCCGTCCAGTTCGGCGACGCGGTTGAAGCCGTCCAACCCCGTTTCAAGGCCGCGCAGGGCCTTCTGCAGACTTTCCTTAAAGTTGCGGCCGATCGCCATGACCTCGCCGACCGACTTCATCGCGGTGGAAAGAAGGTTAGACGAGCCCTTGAACTTCTCGAAAGCGAAGCGCGGGATCTTCGTCACGACGTAATCGATCGTCGGCTCGAACGCGGCCGGCGTGGCGCCAGTGATGTCGTTGACGATCTCGTCGAGCGTATAGCCCACTGCCAGCTTCGCCGCGACCTTGGCGATGGGAAAGCCGGTAGCCTTCGACGCCAGTGCGCTGGAGCGCGAAACGCGGGGGTTCATCTCGATGACGATGAGCCTGCCGTCCTTGGGGTTGACCGCGAACTGGACGTTGGAACCGCCTGTTTCGACGCCGATTTCCCGCAGCACCGCGATCGATGCGTTGCGCATGATCTGGTATTCCTTGTCGGTCAGCGTCAGTGCTGGGGCGACAGTGATCGAATCCCCGGTGTGGACGCCCATCGGGTCGACGTTTTCGATCGAGCAGATGATGATGGCGTTGTCGGCGCGGTCGCGCACGACTTCCATCTCGTACTCCTTCCAGCCGAGCAGCGATTCCTCGATCAGAACCTCGGTCGTGGGAGAGGCTTCCAACCCGCCGCGAACGATGGCGAGGAATTCCTCGCGATTGTAGGCGATGCCGCCACCTGTCCCGCCCAGGGTGAAGCTGGGTCGGATGATCGACGGCAGGCCTGTCCGTTCAAGCACGGCCAGCGCCTCGGTCTCGTTGTGCGCGATTCCCGATCGCGCGGACTCGAGCCCGATACGGTCCATCGCCTCGCGGAACTTCTGGCGGTCCTCGGCCTTGTCGATCGCCTCTGCGTCCGCGCCAATCATGATGCAGCCGTACTTCTCGAGCGTCCCGTCGCTTGCCAGCGCGAGCGCCGTGTTGAGTGCGGTCTGTCCGCCCATGGTCGGCAGAACCGCGTCAGGCCGTTCCTTGGCGATGATCTTGGCGACGACCTCGGGGGTGATCGGCTCGACGTAGGTGGCGTCGGCGAATTCGGGATCGGTCATGATCGTGGCAGGGTTCGAATTCACGAGGACAACGCGATAGCCCTCCTCCTTCAACGCCTTGATCGCCTGCGTTCCGGAATAGTCGAATTCGCAGGCCTGGCCGATGACGATCGGACCTGCGCCGATCACGAGGATCGAGGATATGTCGGTGCGTTTGGGCATCAGCCGAGCATCCCCACAAATTTTTCAAACAGATAGAAGCTGTCCTGCGGACCGGGACTGGCTTCGGGGTGATACTGGACGCCGAAAGCTCGCTTGCCCTTGATCGCGATGCCGCAATTGCTGCCGTCGAACAGCGAAACGTGGGTTTCCTCGATCCCTGCGGGCAGGGAGGCGTTATCGACTGCGAAGCCGTGATTCATGCTGGTAATCTCGACCACTCCATCCGCAAGCCGCTTGACAGGATGGTTTGCCCCGCGATGACCCTGATGCATCTTGCTGGTCGTCGCCCCGGCGGCGAGCCCTAGCATCTGATGGCCAAGGCATATGCCGAAGATCGGCACGTCGCGCTCGAGCAATTGGCGGATCACCGGCACGGCATACTCGCCGGTCGCCGCTGGATCGCCAGGACCGTTGGACAGGAACACGCCGGCAGGCTCGAGCGCAAGGACCGTCTCGAGTGAAGTTTCGGCAGGTACGACAGTCACTTGGGCCCCCGCCTTTACGAGATTGCGGAAGATGTTGTCCTTCGCGCCAAAATCCATTGCGACAACGTGCGGACGCTTGTCGTGGGGCGAGCGGGCATAGCCCTGCCCCAGATGCCAGACGCCGCCCTCCCAATCCTCGCTGCCTTCGCGGCTGACGACGCGGGCAAGGTCCATGCCTTCGAGTCCCGGCCACTCTCGGGCGATCTTGGTCAGCGCCTTCAGATCGAACTTACCGTCGGGATGATGGGCGATCACGGCATTGGGCGCGCCGGCGGTCCTGATCCGGCGGGTTAGTGCGCGGGTATCGAGCCCGGAAAGGCCTATCTTGCCGCGCGCCGCGAGCCATGAGGCGAAATCGCCCTGGCTGCGAAAGTTCGACGGCGCGGTAATTTCCTCGCGCACGATGCACCCTACCGCGCCGGGAACATGGGCCTCGACGTCCTCGTCGTTGATGCCGACGTTGCCGATGTGGGGAAACGTAAAAGTGACGATCTGCCCGGCATAGGAAGGATCGGTCATCACCTCCTGATAACCGGTCATCGCCGTGTTGAAGCACACCTCACCCACGGCATGGCCGACATGACCGAATCCCTTGCCCCAGGCCACGCTGCCATCGGCCAGGACCAGCACGCCGGTTGCGCCGGCAGGAGGCTTGCCGCGGGTGCTGCGCGCAGGCGCGGGGGCAGGATCGGCCATGGGAAAGGGCGCTCCGTTACGGGAAATTCCGGCGATGTCGCTAAGGCTCGTCCGCTAGACCCCGGATACCGGGGGGTCAACCCCGCCGCCGCCTACCCACTAAGGATTTTTGCCGCTATCCCCTGTCGAGTGGTCGGGCAAGGCGCCCGGCTCAACGCCACATTCACGACAGGCATATTCTCGACAGGACGGGCACCCACGATGATTCGCGATGAGATAAAGTCCGCGCAGGTTGCGGCGATGAAGGCCGGCGACAAGCCCCGCACCGCGGCTATCCGGCTGATCATGGCCAAGCTGAAGGACCGTGATATCGAGTTGCGAACGGCGAGCCAGGTTCCGGACGACGATGCCGTCGTCGTCGAGGTGCTGCAGAAAATGGCCAAGCAGCGGCGCGAATCGATCGCGCTTTACCAGCAGGGCGGTCGCCAGGAACTCGCCGACGCGGAGCAGGCGGAACTCGCTGTGATCGAGGAATACCTGCCAAGCCAGATGGACGAGGCTGCGACCAACGCCGCGATTGCCGCGATCAAGGCCGAGCTTGGCGCCACCAGCGTCAAGGACATGGGCAAGGTGATGGCGGAACTGAAGGCTCGCCACGGCACCGAACTCGACATGAGCAAGGCCAGCGGGTTGGTTAAAGCCGCATTGGCCTGATTTTCGCGCTTTTGGGCGGGCGCAGGGTCGCGTGCGCTCCCCCAGCCATGCTATCCCGACTCACCCCAATGCCATGCGGGATTTGCCGCCCGCTTGCTCAAGGATCCGCCGCTTCTTCCGATGTTGCTTTCTCCCGCCTTTCTCGACGAACTCCGGTCGCGGATCTCGCTCTCGGCGGTCATCGGCAGGACCACCCGCCTGACCAAGGCCGGACGCGAATTCAAGGCATGCTGCCCGTTCCACAACGAGAAGTCGCCCAGTTTCACGGTCAATGACGAGAAGGGCTTCTATCACTGCTTCGGCTGCGGCGCGCACGGCGATGCGATCCGCTGGATGACCGACCAGCGCGGGCTGGCGTTCATGGACGCAGTAAAGGAGCTGGCTGCCGAAGCGAGGATGGATGTGCCTGCGGCCGACCCCCGCGCCGCTGCCCGGGCCGAACAGGCACAGACCCTGAGTGACGTCACGACGGCAGCGCAAACGTGGTTCGTTGCCTGCCTCGCGGCGCCGGAAGGCGCGGCCGCCCGCCGATATCTCGAAGGCCGGGGGTTTCCAGCCGATATCGTCGAGCGCTTCGGGTTCGGGTTCGCGCCCGACAGCCGGACCGCCATGAAAGACGCACTGCGCCAGATCCCGGGCGAATTGCTGGTCGAGGCCGGTCTGCGGATCAAAGTCGACGACAAGGAGCCTTACGACCGGTTTCGCGGCAGGCTGATGCTGCCGATCCGCAATCCTCGCGGGACAGTGATCGGCTTCGGCGGACGTATCCTCGATCCCGCCAAAACAGATGCGCCCAAGTATCTGAATTCGCCCGACACCCCCCTGTTCGACAAGGGACGAACGCTCTACAACCTCGACCGCGCCGGTCCGCTGGCGCGCAAGTCCGGGCGGCTCGTGGTGGTCGAAGGCTACATGGATGTCGTCGCGCTGGCCGCCGCGGGGATCGAGGAGGCGGTCGCGCCGCTAGGAACCGCGCTGACTGAGGCGCAGATTGAGCTGCTCTGGCGCGTTTGTGAAACGCCGGTGCTTTGCTTCGATGGGGATGCCGCCGGGCAGCGCGCGGCCAGGCGCGCGATCGTCCGCGCCCTGCCGCTCCTTCGCCCCGCGCACAGTCTCGCGATCGCGACGCTTCCGGCCGGGCTCGATCCCGACGACCTGATCAAGCAGCGCGGATCGGGTGCGATGCTCGCGCTACTGGGAGAGGCACGATCGCTGGTCGAAACGCTCTGGGACGCAGAGCGCACGGCCGCCCCCCTCGTCACGCCCGAGGACAAGGCAGGCTTGAAGGCGCGGCTGCTCGAACATGTGGCGACGATCCAGGACACCGACATCAAGGCCCTCTACCGCCGCGACCTCCTCGATCGATACGATGCGCTGGCATTCGCCCCTCGCCCATCGCGGACAGTAGACAAAACGTGGACAAAGGGCGCGCCGCAGCGTCCCTTCGCGGGGCCGCTTTCCCCGGCCAGCGCGGGGCGGCTTCGCGCGGCAAGCGGGAGCGAGGCGCAGGACACCCTGTTCGCGGCGGTAATCGCCGGCTTCATCCGGCATCCCTCGCTGCTTCCCCGTCACGGCGACGCGCTGGCGCGGATGCGCGCGCCAAACATGCGCCTCGCCACGCTGATCGAGGCGCTGCTCGAAGTATCCGACGGCGGCGCTCTGCTTGAACCGGGCGCGGTCGATACCATATTGGCCCAACGGCGGATTCCGCCCGTCGCACCGAGCGACTATGCAGGCAAGCGGTTCGCGTTTCTCGATCCCGCTGCGGACAGCGCCGCAGCGGCGGAAGAACTGGCCGCGGCGGTGGCGATGCTGGTCGAACGGCCGGCACTGCGCGAGGCGAAGGAAGCGGCGCTGGCACGATTTGTCGATGATCCCGAGGGAGCATCGGTCGAACTCAAGCGTTTGAACGAGAGAGAACTGGCGTTCGAACGGCGCTTGATGCAAAGGGCGACCGCGCGAGCGGGCAACGATCACGAATTGAACGGGCAAAATGGCGGCAACCGAAAAGACTGAAAGCGGCGATGCGCCGCTCATCGACCTCAACGAAGCCTCGATCAGGAAGCTGATCGCGCGCGCCAAGAGGCGCGGCGTGATCACTTACGACGAGCTCAACGAGGCCCTTCCGCAGGACCAGATGAACTCCGAGCAGATCGAAGACATCATGGCCGCGATCTCGGAAATGGGCGTCAACATCGTCGAGAGCGACGAGGATGCCGCCGAGGCGGAAGATCCCGCGGTTGACGAGATCGAGGATACTGACGGCGTGGGCGAGAAGCCCGCGCTGGAGAAGAAAAAGGAAACCGTCGAGCGCACCGACGATCCGGTGCGGATGTACCTGCGCGAGATGGGCGCGGTCGAGCTGCTCAGCCGCGAAGGTGAAATCGCCATCGCCAAGCGGATCGAAGCCGGGCGCGACACGATGATCCTGGGGCTGTGCGAAAGCCCCATAACCTTCCACGCCATCATCACCTGGTCAGAAGCGCTGAATGCCGGCGAGATGCAGTTGCGCGAGATCCTGGATCTCGACGCGATGCTGTCGAAGGAGCCCGCGCCCGAGAACCTCACCGAGGACGGCGAGGAAGACGACGATGCCGAAATCTCCGAGAAGACGGCCGGCCCCTCCTACAAGGAGGAAGAGGACGTCGAGGAAGAGCCCGAGGCCGACGAGGACGAGGATGGCGAGCCCCGGACCCGCCGCCCGGTCGAGGAAGAGGAAGAGGACAACACTCTCAGCCTCGCGCAGATGGAAGCGCAGCTCAAGCCCGAGGCGCTCGAGAAGTTCGCACTGATCACCTCGCTCTTCAAGAAGTTCGAGAAAATCCAGGGCGACCGGCTCGAGGCGCTGGGCGTGGGCAATCCGTTCCCCGCGGCCAAGGAGAAGCAGTACCAGTCGCTGCGCGAAGAGCTCACCGCACAGGTCGAGAGCGTGCAGTTCCACGCTTCGAAGATCGAATACCTGGTCGACAACCTCTATGCCTTCAACCGCCGCCTGACCGCGCTCGGCGGCCAGATGCTGCGCCTCGCCGAACGCCACAAGGTGCCACGCAAGGACTTCCTCGACAGCTATGTCGGGCGCGAGCTCGACGACGTCTGGCTGCAGGACATGGCCGGCAAGGACAAGAAGTGGAGCGCTTTTGCGCTGAACGAGGCCGATGCAGTCGAGCGCATCCGCGCCGAGATTGCCGACATCGCCTCGGCCACCGGCATGTCGCTGGGTGAATTCCGGCGGATCGTGAACATGGTCCAGAAGGGCGAGCGCGAGGCGCGCATCGCCAAGAAGGAAATGGTCGAGGCGAACCTGCGCCTCGTGATCTCGATCGCCAAGAAGTACACCAACCGCGGGTTGCAGTTCCTGGACCTCATTCAGGAAGGCAACATCGGGCTGATGAAGGCGGTCGACAAGTTCGAGTACCGCCGCGGCTACAAGTTCAGCACTTACGCCACCTGGTGGATCCGCCAGGCCATCACCCGCTCGATCGCCGATCAGGCACGCACGATCCGCATCCCGGTCCACATGATCGAGACGATCAACAAGCTGGTCCGCACCAGCCGCCAGTTCCTGCACGAGCAGGGCCGCGAGCCGACGCCGGAGGAAATGGCCGAGCGTCTTTCGATGCCGCTCGAAAAGGTTCGCAAGGTGATGAAGATCGCCAAGGAACCGATCAGCCTCGAGACGCCGATCGGCGACGAAGAGGATTCGCACCTCGGCGATTTCATCGAGGACAAGAACGCGATCATCCCGGTCGATGCCGCGATCCAGGCCAATCTCAAGGAAACGGTCACCCGGGTCCTTGCCAGCCTCACCCCGCGCGAGGAGCGCGTGCTGCGGATGCGCTTCGGCATCGGTATGAACACGGATCACACGCTCGAAGAAGTCGGCCAGCAGTTCTCGGTGACCCGCGAACGCATCCGCCAGATCGAGGCCAAGGCGCTGAGAAAACTCAAGCACCCGAGCCGCAGCCGCAAGATGCGCTCGTTTCTGGATCAGTAAGGAAAGGCCCCGCTTCGGCGGGGTTTTTCTTTGGCTGGAACAGCCAGGACCGTGGGTTCAGCGCATCGGCTTTCCGTAAGTCCACGCGAACGAGCCCGAGAAGCTCAGGATCGGGGTGTAATCGTCGACCTGCTCGGCGGTCAGCAGCCGGTCGGTCCGATTGTCGAGGACGTAGCGGCGGCCTTCGCGGCTGACCACGAGAACCGCGTGCTGATCGCCCTGCCGATCATGGAGAAGAACCAGGTACATGCTATCGGCGGGAATGCCGAGAGCGCCCAGCAACGCCATCTTGGCGAGCGCAAAGTCCTCGCAGTCGCCGTATCCGCGGGCCAGAGTGGTCGCGGCGCTGGCCCATTCGTCGGACGGATCGTTGCGATACCGGACGTGCCAGTTAACCCACTGATTGACCATGCCGATCGGGTTGCCGCCGGTTACCCGGTTGGCCTGCGCGACAAGTTCTTCCCACGGACCGGGATGCCCGGCGAGCGAGCTTTCGCGGGCATGTTCCCATTTGCGCAGCGCCGGCGAATAGCCGATCGGCAGGGCCATCATGTGAAAGAGGCTCGGCGCCGGCGGGCGGACCGGGGGCGGCGGTTCCGATGGAGCGCAGGCCAGGGCGTTGGGATCCGCAGGATCGGGCGGCAGGGTGAACGTCAGTCCCGATGTCGGCATCACCACAGCAGCGGCGGGCGCAGGGCAGACGAGCGGCGCGGGCTGCGGCAGCGACGGATCAGTGACTGACGGCGGCGCGCCCGGCGCCTGCCCTAGAGCAGCGGTCGAGGCACCGCAGGCGATTATCGCCAGCGCGGCTGCCACGAAGCCAGACAAGTGACCTGCCCTCATTATCTTTACGTCCCGATCCTGCGGCACGATGGCCGCAATCCCTCGGCTACGCAATCCGCGGAGGCAGGATCCGGCTCCATTCCAGCACCGCATGGCGCAAATGCGGTCCAAAGCCATATCATGTGGCCTTCCGCGCCCGTTCGCACTATGCGCGGGGGCCTACCCGAATCCACCAATCGAAACGGAGCCGCCTTGCGTATCGCGATCGCTTCCGACCATGCCGCCATCGAGCTGAAAGCCCTCCTGCGCGAGCACATGATCGAGCAGGGCCACGAGGTCGCCGACCTCGGGCCGGAAACCGCCGAGCGCGTCGACTATCCCGACTATGGTTACAAGCTGGCCTCGGTCGTGGCAGACGGAACTGCGGAATACGGGGTCGCCCTTTGCGGGTCCGGGATCGGCATCTCGATCGCCGTGAACCGCGAGGCCGCAGTGCGCTGCGCCCTCGTTTCCGAACCGCTTTCCGCCCGCCTCGCGCGCGAGCACAACGATGCCAACGTCATCGCGATGGGCGCGCGCCTGCTCGGCCCCGAAATGGCGGTGGCCTGCCTCGACACCTTCCTGTCCACAGCGTTTTCGGGCGGTCGCCACTGCGGCCGGGTGGACAAGCTCTCCCATCCCCCGCACCGCGCCGACAGCAACTCCGGAGTTTCCGCATGACCGCCACCCTCGAGGCCAATGCCCCGATCCGCACCGCCGGCTTCTTCACCGAGCATCTCGCCAGCGCGGACCCTGAAGTCCATACCGCGATTCGCGGCGAACTCGGACGCCAGCAGCACAAGATCGAGCTGATCGCGAGCGAGAACATCGCCAGTTTGGCCGTGCTCGAAGCGACCGGCTCGGTCTTCACCAACAAGTACGCCGAGGGCTACCCGGGCAAGCGCTACTACGGCGGCTGCGAATATGCCGACGTTGTCGAGACGCTGGCGATCGAGCGCGCCAAGCAATTGTTCGGCTGTGCCTTCGCCAACGTCCAGCCCAACTCGGGCAGCCAGATGAACCAGGCGGTATTCCTCGCCCTGCTCAACCCCGGCGACAGCTTCATGGGGCTCGACCTGAATGCCGGCGGCCACCTTACCCACGGCTCGCCCGTGAATATGAGCGGCAAGTGGTTCAAGCCGATCCCCTACGGCGTGCGCAAGGATGACGAGCTGCTCGACATGGACGCGGTCGCCGCCATCGCGCGCGAGCACCGGCCCAAGCTGATCATCGCGGGGGGCACCGCCTATTCCCGCACCTGGGACTTCGCTCGTTTCCGCGAGATCGCCGACGAGGTCGGTGCGTGGCTGATGGTCGACATGTCGCACTTTTCGGGCCTCGTCGCCGGCGGCGCGCATCCCAGCCCGTTCCCCCATGCCCACGTCGTCACGACGACCACACACAAGTCGCTGCGCGGGCCGCGCTCGGGCGTGATCCTGACCAACGACGAGGATCTGGCCAAGAAGTTCAACAGCGCGGTGTTCCCCGGCCTTCAGGGCGGGCCGCTGGTCCACGTCATCGCCGCGAAAGCCGTTGCCTTCGGCGAGGCGCTGAAGCCCGAGTTCAAGGCCTATGCGAGCCAGATCGTCGCCAACTCGCGCGCGCTGGCGGCCAGTCTCTCCCAGCACGGTCTGCGGATCGTCTCGGGCGGGAGCGACAACCACCTGATGCTGGTCGACCTCACTGCGCGCGACGTGACCGGCAAGGCGGCCGAAAAGGGCCTCGATCGTGCCTGGCTCACCTGCAACAAGAACGGCATCCCGTTCGACACCCGCTCTCCCTTCGTCACTTCTGGTATCCGCCTCGGCACTCCGGCGGGGACGACCCGCGGGTTTCGCGAAGAAGAGTTTGCCGAGATCGGCCGCCTGATTTCCGAAGTGGTTGACGGACTTGCTCACAACGGCGTAGCCGGCGACGCACAGATCGAGGAACGCGTGCGCGGCCAGGTCGCCGACCTGTGCGCACGCTTTCCCATTTACCCGGAGCTTTGAACATGACTGGCCCCAATGATCCCGACCGCGATCTCGTTGCCGATGCCAAGGCCGAAATCGCCGGCATGGCCAAGGAAGGCCTCGCCCACCCGTCGACCAAGCCGGTCCTGACCGGCGCGGCGATTGGCGCCGTGGCGGGCGCTCTCCTGCCTGTCGTGTCCTTGCCGATGGGGCTGATCGCCGGTGCGGGCTACGCTTTCTACCGGCGCCTGCAGCGGTAGATGCGCTGCCCGTTCTGCGCGCATGACGACAGCCAGGTAAAGGACAGCCGGCCGACAGAGGACAACACCTCGATCCGTCGGCGGCGCCAGTGCGAGAGCTGCGGCGCCCGCTTCACTACCTTCGAACGGGTCCAGCTGCGCGAATTGACCGTGGTGAAAAGCGGCGAGAAGCGCGAGCCCTTCGACCGCGAGAAGATCGAGACCAGCGTCGCCCTCGCGACCCGCAAGCGCGGGATCGACCAGGAACGTCTGGACCAGCTCGTCTCAGGCATCGTCCGCCAGGTCGAGACGATGGGCGAAAGCGAGATCCGCGCGCAGGCGATCGGCGAAATGGTGATGGACGGACTGCGCCAGCTTGATTCGGTCGCCTACATTCGCTTCGCCAGCGTCTATCGCGACTTTTCCGAGGCGCGGGACTTCGAGGAATTCGCCAGCTCGGTACGGGACATTGGCGGGAGCTGAGTTCGTGTCCCCTGCCCCGGTCATCGTCCTCGTTCGTCCCCAGCTTGGCGAGAACATCGGCAAGGCGGCGCGCGCGATGCTCAACTTCGGACTGACCGAACTGCGCCTCGTCTCCCCGCGCGACGGTTGGCCCAATCCTTCGGCCGGACCGGCCGCGGCGGGCGCCGACCTGGTGCTGGAGCGTGCCCAAGTCTTCGCCTCCCTGGCCCAAGCGGTTCACGATTGCCCGCGGGTCTATGCCACCACCGTCCGCAAGCGCGGCGTGAGCAAGCCGGTTGTCGATCCGGCGGCGGCGGCCGCTGCGATCCGTAGCGCACCGGCGCGCAGCGCAATCGTGTTCGGGCCGGAGCGCGCCGGCCTCGAAACCGAGGACGTGGCCCTGGCGCGCACCATAATCACCGTGCCGATCAATCCCGAGTTCGGCTCGCTCAATCTGGCTCAGGCGGTGATTCTGTGCGCTTACGAGTGGTCGAAGGGTGAAGCGCTGGCCCAGCCTCCGGCCGAGGACCTGCTTCCCCCTGCCCCGCAAGAGGAACTGGAGGGCATGATCGCGCAGATCGAGGGGATGCTCGAGCCGCGCGACTATTTCACGCCGCACAGCCGCGCGACCGCGACGCGCCTGACCTTGCGCAACATGCTGACCAAGCCGGGCTGGAACAGTCTCGAGGTGCGCACTTTCCGCGGGGTGCTGAGCGCGCTCAACCGCACGCCGCGTCGCTGAGGATCACGCCAAGCTTGACTTTCCGCGGCCCGCCCGCCATGGGCGCGCCTTCGCAATTGGCCCCGCACCCCGGTGAAGCGGCGGCCGCATCCAGCATCTGGCTGGATGGTGCGGCTCCGGGTTCGAACAACGGGCGGTTCAACGCCTGTGCCACACCTCCGGCTGGGGCTTGCCCCGGCGGGCAGCAAATTGAAAGGAACGCGCCGTGTCAAAGCGCAATTCGTCGAAGTACAAGCTCGATCGCCGCATGGGCGAGAACATCTGGGGCCGTCCCAAGAGCTCGGTCAACCGCCGCAGCTACGGTCCCGGCCAGCACGGCCAGCGCCGCAAGAGCAAGATCTCCGACTTCGGTGTTCAGCTCCGCGCCAAGCAGAAGCTCAAGGGCTACTACGGCGACGTCACCGAGAAGCAGTTCAAGCGCACCTATGCCGAAGCCAGCCGGATGAAGGGCGATACTGGCCAGAACCTGATCGGCCTGCTCGAGCAGCGCCTCGACATGGTGGTCTATCGCGCCAAGTTCGCCCCGACGATCTTCGCCGCTCGCCAGATCGTCAGCCACGGCCACATTCAGGTCAACGGCGTGAAGTGCAACATCGCCAGCCGCCGCGTGATGCCGGGCGACGTCCTCAGCCTGGGTACCAAGGCCAAGGAAATGGCGCTGATCATCGAGGCGCAGTCGCTCCCCGAGCGCGAGATTCCCGACTATGTTTCGGCCGACGGTACCGACAAGGTCACCTACGTCCGCGTTCCGACGCTCGACGAGGTCCCCTACCCGGTGAAGATGGAGCCGAACCTGGTCGTCGAATTCTATTCGCGCTGATCGTTCGGCACAAACCGAGACAAGTAGGCGGCCTTTCGGGGCCGCCTTTTTTGTTGCGACAAACCGTTCGACGATGCGCAAAAAGTAAAACTTTGTCGCAAGACCAGTCCGTTGCGGAACCGCCGGCGCGCTGGTGAATTATCGCGAAACCATGACAGTCTTTCGCTTCGTTACACCCCACCGCCGCGGCAAGTGGTACCCCGATCTCAAGCTCGCCCAGCGCTTTGCAAATGCGATCGGAGCGGGCTTCTGGGAGAAGCGAAGCGGGCGCTTCTACCAGTATCCCGGCACTCGCCTGGAAACCGCCAACGTCCCCGACGTGTAAGGAACCACGCCGCGCTAACGCGCCTTGGCAGGAAACTTCTTGGCGTCGGCGAACCAGCGCACCATCGCGATGTGGAAGCCCCCGACGTGTAAGGAACCACGCCGCGCTAACGCGCCTTGGCAGGAAACTTCTTGGCGTCCGCGAACCAGCGCACCATCGCGATGTGGAAGCCGACGTCATCGGCCGCGCCGCCCAGTTCAAGCCCGGGTCCTGCCTGGTCCGAAGGGCGATGGTACGTGTCTTCCATGAATTTCTCGAGGCGGACCGGATCCGAGTAGCTGCTGCTGACCATCACGGTCGGAATATCGTGGCGCAGCAATGCCCAGCCGTCCTGCCGCCGCAGGAAGCTGTCGGCCACCGGGTTGCCCTCCACCGTGCGCTTCAGCGACTTGGCCAGCCGCAGGATATCCGCGTCGAGGCCGGTCTTGCCGTGGCCGACGATCGCCAGCGGCCGGCCGGCGGGGGCCAGCGCATCGCTGTCGACATTAAACGCGGCGACGATCTGATCGAGCGGCAGCGGCGGGTTCTCGGCGAATGCCTCGGCGCCGAGCAGACCCAGTTCCTCCGCCGTGGTCGCAAGCAGATAGACATCGCGATCGAGCGGCTTTCCGCGAGCGAGAGCGCGCGCGACTTCGGTGATCACCGCGAGGCCGCTGGCATTGTCGACCGCGCCATTGCAGATCAGGTCCTCGGCCGGCGGCGCCGCGCAGGTCCCGAAGTGGTCCCAGTGGGCAACCAGCAGCACCGCCCCTTTGGCGGGTTGGCGGCCAGGAAGCTTGCCGATGAGATTATGCGTGTTGATTCGCGTCTCGCGGGTCGTCGCCTCCAGCGTCGCGTTCACCCCCAACGGACGGGGCACGAAGCCTGCCGCATCGGCGGAGCGGGCAAGGTCGGCAAGGGGCGCACCTAAGACGCGGGCGGCGATGGCGGGGCTCATGAACCCTTCGAGGTCTCCCCCCACAGAATCTTCGGCCAGCGCATAACCCGCGCGGTGGCGGCGTGCGGCAACATCCTCAAGCGTGCGCGGACCGTCGAGCACCGTGAGCACGGCCGCCGCCCCGCCTGCCAGAAGCGCGCTCTGCCGATCTTCCCCCGCCGCGGCCGCGGCGCCGTTCGGCCCGTCGAGAAGGACCGCGATCCTTCCGGCGAGTTCGGTCCGGGTAGGCAGTGGCCCATCGGCCCGGCCCACGAAAAGAAGCGGGGCGTTCTCGACCAGGTTGCGGGCCCCAGAGGTCAGGATGAGGATTCCGTCCTGCGTCGCCGTCAGCCTGCGGCGGCCCCGCTCGAAACTGGCGAACGACTTGTCGGGCACCCGCTCGACCACCCGCACCGGCGCGAACCAGGCGTTGCCCGGATCGTTGGTGCCGGAGACGAGCCCCATTTCGAACCACTCCTTGGCGAGGTAGCGCAGCGTCTTCTGCTCGCCTTCGGTGCCGGGTTCGCGCCCGCCGAAATCGTCGCTGGCGAGGATCGAGATATGATCCCGCAACGCGGCTTCGACCGATGGCGATGCCTTGCCTGCCGCGCCGCCTGCGGGAAGCGAAACGGAGACCACGGCGAGGCCCAGGGCAAGCAATGCTCTGCGCAGACCCACCTTGACCAAATCCCCCACTCGCTTCGCCGCTGAACCGTTACGCTTCATCGCATAAACGGCACATGAGCAAAAGCGCGCTGGGCGACCTATGTTCCCCGCCCGCCCTCGGTCCGTCGCAAATCTCTCACTCGGCGGTCCAGCCCCCGTCCATGCTGAGGTTCGCGCCGGTCACGTTGGCGGCCTCGTCGCGGCACAGGAACACCGCCAGCGCGGCAACCTGTTCGGGCGTCACGAATTTCTTGGTCGGCTGCTTGGCGAGGAGAACGTCGTTCATCACCTGCTCGCGGGTCATGCCGCGGGCCTTCATGGTGTCCGGGATCTGCCCCTCGACCAGCGGGGTCCATACATAGCCGGGGCTGATGCAGTTGGCGGTCACGCCGCTCGTGGCCAGCTCAAGCGCGATCGTCTTCGTCAGGCCCGCAATGCCGTGCTTGGCCGCGACATAGGCCGACTTGAACGGCGAGGCGGTGAGCGAGTGCGCCGAGGCGGTCGAGATGATCCGACCCCATCCCTTGGCCTTCATGTGCGGGATCGTAAGGCGCGCGGCATCGAACGCGGCGGTGAGGTTGAGCGCGATGATCGCGTCCCACTTGTCCACGGGAAATTCCTCGACCGGGGCGACGTGCTGCATCCCGGCATTGTTGATGAGGATGTCGACCCCGCCGAAAGTGTGGACCCCGGTGGCGACGAGCGCCTCCACCCCGTCGCGACGCATCAGGTCGGCGTCGGAATATACCGCTTTCGCACCACTTTGCGCCGCAAGCTCGGCGCACAGCGCGTCGATCTGGTCGCGGTCGCCGAAGCCGTTGATGACCAGCCCCGCACCCTCGGCGGCGAGCGCGCGGGCGTAGGCCAGACCGATCCCGGAGGTTGAGCCGGTGACGATGGCGGATTTTCCACTGAGGAACATTCGAAAGCTCCGGGTTTTGTGTCAGGAAGGTCCCACGCCTGTTGCGAGACGGCGCGGTCTTGTCCAGTTCCAAGTTCGCGCCAGGCGGCGCCAAAGGGGGAGGGTGTTATGCGGCTCGACGATTTCGATCCCAACAGCGTGAATGTCGAGGATCAGCGCGGCAGCGGCTTCAGCATCGGCGGCACCGGCGGCCGGGTCGGCTGCGGCGGCATCGTGATTGCGCTGATCGCCGCGCTCGTCTTTGGGGTCGATCCCTCGCAGATGCTCGGGACGATGGCCGGCAGCGATTCCGGTCAGGTCACGACGCAGGGCGGAACCAACGCCAGCGAGAGCTGCAACGTCGACCAGTTCAGCAAGGAAAGCTGCAATTCGCTGTCCTCGCTCAACAAGACCTGGGCCCCGCTGTTTCAGCAGGCAAACATCCCGTTCACTCCGCCCAAGCTGGTGTTCTATTCGCAGATGGGCCGTTCGGGCTGCGGCACCGCGCAGAGCGCGATGGGGCCGTTCTATTGCCCCAACGACCAGGGCATCTACCTCGATACCGACTTCTACACCGAGATGGACAAGCGGCTTGGTGCCAGCGGCGATTTCGCCCGCAACTACGTGATCGCGCACGAATACGGCCACCACATCCAGGCGCTGACCGGCCTTGCCGAACAGATTCAGAGCGCGCAGGCGCAGAATCCCAGCCAGGCGAACCAGCTTCAGGTGGCGATGGAACTTCGGGCGGACTGCTATGCAGGCGTCTGGGCATCGCGCAACAAGGACAAGATCGAGGCCGGCGATCTCGAGGAAGGCCTGAACGCCGCCCATTCCATCGGCGACGACGTCCTGATGGAGCAAGCCGGGCGCCGTCCGGTCGAGGCTGCGTTCACGCACGGCTCGGCCGAACAGCGCATGCAGTGGCTGCGCAAAGGCATCGAAACCGGCGACGAGGATCAGTGCGACACCTTCGCGGCGTTCAAACGCTGAACCGGCGGAGGCGCGGGAACCGGGGCGGCCGTGCTGCGTAATCGCTGGCAAGGCAGCGGCAGAACGCCGCGCCGGCAATTCGGGGCGCGACGCATGCATCGACTTCAAGGGCCGCTGATGGCTGCCGCCGCATTAATTTCAGGCGTGGCAGCCACGACCCCCGCCCTCGCCCAGACCGCAGTCGATCCGGCCAACGTTCGCGCCGAGGACGTCGCGCTCAGCCCGCTGTCCGACATGAACATCGTCAAGAAGGGAATCCCCGTCGTCCTGTCCTCGGCGATCAGCGATCCCTACTCGCTCAACGGGATCGCGACCTGTGCCGGCCTCACGACCGCCATCGTCGATCTCGACGTGGCGCTGGGCGACGACATCGACGTGGCTACCGGCAAGACCCGGGGCGAAACGATGGGCAACAGTGCGGGCGCCATTGCCAAGTCGCTGATCGGCAGCTTCATCCCCTTTCGCGGGGTGATCCGCGAGGTGACCGGCGCCAATGCTCACCAGAAGGCCTGGGATCGCGCGCTTTATGCAGGGTCGGTGCGCCGGGCATTCCTGAAGGGCGTGGGCAAGCAGCGCGGCTGCGCTTACCCTGCCAGCCCCGCGACGCCCCAGGTCATTGCCGCGCTGCGGGCACCGACACCCAAGGTGGAGCATACAAAAGGCGAAGCGGTCGCCGTCCCCGCTCCCGTACTCGCCGCCGGCCCCACCTACACCGCCACGCCAGTCGTCCAGACCATCGCTTCGCGGCGCTGACGAAAGCGGACTTCAACGCGCGGGCATAATCGCGTAGCGCGCATCGGATGCGCCTGACCGATTGCCACAACATCGACGATTTCCGCCGCCTTGCGAAAGCGCGGCTACCGTGGCCGGTCTTCGACTACATCGACGGCGCCGCCGACGACGAGCAGACCCGCATCCGCAACACCGCCGCCTATGGCGACGTCGACCTCGTGCCGGACGTGCTCGCCGGGGTGGCCGAGATCGACACCTCGTGCACGATCATGGGGCGCCGAAGCGCGCTGCCGCTGATGCTGTCGCCGACCGCTCTTCAGCGCGTGTTCCACTGGCAGGGCGAACGAGCCGTGGCGCGCGCCGCGGAGAAGTTCGGGGTGTGGTTCGGCATTTCCAGCCTGGCGACCGTCAGCATCGAGGAAATCGCTGCGTTGACCAAGGGCCCCAAGCTGTTCCAGCTTTACGTCCACAAGGACAAGGGCCTCAACCGCTCGATGATCGAGCGCTGCCAGGCCGCGAAATTCGACGCCATCGCGCTTACCGTGGACACGATCGTCTCGGGCAAGCGCGAGCGCTGCCTGCGCAGCGGCTTCACCTCGCCGCCGCGCTTCACCCCCAACTCGGCGCTAAGCTATGCGATCAAGCCGCGCTGGGCCCTGGACTATGTCCTGCGCGAGAAGTTCAGCCTGCCCCACCTCGACGGTCACGTTTCAGAGGGCACCGGCAAGGCGGTCTCGATCCAGGAATACTTCAATACGATGCTCGACCAGTCGATGGACTGGGATACCGCCGCCTCGATCCGTCAGGAATGGGGCGGCACCTTCTGCCTGAAGGGCGTGATGAGCGCGGCCGACGCGCGCCGCGCGGTCGAGATCGGGGCCGACGCGATCATGATATCGAACCACGGAGGCCGCCAGCTCGATGGCAGCCGCGCGCCCTTCGACCAACTGGCCGAGATCGTCGACGCCGTGGGCGGCGCGATCGAGATCATCTGCGACGGCGGGATCCGCCGCGGCACGCATGTGCTCAAGGCACTCGCCACGGGGGCAACCGCCGCGTCGGGTGGCCGGCTATACCTCTATGCGCTCGCGGCCGCTGGCCAGGCGGGGGTCGAACGCGCTCTGACCATCCTGAGCGAGGAGATCGTGCGCGCGATGAAGCTCATGGGCGTCCACTCGGTCGGCGAACTCAACCGCGAGCGTCTGCGCCGCCGCTAGGCCGCCGGGGCCGGATCGGTCCCCGGCTTGCCGATGGCCGACCAGTCGATCCGCCGGGTGGCGAACATCACCCCTGCCAGCGCCGCGAACAGCAGCAGCGATCCGATCAGGAGCGACCACGCCTCGAGGTTCAGCAGGACATAGAGCAGCGCGTAGAGCCCGACGAGCAGCGCGCCGATGAACCGCGCCCGCGCCCACGTCCCCAGCACCGCCGCGCTGTAGGCCGTCAGCAGCCCGATGATCGCCGCGCTGGCGAGGAGGTAGGCCGGCGTGAAGCCGATCACTTCGGCAAAGGCGAGCAGCAGCACGAAGAACAGTACGAGTCCCGCACCGGTCAGCAGGTATTCCGCCGCCGCGACCCGCGCGCCGCCGACAATGTCGAACATCAGGAAGGCGAGGAAGGTAAAGCCGATGAACAGGAAACCATACTTCACCGCCCGATTGACCTGCGCGTAGAGGTTCACGGGTTCGATCAGGTCGACGCTCATCGCCGCGCTCGGCCCGCGATCGCCGCCGCCGATCGCGACCGGAGACGTGGCATATTCGTCGCCGAGAAGCTGCGGCGGTCCGGGATCGTCGGACAACACCGGCGCCTGACCGAGGGCAAGGTTGGTCACCGCGTAGTCGGCAGAGAAGCCGCTTCCCGCGACCGATTTGGTATCGGGCAGAAAGCTGCCGCCGAAGCTCGGGCTGGGCCAGGTCGAGCGGACCTGCCAGCGGGTGTGCGCGCCGCGCGGCACCAGCGCGAGCGAGCGGCTGCCGCGCAGGCCATAATTGTAGGCTACGTCGAGCGGGGCCGTGCCGTCCCAGGTCACAAAAGCGAAGAACCCGGCATTGCCGCTGGCGGCGAGGCCCTTGCCCGGCTGGAGTGGCACAGGCGTGCCCGCGACCACGACCTTGCTGCCGCCGCGCAGGCCGCGCGCGTCTGACACGCCAAAGCGCACCTCGGCGCGGTTCATTTCCAACGATTCGCGCGCGATGCCGTAGCGGGGGAGATCGGCAGGCAGCGCAAAGCGCGCCGTGCCCGAAATCGCTGCGTCGTAGAGCACGCTGGCATAGATCGACTTGCGCCGGATCTCGGGCTGCATCTGGGTCGTCGCGCGATGTTCGACAGGGGCGACGAACAGCTCGCGTTCCACCTCGACGGTCCGTGCGACGCGCTGGCCGTTCTGCTCCTCGGTGTTGGTCTGCGTGGTCTTGTAGGGGATCACGAGCACCGGCCCGGAAACGACCTGCGGCCCGCCCCAGCCCTGGGTGATGCTGGCCTGCGCGGTCTGCGACTGGCCCTGGCGGTCCCACACCAGCGCGAAGACCATCAGCAGCGGGATCGCCAGCGCCAGGCCGATGAGGCAGGCAAACAGCAGCTTGGCGCCTGGCGAGCGTTCCCGAACGATCATGCATTCCCCCTCACAAACGGCAATGGCGGCAAGAGTCGCCCCTCGCCGCCAGCGCTGTCAACTGCCGCTCGTCGAACGATTGGGGGTTCAGCCCTCCTTCTCGAGCCGGGCGATGCTTTCGTCGAGCTGGCGCAGCACTTCGGCGCGCACGCTGTCGGGCAGGTTGGCCTTGGCGCTCATCCGCTCGCGCGCGCGGCGCACGGCGGCCAGCGCCTGGGCCTTGCCCTCGCCTGGCTTGCCGCAGATCAGGACGCGGGTCCTGTCCTTGCTGGTCTTCCCGCCTTCGTCGACCGTGGCGTCCGCCATCGCGTCGGCGAGGGTCGATGCCTCGCAGCGCCCGCGGTCGATCGCCAGCGCCATCGCGCCGGGTGCGCCGTCGCCGTGCATCACGATCCGGCGGATCTCGCGCTTGTCGCTCGGCACGGCGGGCGGCATTGGAGGCTCGGGCGGCATCGGCGGAGCGATCGGGTTGGCTTCGATCTCGGCGACCTTGGCGGCAAACTCGGCATCGCTCAGCGGCCTGGAGGTGACGATCCGGATGGTCTTGTCGCCGTGCTTCATCTCGCGCGAGAATTTGGCGTCCTTGTCATGTCCGGCGTGGTCGACTCCGACATGCTCGATGATAACTTGCTCGATCCGGCGCGGTGCGGCGGGCGCGGGCGGAGCGGTCACGCTTGCGGGCGGGGAGAGCGGCACGGGCGGCACGGGCGGCGCGTCCTGGCTGGCATAGCTGATCGTCGCGGTCAGCGGCAGCGCGAGCACGCCCGCGGCGATGAAGCCCCACCGGCCCAACCTGCGGCGACGGGGTGAAATCTCGGTCATCGTCAGGCTCCTCAAACGGTGGATTATCGATTTGTCGCCCAAGACAGGACAGGCCATCGGCGCGGCCAGCGTGGTCGGCGCTGCGCCTCGCCCGGCGCAGGCAAACGAGGCGATCACGCGGGCGTAGCGGGCACGGGTGGCAAGATCGCGACCCCGCATCGCGCGGGCATCGCATGCCGCTTCCTGATCGCGGCGCATCGCTTCCCACGCGGCCCAGGCCAGCGGGTTGAACCAGTGCAGCGCGAGCAGCGGCTGCGCGGCGAAATTGGCGAGCAAATCGTGCCCGCGATGGTGGGCAAGCTCGTGCTCGAGCGCCAGCGCGCGGTCGACGAGATGCCCGGTGATGAGGAATTCGGGCGGCAGCGCCACCACCTTGTCACGCCAGCCGAAGGCGACCGGCGCGGCGACGCCCGGCGTTTCCACGATCCGCACCCCATCGCGCTTGTCGACAAGCCGCGCGTCGGCCAGCAGGTCGCGGCGCATCGCGTGATAGCCACGCCAGCGCATCCACAGAAACAGCGCCGCGCCCCCCAGCCACACCATGATCAGCAGCGCCTGCAGGCTGGGCCAGTAGCTTGCGGCTTCAGCCGCGGCGCTGCCGCCCGTGGCGTCGATGACCATCGTGGCCGATGACGTCACGGTGGACGCGGCCTCCACAGGAGACTGCGGCGCGAACGCCGCGGGCAGGACGATGGGCGGCAGCACGAAGCGCACAAGCGGCAGCGCCCACAGCGCGTAAGCGAAGCCGGGGCCGAACAGTCGGGCGACCGGGCGGCGCAGGACAAGAACGACCGCGATCATCGCGGCGGTTACCCACAGGGTCTGGACGATCCAGGCGATCATGCGCGGTCTCCCCGGTCCTTGAGCGTGGCGAGCAGCGCCTCGATCTCGGCGATGTCGGCCTCGTCGAGCGCTTCGGCCTCGGCGAGATGGGCGAACAGCGGGGCGGCGCGGCCGCCGAAGAGGCGATCGACGAGACGGCGCGATTCGCCCTCGACATAGTCGGTGCGGGCGATCGCCGGGCTATAGAGGAACCTGCGGCCATCGGCCTCGGTAGTCACCGCGCGCTTCGCAGCCAGGCGCGAGAGCAACGTCTTGACCGTGGCAAGGCCCCAACCCCGTTCCTCGACCGCTTCGGCGACCTCGGTGGCGGACAGCGGGGCCTGTTGCCACAGCGCTTCCATCACCGCGTGTTCGGCATCGCTGATCCGTTCGGGTGCCTGCGCTTCTTCCGCATCGGCCACAGCCAGTCTCCCTCAACGCTTACAGGTGTAGTCGACTACGACTGTAAACATGAAGCCCGGATGAACGAGCCTGAATGGAAGAAAAGCTTGAGGGCGAGCGCCATCGCCCGCTGGCGAGGCCGGGTTTTGCCGGGTGAAAACACGGAAACGCGCGACCGGCGCGGCGCCTGCCAAAGGCGCCGGCGGGGGCGATCGTGCAACGCTTGCGAACGGCCGGGGAAGGCAGCAATCCAGCCCGGCTCGACCTTGTCATGACAACGGCCAAGCGACCGGGCGAGGCTCGCAAACGAACTGGCCGCTCCCGCGGCTGATCCGCCGCGCCACTGGCGGCCACCGGGGCGGCCGCTGCATCCTTTGTCGACGGCTGGCGCTTGGGTACCTGGCCGGGGCTTGGTTGTCGCCCGAAGTGCCTGCGCCCGCGCCGGTCGCGCCGCGGCCCTCTCCGACGAAAGGCCCGCGTGAGGAGCGGATGGCCGGTGCGGCCATGCGCATGACCACCCGCGACCTGCCGTTTCCGATGGCGCGGGCAATTAACCTAATTGGTTCGCTTTGTCAAGTCCAGGCGGGCAGAGACGCGCCGTGACTCGCGCTTAGTACACCCGCTTCTTGGGCTTGATGTACGCGACATCGTCGGTGAGCGTGTATTCGTGGACCGGGCGGTAGTCGATCTTGACCCCGCCGCCCTTGCCGCCCCAACCATCGAACCATGCGGCGGTGTGCTTCATCCAGTTGGCATCGTCGCGCTCGGGGAAATCCTCGTGCGCGTGGGCACCGCGGCTTTCCCTGCGGTTCGACGCGCCGTGGATGGTCACGGTCGCCTGGCTGATGAGGTTGTCGAGCTCGAGCGTTTCGATCAGGTCGGAATTCCAGATCAGGCTGCGGTCCGAGACGTGGATGTCCTCCATCCGCTTGTAGGTCGCGGCGAGCTGGGCCTTGCCCTCGTCGAGCAGTTCGTCGTTGCGGAAGACCGCGCAGTGCTTCTGCATGTTCTTCTGCATCTCGACCCGCACTTGCGCGGTGGGCGAACCACCCTTGGCATTGCGGAAGTGGTCGAGCCGGGTGAGCGCGAGATCGGCGCTGTCCTTGGGCAACGCGGCATGCGCGCTGCCGGGCTTGATCAGTTCCTTGAGGCGATGGCCGGTCGCACGGCCGAACACGACGAGGTCGATCAGCGAGTTCGAGCCGAGTCGGTTCGCTCCGTGGACCGAAACGCAGGCCGCCTCGCCCACCGCAAACAGGCCCGGCACCACGGTTTCGGGGTTACCGTCGGCGCCGATGGTCATCACCTCGCCGTGGTAGTTCGTGGGGATGCCGCCCATGTTATAGTGCACTGTCGGGGTGACCGGCAGCGGCTGGCGGGTCAGGTCGACGCCGGCGAAGATCTTGCCGCTTTCGGTGATGCCGGGCAGGCGTTCGGCCAGAACCTTGGGATCGATGTGGTCGAGGTGCAGGAAGATGTGGTCCTTTTCCGGGCCCACGCCGCGCCCTTCGCGCATCTCCAGCGCCATCGAACGGCTGACCACGTCGCGGCTGGCGAGATCCTTGGCCGAGGGGGCGTAGCGTTCCATGAACCGCTCGCCTTCCGAATTGGTCAGGTATCCGCCCTCGCCCCGCGCGCCCTCGGTGATGAGCACGCCCGCGCCGTAGATCCCGGTGGGGTGGAACTGGACGAATTCCATGTCCTGCAGCGGCAGGCCCGCGCGCAGCACCATCCCGCCGCCGTCGCCAGTGCAGGTGTGGGCGCTCGTCGCGGTATAGTAGCAGCGGCCGTAGCCGCCGGTCGCCAGGACCACGGCATGGCTCTTGAAGCGGTGGATGGAGCCGTCGTCCATGCACATGGCGATCACGCCGCGGCACTGGCCGTTCTCCATGATCAGGTCGATCGCGAAGTATTCGATGAAGAAGTCGGCGTCGTACTTCAGGCTCTGCTGGTAGAGCGCGTGAAGCATCGCATGGCCGGTACGGTCGGCCGCGGCGCAGGTGCGCTGCACCGGCGGGCCTTCGCCCATGTTCTGCATGTGCCCGCCGAAAGGCCGCTGGTAGATCGTGCCCTCGGGATTGCGGCTGAACGGCACACCGGCATGTTCCAGCTCGTAAACCGCCTGCGGCGCCTCGCGGACCATGTATTCGATCGCGTCCTGGTCGCCGAGCCAGTCCGATCCCTTGACGGTATCGAACATGTGCCAGGTCCAGTGATCCGGGCTGTTGTTGCCCAAGCTGGCGGCGATCCCGCCCTGCGCCGCGACGGTATGGCTGCGGGTGGGGAAAACCTTGGTGATGCAGGCGGTCTTGAGGCCGCTTTCGGCGCTGCCCATCGTGGCGCGCAGCCCCGATCCGCCCGCACCGACGACGACGGTGTCATAGGTGTGGTCGACGATCTTGTAGGCCGGCTGGACCGAGCCCGAGGTCGCGTTGCTGGGGGTCGTGGCCATGTCAGGCGCCTCCCAGCGCGATGCGAAGGACGGAAATGACGCCGAACACGGCGCCGGCCAGCGGCAGCGCGTTGAGCAGCGCCATCACCGCGAACTTGTTGCCATCGGTATGGACGTAATCCTCGGCCATCACCTGGACTCCCAGGCGCGCGTGCCAGAAGGTGCTGACGATCAGCAGAATCATCGCCGTGGCAGGCAGCGGCCGCGCGAGCCAGGTCTGGATCGTGGTATAGTCGTACGACGGCATCAGCGCGAGGCTGACCACAAGCCAGACCACCAGCACGACGTTGCCGATCGCGGTGTAGCGCTGGAGCAGCCAGTGGCCCGCGCCGTGCTTCGACGAGCCGAGGCCGCGGACGCGGCCGATCGAGGTTCCGTTACCCATCGTCCAGTCCTTCAGCGCAGCAGGATCGTGGCCCAGAACAGCGCGGTGAGCGCGATCGCGATCACCGGGACTGCCCACGACCAGGCATTGTTCGTGTCAAGTTCGTAGCCCGCGCCAAGATCGAGCACGAAGTGGCGCAGGCCCGAGCACAAGTGCTCGAAAAACGCCCAGCTCAGACCCACGAGCGCGATCTTGCCGAGGATGTTGGCGATGGTGTGCGCGGCATCTGCCTCGGCCGCGTGCCAGACCCAGCCGGTGAAGCTGGCATAGGCCTCGGGGCCGCTCGCCAGCGCGCCCAGCCACCACAGCAGCAGCGGCAGCCCGACGAACGCCATCGCATTGCCCGACACCCGGTGGAGGATCGACACGGCCATCGCCGGGCCCCACCGCCAGATCGAGAGATGCGGCGACAGCGGGCGACCGCTTGCCGCGCCATGTCCTGCCTGTGCCATGTCTTGGCCCCCTTGCCTGCGCGTGTGGTTCGTATCTCGGCGAGCCCTCCCGCCGCGCGGCGGTGAGCCCTGCCCGGCTATTAATCGCTATTCGACCGGGTGCAAGCCGCTGGGGGATGGTTTTCTTCACGCGCTGCTCCGCGCTGCCCGGCCCGAACCGCCATTGCCCCGCCCGCGCCCCCTCGCCTAAGGCTGGATGATGAGCAGCGCGCAACCCATCGCCCCAGCCCCCGTCGTTCTCGTCACCGGCAGCACCCGCGGCATCGGCGCCGCGATCGTCACCGCACTCGACGCGCGCGGCGCGCGGGTGATCGGCCACGGCAGCAGCGCGCGCGCCGGAGCGATCGGCGCCGACCTCGCCGATCCCGGCGCCCCGCAGGCGCTGTGGACCGCCGCGCTCGACGCCGCCGAGGAATTCGGCGAGCGGCGGATCGATGTCCTCGTCAACAACGCCGGCCTGTTCTCGGCCAACCCCATCGCCGGCTCCGACATAGCCTGGCTCGACGGATGGGAGGACACATTGCGCATCAACCTGACCGCCGCGGCGCAGCTTTCGCGCTTCGCGGTCAAGGCCTGGCTGGAAGACGGGCGCGGCGGCCGCCTCGTCAACGTCGCCAGCCGCGCCGCCTATCGCGGGGATTCGCCCGATCACTGGCACTATGCCGCCGCCAAGGCGGGGATGGTGGCGATGACCAAGACCATCGCGCGCGGTTATGCCGGCCAGGGCGTGCTGGCCTACGCGATCTGCCCCGGCTTCACCGACACCGCGATGGCTGGCGACTATCTTTCAAGCAGAGGCGGCCCGGGTTTGCTGGCCGACATCCCGCTGGGACGCGTCGCCCTGCCGGCCGAGATCGCGACCATCGCAGTGTTCTGCGCGCTCGACGCGCCGCCGAGCATGACAGGCGCGGTGATCGACGCCAACGGCGCCAGCTTCGTACGATGAGCGAGAGTTGGAAGGTCACCGCTCTCGCCCCGCGCGAGATCGTCACCGCGGCGCTCCTCGCGCATGAGGAAGTGCCCGACTGGGACGGCGACATCGTGATCGGCGGCAGCGAGCTGGCCGAGGACCGGCCGGACGAGTGGCGACTCGAAGCCTGGCTACCGCGCAAGCCGCGCAAGGTGGACCTGAAGGCCATCACCGCGCTGTTCGGCAACGAAGCGCCGACGCTGACGAGCGAGCGCCTCCCCGATGCCGATTGGGTGACGTTGAGCCAGCAGGGACTCGAGCCGATCCGAGAAGGCCGCTTCCACGTCCACACGCCCGACCGCGTTCCGGTGAACGAGCCGGGGGTGCGCGACTTCGTTATTCCAGCGAGCCGGGCGTTCGGCACCGGCCAGCACGCGACCACCGCCGGATGCCTCGCCATGCTTGCCGCCATGAAGGCGCGCGGCACGGTCGTCCGCAACCTTGCCGACATCGGCACCGGCACCGGGCTGCTGGCCTTCGCCGCGATGGATCTGTGGCCACGCGCGCTGGCCACGGCGAGCGACATCGACGCGGTCTGCGCGCCGGTGGTGCTCGAAAATGCCGAGGCCAACGGCATCGCGCTGGGCGGCGGGCCGGGCGCGCTGACGATGGTCGTCGCGCCCGGGCTCGATCACCCGCTGATCGCGGCGCGCGGTCCTTACGACCTCGTCATCGCCAACATCCTCGCCGGGCCGCTAGTCGAACTGGCGCCCGCCTTCGCCGCTGCGCTGGTGCCGGGCGGACACCTCGTGCTGGCGGGGCTGTTGACCACGCAGGAGCCTGCCGTGCGCCGCGCCTGCCGGGCAAGCGGCCTGCGCCTCGCCGCGCGGATGGAACGCGGCGACTGGTCGATCCTGTGGCTCCGGCGACGCGCCGCCCGCTGATCCGCCGCGCCGAGCGGGTGCTTGCCTTGCTGGCGCTGGCCATCGCGCTTTATCCGCTGGCCGGCTGGATCGGCTCGTCGCTGCCCGCCGCCCGTCGCGCCTTACCGCCCGCCTCTGCCGACGCGGTCGAGATCATGGTCGAGCGCAACCCGATCCATACCGGGATCGTCGTTCCGCTCGTCAGCGACGACATGGACTGGCGGCCGGTGTTCCCGGCAAGCGACCTTCGCGATCCCGATCGCCCTTACACGCATCTCGCCATCGCCTGGGGCGAGCGGCGGCTGTTTCTCGAAACCCCCACATGGGCGGACCTTCGCTTCGCGACCGTACTCAACATCGTGGCGGGCGGCGGGCGCGGGCTGCTTCACGTCGCGCACTACGTCCGCCCGGCGCCTGGGGAGGACATGCGCCCGCTGCGGATCACTCGCGCCCAATACCGCATCCTCGTGAGGCACATCCTGGCGATGCGCGGCGAAGGCGGGCGCAAGTATCCCGGCTATGGCAACGATGACGCGTTCTACGACGCGCGGGGCCACTATACCCTGCTGCGCACCTGCAACACCTGGACCGGCAAGACGCTGGCGGCCGCGGGCGTGCCGATGGGACGGTGGACTCCGTTCGCCGGCGGGGTGATGAAGTGGATCGACGAACCCGCGCCCTCACCGGCTCCGGAACCGGTTGCGGGTTCCGCTGTTCCCTGACTGGACGCGTGCCCGCGGGGCGCGAGAAGGAGCGCAAGCCATGACCCGATTTCCGCTTTTCGCCGCCATCGCGCTGGGTGCGCTGAGCCTTGCCGGCTGCTCCGAGCAGACCAAGGATTCGGCCCAGAAGACCCTCGATTCGGCCAAGGAGGACGCGCGGGCCAATGCCGATGTCGTGGTCCACGACAAGGCCAAGGAAGCCGGCGCAGTGGTCGGCAAGGCGGTCGAATCGGCGATTTCGGATACCGCGACCGAGGCTGCGCGCGCCGTGAACAGTGCCGCCGAAGACGTGCATCGCGAGGTTGCCGAGCGGCGCGCAAAGCGCCTCGAGTACCCGACGCCGACCCCCACCGTGACGGTCACGGTCACGCCGACGCCGCAGGCCCGCTAGGCCCGCCTAACCCGCGTCGGCGACGATCGCGGCCCAAGCTGCCTCGTCGATGACCTCGATGCCGAGCGCCGCGGCCTGCTTCAGCTTCGATCCGGCCCCCGGGCCTGCCACCACCAGGTCGGTCTTCGCGCTGACCGATCCCGCCGACTTGGCGCCGAGCCGCTCCGCCTGCGCCTTGGCCTCGTCGCGGCTCATCGTCTCGAGCTTGCCGGTGAAAACTACGGTCTTGCCCGCGACCGCGCTGTCCTTCGTCTCGACGATGTAGTCGGGCGGCGAAAGCTCGCGCAGGAGGTCGTCCCACACCGCGCGGTTGTGATCCTCGTGGAAGAAATCGCCCAGCGCCTCGACCACCACCGGGCCTACGCCCTCGATCCCCAGAAGCTCGGCGCGGGCCTCGGCATCGCCGGCGTCTGCCGCTTCGACCGTGGTGCGCAGCGCGGGAAGCGTGGTGAAGCGTTTCATCAGGTCGCGTGCGGTAACCGCCCCGACATGGCGGATGCCCAGTCCGAACAGCAGCCGCGCCGCGTCGGGCGTGCGCCTCGCCTCGATCGCTGCCAACAGGTTATCCACAGACTTGTCCTGCCACCCGGCGCGTCCGACGATCTCGCCGCGGCGATCCTTAAGGCGGAAAATGTCGGCGGGGCTTTCCAGCCAGCCTTCGGCGAAGAATTCTGCGATGGTGCGCTCGCCCAGTCCCTCGATATCGAGCGCAGCGCGGCTCACGAAGTGCTGGAGCCGCTGGGTCCGCTGCGCCGGGCAGATCAGCCCGCCTGTGCAGCGCACGTCGACCTCGCCTTCCTCGGCCACCGCCTCGCTGCCGCAGTCGGGACAGTGGTCGGGAAAGACGTATGGCTCGCGCGGCGTGTCGCGGGTGAGATTGTCGACCACCTGCGGAATCACGTCGCCAGCGCGCTGGAGCACGATCCGGTCGCCGACGCGCAGGCCGAGCCGGCCGATCTCGTCGCGGTTATGCAGGGTCACGTTGAACACGGTTACCCCTCCGACGAGCACCCCCGCGAGCCGGCCCACCGGAGTGAGCTTGCCCGTGCGGCCGACCTGGATGTCGATCGCCTCGAGCGTCGTCTCGGCCTGCTCGGCGGGAAACTTGTGCGCCAGCGCCCAGCGCGGCGCCTTGGCGACGAAGCCCAGACGTCCCTGGAGATCGAGCCGGTCGACCTTGTAGACGACCCCGTCGATGTCATAGGGCAGGCTCGCCCGCCGCGTGCCGATGCTGCGGTAATGCTGCAGCATCTCCTCCAGCGTCGAACACCGGACGAGGTCGGGCGACACCGGACCGCCCCACTCCTCGATCAGCTTCATCATGGCGAACTGGGTGGCCTCGGGCACCGCGCTCGCCGCGCCCCAGCCATGCGCGAGGAAGCGAAGCGGGCGCGCCGCGGTGACGCTGGCATCCTTCTGGCGCAGCGATCCCGCCGCAGCATTGCGCGGGGTCGCGAACAGCCGTTCGTCGCGCTCGGCCTGTGCCGCGTTCAGTGCGGCAAACGCCTGTTTTTCCATGTAGACTTCGCCGCGGATCTCGAACACCTCGGGCACCGTGCCGCGCAGCATTTGCGGAATGTCGGGAATGTGCGCGACATTGGGCGTCACGTCCTCGCCCACCTGCCCGTCGCCACGCGTCGCAGCGCGGACGAGCCGCCCCCCTTCGTAGCGCAGGGAGCAGGACAGGCCGTCGATCTTGTCCTCGGCAGTGCACACAACTTCCGCCTCGACCGGCAGGTTCAGGAAGCGGCGCACGCGGGCGAGAAACTCGGCCACCTCCTCGTCGGCGAAGGCGTTGTCGAGGCTCATCATCCGCACTTCGTGGCGGACCTTCGCCAGCGGCGATGCGGCAACCTCGTGGCCGACGGCGCGGCTCGGGCTGTCGGGCCGGACAAGGTGCGGGAACTGCGCCTCCAGCTCGGCATTGCGGCGGACCAGCGCGTCGTACTCGGGATCGCTGATCTCGGGCGCATCCTCGGCGTGGTAGCGGCGATTGTGGTGCGCGATACTGCGCGCGAGCCGCATCAGTTCGTTGGCGGCCTCGGCCTCGGTGATCACACCCTTCATGCCGCGCCGCCGTTCCAGACGATCACGGTCACCGTCATCGGGCAGCGAATGGCAAAGCCAAGCCGCTCGTACAGCGCGATGGCCCCGGCGTTGTCGCGGTGGACGTGGAGGAAGGGGACCTGGTCGCGTTCGGCAAAGCCCAGCATGACCCGCCCGATCAGCGCCGCAGCCAATCCCTTCCCGCGCCAGGCAGGATCGGTGCAGACCCCGCTCACCTCGGCATATCCGCCGGGCCGCATCCGTTCGCCCGCCATGGCGACGAGGCGACCACGCTCGCGGATGCCATAGAACGCGCCGTAGCGGATGGTTTCGGGCGCCCACGGTCCGGGCTCGGTCGCTTCGGCCAGGATCGCCATTTCGGCCATGTCGGCGCGGCCGAGCAATTCCACGGCGGGATGGTCGCCGTGCATCCTGGGCGCCGCGCACACCATCTGGACGAGCGGTGCCGAGGCGACGACCGTCGTTCCGGGCGCGGGCGCCACTTCCTCCCTCTCCACTTGCGCAAGTGGCCCAAGGCCGCGGGCCAGTGCGGCGAGCGCGCGCTGCGCTTCCTCGCCGAGGTCGCGCGCGGCGCCGAACGGCCCGATCGCGGGATCAACCCGCAACGCTCGCGCGTCGCCATGCGCAAGGTCGCGCTGCTGGCCCGACAGCGCATGCCAGAGCGGCCGGTCGAGCACGTGGCCGGCGGCGCTCGTCACACGTCCTCCAGCAGCCGATCGGCCTGGGCCCGGGCCTCGGCGGTAATCTCGGCGCCAGACAGCATCCGCGCAATCTCCTCCTTGCGCCCGCCGGCGTCGAGGAGGTGGACGGAGGTGCGCGTCACGGTGCCTTCGGACGATTTGGCGATAACGTAGTGCGTGTTCCCGCGCGCGGCGACCTGCGGACTGTGCGTGACCGCGAGAAGCTGGCCGCTCGCCGCAAGCCGCGCCAGACGCTCGCCGATCGCGCTGGCGACAGCGCCGCCGACGCCGCGGTCGATCTCGTCGAAGATCACGGTCGCCGCGCCGCCCTGTTCCGCCAGCGCGACCTTGAGCGCGAGGATGAAGCGCGAGAGCTCGCCGCCGCTCGCGATCTTGGCGAGCGGGCCGAACGGCGCGCCGGGGTTGGTGGCGATCAGGAACTCGACCGCGTCGGCGCCCGCCGGGCCCCAGCGTTCCTCGGGCAGCGGGGTCACCGACGTGCGGAACCGCGCGGCATCGAGCTTGAGCGGGGCAAGTTCGCCCGCGACCGCGCCATCGAGCCGGGCGGCCGCTGCGGTGCGCTGCGCCGAAAGGTCGGCGGCGAGCGCGCGGTACGCTTCGCCCAGCGCCGCCTCCTCGCGCTCCAGTTCCGCGATCCGGGCCTCGCCGCCCTCAATGGCGTCGAGGCTGGCGCGCATCGCGAGCATCCGGTCGGGCAGGTCGTCGACTTGGCAGCCATGCTTGCGCGCAGCGGCGCGCAAGTCGAACAAGCGGGTTTCGTAGCGGTCCAGCGCGGCGGGATCATGGACCAGCGCCTCGGCGGCGCGGGCGAGCTTGTCCTCGGCCTCGCCAGCCTCAATCACCGCCCGGTCGAGAGCCTCGAGCGCCTCGCCCAGCAGCGGGTGCTCGGCGGCGATCCGGTCAAGCTTGCGCGCCGCGGTGCGGAGCCCGGCCAGCGCGCTGTCCGAACCCGACCATAAGTGCTGCAGCTCGGCCAGATCACCGGAAAGCCGCTCGCCCTTCTGCAGGTCGCTGCGCGCGCCGGCAAGAGCCTCCTCCTCGCCCCGTTCGGGCGCGAGCGTGGTCAGTTCGGCGAGATGGGCGAGCAGCAGTTCCTGGTCGGCTGCAGACCGCGAAGCGGCCTCGCGCGCCGCCTCCAGCGCATCGCGCACACCGCGCCATGCGCGCCAGGCATCGGCAACGCGGCCCATGTCGGCCCCGGCGAAACGGTCCAGCAACTGCCGGTGGCCACGCGGGTTGACCAGGCCGCGGTCATCGTGTTGCCCGTGGATCTCGACCAGGCTGGAAGCGAGTTCGCGCAACAGACCGGCGCTGACCGGCTGGTCGTTCACGAAGCCCTTGCTGCCGCCATCGGCGCGCAGGCGGCGCTTGAGCAAAAGCGGCTCGCCCGGTTCGTGATCCACCCCGGCATCTGCCAACGCCTGCGCCACGGCGCCGGGAAGGCTCGCGAACTCGAAGCTGGCGGTAACGCTCGCCAGATCCTCGCCCGCACGAACCAGGCCGGTGTCGGCGCGGTTGCCGAGCACCAGCCCGAGCGCGTCCAGCAGGATCGACTTGCCGGCGCCGGTCTCGCCGGTGAGGACGCCCAACCCGCCGTCAAAGGCAAGGTCGAGCGCCTCGATCAGGACGACATTGCGGATGGAAAGCTGGGTAAGCATGTTCGCGACGCGTTCTAGCGAAGCGAACCGCGCCCGTCATCCGCAGATGGCGGTTCCTTCCCCCGCGATCAGAACTGCACCTGGAAGGTGGCGCCGTAAGTCCGCTCGTCGCCCGGGCTGCCGACGACGAGCCCGGTGCTGCCCGACTGGGTGGCCAGGACCTCGTAGTACTTCTTATCGAAGGCGTTGCGGACCCACCCGTAGAGATTGAACCTGTCCTCTACCCGGAAGCCCGCGCGCAGATTGACCAGGGCATAGCCGTTCACGTCGGTATAGGCCGAGCGCGACGGGTTGGACGAGAACTTCGAGCGATAGCTTCCGTCGACGCCGAAATAGGTCTCTCCATCTGCGCCCAGGATGCTTGCCGGGACATTGTATTCGCCGCCGAACGAGGCCGCCCAGCGCGACACGCCGGGCAGCCACTGGCCCGAAATGTCGCAATTGGCTGGGCTGAACCCGCCGGGTGTGCCGGGCGCCGAGGGGGTCTGGCCCACCGTGGCGGTGCTTCCCCCTGACAGTTCCGGCGGGCATGGCGCATCGACGAACTTCACGTACTCGTGATCGGTGAATGCGCCGCTGGCATAGAGATTGAGCCGCTTGCTAGGCTGGACCTTGAGGTCCGCCTCGATCCCGCGCACCCGCACCTTGTCGGCGTTGGCGAGGTAGCCGCGCAGCACGCCGAGCTGGCCGTTGGTCACCGTCGCCTGATAGTCGCGGATGTTCGTCCAGAATCCGGCGAGGTTGAGCGTCGCCTTGCGGTCGAGGAACTGGGTCTTGAGCCCGAATTCGAAGTGGTCGACCTTTTCGGGCTTGACCGTCGCGGCGCTGAGGATGGGGTTGTTGCTCGCGTCGAGCGGAAGACCCGACAGGTTGATGCCGCCGGACTTGAAGCCCTTCGACACGGTCGCATAGGCCATGACGTCGCGCGACACGTCGAAGCTCGCGGTAAAATCGCCCGAGATGTTCCAGTCGCTGAACTTCGGGCGATAGCTTTGCGGCGCCAGCACTCCGCGCTGGTCGGCGTTGAGCACGGTGCTGCCGGTGCCGGTGGTCACCACCGAAACGTACGAGCCGCTCTTCTTGTCGTAATTGACCCGCAGGCCCGGCTGGAGGCGCAGCCTGTCGCTGACGTGCCAGGTGAGTTGGCCGAACGCGGCAAGGCTCGTGGTCTTGAGCCGGATGTCATTCTCGGCGCGAAGGCCGTTTAACACCGCCGGATTGCAGGCATTCGCGGTGGGCGTGGCGCAGCCGGCAGAGCCAGGCGCGACGTTGCCGGGATTCAGCAGCCATCGGCTTGCCGCGATGCCCTGTTCCTGCGCGCCGGTGGTATGCTGGTCCTGGTGATAGGCGAACAGTCCGGCGACGTAATCGAACCGGTCGCCGGTCGCGGCGTAGCGAAATTCCTGGCTGTACTGGTTCTGCTTCGATGGATTGGCCGAAACCGTGGTGATCGGCAGGCCGGTGAAATCGCGGTCGTTTGACGGTCCCCAGTTCCAGAACCGCCATGCGCTGACCGAGGTGAACGTGCCGGGGCCGAGGTCCCATTCAGCCCGCAGCGACGCGCCGCCGATCTCCTGGAAGGCATCGAGCGGGGTATCGAGGTCGGTAAGCCGGTCGAAGGCGTTGGTGCTGCGCGGGGCATAGTCGAACGCGGCAGCAAGCGCGGCGAACTGGCGGTTGAGCGGGCGCTGCGTCACCCCCGTGCGAACATAGATCTGGGCGCAGCACTCCGGATCCTGGCGGTTGTAGTCGCCCGTCAGGGTAAGCTGAAGGTCGTCCGTCGGCTTCCACAGCAGCACCCCGCGCAGCCCGAGGTTGTCCTGCTCGTTCACCCACTTGTCGGTGGTGACGTTGTAGATTGTGCCCTTGCGCGAGGTGCGCGAGGCGGCAAGCCGCAGCGCCAGCTTGTCGGCGACCAGCGGGCCGGAAACCGAGGCCTTGGCCTGGACGTAGTCGAGATTGCCGACCGACAGCTCCGCCCGGCCCTCGAACTCGAAGCTGGGCGGACGGGTCGTGATGTTGATCGCGCCGGCGGTGGTGTTCTTGCCGTAGAGCGTGCCTTGCGGGCCGCGCAGCACCTCGACCTGCTTCACGTCGAGAAAGTCGAACGTCGCGGCGGCGATGCGGCTGTTGTAGACCTGGTCGATATAGACGCCCACGCCCTGCTCGATGCCGTCGTTCGTTAGCCCGAACGGCGCGCCGAGGCCGCGGATGTTGGCGGCGGAATTGCGCGGATTGGTCGAATAGAACTGCAGGCTGGGCTGAAGCTGGGTCAGCTTGGACACGTTTATGCTCCCGGTGGCGTCGAGCTGGCGCTCGTCGACGATGGAGACAGCGACAGGCACGTCCTGCACGTCCTCGTCGCGGCGGCGAGCGGCCGTGACCACGATCGTCTCGCCATCCTGCGCAGCGGCGGTCGCCTGCGGATCGGTCGCGGGAGCGGCAGCGCCGGCAGGCGCTCCCTGGGCGTGGGCGGCGGCAGTGGTCGTGGCAACGGCAATGGCAAGCGCGGACGCGCGAACGAACGAATGCATATCCAAATCCTTTGGAAGAAGGGAATTGGATGCATCCGGCGGTCCGGTCTGCATCGACCGGGCGAAGAGGGAAGCCCGGTGGGTCTGATTTTACGGAAGAAGCCCCCTGATGGATCAGGTGAAGCGGCGGCGCTCGGTCACCTGCATCTGAACCAGCCGGCCGTCGTGGACGACCAGTTCGATCGCTCCGTACTTGAGCCGCGAGAGCGCCTCGGCAATCTCGCCTAGGGCAAGCGCCGGGCCACCGGGAACTTCGCGGGTACGGTCGGAAGCGGAAAGCGTGTTGGCGGCCATGAGTCTCTCCTTCGCCGCCGCTTTTAACTCTACTGATTATGTAGACAAGGCACTCAAAGCTTGCTTGCGACGAAGCGCAGCTATCGCGCGCTCAGGCGATACCCGGTTCGGTCGGGATCGGATCGGCCAGAGTCGTCTCGTCCAGCATCCGCGCCATCGCATCGCGCAGGGTGAGCATGAGCCCGCGCAAGCGGCACTCCGATTCGGGCAGGCAGTTGGCGCAGTGTTCGTGCGCGAAACGGCTGGCGCAGGGGACGAGCGCAAGGCTTCCCCGCGTTAGCCGGATAATGTCGCCATAACGGATATCGACGGGATCGAGCGCGAGCTCGTAACCGCCGTCACGCCCGCGGCGCGAACTGACGAGGCCTTCGCGGACCATCTCGCTGAGGATAACGGTCAGGAATTTGCGGGGGATGTTCTGGGCCGCGGCAATCGCGTCGAGCCGCACTGGCCCTTGCCGATATTCGTCGGCCAGGTGCTGGAGGGCGCGGATCGTGTAGCGGCTTTTCTGCGACAGCATGGGCCGCAGTTCCAGCGCGTTTCAGACCTTAATGTCAACCGCTCCGGTTGAGAGTGAGGCTGATCCTCAGGTTGCGTTGGTACTGGGCGCGTACTTGTTCATCAGCTTGTATGCGCGCTGATACCATTCGTTGCCCGGATAGTTCGCACCCAGGACCGCGGCGGCCTTCTGCGCTTCGGCGGGGACGCCGAGCGAGAGATAGGTCTCGACGAGGCGGAACAGCGCTTCGGGCGCGTGGCTGGTCTGCTGGAACTTGTCGACCACGGTGCGGAAGCGCAGGGCGGCTGACAGCCACCGGCCCGACCGTTCGTAATATCGGCCGATCTCCATTTCCTTGCCCGCCAGGTGATCGTTCACGAGATCGATCTTGAGCTTCGCGTCGCTGGCGTAGCTGGTGGTGGGATAGCGGCGCACCACTTCGTTCAGCGTGCGCAGTGCCTGTTCGGTGATCTTCTGGTCGCGCGTGACGTCGCTGATCTGCTCGTAATAGCAAAGCGCGATCAGGTAATAGGCGTAAGGCGCGTCCTTGTTGCCGGGATGGATCTGCAGGAAACGCTGCGCCGACTGGACCGACTTGTTGTAGTCCTTGGCCATGTAATAGCTGAACGCGCTCATCAGCTGGGCGCGACGAGCCCAGGGCGAATAGGGGTGCTGGCGTTCCACCTCGTCGAACAGCGCGGCCGCCTGCTTCGGCTGGCCGCGGTCGAGCCGGTCCTTCGCCGCGAAATAGAGCGTGTCGACATCGCGGGCGACATAGGCGGTATCGACCGCCTTGCCCCGTCCTGCGCAACCGGCGGTGAGCGCGGCGGCAACGCTGGCGCAAGCGAGAAATGCAAGCCGCAGACGGCTCCGGTTCGGCGAGGGGCTGAGGATCATGCGCAGCCCTATAGCCAGCGGCCGAATGAACGCCAAGTGAAGTTCGCTGCCAATCGGCGCGATGCGGGGACAGGCCCTTGCAATCGTGGCAAATCGGCCCAACTTTCCATGTTGCGTTGCAGCATAAAATGCAATTAACCGGCCAAAAGTCGGGAACTGCCGGGGTCCTGCGGCATTTCGACTTAAACCTTCAGAGCGAGCCAATGTCCAAGCACACCATCCTCATTGTCGAAGACGAGATTTTCGTGGCGATGGATATCGAGCGGATTCTCGCGGACGCTGGGTATCAGGTGCAGGCGATCGCCGCCGACCGGGCCGAGGCCATGGCCGTGGACGAAGCCCCGCAAATCGCCTTCGTTGACATCAACCTGCGCGATGGGCCGACCGGGCCGGGCATCGCCTGCGACCTCGCCTCGCGCTATGGCACCAAGGTCATCTACGTGACCGCCAACCCCGCGCAGATCGATCCCCGCGCGTCAACCGCGATCGGTTACATCCGCAAGCCTTTCAGCGACGATTCGATCCTCGCTGCCGCCAGCTTGGCCATCGGCGGGGCTGCTGCAGCGACAAACGCCAGCGGCATCACCTTCTTCAAGCACTAAAATTCGTGCCGCTTTTCTAGGAGCGCCGCATCGCGGTGGCGGGGACGCGCGCCGCGAAATGCAGGCCCTCGCGGGTCCAGTCGCGCTTGTATGTTCCGCCAAGCTGGCGGCGGACAGCCATTTCGATCAGCTGGCTTCCGAAGCCTTCCTTGAGATCTCCGGCACGCTCTGGCGCATCGATCTCGCGCCAGTCGATGGCGATGGCGCCGTCATTCTCTTTCAAACCCACCTCGACCCGGCCGGAAGGGACCGACAGCGCGCCGTATTTGGCTGCGTTAGTCGCCAGCTCGTGGAACAGGAGCGCCAGGGGGGTTGCTGACTGGTCGTCGATCTCGGCATCGTCCCCGACGATCCGGACCCGCTCGCCGCGCGTGTCCTGATAGGCGGAAAGCAGGTCCTCCAGCATCCCCTGCAAGCTCGTCTGGCTTCTGGCCGGGCGCGAGTTCTCGCTGTGCGGGCGAACGAAGTCGTGCGCCCGGCCAAGCGCCATGACCCGTCCGCGCAAGTCTTCGGCAAGGCCCTGAATCTCGGGATAGCGCCGCGATGACAGGCCGATCAGACCGCCGATGACCGAGAAGATGTTCTTGATGCGGTGACTCAGCTCATGCGAAATGATTTCGCGCTGCTCCATCGCCGCCTTGTGATCCTGGATGTCGGTGCACGTCCCGAACCAGCGGACGATCCGGCCTTCGCCATCGCGGGTCGGCAGCGCGCGCCCGAGAACCCACCGATACGATCCGTCGGCGGCACGCAGGCGGTACTCGATCTCATAGGGATCGCCAGTTTCAAGGCTCTGGCGCCAGACGGTCCATGCGCGCTCCTGG
Source organism: Novosphingobium tardum (assembly GCF_042652045.1). Classification (NCBI taxonomy): domain Bacteria; kingdom Pseudomonadati; phylum Pseudomonadota; class Alphaproteobacteria; order Sphingomonadales; family Sphingomonadaceae; genus Novosphingobium; species Novosphingobium tardum. The sequence goes on along the minus strand of NZ_JBHSDR010000006.1, from coordinate 112,368 downwards.
TCGTCGGGATGGAACACGTCGTTCCAGCCGTCGCCGTCCGTCGATCCTTCTTCCAGGCCAGTGAACTCGTACCACCGCGCGTTGTAGTAGTCGTGATAGCCGTCGGGCTGCGTCGACCAGACCATCTGCGGCATCGTGTCGGCCAGCACGCGGAAGGCCTGCTCCTGCCGGTCGCGGTCGATGGCCAGGTGCGCCCGTGCCGCCTGCCCCTCGCGCTCGGCCTTGCGGGCGGCGAGCAGTGTCATCACCGCATCGGCGAGCGTCTGCAACCCCTTGCGCTGCGCCGGGGCAAGCCCCGTACGTGGCTTGCCGTCGATCACGCACAGCGTGCCCAGGACGGAGCCGCCCTCGTCCCGCAGCGGCGCGCCGGCGTAGAACCGGATGTGCGGCTCGCCCGTGACCAGCGCATTGTCGGCAAACCGGGGGTCGGCACGCGCGTCTGGGACTTCCATCACTTCGGGCGAATTGAGCGCATGGGCGCAGAACGAAACGTCACGCGGGGTCTGCGTCAACGTGGATCCGGTGGTCGCGGCGAACCACTGGCGGTCGTCCTCCACAAGGCTGACAAGGCTGACCGGCGCATCGCACAGCGCCGCGGCGAGGTCGGTGATCCCGGTCAGCCGCGGATCGCCGCGAAGTCCCTCGATCCCGTAATCCCGCAGTACCGCCAGGCGCGCTTGTTCGGCCTGTTCAGCGCTTTGAGTCTCGGTCAAGTCATGGTCCTTCGGGATTATCCGGTTTCGTGGCGGATCGTTCGCAAACGCGTGAAGCGGCGTTCGGTTCACCCGGTTCTAGTCGCGCCCTGATTTTTCTTTCAAGCCCGCCACTTCCAGTTCGCGCTGAAGCTTTGCGCCGAGGTTCCTCCACGCGGGCTCCACGACTTCGTTGAACAGCGCAGGCGCGCGCGAAACGTCGAGCACCAGCCGTCCATCCGCGCTCACGAGCGCGGTGTCCTCGAGCGGGGCGGCGAGCCCGGCGGAGAACTTTTCGGCAAAGCGCATGATCGCACCGAAAGTCGCGGCCTGCTCGATGGCGGCGGCCGAAGTCAGCCGCGTCAGGCCTGCCGGCACGTCGCGCTCTCCCACGTGGGCGAGCAGCGCCGCCGCGAGCCAAGCCCTGCCCGCCGCGTCGATCCCCACGTACTTCTCGTCCAGCGCCAGACCCAGAACGTGCGCACGCCGCCGGGCGCGATCCGGCACCCGCGCGCCGTGGGCGAGCCAGCAGGCCGCGATCCGCAGGCGCTCCTCACCGGGCTCTGGCGGAGGCAGCGGCCCCGAGCACCACTGCGCCATCAACGGGCCGGTCGACCAGCCCGACCGGCTGCGTGCGCGCGCGGCGAGATCGGCGAGCAAGGGATCCTCACGCCGGACCTCCCGCGAATGCGTGGCGTGGATCAGCCCTTCGCGCAGGCCGAAGGTCGAGACGACGACCGCGCTCGGCCTGATCCTGCGAACCAGTGCTGCGAGCAGCAATGCCGCATCGCCCAGGCTTCCGATACGTGCCGTGTTGAGCCCAGGGACCTTTTGCAGGTTGCGCGCCTGTGTGTGGGCGAGGACGTTGACGAGGTGAGGCACCTCCGCCGGGTTGATCACGTACCCGTGCGGGCTGCGCACCGGCCATTTGGCGTCGTGGATCGCGACCTGGGCCAGCGCGCGCCACGACCCGCCGGCAATGTAGAGCGGCCGCCCCTCGCCGCTGCGCGGTATTTTCGCGCGCTCGATCAGCTTGCCCATCTGGCGCAGCGCATTCGGCTGGCCGCCGGCGCGCATCGCCGCAAGGCGCAGCGTCCCGAGGGGAAGGGTCGTGCCCTTGCCCGGCTCGCCCTGGACGAGTTCGACAAGTTCGAGGCTGCCCCCGCCAAGGTCCGCTACGATCCCCTCGGCGTCGGGAAAGGCGCACAGGACGCCCCGCGCGGCTGTCGCGGCCTCCTCCGTGCCCGAAAGCAGGACCGGCGAAAGGCCGAGGGCGCGCACCCTGTCCAGGAATTCGGGTCCGTTGGAAGCATCGCGGACTGCCGCGGTGGCGACGACGAACAACTCACTCACCCCGCTGGCGGCGGCAAGGCGTGCGAATCGCGCCAGGGCGCGCAACGTCACGTCCATCGCCTTGTCCGGCAGGCGACCGTCGGCCTGGAGGGCCTTGCCGAGGCGGGCCTGGATCTTCTCGTCGATCAGCGGCCACGGCACGCGGTCATCGGCACGGTAAACCACCAGCCGGACCGAGTTCGAGCCAATGTCGATCACCCCGCAGCGGTGCTCGTCGACCGATGCGGTGCTACCCGTGAATTGCAGCGCGCTCACTTCGCGGGCGAACTCGGACCCAGGCGTTCCGCCAGCGAGGGAACGTCGCCGACACCGTGCAAGGCCGTCCCGCGACCCGAGAGGGAAGGATTCGTCATGAAGTAGCGGTGCAGGTTGAACGTCCGCCCGTCCAGCGCAAAGCGGGTGTAACTGCCATCCGACGCGAGCCGCCAACTCTGTTCGGTGTCGAGCAGGTTGGCAACGAGCACCTGGTCGAGGACCTGGCTGTGGACCGTAGGATTCTTGATCCGCACGAGGCATTCGACCCGCCGGTCGAGATTGCGGGTCATGCCGTCGGCGGACGAGATGAACACGGCCGCGCTGGCGCTGGGCAGCGCCTCCCCGTTGCCGAAGGCCCAGATGCGGCTGTGCTCGAGGAAGCGGCCGACGATCGACTTGACCCGGATGTTCTCCGACAGCCCCGCAACCCCGGGCCTCAAGGCGCAAATGCCGCGCACCACCAAATCGATCGGCACACCCGCGTTGCTCGCGGCATAGAGCCGGTCGATCAGCCTGCTGTCGGTAAGCGAGTTGAGCTTTGCCCAGATGCCCGAGGGTCGTCCCGCCTCGGCGCTGGCAATCTCGCTGTCGATCAGCCCCGTCAGGCGCTCGCGCAGGTTGACCGGCGAGACTGCGAGCGACGGACTCGTATGCGGCGTTACGTAGCCGGTGATGAAATTGAACACCTGCGCCGCGTCGTTCGCCAACTCGGGATCGGCGGTGAAGTAGCTGAGATCGGTATAGATGCGCGCCGTGACCGGGTGGTAATTCCCGGTACCAAAGTGACAATAGGTCGCAAACCCGTTGCCCTCGCGCCGGATCACCAGGCTCATCTTGGCGTGGGTCTTGTAGTCGACGAAGCCGTAGATCACCTGCACGCCGGCACGTTCGAGCTGCGCGGCCCACAGCAGGTTCTGCTCCTCGTCGAAGCGGGCGCGCAGTTCGACGACCGCGGTTACCGCCTTTCCGGCCTCGGCCGCCGCGATCAGCGCATCGATCACCGCCGGCTGCTTGCCAGCGCGATAGAGCGTCTGCTTGATCGCCACGACATCGGGGTCGGCGCCGGCCTGCTTGAGAAAGTCGAGCACCACCTCGAAAGTCTCGTACGGGTGCTGGACGATGAAATCCTTCTCGCGGATCGCGGCAAAGCAATCGCCATCATGCTCGGCGATCCGCTCGGGATAGCGGGGCGAATGGGGCGGAAAATGGAGGTCGGGTCGGTCCTGAACGTCGATTACCGGCCCGAACGCCGACAGGTCGAGCAGGCCTCTGACCCTTGCGACGGTGGCCTCGCGCGTTCCGATGGACCGAAGCAGCAGCTCTTCCAGCGCGGGATCGCAGCGCGCCTCGATCTCGAGCCAGATCACCTTGCCGCGGCGACGCCGCTGTATCGCCGTGCGATAGTGCCGCACGAGATCCTCGGCATCTTCCTCGATCTCGATGTCGCTGTCGCGCAGCAGACGGAACAGCCCGCTACCCCTGACCGCGAAGCCGGGGAAGATCAGCGGGGCAAAGCGTCGGATCGTCTCCTCCAGCGAGACGTAGCGCGCTTCGGCGCCAGGCAACCTGATCAGGCGGGGAAGCGTGGCCGGGACGAGAATCATCTCGATCACCGACGCGGCCCCCTCTTCCCGTTCGAGCCGGAACAGCAGGCCCATGCCCTGGTTGGCGATGAACGGGAACGGGTGCGCCGGATCGAGCGCCTGGGGCGTGATCACCGGAAAGATCTGTTCGCGGAAGTAGGTTTCGAGCCAGGCGAGGTCGCTGCGGGTCAGCCGCGTGGTGGTAAGCGCGATGCCGGCTGCGGCCAGCGGTCGCCTCAGCGCAAGGAGCACCCGCTGCTGGCGTACGCGAAGCCGGGCAATGGCGGCGTCGATCGCGACGAGCTGCTGCGCCGGCGTGCAGCCGTCGTTGGAAAGCTCGTCGATCCCGCGGCGGACCTGTCCCTTCAGTCCCGCGACGCGAACGACGATGAATTCATCGAGGTTGGCGGCCGAGATGGCGAGGAAACGAAGCCGTTCGAGCAAGGGGTGGCGGTCGTTGCACGCCTCATCCAGCACCCGATGGTTGAACGCGATCCAGCTCAGTTCGCGGTTGAAGAAGCGAGCGGGTCCGAACTGTGAAGGCTCGGCGGGCGGTGAGCCGTCCTGAAATGCCGTCACGTTCCCTCCACCCCGCCGTCCAGCGACATTGGAGGGCATTTGTGACGGCTGCGTGACGGTCTGCGCGTCCATTACATCTCCGGCGGGACCTATTCCTCGCCCATCCGCAGAGCGGCAATAAAGGCCTCCTGCGGGATTTGCACGTTACCGTATTCGCGCATCCGCTTCTTGCCCTCTTTCTGCTTTTCGAGGAGCTTTTTCTTGCGGCTGATGTCGCCGCCATAGCACTTGGCGGTCACATCCTTGCGCAATGCGCTCAGCGTTTCGCGCGCGATCACCTTGGCCCCGATCGCGGCCTGGATCGGGATCTTGAACATGTGCCGGGGAATGAGCTCCTTCAGGCGCTCCACCAGGTGGCGGCCGCGCGCATCCGCCTGGCTGCGGTGGACGATCATCGACAATGCATCGACCGGCTCGTTGTTGACGAGGATGTTCATCTTTACGAGGTCGCCGACGCGCAGGCCGATCTGCTCGTAATCGAAGCTGGCGTAACCGCGGCTGATCGACTTGAGCCGGTCGTAGAAGTCGAACACCACTTCATTGAGCGGCAGCTCGTACGAAACCTGCGCCCGCCCGCCGACGTAGGTCAGCCCAGTCTGGATTCCGCGCCGGTCCTGGCACAGCTTGAGGATCGAGCCGAGGTATTCGTCGGGCGTATAGATCGTCGCCTTGATCCACGGCTCCTCCATTTCCGCAATTCGCGCGGGGTCGGGCATGTCGGACGGATTGTGGAGCTCGAGCACCGAACGGTCGGTCATCGTCAGGCGATAGACGACCGAGGGCGCGGTGGTGATGAGGTCGAGATCGTATTCGCGGGTCAGCCGCTCCTGGATGATCTCGAGGTGGAGTAGCCCCAGGAAGCCGCAGCGGAAGCCGAATCCGAGCGCGGCGCTGGTCTCCATCTCGAAACTGAACGACGCGTCGTTGAGGCGCAGCTTGGCGATGCTTTCGCGCAGCTTCTCGAAGTCGGCGGCATCGACCGGGAACAGGCCGCAGAACACGACCGGCTGGACTTCCTTGAAGCCCGGCAGCGCCTGGGTCGCGCCGCCCTTCACCGTGGTGATGGTGTCGCCCACGCGGGCCTGCGCCACTTCCTTGATCTGCGCGGTGATGAACCCGATCTCGCCGGGACCCAGTTCGGCAAGCTGCTCGATCTTGGGGCGCATGCAGCCCACCCGGTCGATAAGGTGCTCGGTCCCGCCGGCCATGAACTTGACCTGCAGGCCCTTCTTGATCACGCCGTCGATCACGCGGACGAGAATGACCACGCCGAGGTAGGGATCGTACCACGAATCGACCAGCATCGCCTTGAGCGGCGCATCGCGGTCGCCGCCCGGCGGGGGAATGCGGGTCACGACCGCCTCGAGCACTTCGGCAATGCCGATGCCGGACTTGGCGCTGGTCAGCACCGCCTGGCTCGCGTCGATCCCGATAATCTCCTCGATCTCGGCCCGGACTTTTTCCGGCTCGGCCGCCGGAAGGTCGATCTTGTTGATCACGGGCACGATCTCGTGGTCGTGCTCGATCGACTGGTAGACGTTCGCCAGAGTCTGGGCCTCGACCCCCTGAGCCGCGTCGACCACCAGCAGCGCGCCTTCGCACGCGGCCAGGCTGCGGCTGACTTCGTAGGCGAAGTCGACGTGGCCGGGCGTGTCCATCAGGTTCAGCTCGTAGGTCTTCCCGTCCTTCGCGGTGTAGTCGAGCCGCACGGTCTGCGCCTTGATGGTGATCCCGCGCTCGCGCTCGATGTCCATGTTGTCGAGCACCTGCGCGCTCATCTCGCGCGCGGACAGGCCGCCGGTTTCCTGGATCAGGCGGTCGGCAAGCGTCGACTTGCCGTGGTCGATATGGGCAATGATGGAAAAATTGCGGATCAGCGCGAGGTCGGTCATCCCGCGCCCTTAGCCGTGCCGCCCGCCGCTGTCAGCAGCTACCGCAACCGGCGGGCACGCTATCTCACGCCGCCTTGCCGCGCTTTCGCTGGTCGGTCGCCTGGGCGAACCGGGGCAGGGAGAAAGCGCGGCCCGGATCGGGCAGCCCCATCTGGGTGTAATTCCCCGGCGGCAGCGCGGCGAGCGGCATGCCGGCGGCGGCCATGACGTAAGGCGAAAGGCGGTGCCGCGTGCACAGCCCGTCGGCGCCGTCGCTGATTAGCGGCAGTTCGAATTCCAGGCCCTGCGTCGGCCCGTGGCTGCGCCGCACCCGCGCGACGGCGAGCTGGCCCTCGCCGAAATCGACGACAAACTGGGTATCGAGCGGGACGTCTAGCAGCCCGGTGATCATCGCACCCGTTTCCGAGAGGTTGCGCATGGTCACCTCGTAGCGATGGTCCTCATGGATCACCCCGATTTTGCGGAACATCGTGCGGCGCGAAGGGCGCTGGCGCGACGGGCCCGAGGGCTCGATGGTCAGCTCGCCCGCCGCGAAACGTTCGAGCACCACCTGCTGCGGCATGGCCTGACTGTAGATGAAGCCCTGGATGTGGCTGACGCGGCGTTCGCGCACGAGGTCGAGCTCGTCCAGCGCCTCGATACCTTCGGCGGTAGTGTCCATGTCGAGCGCTTCGGCCAGGCTGACGATGGCGGTGATGATCGCGCCGTTGCGGCTGCCCGGCAGAGTCACCCCGCGGATGAAGCTCTGGTCGATCTTGATCTTGTCGAAGGGCGCCTTCTTCAGATAGCCGAGCGACGAATAGCCGGTGCCGAAATCGTCGAGCGCCAGCCGCACCCCCACGTTCTTCAGCGCGCTGAACATCTCGTCGGTGCTGGTGCTCTCGCTCAGGAACACGCCCTCTGTGATTTCCAGTTCGAGCCGGTCGGGTGAAAGCCCGCTGGAGGCCAATGCCGAGCTCACTACGGCGGGCAGTCCCACGTTGGCAAACTGGACGGGCGAGACGTTGACCGCGACGCGGATCGTCTCGGGCCACTCGGCCGCATCGGCGCAGGCCTGGCGCAGCGCCCATTCGCCCAGCGCGCCGATGATGCCGGTTTCCTCGGCGATGGGGATGAACAAGGCGGGCGAAATGGCGCCCCGGTCAGGGTGATCCCAACGCATCAACGCCTCGAAGCCTTCGACCTGGTTGGTGGCTGCGGCCACGACCGGCTGGTAGGCAAGGCTGATCTCGCCGCGCTGCAGAGCGTCGCGCAAGTCGTTCTCCAGCGCGCGCCGCTCTTCAGCGATGGAATGCAGGTCTCCCGAATAGAACCGGTACTGGCCGCGACCGCCGCCCTTGGCGGCATAGAGCGCGAGGTCGGCGCTGCGGATCAGTTCCTCCGAATTGATCCCGTCATAGGGCGCGATGGCAATGCCGACCGACGCCCCGATGACGCAGCGGCTGCCTTCGATCGAATAAGGCTGCGAGACGATCGAGATGATCTGGTTGGCGATTTCGCCCAACCGCCCGCGGTCGTCGAGGTCGGGCAGCATGATCTGGAATTCGTCGCCTCCCAGCCGGCCGATCTCGCACGAGTGGGCGTCGCAGACGCCCTTGATCCGCTGGGCAACCTGCTTCAGCAGTTCGTCGCCCGCGGGGTGGCCGAGCGTGTCGTTGACCTGCTTGAAGCGGTCGAGGTCGATCAGCAGGACCGCGCAGCTACGCTTGGCCGCAGTGTAGGCGGTAAGCGTGGTGTTGAGGCGCTGGGCCATGTGGTGCCGGTTGGCGAGGCCGGTGAGCGAATCGTACATCGCCAGGCGCGACGCGGCGTGCTGGTCGCGCCGGCTTTCGGTGATGTCGACGCCATTGCCACGATAGCCGATGAACGTGCCCGCTTCGTCGCTGTAGGGCCGGCCCGACAGCGCCCACCAGCATTCGTCGCCCGGCAATGCGGCGCGAACCGGGAGGTCGGCGAACTGGTTACGGGCGCCCAGAAGGAAGGGCAGCGTGCGCTCCGCTCGGTCACCGGTGGAGGTCGCGGTGCTGTCCTTGCGGACCAGCGAGCTAAGGCGTTGGCCAAGCACTTCGTCGCGCGGTCGCCCGGTTCGTTCGATGATCGCCGGCGAAAGGTAGGTGAGATTGCCCGAAGGATCGGTCGACCAGAAGAAGCCCTGGCGTGAATCCTCGAAGTCGCGGAGCAGCTCGATCGCGTGGCGCATCTCGTCGGACGCGGCAACGCTGGCGCCCGCAGACCCCGGACGACGGCCGAAGATTCCCGACAGGCGCGATCCTGCGGGCTCCGTCGACTGCGGGGGGACGCTCGTGCCGCGCATCGTATCCTTTCCTTGCCGCCGACAGCCGGCGCCATGCGCGCGATGGCCGCGCCAAATTCCTACGTACTTTTAAATCCTTGCCATCCGGTAACCACCGCGCGGGGCCGTAAATGGGGGATAGCCCATACGCATAGGGCTCTATGTTGCATTGCAGCAAAAGCCTGCTAGGGGTGACTCAATGGCCGATACCGAACCCCGCCTGTCAATGAAGGTCGTCATGGGACGCCGTCTGAGGGTTGCCGAGTGGCGGCCGGAACTTGCCGAAAGCGGCGCCGTCCCCCTGCTTATGTTCAACGGAATCGGCATCAACCTCGAACTGATGGCCCCGATCGCCCAGGACCTGGCGGAGCGCCCGGTCGTGCTCTTCGACATGCCGGGGATCGGCAAGTCTCCCGATCCCGTCGTGCCTTATACTCCGGTAACGATGGCGATGACCGCCAATGCGCTCCTCGACCGGTTGGGGTTTGGCGAGGTCGACGTGCTCGGCATCAGCTGGGGCGGCGGGATCGCCCAGCAGTTTGCGCTTCAGCACCGCTCGCGGATCAACCGCCTCGTGCTCGCTGCGACCAGCGCCGGAATGACGATGGCGCCGGGCGACCTGCGAACCGTGAAGCGCTTGCTCGATCCGCGCGAATATACCCTGCCCCGCACGCTCGAGCGCAACCTGGCGATGATGTTCAACGGCGGTGGAACCGGGCCCGCGGTCTCGCTGAATGCGGTTACCCCGCCCTCGCCCGTCGGCTGGCTCTATCAGCTCGGCGCGGTGATGGGCTGGACCAGCGTGCCGATGCTGCCCCTGCTGGACGTGCCGACGCTGATCATGGCCGGGGCACAGGACCAGGTCGTCCCGCCGATCAACGCCCAGTTCCTCCACGGCCTTATCCGCGGCAGCCGACTAAAGACGTTCAGCGGCGGGGGGCACTTGTTCATGCTCAGCCAGCGCGAGAAATTCGTGAACGAATTGCGTGCTTTTCTCGATGAGGAGAAGGTTGGCCTCGCGGCTTGAATTGCCTCGCCCGGCACGGCATGCTCGCCATCGATAAGGATTAGCGGGGGCGAGGACATGGCCAAGCAAGGCGTTTCGCTGGAAAACGAGGCCGCGCAATCGACCAATGCCCTAGGTCCGCTGGTCGGTCTCGCGCGCGAGGATTTCGTCGGCGCCATCGCCCTGCTGCTGCGCGAAACCGCGGGTGATCCGGCGCGAACGATGCGCCACGCGCGCAACTTCGGCGAGGAAGTGGTCAGGATCTTCTCGGGCAAATCCGAACTCGCGCCCGATGCGCGCGACAAGCGCTTCATGGACCCGGCCTGGCGCTACAATCCGTTCTACCGCGCCGGGGCGCAATATTACCTCGCGGTGCAGAAGGGCATTCGCAGCTGGCTCGACGAACTCGAACTCGACGACCTCGAGCGAGATCGCGCCAATTTCATCACCAACATCGTCATAGATTCGCTCAGCCCGACGAACACGCTGGCGGGCAACCCGATGGCGCAGAAACGCCTGATCGACAGCGGCGGCCTCTCGCTCATCAAGGGGCTGAAGAACGCCTACGACGACATGGTCCACAACAACGGCATGGTCAGCCAGGTGGACAAGAAGCCGTTCAAGCTGGGCAAGAACGTCGCTACTTCCCCGGGGGCCGTGGTCTATCGCAACGCGATGATGGAACTGATCCAGTACCAGCCGACGACCGCGCAGGTGCATGAGATCCCGCAGCTCACGATCCCGCCGCAGATCAACAAGATGTACATCAACGACCTTTCGCCCGAGAAGTCGGTGGTCAAGTGGCAGGTCGATAACGGCATCCAAACCTTTGTCATAAGCTGGAAAAACCCGACCAAGGCCGAAGGCGTGTGGGACATGGCCGATTATATCGGCGCGTGCCGCACCGCGATCGACGTGATCTGCGAAATCACTGGCGCGAAGAAGGTCAACGTCTCGGGCGGGTGCTCGGGCGGGCAGACGACCGCCCTGCTCGCGAGCGCGATGACCGCTGCGGGCGACGACCGCCTGGGCGCGATCACGCTGATGGTCTGCGTGCTCCACCCGCAGCAGAACGACATCGAGGCAGGCGCGCTCATCTCGAAGCACGGCATGGCGCTGGCCCGCAAGCGCGCCGCGAAGAAGGGCGTGATCGAAGGCAACAGCCTCGCCCGCGGATTTGCGTGGCTGAGGCCGAACGACCTGATCTGGAACTACGTCATCAACAATTACCTGATGGGCGAGGATCCGCCCGCGTTCGACGTGCTGTTCTGGAATGCCGACGCGACCAACCTGTCGGCGGCGCTGATGGGCGACTTCCTCACCCTCTTCGAAACGCTGGCCTTCACCCGAAAGGGCGAAGTCGAGATGGCTGGGCACGCGATCGACCTGTCCAAAGTGAAAAGCGACGTCTTCATCCTCGGCGGGGTGACCGATCACATCACCCCGTGGCGGGCTTGCTATCGGTCGACCCAGCTCTTTGGAGCGAAGGACGTAACCTTCGTCCTCAGCCAGTCCGGCCACATGCAGGCGATCCTCAACCCTCCGGGCAATCCCAAGGCCAAGTATTTTCGTGCGGTCAAACCCGGCCACCCGCCCGCCGATGTCGAGCAGTGGATGAAGGGCGCCGAGGAAGTTGCCGGAAGCTGGTGGCCGTTCTGGATGGAATGGGTGCAGAAGCGTTCGGGCAAGATGGTGCCAGCGCCCGCGAAGCTGGGGAGCAGCAAGCATCCGCCGAGCGATCCCGCGCCTGGGCTTTACGTGCTCGACAAGTGCTGAGAGGAAACGCGCGCTTGAAAACTAACATGACCGCCGAAATCACAATGGAGACCATCGGCGGAAGGACACTGCGCGTGGCGCGGTGGCATTTCGACAAGCCGTCGGATCACCTGCCGCTCCTCTTCTTCAACGGGATCGGCGCGAACATCGAGGCGGTCGCCCCGCTGGCGGAAGCGCTGACCGAGCGCCCGTTCATCATGTTCGACATGCCCGGCGTGGGCGGCTCCCCCGCCCCGGTGATGCCCTACACGCCGGTCACGATGGCGTTCACGACCAAGGCCTTGCTCGACAAGCTCGGAATCGGCCGGGTCGACATGATGGGGGTAAGCTGGGGGGGCGCGATGGCGCAGCACTTCGCGCTTCAGCATCCGGGGCGCGTGCGCCGGCTCGTGCTCGCCGCGACCAGCCCGGGAATGCTGATGGTGCCGGGCAAGCTTTCGGCCCTGTCGAAGATGGCGGACCCCCGGCGCTACGTGGACGCGGCGTTCATGGAAAAGCACTTCCGCACGCTCTACGGCGGTGCGGCGGGTGGCAAGGACGGCCATATCGGCCGGATCACCCCGCCGACCAAGCGCGGCTATCTCTACCAGCTCATCGCCATGCTCGGCTGGACGAGCGCACCGGCGCTGCCCTTCATGACGAAGGAAACGCTGATCATGATGGGCGACGAGGACGCGATCGTCCCCCTCGCCAACGGCAGGCTGCTCGAAGCGCTGATCCCCAACAGCCGGCTCGAGATTTTCGCGGGCGGCGGGCATCTATTCATGATCAGCCACCGCGAACAGACCATCTCCTCGTTGCGCGGTTTTCTCGACGCGCCTGCATCGACCGAAAGGGCCGCAGCCTGATGCGCCACATTGCAGTTATCGGTTCCGGCCCCGCCGGCTACTACACCGCCGAAGCCGCCCAGAAGCAGTGGGGCGACGACGTGCGGATCGACATCTTCGATGCCCTTCCCGTTCCCTACGGCCTTATCCGCACCGGCGTCGCGCCCGATCACCAGTCGATCAAGGCAGTCGCCTCGCGGTACGAGAAGGTCGCGCTTTCCGACAACGTGCGTTTCGTCGGCAACGTCATGGTGGGCGAGAAAATCTCGATCGCCGAGCTCGAGGCGCTCTACGATGCGGTGGTCCTCGCCACGGGCGCGCCGAATGATCGGACGCTCGACCTGCCCGGCGCCGGACTGCCGGGAGTGATCGGCAGCGCCGCCTTCGTCGGCTGGTACAACGGCCACCCGCAATTTGCCGCGCTTGATCCCGATCTGTCGCACGAAACCGCGGTGATCATCGGAAACGGCAACGTCGCGCTCGACGTGGCGCGCATTCTTGCCAAGACGCGCAGCGAGTTCGCCGGCAGCGACATCGTCGCCCACGCCCTCGACCGCCTTGAAAACTCAGGCATACGGCGCATCGTCATCCTCGGGCGGCGCGGCCCGCACCAGATCGCCATGACTCCCAAGGAGCTCGGCGAGCTGGGCCATCTCAAGCGCGCCAGTCCGCGCGTCGACAGCGCCGACCTGCCCGATCCGGGCGAGGACGCGCTGCTCGAGCCCGGTCAGCGCAAGTCGGTGACTCACCTGCGCAGCTTCGCCGCGATCCCCGAAAGCAGCCGCGCCGACATGCTACAGGAGATCGAATTCGATTTCTTCGCCGCGCCGGTCGAGATCATCGGCGGCACGCATGTCGAGGCGATCGTGGTGGAGCGCACCAGGCTGGAGGACGGCCGCGCTGTCGGTACGGGAGAGACCTACACGATCCCCTGCGGCCTCGTGATCTCGTGCATCGGCTACAAGACCTCGCCTATCCCAGGCGTGCCGTTCGAGGCGAGCGAGGGCCGCTTCGCGAACGACGAGGGGCGTATCGTCCCCGGCCTCTATTGCGTCGGCTGGGCGCGGCGCGGCCCATCGGGAACGATCGGTACCAACCGCCCGGACGGCTATTCGGTGGTCGAGCGGATCGCCGAGGATCTGGGCCAGGTCGGGGGCAAAGGCAGCGGGAAGAAGGGCCGCGCCGGGTTCGACGCGCTCGCCGAGGCGCGCGGCATCGACGTGGTGACGTTCCGCGACTGGAAGCGGATCGAGGAGGCCGAAACGCGCGCAGCGCGCGACGACGCCCCGCGCGAGAAGTTCGTCGACGTCGCGGCAATGATTGCGGCGCGCGGAGAGATTTAAGCGGTCGATTAAACTCGACTCGATGGCGCCGCAATGGCACTCTCTTCGGCAAAAGAGCGGAGAGAGACATGCCAGCCTACGACCTCATCATTCGTAACGGTTCCATCGTCGACGGAACGGGCGCGCCGGCCTTCACCGGCGATATCGCGGTCAAGGACGGACTCATCGCCGCGGTCGGCTTCGTGCGCGGCGATGCAGCCGAGGAGATCGACGCCGCCGGACTTACGGTCACCCCCGGCTTCGTGGACATTCACACCCACTACGACGGGCAGGCGACCTGGGACCAGGAAATGGCGCCGTCGAGCTGGCACGGCGTTACAACCGTCGTCATGGGCAACTGCGGCGTGGGCTTCGCGCCCGCCGCTCCCGACCGGCACGACTGGCTAATCCGCCTGATGGAAGGCGTCGAGGACATTCCCGGCACGGCACTGGCCGAAGGTATGAAGTGGAACTGGGAGACTTTCCCCGAATACATGGACGCGCTGGAGGAACTTCCACGCAGCATCGACGTCGCTACTCATGTCCCCCACGGCGCGGTGCGCGCCTACGTCCTGGGTGATCGGGAAAAGCCGGGCGCGGTCCCAACGGACGAGGACATGGACCGCATGTCTGCGATCGTGGAAGACGGCTTGCGCGCCGGCGCGCTCGGTTTTTCGACTAGCAGGACAGTGATCCACAAGTCGGTCGACGGCGAGGTGGTGCCCGGCACCACGGCAACCGCCGAGGAGCTGATTCGCATCGGCCGCGCGATGGGCCGGGTGGGCCACGGCGTGTTCGAGATGGCCTCCGACATGAGGCGCCAATGGGACGAATTCGGCTGGATGGGCGCACTTAGCCGCGAGACCGGCCTTCCGGTGACCTACGCCGCGCTGCAATCCATCGCCAAGGAAATGCCGCTCGACGAGCAGATCGCCGAAATGACCCGGCAGAACGAGAGTGGCGCCAATATCGTCGCGCAGATCGCGCTGCGGGGCAACGGCATCGTGATGGCGTGGCGCGGCACGGTCCACCCCTTCCGCTTCCGCCCCTCGTGGGTCGAGATCGAGAACCTGCCGTGGGACGAACAGCTCGCCCGGTTGCGCGATCCGGCGTTCAAGGCAAAGCTTCTGGCGGAAACCAACGTCTATCCCGAGACCGACATCATCGGACTGCTGATGATGATCGGCGAGGTCTGGACCAACCAGTTCGAGATGGACCCCGACTTCGACTACGAGCCGCAACCCGAGGCGAGCATTGCCGCCCGCGCCGCGGCTCGCGGCGTCAGCCCGGCGGAATATGCCTATGACCTGCTGACCGCGGGCGACGGCACGGGGTTCATCTACCTCCCGATCCTCAACTACGCGGACGGCAACCTCGATTTTCTCGAGGAACTGCAGAACCGCGACGATTGCGTGAATTCGCTGTCCGACGGCGGCGCGCATTGCGGGACGATCTGCGACGCGGCGAGCCCGACCTTCATGCTCCAGCATTGGGTCCGCGACCGCAAGCGCGGCGGCCGCCTGTCGCTGGAGCATGCGGTCAAGCGCCAGTGCCACGATACCGCGCGGCTGTACGGCCTCGACGATCGCGGCGTGCTGGCGCCCGGCTACATCGCCGACCTCAACCTGATCGACATGAACGCGATCCGGCTGGGCCGGCCGTGGCTGGCCTTCGACCTTCCGGCGGGCGGCAAGCGCCTGCTCCAGAAGGCGCAGGGCTATGTCGCGACGATCAAGGGCGGCAAGATCACGTTCCGCGACGGGGAGTGGACTGGAGCAACGCCGGGCGGCCTGATTCGCGGTCCGCAACGCGCCGAGCTGCTGGAGGCTGCCGAATGAGCGTGACCAATGCCATCCGGGTGAAGAGCCCGGCATCGCTCAACACGCTCACCTACTCCCAGCTTCCCGATCCCGGCCAGCCCGGACCCGGCGAAATCCGGGTCCGGATCCGCGCCTCCTCGCTCAACTTCCACGATTTTGCGGTCGTGACCGGGATGATCCCCGCTGCCGACGGACGCATCCCGATGTCGGACGGCGCAGGAGAGGTTGTGGCGGTCGGCGACGGTGTCACCGGCTTCGCGGTGGGCGACACCGCGCTGTCGCTGTTCTTTCCCGAGTGGATCGACGGCGGACCGCCGAGTTCGGCCTTCCGCACCGTCCCGGGCGACGGAGTCGATGGCTACGCGCGCGAGGACGTGGTCCTGCCCACATCGTGGTTCACCCGCATCCCCAAGGGATACAGCGCCGCGGAGGCAGCGACCCTGACCTGCGCGGGCCTGACTGCGTGGCGTGCCCTGTTCGTCGACGGGGTGACCAAGCCTGGATCAACCGTCCTGATCCAAGGCAGCGGGGGCGTGTCGATATTCGCGCTCCAGTTCGCCAAGGCGGCCGGCGCGCGAGTGATTGCGACCAGTTCATCGGGCGAGAAGCTAGACCGGCTGCGCGATCTGGGCGCCGACGAATTGATCAATTACAAGGAAGTAGCGGAGTGGGGCAAGAAGGCTCTTGAACTCACCGGCGGGCAAGGCGTCGATACGGTGGTCGAGATCGGCGGGGCCGGCACGCTCGATCAATCGATGCAGGCCGCGCGTGTCGGGGGTCATGTGGCGCTGATCGGGGTCCTCGCCGGGTTCGCCGGTCCCGTCCAGACCGGGCTTCTGATGGGCAAGAACCTGCGCGTGCAAGGCCTTACCGTTGGCAGCCGCATGCAACAGATGGACATGATCGCAGGGATCGAGGCCAACGGCATCAAGCCCGTGATCAGCGATCACTTCCCGCTGACCGGCCTAGCCGACGCGTTCCGCCACCAGGCCGCTAACAAGCACTTCGGCAAGATCGTCGTCGATATCTGACGCGGAATCGGGCTGGACACTTCCTGCTGGGGGGCGCAGCCTTCGCGCCTTTCAGCAGGAGTGCGAGCCATGCCGCAATTCGTGATTGAACGGGAAATGCCCGGCGCCGGGTCGCTCGGGAAGGATGAGTTGAAGGGCGCCAGCCAGACTTCATGCTCGGTGTTGCGCGACCTCGGACCGGAGATCCAGTGGGTCCACAGCTATGTGACCGACGACAAGATCTACTGCATCTACCGCGCGCCGAGCGCCGACCTGATCCGCGAGCATGCCGACAAGGCAGGCTTTCCGGCCAACAGCGTGTCGGAAGTACGCAACGTGATCGATCCCACGACCGCTGAATAGCGGCTCTCCCGCGGGCGAAGACGCCCCAGCGGTTCGATCAGACGCGCATCGGCATCAGGACGTAGAGCGCCGGGCTCTTCTCATCCTGGCGGATGAGCGTGGGCGCGCCGGCATCGGCGAGGTGAAGCTCCACCGTGTCGCCGTCGATCTGGCTCAGGATGTCCTTGAGGTAATTGGCATTGAAGCCGATCTCGATCCCGTTCGACTTGTAGTCGGCGGCGATTTCCTCCGCGGCCGTGCCGTTGTCGGGGCTGGTCACCGAAAGCGTCACCCGGTCGTCGTCGAGCGCCATCTTGACCGCGCGGGTCTTTTCAGTGGCGATCGTCGCGACGCGGTCGACACCTTCGAAAAAGCTGCGCGGGTCTAGCCGCAGCAGCTTGTCGTTGCCGGTCGGAATGACCCGGCTGTAATCCGGGAAGGTTCCGTCGATCAGCTTGCTGGTCAGGACGACGCCGTTCTCGCCGCCGAGGGTAAAGCGGATCTTGCTGGCCGAAAGATCGATCTCGACGTTCTTGTCGAGCGCTTCTTCAAGCAACTTGCGAAGCTCGGCCACGCATTTGCGCGGCACGATCACGTCGGGCATTCCCTCCGCGCCGTCGGGCCGGGGCAGCGTGAAGCGGGCAAGGCGGTGGCCGTCCGTCGCTGCGGCCTTAAGCGTTGGCTGGTCCTCGTCCGAAACGTGGAGGAAGATGCCGTTGAGGTAGTAGCGCGTTTCCTCGGTCGAGATCGCGAAACGGGTGCGGTCGATGAGCTGGGCCAGCGTGGCGGCCGGAATCTCGAAGCTGGTGGGCAGGTCGCCCTCGACGATCACCGGGAAATCGTCGCGCGGCAGGGTGGGAAGCTGAAAGCGGCTGCGCCCGGCCTTCACCGTCATCCGGTTATCGGCGGTTTCGAAGCTCACCTGGCTGCCATCGGGCAGCTTGCGCGCGATGTCGAACAGGAGGTGCGCCGAAACGGTGATCGCTCCGGGGCTGTCCACGGTCACCGCGGGGACGGTCTCGACCACCTGAAGGTCGAGATCGGTCGCCATCAGCTTCACCGCACCGCCCGTCGAAGCCTCGATCAGCACGTTGGAAAGGATCGGAATCGTGTTCCGCCGCTCGACCACCGACTGGACGTGGGACAGGCAGCGCAGCAGGGTTGCGCGTTCGATGGTGGCCTTCATCTCGTATCATGTCCCCCAGTCGCGCCGCGGGCGTTTCCGCCCGGCGGCCGGCTCGCCGCAGTTCGCCCGGACGGGCGCGGGAAATGCGCCGCGCGACCCCGGTCCGGACCATCTTCTCTAGCGCGCCGCACCGGACCATCAAGGGCAGAGCGACGGGCGGTGCCCGAAGCTGTGAATAAATCGCGTTAACTGCGCGCCTAGCGCAGCTTCGCGAGCGATTGCCACATCAGCGAGGTCGTGGCGGCATAGGCGCCGACCATCGCCCAGGTCTCGTCACTGACCTTGTCCGTGTCGAGTCCGGTGGCCGCGAGCGCCGACAGCAGCGCAGTCACCTGCGCTTCCGAAAGCGATCCGGTTATTACCGGGTTGGCGCGGCCCGCGCCGAAGCCGAGCGTGTCGTCGATGACGGTGGCGGGGACTCCCTGCTCGCCCAGTTTATCGACGTAGGTTTCACGCGGAAGCCGGGCGAGCGAATAGGTGAAGTAGCTTTCCATCTTGGCGGGATCGAGTTTGTTCGCGGTCGCGCATTGCGAGGCGATGTCGGCGAAGGTGTCCATCATCGACTCGGTCTCGTTCACCGTCTCGTCCGACAGCATGGACATTGCGATCTTCTCGCGGAACGCCGGTGTCACCTTGAGGAAGCTGCATTCGAGCAGATCCTCGGACTGGGCATGCGCGGGAAGCGGCAGCATCGCTGCCGCCAGCGCCAGAGAGCCCAGCGCGGCAAATGCGCTGCGCGCGATCACGACATCATCGCCATGCCGCCGTTCACGTGAAGCGTCTGCCCCGTCACGTAGCCCGCCTCGCGCGACGCGAGATAGGCGACCGCGGCGCCGATATCCGCGCCCTCGCCCATCCGGCCCATCGGGATCCGGGCGTTCAGCGCGTCCTTCTGGGCGTCGGGCAGCACTTCGGTCATCGCGGTGCGGATGAAGCCGGGAGCGACGCAGTTCACCGTGATCCCGCGACTGGCGAGTTCCTGGGCAAGGCTCTTCGACATCGCGGTCAGGCCGCCCTTTGCCGCGGCATAGTTCATCTGGCCGGGGTTGCCGGTCGCGCCGACAACGCTCGTGATAGTTACGATCCGGCCGAAACGAACCTTCATCATCGGCCGCGCGGCGGCGCGCATGAGGCGGAACGCGGCCTCGAGGTTGATCCGGATGACGTCGGACCATTCCTCGTCCTTCATCCGCATGGCCAGGTTGTCGCGCGTGATGCCAGCGTTGTTGACCAGGATGTCGATCTTGCCGAGCGTGTCGACCGCGGCGGGAACGAGCTTTTCGACGTCGTCCGGATCGGCAAGATTGCATTTGATCGCAACGTGATCGACGCCATGCTTGAGATGAAGGCTATGCTCGTCCATCTCTTCGCGGAACGCCCGCAACTTGTCGCCGTTCGATCCCGACAGGGCCAGCCGCGCGCCCTGTGCCGCCAGCGAACGGGCGATGGCGGACCCGATTCCTCCGCTGGCGCCGGTCACCAGCGCGGTCATTCCGGTAAGATCGAACATTCTCACAGTTCCTTCGCCAGCGCTTCGATATCGGCCATCGTCACGACGCTTGTCGTGGTGACTTCAGGCGCGATCCGTCCGATCATCGGCCCCAGGACCTTCCCACCCAGCTCGATAAGCCGGTCCGTCCCCGCCGCATGCATGGCCAGAACGCTCTCGCGCCAGCGCACGCGCCCCGTGACCTGCTCGACCAGCAGGCTTTGCACCTTGGCCGGATCGGTGACGACCGCGGCAGTGACATTGGCATAGAGCGGCACGGTAAGCGCGCCCGGCGGGCTGCGATCCAGCGCCTCGGCCATCGCCGCGGCGGCAGGCGCCATCAACGGGCAGTGGAACGGCGCGGACACCGGCAGGAGGACGCCGCGCTTGATCCCGAAGTCCTTGACCATGGCGACCGCGCGCTCGATCGCCTCGCGATGCCCGGAAAGCACGACCTGGGTCGGGTCGTTGTCATTGGCAACGGTGCAGACTTGCCCTTCGGCGGCGGCGTCGGCCAGCGCCTGCGCCTTCTCGACGTCAGCGCCCAGAAGCGCACACATTGCGCCTATTCCGACCGGCACGGCCGCCTGCATCGCCTCGCCGCGCAAGCGCAGGAGGCGGGCGGTATCGGCGAGGCCGAAAGCACCCGCGGCACAGAGCGCGGTATATTCGCCCAGGCTGTGACCCGCGACGGCCTCGGCCTTGGTCGCAAGGGTCATGCGGCCGTCCAGTTCGAGCACGCGCAGTACGGCGATGGCATTGGCCATGATCGCTGGCTGGGCATTGGCGGTGAGCGTCAGTTCTTCCTCGGGCCCTTCGCGCATCAGCACTGAAAGTTTCTGGCCCAGCGCATCGTCGACTTCCTCGAACACCGCGCGCGCGGCGGCGCTGGCCGCGGCGAGATCGGCACCCATGCCGACCTTCTGGCTGCCCTGCCCGGGAAAAACGAATGCACTCATGAACTTCTCCTTCGGCGGCGCGGGTTATTGGCCCCGCGCCCTTCCCGCAAGCCCGAACGGCACGATTCGATTGTCCGCGTCGTGGCCGATGTCGGCACGGCCAAGATACGCTATCCCGCTGCGCTCGCACCAGTAGCGCATCATCGCCTCCGGCTCCGAGCCGAACGCGCGGTCGTTTTCCGGCACGTCGCTGACCCGGCCAAGGCGAAGCCCGGCGACGCCCACAGGCGCAAGGTGCGTGACGAGGTGAAACAGCAGGCGGTCGACGGCATAGAGGTGCTCGGCGACTTCCTCTACCATCACCACATGCCCGGCGAGGTCGGGCATCAGCGGAGTGCCGACGAGCATTGCCAGGGTCATCAGGTTGAACGCCACGACGGGCTGAGCGCAAATGGTGCCCTCCAGCCCCGCACTCCCCCCGGCGAGATAGTCCAGTGCACGCCTTACGGCAGCCTCGCCGCCAGCCCGGCGGATATCGGTGGGCATCGGCCCGTGCACCGGCCGACCGACGCCCGCGCGATAAAGCCCGGCAAGCAGCGTCCCGGCATCGCTGTAGCCTAGAAACACCTTGTCGCGGGCCGCGTCCCCCAGTTGCGCGATGGACGCTTCCGCGATCCGGTTGGCTCCGTAGCCGCCGCGCACAAACCAAACCGCGTCGGCTCCCGGATCGTTTGCGCAGTCGATCAAAGCAGCCATCCGCACTCCGTCCGAACCCGCGAAATGACCCTCCTCCGCAAAGCACTGCTCGTGGAAATCGAGCGCGAGACCGGGGTATTCAGCCCCGGCAATCGCGGTCACCCGGGCCGCATCCTCGCGGGTGAACGGTGTCGACGGGGCACAGATGGCGATGCGCTTCATGGCTCGGCACTAGCACTTCGCCGCAGGATTGTGAGTCCCCCCGCGCCCCGACCGTGGCGAGTGGGTGGACTGGGCGGCGGCTTGATGTAGAGCCTTGTCGCTTCGACCATCTGCCGGACCGACATGACCACCATCGACGACCTCACCACGCATCCCTGGTTCTTTTGCGGCATCGGCGGCTCGGGCATGCTGCCCCTCGCGCTCATCCTGCGCGGCGTTGGAGCCACGGTCGCCGGATCGGATCGCAGTCACGACCAGGGGCGCAGCGCGGACAAGTTCGCCTGGCTGGAAAGCCTCGGGTTCGCGCTCCACCCGCAGGACGGGAGAGGCATCACTTCGCCCACCCAGACTCTCGTAGCCTCTGCCGCGGTGGAGGATACCGTGCCCGAGGTCGTGCGCGCGACGGCGCTTGGCTGTTCCCGGATGACCCGGGCGGAACTGCTCGCCACCCTGTTCAACGCCGCTCCGACCGGGATCGCGGTGGCGGGCACCAGCGGCAAGTCGACCGTGACAGGCATGCTGGGCTGGATCCTGACTGCAACGGAGCGGGACCCGACGATTATGAACGGGGCGGTGATGAAGAACTTCGTGCGCCCCGACGCCCCGTTTGCCAGCGCCCGCGTGGGCAACGGGGGCACGTTCGTCTCCGAGGTCGACGAAAGCGACGGCTCGATCGCGCTCTACCGCCCGGCGGTGGCGGTCCTTAACAACGTCAGCCTCGATCACAAGACGATCGAAGAGTTGCGCGTCCTGTTCGGCGATTTCCTTGCCGCTTCGCGCGCCTGTGCGGTCAACGCGGACGATGCGGAGGCTGCCGCGCTCGCCCACCGCGGGAGTTCAACGCTGATGTTCGGCTTGCAGTCGCCGGATGCCGCTATCACCGTGGATAGCACGACCGTCGTCGCGCGCGACGACGGGATTTCTGCGACGGTGCTCGACCGGCGTGATGGATCGCGGCATGCGCTTTCGCTCGGACAGCCCGGCCGCCACAACCTTGCCAACGCGCTGGCGGCCATTGCCGGCGCGTTCCTTGCCGGCGTTGCCGTTGCCGACGCCGTTGCGGCATTGGCCACGTTCACCGGCCTGGCACGCCGTTTCGACGTCATCGGGACAACTGCCTCGGGCATCACGGTGATCGACGATTTCGGCCACAACCCCGAGAAGATCGCCGCCACGCTCGCCACGCTTTCGGCGCGGGCGGGACGGGTGATCGCATTCTTTCAGCCGCACGGGTTCGGACCATTGCGCAAGATGGGCGCCGAACTGGCGGAAGTCCTGGCCCACAGCCTTGGCCCGGACGACGTCACGATCCTGTGCGACCCGGTCTATTTCGGCGGAACGGTCGACCGCAGCGTGGGCAGTGCGGAGGTCGTCGCGATGATCGGGCGCGCGGGCGGGCATGCCGAACATATCCCGTCGCGCGAGGCCTGCGGCGATCGCATCGTCTCGCTTGCCCGGCCGGGCGACCGGATCGTGATCATGGGCGCGCGCGACGACACGCTGACCGCGTTTGCCCGCTCGATCCTCGACCGGGTGAATTGAGCCGAGGCAATGACGGCACCCGGCGCAATGAGCCGGGTGCCGCAAACTGCCCGAAAGCCTAGTGTATGCCAATCGTATCGGGCTTGCCGTCAGGATCGTTCTTGGCCGTCCCACCCGAGCGTACGCCGCCCAGCAGGAGAACGCCCGCCATGTGCGGCGTGGCCATCGAGGTGCCCGAGATCGTGTTGTAGCCGGCATCCTTCCACGTCGACAAAATCGACACGCCCGGTTCCGCATAATCTACCGGCGGATTGCCGTAGTTGGAGAA
The DNA here is from genome assembly GCF_042652045.1 of Novosphingobium tardum. Lineage (NCBI taxonomy): Bacteria > Pseudomonadati > Pseudomonadota > Alphaproteobacteria > Sphingomonadales > Sphingomonadaceae > Novosphingobium > Novosphingobium tardum. The sequence continues at coordinate 89,316 of NZ_JBHSDR010000006.1, read as the reverse complement.
GCTGGCGAAGGTATCGGTCTTGTCGATCGCCGACACCGTATAGATGTTCGGGCCGTTCGCGCGTGCAGGCGAATGGTTGTTGGCATTGTCGGTCTCGTTGCCTGCAGCGAGCGCGAACTTGACCTTGGATGACGCGCCGACAACCGCATCGTCCAGAGCCTGGGACACCGGCCCGCCGAGGCTCATGTTGGCGACGTCGCCTGCAATGCCGTTCTTGGCGACGTAATCCACGCCCGCGATGACATCGGAATAGGCGCCGCTGCCACGCCGGTCGAGCACGCGCACCGCAACTAGCGTCGATCCTGGGGCGACTCCGACCACGCCAATCGTGTTCAGCTTGGCCGCGATCGTGCCCGAGACGTGGCTGCCGTGACCGTTGAGATCGTCAGGAGAGGTTTCGCGCGTGACGAAGTTCTGGCTGCGCGCCAGGTCGACGTTGAGATCGGGGTGATCGAGGTCGATCCCGGTGTCGATGACCCAGGCGGTGCCGTTTGAGGCAGTGGTCCCGCCATTGACCCGCGTGATCCCCGCCGGGATCGACTGGGCGGGCTGTGTCGTGCCGCCGCCGCCGCCGGGCCGTGCCAGCGCATCGATCGGATCGATGATCGTCGCGATCTGGTCGGCCTCGCAATAAGCGATCTTGGGATTATGCGCCCTCATCTGCTGAAGGCCGTTGGAAGAGATGTGGAGCGAGAAGCCCTGAATGGCAAAGCCATAAACATGGTCGACCTTGCCGCCGCCGGCATTCGCCGCGCGCGCCGCCTCGCTCGCTTCCGAGCCGCGCCCGACCGCGCCGCGGGCGAAGACGCAGATGTAGCTGTCCTTGATCCGCTGCGTAACATCGTCGCCGGCATAGGCGGCGTCGACCACGCCCGGCGTGGCGCGAAGCGCGGACGGTGCGCTCACCCCGCCCGAACCGGCGGGCAGGAGAACCATCGAATCGCTGCCAAGTGAACGAAGCCCACCGGCTGCCGCAAAGCCCACGCCAGCCACGACGAGAGCGGCAAGCGACACCGTAATTGCAATCTTGCGCATGTTTGACCCCTTCCTCATTTGTCTTATGGGACGAAACTTACGCACTGCGGACCATCTGCAAACAACTTTCGATACATCTCGCGACAAATCGCGGCGGGGCCCCGGCGCTTGCTTTCGCGGTGAATGTCGCTAAGGGCCACGGTTCGCTTCCGCCAGGAGGCGAAGCAGAAAGCCGGAGGGGCCCCGCAATCGTGCGGATCAGCCAGCGATCGGCCCAGATACGAAGGAACAGCGATGCCGCTGTACGAACATGTGTTCCTGGCGCGCCAGGACCTGAGCCAGGCTCAGGTCGATGCGCTCGCCACCGCCGCCACCGAAATCGTCGAGAGCAACAAGGGCAAGGTCGTCAAGACCGAGACCTGGGGCCTGCGTTCGCTGGCCTACAAGATTCAGAAGAACCGCAAGGCGCACTTCGTGCTGCTCAACATCGACGCCCCCGCTGGCGTCGTCGCCGAGCTCGAGCGCCAGACCGCGATCAACGAGGACGTCATCCGCTACATGACCGTCCGCGTCGACGAACACGAAACCGGCCCTTCGGCCATGATGCGCAAGAACGAGCGCAGCGATCGCGGCGACCGCGGCGATCGGGGCGACCGTGGTGATCGCGGCGACCGGGGGCCCCGCCCTCCCCGCCGTGAGCGCGAAGGAGAATAAGCGATGGCCCGTCCGTTTTTCCGCCGCCGCAAGTCGTGCCCGTTCTCGGGCAAGAACGCACCCAAGATCGACTACAAGGACGTGCGCCTGCTGCAGGGCTTCATGTCCGAGCGTGGCAAGATCGTGCCCAGCCGCATCACCGCCGTTTCCGCCAAGAAGCAGCGTGAGCTCGGCCAGGCGATCAAGCGCGCCCGTCACCTGGGCCTTCTGCCCTACCTCGTGAAGTAAGGAGCAGATATCATGCAGATCATCCTGCTCGAACGCATCGAGAAGCTCGGCTCCATCGGCGATGTCGTTTCCGTCAAGGACGGCTACGCGCGCAACTTCCTGCTGCCGAACAAGAAGGCGCTGCGCGCCAACGAAGCCAACCGCAAGGTTTTCGAAGCCAACCGCGCCCGGATCGAGGCGGATAACGCCGACCGTCGCGGCAAGGCCGAGAAGCACTCCGAAAAGGTCGAGGGCAAGCAGGTCGTCCTGATCCGCGCCTCGTCCAACTCGGGCCAGCTTTACGGCTCGGTCTCGGTGCGCGACATCGTCGACGCGCTGAACGAGGAAGGCGCCGGGGTGACCAAGGCGATGGTCGTCCTGGAACGCCCGATCAAGACGATCGGCGTGTTCGAGGTCAAGGTCACGCTTCACCCCGAAGTGGTCGTCCCGGTTTCGGTCAACGTCGCGCGCTCGCCCGACGAAGCCGAACTCCAGGCCCAGGGCGTCGACGTCACCGCCGCGATGTTCGACAACGACACCGGCGGCTTCACCGAAGCCAAGGACCCGACCCTCGAGCCCGGCGAGATTCCCGCCGACATGCTCGAGCAGCCGGCCGACGAAGAAGAAGCCTGATACCGATCGGGAGCCCGGCTGCGGCCGGGCTCCCCACCGGACGAATGCGCGCCAGCATTCGCTTTGAATTGTCATCGCCCGCGCGCTAGACGCCCGCGATGGAATCACCCGACACGATCATCGCCGAACTGGCCCGCATCTACGATGCCGCCGTCGCCGCCCTCCGCAACGACATCACCGCCTACGCCGCCGATGGGACGCTTCCCGCGCCCGAGCGCCGCCGCAACGGCAGCTACTGCTATCCCGAGCTGCGGATTCATTACTCCGGGATCGATCATCCCGCCGACATCAGTCACGCCTTTGGCCGCCTGACGCAGCACGGAACCTATACCTGCACCGTCACCCGGCCGCTGCTCTACGCAGATTACCTGCGCGAGCAGCTCGAGCTCATAACCGCCAGCTACGATGTCCGGGTAGAGGTTCGCCCCTCGCAGCAGGAGATGCCGTTTCCCTACGTCCTCGACGGCGTGTACGGCGCAGGGCTTGGCGCGATCAGCCCGCAGGAGCTCGCCCGGCATTTCCCCGCGACCGAGCTTGCCATGATCGGCGACGAGTTGGCGGACGGCTACGACCTTGCCGGCAATCCGTGCGAGATCCCGCTGTCCTTGTTCGATGGCCTGCGCACCGATTTCAGCTTGGCGCGCCTGGCGCACTACACCGGCACCGCGCCCGAGCATTTCCAGCGCTACATCCTGTTCACCAACTATCATCGCTATGTCGACGAGTTCGTGGACTGGGCGGGCCAGCAACTGGGCAACGGCCGCTACACCTCGCTCGCCGGCGCGGGCGGATTGCTGGTCGGGGAAAAGACCGACAAGGCCCATTCGCTGGTGGCCGACACCGCGTGGCGCCGCCACCAGATGCCGGCCTATCACCTTTGCGCGCCTGATCGCAGTGGGATCAGCCTCGTCAACATCGGGGTCGGCCCATCCAACGCCAAGACCATCACCGATCACTTGGCGGTGCTGCGGCCAGAGGCATGGCTGATGATCGGCCACTGCGGCGGGCTGCGGCCCACGCAGAAAATCGGCGACTACGTGCTCGCCCACGCCTACCTGCGCGACGATCACGTGCTCGATCCCGTCCTTCCGCCCGAAATCCCGATCCCGGCCATCGCCGAAGTCCAGCAGGCGCTCGCCAAGGCGGCGGAGATGGTCAGCGGCACCGGCGGCGCGGATCTCAAGCGGCGGATGCGAACCGGCACCGTCGTCACCACCGACGACCGCAACTGGGAGCTACGCTACACCCATTCGGCCCGTCGCCTCAGCCTGAGCCGCGCGGTCGGGATCGACATGGAAAGCGCGACCATCGCGGCGCAGGGTTATCGCTTCCGCGTGCCTTACGGCACCTTGCTGTGCGTGTCGGACAAGCCGCTGCACGGGGAGATCAAGCTACCGGGCCAAGCAAACCGCTTTTACGAAGAAGCGATCGGCGCGCACCTCGCCATCGGCACCACAGCCTGCGAACTGTTGCGCCAGGAAGGACCCAGGCTCCACAGCCGCAAGCTGCGCGCGTTCAACGAGCCGCCATTCCGCTGAACGCTGGCCGCTAGCGCGCGGCGGGGTAGAGCTGGCCGCCCAGGGCAGCAAGCGTCGCGGCGAACTGGGCTGCGGCCTCCTGGAATACCGCGCGCGGCACGCCAGCGCCCATCCACACATCCCAGGTGACCACCGGATCGCCCTTCGCATCGAGTGTCAGCGCGCCGTAACGGCGGGTCGCGACGAAGCGCAGCGCGTCGGCCGCGCTCATCCCCGGCGCGTCGGCATCGAACTTGGCGCGGAACTGCACCGACCGGCAACCGTCGTGGCTTGCGGCATCGCAGTCGTAGAAGAGCAGCGCGCCCTTCCACCCCGAGAGCTCGAGATTGATCAGCGGATCGCCGGTGTCGTCGCGTGAGAGTGCCGCGACGTAGCCCTTGGCGACAAGCGCATCAACGAGGCCCTGGGGCTTGTGGGCACTGACCAGATCGGGGGCGGCGACGGCAGGGCTTGCCAGCGTCAATGCGGCAAGCGCGGCAAGTGTCTGTATCCGCATGCCCATCCTTCCAATCCCTTTGCCATCACCGGCAGCCGTTGTTCTCTGCAACCCGTCGTCCGTCAATCGGCTGCGAGCCAGCGGACGATCGCCTTCCCCAGCGCCTTGCCGGTGACCGAGCTCATGTGCGTGCCGGGAATGGTTTCGCGGGTCGCGTTGGGCAGGGTTTCGGCAAGCCGGTCGGCTGAACCGTTGTCGTCGTCCTCGCTTCCGCACACGACCAGCGTCGGCATTGAAATTCCGGCGAGCGCCTCGGGCGCGGTGTTTTCCATTGAGCCAAGAAGCAGCGCCGCAGCTTCGCGGTCCACCCCGGTGGACTTCATGAACTGCTGCGCGAAATAGGCCGGATCGCCCGGCTTGATCGTGCCGTAGCGGGCGATCACGTCGAGGAAGAACGAACGGCGATCACCCCATCCCGTCAACCCTTCGAGACCCATGCCCCCGAGCACCAGACGGCGCGGGGCCAGGCCCGCCAGAACTGCCCGCACCGCGGTCCGCGCACCCAGCGAAAACCCGCAAAGGTCGAAATGTGTCAGCCCGAGATGGGCGACCAACGCCTGGAGGTCGAGCGCCAGGACGTCCGGGGGGTAGGCGGACGGTTCGTGCGGGGCGGCGCTGTCGCCGTGTGCGCGAAGATCGGGCATCAGCGCCTCGAATCCTGCCTCAGCGAGCTGCGCCGCGTGTCCGAACTTGATCCAGTTCGTTTGCGCATCGGAGAACAGGCCATGCAGCAGGATCACAGGACGACCGGTCCCAAGACGGTGAAGCGCTAGTGACGCACCGCCGAAACCGGGAAATCGCTCGTCTCGAACGCTATCGCTCATGGCACCTCGCGCCCCGCCGCCTGCCAGCGCGACACGACGCTCTGGATCTCATCGCTGCGATGACGCGGCAATCCGGAAGTGTCGAGCCACGCTTCATGGATGCCCTCGGCGCCCGCATGAAGGATCGGCACGAGCGCCGACGGATCGTCGAAACTGCCCACCGTTAGGTCGAGCCCGGTGCCGTCCTTGAACATGAAGGCCAGTGGCGTCCCGCAGGCCGAGCAGAACCCGCGCCTGGCGATGGGCGAGCTTTCGTACCAGTCGGGCTCGTGATCCCACGTGACGCGGGCGCCATCGATCTGGACGAAGGCCGCGGCGAACCCGCCGGTGGCGCGCTGACACATCCGGCAGTGGCACAGATAGGCCTCGTCGCTGGGCAGGTCGGCGCGGTAGCGGATGCGTCCGCATTGGCAGCCGCCGGTATGTCCGGTCATTTCTGCGCCAGCCCCTTCTGCTCCATCCGCCAGATTGCCATGGCGATGCGATCCTGGCCGAAAAACGGCTCGCCTTCCAAGACCAGCGTCGGAACGCCCCAGTGTCCCGCTGCCTCCAGCGCGGACTGGTTCTGGTCGATCTCTGCGTCGAGCTCATCGGCCCGATCCAGCACTTCGGCGTCCAGTTCCGCGAGGTCCAGGCCCGAGCGTTCCGCCGCACCCGCGAGGTGGTCTCCCTCGTTCCAGCCGACAGCGCCGCCCCAGATGAGCTTTGCTGCCTCGTGCGCGAAAGCCAGCCCCTTCCCCTGGTTGGCGGCCGCCTGCCCCAGCCGTGTTATGCACCGGATGCGCGGCTGATCCGTGGCGATCTGCCGCGTGACGATGTCCTGAACGATGGGATCGGGCCGCGGCGGCCCGAACGGGATGTCGTGAAACTGCGCGACGCGGAACATGTCCAGCATCGTGTAGCGCAGCCAATTGGGATGGCTGCGCTCGAAGAAATCGGGCTGACGGACTGCGAGCGGATAGACCGGGCGAAGCGTGATCGCGACATCGCGGCTCTCGGCAAGCTCGCGATAGCGGCCAATCGCCAGATAACTGTAGGGCGAGCGAAAGCTGAAATAGAGGTCGGCGGCTAGCGTCATCGGGCAATCCGGGCGAACAGGGAGGCCCATTCATCCGCGTCCGCGGGCTGCCGGTCAACTGCGGGCACATCGTCGGGAATGACGATCCACGGCTGCCGGCTCGAAACCCACACGTGAAACGCCGGCACGATGCTTGCGCTGTCGTCGAGCGTGCCGGCGCGCAGGTTGGCGATCCCCGGCCGCTGGTCGTTGGTCGTGTAGATCCGCGTGAGGCAGCGGGTGCAGGCGACGATCCGCGCCATCGCGCCGCTCGGCTGGACGTGGGTGCCCTCGACAGTCTCGCCTGTCACGACCAGCCTTGCTTCCGGAACAGCCATCTGCAGGCCAAAGGCGCTGCCGGTGCGGGTCTGGCAATCGGTGCAGTGACAGGCATAGACCGGCGGCCTGCGCCGCAGCGAAACCGCGTACCGCACGGCACCGCACAGGCAGCCACCGGCAAGGGTCTCATCGGTCGGTTCGGTCATGGCCGTGGCGGTCCGCTCAGCGAAAGAAGCAGTTCACCCCTGCATAGAGCGAAACGATCTTTCCGCCAGCGCCGGCGCCTTCGGAAAAGCCGCTGATGGTCGTTCCGTCGGGGACCGCATAGGAAAACTCGCCCGGAAGCGTGCTGCGAGCGAGTGTGACCTCACGCTCATGCCGCAGGTCGTCGAGGGTGATCCCTGGCGCGATCCCGTCGCTGGTCGCCACGTTTCGGCCCGCCTCGGACATCCAGCCGACAAGCTTGCCTTTCTGGTAATTGAGCTTGACCGGGCCAATCGCGCTGAACTCCATCGCCCCGGCGCCGCATTCACCCAGCCTGGTGAGGACCGGGCGCGCGCCGAGCGCCGCGGCAACGGCCGAATCCACTGCCGTTCGATCGGTGCCAAACGGGAAGGCCGTGCGAATACCCTTCATCCGGACGGCGATGCCGCCGGCATCGAGCACGACAAGTCCTGTCCCGGCGGGCGCTGTCGTCATTGCCGCTGGCGAAGCCGCAGCCGGCTCGGCGGGTGTGCCGGTCGATGCCGGCTGCACGCTTGCCTCGCCCGTTTGGGCAGAAGGCTCCGCCGACTGCTCGCGCGTGCCGCAGCTCGCCAGCGCGAGGGCGGCGACGATCGCGACCGCACGCATGCGGATCAGCCCTTCTTCAAGTGGCGGCGCCCGAGCAGTTCGGCGATCTGCACGGCGTTGAGCGCCGCGCCCTTGCGCAGGTTGTCGCTGACGCACCAGATCACCAGGCCGTTTTCGACCGTCGGATCTTCGCGCACGCGGCTGACATAGGTCGCACCGTCGCCGACGCACTCGATCGGGGTCACGTATCCGCCGTCCTCGCGCTTGTCGATCAGCATGACCCCGGGCGCCTCGCGCAGCACGTCCTGCGCTTCCTTGGCGCTGATCTCGTCGGCGAACTCGATGTTGATCGCTTCCGAATGGCCGACGAACACCGGCACGCGGACGCAGGTGGCGACCACCTTGATCTTGGGATCGAGGATCTTCTTCGTTTCGACCACCATCTTCCACTCTTCCTTGGTGAAGCCGTCATCAAGGAACACGTCGATGTGGGGAATGACGTTGAAGGCGATTTGCTTGGTGAACTTGCGCGTCTCCACCTCGTCACCGACGAAGATGGCGCGGCTTTGCTCAAACAGCTCGTCCATACCCGGCTTCCCGGCGCCCGAGACGGACTGGTAGGTCGAGACGACGACGCGCGTGATCCGCGCCGCATCGTGCAGGGGCTTGAGCGCGACGACCATCTGCGCGGTCGAGCAGTTGGGATTAGCGATGATGTTGCGCTTGGCATAGCCGTCGATCGCGTCGGGGTTCACCTCGGGCACGATCAGCGGGACGTCGGGGTCCATGCGGTAGAGCGACGAGTTGTCGATCACCACGCAGCCGGCGGCAGCGGCCTTGGGCGCATATTCCTTCGCAGGGCCCGATCCGGCCGCGAAGAGCGCGATGTCCCAGCCGGTGAAGTCGAAGTGCTCGATGTTGTGGCACTTGAGCATCTTGCCGGTTTCGCCGAACTCGATCTCCACGCCGGTGGAGCGGGGGCTGGCGACAGCCGCGATCTCGTCGCAGGGAAATTCGCGCTCGGCCAGAACATTGAGCATTTCGCGCCCGACGTTCCCCGTCGCGCCGACAACCACCACCCGGTAACCCATCATGCAGTCCTCTTGATACGAAAACGGCCGGCGTTCCTGTTCTGGAAGCCGGCCGTCTCGGTCTGTGTTGCAGCCCGATCGTCAGTCAGATCGGTCTTCAGCTCATTCCGCGGCAACCGCGCCGGTTTTGGCAACCTTGCGCTCGGCAATACGTGCGCGCTTGCCGGTACGGCCGCGCAGGTAATACAGCTTCGCCCGGCGCACCACACCGCGGCGAACGACGGTAATGCTGTCGATGTTCGGCGAGTAGAGCGGGAATACGCGCTCGACGCCTTCGCCGAAGCTCATCTTGCGAACGGTGAAATTGCTGCCCAAGCCGCGGTTCGAGCGCGCGATGCACACGCCCTCGAATGCCTGAACGCGGGTACGCTCGCCTTCAACGACGCGCACACCGACGCGGACGGTATCGCCCGCGCGAAAATCGGGAATCGACTTCCTCGACTTGAACTCCTCGATGGCCTCGGCCTCGAGCTGCTGGATAAGGTTCATGACCCGTCCTTCGTTTCCTGCCGCGCGCCAGAGGCAGATCGAACCCGAGCGCCGATATGACGCTCCCAAAGGTCCGGCCTGCGTAACCGTGTCTGATCCTCTGCCTGTTGCTTTCGCCAGGCAGCGATCTTCGCATGATCCCCCGATCGCAGCACTTCGGGGATCGTGCGCCCTTCCCATTCGACGGGCCGGGTATAATGCGGGTACTCGAGAAGTCCGTCCTCGAACGATTCCTCGGCCCCGCTGGAAGCCGCGCCCATTACGCCGGGAAGCAGCCGAATGCAAGCGTCGAGCAGCGCCAGTGCGGCAGGCTCTCCGCCCGAAAGGATTATGTCGCCAAGGCTGACTTCCTCGATCTCGCGCGCGGCGAAAATCCGCTCGTCGAAGCCCTCGAACCGGCCGCACAGGATCGTAACCCCCGGACCCGTCGAAAGCGCCCGCACGCGATCCTGGGTAAGGGGTTTGCCGCGCGGCGTCATCGCCAGCACCGGGCAGGCGGGATGCGCTGCGAGCGCGTGGTCGATCGCTGCCCCCAGCACATCGGCGCGCAGGACCATTCCCGCGCCGCCGCCTGCGGGCGTATCGTCGACCGTACGGTGCTTGTCCGCCGCGAAGTCGCGGATCTGGATGGCTTCGAGCGACCACGTTCCCGCTTCGAGCGCGCGGCCGGCCAGGCTGACCCCCAGGGGTCCAGGGAACATCTCGGGGTAAAGCGTGAGGACGGTGGCGGCAAAGGTCATGACGCGGCGTAGATCGCGTCGATCACCACCCGCTCACCGTTCCACTCGGGCACGGCATCGGCACGCATGGGCACCATGAACCGGCTCTTGTCGGCGCGCTCGACCTCCAGAACGTCGCCCGCGCCGAAATTCTCGACTGCGACGACGACGCCAAGCGGCATGCCCGCATCCGACACCGCCGGAAGTCCCAGCAGGTCGGCGTGGTAGTACTCGTCCTCCGCAAGCGGCGGGAGGGCGCTGCGGGGAACGGTCAGGGCCGTCCCGCGCAGGGCCTCGGCACCGTTGCGGTCGGTGATTTCGGCGAAGCGGGCGATTGCCCCGCCCTTGCCGTCGTCGCGCAGCTTGGCGACGGTCAGCGCGCCCCCGTTGAAGGCGCGGTGCGCCTTGAGCGACGCGATCCCATCACCGAACAGCTTCAGGCGGACCTCGCCCGTCACCCCGTGCGCGCCGATAACGGCGGCCAGCGTGACGGGCCGGTCCACTTCCCTCAGCCTTCGGCCGGATCCTGCGAGCTCTGGCCCTCGACGCCTTCGGCGGTGTCGCCGGCATCGCTGTCGGGGGTCGACTCGTTGACCGCAACCGCCGGCTCTTCGGCGGCGTCAGGCGCGGCGTCGACAGCCTCGGGCTCGGCTTCCGGCTCGGGAGCGGCGGCAGCAGCGGCAGCAGCTTCCTCGGCCTCGGCGGCCTTGGCGGCACGATCCTCGGCGCGTTCCTTGGCCTTCTTGCCCGGCTCGCCCTTGTTGGGGTTGTTCGTGGCAGCACGCTCCTGAATGCCCTTGGCGTCGAGGAAGCGGGCGACACGATCGCTCGGCTGCGCGCCGACGCCCAGCCAGTAGCGGGCGCGATCCTCGATCAGCTTGACGCGGTTCTCGTCATCCTTCGCGAGCAGCGGGTTGTAGGTCCCGATCTGCTCGAGATACTTGCCGTCGCGGGCGGCGCGGCTGTTGGCCACGACGATGCGATAATACGGGCGCTTCTTGGAGCCGCCGCGCGAGAGACGCATGGAAACAGACATTTACTTCACCTTTCGTTGAATTCGGGGAAATCGGTTATTTCTTGAACAATCTGGACATGTCCGGCCCGCCGAGCCCGGGCAGGCCGCCGCCGCCCATGCCCCCGCCACCGCCGCCAGGACCGCCGAGGCCGCCCTTGCCGAACATCGCGCCGAGGCCCTTGAGCCCGCCCATCTTGCGGATCTGCTTCATCGCGCCGGACATGTCCTTGTGCATCTTGAGCAGCCGGTTGACGTCCTGCACCTGCGTTCCCGAACCCTTGGCGACGCGAATCTTGCGTTTCGCGTTCAGCAGTTCGGGACGGGTGCGTTCCTTTTCAGTCATCGACGAAATGATCGCATCCATCTGGGCAAGGATCTTGTCGTTCCCGCCCTGGGCAAGCGCCTGCTTTGCCTGCTTCATGCCCGGCAGCAGCCCGGCGAGCATGCCGAGGCCGCCCATGCGGGTCATCTGGCGAAGCTGGTTGCGCAAGTCGTTGAGGTCGAACTGCCCCTTGGCGAGGCGCGCCGCCATCTTCTCGGCGTCTTCCTGCTCGATCGCAGCAGCCGCCTTCTCGACGATCGAGACGACATCGCCCATGCCGAGGATGCGACCGGCGACGCGAGAGGGGTTGAACGGCTCGATCCCGTCAAGCTTCTCGCCCGTTCCGGCGAACTTGATCGGCTTGCCCGTGACGCTGCGCATCGACAGGGCGGCACCGCCCCGCGCATCACCGTCCATCCGGGTGAGCATCACGCCGGTCAGGTCGACCTGCCCGGAAAAGCTCTGCGCGACGTTGACCGCGTCCTGGCCGGTCAGGGCATCGACGACGAGTAGCGTCTCACGCGGATTGGCGATCGCGGCGACCGCCTTCATCTCGTCCATCAGCGCCTGGTCGACGTGCAGCCGGCCAGCGGTGTCGAGCATGAGAACGTCGACCGCCTGGAGCCGCGCCGACTGGACCGCGCGGGTCGCGATCTCGACCGGCATCTGGCCGGGCACGATGGGCAGCGTTGCAACGTCGATCTGCTCGCCCAGCACGCGCAACTGGTCTTGCGCCGCGGGGCGATAGACGTCGAGGGACGCCATCAGTACTTTCTTGCCCTGGCGGTCCTTGAGCAGCTTGGCGATCTTGGCGGTGCTGGTGGTCTTGCCCGAACCCTGAAGGCCGACCATCAGGATGACGACCGGAGGGGCGGCATTCAGATCAAGCTCGGAACTCGTGGCGTCGGCGCCCTCGCCGCCCAGCATCTCGACCAGCGCGTCGTTGACGATCTTTACGACCTGCTGTCCGGGCGTGATCGACCGCAGGACGTTCTGGCCGACCGCCTGTTCAGTTACCCGATCGACGAAGCGGCGGACCACCGGCAGCGCGACGTCGGCTTCGAGCAGCGCTATCCGCACTTCGCGCATGGCGCTGCGGACATCGTCCTCGCTGAGCGCGCCGCGCCCGCGCAGACGGTCGAATACCCCGCCCAGGCGATCGGAAAGACTGTCGAACATCGCGCTGGCGCGCTCCTGCGAAACGGGCCTAGACCAACGCGAAAAACGCCGGTGGACGAAACCTCGTCAACCAGCGCGCCGCGTCAATCCGACCGACGGATACTTCGCGAAGTCCACCCTGGGCAGTCCCGCGATGTGCGCTCCCTAGCGCCAACGTGCCGCAAAGGCAAGCTCGGCCCAACCCAAGCGGCGGATTTAACGCAAAATTAGCGCAAACCATTCAGAACGCGAAGGGAACGGGACTTGGGGTTTAAGCACGTGACCACCAGAGCGGGACCACCGCAACAGCAACCGAAGCCCTCGGGCAGGCCGTACCGCTTCGGACGGGCCGAACGCGACATCGTGGCGCTCGGGATCATCACCGCGGCGATCATCCTGTTCGTGGGCACCGGCGGGACCGTCCTACCGCAGATCGTGCGCGCCTGGATTGGAACCGGCGCTGGCCCGGATCGCCTCCTCACCAACGCGCTCCTACTCAATATCGCGCTCGTCATCTTCGGCTGGCGCCGTTACGCCGACCTTACCCGCGAAATGTCGGAACTGCGCCGGGTCGAGGAGCAGGCCTTCCTGCTTGCGCAGACCGATCCCCTCACCGGTTGCCTCAACCGCCGCAGCATCGGCCCGGCGACCGATGAGCTCATCGCACGCGTGGCGCTCCGCGGACAGCTCGTCGCGATCCTCATGCTCGATCTCGACAACTTCAAGATGGTCAACGACCTTAACGGCCACCTCGCGGGCGACACGATCCTGCTAGAGACCGCCCGCCGCGTCAGCGAATGCCTCTCGCCCGAAGCCATCCTCGCCAGGCTCGGCGGCGACGAGTTCGCCTGCGTCGTGCCGTTCGAGCCCGCCCGGGCCGACGCAGTCGACCTGCTGGTCGAAAGGATCATCGAGCAGGTCGCCCGCCCGGTAGAGTTCAACGGGTCGATGCTCGACGTGACCGTTTCGGTCGGGATCGTGCGCAGCGACGATACCCGCGCGGCGAGCGACCGTCACGATGCACAGGCCATGCTCCACATGGCCGACATAGCGATGTATCACGCAAAGAAGAACGGCCGGAACCGCTACTTCTGGTTCGAGGCGACGATGGAAAACGAGCTGCGGTTCCGCAGCGAGATCGAGAGCGGCATTCGCCGGGGCATCGTCCTTGGCGAATTCGTGCCTTACTACGAGCAGCAGATCGATCTCGAGACCGGCCACTTGGTCGGCTTCGAGATGCTGGCGCGGTGGCGCTCGCCCAAGCTGGGGCTCGTCAGCCCGGAAGTGTTCATTCCGATCGCCGAGGAGATCGGTGTGATCGCCGAGCTGTCGGAACAGCTCATCGCCCAGGCGCTGCGAGATGCCGGCGAATGGGATCCCTCGTTGACGCTTTCGGTGAACATTTCGCCGATCCAGCTGCGCGATCCCTGGTTCGCGCAAAAAATCCTAAAGCTGCTGGTCGAGGCGAACTTTCCGCCCAGCCGCCTCGACATCGAGGTCACCGAAAGCTGCCTGCACGAAAACGTGGGCGTGGTGCGCTCGCTGATCACCAGCCTGAAAAACCAGGGCATTCAGATCAGCCTCGACGATTTCGGCACCGGCTATTCCAGCCTCGCGCAGCTCCGCTCGCTACCGTTCGACCGGCTCAAGATTGACCGCAGCTTCATCTCCACGCTCAATTCGAGCAAGGAAAGCTCTACGATCGTCCAAGCGATCACCTCGCTCGGCGTGGGCATGAACATGCCGATCACCGCCGAGGGCATCGAAAGCGACGAGGTTCTCGAGGAACTGCGCCGCCTCGGCAAGTTCAAGGGCCAAGGCTATCTCTACGGCCGGCCCGAAACCGCCGAGCAGGTCCGGGCAAGTCTCCAGGAACGCGGGCTCCTGGCACGCGAGACGACCGAACTCGATCTTCGCCCCGAGCATGAGCAGATGCGGGATTCGCTGCTGCGCGCGGGCGGCAGCGCGGCCTAGCCGCCCAGCCCGCCGGGGGCCGAGCCACTGGACGTAGGCGCGCTGGACGCATAGTGACCCGCGCGATGCGCGCGCCCTTCACTAAAATGCACGGACTCGGCAACGACTTCGTCGTGTTCGATGCGCGCCACGCGCCGCTGGCGATGACCGCGCAGCTGGCCGCCGCGCTGGCGAACCGTCACACCGGGATCGGCTGCGACCAGCTTATCGTCCTCGTCCCTTCGAGTAATGCCGATCTCGGCATGCGGATCTTCAATGCCGATGGCGGCGAGGTCGAATCTTGCGGCAACGCGTCGCGCGCGGTCGGGCTGCTGCTGGGCCACGCGGCGCGGATCGAGACGCTGGGCGGAATCGTCAGCGCCGAACCCGCAGGCGGCGGGGTCGCCGTCGACATGGGCAAGCCCCGGTTCGAGTGGCAGGACATCCCGTTGGCCTATGCGATGGATACGCTGCGGATGCCGGTCGGTTGGGAGGATCTCGACAGCCCGAGCGCGGTCAACGTCGGTAACCCGCATGTCGTGTTCTTCGTGTCCGATGCCGACGCCGTCGACCTCGCCCGGCTGGGTCCGCAGATCGAGCATGACCCCCTGTTCCCCGAACGCGTCAACGTGAACGTCGCCACGATCACCGGGCCGGCCGCGATCCGCCTTCGGGTTTGGGAGCGCGGCGCCGGGCTGACGCGTGCCTGCGGGACGGGAGCCTGCGCCACGACCGTTGCAGCCATCCGCCTTGGCCTCGTCGCCCGCGAGGTGAGCGTGACGCTTCCTGGTGGCGCGCTCAACATCGCCTGGCCGATGGCGGGCTCGATTCGCATGACCGGCCCCGCTGCCGAGAGCTTTCGCGGAACGGTGGACCTTGCTGCCTACGGGGCGACGAAGTGAGCGCGCCTGCCGTGATCACGCTCGGCTGCCGACTGAACATGGCCGAAAGCGCGCGGATCGAAGCGATGCTCGCGCGGGAGAGCGACGTCGTCGTCGTCAACACCTGCGCCGTCACCGCGGCGGCTGTACGCGAAAGCCGCAAGGCCGTCCGCCGCGCGGGCCGCGGTGGTGCGCCGGTTTGGGTAACGGGCTGCGCGGCGACCATCGACTCGGCTCAGTTTCATGCGATGCCCGAGGTTGCGCGAGTAGTCCCGAATTCGGCCAAGCTCCTCGGTGCGAGCTGGGGCGGCAACGCGCGGGGCGATGCCGCAGGCGGCGCCGCGGCGCTCTCGGCCTCGCATTCCCGCGCCTTCATTCCGGTGCAGAACGGCTGCGACCATTCGTGCACGTTCTGCATCATCCCCCAGGGCAGGGGCGTCAGCACATCGCGCCCCGCCGCCGAGGTGATCGCGGAAATCGCCGCGGTCGCGGATGCCGGCGTCGCCGAAGTGGTCCTGACCGGCGTCGACCTCACCAGCTACAGGCCTTCGCTCGGCGCGCTTGTCCGTGCGATCCTCGATGCGTGTCCCGACCTTGCCCGGCTGCGCCTGTCGTCGCTCGACGGGGTGGAAATCGATCCGCTCCTGTTGGATCTTATCACCGGCGAACCAAGGGTCATGCCGCATGTTCACCTCTCCCTGCAGTCGGGCGACGCGATGATCCTGAAGCGGATGAAACGCCGCCACACGCCCGGCCAGGCGCGCGAACTGGTCGGACGCCTCAAAGCCGCTCGACCCGAGATTGCGGTCGGCGCCGATCTCATTGCGGGTTTTCCGACCGAGGATGCCGCCATGCATTCCGAAAACCTCGCCGCGGTGCGCGACTGCGAAGTCGTTCACGGTCACATCTTTCCCTATTCGCCGCGACCCGGAACGCCAGCCGCGCGCATGCCGCAGGTTGATCCGGCGCTCGTGCGCGAGCGAGCCGCTGAACTGCGCGCCGCTGTCGAAGCGCAGCGCAGCGCCTGGCTTGCATCCCTGATCGGCACCGCCCAACCGGTGCTGGCCGAACGCGACGGGACGGGTCACGCCCCAAACTTCGCGCGCTTTGCCTTGCCCGCCGGCACCGAGGCCGGCGCAATCCTGACAATGACCGCAACGAGCATTGCCGACGGCATGCTCATCGGAGCCGCCCCATGACTGCCGAAACATGGACGGACCGGCTGTTCGGTGGCTTTCGCAAGACCTCGGAACGACTGACCGGGAATCTCAGCGGTATCGTGAGCAAGACGCGGCTGGACGACGAGCAGCTCGACCGGATCGAGGATGCGCTGATCCTGTCCGATCTCGGCCCGCGCGCAGCCGCCCGCATCCGCGAGCGGTTGGCGGCCGAGCGGTTCGAGCGCGGACTCGATGACATGGCGATCCGCGAGGCCGTGGCCAGTGAGATCGCCGCGATCCTGCGCCCCGTGGCCAAACCCCTTGAAATCGTCGCCTTCCCGCGGCCGCAGGTTATTCTCGTCATCGGGGTCAACGGCAGCGGCAAGACCACGACGATCGCAAAGCTCGCCCACTTGTTCCAGGAACAGGATTACGGCGTGATGCTGGCGGCGGGCGATACCTTCCGCGCCGCCGCAATCGGCCAGCTAAAGGTCTGGGCCGACCGGTTGGGAATACCCATCGTGAGCGGAGCCGAGGGCGGCGATCCCGCAGGCATCGTGTTCGACGCCGTTAAGCTTGCGACCGAGCGCGGCATCGACACGCTGATCGTCGACACCGCGGGCCGTCTTCAGAACAAGCGCGAGTTGATGGACGAACTGGCGAAGGTCCGCCGCGTGCTGGGCCGCCTCAACCCCGCGGCGCCGCACGACGTGGTGCTGGTGCTCGATGCCACCAACGGTCAGAATGCCTTGCAGCAGATCGAAACCTTCAAGGAGGTCGCGGGCGTGACGGGCCTCATCATGACCAAGCTCGACGGAACCGCGCGGGGCGGCGTGCTGGTCGCCGCTGCCGAGCAGTATGGCCTGCCGATCCATGCGATCGGCGTGGGCGAAAAGATCGACGACTTGCGCCCGTTCGACCCGGACGTGGTCGCCAAGGTCATCGCCGGAGTGGGACGTTGAACGAAACCAAGACCGTCGAACAGCGCACGGTGCGCGAGGCGCTGGCGCGGGTCGAGGGACCGCCGCGCGAGCCCGCGTCCCGCCCGCCGAAATCCTCCTGGCTCAATCTCGTGGTCGACTACGGGCCGTTGCTCGTCTTCTTCCTTGCCTACCGCCATTTCCGTCCGGACGATGACAGCTCCGGAGTGGGCGAAGTGGTTGCGGTCACCAAAAGCACGGTGACCTTCATGGTCGCCACTGTCCTGGCGCTGGTCGTGTCGAAGTGGCGGCTGGGCAAGGTGTCACCGATGCTGTGGCTCTCCTCGGTGCTGATCATCGGCTTCGGGACGCTGACGGTGTGGCTAAACGACCCGTTCTGGATCCAGGTAAAGCCGACCGTGATCTATCTGTTCTTTGCCGCGATCCTGTTCGGGGGGCTGCTGCGGGGCAAGGCCATGCTCAAGCTCCTGCTGCAGGCCGCCTTCGACGGGCTGAGCGACGAGGGTTGGATGAAGCTGTCGCGCAATTGGGCCGTGTTCTTCGTTGTCCTGGCGATCGCGAACGAGATACTTCGGCATGTCCTGACCTTCGACGGCTGGCTTCAGGCCAAGCTGTGGGGGGTCACCACTGCTTCGTTCCTCTTCACTTTCGCGCAAATCCCGATGCTGCTTCGCCATGGGCTGGGAGGCGAGCAGAAGACAGAGGTGGAAACCAATCCCCCCCAGGGTTGATGCGCGGCTTCAACCTGTGACATAGGTCAGGTCAACGGGTCGAAATGGGGGAAATTCGATGGCCAAATTCTTCGGTAATCTGCATCTTGTCCTTGTCACCGGGCTGGTCCTGGCGATCGTGGTGATGATGGCGTTCGTCGGCTGGACCGGCGAAGGCGCCAAGGAAGTGACGAACGATGTGCTGCGCTGGCTGCATGCGTTCTTTGGCATCCTGTGGATCGGGCTTCTCTATTATCTGAACTTTGTGCAGGTGCCGACGATGCCCAAGATCCCGGCCGAACTGAAGCCGGCTGTAACTGGCCACATCGCGCCCAACGTATTCTTCTACTTCCGCTGGGCAGCACTCGCGACGGTCGTGCTGGGCCTCGCGATCGCGTTCCACGACGGCTACGGCGCGCAGGCGCTCACCCTTGGTGGCAACGGCGCAGACGGCATCAACCTTATCGGAATCGGCATGTGGATGGGCCTGATCATGGCCTTCAATGTGTGGTTCATCATCTGGCCGGCTCAGAAGAAGATCCTTGGCGTGGTCGACGCCACGGCAGAGGAAAAGGCCGCAGCGGCGCCGCGCGCGCTTGCTGCGAGCCGCACCAACCTGCTGCTGTCGCTGCCGATGCTCTACTGCATGGTAAGCGCCAACCTCGCCTGATCGGCGTCCTCCCGGCAAAGCCGGAGAGCGAATTACGGGGCGCGATGTCTTGCCGGACATCGCGCCCCTTTTCGTTGTGGTGCCATTAGATCAGGCGCCGGTCAGGCCCGGCGCTCGGGCTCAAATCTCGATCTGGCTGCCCAGTTCGACCACCCGGTTGGTCGGCAGGCGGAAGAACTCCATCGCGCTCGCCGCATTGCGCAGCATCCACGCGAACAGCTTTTCCCGCCAGATCGCCATGCCCGGCTTTGCCGAGGCGATCAGGGTCTGGCGCGACAGGAAGAAGCTGGTCTTCATCATGTCGAACGGCGCGCCGCACATCGTCACCTGCTTAAGGGCGGCAGGCACGTCGGTTTCCTCGAGGAAGCCGAAACGGATCGCCATCTTGTAGAACCCCTGTCCCAGATCCTTGACCGCGTAGCGATCCGCCTGGTCGACATAGGGTACGTCCTGGATCGCGACAGTCAGGATCACGACACGTTCGTGCAGCACCTTGTTGTGCTTGATGTTGTGAAGCAGCGCGGAAGGAACTCCGGCGGCGGTGGAGGCCATGAATATCGCGGTGCCGGGAACCCGTGCCGCGCTGTTGTGGGCCGACTTGGTAAAGACCTCGATCGGGATCGACCCCTCGGCCATGTTCATCCGCATCAGCGCCCGCCCGCGCGACCATGTGGTCAAGAGCGTGAAAATCAGCAGCCCCAGGGTGAGCGGCAGCCACCCGCCATCGGGAATCTTGGTGAGGTTCGCGCCCAGGTAGGCGGCGTCGATGGCGAAGAAGATCGCGAGGAGCGGAACCGAGTAAACGGGCTTCCACTTCCAAAGGTTGAATAGCACGACCGCGAGCAGGAAATTGTCGATCAGCATCGCGCCGGTCACGGCGATGCCATAAGCCGCGGTAAGGTTGGAGGAACGCTGGAACACGACGACAAGCAGGATGACCGCGATCATCAGCGCCCAGTTGATCACCGGGATGTAGATCTGCCCCGCAGCCGTTTCGCTGGTGTGCTTGATCGTCATGCGCGGAATGAAGCCGAGCTGGATCGCCTGCTGGGTGACCGAGAACGCTCCAGAGATCACCGCCTGCGATGCGATCACCGCGGCAAGGCTGGCAACGATCAGCAGCGGCCATTGGAACCATTCGGGGGCCAGGAAATAGAACGGGCTTTCTAGACTCGCCGGATCACGCATCAGCAGCGATGCCTGGCCGAGATAATTGAGCACGAGCGCGGGAAGCACGAAGACGAGCCACGACAGGCGGATCGGACTGCGCCCGAAATGGCCCATGTCGGCGTAAAGCGCTTCAGCGCCCGTCACCGCGAGAACCGCCGAGCCCATTGCAAGAAAGCCGCGGAAGGGGTCGGCGAGGAAGAGCTCGACGGCGTGATGCGGGCTGAGCGCGCCGATCACTTCCGGCATCTGCGCAATCGAAACGACCCCGAGGACTGAGATCGTCGCGAAATATGTCAGCATGATCGGGCCGAAGAAGGTCGCAACGCGCGCCGTTCCGCGGCTTTGGATAAAGAACAGGAAAACGAGGATGCCGACAACCATCGGCACCACCAACTGGCGCAGTTCCGGCTGATACACGGCCACACCCTCGATCGCGCCGAGCACCGACACCGCCGGGGTTATCATGCTGTCGCCATAGAACAGCGAAGTAGCGAAAACGCCGAGTAGGATGATCCCGGTCGTCCATTTCTTGCCGCCCACATTCTTGTTGATCAGCGCAAGCAAGGCGAGGCTTCCGCCCTCGCCCTTGTTGTCCGCGCGCATGATCACGCTGACATACTTCAGCGTCACAATGATCATCATCGACCAGAACATCAGGCTGATGATGCCGTAGACGTGCAACTGGTCCAGTGGCAGCGGATGGTGGCCAGCGAAGGTATCGCGCAGGGCATAAAGCGGGCTGGTACCGATATCCCCGAAGACGACGCCGATGGCGCCGACCGCCAGCTTCGCGATCCCGCCGTGCATCTCGTGGCCGTGGCCGTGACCCGCGGAGATGCGTTCCATCGACCCCTCTGATGGTACCGGGCCGGGGGTGGCGTCACTGCTCATTGCACAAACGCCCCCGGTATCAGCGACCTCGCGGACCGGCCGATAGGGCGCCGGTCTCGACAACCTGCGGCCCCTAGCAGTGGACCGGGGTCGCCGCAACCGCAGCCGGCTTCGGGCGATCCGGCTTGAAACGCTGCATCGCGGCTGACGGTTCCGATGCCGGAGGCGCGGGTAATCAAGGTGCCGGAGCGGCGGCAGGACCGGACTGGGCGATCATCGCATCGAGCCGGGCCAACCGCTGCTCAAGATCATCCTTCCAGCTAGCCCCAGCCGGAGCGCGCGCGAGAAGCTCGGCCCAGATCGTGCGCGCTTCGGCAAGGCGGCCGGACTGGGCGAGTGCAAGGCCCATGAAGAACGGCGGGCCTGGATGCTCCGGTGAGATCGTGGCCGCGCGCTGGAACGCGAACTGCGCCGCGGGACCGATGAAACCGTCGCTGTGGCCGACGAGGGCGTTGCCCAGCGCAACCCACAGATCGGGGTCGTTCGGGGATTCGTGGATGCCGCTGCGCAGGATGTCGGCTGCGCTGCCATACTGGCCGCGCCGGCTCATGCTGTCGGCGATGATGAGCCAGGACTGCCCCTTGCCGAAGCCCGCTCCCATCGCCTGGCGCTCGGCGATCTGCTCCTCCTTGGCGCCTTCGGGTACGTCGACCGCCTCGCGCGGGGAACCCGGCTGGCCCGGGTGGCCTTGCAAGGCATAGCCCGCGATGCCGAGCAGTAGCGCCGCTCCGACGAGCTCCCAACCTGCCCGTGGCAGCTTGAGCAGGAACACCAGTCCGGCAAAGACGGCGAGCGCGGCGCCAAGGATAAGCACCCAGGTCATGTCGCGCTGCTCCGCGAACGGCGAAAGCGGCGCCGCAGGAGGACCGCGGCCAGAACGAGGAACACCAGCGGCGCGGCGAACAGCGGCCAGGTCAGCGGACGAAGCTGGGGCGTGTAAGTGACGTAATCACCGTAACGCTCGATCAGCCACTGCCGGATCGCCTCGGGCTCCTCTCCCGCCGCGATCCGCGTGCGGACCTGGTTACGCATGTCGCCCGCCATCGGCGCGTCAGAATCGGCAATCGACTGGCTCTGGCACTTCAGGCAGCGCAGCGTCTCCATCAGCGCCTGGGCCTTGGCTTCCTGTGCCGGATCGTCGAGCTGGCGATAGGCATACGGTGCGGGCGGAAGGAGGTCCTGCGCGCAAAGCGGGGCCGCAAAGACGAGCGCAAGCAGCGCGAGGAAGATCCGGATCACTGTGCGGCCTCCTGCAGCTTGGCCATGATGGTGGGAATATCCTCGGCCCGGATATCGCCGATGTGCTGGTGACGGATGATGCCCTTGCCGTCGATCACGAACGTCTCGGGCACTCCGGACGAGCCGATGGCAAGCTGGATCGCGCTCACGTCGTCGGCGCCGATGCGGGCGAACGGATTGCCGTAATTGGCCAGGAACCGCGCGACATCGGGCTGGCGATCGCGGATCGCGACACCGTCGATCTCAACTCCCTGCCGGGCGAGAGCGGCAAGCTGCGGGCTCTCAGCGGCGCATGGAATGCACCAGCTGGCGAAGATATTGAGCAGGCGGGGCTTGCCGTCAGTGAAATCCGCGCGTGCCAGTCCGGGGCGGTCGGGAACAGCGGGCCGCAGGGCGAACTGTGGCAGCGGCTTGCCGACAAAGGCGCTCGCCACCTCGCGATCGGCCGGACGAACCAGCCCGAAGATGACCAGGACGAAGAAACCTGCAAACAATGCAAGCGGCAGCCAAAGCCACAAGCTCGGCCGCGACGCAGGCGCATCGGCCTGGAGGTCTTCGGGAACGACGGCGGTCATCGTCCCTGCCTCTCGCGACGATAGGCGATCTTCTCGTTTGCCCGCAGCCTTCTCACGTCGTGCGCGACGCGTCCAAGAAGCGCCAGCAGGCCGCCTAGGCCGACAAGCAATCCGCCGAGCCAGATCATCGGTACGAACGGCTTCCACCAAAGGCGCAGCTGCCAGCGATTGGCACCCTGTTCGCCGGGCGCCTCTTCCCCGAGGACCGCATAGAGCTGGCCGTTCCAGCGGGTGAGCAGCGCGCTTTCGCTGGTCTGCGCCGGCGGGGTCGTGAAGGTGCGGGCCTGCGGATGGATCAACGACGGCTCGTCCCCGGCGTAGCTTGCGCCGAGTTCGGCCTCCAGTGCGGTCCAATTCGGGCCGGCTACCGGCTCGATCGAACGGAGGGTGATCGTCCACGGACCGACCCGGGGACTGTCGCCAATGCGGGCGGCGACGAGCTTCTCGATCGAGAAGGCGCTGTCGCAAGCAACCCCGAACAGCGACACGGCGATTCCGGCATGCGCGACAACCATGCCCCACGTGGCAAGCGGGGTTCGGCGCAGGTTTCGCCCCACAAGCGGCATCAGGCTGCCCACGAAGAGCGCGGGCGCGAGCGCCATGCCCAGGAACGGCAGCCACTTCACCGCGGGGACCGCGACGACGAGGCCAAGCAGCACGATCGCGGCGAGCACCGCGGGGATCGCAGCCATCGTCGATATCCGCGCGAACCTGTCGTTGCCCCAGCGCATCAGAGGCCCGATCGCCATGACCGCGAGCATCGGCACGAAAAAGATCGCCGACACCGGGTTGAAATAGGGCGGACCCACCGAAACCTTTTCGCCGAACGCCTCCGTCAGCAAGGGATAGAGCGTGCCGATCAGCACGATGCCCAAGATCGCGGTCAGCATCACGTTGTTGAACACCAGCGCGCCTTCGCGGCTGACGATAGCGAACCTGGCGCCCTCGGTCACTGTGGCGGCGCGCACCGCGAACAGCGCCAGCGCACCGCCGATGTAGATCGCCAGCAGCGTAAGGATGAAGCTGCCGCGTTCCGGGTCCACGGCGAAGGCGTGCACGCTGGTCAGGATGCCCGAACGCACGAGGAACGTGCCGATCATCGACATCGAGAACGCCACAACGCCGAGCATGATCGTCCACGCCCGCAGCGCGTCCCGCGAGGCCAGCACGCTGACCGAGTGAAGCAGCGCCGTCGCGGCCAGCCACGGCATCAGCGATGCGTTCTCGACCGGGTCCCAGAACCACCAGCCGCCCCATCCCAGCTCGTAATAAGCCCAGTACGATCCCGCGGTGATGCCGAGGCTGAGGAAAATCCAGGCACCCAGCACCCACGGCCGCATCGCGCGGGCGAAGGCCGGGCCAACATCGCGGGTAACGAGCGCTCCGATGGCGAAGCTGAACGCGACCGAGAGACCGACGTAACCGAGGTAGAGCGTCGGCGGGTGGAACGCGAGGCCCAGATCCTGCAGCAGCGGATTGAGGCCCTGTCCCTCGGGCACCGGCTCCGCCAGCCGTTCGAACGGATTGGAGGAGAGAAGGAGGAACGCGTAGAAGCCGAGGCTCACGAACGCCTGTCCGGCAAGCGTGGCGAGCATCGTATCCTCGCGCAGGCGCCGCTCGACCAGCGCCACGAACCCGCCTGCAAGTCCCATCACCGTGACCCACAGAAGCATCGAGCCTTCGTGATTGCCCCAGGTCCCCGCCAGCTTGTAGATCCACGGCTTCATCGAGTGGCTGTTCATCGCCACCAGCTTCACCGACAGGTCAGTACGCAGGAACAGCATGATGAGCGACGCGAAGGCCGCGGCGCACAGCACGCCCTGCGCAACCGCGACGGGGCGCACGACCGCCCCAAGTTCACGCCCCCGGGAGGTCAGGGCCATGCTGCCCGCGACAAGCTGGAGCAAAGCCAGCGCCGCCGCCATCCACAACAGCGCAAGGCCGAATTCCGCGATCATCGAGGCATGCTCATTTCGTTTCGGCTACCGCCGCGCGGGCCTTGGCCATGTCCTGCATCTCGCGGGGTACGTATTTCTCGTCGTGCTTGGCGAGAAGGTTGTCGGCAACAAAGGTGCCGTCGGCGCCCAGCTTGCCTTCAGCGACCACGCCCGATCCCTCGACGAACAGCGACGGCGTGATGCCGGCGAAGCGAACCGGAATGCGAGCCTTGCCGTCCTCGACGATGAAGTCGACCGTCACCCCGTCGGGGGCGGTGCGAAGCGAGCCTTTCTCGACCATGCCGCCGAGCCGCACCGCGCGATCTGGCGCGGGCGGCTTGGCGACCATGTCGGACGGCACGTAGAAGTAGGACGCCTGCGAGCGGAGCGCCCAGGCCGCGAGCAACCCCGCGCCGATGAGCGCGACGAGTGCGATCACCAGCAGGACAAGTCGCTGGTGCTTGGCCTTGAGACCGGAAGGCGCGCCGGACCCGCTCATTGCGAAGTCTTGCGCCGCGAAGCGTCGCGACGCCGCTCGGCGCGGCGCATCGTCGTCACTGACCAGGCGACCATCGCCAGCGTGCCGGTTATGCCGATCACATAGGCAGCCGCGACGAAGTCCCACTGGTTAAGCTGTTCGTGCATGAATGTCGCCCGCGCCCTCAGGCCGCCACCGCGACGGTGGCCTTGCGGCGAAGCCGGGCCTCGGCCTGGATGCCCGCCAGCAGGGTCCGCATTCGCGCCAGGATCACGCCGCCGAACAGGCAGCTGAAACCAAGCATCGCGATCAGGAGCGGCCACAGGAACGCGGGATCGATCGCCGACTTGCCCATCGTGATGCTGGGTGGCTGGTGCAGGCTGTTCCACCACACCACCGAGCGATTGATGATCGGAATATTGATCGCGCCGACCAGCCCGTAGATCGCCAGGATGCGCGACCCGCCGCCGCTGCCGGAAGCAGACTGACGCTGCGCCGCGTCGGCCAGTGCCAGGTAGCCGAAATAAAGGAAAAGCAGCACCAGGAAGCTGGTCAACCGCCCGTCCCAGACCCACCACGTTCCCCAGGTCGGCCGCGCCCAGATCGAACCGGTAACGAGGCATATCGCGGTAAAGACGCAGCCCGGCACGGCAGCGGCGCGCGCGGCAAGCGCGGCCAGCGGGTGGCGCCAGACCAGCTCGACAAGACTGGCGACGGCGATCGTCGTCCACCCTGCCATGCCCAGCCAGGCCGACGGGACATGAATGTAGAGGATGCGCACGGTATCGCCCATCAGGCGGTCGGCGGGCGCGGCCAGCAGGCCATAAGCAAGCGCGCAGCCGGCAAGCAGCAGACCGACGCCGAGCAGGATCGGCGTCAGCCAGCGCGCAATGCGCAGGAACCTGGCAGGATTGGCAAAGCCGTGCATTGCGCCGACGCGAAAGACCCCGTGAACCGAGCTCGTGCAACCCGGCGACCCCCGCCGCCGGAAGGCCATCCTCTGCCACTTGGCGCAAGGGGGAGCAAGGGCCTTGGACGAATGGGCGAGCGCAGTCGCCCCGCTGCGTCAGCGGCCGATCAGCTTCTGCGCCATCGCGTCGGCAACCTCGTCCGGGCTTCGGCCCGAGGCATCGCTTTCGCGCCAGATCGCGAACAACCGTTCGGGGATCTGCTTCAGACGCAGCCGGACCTCGTTGATGTCGCAGTGCTCGCCGCTCTGACGTGCGAGATATTCGAGCGCGACGCTGATGATGCCGCCCGCATTGATGACGTAATCGGGCGCGTAGAGGATGCCGCGCGCGGCAAGCGCCGCGCCGTGTTCCGGCAGGGCGAGCTGGTTGTTCGCCCCGCCCGCGACGATCGGCGCATCGAGCCGGGCCACGCCCTCGTCGTTGAGGATCGCGCCCAGCGCATTGGGGCTGAACACGTCGCAACTCACGCTCATGATCACGTCGGCGCCGACAGTCTGCGCGCCCAGCTCTTCGGCCAGTGCCTCGGCTCGCACAGCATTGCGATCGGCGAGCGTGAGCCGCGCACCATCGCGAGCCAGCAGCCGGGCGAGCCCGCCGCCAACGCTGCCGGTGCCCTGCACCGCGACGTGGACGCCCTTGAGATCGTCCCGGCCCAGCTTGTGCGCTACGGCGGCCTTGAGGCCATGATAGATGCCCATTGCGGTGAACGGACCCGGATCGCCGCCGGCGGCGCTGCCGTCGCCGCTCGGCAAACCCGAGACGAACGAGGTGCGCTTGGCCACCGCGACCATGTCCGCCTCGCCGATCCCGACATCTTCGGCGGTGATGTATCGTCCGCCGAGCGCCTGGACGGCGTCGCCGAACGCGGCGAGCATCTCAGGCGTCTTGGTGTTCTTGTCGTCGGCCAAGATCACGGCCTTGCCGCCGCCCATCGGCAAGCCGGCCATCGCGTTCTTGTAGCTCATCCCGCGCGACAGGCGCAGCGCGTCGCGCATCGCCAGCGACGGATCGGCATAATGCCAGAAGCGCGTGCCGCCCGCGGCAGGTCCCAGGTGGGTCGAATGGATCGCGACGATCGCGGTCAGTCCCGACGGGGCATCCCGCACCAGGGTCACCGTCTCGTGATCGTCAAAATCGCTTTCGGTCCAGAATGCCGCCACGTGCCGGTCCCACCCTTTGATTGAGGAACAAACGGCTGGCGCAAAAGGATTGATGGGGCGACCGAGGGGGCTCGAACCCCCGACCTCCGGTACCACAAACCGGCGCTCTAACCAACTGAGCTACGGTCGCCACATGCCCTGGCGCGCTTGCCGAAGCGCGCTGTTGCGGACGCGCCGAACCGCCGTCAAGCGGCGAATGACGCGAGGCGCGCCTGTTGCACAGCACCGCTGCCAAGCAAAGCGAAAATTGCCCGCAGCGAAAACTCGCGTAAGATTATTACGCGCGTCTTTCAACGCGTGTCGCGATCGCCCCAGCTTCGGCTCACGACGCGCGGGGGATCGACGCCGACATCGACCAGCGCCTCTTCTTCCAGCACCACCGAATCGACCGACACGGTCAGTCCGATGCGGAACCAGCGGCTTGTCACCTTTAGCTGGCCGATCGGTTCCGGCCCCAGCGTCTGCCCGCCAGCGGCGAACGGTCGCAGGAAATCGGCCGCCGATGCCACGCCGGTCGCCGGGCGCGCGGCAAGGATCGACTGGGCCTTGCGTACGTCGATCATCTGCGGGCTGAGCATGGCGATGAGCCGCGCCTGATCGGGCCGCAAGGTGTTCACGTCGATCGGCGAAAGCTCCGTCCCGGGAAGCGCGCAGAGCCACGGGCGAAGGCGGGCATAGATGACTGGCGTCATCCCCTTCACCGCGCGAATTTCGCTCGGATCGACGATCAGCCGCCCGCCGGTCCGGTACGGAGTGGCAAGCCCCATGTAATAGGCATCCTCCGCACCGTTCGGCAGCGGGGCATCGTCGCTGTCGATCCAGTCGACGATAGCGTCGCTGACCGGGATGTTCTCTCCCGGCGAAATGTCCAGTCCGTCCATCAAGGCGCGCAACTGGGCCAGCGCCACCGGCCGGAGCGAATACGCCCCTTCGGTACCGTCAACGAGCGAATTGAGGTTGAAGCAGTTGCCCGCATCCTCGATCCGCGCGACCACGTTACCGCGCGTCAGCGGCATCGCGAATTCGCGCCCAAGTAACCCTTGCGGATCAGCGGTCCGGTTGGGGCTGCTGTCGATCAAAGCCTTGATCCGCGCCATCGCGATGCTTTCCGCACTCACCGCATAGAGCCGGGCCTGGGTCATTGCCTGACTGTTGGCCGCCAGCCGAGTCGCCAGGTTGAGACGCTCAAGCATGACGGCTGCGATCACCGCCATCACCGCGACGAGCAGCAGCACGCTGAGCAGTGCGGCGCCGCGTTCGTGGGCCGGCGGCCCGCCAGGCGGCAGCCTCATTGGTAATTCGCTCCGACGAGCGACACGACGCGAAGTGGCTGCCCCCCACGCATGGTGATCGTCAGTTCGATCGCAACCGGCAGTTGTGCAGTGCGCTGCGGTTCCCAGCGATCGTGCCAGACGCCGTCCGCGGTGCGAAACCGCAAAACCGGCGGCGCTGCCGCATCAGCCAGCGCCGCGCCGGATTCGCTCGCCGCGCCATCGGGGTATGGCTGGCCAGCCCTTCTCAGCTTCCCGCCGCTCCACGAATAGGCGACACGCTGCAGGCTGGGCCTCGGAGAGCCGTCGAAATTACTCCATCCGCCGCGGGTCAGCCGCAGGATGGTGCCATCTGGGTTCGTGCCTTCCAGCGCCGGGCGAAGTTCTCCGTTCGCATCGCGCGAAGGCCGCGGGACGGCCTGGGCGAGGTCTGCGCTCCACACGCTAAGGAAGCGGCGCATCGCGGCGATCTGCTCGGTCTTGGTGCGACTGGCGGCCTCGGCATCGACGCTGAAGCGCAGCAGCGACAATGCTCCCCCTGCAATGAGCGCGAAGATTGCCAGGGCAATCAGCATCTCGACCAGCGTGAAGCCGTTTCGGCTGGGTGCGGGCGCCTTCATTAAACGCCGCCTTGCCGCATGAATTCCAGGGTCATCGCCTGGCTTGCCATGCCGGGAGTCGTTTCGCGGACCGACAGCAGCATCCGCAGGACGCCTGGCGCGCCCGCGGGAGCCACCGAGCGGCTCCAGGCAAAGCTGCGGCCGGCGTTCGTCGTGGTCCCCTGCGCGTCACCCAACGAAGGCGGCTGGGGGTCGGTGATCCATTCCGCCGCGAGGTTCTGCGCCACCACCTCACGCAACATCCGTTGATCGAGATCGGCGGTGCGGGAAATGCTCGCGCCTTCCATGCGCAGGAGGGCCAGCGCGGCGAGAGCGAAGACCGCGAGCGCCACCAGCATCTCGATCAGGGTGAACCCCGCCTCGCCGTGGTTGGCGCGAAGCTTAGCGCGCGCCATCGAGCGCCACCGTTCCGTCGCGAGCGATATTGACCGCAAGTTTGCCGGATCCCCGGGAAAGCATCACCCGCGCCTCGGTGCTCGACAGGCCCACCGGATCGAACACCACGCGCTGGCGCTGCGCCGCGTCGGTCCCACCGCCCAGCGCGGCGCGCGTGCCCGCCTTCCAGTCGACAATGCCGAAGCGCTGCGGATCCAGCGGCTCCCACGACTGTACGCCGCGCCGCTCGAAATAATAGCCCGCCCCACTCACAACCAAGGCGACCGGCCGGCCGCCACTGATCGCTTCGTCGCGTGCCGCGACGGTCCGCGCGGCGAACCTCTCGGCCTCGTCGCGCAGCACGCGGGAATCGCCGGGGATGGAAAGGACCGCAACCGTCGCAAGCAGTCCCATGACGAACAGCACGACCATCAGCTCGACCAGCGAAAAGCCGCTCTCGCCGAGCCCGGCTTCGGGCTGCGACGCGGGGCTGGGCATGGCGGTCGACATAGTGGCAGTGACTAGTCCCGCCCCGGACTGGCGGCAAGCTGTGGCCAGCGGCCGTCACAGCGATTATGGCGGGCCGCAATGGAGATATCCGACGGCCGGCGCACGAGCGAACACCTTCTCGCCCATCCCGGGGCGCAGCGGGTGCCGACCCCTCGCCTCGAGATGTTCATCGTGCGAAACTTTCTCGATCAGGCCGCTTGCGCCGAGCTGATCGCGCTGATCGAGGCCGACCGCCGGCCTTCGACCATCGCCGACGCGAACGGCGACGCCTATTTCCGGACGAGCGAGACCTGTGATCTGTCGCATGACATCCCGATCGTCGGTGCGGTCGACGACCGGCTAAGCGCACTGGCCGGCATCCCGACGCAGTTCGGCGAACCCCTTCAGGGCCAGCGATATGCCGAAGGGCAGGAATTCAAGTCCCACACGGACTACTTCGAGCCGCACGGCGCGGACTACGAGCGTTACTGCTCGGTGGCAGGACAGCGCACCTGGACCTTCATGGTCTATCTCAATGCACCCGAAGCAGGCGGCGCGACGCGCTTCAAGGTCATTGACAAGACCATCCAGCCCGAGCCGGGCAAACTCGTGTGCTGGAACAATCGCCGCCCTGACCTGAGCGTCAACCCGGCGACGCTCCATCACGGGATGAAGGTCCGGCGCGGTGTGAAGTACGTCATAACGAAGTGGTTCCGCGAGCGCCCATGGGGCTGGGAACCGACCGCCTAGTAATTGCCTTCCGCGATGTCGGTGATCTCGTCCATCCGGTCGCGATAGGCCTGCGCGATGCAGCCGTCGTTCGAACAGCGTTCCCGATAGGCAAGAAAGCGGTCGCGGGAGCGCCGCAGGTCGGCCCTCGTGCGCGCATCGGCGTTGTCCAGTGCGGCATAGAACCGCGCTGCCATTGCCCGATCAAGCGTCGCCAGCGAGGGATTGTCGCAGACCATGTGCTCGCTGCGCGTCCGCGCGTTGCGGCAGTTGAAACTGGGTCGCGGGGCGATTCGTTCGAGGGGTGGCTGAGCCGGGGGCGTATAGGCTGGCGGCGGAGGCGGGGCAGCTTGGGCCTGCGCTTGTGGCGCGGGCGCGGCCTCGGCGACCTGCACCTGCGTTGCCGTGACGGCGGGGCGATAGGCCTGCGCCTTGAGGTCGAACGCAGCCAGTTTGTAGACGATCGGTTCGGCCCCGCGCATCTGGTAGACGAGACCGGTTCCGTCCGCGGACACTTGCGCCGCGTATTCGATGTCGGCCTCAAGTTGGCGCTGCCCGGCGAATGCGCTTTCGGCTCCCGGCGGGACCTGGAGGATGAAGCGGCCCGAGCAAACGGTCACTCCCAGCGTTTCGTCGCGACTTTTGACGACGGGGTTTTCCATGCGGACAGTGGCATAGCGCGACAGCGTGTCGAGATTGACCGGATCGTTGTTGCGCAGGCGGATGGCCTGGTCGAACGCAACCTGTTTCAGCCGGTCGTAGGTCGCGGGAGAGGAACAGGCAGCCTGCGCCTGGCGGGTCAGCGCGGCCGCGCGGGCCGCGGCACGCGACTTGGCCGCATCGTTTGCCGGCTCGATCTTGCCGCAGCCAGCCATGACTAGCGGCGCGGCGATTGCGGCGAGCATCAGGAATCCAAATCGACGCGATGAAAGCACCCGTTCCTCCGCATGGCTCGACCGCGGACGCGGCCCGTCAGAACCAAACGCACGAGAGGCCCGATATGTTCGCGAAATTCGATTTCCGCCGCAAAGGCGGGGCGCACGAACGAAAAAGGGCGGCACGATGGCCGCCCTTCACGTTCGCCTGTGCGAAAGGCTCAGCGCTTGAGAGTGAGCCCACCGAAGCGCTTGTTGAACTGCGCCACGCGGCCACCCGAATCGAGCAGGTTCCCCTTGCCGCCGGTCCACGCCGGATGGCTGAGCGGGTCGATCTCGAGCGGCATGGTGTCGCCTTCCTTGCCCCAGGTGGAGCGGGTTTCGAACACAGTGCCGTCGGTCATCTGGACCTTGATCACGTGGTAGTCGGGGTGCGTATCGGCCTTCATGGCGGTAGTCTCTTTCACTGGCGGCCGGTTCCGACCGGCCTGAATGGAATGCGCGCCCTTAGCGGCGGGCGGGCCTGAATGCAACCGTGGCCCGATCCGGGATCAGGCTGCGGGAGGCTCCGCGATCATCGCGGTGAAGCTGACCTCGCAGGCCAGCTTGTCGCCCAGCATCGCGCGGCCAGCGAACTTGCATACCCGCGCGCGCTTCTGCGTGAACGAAACGTGCAGGTCGAGCAGGCAGCCCGGTTCCACCGGCGCGCGGAACTTGGCTTCCTCAATCGCCATGAAATAGACGAGCTTGCCGGTACCGGCGAGTTCCAGCGTCTCGACCGCAAGCACGCCTGCGGCCTGCGCCAGCGCCTCCACGATCAGGACGCCGGGCATGATCGGGCGGCCGGGGAAATGCCCCTGGAAGAAGCCCTCGTTCATTGACACCGCTTTGACCGCGTGGATCGACTCGCCGAGGACGATGCTTTCGACCCGGTCGACCAGCAGCATCGGGTAACGGTGCGGCAGGGCCGCCATCACCTTGGTCACGTCGTAAGCGAAAGGGGCCGCCGTGCTGGCAGCCCCTTCCCCGGTTTGCGTTTCGCTCACCTGCCTGGATTCCGGCGCGATCAGCGGCCCGGGGTCTGGGCGGCGGGCTGCGCCGGCTGACCCTGCTGGGCAGCCTGCTGTTCGCGCTGCGCACGCGGCAGCCAGCCGGCCGGCGGCACGAGCTGGGCGTTCGGAATGAGCGCGTTGAGC
This sequence comes from Novosphingobium tardum, assembly GCF_042652045.1. Taxonomy (NCBI): domain Bacteria; kingdom Pseudomonadati; phylum Pseudomonadota; class Alphaproteobacteria; order Sphingomonadales; family Sphingomonadaceae; genus Novosphingobium; species Novosphingobium tardum. Next base: position 56,716 of record NZ_JBHSDR010000006.1, on the reverse strand, counting down.
TCGTTCAGGATCGCCTGGTTGAGGTTGTACGGCTGGTCAGCCTGCACCACCGCCTGCGAATCAAGAAGCAGGGTGACCTTCTGCTTCGCCATCGCGCTCTTCGTGGCCTGCTCCAGCTTGTCGCTGATCTGCTCGATGACATAGGCGCGGCTGAGCGCAATCGGCTGCAGGATCTGGTTGATCTCCTGCTGGCCCGACTGCTCGATCTGCTGCAGCTGCATGTACTGCTGCTGGATCGACGCCTGGTTCGGGTTGGTGGCACGGGCATCGGCGTCGAGCTTGGTCGCGAGCGGACGGATCTGCGCCTCGATCTGGGTCTTGCGCGAATTGGCCTGGTCGATCTGCGCCTTGTAGGTCACCGGACGCTGGGTCTCGGCGTTCTTGAATGCGTTCGACAGGGCGACGATGGCCGAAGGATTGGCGACGGCGATGCCCTTCACGACCTGCGCGCTGGCAGGAGCCACCGCGATCATCGGCGAAGCGGCCAGAGCCAGCGCGAGCGGAACGAGCGCCTTGGAAAGATTGGTCATCAGAACTGGGTTCCTACGTTGAAAGTAAAGGATTTTGTATCATCGCCCTTCTGCTTGAGCAGGGCCTTGGCGAAGTCGATGCGGAACGGCCCGAACGGCGAGTTCCAGTTTACCCCGACGCCGATCGACAGTCGCGGCTTCGGCGAATCGCCGTAGAATTGCTCGACGAACGGCGGAATGGTGTTGCCAAGCGCGGTATTGGCGGTGCCTGCAGGCGAAGTCGCGCTGGTCGTGATGGTGGTCGTACCGTCGGTGTTGACCTGCGAGAACAGCGGCGCGCCGGTGGCATCGCGCGAAGGCAGGAAGATGCCGTTCGGGAACGGGCTGGACTGCAGGACCGGCTTGGTGATGCCCCACAGCGAGCCGACGTCCATGAAGACCGACGGCCGCAGGCCAAGCTCGCGAGCACCCGAACCCAGCGGGATTTCGAGCTCGGCATGTGCGAGATAGTAGTACTTGCCGCCCAGCGCATCGTCGGTGACCTGCTTGCGGTCGGTGACCGTAACCGGATTGCCGTTGGCATCAGCGATGATCGGGCGGCGGATGACGCGGGGACCCACGCCGCGAATGTCGAAGCCGCGGATCTGGGGTTCGCCCAGATAGAAGCGGTCGGTGAGGCGGATGTCATCCACCCCGGCCGCGGCCGAACCACGGTTCTGGAGCGACTTGATCACCCCGCCCTCGCCCGAGACCGAGAAGACGAAGCCCTTGAGCACCGGCCAGTACTTGGCGGCGTTGAACCGGCCGCGAACATACTTCACCGAACCGCCGAGGCCGGCGAAATCGGCGCTCACCGATGCGCTGTTGCCACGGGTCGGACGGGCCCGATTGTCGAGCGTGTCGTAGATGACCGAAGCGCCCAGGATCGAACTCGTACGATTGCCCAGTGCATCGCAGAGATAGCGGCCCGCGAGCAGCGGTTCGCACTTCGAGATGCCGTCGCCGTCGAGGTCCGAGAAGAACTGGTTCTTGTCGAGCGTCACGTCGTCGATGTTGAAGGTGTAGCGGCCGACCGCGGTCATATACTCCGTCAGCGGCACGCCGACGCGGCCCTGGAAGCCGGTCGTCGACTGCTGGTACGTCGTGTTGCGGTCGTTGTTCGTGTAGTTGAAGCTGTTGTAGTCGCGGCGATAGATATCGAAGCCCGCCGACACGTTCTTGTCGAACACATAGGGTTCGGTGAAGCTCACCTCGGCGCTCTTCGAATAGCGCGAATAGTTCACGCTGGCGCCGACCGTCTGGCCACGCCCGCGGAAATTCTTCTGCTCGATCGACGCCTGGAGGATGAAGCTCTCTAGGCTGGAGAACCCGGCCGACAGCTGGAGCTGCCCGGTCGGCTTCTCCTCGACATTGGCTTCGAGAATAATCCGGTCCGGCGTGCTGCCCGGCTTCTGCTCAACCTCGAACTTCTCCTGGAAGTAGCCCAGCGAGTTGATCCGGTTGGTCGAGCGCTTGACCTGGAACGAGTTGAATGCGTCGCCTTCGGCAAGGCGGAACTCGCGGCGGATTACCTTGTCCTGGGTCAGCGTATTGCCGTTGACGTCAACGCGCTCGACATAGACGCGCGGCGTCTCGTTGAGCACGTAGGTGATCCCCATCGTGAGATCGTCCTTGTTGCGCTCGAATTGCGGACGCACGTCGGCAAAAGCGTAACCGAAGGTGCCTACCGTCTCGGACAGGTTGTCGACCGTGTCCTCGACCAGCTTGGCGTTGTACCAGTCGCCCTTCTTCATTGGCAGGTTCTTGACGATCGCCTCGCCGTCGAACTCGCGCAACTGGCTGTCGACCTTCACGTCGCCGAACTTGTAGCGCTGGCCTTCCTCCACCACGTACGTGATGATGAAGTCCTTCTTGTCCGGGGTCAGCTCGGCCACCGCCGACACCACGCGGAAGTCGGCATAACCCTGGGTCAGGTAGAACTGGCGCAGCTTCTGCTGGTCGAACGCCAGACGATCGGGATCGTACGAGGTACCGCCGCTGAAGAAGCGATAGAACCGCGCCTGCTTGGTCACCATCTCGCCGCGCAGCTCGCCATCCGAGAACTTCTCGTTGCCGATGATGTTGATCTGGCGGACCTTGGACTTGGGCCCCTCGTTGATCTCGAAGACGATGTCGACGCGGTTCTGGTCGAGCGAAACCATTTTCGGCTCGACCGTCGCGGCGAAGCGGCCTTGCCGCTTGTAGAGCTCGATGATGCGGGCAACGTCGGCGCGGACCTTGGAGCGGGTGAAGATCTGGCGCGGCGCGAGCTTGATCTCGGGCGTGATCTTCTCATCCTTAAGGCGCTTGTTGCCCTCAAGGATGATGCGGTTGATGACCGGGTTTTCCTTCACCTCGATCACCACGGCGCCGGCGTTGTTGCGGACCTGCACTTCCGAAAACAGTTCGGTGGCGTAGAGATCCTTCAGCGCCTGGTCGGCGGCGGCCTGCGTATAGGGCTGGCCGACGCGCAGCTGCACATAGCTGCGGATCGTGTCAGGCTCGAGCCGCTGGGCCCCGCTGACGGTGATCGACTGGATCGTTTCGGTCGCCAGGACACTGGCCGGCGGCGAGGCTGCAGGGGCCGGAGCTGCTGCATCCTGGGCCATCGCGCCGACCGGCACACCGGCGAGAAAGGTTCCGGCGAGAAGCACAGCGGCGAACCGCGCGGTGGCTCCGGCAGGCTGGGTGGCCAGCGAGGCCAGAACCGTATTGCGTCGCGTCATCGACAACTGCCATCCCGTAAATTCATGCGACCGGCGGGGTGCCCCGGCCATGGCAAAAATGATCGCAGCCCTCTGCCCGATGCGCCTTCGTCGATCAAGCAGACAATGGACCGGCAAATGGTCTTGAAATCAGGCTCCAACCCTCTTTAGCGCCGCCTGGGCGGGGTCAGCCGCCGAATAGCCTGAGCGACGCCAGATCGTTGAAGGTGACGAAAAGCATCAGCACGACAACGAACGCCACTCCGGTGCGAAATGCCCATTCCTGGCTGCGCTGGCTGGCCGGTTTCCGCCGGACTGCCTCTGCCGCGTAGAAGGCCAGATGCCCACCGTCGAGGACGGGAATTGGCAGGAGGTTGATGAACCCCAAGTTAATTGAAATGAACGCCGCAAAGGCCACGAATGCGCGCCAGCCAAGGCTGAGCTGCTCGCCCGAATACTTCGCGATCTTGAGCGGCCCGCCAAGTTCTTCGGTCGACCGCTGGCCGGTCACGATCTGGGCGATTCCGGTCACCATCATGCCGATCATGTCGCGCGTTTCGCCCGTTGCCAGGACAACCGCCCGCAGCGGCCCGACCGGGCGAACATCAGCCTGAGCGGGCCCGATCCCGAGGTAACCACGGGTGAATTCGTTGCCGAACTGGTCTTTGTCCACTTTGCGGCCGACGGTGGCGGAGATGCCAAGCGTGCGGCCGCCGCGCTCGACCGTCATGTCGAGCGACTGGCCGGGGCGCGGAGCGACGATCCGCGTGATGTCGCCAAAGCGGTCGATCGCCTCGCCCTTTATCGCAGTTATCCGGTCACCCGACCGCAGGCCCGCCGAAGCAGCGACTGAGCCCGGCTCCACGATCCCGACGACGGGTGTCGCCACAACCTGGCCATAGGCCATGAGAAACGCCGCCAGTATCGCGATGGCGAAGATGAGATTTGCCGCCGGACCCGCAAGAACGATCAAGGAACGCTGCCACAGCGGCTTGCCCTGGAAGCAGCCTTCACGCTCTTCGGCAGGCAGCGAAAGCCAGGCCGCGTCGGGCTGGCTCGCGGGATTCATGTCGCCCGCGAACTGGACGTAGCCGCCCAGCGGCAACAGGGAGAGTTTCCAGCGGGTTCCGCGCTTGTCGGTCCAGCCGGCGAGTTCCTTGCCGAAGCCGATCGAAAAGCTTTCCGCCTTCACCCCGAACCAGCGAGCGACGATGTAATGGCCCAGTTCGTGGATGACCACGAGCGGCCCAAGCAACAGCAGGAAGCCTACAACGTAGAGAAGGACTCCGGGGCTCTGGATCACTCAGGCAAGCTCCATCAAGGCGCGGGCGTCGGCCCGGGCGGCTTCGTCAACCGCCAGGACCGCCGCCAGATCACGCGGCTCGGGCAGCACGTTGCGACCCAGGACCTCGGCGACGTATGCCGCAATTCTGGTGAACGGGATATGTCCGGCCAGGAACGCGGCGACCGCAACTTCATTCGCGGCATTGAGGACAGCGGGGGCCGAGCCGCCCGCGATCACCGCTTCGCGCGCCAGCCGTGTCGCGGGGAACAGCGCTTCGTCCGGCGCGCGAAAGGTCAGCTCGCCAATCGCAGCGAGGTCGAGCGGAGCGCAGGGACCGGCCATCCGCTGCGGCCATGCCAAAGCCGACGCGATGGGCACGCGCATGTCGGACGGCCCCAACTGAGCGAGCGTCGACCCGTCGCGGAACTCGACCATCGAATGGACCACCGACTGCGGGTGGACGATGATCGCAAGGCGCTCGTGCCCGACCGGGAAAAGGTAATGCGCCTCGATCAGCTCGAGACCCTTGTTCATCATCGTGGCGGAATCGACGCTGATTTTGGCGCCCATGTCCCAGTTGGGATGGCGCACCGCCTGTGCCGGCGTAGCCTGCTCGAGCCGGGCGCGGCTCCAGTCGCGAAACGGGCCGCCGCTGGCGGTGAGCGTGATCCGGGCGACATCGGACAGGCGATTGCCCGCAAGGCACTGGAAGATCGCATTGTGCTCGCTATCGACGGGCAGCAGGGTGGCGGCGTTCCGCGCTACCGCTGCGGTCATCACCGCCCCTGCCGAAACAAGTGCTTCCTTGTTCGCCAGGGCGACGGTTCCGCCCCGTTCGATCGCTGACATGGTGGGGGCCAGGCCTGCGCAGCCTACGATCGCCGCGATCGTGAGATCGGCGGGCCGCGCCGCCGCTTCGATCAGCGCGGCCTCCCCGCCCGCTGCCGCGATGCCGCTTCCGGACAGAGCATCGCGCAAGGCCGGAAGGCAGCTTTCGTCGGCGACGACCGCAAGTTCGGCGGAGAACTCGCGAGCAAGTGCCGCGAGTTCGACTGCCTGGCAATTGGCGGTAAGCGCCACGATACGGAAACTGTCGCGATTGCGGCGCACGAGGTCGAGCGTCGACGACCCCACCGATCCGGTTGCGCCCAGTATCGTCAGGCTTCGCGGATCGATCACCGCCCGAGCGCCCACACGCTGCCGACGATGATCGCCACCGGAAGGAGGCCATCGACCCGATCGAACACACCGCCATGCCCCGGGATGAGGCGAGAGCTGTCCTTCACCCCAGCCCGACGCTTGAGCCAGCTTTCGAAGAAATCGCCGGCTTGCGCCGCGACCGCCAGACCGGCGCCGATCGCGGCAGCCAGAACCACATCGCGAGACGCTCCAGCCGTATCGAGGCTGCGGCCGGCCCCATCGAGGCCGGCGATGGCGAAAGTCAGTCCGGCGACGGCGGCCGCGCACCAGAGCGCGCTTGCCGCCATCCCACCGCCCAGCCCTGCCCAGGTCTTCGAGGGACTTATCGATGGCGCGATCTTGGGCCCACCAATTGCCCGACCGGCGAAGTAGGCGCCCGTATCGGTGCAGATCACCGCGCCCAGCACGGCGAGAAACAGGACCCGCGGCATGCTCGCCAACGCGAGCGCGGCCCAGCCGATATAGACTGCGCCGGCCAGCAGCGCCGCGAGCCGCAAGGGGGTCGACCCGACCGCCAGCCAGACGAGCCGCGCAAACTCGCCGGCGACGACCAGCGCGAGGATGGCGATGAAGAGCTCGAAGACGAGTCCCCCACTCCAGACCGCAAAGCCGGCAACCGCCAGCAGAACGGCAGCGGATGCCGCCCGAACCGGAAGGTCCGAGCGCTTGGCCGCAGGTGCGGCGTGTTCAGCGGCCGCCATATCGCCGCTCGCGGGCCGCGAACGCCTCCAGGGCCTCGGCAAGGTGCGCCGGGGTGAAGTCGGGCCACAGCACGTCGCTGAACCACAGTTCGGCATAGGCCGACTGCCACAACAGGAAGTTCGAGAGCCGCAACTCGCCCGAGGTGCGGATCAGCAGGTCGAGCGGGGGCATGTCGGCGGTGTCGAGATGGGCGGCGATCGACTCCGCCGTGATCGGCCCTTCGGCAGCGGCCGCACTGGCAGCGCGGGCAATTTCCTGTTGCGCGCCATAGTTCAGCGCAACCGCCAGAGTTGTACCCCGGTTGCCAGCAGTTCGTGCCAGCGCATCCTCGATCAGTTCGACGATATCAGGTGCAAGCGCCAGATAATCGCCAATAATCTTGAGCCGTACTCCGTTTGCCGCGAATTCATCGATGTCACTACGGATGAAGTGGCGAAGGAGGCCCATGAGGTCGGCGACCTCGTCCTGCGGACGCTTCCAGTTTTCGGACGAAAAGGCATACAGGGTCAGCGCCTCGAGCCCCATGCGGCGCGCCGCGCGGACGACTTCGCGCACCGCTTCCACTCCCCGCTTGTGCCCGATCGCGCGCGGGAGGTGGCGCTTCTTGGCCCAGCGACCGTTGCCGTCCATGATGATCGCGACGTGGCGCGCGCCATGGCCCGCGGCCACATCCGGCGTGGCAGCGTCGATCACGACCCCGGATGGGGCGGCGCTCACTGGCTGAGGATTTCCTTTTCCTTGTGAGCCGCGACGTCGTCGGCGGCCCTGATCATCTCGTCGGTGAGCTTCTGGACCTCGGTTTCGGCCCGCTTGCGCTCATCCTCGGAAATCTCGTGTTTCTTCTCGTCGACCTTGAGCGCTTCCATCCCGTCGCGGCGGACGTTGCGGATCGCGATCTTCGCCTTCTCGGAGTATTGGCCCGCCAGCTTGGCGAGCTCCTTGCGCCGCTCCTCGGTAAGGTCGGGAATGGGCAGGCGCAGGTTCTGCCCGTCGGAAATCGGATTCAGGCCGAGCCCGGCGCTGCGGATCGCCTTTTCCACCGGGCTGATGTTGGCCTTGTCCCACACCTGCACCGACAGCATCCTGGGCTCGGGCGCCGAAACCGACGCGACCTGGTTGAGCGGCATGTGCGACCCATAAACCTCGACCGTGATCGGATCGAGCAGCGACACGTTCGCCCGCCCGGTCCGCAGCCCTGCAAGGTCGCCGCGCAGTGCTTCGACCGCGCCCTTCATCCGGCGTTCGAGATCCGCCTTGTCGTACTTGGCCATCTCAGCCTTCCTCCTGCACTATCGTCTGGGTGCCGTGGCCGGCGAGAACGCGGGCGAGGTTGCCCTGCTCGCGGATCGAGAACACGACGATCGGAATCCGATTATCGCGGCACAATGCCACCGCCGACGCATCCATTACCTTGAGATTACCTGCAAGAACAGTGTCGTAATCGACTGTATCGTAACGCTTTGCGCCGGGATTGGTCTTGGGGTCCGAATCATAGACCCCGTCAACGCTGGTTCCCTTGAGGAGAGCGTCGCAGCGCATTTCGGCCGCGCGCAGCGCAGCGCCACTGTCCGTGGTGAAGTAAGGCGCCCCGACCCCGGCCGCAAAGATCACGACCCGGCCCTTCTCGAGGTGCCGTTCAGCGCGGCGGCGAATTACCGGCTCGCAAACCTTGTCCATCTCGATCGCGGACTGGACCCGCGTCGGCACGCCCAGTTGCTCGAGCGCGTTCTGCATGGCCAGCGCATTCATCACGGTGGCCAGCATGCCCATGTAATCGGCCTGGGCCCGGTCCATGCCTTTCGCCGCGCCCGCCATCCCGCGGAAGATGTTGCCCCCGCCGATGACAAGGCAGATCTCGAGGCCGCTGTCCTTCGCGGACTTCACTTCGCCGGCCAGTTCGGTGACGAATTCGGGATCTATGCCGAACTGCTGGCGGCCCATCAGCACTTCGCCCGATAGCTTGAGCAAGATGCGCTTGTATGTCGGCAGGGCCATCGCTCGTCCCGAAAAAGGTGCGCCCGTCGGGCAGGCGTTCAGCTTCGCGCGGAAAGGTATAGGACTTGCGCGCGCGACTGCAAGCGCCCCGCCGTGTTGCCACGGCGGGGCACGCTGGTCAGTTGATCCCGGCTGCCGCGGCCACTTCGGCGGCAAAGTCGGTCTCTTCCTTCTCGATCCCTTCGCCGAGCTGGAAGCGCACGTAATCCTTCAGGGTGATCGCCGAGCCGGCATCCTTGGCGGCCTTTTCGACGACCTGGGAGATCGGGGTCTTGTTGTCGATCACGAACAACTGGCTGAGCAGCGCGTTGTCCTTGGCGAACTTGGCGATCGCCCCGTCGACCATCTTGGCCTGGACTTCGGCAGGCTTGCCGCTTTCGGCCGCCTTTTCGGCCGCAATCGCACGTTCGCGCGACAACATGTCGGCATCGAGCCCGTCGGCATTCAGCGCCAGCGGGAACGCCGCCGCGATGTGCATGGCGATCTGCTTGCCCAGAGCTTCGAGCGCGGCCTTGTCGCCCTCGCTCTCAAGCGCGACGAGCACGCCAATCTTGCCAAGGCCGGGTGCGGCAGCGTTGTGGACGTAAGGCACGACGACCCCGTTGCTGACCGAAACGGTCTTCATCCGGCGCAGCTGCTGGTTCTCGCCGATAGTTGCGACGTTGTTGGTCAGCTTGTCGCTGACGGTGCCGCCATCGGGGTACGATGCCGACTTCAGCGTCTCGATGTCGTCACTCGACTGACCCAGGGCGACTTCGGTCGTCTTGCGGACGAAGTCCTGGAACTGGTCGTTCTTGGCGACGAAGTCGGTTTCGGAGTTCACTTCGACCGCGACGCCCTTGGTGCCGTTGACGGCCACGCCGACCAGGCCTTCGGCCGCGGTGCGGCTCGACTTCTTTGCCGCGGCGGCCAGGCCCTTGGCGCGCAGCTGGTCGACCGCGGCCTCAATGTCGCCATTGGTTTCGTCGAGCGCCTTCTTGCAATCCATCATGCCGGCGCCGGTGCGCTCGCGCAGGTTCTTCACGTCAGTGGCGGTATAAGCCATTGCGTCTATCCTCTTGAATTTGAGAAGTTGCCGGCGGAACGAGAAACGTCCCGCCGGACTGGATCATGCTTCGGTGGCGGCGGGCTCGGCGGCCTCGTCAGCGGCCGGAGCGGCAGCTTCCTCGGCGATCGGCTCGTCCATCGCGCCGATATCGGCACCCGATGCGACGACCGCCTCGCGGTTGCCCTTGGTCGCCGCGGCGCCCACGGCCTCGCAGTAAAGACGGATCGCGCGGCTGGCGTCGTCGTTCGCCGGAATCGGGAAGGCGATGCCGTCGGGCGAAACGTTCGAATCCAGGATCGCCACGACCGGGATGCCCAGGACGTTGGCTTCCTTGATCGCCAGTTCTTCCTTGTTGGCGTCGATCACGAACATCACGTCCGGAATGCCGCCCATGTCGCGGATGCCGCCCAGCGAAAGCTCAAGCTTGTCGCGCTCGCGCGTGAGCTGGAGCACTTCCTTCTTGGTAAGCCCGGCAGTGTCGCCCGAAAGCTGCTCTTCAAGCGTCTTGAGGCGCTTGATCGAGTTGGAAATCGTCTTCCAGTTGGTGAGCATGCCGCCCAGCCAGCGGTGATTGACGAAGTGCTGGCCCGACTGACGAGCAATGTCAGCGATCGGCTGCTGCGCCTGGCGCTTGGTGCCGACGAACAGGACCTTGCCCCCGGCCTGGACGGTTGAGGAGACGAAATCGAGCGCGCGCGCCATCAGGGGCACGGTCTGCGACAGGTCGAGGATGTGGATGCCGTTGCGGGCGCCGAAAATGTACGGCTTCATCCGCGGGTTCCAGCGGTGGGTCTGGTGGCCGAAGTGTGCGCCGGCCTCGATCAATTGCTGCATGGTGACGACGGGAGCCGCCATAGGTCATTCCTTTCCGGTTTGTGCCCCGAGGGGCCCTTGTGGGAAACTGGAACCGAGCGGAGACCCCGCAAAGGCACCGGTATGGGCGTTTCCCATGTGGATTTGCCGCATTGCCACGGGACGTGAAGCTGTCGGCACGCGCCCCTTAGCGGCCCGATGGGCAAAAAGCCACCCGGATTTCGTCCCGCCCACAAAACGGCCCAGCGCGGAATCGCTTGACACAGTGGAACAGAACAAGAACAGTGGCGCAATCGAGCGGTTAGCAAGGAACTGTTAACCATAAGTAGAGTTATCCACACGATGTCCACAGGCTTGTCAGCACTGGGCTAACCGAAAGAGACTCCGATGGCTGCCGTGATCGTTTCAGTTGGATTTGCATTGACCATGGTGCTGGCGGTTGCGGTCATCGCTTCCACATGGCGCACCTATCGGGGCGCAGCGCTGGCCAATCTGGCCGCGCTTCGCGCCCTCTCCGATACTCGCGAATTCCGTGTCTCCACGATTGCCCAGGGCCGCGTCCCGCTGGTCCCGGGCCTTCGCGCCGGAATGCTGCGCGTGTTCAGCCGTCGTCCCGCGCCGCGCCATGCGCTGCGCGCTGCCGCCTGACGCGGGCATATCGAACTATTCCATAGGGCATCAGCGCCAGGTAGAGCGCGCATATCCCCACCAAGGTGAGCCAGGGCTCGGTCAGGAGCGCAGCAAGCGTAAGGCCGACCAGCGCAATCACTTCCAGCCGAATATTCCGCCGCGGTCGCAGCGATGTCCAGCTTAGCGTGGCCACGTTGGAGATCATCAGAAAGGCGATTGCCGCCACCCACAGCGCGACCACGACCGGCTCGCGAAATTCTTCACGCCCGCTGGCGATCCACAGGTACATCGGAAGGAACGCCAGCCCTGCCCCGACCGGCGCGGGAATTCCAGTAAGGAACCCGGCCGACTTATGGGGCTGCTCTACCACATCGATGCGGGCATTGAACCGGGCAAGGCGCAGCGCGCAGCAGACCGCGAAGGCAAGACTCGCGAACCAGCCGATCCGTGGGACTTCCTGAAGCGACCACAGGAAAAGGATGAGGGCGGGAGCGACGCCGAACGAAAGCGAATCAGCAAGGCTGTCCAGTTCCGCGCCAAAGCGCGACTGGGCCTTCATCATCCGCGCGACCCGGCCGTCGATGCCGTCGAGCACGCCGGCAAGGATCACCGCCAGCAGCGCCTTTTCCCAATCCCCGTTGATGGCGAAGCGAATTCCCGTCAACCCGGAGCACAGGGCCGCAGAGGTAATCGCATTGGGAACGAGCGCACGAAGCGTAAGCCCGCGGGGGTTCCGGCCGCCGTGCCCGAATTCCTGCTCTTCGGAGTCCTCGTCTGCCTCGGAAATCGGTCGCCCGTCCGGTCCCAGGATCACTGGCCGACACCTTCGATCAGGGCGGTCTGTCCGATTTCGGCGATGATCGTCTCGCCGGCGATGGTCTTCTGCCCCAGGAGCACGCGGGGTTCGGTTCCCTCCGGAAGGTATACGTCCACGCGGCTGCCGAAGCGGATCAGGCCCACGCGCTGCCCCGCAGCGACGATGTCGCCCTGCTTGACGAACGGCACGATGCGCCGCGCCACCAGGCCGGCGATCTGGGTAAATCCGATAAGGACGCCGTCGTTGCGCTCGAGCAGGAAATGCTGGCGCTCGTTATCCTCGCTCGCCTTGTCGAGATCAGCGTTCACGAACTTGCCGGGGATGTAGACCACGCGCCGTACGGTGCCGGCGACCGGCGCACGGTTGATGTGGACATCGAACACACTCATGAAAATGGACACGCGGGTCACGGGCGCGCTGCCCATGCCCCCTGCCTCGCCGCCTTCGGCAGCCTGAAGTTCACGCGGGGGCGGCACCTTCTGGATGAGCGTGACCAGCCCGTCCGCCGGCGCAACGATGGACTTGTCGTCCTGCGGCGTGATCCGGCGAGGATCACGGAAGAAGGCCAGCACACCCAGCGTCAGGAACGCCAGGGGCCATGCTATCGTCTCCCATGCCAACAGGGCGAAAGCCGCGCTCGCTGCGGCAGTGATAAGGGCGAACTTGCGTCCCTCCGGATGAACGGGTGGCCAGCTCCAGCCAGCGTGTCCGTTTCCGCGATTGTCGAGTATTTCTCCGGGCATCGGCTACCTCTAGGGGCTGGGGCCCGCGCGGACAAGCGGACCGGGGCAGGAACCGGTAAAACCGGCGCCGCTCTTTCGTTCCGCCACGCGGGAAGGAAAAGGGGTTGGTGGACAGGGCTGGATTCGAACCAGCGTACGCTCTCGCGGGCAGATTTACAGTCTGCTGCCATTAACCACTCGGCCACCTGTCCACACAAGCACGCTGGCGAAAAACGCGTTTCGAACGCCCGATTCCGGACCGCCAGACCGAGAAGGCGGCCTTCTGGCGAAGCAGCGCTTGCCTGTCAATGGGGCCACTGGCAGGGAGTGCGCGGCCATGGCGGCCGGGAAAAAACAATGGCTCGTAACGAAGAACAATCCCGCGGACCGGTGCGCGAGCGCGCCTTGCGCGGACGCGCCGGGCGCATGCGCGGCGGACGCGGCAGCGGGCGGACGGGCGCGCCGGTTCGGCTCTGGGGCCGCCATGCGGTCGAAGCCGTACTCGTCAATCCCGATCGGACCATCCGCAAGTTGTGGGCAACGCGCGATGCGCTGGCCGAACTCGAAGGTGAAGTGCCGTCGGGACTGGCGGTCGATTACGCGCAGGCGGTCGACCTCGCCCGCCTGGTGGCGCGCGACGCGCCGCACCAGGGGATAGTGATCGAATGCGACCCGCTTCCCCTCCTCGGCCTCGACGACCTTGAGCCTGCCGATCCCGCGCGCCCGATCGTGGTGCTCGACCAGGTAACAGACCCCCATAACGTCGGCGCAATTCTCCGCTCCGCCGCCGCGTTCAATGCCGCTGCGATCGTGACCCAGGATCGCCATTCGCCGCCCGAATCGGGTGTCGTCGCCAAGGCCGCCTCAGGCGCTCTGGAGATCGTGCCGTGGCTGCGGGTGGTGAACCTGTCGCGCGCGCTGGAGGAAATGGAGGACGCTGGATACTGGCGGATCGGGCTTGCCGGCGAAGCCGAGGCTTCATTTGCCGAGGCTCTGCCCGCCGGGCCCGTCGCCCTGGTGCTGGGGGCCGAGGGAGAGGGACTGCGCCACAACGTCGCGCAGCACTGCGATGTCCTTGCACGCCTTCCGATCTCGGCGGCTATGGAAAGTCTTAATGTATCGAATGCAGCAGCGGTCGCGCTCTATGCGATAGCCACGCGCTAAGCGGGCGAATCGCCTGACAACGGGGGAAAGTCATGATCCGTCGCAAGCTCGCGCTGCTTGCAGCAGCTTTCGCAGGGTGCCTGGCGCTGGCCGGCTGCCTGATCAGTCCCGGCAAGTTCACCTCGCGGCTTGATCTTCACCGCGACGGAGCTTTCGCGTTTTCCTACTCGGGCGAAATCTATCTCCTTGCCCTGTCAAAACTCGCGACCGCGGGGATGACCAAGGACAAGCCCGTCTTCAAGGCAGAATGCGTCGACGAGGAAAACTTCAAGCCGCGCCCCTGCAGCGACGAGGAGACCGCCGACCAGCGCAAGACTTGGGATGCAAATGCTTCCTCTCGGGAGGCGGAGACACGGCGCAACTCAGAGGCCATGCGCGCGATGCTTGGCGGGATCGACCCCGCGGATCCTGCCGCTGCCGACGAGCTTGCGGCCCGGCTGCGAAAGCAGAAGGGCTGGCGATCGGTAGTGAACAAGGGCGATGGGTTGTTCCTCGTCGATTACGCTATCGAAGGGCGGCTCGACCACGACTTCGCATTCCCAGCGATGGAACGGATGCAATATGCAAATCCCTTCGTCGCGATTTCGCTGCACCAGGACGGGACAGTGCGGGTCGATGCGCCTGCCTTCTCCGCAGCGTCCAGCACCGGCAATCCGTTCGCGGCGCTCGCCCAGATGGGCGCGCTCGACAAGGCGGGAGAGAATGGCGCCGGGATGCCGAAGATGCCGCAACTCGACGGCAGGTTCACGATCGTGACGGACGGCGAGATCCTGGCGAATAATACCGATGAAGGTCCATCGGCTGAAACGTCCGGCAAGCGGCTCGATTGGACGATAACGCCGCGCACCGCCGCCGCGCCAACCGCCCTCGTCAAGCTCCAGCGCTAGAGAGCCGAACGGAGTCGAGCACCAAAGCAAACGCCGCGCCCACCCGTCGGTGAGCGCGGCGCAGTAAACGCGGCCCGAAGGCCGCGCCTAGCTGAAATCGATCAGTTGACCGCGTCCTTGAGGCCCTTGCCGGCCTTGAACTTGGGCTGGGTCGAAGCCTTGATGCTCATCGGCTCGCCGGTGCGCGGGTTGCGCCCCGTCGAAGCCTTGCGCTTGGCCACCGAAAACGTGCCAAAACCGACCAGGCGAACTTCGTCGCCCTTGCCCAGCGCGCCGGAGATCGAATCGAACACGGCTTCGACAGCCTTGGTCGCATCGCCCTTCGTGAGGCCGCTGGAATCGGCAACGGAGCTGATCAGATCGTTTTTGTTCATCGAGGAACCCCCTACCTTTGGTGAAATCGAAAGCGTGGAATCGCTTATCGGCTGCGGCGGAATTGAGCGGAAGAAGAATGGGCTGTCAAAGCCTAAAAGGGCAAGAATCGCCGGATATCCCGCGATTCTTGCCCCTTTTGAGACGAAGCGTGCATCACCGGGCGATCAAACCGCCGGTCAACGCCGCCCAGAGTGCAGCAATCCCTTGCCGATACGCGCTTTTCAGTGCGCCGTCGGGACGCTCGAAGCCGGAATCGGCGGCGCCGCCGGGACCGGCTGACTGGCGATGTCGTCAGCCTCGGTCCATTCGATCGGAGCGAGCTCTGCTGTCAGAGCGCGGCTGAGAACCTCGTCAACGTGGCTGACCGGGATGATCTCCAGCCCGTCCTTCACGTTGGCCGGGATCTCGGCCAGATCCTTGCGGTTCTCTTCGGGGATAAGGACGGTCTTGATGCCGCCGCGCAAAGCGGCGAGCAGCTTCTCCTTCAGCCCCCCGATCCCCAGCACGCGACCGCGAAGCGTGACCTCGCCGGTCATCGCGATATCCGCGCGCACCGGAATGCCGCTCAGCGTCGACACGATCGACGTGACCATGCCGATGCCGGCCGATGGTCCGTCCTTCGGAACCGCGCCCTCGGGCAGGTGGATGTGGATGTCCTTGCGGTTGATCAGCGACGGCTTGATCCCATAGGCGGGCGCGCGCGCCTTCACGAAACTGAAGGCAGCCTGCACGCTTTCGTTCATCACCTCGCCGAGCTTGCCGGTCGTGCGCACCGCGCCCTTGCCGGGGACGGTCACGGCCTCGATCGTCAGAAGCTCGCCGCCGACCTCGGTCCAGGCCAGACCCGTGACCGCCCCGACCTGGGCTTCCTCGTCGGAAACGCCATGGCGGTATTTGCGGACCCCGGCGAACTCGCCGAGGTTTTCCGGCGTCACCACGACGGCAGTTTCCTTGCCTTCGAGTATCCGGCGGAGCGATTTGCGCGCCAGTCGCGCGATCTCGCGCTCGAGCGTGCGGACGCCGGCCTCACGCGTGTAATAGCGGATCAGGTCGCGCAGGGCCTCGTGCGTCAGGGTGAATTCGCCCTGCTTGAGCCCGTGCGCCTCGATCTGCTTGGCGATCAGGTGGCGCTCCGCGATCTCGACCTTCTCGTCCTCGGTGTAACCTTCGAGCCGGATGATCTCCATCCGGTCGAGCAGCGCCTGTGGCAGGTTGAGGCTGTTCGCGGTGGTCACGAACATCACGTCGGACAAGTCGTAATCCAGTTCCAGGTAATGGTCCTGGAACTTGGAGTTCTGCTCGGGATCGAGGACTTCGAGCAAGGCCGATGCCGGATCGCCGCGGAAATCCTGGCCCAGCTTATCGATCTCGTCGAGAAGGAACAGCGGGTTGCTGGTCCCGGCCTTGCGCAGGTTCGTGATGATCTTGCCCGGCAGCGAGCCGATGTAGGTCCGGCGGTGGCCGCGAATCTCCGCTTCGTCGCGCACGCCACCCAGGGATTGGCGGATGAATTCGCGCCCAGTCGCGCGCGCGATCGACCGCCCGAGGCTGGTCTTGCCGACGCCCGGAGGTCCGACCAGGCACAGGATGGGACCCTTCAGCTTGTTGGTCCGCGCCTGGACCGCGAGATACTCGACGATCCGGTCCTTGACCTTTTCGAGCGCGTAATGATCCGCATCGAGCACTTCCTGCGCCTTGGCGATATCGCGCTTCAGCTTGCTCTTCTTGCCCCACGGCAGGCCGAGCAGAACGTCGAGGTAATTGCGGATGACGGTCGCCTCGGCGCTCATCGGCTGCATGCCCTTGAGCTTCTTCAGCTCGGCAGTGGCCTTCGCCCGCGCTTCCTTCGAGAGCTTGAGCTTGTCGATCTTCTCGGCCAGTTCGGCCAGCTCGTTCGCTTCGTCGCCATCGCCGCCGCCCAGTTCAGACTGGATCGCCTTGAGCTGCTCGTTGAGGTAATATTCGCGCTGCGTTTTCTCCATCTGGCGCTTCACGCGCCCGCGGATCTTGCGTTCGACCTTCAGCACGCCGAGCTCGCCTTCCATGAAGCTCATCACCATTTCGAGGCGCTTCAGGGGATCGGCTTCGGTCAGGAGTGCCTGCTTGTCGGCCACCTTGGCGGCGATGTTCGCGGCCACGGCGTCACCCAGCTTCGACGCATCGTCGATGTCGCCAAGCTGCGCGCCCGCGTCCTGCGGCAACTTCTTGTTGAGCTTGGCATAGTCGGCGAACTGGTCGACGACGCTGCGCATCATCGCCGCAACTTCGGTTCCCGCCGCGGTAACCTGCGCCATGAGCGAAACCTGCGCCACGACCATGTCGCCGCCGCTGCCGCTTTCCTCGCGCAAGCTTTCGATCGATCCGCGCTGCTGGCCTTCGACCAGTACGCGAACGGTCCCGTCGGGCAGCTTCAGAAGCTGGAGGACGGTCGCGGTCACGCCGACGTCGTAAAGATCGTCGCGATCAGGTTCGTCGCAGCCGGGGTCGAGCTGGGCGAGTAGAAAAATTTCCTTGTTGCCGGCCATCGCCGCCTCGAGCGCGGCAACCGACTTTTCGCGTCCCACGAAGAGAGGGACGACCATTCCCGGAAACACGACGATGTCGCGAAGGGGAAGCAGGGGGTAGAGATTCATCGTCATATCCGTCCACTATAGCGCAGCATGCGCCGGTTCCGGCACGAAGCCGGTGTCTTGGCTGTGGATATGGGATGCCCCCCGCCTTCCCGCAATCCCGGCACCCACCGCCTGCGCGGCCGATCGTGCCCGGGATGCGCGAAAGCGGTTCTACATCCCCGGAAGCTTGAAGCCCGCCGGAATGCCTGCCGCATTCTGCACGCGCTGCATTTCCTCGGCGGTGACCGCATCGGCGCGGACCCGCGCATCGTTGAACGCGGCGGCAACGAGATCTTCAAGCATCTGCTTTTCGCTTGCCGCCATCAGGCTGTCGTCGATCGCGACGCCGATAACGCGTCCCTTCGCGCTGCAGCGGATCTTGACGAGCCCGCCACCCGCTACGCCTTCGACTTCGATCTGGTCGAGCTTGGCCTGGGCCTCGCCCATCTGCTTCTGGATCGTGGCCGCCGCCTGCTGGGCGGCCTGGATCATTTCTTCCATCGATTTCATGCGCGTCTGCTCCATGGGGGAGAGGAGCGCTCGGCGCGCTCCTCGTCAATCAGTTCTGCGTCGGGAAACGCGGCGAAGGCGGCCTTCACCAGCGGATTGGCGAGCAATGCGGCCTGGCCGGCGCGTTCCTCGCTCTCCTTGCGTTCGCGCAAGCTCGGCTGCGCCTCGCCCACACTGCGCTCGACCCTCCATCGTTCGCCGGTCAGCCGGTCGAGCGCGTCGGCCATGTCGCGAGCAGGGTCTTCGGTCAGACCGGGAACGAGTTGGAACAGCAAGGTGCCGTTCGTCACTTCAACCGGGCGAACCCAGTTTCGCATCGTTCCGCCGATCAGCGGCTGGCTGTCCTCGACCCGCGAAACGAGCTGTTCCCAATCGATCGACGCGGCAGGCACCCCTGCGCCCGGCGAGACGTGCGTGACTGCCGGTGGCGACGCGTTCGCGGCTATTTCCTGCAGCTTGCGGGCGAGACCGCCGGGGTCGGGGAGGTCCGCGGCATGCATCACTCGCAAAAGTGCCATTTGCGCGGCGGCAAGCGGGTCGGGCGCGAAACGGACCTCGTCGTGTCCCTTGAGAACGAGCTGCCACAGGCGATGCAACTGGCCGGCGCTGAGTCCCTTGGCCCAACCCTCGATCGCCTCGCGTTCCTCGCTCGAGCGGGCGTCGGCGCCGCTCTGCCCGAGCTGTGCAATCGTGATCCGGTGAACGAGGTTCATCTGCGCGCGCATGAGGGCGAGCGGCTCGACCCCCAGCGCGTATTGCTGCTCGATCAGGTCGAGCAGTTCACGGCCCTCGCCCGCCAGCAGCGCGGCGAAAAGGCGCCGCTGGGCGGTCTTGTCCGCCAGGCCCAGCATGTCGCGGACCTTCTCGGCGGTGACCATGCCGTCGCCGCCAAGGTCGGCGTGGGCGATCGCCTGGTCGAGGATCGACAGCCCGTCGCGGACCGAACCTTCCGCCGCTACCGCGATCATCGACAGGGCTTCGTCTTCTGCCGGAACCTGCTCCAGCGAGCAGATATGCGCGAAGTGCGCCGAAAGCGCCGGCGTGGCGATCCGCCGCAGGTCGAAGCGCTGGCAGCGCGAAAGCACGGTAACGGGCAGCTTGTCCGCCTCGGTCGTCGCAAACAGGAACTTCACGTGGGCGGGCGGTTCCTCAAGCGTCTTGAGCAGCGCATTGAAGGCGCTGTTCGACAACATGTGGACCTCGTCGATGATGTATATCTTGTAGCGCGCGGATACCGCCGCATAGCGCACGGCTTCGATGATCTCGCGCACGTCGTTGACGCTGGTGTGGCTGGCCGCGTCCATCTCGATCACGTCGATGTGACGGCCCTCGGCGATGGCGACGCACGGCTCGCAGACCCCGCATGGCTCGATCGTGGGCCCGCCCTGCCCGTCCGGCCCGATGCAGTTGAGCGCCTTGGCGATCAGCCGGGCGGTGGATGTCTTGCCGACCCCGCGCACCCCGGTCATCAGGAAGGCGTGAGCCAGCCGGTCGCGCTTGATCGCGTTGCCAAGGGTGCGAACCATCGCTTCCTGGCCGATCAGTTCGGCAAAGGTTCGCGGCCGGTACTTGCGCGCAAGGACGCGATAGGGTTGCGCCGTGTCGGCGCGCTGCGGCTGCGCAGGCTCGTCGAGGCCCAGCCCGGGCATCTCCGCGGCATCGGGTTCGCGCGGCTCTTCGCCGAATATGTCGGGGGATTCGCCCATCGCTTCAGGCTAGAGACTTAGGCCGCTGATGTCAGGGAAAAAGGAGCCGGGTGACCCGCCGCAATCCGTTGTGGCTGCTTCCTTCCGGACCTGACCAGGTTGGCGAACGCAAACGTCCACCCGACTCCCGGCGCGCGATATGGCGGGGCCCGTCAGGGAATGCAAGCTCAGCGGAAATTGTCGGCGTAAGTCTGCAGCTTGAGCTTGCGCGGCGGGGTCGGAACCACGTGCGCCTCGATCCCGTAACGCGCGGCGTAGGCCTGCGCTTCCTCCGCACTCGTAAAGGTGAGCGTGACCTGCTGCTGCATGTCGCCCGAACCTGCCCAGCCCATCAGCGGATCGGGGCGCTTCGCCTCGGCGGGCACGAAGTCGAGCAGCCATTCCTCGGTCCGGGCGCGGCCGGACTGCATGGCGTTCTTGGGGCGTTGGAATATCCGTGCGGGCATGGCGCCGCGCTATCCCCATTCCCGGCGCCAAATCAAGCGCCGAGATGTTCAGTTACCGCGCGATCGTTCGAATGCGTTGCGGGTCTTCAGGCTCGGATCCTCGCGCCACGGCTCGTCAGGCCAGCGATGGCGGGGATAGCGGCCCTTCATGTCGCGCTGGACGTCGCGCCAGGTCCCTCGCCAGAAGCCCGGGAGATCGCGGGTGGACTGCAGCGGGCGGCCCGCCGGCGAAGTCAGCCTCAAGAGCAACGGGCGGGGCGGCTCGCCGAAAGTCGGATGACTGTCGAGACCAAACAGTGCCTGGACGCGGACTTCGACCGCCGGTCCGCCCTCGCCGGCATAATCGATTGGGTGCCGTGTTCCCGCTGGCGAGACGAACTCGGGCGGGGCCAGCCGGTCCAGCGCCTGGCGCTCGTTCCAGTCGAGCCGATCCAGCAGTGCCTGGTGCAGCCGGGATTGCGGGATCGCCCGCAGGCTGCGTTCGTCTTCGATCAGCGGACCGAGCCAGTCTTGCGCGGACGCAATCAGGCCCTCGTCCGAAAGGGCTTCGACGCCGGCGAATTTGGCGCGAGCCAAAAACGCCTGGCTCGCCTCCGAAAGCGGCAATGCGGCAAGGCCGCGCCTCGCGAAGTTGTCCAACAGCATCGCGGCTATCGCATCACGGTCCGCATCCGGATCGAACCCGCGCGACAGGGAAATTGCCCCGAGAAGACGTTCGCGAACCGGTTCGACGGTTTCGCTCTCGTCGCGCCAGCGGAGTTGGTGGCGGACGATGACACGGTGCTGCAACCAGACGCTGATGTCGCCCTCGTCGAGCGCGATCGCAGCGGTTATCCGCGCGCCGTTCGCCTGCCCTTGCGCGTCGGCGATCACCAGCCAATCGGCCTGGCCCGGAACCTCGGCGGGGTCGAGCCGGTAGGCCCGGCCACTGGCCGCAAGCCATTCCTCTCCGCCCGCTCTGCGGCGCCGGGCAATGCGACCGGGAAACGCCTCGGCCAGCAGGACGGCGAGCGGAGGTTCGCGCGTGCCGTTCGCGGGAGGGGAGATGAGCGCCGCCGACTTCGACCAGCGAGCCGCGAGTTTGCGCGATTCCTCTGCTCGACGAGAGCGGTCGCGGTCCCAGCGGTCCAGCCGGTGCGCGAGATCCACGTCGCGGCTGCCAAGCCCCCGCTCCTGCAAAAGCAGCGCCAGTCGAGCGCCCGTTTCGGACACGCCGTGCCGGGCGGCGAACAGGAGCATGTGCGCCACGGCGGGCTCCATCGGCAATTGCGCCATCGCGCGCCCGTGCGTCGTGATGCGGCCGTCGTTATCCAGCGCGCCGATTCCGGCCAGCTCAGATCGGGCGACGCCTACCATCGCTTGTGGTGGCGGATCGAGCCAGGTTAACTCCGCCGGGTCGCCGCTTCCCCACTGCGCCAGCGCCAGCACCAATGGAGCGAGGTCGGATGTCTCGATCTCGGGAGGGTCGAAGGCAGGCCGGCCCGCATGCGATGCCTTCTCCCACAGGCGATAGGCTGTTCCCGGCCCCTGCCGCGCCGCCCGGCCCGCGCGCTGATCGGACGAGGCCCGGCTCGCCCGATGCGTGACCAGCCGCGTCACACCGGCGGCTGCGTCGAACTCGGCGCGGCGGGAAAGACCGGCGTCGACGACGATCGTCACGCCGTCGAGGGTAAGGCTTGTTTCGGCGATGCTAGTCGCCAGTACGATCCGGCGGCGGCCGGCCGGATCGCGGCGGATCGCAGCTCGCTGCGCGGACGGCTCGACCTGCCCGTGCAGCGGCAGGACGACCGCCTGCGGCAAGCGTTCGGCAAGTCGTTCGGCGGTTCGCTCGATCTCCCGCACGCCGGGCAGGAAGACGAGGATGTCGCCCGGACCTTCACGCCATGCCGTGACTACTGCGGTCGCCACGCTGTCTTCCAGCCGCAACTCTGGATGCGCGCCAAGCCAGCGGATCGCCAGGGGATGGGCACGGCCCGCGCTTTCGATAAGCGGCGCTGAACCGGCGTTGTTACCAAGCAGCGCGGCAAATCGCATTCCGTCGATCGTTGCCGACATGACCAGGATCCGCAGGTCGGGCCGCAGGACCTGCTGGCATTCCCGCGCAAGCGCGAGGCCCAGTTCGCTGTCGAGATGCCGCTCATGCGCCTCGTCGAAAAGGACGGCGCTGACGCCCGACAACTCCGCATCGCTGAGGATCTTCGATACGAAGATCGCCTCGGTGACCACCAGTATTCGCGTGGCGGGCGATCGGCGGCTGTCGAGCCGCGTAAGATAGCCGGCGCGCCCACCGGCATCCTCGCCGAGCAACTCCGCGATCCGCTCCGCCGCCGCACGCGCCGCTACGCGCCGCGGGCTGAGAAGGATGATTATCCCGTCGCACCAGGTCTGGCTCAGGAGCGCCGGAGCGACCGCCGTGGTCTTGCCCGCGCCGGGCGGCGCGATAAGAACGGCTCTGTTCGAGCGAGCGAGCGCATCCACCAGGTCCGGCAAGACTTCGTGTATCGGGAGGTCAGTCATGGCGCCCTGGCGGTGCCGACGATCTAGTAAGTGCGGGCCACCGCGAACTCGGCCGCCTCGATCATCGCGGCTCGCGCCTGGCTGGCGGGAAAGCCCGCGACGGCATCGATGGCCCGCGCGGCGAAGTGGCGCGCCCGCTCGCGCGTGGTGTCGAGCGCCTGGTGCCGGCGGATAAGATCGGTGGCATGGGAAAGGTCGCTGTCGGAGACCCGGTGCCCCGCAATCGCATCGCGCCAGAACGCGCGTTCCTCGTCGTTGCCGCGCGCATAGGCGAGGATCACCGGCAAGGTCATCTTGCCTTCGCGAAAATCGTCGCCTCGGCCCTTCCCCATCGTGCCTTCGTCCGAATCGTAATCGATGGCATCGTCGACAAGCTGGAAGGCGATCCCGAGATTTCGGCCGTAGTCGTCGAGCGCGCGTTCATGCGCCTCGCCGCTTTCCGCAACGACCGCCGAGATCCGGCATGCGGCCGCAAACAGGGCAGCGGTCTTGGCATTGATGATGTCGAGGTAGCGTTCCTCGCTCGTCTCGATCTGGCGCTGGGCGGTAAGCTGATCGACTTCGCCTTCGGCAATCACGGCCGAGGCACCTGAGAGTATCTTGAGAACCTTCAGGCTGCCGTCTTCGACCATCAGTTCGAACGAGCGGCTGAACAGAAAATCACCTACGAGAACCGTCGCGGCATTCCCGAAGACGATGTTCGCTGCCTGCTTTCCCCGGCGCAGGCCCGACCCGTCGACCACGTCGTCGTGGAGCAAAGTGGCGGTGTGGATGAATTCGACCGCGGCGGCCAGCTTGTGGTGCCGGGTGCCCGCGTAATCGAGCAAGGCCGCGCTCGCCAGCGTCAGCATCGGCCGCATCCGCTTGCCTCCGCCGGAGATGAGATGGCCGGCAAGTGTCGGAATCAGTGGGATCTGCGACTGCATCCGATCGAGGATCACCGCGTTCACGCTGTTCATCTGCGGCGCGACCAGGGCCATCAACGGCTCAAGCGACGGCTGGGCCGCACGCGTAAAGGGAAGGATGGAAGCGCTCACCGCCGTCACTTGGAAGGGCTGCAGGAACTTGGCAAGCGCTGAATCGCGCCTTACGGCAACCGCGATGAGCCAGCAGACCGCCCCCGCACCCGCCGCCGGCGAGCCCGACCCGGTCCTTGCCGGCTATCGCGCCAGCATCGACAACTTCGACGCCGCACTGATCCACATCCTTGCAGAGCGCTTTCGCACCACCCAGGCCGTCGGCGCCTACAAGGCCGCCCGCGCGCTGCCGCCGTCAGACCCCGGTCGCGAGGAGCGGCAGATCGCGCGCCTGCGCAAGCTGGCGGGCGAAGCCAATCTGGATCCCGAGTTTTCCGAGAAATTCCTGCGCTTCATCATCGAGGAAGTGATCCGCCACCACGAAAAAGCCCAGCGCGGCTGAGGCACTCGGCCTAGCGCGCGCGAGGCAGGCGCAGCGTCACGAGGAGCCCGCCCAGATCCTCGCTTTCGCCCAGTTCCACCGATCCGCCATAGATTTCGGCGACATCGCGGACAATGGCAAGGCCGAGGCCAGTGCCAGGCTTTCCGGTATCCAGACGCGCTCCGCGATCGAAAATGCGGACGCGTTCCTCTTCGGGAATGCCCATCCCGTCGTCCTCGACCCATATCTCGCAGAAGCGCGGATCGTCAGAGGTAGCGCAGACGGTCACGAAAACGCTTCCGCCGCCGTATTTGGCCGCATTCTCGATCAGGTTGCCGAGAATCTCGTCGAGGTCCTGGCGTTCGATCGCCACCGCCGCCTCGCGGTCACCGTCGAGGTCCAGGCGGACGCTCTCGTAAAGCCGTGCGACCGACCGTACGACGGCTTCCGCGCTGTCCCACACGGTCGCGCGCGAATGGCCCACCGCACGACGGCCGACGGCGCGGGCGCGAGCAAGATGGTGATCCACCTGGCGGCGCATCACCGCGGCTTCGCGGATCGTCGTATCGGCTAGATCGGGTGCCTTGGCGGTCGCGGCATTCATGATCACCGTGAGCGGGGTCTTGAGCGCATGGGCCAGGTTGCCCGCATGCGTCCGCGCCTCCTCGGCCTGACGCTCGACGTGAGCGAGAAGCGCGTTGAGTTCCTCGACCATCGGCTGGACCTCGAGCGGCAATGGCTCCGTGACGCGATTGGCGCGGCCTTCGCGCATCTCGACGATGGCTCGGCGAACGCGGCGCAAGGGCCCAAGCCCGTAGTAGATCTGCAGCGCCGCCATCAGAAACAGGCCGAAACCCAGGATCGCGAAACTCCACACCAGGATCGAGCGGATCCGGCGCAACTGCGCATCCAGTTCACCTCGCGCTGCTGCGACGGTGAACCACCAGCGGACCTTGCTGTCGGGCAGAATGATCGACCGTTCGATAACCCGCAACGGCTCGCCCGCGAACTGGTCGCTGTCGTAGATATGCGGTTCGCTATCGACGTGATCGGTTCGCACCGCGAGGCTGCGGTCCCATAGCGAGCGCGAGGGAAAGTCCTCGTGGCCCCGCCCGCTGATCTGCCAGTAAAGCCCGCTGCCCGGCTCGAGGAAACGCTGGTCACCGAGCGGCCGGTTGAAGAACACCTCGCCGTCGGGGCCAATCTCGGCCGAAGCGACCATCGCGGTGAGCATGTAGCCGAGCTGGTCGTCGAAATTGCGCACGACCAGTCCGGTCAGCGTGCGGTCCAGCGCCACCCCGCCACCGATCAGGAGAACGAGAATCCACGCTGCGGCAATGAGCAGCATGCGCCGCGTGATCGACCCGGTATTGCGCGAAGCCATTTCCGCCGGAGCGGACCGATCGTCCGGACGCGGATCGGCGGCGCGCTCCGCCTCGGCGGAAGGCGTGCTCCCGCGCGGCGGCGGATCAGCCGCGGCCGGGACCGGCGGGATCGTCGAGGCTGTAACCGAGGCCACGGATCGTGGTTATCACGTCGGCACCCAGCTTCTTGCGAATCCGGGTCACGAAGACCTCGATCGTGTTCGAATCGCGGTCGAAGTCCTGATCGTAGATATGCTCGATCAGTTCAGTGCGGCTTACCACCTTGCCCTTGTGATGGAGAAGGTAGCTGAGGAGCTTGTATTCCTGGGCGGTGAGCTTGACCGGCTCGCCCTGCAGCGTGACGCGGCCCGAACGGGTGTCCAGCCGCACGTCGCCTGCGATGAGCTCGGATGAGGAGTTGCCCGAGGCGCGGCGGATGAGCGCGCGCAGCCGGGCAATCAGTTCCTCGGTCTGGAAGGGCTTGGCCAGGTAATCGTCGGCGCCCGCATCGAGGCCGGCGACCTTGTCCGACCAGCTGTCGCGCGCGGTCAGGACAAGGACTGGAAACTTGCGCCCCTCCTTGCGCCACATGCCCAGCACGGTCAGCCCGTCAATCTCCGGCAGGCCGAGATCCAGGATCACTGCGTCGTATTCCTCGGTCGAGCCAAGGAAATGGCCGTCCTCGCCATCGGTCGACAGATCCACGGCATAACCGGTCTGCTCGAGCGTCGACTTGAGTTGCTTGCCGAGAGTCGGTTCGTCCTCGACGATCAGGATGCGCATCGCTTGTCCCCTTTTGCGCCATTTGCTGGCGCACTGCGAAGTGCCGAAATGGTGTGTTTGGCAGGGCCGGTCAAGCGCGAGGCCCTAATAGGCGATGGCAAACTAACGCGACTGATGCAGGACTTGGCCGCTGCGCGCGTCGACATCGACGAAGACCACCCGGCCGTCGCGGATGAACTTGAGGCGGTAGGCCATCGCGGTCGCGTCGTATTCGGGGCCAAGGTACTGCATCCCCGACATAGAGGGCAGGACGCGCCGCTCGATGTCGCGCAGGGGACGCACGTTGCCTTCGCGCATTTCGCGGCGAACCTGGCCCTGCTCGTCACGCCGGGGTTCGGCGTGCGCGACCAGCGGGAGCAGGACAAGGGCCGTTGCGGCAAGATGAAGAGCGGTACGGCGCATGATGCTGGCATGCCTAAGCATCTCGCATTGAACAACCCGTGAATGCCGTGACCGTCCATCGTTCAGGATCCCGCCCTAGCGCGTCATCTCATATTTGACGGTAAGGTTCACGCCGGTGCCTACCTGACCCGGCTCTACCGGCGTCTTGGCGACGCGCTGCGCCGTGACCATCACCGCATCGGCGGCGTAAGGAACAGGCCCGCGGCCCGTAAAGGCCTCGGAAACTTCCAGTAGGCGCAGCCCGCTGAAACCCGCCAGCCTGGCGAATTCCATCGCCTCGCTCTGCGCGCGCTGGAAAGCGTTCTTGCGCGCGGTGGCGCGTGCAGCTTCGTCCTTGTCGAGGCTGAACGACGGACCATTGATGTTGGTCGCGCCGGCGGACACCAATGCGTCCAGCGTCCCGCCCACGCGGTCGAGATCGTGCAGGATCACCGAAACCTGATTGGATGCCTCATAGCCGAGAAAACGGGGCGGCATGTTGTCGTTATTGTACTGGTATTGCGGGCTGAGCGAGATGCTTGCGGTCTGGATGTCGTCCCGCGCGATGCCGAGCGCACGCAGCCTTGCGATGACCTTGTCCATCGCCGCGGCGTTCTGCTGCATCGCCGCCGTTGCAGTGGGCGCACGCGTGCTGACACCTGCTCCCACCGTTGCGGTGTCGGGCGCGGAGCGCACGACCTCGTTGACCGTCATCTCGACGACGGGTCCCTGCACGCCAATCTGCACCTCGGCAGCCAGCGCGGGAACGGGTAAGGTCGCGGCGGCAAGCGCCATTGCAACGGTCATGCGCATGAATTGTGTCCCTCCAAAGTCGAGGGCCGGATCGCTGCCCCTCGATGCATTACGCAGCGCTGAACCTTGTGGTTCCCGCACGCGGCGGGTGGACGCGCTCCGATCTCGCCGCTAACCCGCGCCGCCATGGCCGCAGCACCGATACTATCGTGGGAAGGCCTTGGTCTGATCCAGGGCAATGGCTGGCTTTTCCGCGACCTCGACATCCACATCGGTCCGCGCGACCGGCTCGCGCTCATCGGGCGGAACGGCGTCGGCAAGTCGACCCTCCTTCGGCTCATTGCCAACCAGATCGAGGCCGACCGGGGCAAGCGCTCGGTCCAGCCAGGCACCAGGATCGTCATTCTCGAACAGGATCCGTTCTACATTGGCGGGGAAACGCTGCTCGACTTCGCCACTACCGGTCCCGACGCGCCCGAACGCCACGCGGTTGAGGCGATTGCCGACCAGATCGGCATCGACCTTTCCCGCCCGACCAACAGCGCCAGCGGCGGCGAACGGCGGCGCGCGGCGATCGCCCGGGCACTGGCTTCGGAGCCCGACCTGCTCCTTCTGGACGAGCCGACCAATCACCTCGATCTTGCGGCGATCGACTGGCTCGAATCCTGGCTTCAGCGCTACACCGGCGCGTTCGTCGCGATCAGCCACGACCGGACGTTCCTCACCCGCCTGACGAAGGCAACACTGTGGCTCGACCGCGGTTCGCTGCGGCGCAAGGACGTCGGCTTCGGTGGTTACGAGGCATGGATGGAAAGCGTCTATGCCGAGGAAGCGCGGGCGGCCGAAAAACTCGACGCGAAGCTTAAGCTCGAAGCGCACTGGCTCGAGCGTGGCGTCACGGCCCGGCGCAAACGCAATCAGGGAAGGCTGGAGAAGCTTTACGAAATGCGCGCGACGCGGGCCGCGATGCTGGGGCCCGCGGGACCGGCCAAGCTCCAGCTCGGCAGCGACGACGTGCGCTCGAAATCGGTGATCGTTGCCGACAAGGTGTCGAAATCATTCGGGGGCCGCCACATCATCCGCGACTTTTCGCTGCGCATCCAGCGCGGGGACAGGATCGGGCTCGTCGGCGCCAACGGCGCCGGCAAGACCACGCTCCTCAAGCTGCTGACGGGGGAGATCGCGCCCGACAGCGGAACGGTGACCCTCGCAAAATCGCTCGACGGAGTGATCATCGACCAGCAGCGCAGCCTGATGGCGCCGGAGAAGACCGTACGCGACGTGCTTGCCGCCGGCGGCGACTGGATCGATGTGCGCGGGGTGCGCAAGCACGTCCAGGGCTATCTCAAGGACTTCCTGTTCGATCCCTCGCTGGTCGACACCAAGGTGGGCATCCTTTCGGGCGGCGAGCGCTCACGCCTTCTGCTCGCCCGCGAATTCGCGCGCCTTTCAAACCTTCTGGTCCTCGACGAGCCGACCAACGACCTCGATCTCGAGACGCTGGACCTTCTGCAGGAAGTCATCGCGGACTACGACGGGACGGTGCTGATCGTCAGCCACGACCGCGATTTTCTCGACCGGACGGTGACAGTCACTCTCGGTCTGGACGGGTCGGGCACGGTCGATATCGTCGCGGGCGGCTATGCCGACTGGGAGGCCCGGCGAAAAGCGCGCGATGCAGCCCGGGCCAAGCCTGCGCTGGCACGCGCGCCCTCGGCACCGGCACCGGCCGCGGCCCCGCCGTTGGCGAAAAAGGTGAAGCTGAGCTTCAAGGATCAGCGCGATTACGACCTTCTCCCCGGGAGGATCGAGGAACTTTCTGCACAGATCGCGCGGGACGAGGAAGCACTGCACGATCCTGATCTCTACTCGCGTGATCCCGCCCGCTTCGCTTCTCTGACGCAGGCGATCGAGACCGCGCGAAAGGAAGTCGAGGCGGCGGAAGAGCGCTGGCTCTCGCTCGCAGAGTTAGTCGACGGCTAGGATCGCGAACTAGCTCAAGCGGTAGAAATCGGCGACGCGGTCGAGCGCCAGGCGGAGCACCAGCTTGCCGCTGCGCACCGGCCAGGCCAGCGCGCGCTCGGCGACCGGGACGCTTTCCCCGGCACAGGCAACGCGCCACAAAATGTCGGACAGCCCCGGTCCTGCTGCCGCCACCGCCGCGTCGAAGCGCGTCCGCGCGGCAAGCTGCCGCTCGCCTGGCGTCAGGTCCCCCGATGCGCTTCCCTGCCCTCGAACCGGATCCCATCGCATGGTGATCGAAGGCGCGCGCTGGCCCTTCTCCCAGTCGGTGCGCAATCGCTCGCCCGCGTCGTACTGCCGGTCGGTGAGATGGCCGTGAGCATGCAGCCAAGCCAGCGGCGACTCGCCGAGATTCACGGTCACGCTCCGCTTTCCCCGCAGCGCCTGACCACCCTGCCCTTGCGTGCGGCGCGGCCCTTCGGAGGTCAGTTCGCGTTCGACCAGATATCTTGCCATTCCCGTATGCCTTTCGCCCAGACGTGCCGAATCCTCGGCTGTCCGGCCTTGCCAATGCTGGCCGCCTGTAGGAAAGTGAAAAACCATATTGGTTCGCGCGAAAGGTGCCGGCTTACCATGATCAACCGCATTCGAGACGTTCGACGGCAGAGGCGCATGACCCTGGCCGATGTCGCGGTGCGGTGCGATCCGCCGACCACCGCGCAAACCATCGGGCGGCTCGAAACCGGCATGCGCAATCTCTCGCTCGACTGGATGAACCGCATTGCCGCGGCACTTGAAGTCGAGCCGGAGGCGCTTGTCCGGGGGGCAGAAGCGGCGACCCCCAAGATGATCGCGCGCCTGGTTGAATCGGGAGCGGAGGCCCTGCCCCGCGAAATGGAAGCGATCCTGCCCAGCACGCTTGGCGGCGACGGGACGATGGTGGCGCTGGCGATAGAGGTCGGCGCGGGCGATTATCGTGCGGGCGACCAGGTGTGGTTGCGCCAGCTCGCCCACGACGATTTTGGCCGCGCGCTCAATCGCGATGTGCTCGCCCCCCGTCCCGCCGGGCGCTTTGCCTTCGGCCGGATGATTGACGGTCGTGACGGACGGATCGCTATCCTTCCGCCCGGCGCCGGCCAGCGGCAGGTGGTGATCGACCGCCCGCCGTGGCTCGCTGTTGCCGAAATGCTGGTCCGGTCGCTGTGACGGCCGGGGACGTGGCAGCCCCTCGCCGCGTCCTGTCGCTGGCGACGCTCTATCCGAACCCGGTGCGGCCCGCGTTCGGCACGTTCGTCGCCCGGTCGCTAGAAGCGCTCGCGGCGCGGGGCGATTGGGAGGTGACGGTGATCAATCCCTTGGGAATGCCGACAGTGCCTTTCGGCCAGTATCGCGAAATCGCGGACCTGCCGAGTCTCGCCGTCGAAGGCGGGATCGACGTCCATCGGCCGCGCTTTACGCTTGTTCCAAAGCTGGGCGGCCGGTGGAATCCCGCGCTCATTGCCCGGGCGGTGCTGCCACTGGCACAGCGCCTTCACCGCGCCACCCCGTTCGACTTGATCGACGCCCAATTCTTTTATCCCGACGGCCCGGCAGCCGCGCGGGTCGCGGCATCGCTTGGCCTGCCGCTCTCGATCAAGGCCCGTGGCGCCGACATCCACTATTGGGGTCAACGAGGCTTCGCGCGCCGGCGGATGCTTTCTGCGGCGAGCCAAGCGCGCGGTTTGCTCGCCGTGTCGGATGCGCTGCGGCGCGACATGATCGCGGTTGGCATGCAACCGGAAAAAATTTCGGTTCACTATACCGGCCTTGACCGTCAGTTGTTCGAGGTAACCGAGCGCTCGCAGGCACGCGCACAACTTGCGGAAAACGCCGGCCTCCACGTTGCTACATCGGGCAAGCTCCTTGTCACCGTGGGAGCCTTGACGCCCCGCAAGGGCCAGCGCCTCGCCCTGCGCGCTCTGGCGATGCTGCCCGATGCAGTGCTGAAGGTTGTCGGGACCGGGCCAGACGAAGGAGATCTCCGCCGCCTTGCCGCCGAGCTGGGGTTGAGCGACCGGGTGCAGTTCCCGGGATCAGTGCCCCATGAACAGCTTGCGACTATCCTCTCTGCTGCCGACGCAATGGTCCTGCCATCGGCGAGCGAAGGCCTTGCCAATGCCTGGATCGAGGCGCTGGCCTGCGGCACGCCGATCGTGATCAGCGACGTCGGCGGTGCGCGCGAATTGCTCGACACGCCGGTCGCGGGACGCCTTGCTGCCCGCAATCCCGATGCGATCGCACAGGCGGTGGGCGAGATATTCGCCGATCCTCAGCCGCAAGAAGCAGTGGCTGCAACGGTCACGCGCTTCAGCTGGGAAGCCAACGCCGCCGCGCTTGCCCGCCACTACGACGGTTTGCTCGGCGGCGGACGGTCCTTGCCCTAGCGCGCGCGGGCGGCGCGTTCCTGCCGCTCGACCGCGCTCTCGGTCGGAATGAAGCTGCTCGACGTCACCCGCAGCCAGATCAGGATCGGCGCGGCCATGTAGATTGAGCTGTACGTGCCGACGAAGATGCCCAGCGTGATCGCCGCCGTGAACCCGAACGTCACGTGAGGTCCGAGCAGGAGCAGCGCGAGCAGCGTAATCAGGACGGTCAGCGAGGTCATGACGGTGCGCGCCAGTGTCTCGTTGACCGAGAGATCAAGCAGCTCGGGCAGCGGCATGCGCCGGTATTTCTTCAGATTTTCGCGAATCCGGTCGTAGACCACAATCGTATCGTTGAGCGAGTAACCGATGATCGTGAGGATTGCCGCCACGATGTTGAGGTCGAATTCGAGCTGGGTTAGCGCGAACATCCCCATCGTCAGCGAAACGTCGTGCACCAGTGCAAACAACGCACCGACGCCGAACTGCCATTCGAATCGCACCCAGATATAGGCGGAGATCGCAATCATCGCGGCGATGAGCGCCGTCATCGCGGTCTTGTAGAGCTCTCCCGAAACCTTGCCCGAAACCGAATCGACGCCGTCGATCCTTGCGTCGGGATGTGCCGCCTTGATCGCAGCGGTGATCTTGCGGCTCATCGCGTCGGCCTGCCCCGGGTCCTTTCCGGAAAGTTGGGGCAATTTCATCCGGATCGAGACTTCATTGGGCTTGCCATAGCGCTGAATAATCGGATCGCCGTAGCCGAGCGCCGCGACCTCGCCGCGCAGCGAAGCGACGGGGGCCTCCGCGCTTTGCGTGAAGGTGGTGCGGATCATCTGGCCGCCGACGAAATCCACTCCCAGGTTCAGCCCTTGCGTGAAGACCAGCGTCCACGAAGCCGCCATCAGGATGAGGCTGACGACGTAGAACGGCACCCGCCAGCGCAGGAAATGAATGTTGGTGTCCTCGGGGACGAGCTTGAGCAGGCGCATCGCGGCGATCCCTAGATTTCGATGGTCGAGGGCCGCGCGCGGCGCAGCCACTGGGCGACCCACAGGCGGGTCAGTGTCACAGCGGTGAAGACCGAGGTAAC
This sequence comes from Novosphingobium tardum, assembly GCF_042652045.1. Classification (NCBI taxonomy): domain Bacteria; kingdom Pseudomonadati; phylum Pseudomonadota; class Alphaproteobacteria; order Sphingomonadales; family Sphingomonadaceae; genus Novosphingobium; species Novosphingobium tardum. Next base: position 23,937 of record NZ_JBHSDR010000006.1, on the reverse strand, counting down.
GATACCGATCATCAGCACCACGGCGAAACCGCGCACCGGACCCGAGCCGAACAGGAACATCAGTACCGCCGCGATTACGTTCGTTAGGTTGGCGTCAAAGATCGCGCGGCTCGCTTCCTTGTAGCCCGTTTCCACGGCCTGGACGACCCTTCTACCTCGCTTGCGCTCTTCGCGGATGCGCTCGTTGATCAGCACGTTCGCGTCGACGGCGGCGCCGATGGTCAGCACGAAGCCGGCGATGCCTGGCAGCGTAAGCGTGGTGTTAGCGATCGCCATGATGCCGAGGATCATGAGGACGTTGATGATCAGCGCCAGATCCGCGTAGATGCCGAACCGGCCGTAGGTCACCCCGATGAAGACCATCACCAGCACGGTGCCGACAAGCATCGCGATCATGCCCTTGCGGATCGAATCGGCGCCGAGGTCCGGGCCCACGGTGCGTTCCTCGATCACCTTCAGGTCGACCGGAAGCGCACCCGAACGCAGCGAGATGGCAAGCTGGTTGGCGCTTTCGACAGTGAAGTTGCCGCTGATCTGCGCGCTGCCGCCCAGGATCGGTTCGTTGATGTTGGGGGCGGACAGAACCTTGCCGTCGAGGATGATCGCGAACGGGCGATTGACGTTCTCGGTCGTCAGCCGCGCGAACTTGGCGCCGCCTTCCTGGTTGAAGGTGATCGAGACGACCGGACGGTTGTTCTGGTCATAGCTCTGCTTGGCGTCGGTAAGCTGATCGCCCTTGATCCCGCCGAGGCGCTTGACCGCGATCGCCCCGGTGGGCTGTCCTTGGGTGCCTTCGGCATAGGGAACGATCTCGCTGCCCGGAGGCGCGATGCCCTGGGCCACGTCCGACGGTATCGCCGTCGGGTCGACGAGCTTGAACTCGAGCTTTGCGGTCTGGCCCAGCAGGCTCTTGAGCGCCTGCGGATCGCTGAGGCCCGGGACCTGAACGACGATGCGGTTGTCGCCCTGGCGAATGATCGTCGGTTCGCGGGTGCCGAGCGCGTCAATGCGCTTGCGCACCACTTCGGTCGCGGTGTCCATCGCCTGGCTGATCGCCTGGTCGATGCCTTCCTGCGTTGGGGTCATGACGAACCGGTTTCCGTCGACGACCTGGATGTTCCAGTCGCGCTGGCCGGTCAGGCCCGCGCCGCTGGTGAGCGGGAGAACCAGCTCGCGTACTTGGTCGACTTGTGTCGGGTCCTGGACCATGAACGTCAACGAACCGCCGCGGCTGGAAATGTCGCCGATCCGCACCGGTGTAGTCGCGGTCCGCAGTTTGGCGCGGACGCTCTCTTCCATGTTCTCGAGCCGCTGGCGGGTAACCTGCGCGGGGTCAGCCTCGAGCAGGATGTGGCTACCGCCGGCAAGGTCGAGGCCGAGGTTGATGCGCGGCGCGGGCAAGGCGGCGGGCCAGGTGATGCCCATGGTGCTGCTGAGCGAAGGCAGGGCGCAAAGCGCGCAAACCAGCGTGATAGTCCACAGCCAGATGACCTTCCACTTAGGAAAATCGAGCATTCGCAATCCGTTCCAGAAATGCGCGACCGCCCTCAGGCCGGGTCGCCGGTTGTCGAAGGATCAGTCGTTCGCCGGAGTGGCGCCGCCCGCGGGGACGATGTCGCCGATGGTCGACTTGACCGCCTTGACCTTGACGTTGGGCCCGAGTTCCAGGTCAACGTAATGCTCGTCGACCCGCAGAACCTTGCCGATCAGGCCCCCGGCGGTGACGACCTGGTCGCCCTTCTTGATCGAGGCGATAGTGGCCTGGTGATCCCTCTGGCGGCGCATCTGGGGCCGGAGGATGAGGAACCAGAAGATGAAGCCCATCGCGACGAGCGGAAGGAACTGCATCCAGGCAGGCGGCCCGGCGGGATCGGCAGCCCCCGCGGAAGCCGCCGAAAGAAACGAAACGAGCGAAGGTGATGTCATGGGGCTGGGCGAACTCGAAAGGGGCAGGGAAGACGGAAAAACCGCACGTGAGCGCGGCTTGTGGTCTTCACCGGCAGACAACGGGCGCGCCTAGCAGCAAAGGCTTTGCATGGCAATCGAACGCCCTACGGCGGGACTTTCCGGGGTTACCCCCGCGCGCCCTTGCCATTGCGCGAACCCCCGCTTATAGCGCGCGCCTTCCGGTCGGGACGTAGCGCAGCCTGGTAGCGCATCACACTGGGGGTGTGGGGGTCGGAGGTTCGAATCCTCTCGTCCCGACCAATAAATCAATCACTTAGCTGAGAACTTGCACCGCCCCCGGGAGGCTCTCTGGCTCCTGTGGTGCACTGATGGTGCAGATTTTCGGAACAGGATGCATCCGCTTGGGACGGATCGCAGCGCGAGATTCGCTGCGTTTGGTTTAGCTCGGCCCTGGAACGGCCCAGTCTCCGGTCTCGGGTTCAAGCTTGCGCAGATCCGGCTGAGCCCGGCGCGGCTGTCGCACTGCATGCGCTGGCACGGCGCCTGCCAGCGGGCGCACGAGATCGCCACCGATTACGCCAATCGCCGCCAGGCCTTCGGCAAGCCATTGATCGACCACGAGGGCGTGGGCTTCATGCTTGCGGAAAACCTGATCGATCTCAGGCAGGCCGAACTGATGATCGACTGGTGCGCCGGCGTGCTCGACACAGGCTCGCTCGGCACGGTCGAAAGCTCGATGGCCAAGGTGGCAGTGTCCGAAGCGCTGATGCGGATCGCCGATCGCTGCGTCCAGGTGATGGGCGGCACCGGGGTCACCGACAAGACGATCGTCGAGCAGGTGTTCCGCGAGGTGCGTGCGTTCCGCATCTATGATGGCCCGACCGAGGTGCACAAATGGTCGCTTGCCAAGAAGATCAGGCGCGACTGGAAGGCGGCGCAGGAGTAAAACGAAAAATCAGCGCGAATGCACCGACTGAACGCCGACACAATTGAGGCGATGGAGTGCGGCCCCCACCTATTTCGGTGCGGGGCCGACCACTCTAACAAATCAGGATCAGAACTTGTAGGAAAGCTCGAAACCGTAGGTTCGCGGTTCTCCATAGGTGCTGGAGATGTAGCCGGCTTCCCGATAAATTCCGATGACGCCGACGCGGTAGAACTTGTCGGTCAGATTGTTCACGAACGCGGCAGCGCCTATTCCGGTACCCTTGATGTTGCCAAGCGAGGCGCGGAGATTGACCAGGGCATAGCCCTTTTCCAAACTCTGGTCATCGTTGAGGTCGAGCCAGGTGCTGCTGCGATAAGACATGCTGGCATTGAGGTTCAGGTCCCCCAAACCGGCAATCGGAGTTCCATAGTTCAGCGTGACGCCGACCTGGTGATGGGGAGCACCCACGAGTTCATGCTCGAACGGTTGACGCCCCTTCGTGATGTCGATGTTCACATAAGCGTAGGACAGCGTCATGTCGAACGGACCGGAACGCAGGCTTGCATCGAACTCTGCACCGTAGTTGTGCTGGGCAGCGGTATTCGAGATGATTGTCGTGACGTTGCCGCCACCGTCGATGCCGGACTGCTGCTTCTGTACGTTCCTGTAGTTCTGGAAAAACAGGGCCGTAGCAGTCGTCAGGCGAGCACCGCCAAGGTCCGTGCGCGTTTTCAGGCCGAGTTCGTACTCCTGCACCTTCTCGGGATTGAACGGCGCGAGCTCGGCGTCCGATGTGGCTCGGAGCGAGAAGCCGCCGGCGCGGAAGCCCTTGCGGGTGGCAATATAAGCCGTCAGCGCGTCTGATGGCTGATATTGAAGAGTCACGTCCCAGGTGAAGGCATTCCAGGTATGGGAATTCGAGTGAGTGCACTGCGCGAGCGGGAAGCTCGTCCCGTCAGGCCGGCGATAGAGGCAGATGCCGAGCGCCGGTAGTTGCGGAGACACGGTCGCGCGGCGCTTGTCGGATGTATAGCGCCCGCCGGCGGACAGTTGCACCTTGTCGGAGAACTTGTAGGTGCCTGCAAGGTAGCCGGCCAAGGCCTCCGCGCGCCCGCTTCCACCAAGAGCATTCCGGAACAGGACGGCAGGTGTGGTCAACGGCAATCCCTGACTGACAAGCGCCAGCTCAGGAAACTGTTCGGAGGTCGATCCATCGGTTCCTTGTTCAAGGAAGTAGTAGAGCCCGGTAACAAAATCGAGGCGATTTTCGAGTGCCTTCCCCTGTACCTGAAATTCTTCGCTGTATTGCTCGATATTCCGGGTCTGCCCGGAGTTGATCAAGAACGCTGGAACCCCGTCCAGGTCCTGAAAGGAAGCATAGTCAACTTTACGGTAGCCGAACACATTCTTCACTTTGAGATCGCCAACCGGGATTGTCGTACGGTTGGTAATCCCCCAGTTCTTGCTATATTCGAAGGGCTTGAACCCATAGGCGTCGAGATTGCCGCCGTCACCGAAACCCTGATCGAACTGCTGTCGACCCAACGTCTTTTGCCGGGCAAATTGTGCAACTGGATCGGAGACGTTCAATCCGATTGAGCGAAAGAAGGCATAGCCACCGATAGCCGGTGCGGTGGGATCGATTGCGGTCGGATAAAGCGCAGACCCATGAATGCGGCTTCGCAGCCAGTCGAAGATGGTGGTCGATTCGATGCCGCCGCCTGGCGTCAGCCGAAGTGAAACGCGGAAGGTATCGTAGTTCTGGTCATCATAATCCCGACCATCGCTGACGTCGGTCGTGTACCCCTTGCGTTCGCGGGTCTTGCCGGCAACACGCAGCGATGCCCAGTCGGCCAGCGGAATGTTGAGCATGCCGTAGACGTCGTGCATCTTGTAGTTGCCGACTTGCGCGACAACTTCGCCCTCCAGTTTGTCGGTTGGACGATTGGGCTCCACCAACACCGCACCACCAGTCATGTTGCGGCCGAAAAGCGTGCCCTGGACGCCCTTGAGCACCTGGACCGACTGGATGTCGTAAAGCGATGATGCGAACCCGATGGATCGCGCCTGCAGCACTTCTGCAAAATAGGCACCGACCGGCTGGTCAGTCAGCAACTGAGCCTCGTTCGTGCGCTGTCCGCGCAACGAGAGGGCGAAGGCCGTACGACTGGTCCCCTGGGTGGTGATCGTCAGGGACGGCGCGACTGCCTGGATGTTGGCAATGTCCGTGGCTCCCGTCTTGACGAGCGCGGCGCCGGAAACCGCAGTCACGGCGATCGGCACGTTCTGCAGGGATTCCTCGCGGCGCCGCGCCGTCACGACAATATCGCCGGCATCGCTACCGTTAGCAGCAGCCGGATCGGGTGCAGGTGCGGGCGTTGCCTCCTCGGCCCAGGCATGCCCGGAAGCCGAGATCAATGCCGCAGAAGCCAGCAACATCCGCCCAAACATCCTCATAGCATCTTCCCCTCGAATTTTGGTCTGCAAGGAGCGGGATATTGGCAACTCGGCGGGACGAACAGGGCGACGGCCTGTTGATCGCAATCGCGATGGCGGTCGCGCAAATCCTCACCCAATCCTGTGATAAGATTAGAGATATCTGCCGAATTGCTTGCCATGCAGGCTTCGCGTTGGCTCGCTTTGACGAAGCAACAGGTGGAATGCAGAGCCAGCGGATTCCGGCCAGCAATTGCAATTTGCGATTTTGACGAAGGCCTTCCGGCGTCTTTCTCGCGAAGCAGGTCGATTTACGATCTTGCCGTCAAACCTGCTCCGCTTACCTGCACAGCAAGCGCACGCCACGCGGATGATGAGGCATAAAGCCAGGCCGTTGATCAAGGTCCCTACGACATTCGCAGCGTTGATGATCCGACACTGGCAAAATGGCGATCGGGTGCGCGCCCGCCCTCAGGCTCCGCGATATGCCGGCTTGCGCTTTTCCTTGAACGCCCGGGTGCCCTCGGCAAAGTCCTCGGTCCAGGTCATCAGGGCCTGCACTGCGGCTTCGAATTCCAAGGCCTCGTCGAGCGACTGGGACGGCGCGCTGTCGAACTGGCGCTTGATCTGCGAAAGGGCGAGCGTCGGGGCAGTCGCGAGGCTGGCGGCTAGTTCGTTCGCACGAGCGAGTGCAGAACCCGGCGCGACCGATTCTAGCGCAAAGCCGAGCCGCGCCGCTTCCTCGCCGCTCACGAAGCGTCCGCTATAGGCGATCTCCTTGGCACGCATGACGCCAACGTGCCGCTCGAGCAGCCAACCGGCAGCCCCGTCCATCGCCAGCCCGATGTGGCGGAAGGCGAACTGGAAACGCGCGTTCTCAGCGCAAACGATGAAATCGCACGACAGCGCCAGCGCAAATGCCACGCCGATGCAAACGCCTTCCACGGCGGCGATCACCGGCTTGTTCGTATGCGCAACGCTGCGGACCATGCGATGGAGCGTGCGGGACTTGACCATGTTGCCGCGCACCCCGCCGGTGCCCATCTCGCCAACGTCGGCGCCCGCTGCGAAATCGCCGCCCGCGCCGGTGAGGATGATCGCGCGGACCTCGTCATCGTCCTGCAAGTCCTGAAACACGCTCTGGAAAGCCTGCCGCATCGCCATGGTGACCGCGTTCTTGCGTTCCGGGCGATTGATCGTGACGGTGGCAACCCCACCCTCACGGGTCACATCGATCGACATCAACAGTTCTCCTGCAATCCGCGTTGAAGCTCGCTCTGGGCCGGTCCGCCGCCGGCGGCGAGCGACATTTGTAGCAGCCGGCAGAGCCCCAGCCAGCCTGCCAGTCCGGCATATCGCTGCTGTGATGAACCAAAGCGCGCGATTGGCGGACCAAAGCGACTGCGTCACAAAAGCGATGAAACAGCAGGCAGAAATACGTCGTGCAGACTTTTGCGATCCAGGCGCTGTCCTGGCCGGACGAGGGCGCTGCCCTGCGCCGTCAAGTGCGTGCCCTGGTGAAGGAGCATGTCGGTGAAGGCGATCCGGCGGCGCGAACAAACTGCTGGGCGGTAGCCGATCCGGCATTCAGTCGGGCGCTCGGCGGCGCCGGGCTGCTGGGTATGACCTGGCCAAGGGAATATGGCGGGCATGAGCGCAGCCCGCTCGAGCGCTACGTGGTGCTCGAGGAACTGCTTGCTGCCGGGGCACCGGTCGGTGCGCACTGGATCGCGGATCGGCAGACCGGCACGCTGCTCCTTCGCTACGGCCACGAGGAAGAGCGCCGCCGATGGGTGCCCGGCATGGCGCGCGGCGAGGTCTACGCATGCATCGGTCTCTCCGAACCAGGTGCCGGGTCCGATCTAGCCTCTGTCCGGACGACCGCGCGGCGTGATGGCGATAGCTGGGTCATCGATGGCCAGAAGGTCTGGACCACCAACGCACACAATGCGCACGTAATGATCGCCCTCGTCCGCTCGCAAGAGGGCTCGCAGCGCAATGGCGGTCTCAGCCAGTTCATCATCCCGATGGACACGCCGGGGCTCACCGTGCGCCCGATCATCGACCTCACCGGTGGGCATGACTTCAACGAGGTGTTCTTCGACGGCGTCCGCCTTCCAGACACCGCGCTGCTCGGAGTGGAGGGCCAGGGGTGGAAGCAGGCAACCGCCGAGCTCTCGCTCGAGAGGTCCGGGCCGGAGCGGTATCTGTCGTGCCTTGTGCTGCTGACCGAGTTGATCCGCGCGGTCGGTCCGGAACCGGGCGAGGCGGTGCGTGCGCTGATCGGTCGGCTCGTGTCCGAGACCTGGACCCTGCGGTTGATGTCGGCATCGGTTGCGGCTCAGATCGCCGCCGGCAATGATCCCGCGCTCGAAGCAACGATCGTGAAGGACCTAGGCAACAGCTTCGAGCAAGCAATGCCCGAACTGGTACAGGCAGCGGTCGAAGCAGATCTGTCGAGCGAGGCTGCGCTACCGGTCATGCTCGGCCATCTGCTTCAGGTCTCGCCCTCGTTCTCGTTGCGCGGCGGTACGCGCGAAATCCTCAAGGGCATCATCGCGCGGGGGCTGGGCCTCAGATGAACGAACAACAACAAATGCTGGCCGACATGGCCGATGGTCTGTTCGCAAGCCTCGGGCCAACTGCGACCGTCGAGCGTGACTGGGCCCAAGTGGAGGAGCTCGGTTTGCCCTCCCTTGTGCTAGCCGAAAGCGCCGGCGGTTTTGGCGGGAGCTGGCAGGATGCGCTGATCGTGTTCCGGCTGCTAGGGTACCATGCGCTCGCACTGCCGCTTGCCGAGGCGGCGATTGCCGCCCGGCTGGCTGCCGATCGTGGCTTCGCTGGAAGAGGCACGATAGCATCCGGTTCAAACGGAAAACTAGTCGACGATAGCTTCACTGGCACGATCCTGGGCGCCGCCGCGAGCGAGGGAGCAGGGTTCATTGCCGCACCGCATCCGAGCGGAACAGGCGGGACCATGCTCATTGCAACAGACGGCGCGGTGAGCATCGCCGGTCGCAACCCGGCTGGGGAACCGCGCGATGTCCTGCACTTTGACCAAGCGGCGGTACGCTTCGCAAGCGAGGATGTATTCACGCTTGGTGCTTTCGCCCGCGTCGCTCAGATTGCCGGGGGACTGGACGCGGCGCTCGCCATGTCGGTCAACTACGTAAACGAGCGACAGCAATTCGGACGGCCGTTGGCCAGGTTCCAGGCGGTGCAGCAGTCGCTCGCCAGCTTCGCCTGCGAGGCAGCGGCGGCGAACTGCGCGGCGATGGGCGTGGCGCAGGCCCTCGATCGCAACGGCGGTGACGCGAGCTACGAGATCGCCGCCGCAAAACTTCGCGCCAATCGAGCGGTGGGCGCAGGCACCGCGGCTGCGCACCAGGCACACGGCGCGATCGGCTTCACGCAAGACTATGGCCTGCACCCGATCACCCGCCGGCTGTGGTCAGCGCGCAGCGAGTTCGGCGGTGACAGTTACTGGTCCGGGGTACTTGGCGGCCGCGTCGCTGCTGCGGGAGCAGACCGCTTCTGGGCCGACCTCACCGCCCTCACTGACTGACAGGACCCACCCCATGCCCGAAGCCGTAATCGTCGCCACCGCCCGCACTGCCATCGGCAAGGCGGGTCGCGGCGCGCTGAACAACCTCGACGGAGCCGACCTGGGCGCGCTGGTCATTCGCGAGGCGATGGCGCGGGCCGGTCTCGAAGGCCCCGAAATTGAGGACGTGCTGCTCGGCGCTGCCCGGCTTGAAGGGCCGCAGGGCGGCAACTTGGGGCGAATGGCGGCCCTGCGCGCAGGGCTGCCGGTTTCGGTTCCGGGCTTTGCCATGGATCGAAAGTGCGCCTCCGGTCTCAACACCATTGCCCTTGCCGCGCAGCGGATCATGGCTGGCGAAGGCGACGTCTATGTGGCTGGCGGCCTGGACAGCTGCTCGCTCGCGCTACCCGGAACTCGTGGTGACCGGCTCCAGAATCCCTGGCTCAAGGATCATGTGCGCGGAGTTTACGACAGCATGATCCAGACTGCCGAGACCGTCGCGGCGCGATACCGGATCAGCAGAGAGGCGCAGGACGAGTTTTCGCTGCTGAGCCAGCAGCGCATCGCCGCAGCACAGGCCGAAGGTCGGCTCGACGCGGAGATCGTGCCCGTCACAGTCACCAAACTCGTCAAGGACAGGGCCGGCGCGGTCATCGGCGAGGAGACAGTGACGCTCGCAAAGGATGAAGGCAATCGGCCCGAGACCACGATCGAGGGCCTCGCCGAGCTTCGTCCGGTGATCGAGGGCGGCACGGTGACTGCGGGCAATGCCAGCCAGCTTTCCGACGGAGCGAGTGTCTGCGTGGTGATGAGCACCCGCGAGGCGGCGCGGCGTGGGTTGCAGCCGCTTGGCGTGTTTCGTGGATTTGCCGTCGCGGGTTGTGAGCCCGACGAGATGGGCATTGGGCCAGTCTTCGCGGTGCCCAAACTGCTGGAACGCGCAGGCCTGTCGGTGGACGACATTGGGCTGTGGGAGCTCAATGAGGCCTTCGCAGTCCAGGCGATCTATTGCCGCGATCGATTGGGTATTGATCCGGAGCGGCTCAATTTGATTGGTGGCGCCATCGCGATCGGCCATCCCTTCGGGATGTCTGGTTCCCGCCTGACAGGCCACGCGCTAATCGAGGGCAAGCGCCGGGGCGAGAAATACGCAGTGGTGACGATGTGCGTAGCGGGCGGGATCGGTGCGGCCGGGCTGTTCCAAATTACCTGAAGGGATACAGTCATCGGCCATACGATGGCTGGCCCGAGCCTCTCGACAGTCATCGTCCGGCTTGCCACTCCGACCACAATAGCTCTCGGCACAGACCCGAGAGAACATACCGGACGGAGACGCAGGCATGACCAGCAACTATGCGCCCGACGGTGCGACCCAGCTTGAGATCTACCGCAAGGTTGCGCTGCTGAAAGCGAACGACGAGCGCAGCCGCAAGGTGATCATGACCGGGCGGCTCGTCATGCCTTACTACAGCTATCGTGGGCAGGAGGTGATCCCCGCTGCGATGGCGACCGCGCTCACCGATGACGATTACTGGGTGACAATCTACCGCGGCATTCACGACATGCTCGCCAAGGGCATGCCGCTCAATGACTTGTGGGCCGAGATCGCGGGCCGGGTCGACGGGACCTGCAAGGGCAAGGGCGGGCCGATGCACCTCACCTACCCCGAGAAGGGGATCATGGTGACAACCGGTATCGTCGGATCCTCGATGCCGATCGCCAACGGGATCGCCTGGGGCTCGCAGCTCAAGGGCAACGACCGGGTGACCGTAGCGACCTTCGGCGACGGCGCCTCGAACATCGGAGCGTTTCACGAGAGCCTCAACCTCGCCTCGGTGTGGAAGCTGCCGGTGATCTTCCTGTGCCAGAACAACCTCTATGGCGAGCACACGACTTACGAGAAGGCGACCGCGGCCAAGCGCGTCGCCGATCGCGCGGCGGCCTACAACATGCCGGGCGTACGGGTGAACGGCAACGATCCGATCGAGATGTATGCCGCCGCGCGCGAGGCGGTCGACCGCGCCCGCGCCGGCGAGGGCCCGACATTGATCGAGGCGATGACCTTCCGCTTCCACGGCCACGTCTTCGGCGATGCCGATGCCTATATGGACAAGGCGCAGAAGAAGGCCGCCATGGACGCTGACCCGGCGCCGCTGTTCCGTGCCCGGCTGATCGCCGAGGGGATCGCCAGCGAGGCCGAACTCGCGGCGATCGAGGCCGAGGTCGAGGCGCGGATCGATGCGGCGGTCGAGTTCGCGCTGGCCTCGCCCTTTCCCGAGCTCGATGAACTCACCCGGGATGTCTACGCCGAGGGAGAAGCGGCATGAGCGGGACCGCAACGAAGACCAAGCCGGTCACCATCCTCCAGGCAATCAGCAGTGCTCTCGCCGATGCGATGGCCGAGGACGAGACCGTGCTCGTGCTCGGCGAGGATGTCGCCGATCCCGAGGATGGCGGTGTTGTCGGTGTAACCAAGGGACTGTCGACCCGCTTCGGCGACCACCGCGTGCGCTCAACCCCCATCGCCGAACAGGCGATCATCGGCGCGGCGATCGGCGCGAGCCTTGTTGGCTTTAGGCCCGTCGCCGAGATCATGTTGATGAACTTTACCACGGTGGCGATGGACATGATCGTCAACCACGCGGCGAAGCTCAGGTTCATGTCCGGCGGGCAGACCCACGTGCCGATCGTGATCCGCACCATGACCGGGACCGGGTTCGGCTCCGGCGGCCAGCACTGCGACTACCTCGAGGCCTGGTTCGCGCATACCGCGGGGATGAAGGTTGTCGCGCCATCGAACCCGGCCGATGCCTACGGGCTGATGCGCGCCGCGATTCTCGATCCCGATCCGGTGCTCTACATCGAGAATCTTCCGGCCTACTGGACGCCCGGCGAGGCGCCGCCGGCTGGCCATGTCGTCCCGCTGAGCAAGGCGCGGGTGGCGAAGGAAGGCACCGACGTCACAATCGTCAGCTACTCGCGCGTGCTCACCGAGGTCCTTGGCGCGGTCGATGCGATGGAGGCAGCCGGGGTCTCGGCCGAGGTGATCGACTTGCGCACGATCTCGCCGTGGGACAGGGAGACGGTATTCGCTTCGGTGGCGAAGACTGGCCGCTGCCTGATCGCGCACGAGGCAGTCACCCAGTTCGGCGTCGGTGCCGAGATCGCCGCGACGCTCCAGGCCAAGTTCTTCGGCCGGCTCAAGGCGCCCGTGGGGCGGCTCGGCGCGCCCTACGCGCCGGTGCCGTTCTCCAAGCCACTCGAAACCGCTTATGCCCCAACTGCAGACCGGATTGCCGAAATCGCGATCGCGCTGACCAAGGACCACTGACTTATGGCAACTGAAGTTCTCCTGCCCAAGATTGGCTTCTCGATGAACGAAGGCGTCCTCTCCGAATGGCTCGTTGCCGACGGCGACCAGGTCAGCGAGGGCCAGGTGATCTATTCGCTCGAGAGCGACAAGTCGACCAATGAAGTCGAGAGCCCGGCTAGCGGAACAATTCGAATCGCGGCCCAGGTAGGCGAAACTTACGAAGTCGGCGCAGTGCTCGCAGTCATCGAATAAAAATTTGGCTTTCAGCGCCAACGTCTGGCCTGATCCACCCTTTGAGCAAGTTCAACCATGATTGGCGCGTCCTCGCCAGGCCAGCGTAGGTTTGAAGGCGTTGTGCGCTTATCTGCAAGAGACTGAAAAGCCAATGAGCGACACGACGATTACTCCCGACCTCATCGAATACATCCGACAGGCAAAGGATCGACAGGAGATCCACGACTGCCTTTTGCGATACACCCGAGGAGTGGACAGGCACGATAAGGCACTGATGATGTCTGCGTACCATGCCGACGCTTGGGATGAGCATGGCGTCGCTGAAGGCGACCCCGAGACATTCTGTGATTGGGCAATCGGCTGGCATGCCCAAGCGCAGACACGCCACCAACATATCATCACCAATCATACCGTCGAGCTGGACGGCGATACCGCCCATGCCGAAACATATTACCTGTTCCTGGGGGAGAACCGCGAAGGTCCACCGTCGCTCGCCTTCGGGCGCTATGTCGACCGATTTGAAAAGCGTAACGGTCGGTGGGCCATCGCGCACCGCGTCTGCATCAACGAGAAGGCGGGCGCCTTCGTAGACATCGACATACCCGATGCGTGGCTCGCGGCGATGCGTTCCACCGGTCCCGATCGCCGTGACACAGATGACATATCCTACAGGCGCCCGTTGATCAGGGCTGGCGGGACGGCCAGTTGACCGCCGAAAGCCGACCAGTTGCGGCAGAATTTCGATTTTGTCTCATTGGATTGCCTAGTTCGTAAGGCCACATGGGAGGTCTGGGATGAGCGATTTCGCCGCGCTGGCTCGCCGGATCGAACGAATCGAAGCACGACAGGCGATCGGGGAACTCCCGGCGCGCTATGCGCTTGCGGTTGACGCTCGTGATATCGAGGCCTGGGTCAACTTGTTTGTCGAGGACGTGGACTGTGGCCGCCGTGGCAAGGGTCGCGATGCGCTACGCAACTTCATCAAGCCGAATGTCCGCACCTTCTATCGATCGATCCACCAGATCTGTGGGCACACGGTCGATTTCATCGACGACGATCATGCGACCGGCACTGTCTACTGCCGGGCCGAGCACGAGGACGGAGACAAGTGGGTGGTCATGGCGATCGTCTACTTCGATCGCTACGCCCGGCGCGACGGGCGCTGGTACTTCGAGCGGCGGCAGGAGAAACACTGGTACTCGTCAGATATCCTCGAGCGCCCTGCCCCCCCGTTTCAGCTATGGGAGGCTTGGGCGAGCCACTTACCAGACTTGCCCGGAGACTTCCCGACTTGGCGGCCATTCTGGGAGGGGACGGCGCAGGACGCGCTTTCAGCTCTGACCCGCCAGCCATGAGGGCATCCCCCTCTTAAGGAGAACGCTATGAGCGTGAAGACCATCCAGTTCGTCAGTCAGGGCACCACCTGTGAGGGCGATCTGCACCTTCCCGAGGGGTTCGATGCCCAACGTAAGTACCCCGCCCTGGTCATCGGTCATGGTTTCACGGTGTCGCGCAGCAGCCTGGTGCAGGAAGCGCGGCTTTTTGCCGAAGCGGGTTATGTGACTCTGGCGATCGACTATCGCCATTTTGGTACATCCGGCGGCGAACCGCGCGGGCGGCTCTGGCCCTTGCAGGAAGTCGAGGACTTCCGCGCCGCGATCGACTGGCTCGAAGCTCAGCCGGGCGTCGACGAGACTCGCATTGGCATCTGGGGGACAAGCTTCGGTGGCGGCATCGTCACTCACGTGGCGGCGCATGACATCCGCGTTCGCGCTTGCGTGGCGCAGGCGCCGATCCTCGACGGCGACTTCTGGATACGTTCGCTTAATCGCGAAACCGATTATCTGGCCGTCCGCAAATACCTCCTTGCCGCACGGCGCAAGCGCGCTGTGGAAGGTGGCGATCCGGCGATGCCCATGGGCGCGCTGCCCGAGGATGGTTTCACGCCAATGCCGGCCGATCCCGCGATGATCGAGGACGTGATGGGCTGGTACCAGAAAACCGGGGACATGCTGATGCACTCTGCTCCCGAGATCACCATCGAGAGTTTCGAAAACGTCATGCAGTTTGACGCGACCTACACCGCACGCAAGATCGCTCCGCGCGCCTACTGCATTGTCCAGCTCACGGGTCACGACGTGTACCATCCCAACGAGCCGATCCAGACCGCGTACCGCGCCGCCGGCGAGCCCAAGCGCATGGTGTCGCTGAAGATGGACCAGCTCGATGCTTACAAGCCGGGCTTTCGCGAACAGGCGATCGGCGCTGCAGCGGCCTTCTTCAACGAATATCTCGCCTGAGCTTCGTGGAGAATCCCCGATCCGAACAGCGTCTCTTCGTGGCCCGGCTAGGCGGCACCCTCCGCCACCGGCTGCGGGCGTCAGGCAAGGTTTAGAGTGCTGGTCAGCAGAACACGAACAAGCTCTGCCTGCCGTCGGGTGCCCGTTTTCTGGAAGATGCGCTTCGAGTAGGTTCGCGCTGTTTGCAACGTAATGCCCATCAATTGCGCGGCCTCCGCAAGCGTGTGTCCCTTGCCCAGTGCCAAGGCCAGTCGTGCCTCGGACCCGGTCAGCCGAAACATCTCGGCCAGTGACTCCGCGCTATTTATGGCCGTTCGCGCATCGCAGTGCACATAGGCGCGCAGCACCGGCGTATGCCGACCGGTGGCAGGTCGCTCGGTCACAGGCAGGAGTAGCATGTCGGCTCCCGCCGCATCGCCGAGCCGGAGCGCCCGAGGCCGGCAAGTCGGCTCGCGAGCGAAGTCCCGAAGCGCTGCAGCGAGGGTCCGTCCAGCCCCGCCATAATGCAGCACCAGCCGCCCCCGCGGATCGCGCGACATGACTTCGCCGGCAGCGATCAGCCGGCTGACCAGCGGGTCGGAATCGATGATTTGCCCGTCGGCCGCCAGCGTGACCAGCCCGACATTGAGCCGGTCCATCGCCCCTGCATAGGCCGCCAGCCGGGAGCGGGCACCCACAAGTTGCACGTAGGATTCAAGGGCGATGCCCAGATGCACGGCAAGGCGCGCAAGAATCTCGCGGTCCGAACCGGAAAAGCCCGGATCATCAGCCATGACTGTCAGCCATGCATTCGCCCCGTGAGGCTCCGTGATCCGCACGATCAGGAGGTGCTTGGCGCCCAGGTGGTGCAACAGCCCTCGCATCCGGGCCATGCCGGCCCCATCGGCGGGTCCGAACAACTCAGAGAGAGAATAGACCTGCCCTGCGTCGAGCCGATAGTAAGGTAGAGGGTCCTCGCGGTGAAAGCCGCCGAAATAGAACCGAGAGATTTCCTCTTCATATCCACCGCTAGCGAAAGAGGTGAGTTCAGACATTGGCGCATCGGTTCGTCGCAGCGTGAAATTCGCGTGGATCGCTCCGATCGCCTGGCGAAGAGCAGCGGCGAACGGTTGCCAGCCGGCTGAATCGACCACCCCCCGATGTACGGCAGCGATCAACCCGTTCTCGGCTTCAGCGTCTATGGCCCCCTCCCATTTTTGCGTTGCCATTTGGGGACGGTGGCAGGCCGCATTACGGCTAATATGCGCATTGGAAGGCTTGGGAAAGGAGCATAGGGTGAGCACGATCGCCAACGCGGGCGAAGGCAGCCATTTTGCTGGCAGCCGCGAGGAACTATGCGCCGAAGCAGCCCGTAGAACCGGCCTCGATGACTTCGGCAAGCCGGACTTTCACGAAGGTCTCGACCGACTGCTCGATGAACTCGATGGCGCAGGCCTGTCGTCGCAAGGAGCGATTGCCACCCGCGAAAGCATACTCGGCCACCTGACTGGGCGGCTCCGCTCCATTGACGGCTTCAAGCGTCACGCTGACGCAATGCTGCGCCCGGTGGTTCGGCCCCTGATCGTGACTGGCATTGTTCGTTCGGGCACCACGGCCTTGCACAAGCTGCTCTCGATGGACCCGCAGTTCCAGGGAGCAGAGCATTGGCTCTGCGCTGCGCCTCAGCCGCGTCCGCCGCGCAGCGCCTGGGCCGACAATCCGGACTTCAGGCAGTCGAAGTCAATCCTTGATGCGATGATCGCACAGGCTCCTGAATTCCTTGATGATCACGGCATGGCGGTGGACACCGTTGAGGAATCTCTCAATTTGCTGGCCCAACGTTTCTGTTGCAACATGTTCCCGTCTCAGTTCGTCGTCCCGAACTATGATCGCTGGTATCGAACGCAGGATGACACTCCAAGCTATCGCCATTTCGCCGACAATCTCCGGTTGATCGGTGCTAATGACCCGGACCGGCGATGGCTGCTGAAGAACCCCACCGACACGCTTTCGCTGCGCGAGGTTCTGGCAGTCTTCCCGGATGCGATGGTGGTTCAAACGCACCGCGATCCGCTGCAGTCGATTCCATCCGTCGTTAACCTGATCGGCGCCGCGCACCGGATGTTCTGCGGTGAAAACGCCGATGTCGCGCGTGTATACGCGCGCGAAGAGGAGTTCTGGGAGCTCGCTTTGCGGCGCGCAGACGAAGTCAAGGCCGATCATCCAGGTCAGGTCTTCGACGTCCAGTTTACTGATTTCGTCCGCGACCAGATCGGTTTCGTGCAACGCATCTATGACCACTTCAGCCTTGATCTGTCCGTGGAGGCTGAAGATGCGATGCGTGAATGGCTTGCCGCCAACCCCCGACGCTCGACCACGATGCAGCGCTTCACCCCCGAAGACTTCGGCGGCAGCAGCGGCGTGCTGAAGGAGCGCTACGCCGCTTACCGTGGACGCTACGGCTACTGACCCCCTGCGCTCAATGGAGACAACCGCGATGACCCCTCCCCTGTTGGACAGGATTTTCCAGATTGCCTACGTGACGAACGACGTTGCCCAGGCGGAAGCGCTGTTCCGCGAAGGGTTCGGCACGGGCTCATTTACCAGGATGGACCCTCCGGGCGGTTTCATGCGGATCTCGCTCGCCTTTGCGCAGCAGACGATGATCGAACTGATCGAACCGATCGGCGATACCGTGGAGCTCTACGCGAAGTGGATTGCTGGTCGGGAGGGGTTCGTCGTTCGACATCACCATTTCGGCATGCTGGTCGACAGCAAGGCCGAACTCGCAGCCATCCGGGCCGCACACGTCGAAAACGGCACCGCCGTTGCGATGGAGGGCGAAATGCCCGGCGCTCTCGACTATCTCTATGTCGACACAACGCCGGCCCTCGGACACTTTCTCGAGTACATCCGGCTGGAAGAGGGCGGACGAGCCATGTTTGCGGCCGTTGAGGGCAGCACCTTCCAGGCGACCTGATCGCACCTCCGCCTCGATCTCGGTCATACACCTCAAGGGCACGGGTTGGCCGCTCTCAAATCGTCCAGCGAGAGCGGCGGCCGGGGGGCCATCTACAAGCTCTAGCCAGTCCGCCGCCCTTCAGGCGAAAATGCGTTCCAGCTCGTTCGACCCGGTTGCATGGTGCGCGGCGATGAAGCCAAACGTGAACGACGCACCAATACTCGCCCCCGCCGCCGGGTAGCAACGACCGAAGACCGATGCTGTCGAGTTGCCGGTGGCGTAGAGGCCCGGGATTATCGATCCATCATCCCTGAGCACGCGCGCGTACTCGTCGGTGACAACGCCGCCGGCGGTGCCGACATCGCCAGGGTAGATCGCAACGGCGTAAAACGGCCCCTGCTCAACCTTGCCAAGGCTGGGGTTCGGCTTGACCGTCGGATCGCCATGGAGCCGGTCGAAGCGACGGCTGCCCCGGCCGAAATCCTCGTCGACTCCGGCATCGCAAAATCGGTTGAAACGTTGAGCCTCGGCGACCAGTCCGTCCGGGTCGATACCGCAGAGTTTCGCGACATCCTCGAGCGTATCGGCCTTCTTCATGTAGCCACTGTCGAGCCAGGACCGCGGCGTCTTGCCGGGCGGCATCGCACCCCAGGGATATCGCTCGCGATGGCGTTTTTCGAAGATGACCCAACAGGGTACCGCCCTGCCTCCGGTTTCCCGATTGCGTTCGTATATGCGCTCGCCGATTTCCATGTAGGCACCGGCCTCGTCGGCGACGCGACGGCCATTCTGGTCGACCATCATCGAATGTGGCATGCTGAGGTCGAGGTGGTGCATGAAGGGGAACACGCGCCCGTCCTTCCAGATCGCACCCTCTGGCCACTCGCCGTTGGTGTTGCGTGAAGTGACGACCCACCAGGCGGTGTCGAGGCAATCGGTCGCAGCGCCGATGTCCATCATCGCCTGTACCATCTCGCCCGTGTCGCCGGGGTTTGCGCTGGTCCACTCATCGGTTGTCGGACCATCTGTAACCTTCTCACGGAATGCCTTGTTGCGGGAAAAGCCGCCGACGTTGATAAGCACTCCCTGCCGGGCACGAACGGTTATAAGCTGACGATCTTGCTCGATTACCACGCCGGTGACCCTGCCACCCTCGACAATCAGGTCGCGCGCCGGACTGCCCAGCTGGATGTCCAGCCCCTCGCGCAGCGCGATCTGGAGCATCCGCCCCTGAATCGCCGAACCATTGCCAACCGTTTGCCGGCCGGTCAGCTTGTCACGGAGCATGAGCCAGGCCATGCGCAGCGCCTTGCGCTTGCCGGCCCAAGTCCGCTTCATCAGGAACAGCGTGGGGAACTCCTCAGCCGGCATCGGAAGGGACGCCATCGGCGGATAGAGCGCCAGGTGATTTTCCCACTCGCCCAGATCGTGCAGGTTGAATGGTTCGGGCATGATGGAGCGGCCGTGCGGTTCGCCACCCGGCAGATTGTCGTAGTAGTCGGGCCAATCGTCGCGCGGTCGCCGGACCTTGAGACCCTTGTCGCGCAGCCAGTCCAGCATCCGCGGCGCCGCCTTGAGGAACGCATCCCTCCGTTGAGGGGTAACGGCGGGCCCCTCATACGTGACGCAGCTGTCGAAATACTCGCGTGAGCGATCGAAGCTGTCGGCAATCCCCGCCTCGCGCAGCAGGCTGTTGTTGGGAATCCACCAGACGCCGCCCGAGAAACTGGTCGAACCGCCAAAGCGGGTCTCCTTCTCGAGGATGACCGCGCTTTTTCCCTGCTGCTTCGCGACAAGCGCGGCCGGTACCGAGCCACCTCCCGAACCGACGATTACCAGGTCGTATTCGGCTTCAAGTGGCGGATTGACAATCGCCATAGCTGGCCGTTCTCCTTGCATGCCGGCATCGACGGGACGTAGCAGTGCATTACGCTAGCCGCACGATCGCCAATCACCAGTCCTTGGCTCCAGGTCGCGGCGCGACATCGCGTCTGCGATCCAAGCCCTCCGCCGGATTCACGACCACGAAAGCTCCAGCTTGAGGATGCCGTTCACCATGCCCGTCGCCATGACAGGGGGAGCCCCCGGCTTGATCCGGAACTCGGGAATGCGACGGAGCCATTCCTTCAAAAAGATGCGGAGTTCGCGCCGAGCAAGGATCGCACCGGGGCAGGCATGGGGCCCGTTGCCGAATGCGGCATGGACACCTCCCTGACGTGCAAAATCGACCGTCAAAGGATCCGGGTTTACCCTGTCGTCCAGGCCTACGAGCAGGTTCGGAGGCAGCAATCGATCGCCGGCCCGGAATGCCACGCCTTTGTACTCGAAATCACGGGTCACCACGCGAGCGGTGTTCGCCATGCCATGCCGGCGGATCAGTTCCTCGATTGCGCGCTTGAGAAAAGCATCGTCGTCGAGGCGTTCGACAATCTCGCGGCGGTGCGCATCATGAGTTGCGAGATGGCGCGCAAAAAATGAGAGCATTCCTGCAACCGTGTCGAGCCCACCGAAAAGGACAAGCGCCGCATAGGAAATTGCTTCCTCATGTGAAATGCGCTGGCCGCCGATCTCAACGTTCACGATCTGCGTGAGAAGGTCGTCCCCCGGTGCCTCTCGCCGTTCGGTCACCCACTTCTGCAGGTAGGCACCCATCGCCATCATCGATTTGTAGCGAGTTTGCGCATCGCGACCGCGGACCGAATCCTCTGCGATCGGCAGCAGGAAATCCTTGTCCTCGAGTGGCAGGTTCACCATCCGCAAAAACACGTGGATCGGCAGGACCTTGGCAAAATCCAGCACGAACTCGCATCCCCCCAGAGGAACGAGACGCTCGATTGTCTCTACGGCCACGTCATGCACGCCCCGCTCGAGCTTCGCCACCGCGCCGGGTTGAAGCGCCTGCATGAGGGGTCTGCGGTAGTGTGCATGCTCGGGAGGGTCGAGCTCGAGCGGGATCTGCCGGGGGGTTGCCTCGGGCATCGGCGGCAGTGTGATATGGCGATACGAGAAGCGCTGGTGATCCTTCTGCATCACCAGTATATCCTCCGCCCGGGTAGCCACCCAATGGCCGCCGTTGCGCGGCGTCCAGAAGATATCCGGGCATTGCATCTGAAACCGGCGGTAGGCGGCCTGGATGTCCTCGTCCGATCCCGGCAGCGCGTAAAAATCGAAATCGACGACGAGGGCCTCGGGCACATGGTCAGGCCGGCGAGCAAGCGACGATTGAATCGCTGCGGACATTGCCGGCCTCCCTCGTCTGCAGCTTCCGAGTGTCAGGCGTCGAAGCGTACGTAAATGTGGGCGGGGACCCGCATCATCATGCCGCGGATCTCGGGGGCAGGCCGCTCGGGATCGAGCCGCAGCCCCGGCAGCTTGTCGAGAACCGCGTGGAGTGCGCGCGTCATTTCCACCTTCGCCAGGTGCTGACCGACGCAGATATGCGGTCCTCGCGAGAATGAAAAATGCGGTCGCCGGTCGCGGAAGATGTCGAAACGGTCGGGATCCTTATAGACCTCCGGGTCTCGGTTTGCTGCGCCGGCAAGCACATCCAGAGACGCCCCCGCAGGAATATGAACTCCGCCCAGGACTGTATCCTCAATCGATACGCGCAGCTGGGACAGCACAGGTCCATCCCAACGTAGCGCTTCTTCGATTGCTGCGGGTATAAGGTCGCGATCCGCGCGGATTGCGGCGAACTGATCTGGATTACGCAGCAACGCGGTGAGCAGCACACTGGTGCCACGGTAGGTAGTGTCGCCCGCCGCGTTCATGAGCTGGCGCAGGAACGAGACGAGGACGATTTCCGGCAAGTGTTCGCCATCGACCTCCGTAGTGGCGAGCAGGCTGACCAGGTCGTTGCCTGGCGCGGCCCGTCGCGCATCGATGAGCGCACGGAAATACTGACCAAGCTTGAGGCCCGCCTCCTGCGCCTGCGCCATATGGACATAGTCGGTCTGGCCGATAGCCAGGCGCTGGAATGTATGGACGTCACTCTCTGGCAGGTCGAGTTGGTGGTAGATAACCTCGAACGGGTACCGCTGCGTAAATTCCTCCACTAGGTCTGCCGAGCCGCGGGAAAGGAACTTAGCCATGAGCCCGTCCACCACTGGATCGACTATGGTGGTGCCCCAGGTGCGCACGTACTGGGGCAGGAATATCTTCTGAAAGATCCGTCGCCACCGAACATGCTCGGGATTGTCGAGCGTACTGATGCTGCCCATTCCAAACGTGGTGCCTAGCGTGGGTCGGTAACCCGAGTTGGAAAAACGCGATGCATCAGTAAGGACCTCTTCGGCCTCTCGACTTCCCAGGACCGTGAATTTCGGCCCATCACCGTAAAAGCAGGGGTACCCCATGTGCTCGCGGTACGACCCAGGGATGACTGCCCCACCTGCCCGCAAGGCGTGAATGCGCGGATAAGGATCGAGATCGTCGCCGAAGTTGACCTCGTCGGAGGTGAACGGGTCGTACGAGGCATCGTCAAATTCCTCGATCCGTAGTGGGGTTGTCATTTTCAGCCCATCCTCTCTTATGGAGTGATCACTACATAAATGCGGGGGGTCGCTGGGTCAATCAGACAGTACCGTTTCCGGACCAGGATCGAGAGCGCGTCCGACCATGCCCTCAAGCAGCGAGACAATCTGGTCGTTCGAAGGAGCACCTTCGGGAAAGAGCCAGTCGCGCAGCAAGACTGAAGCTGCGAGCATTCCGAACGCCAACCTTAAGCCAAGACCAACATCGAAAGACGGTGACTCGCCGCGCTCGGCATATTTCTGAAGTTGTTCGGCCGTGCCGGCGCGGAAAAACGAAACCAAACCTTCAAACTGTGGCATCGAGCTAGTCTCACTTCGTGGCCCGTGAGCCGAGAGCAGCGCGGTAAACAGTGCGCGATTCTCCTCGATCAGGCCGTAGACCGCTGTAAAGATGAAGTGCTGGTCAGCCCGCGGATCGGTACTGGTCGGGCGCTGCGCGAGGAAGTCTTGCAACAGGCGGTTGAACGGTTGCAGCACGACTTCATCGAAAAGGACTGCCTTGTTGCCATAGTAGCGAAACAGCAAAGTTTCGGACACGTCGGCGACCCGCGCAATTTCGCGCGTGGTCGCGCCATGATAGCCAAGTTCGGCAAAGAGCCTTCGCGCGGCATCGTGGATGCGCTGGTTGACGTCCGCGCGCGAACGCCGCCGGCGGCGAACAGCGTCGGCGGCTGGTTGCGCAGAAAGACCTGGCACGGCGCCTATCGGTTCCTCCCCTCAAGAATCAGCAAAGCGGCTCGCCAATCAGACGCCGTAATCGGACCGTAGCTATTGACCGGACCATTGTCGGCATAATCGATCCATCCACCACCCTGAGGCCCGCGAACCCGCGCACGCGCAGCTTTTCATCGAACACCGCATCGGGAAATTCGCCCATCCGTCTAGTGGCGCAGGCATGGTGTCCGGCCCGCCCCTCCGCACGATAGACTTTTAGAACGTCTTCGGCGGTGCGGAAAGAACGGCTCGGCTCGCGTTCCCCTTCAATCATGGAAGCGATCGCTGGGTGCTTCATCCACTAGCCCTTACGGCGGTGCATCGCGATGGTCACGGCGCAATCGTATGGATCGGAAAGATAGCCTGCTCGATTACACACAGAAGTGAGCGGATCACGCGAGGCATTCAGACCGAGCCGTATGCGTGAAGGCACTGGATAGCCGAAGTGAGTGACGCCAGGCGCCCGATCAACAGCGAGTTTCCCACTTTTGTCGGATAGGGGGGCACGGTTGAAAAGTGGATTCCGATGTCAGAAGCGGCTGATTTCGCAAGCACGCGGGCTCTGTTGCAAAAATCGTGAAGCTTGAGCATGCTTGGCGGAGATTGGACGGACGGAACGATGACGGATTTCAAGTGGCGCCATTTCCAGGGTGATGTGATCCTGTGGGCGGTGCGCTGGTATTGTCGCTATCCGATCAGCTATCGCGACCTTGAGGAAATGCTGGCGGAACGCGGCATTTCGGTCGACCATACGACGATCTATCGCTGGGTCCAGTGCTACGCCCCGGAGATGGAGAAGCGGCTGCGCTGGTTCTGGCGGCGTGGCTTTGATCCGAGCTGGCGCCTGGATGAAACCTACGTCAAGGTGCGGGGCAAGTGGACCTACCTGTACCGGGCAGTCGACAAGCGGGGCGACACGATCGATTTCTACCTGTCGCCGACCCGCAGCGCCAAGGCAGCGAAGCGGTTCCTGGGCAAGGCCCTGCGAGGCCTGAAGCACTGGGAAAAGCCTGCCACGCTCAATACCGACAAAGCGCCGAGCTATGGTGCAGCGATCACCGAATTGAAGCGCGAAGGAAAGCTGGAC